>NZ_KV827792.1:6141-31574 GCF_001836225.1 Staphylococcus sp. HMSC036D05 | reverse complement strand
CACGCGCTGGTTCGAATCCAGCTAGCCCAGTTATTGGCGGCATAGCCAAGTGGTAAGGCAGAGGTCTGCAAAACCTTTATCACCGGTTCAAATCCGGTTGCCGCCTCCATGTTAATTATGCGGGAGTAGTTCAACTCTTAGAACACATTCCTTCCCGGAATGAGATATAGGTGTAAGTCCTATCTTCCGCTCCATCAAATATTTTATATTAAGCGGGAGTAGTTCAACTCTCAGAACACATTCCTTCCCGGAATGAGATATAGGTGCAAGTCCTATCTTCCGCTCCATTAAATTTTATATTAAGCGGGAGTAGTTCAACTTTTAGAACACGTTCCTTCCCGGAACGAGGTATAGGTGCAAGTCCTATCTTCCGCTCCATAGTATACTTCCAGAGGGAAGTTTTTTATTTATCTATTGAGCCGGTGTGGCGGAATTGGCAGACGCGCGGGACTCAAAATCCCGTTCCTTTTTTGGAGTGTCGGTTCGATCCCGACCACCGGTATTATTTTATATACTTTTAGGAACTTTTAGAGTGAGAATGTTGTTAAATCAACGTTTTCACTCTTTTTTTATTCATTTAGACACATATAGGCATTATTTTTTGGTCACATCGTGGTCACAAAACAATAGAATTAAAATGATATTTGGTCACTGGTTTGGTCACTGAAATAATCACTAGTAGTTTATTATTTTAACCTCAAATTCTTCACAAGTTGAAATAATGACAAATTTCTTTAACTCATTGGGCTTGCTTGAATAAATTCTATAATTCTACCTTTCAGAAGGAAAAGGGCTTACTATCTCAACATTTATATAATTCTCAATATACAGTTTCAATAATTAGTTATTGTTTATCTGGTTTATCTATAATACTATTAATCTAATGTGATATTTGGAGGATTCAGAATGAGTAATTCGCATGTTAATGGAAAGTCTTTTTTAAATAATATATTAAATGCTGTAGGTGCTGGAGTTGTCATTGCGCTTTTGCCTAATGCTTTATTAGGAGAATTATTAAAGTTCTTTAAGGAAGGGAACCATTTATTAGAAACTGTATATCAGCTTGTCATTGTTATTCAGTCATTTATGGCATTTATTATTGGTGTATTAGCTGCACATCAATTTAAATTTAAAGGTGCTGGTGCAGCAATCATTGGTACGTCAGCAATGCTTGGTTCCGGTGCTGTTCATTTTAGTAATAAAGGAATTGAATTAAAAGGTATTGGAGATATCATCAATGTTATTGTAGTAGTTGCATTAGCTTGTTTTATTTACATGTTCTTAGAAGGAAAGCTCGGTTCATTTGAAATGATTATTCTTCCAGTTTTAGTCCCAGTCATAAGTGGAGTCATTGGGTTACTTACTTTGCCGTATGTACAAGTGATTACTCAATCAATTGGAAGAGTTGTGAATGGATTTACCGAGTTAAATCCTTTGTTGATGTCTATACTGATATGTGTAACTTTTTCATTATTAATGGTTACACCAATTTCACTAGTGGCTATCGCTACAGCAATTAGTTTGACTGGTTTAGGTAGTGGGGCAGCGAATATGGGAATTGTTGCCGCATGTGTCACATTCTTATTCGGATCTTTGAGAGTGAATTCGATTGGAGTGAACTTAGTGTTATTAATTGGTGCTGCGAAGATGATGATACCTGTTTATTTAAAGCATCTCATTATCGCTATTCCTCTAACTGTGAATGGCATTATTTGCGGTATTGTAGCATACGTATTAAATATTAAAGGAACGCCTTTATCAGCAGGGTTTGGATATACTGGTTTAGTCGGACCAATTAATGCACTTAATCGTATGTCAGGAGACACGTCTTTTAATATCATCATGCTCATCATTGGATATTTTGTCGTGCCTTTTACTGGAGCATTTATTGTTCATCATTTATGTAAGAAATTTATTCATTCTTATAGTGATGAAATTTACCAATTTGAAATACCTAAAGAATAATAAGATGAGCTGGAAAGCAATGTGTTCAACATAAACGTTGAGACATTGCTTATTTTTTTGCCTTAATTTTCAGAAAAAGAATTGCATAAAAATAAATAAAAATGTATAATAATGTATATTTATTAAGGAGGGCTCATTAAGTATGAACAAAACTTTCAAGATAATTATAGTCATCGCTATACTTATAAGCTCTGCAATGATATACATAAATCCTATTGCTAGTGCTAAAGAAGATTCAAATTGGAACAAAATTAAACAACGTGGAGAAATAAGAGTGGGGTTATCAGCAGATTACGCACCTTTAGAATTTGAGAAAACAGTCCACGGCAAAACTGAATATGCGGGTGTAGATATTGAGTTAGCTAAGAAAATAGCAAAAGATAATCACTTAAAATTAAAAATTGTGAATATGCAATTTGATAGCCTCTTAGGTGCTTTGAAAACTGGAAAAATAGACATCATCATTTCTGGTATGACAACAACGCCTGAAAGAAAAAAGGAAGTTGATTTTACAGAACCATATATGATGACAAATAATACAATGTTAGTTAAAAAGTCAGAAAAAAATCAATACAAAAGTTTAAAAGACTTTGAAGGCAAAAAGATAGCAGCTCAGAAAGGGACAGAACAAGAGAAAATTGCTCAAAATGAAATCAATAATGGTCAAATTTCTTCTTTAAGTCGTTTACCTGATGCAATATTAGCATTGAAAAGTGGTAAGGTTGTCGGAACCGTTATTGAGAAACCAGTAGCCGAAGCTTATTTAAAACAAAATCCTGAGTTAGATTTTGCAGATGTTAAATTTAATGAAGAAAAGAAACCTACGTGTATTGCTTTACCAAAAGATTCTCCAGAGTTACTTAAACATCTTAATCAAACAATTGATGAAGTTAAAAGTAAAAACTTAATTGATAGTTATATGAATAAAGCTGCTGAAGATATGCAAGATGATGGTAACTTCTTTACCAAATATGGAAGTTTCTTTATTAAAGGTATTAAAGATACAATTCTCATTTCATCTATTGGGGTCATTTTAGGTTCAATCTTAGGTGCATTGATTGCTTTAATGAAATTAAGTAAATTTAAACCTTTATCTTGGGTAGCAAGTATATACATTGAATTCTTAAGAGGGACACCAATGCTAGTTCAAGTGTTTATCGTCTTCTTTGGAACAACTGCAGCGTTAGGACTAGATGTGTCAGCTCTTATATGCGGAACCATTGCACTTGTGATAAACTCATCAGCATATATTGCCGAGATTATAAGAGCAGGAATTAATGCAGTTGATAAGGGACAAACAGAAGCAGCAAGAAGTCTAGGTTTAAATTATAGTCAAACAATGAAATTTGTGGTCATGCCACAAGCAATCAAAAATATATTGCCTGCTTTAGGAAACGAATTTGTAACGCTTATTAAAGAATCTTCAATCGTTTCAACAATTGGTGTTGGAGAGATTATGTTTAATGCACAAGTTGTGCAAGGTATTTCATTCGATCCGTTCACGCCTTTACTCATTGCCGCAGTCCTTTACTTTATTTTAACGTTTGCACTTTCACGCATCATGAGTTTAGTTGAAGGGAGAATGAAGGCTAGTGATTAAAATTAAAAATTTAAACAAAACATTCGGACATAACGAAGTACTTAAAGATATTAATTTAGAAGTGAAACAAGGAGAAGTTGTAGCTATCATTGGGCCATCTGGTAGTGGTAAAAGTACGTTGCTACGTTGTATGAATTTACTCGAAACGCCAACAAAAGGGCAAGTCATTTTTGAAGGTAATGATTTAACTGAAAAGGACATTCATTTGGACGAATTAAGACAGAAAATGGGAATGGTCTTCCAAAGTTTTAACTTATTTCCACATAAAAAAGTAATTGAAAATATCATGCTAGCTCCTAAGCTTTTACATAAAGATAATCAAGGCACAATTAAAGAAATAGCTTTAAATTTATTAGACAAAGTTGGATTAAAAGACAAAGCAGAGGCTTATCCTAATCAATTATCTGGAGGTCAAAAACAGAGAGTCGCGATTGCGAGAGCTTTAGCAATGAAGCCAGACGTGCTTTTATTTGATGAGCCAACATCTGCTTTAGACCCTGAAGTTGTTGGTGATGTATTGAAAGTAATGAGAGATTTAGCCAAGGACGGTATGACGATGGTCATTGTCACGCATGAAATGAACTTTGCTAAAGAAGTCAGTAATAAAGTAGTATTTATGGCTGATGGTGTGGTTGTCGAATCGGGCTCGCCAGTTGATATATTTGAACACCCTCAACACGAAAGAACACAAAACTTCTTATCACGCGTATTATAATATTTAAATACTTTTTAAGTAGGGCAGAATTTTGAAATCATTCTATGAGAATTTGATTTCGGTTCTGCTCTTTTTTGTAAAAAATAAAACCCTAAAACGCTATGAAAAGCGAACATGTGTTAAAATGGCATATGTAATTTTTTGTGAGGGGGCAAAGCTGTGGATTACAAGCAGTTAAAAAGAGAGATAATAGACTATGCTCATTCTATAGGTATTGATAGTATAGGTTTCACAACTGCAGATCCATTTGATGAGCTAAAACAGAAATTAGAAAGTTATCATTCCAGAGGGTACGCATCTGGATTTGAAGAGTCCGATATAGCTTTAAGAACTGAACCTAAATTAAGTTTACCAAGTGCGCGTTCTATTATTGCTATTGCGGTAGGTTATCCGAATAAATTGAAGGGTGCACCTAAAAGTGTAAGAGGAGATAGACGAGGTATGTTCGCCAGAGCTTCTTGGGGACAAGACTACCATACAATTATGCGGAAAAGACTTGATAAACTGAGTGAATTTCTTAGAGAACGAGTGCCAAATGTTGAAATACAATCTATGGTAGATACTGGTGTTTTATCTGATAGGGCAGTAGCTGAAAGAGCTGGGTTAGGTTTTGTAGGCAGGAATGGTTTTGTTATCTCACCTGAATTAGGTACATGGACATATTTAGGAGAAATGTTAGTAAGCATACCCTTTGAGCCTGATGACCCTATTTTAGATAGTTGTGGGGACTGTACGATATGTGTAGACCGTTGTCCTACTGGTGCTTTAGTGGGAAATGGTCAATTAAACAGTCAAAAATGTATTAGCTTTTTAACTCAAACGAAAGGCTATTTAAAGGATGAGTATCGTTATAAAATTGGCAATCGTTTATATGGATGTGATACTTGCCAACAAGTATGTCCAAAAAATAGAGGCATTAATACGCAACATGATGATATCGTTCTTGAACCAGAAATATTAAAGCCACGATTGGTCCCATTACTTCAAATGAGTAATAAAGAATTTAAAAATACTTACGGGCATTTAGCTGGCGCTTGGAGAGGTAAAAAGCCAATTCAACGAAATGCGATTATCGCCTTAGCGCATTTTAAAGAAGAAAATGCGATTCCTGAACTTAAAGAAGTCGCCTTTAATGATCCTAGACCGATGATTAGAGGAACTGCTTATTGGGCTATAGGACAAATTCAAGGAGAAGACGCACGACATTTTATAAATGAAAATTTTGAAAAAGAAATAGAGGAAGTCCAAGTTGAAATGAAAAAAGGCTTGGAAATGAGGAGAGACTAACTATGACGAATCATATCGTTTTATTCCAACCAGAAATACCTGCAAATACAGGCAATATTGCTAGAACGTGTGCAGGAACACTTACACATTTACATCTTATTAAGCCTTTAGGATTTAGTACAGATGATAAGATGTTAAAAAGGGCTGGTTTAGATTACTGGGAGCATGTAAATATTACTTATCACGAAAGTATTGAAGCGTTCTTTGAAAGTACTGAAGGAAATTATTACTTGTTAACTAAATTTGGAAAACAAACTTATAGTGATTTTAATTTTTCAAATACTGAAGAGGAACATTATTTTATTTTCGGTAGAGAAACAACTGGTCTTCCTGATTGGGTGAAAGAGAAATATGCAGATACTGCATTAAGAATACCTATGAGTGATAAAATTAGATCTTTGAACTTATCTAATACAGCCGCATTACTTATTTATGAGGCGTTGAGACAACAACAATTTCCAAATCTTTCATAAATTAATTTTCAGGAAAAATAAAAGTGAATGTAATAATGTAGTTAGAAATGTTATATTTAAACATGAAGAATTGACATTAAAGCGTAATAGTTTGGTTTGACAAATAACTCAAAAGGGTATATTTGAAATTAATATCAATCATTCTATGTAAAGAGCAAACTTAGAGGAGTGTAATGAATATGGCAATGAACTTTAAAGTATTTGATAATAATGAAAGAGTAGCAGAATACGCTGCTGATATTATTCGTAAACAATTTAATAACAATCCTACAACAATTGCAGGATTTCATTTAGACAAGGACCAAGCGCCTGTTTTAGATGAACTTAAGAAAAACGTTGATACACACGCTGTAGACTTTAGTCAAATCAATATCTTAGATTATGACGACAATCGCTCTTATTTTGAAGCTTTAGGAGTACCTGAAAGTCAAGTTTATTCAATCTCTTATGAAAAAGATGCAATTGAATTTATCTCAGATAAAATGAAAACGAAAGAAAACAAAGGGAAATTAATCCTTCAAGTTCTTTCTATCGATGAAAGTGGCAAATTAGATGTTAGCGTACGACAAGGTTTAATGGAAGCTAGAGAAATCTTCTTAGTAGTCACTGGTAGCAATAAACGTGATGTGATTGAGAAATTATATCGTGAAAATGGTAAATCTAGTTATGAACCAGCAGATTTAAAAGCACATCGTATGGTTAATGTTATCTTAGATAAAGAAGCGGCTGCAGGTTTACCTGAAGACGTTAAAGAGTACTTCACAGCACGTTTTGTCTAACCATAGAGATTGTGGGGGAAAACAATGGCTAAAGAACAAGAATCTAAATTGAATTATCATGAAGAAGAAAATGCAATGGTGACAGATTTAGATGATTTGAAAGAATTAGGTAAAGAAATGGAACAAATTTCAGAAGAGAATGATGAAGACAAACTGAATCAATCTCATGACGAAGACGTACGTTCCGACCTACAAGATAAATAATTTAATAATGGGGCAAGAAGGATGGCTAGAATTGTAAGAAGCTTGTTATAAGCACACTTTCAATTCAGCTATTTACTGGCCAAAATGTTTAAGGAAACTGAGATCATTAAATGCATCTCAGTTTGTTTATTTTTGAAAATTTATGTCACCAATCAACTTTGTACCATGCTTATCTCCCTCATCAATCACAATTGTGATATCATACTTAATAGTGATTAACACAAGGAGATTTAAAATATGCTAGGAAAATATTGGATACATTTAATGATAGCGACTGTGATTATAAGTTTAATCTCTGTAAAAGGCTTTCCTCTTGCTTTAGGAGCACTATACTTACCCTTACTTTTTAAAATTGTGCAATTACAACTTAATCTCTCTAAAGGATTAGTAGATGACGTGAGTGCACATACGTTTATTAAAAGTAATCAATCTGGTGTAATCATTAGCGTCATTTGTTGTTTAGCAATTACAGGTATACTGATTTATACCTTGAATGATTTTTATAGCCGGCTTACTGGCATTTTAGGATTTTTAGTCCAAATAAGTCCTATTACAATAGTAATAAGCGCCATATTATTCATATTATTAGCAATTGCGATTGTTCAAGCGACTAAAACTAAATATAAACATTCTTAAATTTCACATAGTTGAGACCTTAATTATTTTAGTAGATAAGCAAAGTAATTAGGGTCATTTTTATTATGTAAACGTTTCACCTCATCGTTGCCCATCTAAATTAAATAGTGCTATACTACAAATAAATAAAGACAATAAGGGGAGAGAAATGTATGTCAGTCAGAATTGAACATGATACTTTTGGAGAAATTGAAGTACCTGGAGATAAATATTGGGGTGCTCAAACTGAAAGAAGTAAACGTAACTTTCCAGTAGGTAAAGAACGTATGCCAATTGAAGTCGTTTATGGGTTTGCACAATTAAAAAGAGGTGCTGCGTTAGCCAATCATGAACTTGGTAAGTTAAGTGATGAAAAGAAAGACGCAATCGTATATGCTTGCGACCGTATTTTAAAGGGAGAGTTAGATGAACACTTCCCATTAGTCGTTTGGCAAACAGGTAGTGGTACACAAAGTAACATGAATGTGAATGAGGTTGTCAGCTACGTAGCAAATGAATACTTAAAAGAACATCATAGTGATGAATCAATTCATCCAAATGATGATGTTAATAAATCACAAAGTTCTAATGATACATTTCCTACAGCTATGCATGTCGCTTTATATCATGAAGTTGAAACAAAATTAGAACCAGCACTTAAAAACTTACGTGATACATTAAAAGAAAAAGAAGACCAATATCAATCAATCATTAAAATTGGACGTACACATTTACAAGATGCGACACCAATTAAATTAGGCCAAGAAATCAGCGGTTGGCGCTACATGTTAGACAAATGTGAAGAATTGCTAAGCGAATCTAAAAAACATATCCTTAGCTTAGCTATCGGTGGAACGGCTGTAGGTACAGGTATTAACGCGCATCCAGAATTTGGTAATAAAGTTGCAAAATTCATCTCAGATAATACAGGTTATCCATTTGTTTCATCTGAAAATAAATTCCATGCATTGACAGCCCATGATGAGGTTGTTCAATTACATGGCACACTTAAAGCTTTAGCTGGCGATTTAATGAAAATAGCTAATGATGTGAGATGGTTAGCTTCAGGTCCACGTGCTGGTTTAGCTGAAATTTCTATTCCTGAAAATGAACCAGGCTCATCTATCATGCCGGGTAAAGTTAATCCTACTCAATGTGAAATGTTAACGATGGTAGCAGTACAAGTGATGGGTAATGATACTGCTGTAGGTTTCGCAAGTTCACAAGGTAACTTTGAACTGAACGTGTTTAAACCAGTTATTCTTCATAATACGCTACAATCAATTTATTTATTAGCTGACGGTATGCAAACGTTTAATGATAATTGTGCTGTAGGTATTGAGCCAATCGAAGAGAACATTAATAATTACTTAAATCAATCATTAATGTTAGTGACTGCACTTAACCCTCATATTGGTTATGAAAAAGCAGCTCAAATTGCTAAAAAAGCTCACAAAGAAGGTTTAACATTAAAAGAATCAGCTATTAATAGTGGCTATGTGACAGAAGAACAATTTGAAGAATGGATTAAACCAGAAGATATGGTTGATCCTCACTAAAATTTATTTAAATAACTAAAGTAAAGGAACATTAGACATTTATAATTTGTCTAATGTTCCTTCTTTGCTTTTATTTTGGTATCGAGTTTCAATCCTCAACTATTTCTTATCATCTAAACTTACTGAAATCAGTTCGCGTGTAAGTGGATGAATGAATTCGATTTGATGACTGTTTAATTCTAATTGACGTAATGTAGAATCGCCATACAGAGGGTCACCAATGACAGGATGACCTATTTCAGCCAAGTGTACACGTATCTGGTGTGTACGCCCCGTGTCTAATTTAATATCAAGTTGACAGACACCTTCTTTAATCATTTGAGAACTTAAGATATGTGTAATCGCACGTTGGCCAGTATTTGAAATTCTGCGTTTATTAGGATGAAATTTATCCTTACCAATAGGCATATCTATCGTTTGTGGTTTAATAGGCAACAATGCTTTTACATTCGCTTTATAGACACGCGTAATTTGATTATCTTCTAACATTCTATCCAATATTTTCTTCATGATAGGATTCTTTGCTACGATAAGTAAACCCACTGTTTCTTGGTCAAGACGATGGATTGGCTCAACATAGTCACTATCTATCGTATAAATAATGTGATTCATTAAAGTGTTACTTTCTTTTAAATCATTAGGATGCGTTTTAACACCTTTAGGTTTCATAACGATGGCTAAATCATCATCTTCATAATAGATTTGTGCGTAACGATAACTAGGTAAATAATTACTTTTTTCTTCTGGTGTAGGCACAATGACTTCGTCCCCAGTGACAACTTTGTCAGTTAATTTAGCTTGTTGCTCATTGATTTTTATCTCTTTTGACATATTCAGCTGATGTAAATCCTTCTTAGGAAGTTTCAATTGTTGAAATATCTCTCTTAACGTATATTCATTATATTGTTCAGGTATCGTAAATTTCATAATATCCTCCTATAGTTTCTATATCATCATATCACAAATTATTTATTCTCTATATCATGATTATTTTTTGAAAAATGAATCCTCAAACACTTTTCAATGATGTATTTAACTCTATTTTTAAAATAAAGCGAACCCATGTATAATGTAAATAATATGGATAAAGTATTGGGGCGATAAAATGGAGAAGCCAACTAGACTCGCATTGCTAAAGGAAATAGCAGAGTTTCTTAATGAGGAAACTGAAATGTATAGCATGATGCATGGGGGGTTACGTTCACTGATAGATGGTAGTGACTTCACTACGGGATGGATATTCTTCATCAATCAGGAAGGTGAGCATGAACTTGTATCAGCAGTTGACCTCCCTGGTGCATTATCGAAAAAAGAGTGCCATTATATGACAGAAGGAAGCTGTTGGTGTGTACAGGCATATCATAATAGGAAGCTAACGAAGGCTTCTAATATCATCAATTGTTCGAGAATTAATTTAGCAAATCGTGCATATCATGAAGAAACGGAAGGTATTACGCATCATGCAACTGTGCCTCTTCGTTCCGGTGAAGAACAATTTGGACTACTTAATGTCGCTTCTTCGAACAAACAACATTATAGTGAAGAAGATTTAGAATTACTGGAGTCCGTAGCATTTCAAATCGGTTCTGCAATTAAACGTATTTTACTTACGGATAGAGAGAAAGAGGCGGCTAAAATTAATGAAAGGAATAGGTTAGCACGTGATCTTCACGATTCGGTCAATCAGATGTTATTCTCATTAAAATTAACTGCCCATGCAGCTCAAGGTATGACTGAAGATGAATTCTCTAAAAAGGCCTTTAAAACAATTGAAGAAACAAGTCAAAATGCTGTGAATGAAATGAGAGCACTGATATGGCAGTTAAAACCTGTCGGGTTAGAACATGGGCTGGTGCATGCTTTAAATAACTATAGCCATGTCTTAAATCTTGATTTAGAAGTGCATGTTGATGGTCTGATTGATTTATCCAATTATATTGAAGAAAATGTCTATCGTATGATACAAGAAGCAATGAATAATGTTCGAAAGCATGCGGATACCAATGAAGTATTCTTGCATTTAACACAAGATAAAGCACATTTAATCATTCAAATTGTTGATTCAGGAAAGGGATTTGACCTTAACTTAATCAATGATAATACATCTAATGGTTTAAAGAACCTTAAGCAACGTACACATGCGATGGATGGTAAAATAGACATCAATTCAACGCCTCAACAGGGTACGTCGATATCAATTAGGATACCTTTAAAGTAATTAAAAAGGAGAAACATTATGCATAAAGTAGTATTAGTAGATGATCATCATATCGTACGACAAGGATTAGAATTTTTACTTTCAACAGTTGAAGATTTAGAAGTAGTCAAAGGCTTTTCTGACGGACAATCGTTCTTATCATTTTTAAAGGAAAATGAAGAACCTGACATCGTATTGTTAGACTTAGTTATGCCGGAAATGAACGGGATAGAGATTACAGAAATACTAAAAAAACAATATCCACAAATTAAAGTATTAGTATTAACGAGTTACGTGGATGACGAACATGTGATTTCAGCCATCGATAAAGGCGCAGATGGGTATGAGATGAAAGATGTCGAACCACAGAAACTTATTGAAACGATACATAAAGTTTTAAATGGTGAACGTATTATTCACCCAGAAGCTAAAAATGTAATCGAAGCTGTATCTAAGAAACCTCATTTTACAAATAAATTATCCAAGCGCGAAGTAGAGGTCTTGAGAGAAATGGTGAAAGGGAAGACGAATAAAGAAATTGCTCAAACCCTGTTTGTCTCGGAAAAGACTATCAAAACACACGTCAGTCATATCTTTAATAAGTTGCAAGTCACGGATAGAACACAAGCAGCAATTTATGCGATGGAAAATAAATTAATTTAATTGTCATAAAAAGTTCAATTTATTAGTACTCAATTTAAAATTCAAATTAAAGTTGAGCGGATACCGTTAAATGTAAATATTTAATTATTTTGATAATTTTGCCTTTAATAAAAATAGGTAGAAAAACACGATTCACTCTTTTATTTTTATTAAAAATATATTAAGATGTAATTTGTGTTTCAAGAAATGTGTATAATTGCAATTTCTTGTGTCCGGATAAAATATTTCCAATTAGAAAGGTAGATAAATAGAATGGATAGACAGAGTTTCACAGATTTAATTCAGACAAAATTTAAAATGGTTCGTATTGAAGCGGGTTACACGCAAGATACAATGGCCCAAACAATTGGCCTTTCAAAGAAAACATTAGTACAAATTGAAAAAGAAAGAGTTTTACCTAACTGGACGACATGTGTATCAATTTGTGCATTATTTAGAGATTCAGATGTATTAAATAGCACATTTGGATGTGATCCTTTAGAAATCGTACAAACGATTTCAAGAAATCATTGTGCGTATCCAAATCATGCAACAACAAGCGATATTTATTGGAATACAATCGAAACACGTAATGGCTTTATTTTACAAAGCAATAAAGTGAGCAATATTTACCGTGTGTTAAACGCTGATAAACAACCAATCTTCGGTACTTCTAAAATGAGAGAAGCAGAAACATATTTCAATAGAAATGCTAAAGAAGAATTAGTACATATCTAATTCTCTTTGAAAAGTGATAGTAGAATCTAGAAACGATTTAGTCACTTTATTAAAATGATAGATTAACGCTATGATAATAATATTTACACGTAACGATGAACTCAATCTTTTGATTTCATCGTTTTATTTTTACTATTTTAGTTTAAGTCAAAGTTTAATAGCACGAGTGAAAGGTTAAATGGTGTTATAATCGAAACACATTTTAAATTGATACAAGGGAGTCAAGGATATGCATGCCTTTTTAATTATTGTTTTTATGGCCATTATTGGCGCTTTAATCGGTGGTATTACAAATGTTATCGCAATACGAATGTTATTCCACCCATTTAAACCATATTATATTTTTAAAATGCGAATCCCATTCACACCTGGATTAATCCCCAAACGACGAGATGAGATTGCGAATAAAATAGGCCAAGTCATTGAAGACCATTTAATTACAGAGGAAATGATTCGCGAGAAACTCAACCAACCTCAATCAAGAGACGCGATTCATGATTTAGTTCTTACACAAATTCATAAACTCAAAGGTAAAGACGCAAAAATTGAAAATTTTGCACAGTACTTTGACATTAATATTCATGAAGTGATAGATGGAAAGATGAGCCCCGCAATCGAAGGGCAATTGAACGCCTTCTATTATAATCATCAACACGAAACACTACACCATTTGCTTCCCAAAGAACTTATCCAATTAGCTGACCATAAAGTAGAAGATATAGCAGATTTATTATGTGAAAGAGCAAAGGTTTATTTAAACTCAGATAAAGGTGCGCATGA
The DNA here is from genome assembly GCF_001836225.1 of Staphylococcus sp. HMSC036D05. NCBI lineage: Bacteria > Bacillati > Bacillota > Bacilli > Caryophanales > Staphylococcaceae > Staphylococcus > Staphylococcus sp. HMSC036D05. The sequence goes on along the minus strand of NZ_KV827792.1, from coordinate 18,020 downwards.
TATTTATGATATGCTGGATACCTTTTTCCAGGAAAAGGGGAAAATAGTAGGTCTTCTACAAATGTTTATGACAAAGGAAAGTATTGCGGAGCGTATTCAGCATGAATTGATTCGTCTTACTCAACATCCGAAAGCGCGTACGATTATTAATCAAGTGATTCGAAACGAATATGAGACGCTAAAGAATAAAACATTAATTGAATTAATTGATAAAGAACAATTTGAAAATATTTCCAAGTCAACAAGTGAACTTGTTTTATCGTATATGAATTTGAATGATAAAGTACGAATACCTATAAGCGAATTAGCACCTCAATTGATTGGTTATTTGGAAAATGAAGCAGCAACTAAAATAACATCTGTCATTGTGCATAATATTTCTCAACATCTTACAAAAATTATGCAAAAGATTAATTTACGACAACTCATCGAAGATCAAATTAACACGTTCGAATTAGATTATATTGAAAATTTAATTATAGAAATTGCCAATAAAGAATTAAAATTAATTATGTCATTAGGTTTTATTCTTGGAGGTATTATCGGTTTATTCCAAGGTGTGATTGCAATCTTTGTCTAACGGTGACATATATGTTAAAGTTATTTGTGAGTGGTTAAAACACAAATTAACTCAAAGGAGTGCAATGAACTATGGCAGTAAATTTATATGATTATGCAAATCAATTAGAACAAGCTTTAAGAGACAGTGACGAATATAAAGCGATTAAAGATGCATTTGCAAAAGTTAAAGAAAACGAAGAATCAAAAAAATTATTTGATGAATTCCGTGAAACTCAAATCAGTTTCCAACAAAAACAAATGCAAGGTGAAGAAATTCCTGAAGAAGACTTACAAAAAGCTCAAGAACAAGCTCAAGAAATCGAAAAAGATGAAAATATCTCTGAATTAATGAATGCTGAGCAAAAAATGAGCCAAGTATTCCAAGAAATCAATCAAATCATCGTAAAACCATTAGATGAAATTTACGCTGACTAATTGATAAGTCTTTAGATTTAGTTTAGAAGATATAACTTCTAGACTTAATATTTGCCTTAGAAAGGTTATGATTATAATCTTTCTAAGGCTTTTTTCATATGATTAGGCACCATCATTTGAGTTAAATATCGTATTCAAATCAATCCCATTATATGACGCCTAATTTTCAGATGAATGATACTCTTAGTCGTCGACTGAACTTTAAGTGTTATGGTAAAATAATTAAATATAAAGTAAAGTTATTTTTCATGATACATAGTTTATTAATTTATTGTCATTCATCTATCTTAATGCTAACTTTTTTTATTTTTATCAATAATTGAAGTACATTCAAATTGCATTATATCGTTTAACTTTACGGCTTTTCTAAGGAGAATTAAACTTATGGTTAAATTTATACACTGTGCCGACTTACACTTAGACAGTCCCTTCAAATCTAAAAGTCATTTGAGTCCTAAAATATTTGAAGATGTTCAAAAAAGTGCATATGAAAGTTTTAAAAATATTGTAGATTTAGCATTACAAAAAGAAGTAGATTTTATCATTATCGCGGGTGATTTATTTGATAATGAGAATCGTACGCTCCGTGCGGAAGTCTTCCTTAAGGAACAATTTGAAAGATTGCGTAAAGAGCAAATATTTGTCTACGTATGTCATGGGAACCACGATCCTTTGACTTCAAAAATATCTGCAAATTGGCCTAACAACGTTTCTGTATTTTCGAATCAAGTAGAAACCTATCAAGCCATCACTAAAGACGGGGAAACTATTTTTATACATGGATTTAGTTATCAGAATGATACGAGTTATGAAAATAAAATTGATTCTTATCCTTCAAGTCAAGGACAAAAAGGAATACATATCGGCGTTCTACATGGCACTTATAGCAAATCGTCTATAAATAATCGCTATACTGAATTCCGATTAGAAGATTTAAATAGTCGCCTCTATCATTATTGGGCGTTAGGACACATTCATGAACGTGAACAATTAAGTGATATGCCTGTGATTAACTATCCAGGTAATATCCAAGGTAGACATTTCAACGAGCTAGGAGAAAAAGGATGTTTGCTCATAGAGGGTGACCATCTCAAATTGACTACAGAATTTTATCCTACACAGTATATTAAATTTGAAGAGGCCACGATCAATACAGATCATACATCTAAACAAGGTTTATATGAGGACATTCAATCATTCAAAGACAAGGTAAGACCTGAGGGTAAAGCGTTCTATCGATTAAAGGTTTTGGTTAATAGTGAAGATACCATTGCCCCTCAAGATCTTATCCAAGTGAAAGAAATGATTACAGAATTTGAAGAAAATGAAAATCAATTCGTATTCATAGAGGATTTAAATATTCAATATGTTCAAAATGATGAATCACCTCTTGTGAATGAATTTTCTTCTGATTTATTAGAAGATGCGTCAGTATTTAATTCTGCTATGAGTGACTTGTATCTTAATCCAAGAGCTTCAAAATTCTTAGATGATTATACAGAATTTGATAGAACTGAATTAGTCAATCATGCGGAAAGTCTGTTAAAAGATGAGTTGAGAGGTGAACAAAATGATAATTAAATCGCTTGAAATATATGGATATGGTCAATTTGTTCAGCGTAAAATCAATTTTAATAAAGGATTCACTGAAATTTTTGGTGAAAATGAAGCAGGTAAATCAACTGTACAAGCATTTATCCATTCTATTTTGTTTGGTTTCCCTACTAAAAAGTCTAAAGAGCCTAGACTTGAGCCACGTTTAGGTAATCAATACGGTGGAAAGTTAGCCTTAATATTTGATGATGGTATAGAAGCTGAAGTAGAAAGAATCAAAGGTAGTGCACAAGGCGATGTTAAGGTATATCTCGCTGACGGTACAGTGCGTGATGAGGCTTGGCTTAATAAGAAATTAAATTATATTTCTAAAAAGACATATCAAGGTATATTCTCATTTAATGTATTAGGTCTGCAAGACATACACAGAAATCTCGATGAAAAGCAATTACAAGATTATTTATTACAAGCGGGTGCACTTGGAACTACTGAATTCACAAGTATGAGAGACACAATTGGTCATAAAAAGGACGAGTTATACAAGAAATCAGGCAAGAATCCAATTATTAATCAGCAGATAGAACAACTTAAACAACTTGAAAGTCAAATACGTGAAGAAGAGAGTAAATTAGATACGTATCATCGATTAGTAGATGAAAAAGACAAATCCTCACGTCGTTTAGAGCATTTGAAACAAAACTTAAATCAGTTGTCTAAGATGCATGAAGCTAAACAAAAAGAAGTGGCACTTCATGATCAAACTCAAGAATGGAAAGATTTAGAACAAGTGCTTAATATTCAGCCTATCCATTTTCCTGAAAAGGGCATAGATCGATATGAAACTGCGAAGTCTCATAAGCAGTCACTAGAAAGAGATATTGGTCTTAGAGAGGAACGTTTAGCGCAATTAAATAAAGACGCTGAAAGCATTCATCCTGTAGAGCAGAAAGATATCGATGCGTTTAATGGACTGTATCAACAAGAAGAGGAAATTAAACAAAAAGAATATGAACTACGTTCAATTGAAAAAGATATTTCCGACAAACAGCGAGAGAAGGACAGTCTACAAGCAAATATAGGATGGAATGAGCCTCATCACGAAGTGGACAGTTCTGAAGCAATGAAAAGTCATGTAAGTGAACAAATTAGAGGTAAGCAAGAACAAAGTGCCTATATTTTACAATTAGAGCGTGGCATTGAAGATAATAAAATTGAACGTAATTCCAATACCAACGAGCTCGATCAACTTGAAAATGATTTAGTCCCTGAAGAAACATTTGAGAAGAAAAAAGAATACGCACAACAAGTGTTGGAACTTCATGAAAAAGAGAATTTATATGAAAAATTAAAAGAATCATTTGAAGAAGAACAGGTTCGTAAAAATCAACGTCAGAAACTATTGAGAATTTCATTTATAGTACTAGCACTGATTGGTGCGGCACTTACTGTCTTTTCATTTGTAACAGCAAATATGATATTTGGTATTATTTTTGCAATTTTGACTGTCATCTTTATTGTAGGTATTTTCCTATCAAAAACTAAAGATGTTGATTACAGTACAGCAATGGCTCAAGAAATTAATGACTTAGAGAATCAACTCGATCAGCTTGAAAGCAACTATGATTTAGAATTTGATTTAGATCATCAGCATCGTATTCGTGAACAATGGCAAAATGCTATTAAAACTAAAGAAATGTTAGATGAAAAACATAACTATTTAAATCAAACGATGAACGAAGCACAACATCGTCTTCATTCATTAACTGAAAGTATCGATAAAGTAAAAGAAGAGTTACATTTATCTCCTAAGATTTCTGATGAACTTATTGTCGATAGCATTACGACAATGGGGAATATTAAATCACATGATAAATACGTACAAGCGTTAAATCAGAAGCGCACACAACTAGTTAGTGAAATCGACCAATTTTACCAACATGCTGAAGATGTTACACAATCTCATTTTACTTATTTTAATAAAATGTCATTCTTCCATGATGTTAAACAGTGGTTGAAAAACGCTGAAGAAAATAACGATAGTTGGCGTAAAAATCAAGATGAGACACAATTACTCTCAAGTGAACTTAAACAACTTAAAACGCGTTTAAATGAAAACAACAGTGTCATTAAGGAATTATTTAATCATGTGAGTGTTGAAGATGAAGAAAGCTATTATAAGCATCATCAAGACTATGAAACGTATCATAATAATTTAAATCGTTTTAATGATTTAACAAAATATCTTGAGAATCAAAACTATTCATACGAAATGAGCTCAAAATTAAGTGAAAAAACAACAGCTCAATTAGATGAGGAAGATAGTACTTTAGCTAGACAAGTTGATGATTATAATGATCAATATCTCGAGATGCAAGCTGAGGTAAGTGATTTAAATGCTCAAATTAATCATATGGAAACAGATACAACATTAGCGCATTTAAGACATGAATATTATAGCTTGAAAAATAGACTCAACGATATTGCGAAAGATTGGGCAAGCTTAAGTTATCTACAAAACTTAGTAGAGGAACATATTAAACAAATTAAAGATAAGCGTTTACCTCAAGTTATTAATGAAGCAATTTCAATATTTAAGTACTTAACTAATAATGCTTATACGATGATCAATTATTCAGAAGATGATACGATTCGCGTTAAACATGCCAACGGACAAGTATTTGAACCAATGGAATTAAGTCAATCTACTAAAGAGTTGTTATATGTTGCTTTAAGAATTAGTTTAATTAAAGTTTTAAAACCGTATTATCCTTTCCCAATTATTGTCGATGATGCATTCGTTCATTTTGATAAACATAGAAAAGAAAGAATGTTAAATTATTTAAGAGATTTATCTAAAAATTATCAAGTGCTTTATTTCACTTGCACTAAAGATAATATGATTCCATCTAAAGAAATGATTATTTTAAATAAACTAGAGGAAGGCGGGAAATAATGAGAAATGTAGAGAATTTAAATCCCGGCGATTCAGTTGATCACTTTTTCTTGATTCACCGTGCAACACAAGGTGTAACTGCACAAGGTAAGGACTATATGACGCTTTACCTTCAAGATAAAAGTGGTGATATAGAAGCTAAATTATGGACTGCGACCAAAGAAGATATGCAAACATTAAAACCTGAGGAAATTGTTCACGTTAAAGGTGATGTGATTAATTATCGTGGTCGTAAACAAATGAAAGTGAATCAGGTGCGCTTAGCGAAACCAGAAGATAACTTATCGACGAAAGATTTTGTTGATGGCGCACCTATGACACCCGGGGAAATTCAAGAAGAGCTCTCTCATTTTATGTTAGAAATTGAAAACGCAAGTTTACAGCGCATTACACGACATTTAATAAAGAAATATCAAGATAGTTTCTTTACGTATCCTGCTGCAAGTTCACATCATCATAACTTTGCGAGCGGTTTAAGTTATCACGTGTTAACAATGTTACGTGTAGCTAAGTCGATTTGTGATATATATCCGTTGTTGAATAGAAGCTTATTATACAGTGCGATTATTTTACATGACTTAGGAAAGGTAAGAGAATTAAGTGGTCCTGTTGCAACAACTTATACAGTTGAAGGTAATTTGCTTGGACATATTTCTATCGCTAGTGATGAAGTAGCTGAATCAGCTAAAGAATTAGGTATAGAAGGTGAAGAGGTGATGTTGTTAAGACATATGATTTTAGCGCATCACGGTAAAATGGAATTTGGATCACCTAAATTACCACATTTAAAAGAAGCTGAAATTTTGTTCTTTATTGATAATATCGATGCTAAAATGAACATGTTTGAGAAAGCCTTCAAGAAAACAGACAAAGGGCAATTTACTGAAAGAATTTTTGGTTTGGAAAATAGACAATTTTACAATCCAACAAGTTTAGATTAATTAGAAGTAGAAGTGCAAAGCTTTCCTATGAATAATGGTACGAATTCACATCAATTTTGTGACTAAATCATTATTGACATAGAAAAGAAGCTTTGCACTTTTTTTATTTCAAATTTAATCCAAGAAAGTTCAATGTTATAATATATAAGTCGCCTATCTTCTCTTCTCAGGCGTCAATATGACAAGGGAAGGAGGTGCATATATGCTTTTTGATATCTTTGTACACATCATGACCACAGCAACAAGTGGTTGTATCGTTGCATTATTTGCGCATTGGCTACGCAACCGCAACGGTAAACGCAAATAGGCGACACACAAGAATAGCCACACCAAAAAAATCCCCTCACTACTGGCATAGTGAGGGGATTTGGTGCATATACGCTTGATATCTTTGTTAACTATAGTATAACACTTTAACGCTTAAATGCAAAAGTTTAAACCATAATAAGTTTTAAGAAGCACTGCTTGTTAAACCAGAAGAGCCTGACGCGCCACCTTGAGATGATTGTTGCTGCTGTTGTTGTTGTTTGATTTTATCTGGGTCTAAGATAGAATCTTCTACAGCTTTTTTAATATCTCTATCTTTATAATCAACTTTGTAATCATCTAGTAAGTCTTTGTAAGCATCAGTTAATAATTTAGGTTTTTTCTGTACTTTTTGTTCAATAATTTTTTCTTTAAGATTAGATTTCTCTTTATTAAAGTCTGTTTCTTTATCTGCTTTGATAATATGGTAACCGTAGTCTGTTTTAACTACTTTAGAAACTTGTCCTTCTTTTAATTTAAATAGCGCTTTTTCGAAGCTATCTACCATTTGACCTTTAATGACATAACCTAATGAACCATCTTTCTTAGCTGAAGAACTATCCATTGATTCTTTCTTAGCTATTTCACCAAACTTGCTAGGATTTTTTTCTACTTCTTTTTGGATTTTTTCAGCTTTTTCTTTAGCTTTCTTATCAGATAAGCCTTCTTTATCGCTAGATTTTGATTTTACTTTTATTAAAATATGAGAAGCTTTCTTAGAGTCATCTTTAATTTCTTTATCAGAAACTTTTACTTTATCTAGAAGTAATTGTTTTTGGTAGGCAGAAAGTTTTTTCTGTTCTTTATAATCATCTAGTGACATACCTTGTTGTTTAAGCATACTTTCAAATTGATCTTTACCACCATATTGCTTTTCTTCTTTTTTAATATCTTCATCAACATCTTTAGTATTCACTTTATCCTTATATTTATCTGCTAAGATTTTGTTTAAAACGATATTGAATGAAGTATTCGCAATTTGCTCTTTACCAATTTTCTTCATTACGTCAGCAACTTTTACATCACCTGCTTTAGAAGAAATAAGCGTGTTGTCTTTAGATTCAGTTGCGTTTGAACCACAAGCACCCAGTAACAGTGCACTAGCAGTCACGGGAACAATAATTTTATTCATTAATTTCATAAGTTGATAGCTCCTTTATGTATTAATCATCGTAAATATAACATATTATTGAATGACTACCAATTAGAAACCCCCTTCCTAGGACTATAGTATGACTAGGAAAGGGGAAGAATGAACTAAATTTTATAATGTTCTAAATTGAATACTATGTTTATATTTATGAAAATTCAATATAAATTCACAAATGAATGTTTAAATACTTTTTAAAGAGATGTTCTAGTGGCACGAGGATTATTTACTTTATTTAAAATATGAAGCCCTGACTGATGTTCTTCGACATAATGACCATCATTAGAAAACAGTAATATTTTTAAATATAAAATATCCATCATTGAGAACCCAATATTTAACGAAAGTAAGAACATGAAGTAATGACCATACTGTGGGAAATGAATACTCAATAATATGAATATGCCAGATAATACAATAATGGGTAAAATTAAATTAATACAATAATAAATTTTATGGATAGGTGTATTCACATATGTATTAAAATATGGAAGCCACTTTTTATTTACTAATTTATGAACTCTAAACGATTTATAAAATGGTAAAAAGAAAACTAAATGCATCACTTTATGAATAGGGTACATGAGTACGATAAATAATAATAAAATCAGAAAGTGTTTGTCAGAGAGTGGTGTGTTAGAGAAATAATACATGATCTCGTAACTGACTAAAAAAGTGATGATTGTAGCTACAATACTTATAAATGTGATTCTCTGAATACCGAATCTCGCATGAATATCAATTTGTCGAGTACATAAAAACATAATTTAATCCTCATCTCTATGTTAATGTTCGTTACGTATTATCTACGTCTTTATGAGAATAGTCAAGGCCTTATAAGTATAGACATTGATAAAAAGAGGGCGCTTAAATATCATTCGTGTTTATACGCGTTATTATAGTTGAAAATAAAAAAGCTATGGGCTCGACCCATAGCTCACAATAATTTAATTATTTATCTTTTGAGAAAGCATTACTAATGTCTTCTCCGCGATTTTGTAAATTTTCGATATGTGATTGTAGTTTTTCGATATTAGGATTGATGTCTGATTTAAAGTTACCAATTAAGTCTTTAAATTCATCACCAATTGAACTACCATATTCAACGCTTTCATTTTTGATTTGTGAACCATAATTAAGAATATCGTTAAATGTTTGTTTCATATTCTCAATTTCACGTTCAAGTTCTGATTGTGCACCAGTGGGTTGGCTAGCATCAATCGTATTATGTTTTACACTATGGTCGTCACGGTTTCTTAAAGCGACTGCAAATCCAGCTGCAGCACCTACACCTAAGCCAAATAATATTCTTGTGACTTTCATTCTTATTCTCCTCACTTTATATGTCGGATAATTGTATTATTTTTATCATACCCAGTATAACAAGGAATATGCATAATTATTAAAATTGTGCTTGAATTTGTTTAGCGATTTCTTTTTTAGCCTCATCATCAATTGTATCTTCATGAGTTTCCCATTTATAACCAAAGCCATCTATATCATTCTCATATCTTGGAATAAGATGGAAGTGTAAATGGAAGACAGATTGATCTGCAAATTCTCCATTATTTTGTATGATATTTAAGCCATCCGGGTTAAAAGCAGCTTTAATCGCATTTGCTACTTTTGGTAAAGCTACGCCAATATGTTTCATTGTTTCTTCATCTGTCTCATAAATATTTGCTGAAGCCTTTTTTGGTACCAATAATGTATGACCTTTAGTCACTTGTGAAATATCAAGAAAGGCATAAACGTAATCATTTTCATAAATTTTAAAACTTGGAATCTCTCCAGAAATAATTTTACTGAAAATAGTTTCTGACATAGCACGACACTCCTCTATAACATGTGATAGTCATTATTATAGCATTCCTACATATAAAACAACATCATAGCAATGCTAATTTTAGGTTTAGAGCACTTTTTTTGGTACAATAGTTGGCATGGAGGTGCCTTATGACAGTAAAAGTTGAACATCTTATAGGGGGATATGGCAAACGACCTGTGATTAAAGATATTAATTTTGAATTGAATAAAGGCGAAATCGTTGGCTTAATTGGTCTCAACGGAGCAGGTAAAAGCACAACGATTAAACACATGCTAGGATTACTGAATCCTATGGAAGGATCTTTATCCATTTCAGATACAAATATTAATGATGATATTGAAGTTTATAGAAGAAAATTATCTTATATACCAGAAGCACCAGTGATATATGAAGAATTGACACTAGAAGAGCATATTGAAATGACAGCAATGGCTTATCACTTAAGTAGAGAAGAAGCTATGCGACGTGCAGAACCGTTATTAAAGGTTTTTCGTTTAGAAAATGAATTAAAAGTGTTTCCTAGTCACTTTTCTAAAGGTATGAAGCAAAAGGTAATGATTATCTGTGCATTTATCGTCGATCCTGAATTATATATCATTGATGAACCATTTTTAGGTTTAGACCCATTAGGAATACAATCCATGCTTGATTTAATGGTAGAAAAGAAAAATGAAAATCGCACAGTTTTAATGAGTACACATATATTAGCTACTGCAGAGCGCTATTGTGATCGATTTATTATTTTAGACCATGGAAAAGTAGTGGCATTCGGCAATCTTGAAGAATTGCGCGAACAAACAGGATTAAAAGAGCAGTCGTTAGATGACATCTATATCCATGTGACACAAGGTGGCAATGCCTATGACTAATGAAGCATTAACCTTGTTCAATAAAAGATACAAGGCGATTCGTAAAGAAAAAAGCTATTATAATAAATTTATATTTAACGGTCACTTTACTGTGTTTTTACTTATTTTATTAGGCGCGTTTATTTTTGGTTATGGTGAATGGCTACAGCACATTCCTAAACACATTGATTATGCTTTATTCTCAAGTATAGTAGTAGCCTTTATATCATTATTTCCAATACGTACATTATTGAAAGACGCCGATAGAATTTTTCTATTACCATTTGAAAAGCATATGAAAGATTATATGAAAGTAAGTTTAATTTATAGCTATAGTGCTAGAATTTTCTTGCAAATCATACTTATTATTGTGCTATTTCCACTTTTTTATAAATTAAATAACCATCATTTTGGATTTTACATTGCATTTGCTATAAGTGCCTTAATATTTCCTTATATAGGCTTATTGGTTAAGTGGCAATGGTTGAAATTGAAATTATCGACGTGGTCCGTTAATTTAACTTTATTTGTATTATTTGCTTTAACGTATTATTTAACTTTAAGATTTCATAATTATTTCGCGATTATTTTTATTCTTATTTTAGTTGGTCTTTTCTTTATTTTGAAAATGAAAAGCAAAAAGCAATTGTATCCATGGGAAAAAATGATAGCGATTGAGCAACAACATCACACAAATTATTATAAATTCGTAAATATGTTTACGGATGTGAAACATTTAAGAGCAACTGCAGTACGAAGAAGTTATTTAGATTTCTTACTTTCTAAACCTAAAGGTAAGAAGTTTAATGAGAATCGTATGTACTTATTCTTATTTGTGAGAAGCTTTGTGAGAGGGAGAGATGCGTTTAGTATCATTCTGAGATTAGTCATCATTGCTTTAGTGCTAATGATATGGCTATCTAATCCTTTCGTTTCTATAATAATAGGAAGCTTATTTATGTATATTACCTTATTACAAATGTCTCAGTTTTATACACAACAAGCTTATGGATTATGGCCTCAAGTGTGGCCAGTATCTGATACAAAAGTGATTAAAGGATATGAACAATTTTTATATCGTCTGATGATCATAGTAGGAACGATATTTACCATTGCATTCGTGATTAAACATCCTGCATTATTCTTTTTCGCAATCGTATTCTTTATAGTAGGGTGGTTAACGATTAGAAGTACTGTGAAGAAACTGAAATACCAAGAAACACTATTAAGAGATTAAAAAAAGTTTGGGCAACAAGCCCATTTTTTAAAGATAAGCGAAGTATTGATGGCGACACGCCTGCAG
>NZ_KV827792.1:0-6041 GCF_001836225.1 Staphylococcus sp. HMSC036D05 | reverse complement strand
GCAAGGGAGCTAAGCAATACGAAGTATTGAATTAAAAAAAGCAGTAAGAAGATTTCTAATTGAAATCATCTTACTGCTATTATTTTTGGACAACGCTGTCCAAAGCTATTTTATGTTATTACTGTTCTTCAATTGGATATAAGTATCTTTCGAAATAGCTAGAATGTTGCCCGCTTGCACCAAAGAATTGACTTAAAGCCACTTTTGAGAAATTATCATTGAAAATATCAGAAGCTTTAAAATCTTCGTAAGCAGTGCGACTCGCAAATCCAAAGTAAATTTTATAAGTATTACCTTCTAACGGTCTAAGTAATCGATAACTTTTGAATCCAGCAAATGATTCAAATGGTGCACCTAAATGCAATAACTTTTTCTCTAATTGATTACTATGATCCTCAGAAGAAGGAATAAACATTGCACAGTAGAAATGATCTTCATTAAAATCTCCAACACTATAAAGCACATTATAAGAGCTTGGATGTTTGAGAACAGATTTTTCATCTGTTTCTTCTAAAATGACTGAAGTATCAGATGCTGAGAATTGGAATAGTTGATGATCAGGATTATTAAGTTTAATTTGATTTAAAAATCCGTACGTCCCATAAGATGTATATAGATTCATGATACATTCCTCCCTTGTTTTAATTTATTATACGATTATAATATTTCTTTTGCTACAACAAAACTCTAGATTTTCTAATAAAAAGTAATAGAATTCTTCATAAAATTACAAATTTAACTAAAAATATAATTAAATATTTAGTTTAACTTTATTAGAATGTCCACGAAATAAATACCCGATTTTTAATAAAAATAAAGTATAATTTTAAACTTTATAAAACTAGGATTTACAAATAAAAGTACTATGTCTTTTTTATGACATTTAAGCATAATAAAATACGAAATTGCGTACAATATGCTATTATAGATAAGAATGATTTTAATGTAGGAGGACGCGAAGGTGCATAGTAAAAACGATACGATTTTAAAGACAATAAAAGGTGAAACAACGTCACACACACCCGTGTGGTTTATGCGTCAAGCAGGACGTTCACAACCTGAGTATCGCAAATTAAAAGAAAAATATTCACTTTTCGAAATTACGCATCAACCAGAATTATGTGCTTATGTCACACAGTTGCCTGTGGACAATTATCAGACTGATGCGGCAGTTCTTTATAAAGATATTATGACACCTTTAAAACCAATAGGTGTAGATGTAGATATTAAATCTGGTATAGGGCCAGTGATTTCTAATCCTATTAAATCGGTTCAGGATGTTGAAAAGTTATCTCAAATAGACCCTAAACGTGACGTGCCTTACGTGTTAGATACGATTAAGCTTCTTACAGAAGAGAAACTTAATGTACCATTAATTGGATTCACAGGTGCGCCATTTACATTAGCATCTTACATGATTGAAGGGGGTCCTTCTAAGAATTATAATTTCACTAAAGCGATGATGTATAGTGATGAAGAAACATGGTTTGCTTTAATGAATCATCTTGTTGATATTTCAATCACATATGTAGTTGCTCAAATTGAAGCAGGTGCTGAATTGATTCAAATCTTTGATTCATGGGTAGGTGCATTAAACACACAAGATTATAATTACTATATTAAACCTGCCATGGAAAAATTAATCAGCGGAATTAAAGCCCACCATGATGTACCGGTGATTCTTTTCGGAGTAGGTGCGAGCCACTTAATTAATGAATGGAATGATTTACCAATAGATGTGCTAGGACTTGATTGGAGAACTTCAATTAAACAAGCTGATGATATGGGCGTCAAAAAGACATTGCAAGGTAATTTAGATCCTTCATTATTATTAGCACCTTGGGATGTTATAGAAACACGTTTGAAGGAAATACTTGACCAGGGGATGAATCGTGGTAAACATATATTCAATTTAGGTCATGGTGTATTTCCTGAAGTGAAACCAGAAACATTAAGAAAAGTGAGCGCGTTTGTTCATCAATATACTCAAAAATAGTTCTTTTGAAGATTTGGTGTCTCCCAAACCTTACTTAAGTAACGATAACTAACAATTAAAGGAAGGTTTTATCAATGAGTAAAACAATTGGATTATTAGTAATGGCATACGGTACACCGTATAAAGAGAGTGATATCGAGCCGTATTATACTGATATTAGACACGGTAAAAGACCAACTGAAGAAGAACTACAAGATTTAAAAGATCGTTATGAATTTATCGGAGGTTTATCACCTTTAGCAGGGACTACAGATAGACAAGCTGAAGCGTTAACTCAAGCTTTAAATGAAACGTATGATGATGTGAATTTCAAATTATATTTAGGTTTAAAACATATTTCTCCGTATATTGAGGATGCAGTCGAGAAAATGCATGAAGATGGTATTGAAGAAGCTGTCACAGTAGTATTAGCACCGCATTATTCAAGTTTCTCTGTCGGTTCATATGATGATCGTGCACAAGAGGAAGCGGACAAATATGGTATAAAGCTTACGCACATTAAGCATTATTACCATCAACCTAAATTTATTAAATACTGGACTGATAAAATCAATGAAACATTGAATCAAATTCCAGAAAATGAGCATGATGAAACGGTATTAGTTGTTTCAGCTCACAGTTTACCTAAAGGATTGATTGAGCGTAATAATGATCCTTATCCAGACGAATTACATGAAACTGCTCAGATACTTAAACAAGATTCCAATATCATTCACGTGGCTGAAGGTTGGCAATCTGAAGGGAATACTGGAACACCTTGGTTAGGACCAGACGTTCAAGACCTTACTCGTGATTTATACAATAAACATCATTTTAAAAACTTTATCTACACGCCAGTCGGTTTCGTATGTGAACATTTAGAAGTTCTTTATGATAACGACCATGAATGTAAAGTCGTGTGTGATGAAGTAGGTGCCAATTACTATCGTCCAGATATGCCGAATACGGATCCTTTATTTATCGGTGCCATTGTTGACGAAATTAAAGCGCATTTTTAAAATAATGTTAAAAGCATATATATAATATTGAATAGGAGCGGAGCAGAAATAACATTTAGTAAAATTATTTGTGTTATCGCACCTTGGCAGTGATGGCAGGTATTAAGAGAAACTTAAAATAAGAATACTTTCAATTTGGAGTTCTATTGCCAATATGTTAAATGAGGCTGAGATAATCAATGATGTCCCAGCCTCATTTTTGAGGAAATTAAATTTAAGAATAATACACATTTTCAGGATAGATTTTTACGGGTCTGAAAGGAAGCGTGAAACAATTGAGTAAAAGAATTGCAATTATTGGAGCTGGAATTACAGGTTTATCGAGTGCATATTTTATTAAAAAGCAAGATCCTTCAGTAGAAGTAACGATATTTGAAGCGTCCAATCGTCCAGGTGGTAAAATACAAACATATCGCGAGGATGGATATACAATTGAATTAGGGCCAGAATCTTATTTAGGACGTAAGACGATTATGACAGATCTTGCTAAAGATATTGGTTTGGAAAATGATTTAATTACCAATACGACAGGTCAATCGTATATATTTGCTAAGAACAAGTTATATCCGATTCCAGGTGGTTCAATCATGGGCATACCTACGGATATTAAGCCGTTTATAAAAACGAAGTTAATCTCACCACTTGGTAAATTAAGAGCTGGTCTTGATTTGTTTAAGAAGCCGATAGAAATTGAAGATGATATTTCTGTAGGAGATTTCTTTAGACAAAGATTAGGCGATGAAGTGCTTGAAAACTTAATCGAGCCATTGATGGGTGGAATTTATGGTACGAATATTGATGATTTAAGTTTAATGAGTACGTTTCCTAATTTTAAAGAGAAAGAAGAACAATTTGGAAGTTTGATTAAAGGGATGAAAGATGAGAAAGAACAACGTGTGAAACAACGTCAACTTTATCCTGGAGCACCAAAAGGTCAGTTTAAACAATTTAGACACGGACTTAGTTCATTTATTGAAGCACTTGCTAAAGATGTGCAAAATAAAGGCGTCAATATTCGTTACAATACGACAGTTAATGATATTAAAGTCTATCAAAAAGATTACGAAATCGTCTTAGATAATAAGAGCGAGCGTTTCGAAGGCGTGTTAGTAACAACGCCACAACAAGTGTTTATGAAATGGTTCAATCATGATCCAGCATTTGATTACTTTAATAATATGGATTCAACTACTGTAGCAACTGTCGTGATGGCATTTGACGACAAAAATATTGAAAACACATACGATGGCACAGGATTTGTGATCGCACGTACCAGTAAGACTGATATCACAGCTTGTACGTGGACATCTAAAAAATGGCCATTTACAACTCCAGATGGGAAAGTGCTTATCAGAGCATACGTAGGTAAGCCAGGCGATACTGTAGTTGATGATCATACGGATGACGAAATCGTCTCTATTGTAAGACGAGATTTAAGTCAGATGATGACGTTTAAAGGCGATCCTGATTTTACAATTGTTAATCGTTTGCCGAAAAGTATGCCTCAATATCACGTCGGTCATATTAAGAATATTAAAGCAATTCAACAACATATCAAAAACACGTACCCTAGATTACGTATCACAGGAGCTCCTTTTGAAGCTGTAGGATTACCGGATTGTATTCAACAAGGTAAGAATGCTATCGAAGAAATTTTAGAAGAATTATAAATCTTATATAACACTTTAATAAGAATGATTGCATTTAACTTGGCTCTATGAAAGAGTGATAGTTTATCGCAGTAGTATCATTCCTTTTAAAGTGTTTTTATTTTAAAATAGAGATGAAGTGAATCAACTTATGAGGTGAAGAACATGACAGATGTGATTATCGTACATTCAAAATATGGAAATGCCACAAACCATTGGTATGAATGGTTAAAGCATAATTTAACATTAGAAGGTTATCACGTGACTTTATTTAATTTAGATGCGGATGCACATGCTCAAATCGATGAGTGGGTAAGCCAAATGAAAGATCAAATTCGAATTCGCAAATATGATACATACTTTGTCACTCATGGCTTTGGTACCATTGCAGCGTTGAAATTTATTGAAGGCACAGACCATCATATTGAAGGATTATTTAGCATCGCAGGTTTTAAAGAAGATGCTCATGATATCGATGAGAATGTAAATTTAGATGGCATTTCTATTAATTATGAAAAAGTGAAATCACAGGTCGATCATTTTTATGGACTTTCTTCAAAAGATGACAAATACGTCTCTTATAAAGAAACGAAAAGATTAATGGATACGTTGAATGGAAAAATACGTATCGTTGAAGAGGGCGGACACTTTCTAGAAGATGAGGGGTTCACAACATTTACTTCTTTACAATCTAGAATGCAAGGTTATATGACAAGGTAATTTGTATAGTCTCAATGCTAAGCGTGCTTTAAAAGTAGTAGATGAACTTGTGAAATATATATTTTAGTAAAGAAAAATATAAAAAGATATATGAGGTAATTTTTTACACAATTTAATTTCAAAACAATATTGACGAAATGAATTGTAATTTATATACTAATAAAGTACTTATTTGAGACGTCATTCATTTCAATTATCACAAATTGATTTAAAGTTGAAATGAACGAAATGTTAAATTTCTTTAAAAAAGTATTGACATTGTAAAGATGAAAATGGTAAGATAATAAGGTAGTCAAAAATAATATTGGCGCGGGATGGAGCAGTTCGGTAGCTCGTCGGGCTCATAACCCGAAGGTCGGTGGTTCAAATCCGCCTCCCGCAATACATCATTTTAATAGGTCTCGTAGTGTAGCGGTTAACACGCCTGCCTGTCACGCAGGAGATCGCGGGTTCGATTCCCGTCGAGACCGCCATTACAATTGTGGTTCAGTAGCTCAGTTGGTAGAGCAATGGATTGAAGCTCCATGTGTCGGCAGTTCGACTCTGTCCTGAACCATTCGCTATTTTTGGCGGTTGTGGCGAAGTGGTTAACGCATCGGATTGTGGTTCCGACACTCGAGGGTTCGATTCCCTTCAACCGCCCTTATTATTATTAATGGGCTATAGCCAAGCGGTAAG
>NZ_KV827791.1:486-1296 GCF_001836225.1 Staphylococcus sp. HMSC036D05 | reverse complement strand
AACTTTACGATTAAAGTCGTGGATACGACACCACCAGTAGTGAAATCAATAGCGAATCAAACTATAGAAGTGAATACAGCTATGGATACAATTACGATTGAGGCTTCTGATAATAGCGGCCAAGCTGTAACGAACAAAGTAAGTGGTTTACCTGATGGTGTTATTTATAATAGCCAAACAAACGCGATTAGTTTTGCACCTAGAATGCATAGCAGTAACCTTGTTAAAATGAAAGCAATGTCTATTGCTAATAATAAAACAGGCACAATAAGTGGCATACCGACTAAAATCGGTACCTATCCAATTACTGTAACGACGACAGATGCTGAAGGTAATGAAACAATTACGCAATTTATTATTAAAGTCGTAGATACAACAGCGCCAGTAGTAACACCTATCAAAAATCAAACAAAAGAAATTAATACAATTTTAGATCCAATTAAGGTTGAAGCAACAGATAACAGTGGCCAGTCTGTAACAAATAAAATAAGTGGACTACCGGACGGAGTAAGTTTCGATAGTGCCACAAACACAATTACTGGAACGCCAACAAAAGTTGGAAGTTACCCAATTACAATAACGACAACAGATGCGGAAGGTAACGCTACGACAACGAACTTTACGATTAAAGTCGTGGATACGACAAAACCAACGGTGACAGCAATCAAAGACCAAACCAAAGAGATTAACACAGCTATTGATTCAATCAAGATTGAAGCGAGAGATAATAGTGGTCAAGCCGTGACCAACAAAGTAAGCGGACTACCAGAAGGCGTAAGTTTTGATAGTGCCACAAACACAATTACTGGA
>NZ_KV827791.1:0-386 GCF_001836225.1 Staphylococcus sp. HMSC036D05 | reverse complement strand
GCCAACAAAAGTTGGAAGTTACCCAATTACCGTGACAACAACGGATGCATCAGGCAATGAAACGACATCGAACTTCACGATTAAAATCGTGGATACAACAAAACCAACGGTTACTTCTATCGCAAACCAAACAAAAGAAGTGAATACACCGATTGATTCAATCAAGATAGAAGCGAAAGATAATAGCGGTCAGGATGTAACAAATAAAGTAAGCGGACTACCAGAAGGTGTACGTTTCGATAGTGCCACAAACACAATCAGTGGAACACCAACGAAAGTAGGAAGTTATCCAATCACAGTGATAACAACAGATGCGGAAGGTAACGAAACCACAACAAACTTTATAATTAAAGTTGTAGACACAACAGCGCCACCAGCACCAGCGA
>NZ_KV827790.1:1115-3189 GCF_001836225.1 Staphylococcus sp. HMSC036D05 | reverse complement strand
TTTCGTTGGAGTGCCACTAATTGTGTTTGTCTCACTATTGAAACTTACTCCGTCAGGTAGACCACTTACTTTGTTGGTTACAACCTGACCACTATTGTCTGTTGCTTCGATTTTGATTGAGTCAATTGATGTATTTACTTCTTTGGTTTGATCTTTAATTGATGTCACCGTCGGTTTTGTTGTATCAACAACTTCGATTGTGAAGCTTGTTGTTGTTTCGTTACCTTCCGCATCTGTTGTTGTTACCACAATTGGATAACTTCCAACCTTCGTTGGTGTGCCACTAATTGTGTTTGTCTCACTATCGAAACTTACGCCGTCCGGTAAGCCGCTTACTTTGTTTGTTACGGCTTCACCGCTGTTATCTGTTGCTTCGATTTTGATTGAATCAATCGACGTATTCACTTCTTTGGTTTGATCCGCAATAGAAGTTACCACTGGTGATGTTGTGTCCACGACTTCGATTATGAAGCTTGTTTTCGTTTCATTTCCTGATGAGTCCGTTGTCGTTACCGTAATTGGATAGCTGCCTACTTTCGTTGGCGTGCCACTGATTGTATTTGTCTCACTATCAAATGTGACGCCAGTCGGTAAGCCACTTACTTTGTTCGTCACTGACTGACCACTATTGTCTGTCGCTTCAATCGTTATCTTATCGATTGGTATATTTACTTCTCTGCTTTGATTATTGATAGCTGTCACCGTTGGCGCTGTCTCATCCACAACTTCGATTGTAAATTTCGTTTCCGTTTTATTACCTGATGCGTCTGTTGTTGTTACCACAATTGGATAGCTACCTACTTTTGTCGGAGTACCACTAATCGTATTTGTCTCACTATCAAATTTGACACCTTCTGGTAAACCACTTACTTTGTTGGTTACAACCTGACCACTGTTATCTGTTGCTTCAATCTTAATTAAGTCAATTGATGTATTGACCTCTATGGTTTGATTTTCGATAGACGAAACCGTTGGGGCTGTTTTATCTACTACTTCGATTGTAAATTTCGTTTCTGTTTTATTTCCTGATGCGTCTGTCGTAGTCACGGTAATTGGATAACTTCCTACCTTCGTTGGTATTCCGCTAATTGTGTTTGTCTCACTATCAAAACTTACGCCTTCCGGTAGACCGCTTACTTTATTTGTCACAGCTTGGCCACTATTATCTGTTGCTTCGATTGTTATTGAATCAATAGCTGTGTTGACCTCTTTGGTTTGGTCTTTGATAGCTGTCACCGTTGGCGCTGTCTCATCTACAACTTCGATGGTAAATGTAGTTTCCGTCTTATTACCTTCCGCATCCGTGCTTATCACCGTAATTGGGTAACTTCCTACTTTTGTTGGCGTTCCACTAATCGTATTTGTCTCACTATCAAAGCTTACACCTTCCGGTAGACCACTTACTTTGTTCGTCACTGCCTGACCACTATTGTCTGTCGCTTCAACCTTGATTGAATCGATAGCTGTATTGACTTCTTGGGTTTGATCTTTAATTGATGTCACTACCGGTGCTGTTTTATCTACCACTTCTATTGTGAATTTCGTTTCCGTCTTATTTCCTGATGCATCCGTTGTCGTCACTACAATTGGATAACTTCCAACTTTCGTTGGTGTTCCACTAATTGTGTTCGTCTCACTATCAAAGCTTACACCTTCCGGTAGACCACTTACTTTGTTGGTCACGGCTTGGCCACTGTTGTCTGTTGCTTCGATTTTGATTGAATCAATTGATGTATTTACTTCTTTAGTTTGCTCTTTGATAGCTGTCACCGTCGGTTTTGTTGTATCCACAACTTTAATCGTGAAGCTCGTTGTCGTTTCATTTCCTGATTCATCCGTTGTCGTTACCGTAATTGGATAACTGCCTACTTTTGTTGGCGTACCACTGATTGTATTTGTCTCACCATCGAAACTTACTCCAGACGGTAGACCACTTACTTTGTTGGTTACAGGTTGGCCACTATTATCTGTTGCTTCAACTGTTATTGAATCAATCGGCGTATTCACTTCTTTTGTTTGATTCGCAATAGAAGTAACCGTCGGTGCTGTTTTATCTACAACTTCGATTGTGAAT
>NZ_KV827790.1:732-1015 GCF_001836225.1 Staphylococcus sp. HMSC036D05 | reverse complement strand
GATTGTATTTGTCTCACCATCGAAACTTACGCCTTCTGGTAAGCCGCTTACTTTGTTTGTCACTGCCTGACCACTGTTATCTGTTGCTTCAATTGTTATTGAATCGATCGGCGTATTCACTTCTTTTGTTTGATCTTCAATAGAAGTTACCGTCGGTTTTGTTGTGTCTACAACTTTAATTATGAAGTTCGTTGTTGTTGCGTTACCTTCCGCATCTGTTGTTGTCACGGTAATTGGGTAGCTTCCCACTTTTGTTGGCGTGCCACTGATTGTATTTGTCTCA
>NZ_KV827790.1:0-632 GCF_001836225.1 Staphylococcus sp. HMSC036D05 | reverse complement strand
GCGTGCCACTGATTGTATTTGTCTCACTATTGAAACTTATGCCGTCTGGTAAGCCACTTACTTTGTTGGTTACAGCTTGACCGCTGTTGTCTGTTGCTTCAATCTTGATTGAATCAATCGCCGTATTCACTTCTTTTGTTTGATTTCCAATAGAAGTAACCGTTGGTTTTGTTGTGTCTACAACTTTAATCGTGAAGTTCGTTGTTGTTTCATTACCTGATGCATCAGTTGTCGTGACTGTAATTGGGTAGCTTCCCACTTTTGTTGGTGTTCCACTAATTGTGTTTGTCTCACTATCGAAATTTACGCCGTCCGGTAGACCGCTTACTTTGTTGGTTACAGTTTGACCACTATTGTCTGTAGCATCGATTGTTATTGAATCGATAGCTGTGTTGACCTCTTTGGTTTGTTCTTTAATTGATGTAACCGTTGGTTTTGTTGTATCCACAACTTTAATCGTGAAGCTCGTTGTCGTTGCGTTACCTTCCGCATCTGTTGTGGTTACCACAATTGGATAGCTTCCCACTTTCGTCGGAGTCCCGCTAATTGTGTTTGTAGCGCTATCAAAACTTACGCCGTCCGGCAAACCACTTACTTTGTTCGTCACAGCTTGGCCACTATTATCTGTTGCT
>NZ_KV827789.1:113408-129658 GCF_001836225.1 Staphylococcus sp. HMSC036D05 | reverse complement strand
ATTTTATAGCACAAAATAAAATAAGTTAAGTGGGAACACCCACCTAACTTACAGTATTTATAGAATATTTTATAAAAGTAGTTTAAACCTATAAAATCTAAAGTATCTTTATAGTAGTTAATTTACGGCTCCGTACTTTTCAACGGTTTCTTGAACGAATGATTTAACATTATCAATCTTCTTAGTACGTACAAGCAATCCACCAGACACGCCTTCTTCAACTAAATTATTATCTAGCTGTCCGCTATACTCATATTCATTGACAAGTTTCTTCAATAAGTCAATTGGATATGTTTGGTCTTTCGCGAAATCTTGTAATTCGCCCTCTTTAACTTCCTCTTCAAATTCATAATACGCATCGTCAATTGCTGTACCTTCTTCAAGATGTGGAATCACACTATCCAAGAATTCACGAATTAAGTCTGCCTTCAGTCTTAATTTATCATCGTCTGCTTGTTCGAGTAATTTACGAATTTGATGACGTGCTTTCTCAGTTTGTTCTTTATCGGTTAAATCAATTTGGTTCAATAAATCTAAAATATATTGAACGTTAATCAAATCGTTTCTTAATATCTCGACCTCGAAATCAATATCATCTAGAACTGAGACTTTCTCTATCGCTCTTTTATCTTTCTTACGAACTTCATCATATAAATTGAGATATTTACCTTTGAAATCTTCAAATGTTTGTCCTGCAATACCTATCTTATCTTTATCAAATTTAAATTCATCAAACGTTTTAAGCATTTGCATTAAACGTGCTAAATCACGGAAGATTAATACGAACGCTTTAATATCATCTTCACGCTCTAGTCGGTCTACTTTCTCAGGTGTGTCTGCAATTTTGTATAAATCTATTAATCGCTTCCTAAATTCAATCAAATATTCATCAAATGATGCACTTAGCACTGTATCGATATCATTTGTTTGAGAGAATAACTCAATTGCTTTATCCGTATTTTCTTTCAAATTACGGTAACATACGATATTACCATAAGGTTTCGTATCTTCTTCCACACGATTCGTACGTGAATATGCCTGAATCAACGTATGATATTGTAGATTTCTATCGACGTATAAGGTATTTAACTTTTTACTATCGAAACCTGTTAAGAACATATCTACGACGATTAAGATATCTAATCGTTCACTTGGAATGCCATTCTTTACACGTTGAGACACATCGTTAAAGAATCCATCAAATGTGTCTGTAGAATAGTTCTTATTAAACATCTCGTTATAATCTTCGATAACTGTTTCTAACTCTTCACGTGAATGCTTGAGATTTTCATTTTTATGAATGTCTTCATTAGGGTTATAAGTAAAGATGGTAGAGACATTAAGATCGTGGAGACCCGCTTCTCTCATCTCTTTAAAGACTTTATAATATTTGATCGCCATTGGTATGCTTTGAACAGTAAAGATAGACGTGTATTTCTGATTACGCGTCTTCTTATGATGGTTCGTCACAAGATGTTGGGCTACTTTCTTAAGACGGTCGTCAGCCATCCAGATCTCATTCTCGTCTATCTTAGTCACATATTCTTCATCAATATTGTCCTTTAATGTGTCGAACGTATTGAGATATTCGACTGAAAATCCGAGTACGTTGCCATCACGTATCGCATCTTTAATTAGGTAAGTATGAAGACATTTACCGAAGATATCCGCTGTTGCACGACCATCTTGACTTGCATTCTCTTCGAAACGTGGTGTACCCGTGAAACCAAAGTATTGCGCATTCTTGAAGTTTTGCTTAATGACACGATGCATTTCACCGAATTGTGTACGATGACATTCATCTATAATGAAGACTACTTTATCTTCTTTATATCGTTGAATGGCTTTATGTCCTGTTTTGATCGCATTCGCCATCTTTTGTATTGTCGTAACGATAAGATTCTGAGTAGGGTCTTCTAATTGTTGTAGTAATTTACGTGTATTGTCGGTAAGGTCGACGGAGTCATTTTCAAATTTATTGAATTCGGCGAGCGTTTGACTATCAAGGTCCTTACGGTCGACTAGGAAGATGACTTTGTTGATATTAGGCTCTCTAGAGAGGATTTGACTGGTCTTGAATGACGTCAACGTCTTACCGCTTCCCGTAGTATGCCAAATATAGCCATTGTTATTCGTTTCTGTCGCACGTTTGATGAGCGCTTCAACCGCGTACACTTGATACGGTCTCAGTGCCATAAGGATCTTGTCTGTTTCATTGATAATCATGTAACGACTAATCATCTTTGCTACTTTGCATGGACTGAGGAAGTCTTGGATAAAGTCTTTGAGCACATTGATGCGTTGATTGTTCTTATCGCTCCAATAGAACATAAAGCTCTTGAAAATCTTTTGATCGCTGTTCGCGTAGTAGCGTGTTTCCATCTTATTACTAATAACGAAGAGCTGAATGAATCTAAACAAACCTCTATAATTCTGCTTACGGTAACGTTCGATTTGGTTGAATGCTTGAGAGATTGCGATACCGCTTCGCTTCAATTCGATTTGAACGAGTGGCAGACCGTTGATAAGAATGGTTACGTCGTAGCGACTCTTATATTGATCTTCAACAGTGACTTGGTTCGTCACCTGGAATTTATTCTTACACCACTTGTGCGTATCCATGAAGCTAAGATAGACTTTCGTTTCATCATCGCGTTCAAGGACATACTTATCCCTTAATATCATTGCACTTTCAAAGACACTTTTATCGCTAATGTCTATCATAATTCTGCGAAATTCAGCATCTGTTAATGGTTCGCCATTAAGTTTATCTTTGTTACGTTCGTTAAGTATTGCGCGGAAATTATCTACGAGTTGTGCGTGATCTCGCAGTTGAACTCTTTCATATCCTTGGCTTACTAATTGTTGAATTACATCTTCTTCTAAGGCATATTCGCTTTGATACCCCATACCATCACCCAATAAAAATAATTTAATTAAAATATATCATATTTGTTGACGTCAATATATAGTGGGAAATAAAAAATGCACATGCAAAAGTTATTAATACAATAGCTTTTACATGCACATATTAATTTGAATTAATGATTGATAGGAGTGGTTGTTGAATCATCTGTTCTAACAATATTTTATATTTAAGACATTAAAAAAGAAGGGGTCTCCCCCTTCCTTTTATCTTGTAATTCTCTATTGTTCGTATTTGTAGTATAGATTTTGTTGGTCGTTAAAGTGTGATTCGTTGTCTTTATAACAACAAGCTATTGTATGTCGTTTCCATTTTATAGTTAAGTAACTTGCGAGTAGTTCAAAAAATCTCGTCTTTACTATTAACTAGATTATGCTGCTTTTTTATAATTGTTGTTACCATCATGAGATTTTTCAAGGTTTGTATTTTTTTCATTTATTTGTATGCTTGGTATATTTTGTTTTAAGAAGTTTTGAACATCTTCATTAATGAATACTGCACTATTATGTTTGTGTTCTACACCACCATAATGTATACCAATCACTTCGTTGTTTTCATTAAATACTGGAGAACCTGAATTTCCTCCATAAGTACTTAAATCATATGTCATTTGGTTACCGTTAATTGATAAGATTTTACCTTTACTTTCCCACATTGTCGCTAAAGGTTTATCTCCTGGATATCCAGTCACTGTGATATCTTGGTCAGTTTGAGTATTTGAGTTACTACTAATTTTAGCTGGAGTTACAACGTCTCCTATTTTTTTATTATCTTCATTTGGGTGTACTTTTAAAATTGATAAATCGCCATTTCCTGGGTATTTTTTAATTTCTTGTCCTTTGAATTCACCGTTAGGCATCTCATTTTCACTTTTAGAAGATGGGGCAACACCGAGATTATCTGGGTTATTATGTGCGGCATCAACAATATGTTTATTTGTTAAAATTTCGTTTTCACCAACGACAATACCAGAACCTGAGGCCACGAGGTCACCATTGTCATTATAAATTTTCACAAATGAAACTGGGGCATAATGTCCTTCTTGCGTATTTGAGATTTGATGTCGATTGTTGTTCGGGAGGATAACACTTGGAAATTTTCGGGATCCGAGAGGCTTAACTTTCTTATTGGCTTTACCATTTTCGTTTGTAACCTTTTTGTGACTTGCTTGATGCATTGAATCAGCTTGTGGCGTACTTTTTTCGCTTGCCTGAGAGATATTTAATAAGACCGTGGTTGCTAAAATTGCAATTGTTATAAAACCTATAGATAAAAAAATTTTTCTCATTTTAAAACCTCCAATAGTTTTTTATCACGTGATAAATTTTTAATATATTTATAGGTTACAATTTATTTATAACTCAACAATGTGCATTTTTGTGTAATATTGCCTAATCGTTGGAAAAATTGCCTAACTGTTGAAAAACCTATATTATACTTATCTGAATTTTTGTTTTATTGTTAATATAACAATAGTTAAAATGATGGATAAATATTTATTCACTTAAGTTTCCAGTAGTTCGCTTTTTTATATTTTTCTCAATGAGATTAAGTTAAATATTATTATTTTTTTATCATTAAAAAGTTTACTATTTCTCTTCTCTAAATATCTTACTCATTTTCTATTCACCAAATGTGCACTTGCCTATCCTGATGTTAGGGAGTACACTTTATTAGTAAAGTAAGCGTTTTCCTATTAAACTTTTGGAGAAGTGAGATGAACAATGATAAATAGACATATAAAACTAATTCAACTCTTATTGAACAACGCTCAAACATACATTAGTGGGAATGAAGTCTCCAATTATTTAAACGTTTCCAATCGGACTGTGAGAAATGATATTAAAGTGATTAATGCTACCTTTATTGATGAAGTCATTGTGAGTGTTAAGTCGAGGGGATATCATTTAAATCTAAATCAGTACTCCGTTTCTTATATTGAGGATCAACTGAATGATTGGATTTTCAAAGAGAGAAAGTTGTTAATTACGATAGCTTATAAATTATTGATGGACGACCATACGTATACACTAAACGAACTGGCATCACAGTTTCATTTATCTAAGAATGATGTGCTTGATTGTGTGACACGTTTACAGCATTGGTGTGAGAAATTCGATGTCACGATGGTCATCAAAAGGAAACAAGGTATTATGATTGACGCAAGTGCTTCAAACTTAAGTAATGCCATTCTTCATCTTAATCAACTTACCTCTAATGAAATTAAAGTAGAAGATTTAATCTTACAAGAATTGCCCCATGCACATATTCAACGCATTCATCATATTATTAAACAACATATCCAAGAAGCCGATCTACAAACTTCAGATAATCAAGTGCGTCAGTTACTTGTGCATTTAATCTTAATTATTAAAAGGTCGTCATCCGAAGAAGTAGAATGGGAAGCTCATCCCGACTCTTTAGATATTGCTCGACGATGTATTGCTGATATTAATCAACAACTTGGATATCAACTCACTGATGAAACAAGTCATTTATTTTCATTTTTCATTAGCTACCATTTCAATCAGTTTGACTTGAGTTTTCAACGACTTTTTATTCAAGGATATATTCAGAGATTAATCCAATTGATGGAAGATACTGTAGATATTCCATTTTCTAAAGATGCCACTTTAAAAGAAAATATTTATATGCACTTTAGTCGTACGTATATACGGTTAATGCGTAATGTTTATTTAAATAATCCGCTGACATCTGAGATTAAACAGTTGTATCCATTTATTTTTAATACGCTTTATAATGCGATTGCTCAATTATCGAAAGATACTGATATACAACTCAGTGAAGATGAAATTGCCTTTTTGACGATTCATTTTCAATCTTCCATTGAACGGCAAATGCAATCTACAATGAACGTCGTCATCGTGTGTTACTATGGCTTAGGTGTATCAACCCTATTAGCTGAAAGAATTAAGAAGTTGAGTCAGTCGATTTCAATCGTCGATACGCTCAAACTTGAAGATGTAGAACACTATGATTTCAGCCAAATTGACGTACTCATTACAACGCATGATATCGACTTGTCGAATAATGATTTAAATGCTTTACCGAAAATTGTTAAAGTTTCCCCTTTATTTTCAAAAGATGATGAAAGAACAGTGGAACATCTCATTCAATCCTATAGAAATCCTACATTACAAAGAGACGCCTTATCGCCGATACAATTTGTGGTTGAATCTGATATTGAACATACTGGTTCCGCCGTTGCGTTATCTATCTTTAAAAGAGCGCAAACGATCTTAGATGAACATCAAGCGACTTTAGATGGCTATATCGAATCCGCGATGGAACGCGAGAGACAATCTTCAACCTATATTGGAAACGCGATCGCTATCCCCCACGGTAACCCGGAAAAGGTTCTAAAGTCACATGTGATTATATTTAAAACGATCGATCCTATCCCATGGAAGCAACATAATGTGAAATTAGTCTTCTTCCTGGCGATTGCGAAAAAAGATGCACAGATGATGAAGAAAATCATTCAATCGATTGCTCAACTTGATGAACATACGGTCGATCAATGGTGTATGTTAGATGAGGTTGCTTTGAAGAATAAGTTAATCGCACAAATTAGAGAATAATTGCCACTAATAACGGCAATTATTCTTTTTTATATAGCATTGAATACGCTTACACTTTAATAAAGGAGAGTGAAAGCTATGAAAATACTTGCTATAACATCGTGCCCGAATGGCATCGCTCATACATATATGGCTCAAGAGAAATTAGAACAAGCTGCTAAAGAAATGGGCGTAGACATCAAAGTCGAAACACAAGGCGGTGTAGGTGCAGAAAACATTTTAACTGCTAAAGAAATTAAAGAAGCAGACGGCATTATCATCGCAGCAGATCGACAAGTTGATTTATCTCGATTTAAAGGAAAACGTTTAATCAACGAAAATGTTCGCGAAGGTATCCATCACCCTAAAGAATTAATTCAACGTATCATTGATCAAGATGCACGGATCTATCATGGATCTGACTCAGACGCGTATGCTCAGTCAAATGATGCTGAGGACGACGAACATAAAAGCGGAATGCAAATGATTTATCAACACTTAATGAATGGTGTGTCTTTCATGGTTCCATTCATTGTTGTTGGTGGATTACTCATGGCTATCGCCTTAACTATTGGCGGTGAAACAAGTCCAAAAGGTTTAGTCATTCCAGAACATTCATTCTGGAAATCTATTGAAAGTATCGGTAGTTTATCTTTTAAATTCATGGTACCTATTCTAGCTGGTTACATTGCCGTTAGTATCGCTGATAAACCCGGCCTTGTTCCAGGTATGATTGGTGGTGCAATTGCGGCTGACGGTAGTTTATACGGTAGTACTGCAGGCGCTGGCTTCTTAGGTGGTATTGTCGCTGGTTTCCTTGCTGGTTATATCGCTAAATGGATTAAACAAATTAAAGTTCCTAAAGCGATGGCACCAATTATGCCGATTATCATTATCCCTATCATTTCCTCGTTAATTGTAGGTTTAATATTCATCTTTGTTATTGGTGCGCCGATTTCAAGTATTTTCGCTGCTCTGACGACATGGTTAAAAGGGATGCAAGGTGCCAACATTATTATTCTTGCTTTAATTATTGGTGCAATGATTGCCTTCGATATGGGTGGCCCTATTAATAAAGTAGCCTTTCTATTTGGTTCCGCACTCATTGCTGAAGGAAATTATGCAGTAATGGGAATGGTTGCTGTCGCAGTGTGTACGCCTCCAATTGGTTTAGGTTTAGCAACATTTATCCAAAAACGTAAATTCAATAAGTCTGAACGAGAAATGGGTAAAGCCTCATTTACAATGGGACTCTTTGGTATTACTGAAGGTGCCATACCTTTCGCTGCTCAAGACCCACTTAGAACGATTCCGGCTAATATGATTGGTGCGATGGTGGCTTCTGTTATTGCGGCACTCGGTGGCGTAGGCGATAGAGTTGCTCACGGTGGCCCTGTTGTGGCAGTACTTGGTGGTATTGATAAGGTGCTGTGGTTCTTTATTGCTGTCATTATTGGTAGTTTAGTCACAACATTAGCGGTTTTAATTTTCAAGAGACATTCACCTGCAAATGACGTGAATACGTTAGCGACTGACACTGGCTTGGAAAATGATGAACCAACAGCAAACGATAGTTCTTCACAAAATAGTGTAGCTACTTCAGCGCAACAAGATGCATCAACAGCGAAGCATACTGAAGATCATGTATTTAGCGAAGATATTATCGATATTTCAAAATCTGAACTCACTCGAGATGAGGCAATAGATACACTTCTTTCAAAATTAAATGAACATCATTATATCTCTGACGTAGAAACAGTCAAAGACGCGATTCTTAAACGAGAAGCAGAGTCAACAACAGCTATCGGAATGAACGTAGCAATTCCTCACGCGAAATCAAATGCGGTGAAACAACCTGTAGTAGCAGTTATGAGTAATAGAAAAGGTATTCAATGGGAAAGTCTCGATGGTTCATTACCACAATTGGTATTCCTCATCGCTGTTCCAAATGACAGTAACGATACACATTTAAGACTATTACAACGTTTATCAAAATCACTCATGCATGACGATACAAGAGACAGACTCGTACACGCTCAAGATAAAAGTGAAATCTACAATATTTTAAAAGGGATATAAAGGAGTGTAAGACATGGTATTGTTTCTCGAACCTGTATTTCAAGAAAGAATTTGGGGTGGCTCAGCTTTAACACAGTTCGGATATGATATTCCAAGTGATTCAACAGGAGAATGTTGGGCTATTTCAGCTCATAAAAATGGCCCTAACGTCATCTTAAACGGCAAACATCAAGGTAAAACACTAGACCAAGTATGGGATGAGGATAGAGCGTTATTTGGGAATGATGCTAGAACGCACTTCCCGCTTCTAACTAAAATTTTAGATGCACATGATCAACTTTCTGTCCAAGTGCATCCTAACGATGACTATGCTCTTCATCATGAAGGCGAATACGGTAAAACAGAATGTTGGTACATTTTAGATGCAGAACCTGGAGCTGAAATTATTTATGGTGTAGATGCTGATTCACAAGCAGAGCTTCATCAATTGATTGATAACAAAGACTTTGATCATTTATTTAAACATGTACCTGTTCATCCTGGTGAATTCTATTATGTTCCTGCTGGTACTGTTCATGCCATCGGTTCAGGCATTCTTATTTTAGAAACGCAACAATCCTCAGATACAACCTATCGTATTTATGATTATGATAGAAAGGATAGTCATGGACATACGCGTGAATTACATTTGGAACAGAGTAAAGATGTTATTGATATTTCAAATCGACAACCTAACACGTCTCCTCTTACCAAAGAGATAGATGGTAACACGTACACGCAATTTGTTGCGAATGAATTCTTCACTGTTGAAAAGTGGACGATTAATCATCAGATGCAATGGGATAAACCACATGCCTATTGTTTAGTTTCAGTGATTGATGGCGAAGGCAAAATCTTAATCGATGATAAAACTTACGACATTAAAAAAGGCATGCATTTCATTCTTACATCAGAAGATCAAACAATCACATTTGAAGGAAACATCGAGCTCATCATCAGCCATCCTTAAAGTATGCTTCCCCTCAGCTACAGTTATAGTTGGGAGAACTATAGATAAAGACTGAATTTTAGTGGACAAACTAAGTATTGATGGCGACACGCCTGCAGGAATAGCATGCGTCTTGAGACTACTTGTAGAGTTAATTGATTTTTAAAAGACAGGCTACGCAGTAGCTGATTGATATTGAGCTCATAAAATGGCTCAACATCTAATCATCCTTGCGGGGGTGATAATACGAATTCTTAAATTCTAGAATTCTGTATCACTCCCAAGCCATGCCCGCGGCAAGGGAGCTAATCAATACGAAGTGAAGTATTGATAAAAATAAAAATAATTATTTAAAAATCCCCTCGAATTGAACAATACAATTCGAGGGGATTTCGCATGTCTTATTCAGTTACTTTACTTTCTGCTGCCCGTTTAGCAATTTTACGCATAAGTGGATCCATCACAGGTTTCATACAAACACCAAAGATAATAAATCCTAAACCAAATAACGTTAATACCACAACTTTAGTAATTAAAATTTCTGGTACTATGCCACCAACTGTTTCACGTAATGCATCAATCGCATAGGTGAACGGTAAATATGGTGAAATCGTTTGGAAGAATTGAGGTGCTGTTTGAATTGGGAATGTTCCTCCCCCACCTGCAATTTGTAATACTAACAAGATAATTGCAACGGCTTTACCCGGATTTCCTAACATTGATACACATGTATATATAATCGAGTTAAATACTAGTGAACTAAACACAGCAATGGATACGAATAATACTGGCGATTCTACTGCTGCTTTTAAAATGACTAAGTCACCAATTGATACAATCAGTGCTTGAATCACACCTAACATGAAGAAGAATCCTGCTTTACCGAGATATATTTGTCTCTTCGTCAATATAGGTCGTAAATGTTCATGCTTGTTGTCGACACTTAGTAAGCTTACCATCAATAATCCGCCTACCCAGATTGACAATGCTGTATAGAACGGTGTCATACCTGAACCGTAGTCTTTAACTGGGAAGACATCTGTTGTTTTCTTATTGATAGGGTTAGCGATGGTATCGGCTTGTTTTTTTAAGTCATTCTTTAAGGTATCAATCAATTTATCTACTGCGTCATCTTTATCTAGCTTCTTGAATACTTTGTCTGCTTTTTTCAAGTCCTTTTCAACATCGGGCAGTTTATTCTCCGCGAAGTTTGCTAGAGAAGCTAAACCTTCTTTCGCACGAGGTTGATTCTCATTTAATAAATTAACGGCGTTGTCATAACGGTTGAATAACGCTGGTAAGTTTTGGTTAACAGATTGCGTCACATTCGCCAATTCTTGTTCTAATTGTGGTAAATCATTACGAACGAAATCAGCGGCTTGCGCGACATCTTTCTTCACTGTTGGGAAATAATCTTGAGCTGTTCGCATTGCGTTAATATATGTTTGTTCGATGCCTGGTAACGCACTTTGAATCGTGTCAATTCGTTCTTTCCCTTTACTTAAGATGTCTTGACCTGCATTGATAACTTGGTTAATTGTATTAAGTTTTGATTGGATGGTTGATAACGTATTTTGACCTTTATTCAATTGGTCTGTAATTTCGTTGGACACAGATAATAACTTTTGATTGAGTTCCTTTTTAATATATGAGCGGAACGAATCGAGATTGCTATTTAATTTCGGTAAACTACGTAACACTTTGACCGCTTCTGATTGACCTGAACTTCCATTTGATAGTGCGTCAATCAGTTGATTTGTTTTGCGCAGGCTATCATTAATTTGATTATTCGCTTGCTTAATTTGTTTAATTTCTTTTGATAAATCTACATGTTCACTTTTTTCTATTTCTGAGAGGATATCTATCATTTGTTGATTATATTTTGTGGCATTTTCCAAACGAGATTTAACATTATCCAATGGCTCTTTAAACTGTGTCGGTTTATCTGACGCGGTAATACCATAGGCTATATTCTTCAATGCTTTAATATCTTGTTGTGTTGCCTGAGCTTGTTTATCAGTCTGATTTGATAACGATAATAGAGATTCTGTGAGTGCTGTGTTCATAGACTTAACGTCATTGTCCGATAGTACAGTGTCACCTTTAGGCGAAGCATCTCCGTTTGTACTCACTTGACTTGTATGCATATTTGAGTAACTTCTACCTGCATCTTTATGTGTCTGATTGGTACTTTGTTGCGCTGTAGATTGTTGATTTCTTAAATCATTGTTAACTGCCCCATTCACATCTTGTGCTCTACCGGCAGCATCTTGATAGTCTTTAACACGTTGCTTCGCTTGCGTGAGATAACCTTGGGCATCTGTCAATTGATCATTTGCCGCATCAATGCCTTGACTTGCAATATTAACGCCTTTATTTATCTTAGGAAATTGGTTAGGCACGTCATTAGCTGCTACATTGAGAAGACGTTCGATATTTGGCATGTAATCATTTAGTGCTAAGATTAATTTCGCTCTTTCGTTGAGCGCTGGCACTGCTGCATTTACTGCATTTAATTTATCTTGGGCATCAGTAATATTGTCTTTATACTTACCTAAATCTCTAAATTTATTGGCATAATTATCTAGCTCGTCTTGATGATTATTAAGATAAATTACTTTATCTGCAAATTCATTAATCTTTGGTAAAGCATTGTTGGCTTGATAAACTGCATTTTTAATCTTATTTATAGTCGGAACGTTATCTTCTAATGTCAGTCCAACTTTATTTGCTTCACTTAACAGGGCTTGCGTCACAGTTTTATTAAATTGTTCATTAGCCTTTTCAACAACAAGTGATGATCCCGTATCGGTAAGTTTAGCTGCTACGGCATTTATTTTTTGGTTCACTTTGAAGTTGACGTCTGCTTTTTGAGGATGCTTTCTTAGTGTGCCAGTGATTTCATGTGTGAATTTGCTTGGTATGTATATTCCAGCATAGTATTTACCCATTTTAATTTCATGATCCGCTTTCTCTCGACTGACGAATTGCCAATCAAAGCTGTCATTTTTCTTTAACGATTTCACCATTGAATCGCCAACATTAATTTTTTTACCTCTGATTTTATCCCCACTGTCCTCATTGACTACCGCTACTTTGATATGTCCGGTATTGCCATATGGGTCCCACATCGCCCATAAGTTGAACCACGCGTAGAATGAAGGAAGAATAGCTAAACCTATCAAGATAATCCATACTCCTGGTGTTTTTGCTACCCTTTTCAAATCTGTGATAAAGAGTTTTAGTGCGTTCTTCATAGTCACTCTCCTATTAAGAAGATCTTTTATATTGATTGTTTCTATATTGATTATTTTCGTAAGGCTTATGTTCTATTCTCTTAAAAATGCCCCATTACATTAGATAATTAACATCACACTAACATTATTTTATAACATCTTTGAGAAATTAATTTATTTTTATAAGGAAGGTTTGTATAATAAATGTATTAAGGCGCATTACGTTTCGTTGATACATGTCAACAATATAAGTCATAAGTTAGATTATACCAAATTCTCAATTATTATCACACCTAAATCAAAAATTTTAGAGGGAGAAAGAATGAGATGTCTAAAAACAAATTATTAATTTATTTACTGTCCACGACCTTGATTATGCCTACATTTACAACGCAGACAGCCATTGCAAAAGATGACTCAGATGCCACACGTTCAAAGTCGAATGTGACGCAACATCATACACAGTCAAATGAAGATAAAACAACTGACACGGCTAAGAATAAACAAGACGATAAGCGTAATACCTCATCTTCAAAGAAACAAGATAAAAAAGATAATTCTAAAAATGATAAGTCTTCAACATCTTCTCAATCACATCAAACTACAACGGCAGTAACTGATAAAAATAAACGTGACCATACAAATTTAGTCGATTCATTTTATAATAATATTTCGCAAAGCCAATCTAAAATGTCGAACCTTTTGAAAAGTGATAAATATGATCAAAACTTTAGTTTAACAACGTTAATCCAGAATCTATTTAACTTTGACTCTGATATTTCAAATTATGAACAACCGGACACACAATCAAATCATTCAACGACAACGTCGCAAAACGATTCCAATAGCAATGCTTCCTCTACTTCTAACGACACATCAGTACCGAAACAAAATACAACATCTAACGGAACGACTGAAGAAAAGCCATCATCACAATCTAAAACTCAGACGCAACATAATAGCAATTCAGCCTCAAATGTAGAATCAGATGATTCAAAAGTAAGCGATGCATTATCACAATGGGAAAAAGAAGATGGTAAAAAGGACACTTCTTCTCAACAAAGACATTCAAATAAAGATACATCACAACAATCACCAACTCAGTCGCAACATCAAAATTCAAAACAAACTCAACCATCTCAATCTGAAGGACAGAACAAAGGTTCAAGTATGTCCGACTCAGCATTGGATGCTATTCTAGACGAATATAGTGAAGATGCAAAGAAAACTCAGTCAAACTATAAACAAAATAAAGGTGCGAGCCATAAAGCATCGACGAACTCTAAATCATCTCATAATGAGAATCCACAATTACCTACAAATGATGAGTTAAAACACAAATCTAAGCCTGTTCAATCATTTGAGGACAATGTAAAACAAAATAATACGCGTTCTACAAGTTTATTCCAACAAATTCCTCAATTAGAAGATGGTCAAGTTGAGGAAGATAATTTCAATGTGGTAGACAGTCAAGATACACGTCAATTTATTAAATCTATAGCTAAACATGCGCATAGAATTGGTCAAAAAGAAAATATCTATGCTTCAGTTATGATGGCACAAGCGATTTTAGAATCTGACTCTGGTAAAAGTACTTTAGCACAATCACCAAACTTTAATTTATTCGGTGTCAAAGGGAATTATAATGGACAATCGGTTAACTTTAATACGTTAGAAGCTGGTACTGATAATCAGATGTTTAATATAAATGCAGGATTCCGTAAATACCCTAATTTGAAATCTTCACTTCAAGATTATGCTGATTTAATTAAGCATGGTATTGATGGTAATCCAGATATTTATAAGCCAACATGGAAAGATGAAGCATTAACGTATAAGGATGCGACTTCACATTTATCACATTCTTATGCGACCGATCCTGATTATGCTAAGAAGTTAAATAGCATCATTAAGCATTACAATTTAACTGAATTTGATAAAAAACGTATGCCAAATCTTAAGAAATATACTAAGTCAATTGGTACGGATACATCTGGAAGTGACTTCAAACCTTTCGTAGAGAGTAGTAAGGCTTCCCCTTATCCTCAAGGACAATGTACTTGGTATGTTTACAATCGTATGCAACAATATGATGCTTCACTTGATGGCAATTTAGGTGATGCACACAATTGGAATAATCGTGCTGAAAGCGAAGGCTATTCTGTTACACATTCACCTAAAAATCATACCGCTGTTGTCTTCGAAGCTGGTCAACTTGGCGCAGACACACAATATGGTCATGTCGCTTTCGTTGAAAAGGTAAACGATGACGGTTCTATCGTTATTTCAGAATCTAATGTTAAAGGTCTAGGTGTCATTTCTTACAGAACTATTGATGCTACTGACGCTGCAGACTTAGATTATATTCAAGGAAAATAATGTATGAGAAAGGTTGAATCGGGACATTAAGCTCTCGAGTTAGTACAAAAAGGCAATTTCTATTGAATGATTATAGAAATTGCCTTTTTCATTAGTTAAAGGTAAACAAAATCAATTGAGTAAAGTGGGTAAAATCAATGATAGAACATTTAAAAAAGAAAAATAGAAAAACACTAAAAACCTTAGGAAATATTTGGCTTAATGCTAATTTAGATACACATACCTTCATTGATAGTTTTTATTGGATAGACAACTATAGTAACGTCCTCACTTATTTAAAAGACTCAGATATATATGTGTATAAGAATAATAATCAAATTGTCGCATTTTGTGGATTACGAAATAATTATATCGCTGGATTATTTGTTAAAGAAGAATATAGAGACAAAGGAATCGGACATGCTCTCATGAAACATTTGCAGTCTGAATACAATGAACTTACATTAAAAGTATTTGCTCAAAATACAAGAGCTGTTCGTTTCTATAAACGGTTAGACTTTGTAACCATTGATTCAAGTATTGATAAAACAAATCATACAGAGCTATTAATGGAATGGAAAAAATAAGTAATTGAAATATAAGATTCACTGCAGTTTAAGATGCAAAATAGGATAATTTCTTCCTTGTGCATCTTTTGGAGATTCTCCATACTTTTTAAACCCATTTTTAATATAAAATGCTACAGCGTTAGGGTTATCTTTATTCACATCTACATATTGAACTTTATGTTCTCTGATTAAAGTTTGAAGTATTTCCGTTCCGTAACCTTTTCTAAAATATTGGGGATCTAAAAATAACATTTCTAAGTTAGACTCATTAGTTCCGGAAAATCCAACCGCTTCTTCACCTTCAAACCATAAGTGACTTTCAACATATTGAAAATAAGTAGGTATTTCAGTTTTAAGTTGTAATCTATCATCCTCTTTTAAAAAATTATGTGTAGCAATGACTGAGCGTTCCCAAATGTCTAATGCTTTGGGATAGTCTTTTTCTTGAAGTTTAATTTTAGATAAGGTCATACATCCTCTCCCTTTCATTTATAAAATATACAAAACGTGAGGACGGTAGAATTCATTGTCTCAACTTTCTTAAACATATTGGCAGTAGATGTCTGAATTGAA
>NZ_KV827789.1:42872-113308 GCF_001836225.1 Staphylococcus sp. HMSC036D05 | reverse complement strand
TGCTAAATTATATTTCTGTCCCGCTCCCAAGTATGTCCTCTAAATCATATAAAGAACATACTTATCTTGAGTTTGGTTGTAAATTTATAGGTGATTTCTCCACGATTCTACGGATTCTATTTCGCAAGAACGTGTTAAAATTTGTTCTATAATGAAATCATGTTTATCTTTTGAAAGATCTCCAATTGCATCTTCAAGTACCGTTATTTGGAAATCTTTATCTGCTGCCTCAAGCGCTGTACTTAAAACAACACCACTTGTTGAAATACCAGTCAATACAAGGTGATTAATACGATTTGCTTGCAAGAACACTTCTAAACCACTACCTGTAAAAGCACTAAAGCGACGTTTCGTTAATATCGGTTCGTCTTTAGCGGGTTCTAATTCGTCAATGATTTGTGCGAATTCATCGTTCTCTGTCATATTGATACCACGTTGTTTAAAACTTGAGAATACGCGATTGTTTGGGGAAACATCTGCGAAATTTTTCTCTAAAGCAACACGCATGAAGACCACTGGTATATGATGTTCACGAGCAGCAGCAATGGCACGTTGGTTAGCCTTAATTAAACTATTGATTTGTGGTACATTATGCGCAATTCCTTTTTGCATATCCATTACTAAAAGTGCTGTTTGATTCGTCATAGTCATACTCCTTTAATTATTTTCATGAACAGTTTAAATATTATAACGTTATTCCATTATATTTCTCCAATTATTTACATAATCAAAAAGTCACCTGACCGTTTAATAAAAATTAAGACGTCCAGGTGACTTATTTGTAAACTATTTCGTATGTTTGTGCTTACGACGGCTCTTCCAAATAAACATTATTCCTATTATTAAAGCAACAATTGCTATTGGTAAGGCACTTCGTTTAACTATTTTTCCTGTAGCTGGTAAAGAAATATTACCATCATCATTAAATAGACCACTTAACAAACTATCTCCTGAACCCAAAGATAAACCATTCTCAGGTGTTGGGGTATCAATGTTATTTACACCATCTAATAGAGAACCTTTAGAATTTAATCTATCGAATAGACTTGGGCCTTTAGTCAAATCAGATATTTGATTTAATAAATCAGCGAGTTGACCATTATGGTGTTTGTTTCCATGAATTCTATCTAGTAATGATGGTCTGTCTTTTATTGGTGATAAGATATAATCCAAATCATTCTTCGCTTTATGAACTTGTTTCTGAAGTTGTAATAAGTCGTTCACTTTACCATTAAGTGCAGATTGAATCAGTTTCAAAGCATCTGACTTATCATTTTGTATACGTGAAATGACTTCTGCTAACATTTTAGCTTTCTCTTGATTCAAGCGTGTGGCTAATATTGTTTCAATAGCTTCTTTTTTATTTTTAGCGTTATTTAATACTCCATTTAGAATATCATCTGATGTTGCATTGCCTTTTTTATCAAAGTCACGCTTAAGTTGGTTAACAATTTGAGCATTGCTTAGGTGACTATGTGCTAATTTTTTCGCAATCTTAGATGCTTCATTTTGACCTAGTCTTGTTGACATT
This sequence comes from Staphylococcus sp. HMSC036D05, assembly GCF_001836225.1. Lineage (NCBI taxonomy): Bacteria > Bacillati > Bacillota > Bacilli > Caryophanales > Staphylococcaceae > Staphylococcus > Staphylococcus sp. HMSC036D05. The sequence goes on along the minus strand of NZ_KV827789.1, from coordinate 111,777 downwards.
AGTTGTTTAATTAATTTTTCTTTATCTTTAGATTGGTCTAACATCGATTTCAAAATATCATCACTTGAGGTTGTCGCTAATGAATCCATTTGTTTTGCGATTTGATTAGCAATTTGTTTATCTGATTGCTTATTAGTTTTAATTTGCTTCAGGGCATTATCAGCTTCATTTTTACTCATGACACTATTAAGTATATTTTTCGTAGCTTGCGTTTTATCATTTGAATTTTTAAGCTGATCCAATATGATATTTTGTTGCCCATTTAGTTTTTGCTGTGCTCTTTCAATTTCATTGTTGAGTTTTTCTTTATTTCTTTCAGGTAGTTTTTGATTTTCATCGACTTTTTTCTTAAGTGCGTTTAAATTCGTTTGCTTTTGATTTAAATAGTTATTTATATCGTTATGTTGTGACTGAGCTTTTGCAAGTGCATGTGTAATTTTATCGCTACCTTTTAAATGCTCAGTAATTGTACCAATCTTTTTATCAACGTTAGGGGTATCATCGTTAATTGAAGACTTTAAGTTATCGAAATCAGAATGTGCCTTTTCTAAGTGACCTTTATCTTCTGATGACACATTTTTAGAATCATTAGATGGTTTATGTTCTGTATTTTTTGATGTCGATTGATCCTCTGATTCAGCTGAATTGACATCTTCTTTAATCTTATCTAATTTACTGAAAATAGTTTGATCATCAGCATTGTCATCCGTATTTTTTTGCGTCTTTTCTGATAAGTCTCCGTCATCAGCAATACTATCATTAGCATTTTCTGCATGATTTGAACGACCATCTTCATCATTTTTATGGGTATCTGTAGTCCTATTTTGTTGAGGGATATCAACTTTATCAGATATATCATTTAATTCTGTTAGAAATTGATCTAACTCCTTAGTTGTTTCTGAATCAATATTTTCATCATCATTAGTAGATGGATTTGAACTTTCTAATTGATCATTACGTTGTTTAGCATCTTCAATAATTTTATCAATATTTGACTTATCTTTAGCTTTATCTATACGTGTTTGATAATTGTCTAAGTCTTCTTTAGTCAAAGATTTTAATTGATTAAGGTCTTTTTTCGCTTGTTCAATACGATGACTAAGTGACTCATTTGGGGATTGATAATGATGCGTTGGCGTTTCGGTTGAATCAGCTTGAGTATCTTTTGTAAGTCCATAGCCAATCAGTGTTCCGCTCATAAGTAATACGGAGCATGACATTTTTACATACACGCCAAATTGATGCTTTCGTGTTTGTTTCATTCTCTTCCGCTCTCCTTTTCTATTAGATTTCCCAATTTTAAATTCAATGCCATTATATAACATTTCACAGAAATATACACTTCTCATTTTTAATAAACTCTTTTTGATTTTTGTAGATTATTTAAAAAAATAATTAAATATAAATACATATTACTTGTAATTAGAAGTTAATAACTATTATACTTCGATGTAACCTTGATTAGTTAACGTTTATATCTAATCAAGCGTAATCTAAAGTGATTAAGGAGTTTTTCAAAATGACAAAACCTCTCTATACTACTACAATGATTTCAAATGGTGGCCGTGACGGTCGAGTATTTAGCCCAGACAATACGTTTGTTCAAAACCTTGCAACACCTAAAGAAATGGGCGGTCAAGGCGGCAATGATACGAACCCTGAACAATTATTTGCGGCCGGATATAGTGCTTGCTTCAACAGTGCTTTATCATTGATTTTATCTCAAAACAAAGTAAACGATGCGAATCCTGAAGTAGAAATTACAATTGAATTGATTAAAGATGAAACTGATAATGGTTTCAAACTTGCTGCAGATATTAAAGTGACACTTGAAAACATTTCACAAGAAGATGCTGAAAAATACGTAGAACAAGCACATCAATTCTGCCCTTACTCTAAAGCAACACGTGGTAATATCGACGTACAATTAGAAGTAACAGCACAATAATTTAGATATAAATAAAGCGTAAGTTACATTCATTATCGCGTATGTGCAAGAACCATACACATTACAATGTAGCTTACGCTTTTTCAGAAATTCAGCAATTATCCATGCATTTTATTAGATATATATAATTAATTTATTTTATATTATTAAAATTATATACAAACGTCTTATCACCACAGTATAATAGTTGTGTCGTCTACCTTAGACGTCAATTGACGTTGAAGGGAGGTGTCTAGCCGATGCTAGATATTTTAATTAATATCACAACTACAATTATAAGTGGTTGTTTCGTTGCGATGTTTACACATTGGCTACGTAATCGCAATAAGAAAAGACGATAAAGCCACACCATTAAAAATCCCCTTACTACTGACGATAGTAAGGGGATTCGGTGTTTAACCTATATGCTAGATATTTTATAAATGTATTATAACACTTAACATTTCATTTTGCAATAATATCTAGGCATCCTATTTCAATTTAATACGACGCTCTTGGATTTTAGCATCCTTATCAGATACCTTAACAGAATATTGTCTTTGAGACGTTAAATCTAGTAATGTTAAGTATTGATTATGACCTGCACCAGTGTCTATATCTATGATGTTGTGTTCAATATGGATATGATCCTTTTTATAACCTAACCGATAATTAGGAATATGACCATGAATCACAACTTTGTTTCTTGGTAAATATTGGTTTAAATTCCCTGGTGCATGGCCTGTTACCACTGCTCTTGATTGTTTGCGTATCGATTTACTTGTATCAATACCCGCATGTACGAAGATGTACTGATCTATCACTTTATAATAGGGAAGTTGATTGATAAACTGATGCCATTCAGTAGCCCGTTTATCTGTACGTTCTAGCCATCTCAACTCATGATTGCCCACTAATGCAATAGCACCATTCTTCACTAGTTGTTTAATTAGTTTCAATGTACCTATAGAATCTGGTCCATTATTTACATAATCTCCGATAAGAACAAGTTGATCTTTACTGTCATCATAGTGAGCTGCTTTAAGCAAATGCGATAAAGATTTACCATGTCCATGAATATCTGATGCTACTAATAATCTTTTAGACATGTCTTTTTCACGCTCCTCTCACTACTACTTTCGCTTTAAATCTTTTTCTTCCTTTGATATGTCTCTAATATGATTAAAATAATTGAAGTTATACCTATAGATAACAATGCCATAGCCATACCCTGTGCGGAATCACCTTGTTCGAACTGTCTGTAAATAAAAGTTGAAGATGTATCCGTGTTCGGTGGTCTTAACATGAGGGAAGCTACAAGTTCTCGCATTGATATACAAAAGATGAGTATCCATCCTGAAACGATGCCTGGTCTTAATAAAGGTAATGTAATTGTTCTAAACAATGTCCAACCTTTACTTCCTGAAATTTCAGCCGCTTCAATAAGATTTTTACTTAGTTGTTGATCAACTGTCCTTATATTCTGAACTGCATAAGGAATATAGAGTACTGTATAAGCAACCACTAATATAGAGATTGTATTATAGATTGGCAATGGATTAAATTTATTATTCCAGAATAGTATAAGACCAATCACCACTATAATGCCAGGCACAGTATTTGGTAGTAAACTTGAAAAGTCAATTAAACGTCCTAAACGATGACGCTTTCGAGTAATTAGAACGACCCACAATCCAATGACACTTGCAAGCGTAGCAGAAATTGTAGCCAACATGATGCTATTGAATAAAGCAATGCCACCATTACCTGAAATGACATGAATAAAATTATCAAGAGTGAAATTATTTAGATGAAACCCTGATGAAAGTTGTTTCATAAACGCACTCATGAAGATACTCGCGTAAGGTAGAATAATTGTAACAAACACTTCACATGCTACGAAGACATAACAAAGTATGTCCCATTTACTACGTTGATGCATCTTTACTTTATGCCCTTTTCCTGAATTAGAACTTATATTATTACGTGATTGGAACCATTGTTGTAACGCCCACACTGTCATGCTTACTGCTAATAATAGTGTTGATAACAATGCTGCCCTTTGAAAATCAATCGGCCATATCGAAGCACTATGATGAATTTCAGATGTAAGTACTTGAAATCCAATTTTGTTACCCATTGTGACTGGTGTACCAAATTCTCCTATTGTTTTTACGAAAATAAGAAGCGCGCCCATACTGTAACCTGAAGCAAAGAGTGGTGCGATAATTTTTCTGAAACGGTATAAGAACGTACCACCATATATTTCGGCTATCTCTTCTTGTGACTGATGGATATTCATAAGTGCATTTTTCAAGATAACATATAAAAATGGTGTCAGGTGGCAACTCATGATTAAGACCATCCCAAAGAAACTAAAGAAATACGGCGTGATATGGGAGAAAATGGAGCTAAGTTGATCTAACAGCCCATTTCTCTGCATGGTTAGCATCCAACCCATTGATCCAATATAGGGTGGTGTCATAAATGGAATCATAATGATTAAATCTAACCATTGATATTTTGCGAGTGACGTTTTAGTCATGATGTAACTGAGCGGTAGTGCTATAACCGTACATAAAATAACGACTGAAACACCTAATATAATTGAATTCCAAAGTATTTTAAGATGATACTGTTCTCCTAGCTGTTGTATGTGTTCTCCAAATGTGCCACCTTCTCCTGGCGCAAACCCTTTAAAAAGTATTAAACATAAAGGTAAGATGATGAGCAGGAAAAGTACAATCAGTGCTAACACTTGGTTTAAACGTTTGATTGTCGCTGCTTGTCGCATATTATCTCATCAATTCCGTGAATTTTTTCAATACTTTTTCACTTTTATCGCTTAAATTATTCCAATCGTATTTATATTCCTTAATATCTTTACGTTTTGCTTTACCTTTTTTCTTTTCAGCTGATTGGTCTGCTGGAATAAGGTAATGATCATCGACTTGTTTTTGACCTTTTGAACTTGTGACATAATCCATGTATTTTTTAGCTAAATCTTTATGTTTTGAAGATTTTAAAATAAATGCAGGACGTGGTGAAATAGCTGTACCTGACTTAGGATATTTAATATCTACCGGTTCTCCTTTTGCTTTAGCGGCGTACACCATATAATCTACTCCGCCATAAACGACGTCATTTTCTCCTTTAATAACAGACTCTAATGCTGGTTTATTCGCGCCTGCTAATTTCATGCCATTCTTTTTCAAATCTTTATATTCATCCCAAGCTTTATTACCTTCATTATTAACTTTGATTGATAATAAATCTAAAGCTGTCCCTGATTCTGAAGGATCTGGAACCGCAATTTTATCTTTATATGTCGCTTTCGTTAAATCTTTATCGTCTTCAGGAGGATGTTTTACATTTTTAGTATTATAAGATAGACCTAAAGCACTTCCACTAAAACCGTAGTAGTAACCATCTTTGTCTATCCAATCTTTATATAACTTTTTATGATTTTTAACTTTATACGGTTCAATTAATCCTTTTTTCTTATAATCTAAAGCTGCTGGTAATGATGCAAGTTGTACAACGTCTGCTTTAGGATTATCTTTTTCAGCTTCTAAACGTCCTAGAATTTCACCTGTCGTACCTTGGAAAACTTGAACTTTTTTACCGGTCTGCTTCTCAAATTGTTTCACCATATCATTAACTAAGTTGTCAGGACCTGCTGCGTATAAAACGAGTTTGTCTTTATTGTTTCCGTCATTTGAACTCGATTTTGAATCTTTACTTCCTTTGTCGCCATTTTCTGGTTTATTTTGGCATGCTGCTAATACAACTACAGTCGCAATTAAAATTAAAATGTATTTAGTGAACTTCTTCATGTTTAGTGTCCCCCATTTTTATGAAATAATTTTCAGGAATATCGAAAGTTAAATGAATCGTCTCATTCTCTTGAAAATACTTACTATCGTAAAACATGATATCCACACCATTCGACGTAGCCGTGTATTGGTAACGTTCTCCTGTGAAGCTGACTGTTTGAATGGTTGCAGGTGTAGCCTCTGAATAGTCATGCTCTTGAATATGAACATGTTCTGGGCGGATTAATACACCATATTTCCCTTCTTGAGCTTGGATAGAATGATTAAGTTGAAAACCCTCATTTGTGCTTAATACTTGATTATGGACGATACCTTCTAAATAGGTTCCCTTTCCTATGAAGGTCGCTACTTCTTTATTCTTAGGACGGTGATATAATTCTTCTGGCGTGCCATATTGCACAATCTGTCCATTCGACATCACTGCCACATCATCTGACATACTCATGGCCTCATATTGATCATGCGTTACAAAAATAGCAGTCATGTGATATGTTTTTATCAATTTTTGAATTAATATCTGCATATCTTCCCTCAAACTTGCATCTAGCGCTGATAAAGGCTCATCCATTAATATGAGTTGAGACTGTGAAATAATCGCTCTTGCTAATGAAACACGTTGTTGTTGTCCTCCCGAAAGTTGATGAATAGCTTTGTCATAATGCTCTTCTAAATGAACTTCTTTTAATGCTTGCATGACCCGTGTTTTCAAATTTTTAGTATCTTTCTTAACTTTCAATGGATACGCTACATTTTGAAAGACTGACATGTGGGGCCACAATGCAAAATCTTGAAAGACCATCCCTAAATCTCTTTGTGCCGGTGGAACATATGTATGCTGGCGTGAATCATAATATGTGCAATGATTATGGACAATACTTCCAGAATCTGGTGTTTCCAAACCAGCTATCAGTCTTAGCAATGTTGTCTTGCCACAACCCGAAGCGCCCAATAAAGAAACAAATTTGCCACTTTCAATTGTCAAATCAATATCATGAATCACTGTTTTCGAACCGAATGATTTTTTAATATTTTGGAGTTCTAAAACCACATCCTCACCTCTTTCAATTATTACTATAGAAAAAGATTGTTAATAATTATTAAATGAAATGTTAACGCTAACTCAAAAAAGTATATGTAATATGTATAAATGTATAGAGAAAATTTATATTTGGGGGTTGAAGCAAAGTTGAATACGAAGCAGTTGATGATTTTTAAGCAATTTGTAGAATTTCAAAATGAAAATGCCGTGGCTGAATCTATGAATATTACACAACCTACTGTCACTTTCCATTTGAAAAATTTGAATAAAAACTATGGCATTCCTTTGTATTATAAAAAAGGTAAACATTTTAAATTAACGGAAGCAGGCGAGTTGTTATATCGCAATACAACTAAACTCTTAAACTTAATGCAAGAAACGAACGAGGTCATGGCAGATTTTAAAGCCTCGAAGCGTGGAACTTTAAAAATTGGCGCAAGTCATGCACCTGTTTATCATATTTTACCTGAAGCGTTCAAAAACTATATGCATCATCATCCAAATATTCAAATTGATTTAACTGTTGATACAGCTCCGAATATTATTCAGAAATTAAGAAATAGGGAGATTGAAATTGCAGTAATCTCTGAAAATGGTTTTTATGAAAATGATTTAAAAGTTAAGCGTTTTATGGAGAATGAATTGATGGTGGCCATGTATAAAGATCATCCCCTTGCTCACCAACAAGAGTTAACTATGAAGGATTTAGAGCAATATGATTTTGTTATACATAGTGGCGGCTCTACCAGAGAAAGTATCGATGAGTGGCGACGTGATAATTTAGTCTCGCTACGTGCGCGTATGCAATCAAATAGTTTGAGTAGTATTCTAGAAACGATTAAACATTCTAAATACTTAAGTTTAATAAGTCATAGTGCGATTCAGCATCGTAATGACATTATTTGTAAAAAGGTCCCCAATGGACCAAAACCAAGATATATCTCCATTGTTTATCGTGATGATTTATATTTAACTCCCGTAATTCAAAACTTTATTTCATTAATATACAATGTGAATTTTGAGGAAACGATGCAAAATTAAATGAGCTAGTCCCAAAATATAAAGAGACATGTGTATGATTGGTAGTCTCATATACGAGCCCTTAAAATAGATTTGTTGAAACAAACATTTTAAGGGCTTTTATAATAACTATGCAGTTTGCTCGTCTAGAATCGAATGATTGTTCTAACGTGTGAATTATACTTGGGATTGAAGAGCCTTTCACAAGTCTAGTAATTATCAAAAATAAGATTTGTTTTGAGTTGATCTTTCTTCTCATGAATGCCGAGTTGGTCTAATTTCTTAACAATTGCACTTTGTACGCGTTTTGCATCCTCCTCATTGTTTACCTTCGCTGAAATTTCTACTATATTTTGATTTTTAATATCCCAATTTTCAATTTTTACTTTATTACCATCAATATTCCCTTTATGACGTTCAAAATGAACTGGACCAATTAAGCTTGGTTGATTCATCTTATTTAATGTTTCACTATACGGCTTTTCTGCATGAGCTTTTAATATTTTCAAACTATCCTGTGCATTCGGCATAGCATTTTTTTCTAAATTTAAATTTTCTTTTGCCTCTTTAGTTACACTAAGTGTTTCTTTATTTTCACCGAATTCAACCTCATATTCGTCGCCGTTATACCCTTCTGATTTAGCTTGTTGTATTGCACGAGAGACATCATGATTAGAAATCGGATAGCGTTTTTTGTATTGCAACTCGTGGTCATTGTCATCTTCAGATTTACGCAAACGATATGTCACATTATTTTGATAGTTAGTGCGGTTTGAATCATCTAAATATTGGACATTAAAATCTTCATCTTTATCACTAGAACCTAATGCTTCTAACACACTATGTTTAATATGACGATTGTCTTTTACCACTTTATGACTATCTGCATAAACCTTCACTTCATATTGGTCAGGTTGATTCGTTGCTGCTTGAACATTTTTAGTAATGCCACAACTAAGTAAAATAGAAGTCGTTATCATTCCTACTTTGATTAATGAATGTTTCATTTATTATCACCTCTACATTCAACTTAGCTTATTTTTTTGTAGTAAATATATGAATAAAGTGAATAGATATTAAACTTTTATAAATTTTTTAAATACGTACTTTTATAGAATTTATATTTCTACAACGATATGTCACACATTGTTTGAAATATCGCCCCCTTTACTTAAATATTCGTGTTTAAAGCGGGAATAAGCAAATGAAATCGTAAAATATGAAACTCATCGACAAAGTAAAATTGTTGAAACAAAGAGTAAGCAAACCCTCGTTAATCAAAGAGAAGTATTGGCATATCAGTCAGCCTAATCTTTAAACAAACGTTATTCAACCACGCATCTACGAATCACTCTAGGAGGTTTACCTATGTTGGTTATTTCTATCATTTTAACTGTTCTTGGTTTATCGCTCATATTAGTTAGTCTCATTGTCTCAAAATCTGATTCACTCGATTTAAGAGAGAAAATCTATGTACCTGGTTTATGTCTTTTATTAATAGGATTTCTTTGTTTGATTGGTCATTTCGTTAATTCTTCGCTATAAAATCATTATTTTCCCAAAAAATTCACAACAATTCTGACTATCTGTTGCATTTTTCCACACCTTGCACTAAATAGTGGTGTTTAGGGCTTTGCAAAATTGTTAAATTAGTATATGTAACTTTCAAACATCTTCATTTTTCGCACTCAAATTGCGTTAAAATATTTTAGAATTTCACACTCTGTTGCAAAAATTATTCACAAATAGGAGGAAATGTCTTGGCAAAAGTTTTATACAAATTAGGCAAATTTATTGCTAAGAACAAATGGGTCAGTATTGTGGCGTGGCTAATTGTTCTAGGCGTAATCATTACACCACTCATGATTAACTCACCTAAATTTGATAATGACATTACAATGAATGGCCTAAAATCATTAGATACAAATGATAAAATTTCTAAAGAATTTCATCAGGATAGTCAAAAAGCCTCGATGAAAATTGTGTTCCATTCCGATAAGAAGAATGGCATCACAGATAAAGATACGAAAAAAGATATTGAAAAAGCGCTTGATCATATCAAACAGGATGACGATTACGTACAAAACGTAAGCAATCCTTATGAATCTCATCAAATTAACGATGATAAAGATACTGCAATTGCAACCGTTAACTATGTAGTTAACCAAACAGCCTTGCAAGATTCTTCTAAAAAAACGATTGATAAAGAATTAGATGATGTCAAAGCTGATCATAACCTTCAAATTGAGCAAACTCAAGGTGGCTCAATGAACTCTGAAGTCGGTGGCACATCTGAAATTGTAGGTATTGTCACTGCATTTATCATCTTGCTTATCACTTTCGGTTCGCTTATTGCTGCAGGTATGCCGATTGTGAGTGCAATTATTGGTTTGAGTTCAAGTGTCGGAATTATCTCTTTACTTACATTCGTATTCGACATTCCAAACTTTACACTCACGTTAGCAGTCATGATTGGACTCGCTGTTGGTATCGACTACTCCTTATTTATACTGTTTAGATATAAGGAAGTTCGTAAACGTGGTTTAGAACCTATTGAGGCTATTGCTACAGCCGTTGGTACTGCAGGCAGTGCCGTTATTTTCGCAGGGATAACAGTGATGATTGCAGTATGCGGTCTATCCCTTGTAGGCATTGATTTCCTAGCAATTATGGGATTCGCTTCTGCGATTAGTGTGTTATTTGCCGTATTAGCTGCATTAACACTCTTACCTGCATTAATCAGTGTGTTTCATAAACGTATCAAGATTAAAGATAAACCTGAAAAAAGTAAAAATCCAAAAGATCATCCATGGGCTAAGTTCGTTGTAGGTAAGCCTGTAATTGCAATTGTTATCAGTTTACTTATTCTAATTGCTGCAGCACTTCCTATAAGTGGAATGCGTTTAGGTATTCCAGACGACAGCCTTAAAGCTAATAATACGTCAGCACATAAAGCATATAACTTAATCACAGACAACTACGGTGCGGGCTATAATGGTCAAATTGTAATGCTCGTAAATACGAAAGATGGCGGCAGTAAAAAGGATATTCAACAAGACTTAAATAATATCAAAGATGATATTAAAGATATGGACAATGTAGACAAAGTGGCGACACCACAACTTAATGATAATCAACACTATGCGTTAATTTCTGTGATTCCTGAAGATGGTCCAAATGCACAATCTACAAATCATTTAGTTTACGATTTACGTGACTATAATAAAACGGCCAAAGAAAAATATGACTTCAATACAGAAATTTCAGGACAAAGTGTAATCAACATTGATATGTCTGAAAAACTTAACGAAGCGATTCCAGTATTCGCAGGCGTTATCGTACTCTTAGCATTTGTACTACTCGTCTTTGTATTCCGTTCAATCTTAGTACCATTGAAAGCTGTACTCGGGTTCGTCTTATCCCTACTAGCAACACTCGGATTTACAACACTCGTCATGCAAGATGGCTTCTTAGGAGGCTTGTTCGGCGTTGAAAATACTGGTCCGTTATTAGCATTCCTACCAGTTATCACTATTGGCCTTCTCTTCGGTCTAGCAATTGACTACGAGCTATTCTTGATGACACGCGTCCACGAAGAATATAGTAAAACAGGTGATAATGACCATTCCATTCGCGTAGGTATCAAAGAAAGTGGCCCAGTTATCGTTGCTGCAGCATTAATTATGTTCAGCGTATTTATTGCTTTTGTCTTCCAAGAAGATTCAGCAATTAAATCAATGGGTATTTCACTCGCATTCGGTGTTCTCTTCGATGCATTTATCGTACGTATGACATTGATTCCTGCACTTACTAAATTATTCGGTAAAGGCTCTTGGTACATTCCTAAATGGTTAGGTGGCGTCTTACCTAAGATTGATATTGAAGGTAAAGCTTTAGATCAAGATCATTCAAATACGAAGGCTGCTGAAGACACGCAATATGGTGATCATCATGGTGAAAGTTATAGACATGACGCTCAACGTTTTGATGATGATAACCGTTATGATTATCGTGACAGTGACAACCATACAGACCCTCATAATGAGAGTGAAGACTATCCTCGATATGTCCGCCTGGATGATGGTCGTCGTAGCTATCGTGAAGATCATTTTCCGGAAAATGATTCACAATATCGTAGACCAGAGTATGGAGATTCAAACATCAATAATCAATCACGCAACCATCGAAATCAAGTAGATTATGAATCTATGTACACTCAAGACAATCACCATTATCGTCGAGAAGATACGCATGATAGATATGACCATCAACCTCGACATGATGAAACATATCGTCGTAACCAAGAGAAACCGCAACATTCAGATAGGGAATCTCGCACGACTGATTTATTTAAACAATTATCTAATGAATCAAACGATCAAGATATGTTATTTAATGCATTAATGTTATACGCTCGAGAAAATAACAAAGCTATTTATGACGACTATCAACGTCGCTCTAATGAAAGATATGATGAACATGTCGATAAAGGTAGAGACAATGACAGAGACTAAAACTAAGAAGGAGGAAACGCCGAATGTTCAAGAAAAGTAGTTTCAAAGTATTAGGACTACTTGCCACTCTCGCCTTAGCTATTGTGCTAAGCGCGTGTGGTAATGGTGGTAGCGAATCATCGGATGATGGGAATACATCTCTAGGTAAAAAAGAAGTCACTATTCCTTATATCGCAAGCGACAATTCTACGCCACGTTCTCTAGTGATTGCGGAAGTACTTAAGAAAGCTGGATACGATGTGACAACGACACCTGTTCAAGCGAGTGGACCACTATACGCATCTGTGTCTCAAGATTCGGATTCATTCCACGCTTCAGGTATCTTTCCATCAACAGACAAAAGCTTTTACAACAAATTCAAAAGTCAATTAACAGTTTATGATAAAAAGAACTTAGTAGATAACGTAAAAGTTGGTTTAGCTGTCCCTAAATATGAAAGAAATATTGATTCAATTTCAGATTTAAATAGCAGTAAAAGTTTTGGTAAATCTGTAGATTGGACAATTCAAGGTACTGACGATAGAAATGGCGTGATGAAACAAACTAAAAATGAACTAGACGATGGTCAATTAGATCAATATCGTTTGCATAAGTCATCTGACCAAGATCAATTTAAAGCGATTCAAAAAGCTTATAAACAACAAAAGCCTATCGTCTTCACTGCTATGGAACCAAGCTGGTTCTCTAAAGAGCTCGATATCAAAATGTTAAAAGATCCTGAAAAAATTTATGGTAAAGATGACGAACATATTAACTTAGTGTTCAATAAAGGATTCCAAAAAAATCATCCTGCGGCGTATACAATTGCTACACGCATCTCTGACAATTGGAGTAAAGATGATGAAGAACAATTAGCGAAGAAAATCTTTAAAGATAATAAAAATCCTGAAGATGTTGCCAAAGATTATGTCGATGACCATGAAACAAAAGTTGATAAATGGTTAAAAGGTATTGATCATTAAGTATGTAGTATAAAGTCAATGTATTGAGACTAGAATATTAATCCAAAAGTATAGCTCTAAGATGATTTCTAATGAGGATGTGCACCACTATAGGTTGGACTACAATCTAACTTTGAGAGGTACAGCACACTAAAGAAATTGTCTTAGAGCTTATTTTATAATGAATGTGTTAAATGAAGATATTCAATGACATTTATATTTGGTAAAAGCTATTCAACTATGATAAATTAACGTATATTCTGTGTCGTGAAGTATCCTTTAATAGAGAATAATAAAAGGAGAAATGTATATGCCTACATCAACTCAAAAACGTATGATTCGACATATTAATCAGACAGTTTTCGAACTTTTATATGACTACCATTTTGATGAAATGACTGTTCAAAAAATTTGTGAAGTTGCCGAGATTAATCGTAGTACCTTTTATCGTTATTTCCAAGATAAATATGATTTACTCTATTCCCTACCTCAATATATGACTGGCGAAATTATGACAGATTCAAATGAAGAGCCACAAATTAAAACTTCTGAGTCTTTTAAGGCTTTTATCTATTATATAGAACAACATAAGAAGGTATTTAAGCATTTGCTTGTATCTTCCAGACAAGTTGATGTTTTCAGAAGTTTAACACGTGCAAGTCGCGAAATGATGTTATATGGCGTAAAGAACAATCATGATGATCCTCTTGCATTGAAGATACGTGAAAGTAAGCACCCAGATATTTTAGCTGATTTTTATAGCAGTGGTGTCATTGAAGTTTTAAGACGTTGGGTTGAAAATGATTACAATTACTCGGTAGATGAAATTTTCGAAACACTAAACAATACATTAGAAGCTTCACTTCAAAACTGTAAAACCAATTAAAACGAGGCATACAAAAGCACGCGTCCTTATCTTCTTAAATAGTTGATAAAGATGCGTGCTTTTACTTTTTATTATAATAGTTGTTTCCTTACCGCTTCGCCAACTTGAGACGGGGATTGAGGATTTTGACCTGTAATCACTCGACCGTCTACAACTAATGTTGAAGTAAACGGAACTCGACCATAGCGATAAATGGCACCACGTTTTTTAATTTCGTTTTGTAAATGGAAAGGTACGATGGTATCACGTTGAGCTAGGACCTCTTCAATATTTGAGAATCCAGTTATCTTTTTATTTTGAATTAAATACGTGCCGCCAGCATCTTTGACATTGAGTAGCGCTGCAATGCCATGACAAACCGCTGCTACGATTCCCCCATTTTCATAAATCTTATTCACTGCACTTTGAATATATTTATTTTCTGGAAAATCATACATCACACCATGACCACCAGTAAAATAAATGGCATCGTATTTCTCAGGTTGCGCTTCTCTAATAGGTTGAGAATATCTTAGTAAATCCATGAAACTTTCATTTTTATAATAAGCTTTCGTTGTATTATCAAACATAAGTGGATTAAGGCTCACGGGATCGATCGGTGTGTTTCCACCAGTAATATTAAACATATCAATGTCTACATTTGTATGTTTAAATGCATCATAAAAATGTACCAGTTCACTTAGCCATAGTCCTGTAGGTTCTTCTGTATTTCCAAAGTAATCTGTACTTGTATTGACTATCATAATTTTTGCCATTTATCTCACCTCTTTAATTAATCTTCCATTTTTACTACAATTTTGCCTTTTGCTCTTCCACTTTCAGAGTATTCAATGGCTTTTTGAGTTTCTTTAAAGTCAAATACCTTATCAATGATTGGTCTAATTTTTCCAGCTTCAATGAGTTCTGTGATTTCTCTTAATTGCTTACCACTTGGATGCATAAATAAAAATTCATAGTTAACGTTGAATTTTTTGGCTAAACGTTGGTATTTCAATGATGCTGCTTTTAATAAACCTTGCTTAAAAATACTTTTTTCTAACTTTTTAGCATTGCGTTCTGTCGGTAATCCAGAAATCGAAGCAATGACACCATGGGGTTTAATGATTTGGAATGATTTTTCTAAATTATCTCCACCAAGTGTATCGAATACACCATCAAAATCTTTTAACACTTTCGAGAAATCTTGTTCTTTATAATTAATAAATTCATCTGGATTTAATGATTTGATAAGATTTTCGCCTCTGTCACTTCCAGTTGTTGCAACATAAATCCCCATTGCTTTTGCGTATTGAATGGCAAAACTTCCTACGCCACCTGATCCAGCTTGGATGAGTACTTTATCTCCTGGCTTAGCTTTAATTACTTCGTTTAGCGCTTGATAAGATGTTAAGCCTACTAAAGGTATACTTGCCGCCTCTTCGTAAGAAAGTCCTTGAGGCATTGGAGCAATTTCTTCTGCGTTGATTGAAATATAGTCGGCAAATGTTCCAATTTTCGATTTACGTGGACGTCCATACACTTTGTCGCCTACCTTGAAGTCTGTAACATTTTCCCCTACTTCGGAAATCTCTCCTGCAAAGTCATTTCCTAATATTAATGGAAATTGATAAGACAGTAACATTTTTAAACTACCATCTCGAATTTTGAAATCGATTGGATTAATACTTGCTGCTTTAATTTTCACTCGTACTTCATTCGGGTTCATACTTGGTAATGGCATTCTTTCTAATGACACAGGACCTTTCCCATAATGATGAATGACCATCGCTTGCATATCCGTTTTCATCTTTTTCGCCTCTCTTTACTTGATTATTACATTTAATATTGAAAATGATTGTATACTTGATATTTTGAATTTTCATCAAGTGTAAGGCTATTAAGTATTCTGTACAAGAAAAGTGGTTTACTTATAGGTTTTGTTTATAAAAAAGTGCTTTTACTATAATTGATAGCTATGAATAATCGAGTCATTGTCATAGTGTTAAAACACAAAGATGACTCCACATGAAAATTGAAATTTTATCGTCAACGGTTTAAACAAAACCAATGTTGTTAAAGTAATTGATAGCGTTACTGTGCTATTCATTCGTAACTGTATGGTTCAAATCTTTTATATTGACAAAATTGTGAGGCAAGATTAATATATATCTAGTATAAAAAATATACTAGGAGGTGTGAGTGATGAAAGTAGAATTGGGTTTAACATCATTTGCTGAAAATAGTGCCATTTACATGCCAGATGGTAAACACGAATCAATAAGTCATGCTCAACGTATTAGAGATATAGTAGAAGAGATTGAACTTGCAGATCAACTTGGATTAGATGTTTATGGCTTAGGTGAACATCACCGCGAAGACTACGCAGTTTCTGATCCTGTTACTGTGTTAGGTGCAGCTGCTTCAAGAACACAACATATTAAATTATCTTCTGCAGTTACCGTCTTATCTTCAGACGATCCGGTCAGAGTATATGAAAGATTCTCAACTTTGGATGCTGTATCTAATGGTAGAGCTGAAATTATGATTGGTCGAGGTTCATTTATCGAATCTTTCCCGTTATTCGGTTATAATTTAAATGACTATGAAGAGCTATTTAATGAAAAACTTCAAATGTTGCTTAAAATTAACAAACATGAAATCATAAGTTGGGAAGGTAAATTAAGACCTAGTTTAGAAGAGACTGGCATTTACCCACGAGTGGAAAATGGCGAACTACCAATTTGGATTGCCACAGGTGGTACACCTGAATCATCACTCAGAGCCGGCGCGTTTGGCTTGCCAATTACGTATGCCATTATTGGCGGAAATCCTAGACGATTTGCACGTAATATTGAAATATATAAATCTGTTGCGTTATCTTACGGACATAATCCTGACCAATTACCTATTGGAGTACATTCTTGGGGTTATGTTGCAGAAACAGATGAACAAGCGAAACGTGAGTTTTTCCCTTCACTTAAGGCACATCAAGATGTACTAGGTAAAGAACGAGGTTGGCCATCTTTCGATGAAAACTATTTCGAGAGAGAAATAGGCAGTCATGGTGCTATCTACTTGGGAAGCCCTGAAACAGTGGCACAAAAAATTATTGATACCATCGAGACTCTAGGTATTAACCGCTTTATGATTCATACTCCGGTAGGTTCTATGCCTCATGAGTGTGTGATGCATTCAATTCGTCTTTTTGGGGAAAAAGTTAAACCTATAGTAGATAAATATTTTGAAGATAAATAGGAGGAAATATTTTATGATTTTACGTTATGCTACAAATTTAAAACTTGCTAAAGAATTATACAATGCAAGCAAACCTAAATTACAAGGTGACCAAGGTATGGTGGACACTTTCACAAACACATTCGGTTTACCAGCTAGTACAGTTAAATTAGCAGGTGGTGTTGAAGCAACTGCAGCTGCTTTATTCGCTGCAAGTTTCTTAAATAAAAACATCTCTCGCTTAGGTTCACTTGCTACAATTTCAGTATTAAGTGTTGCAGCTTACAAACACTTTGAAGCTGGTCACGGCAAAAAAGGTGCACAACACGCACTTGACTTATTAGGCTTAGCTACTTTAAGCTTACTAGATACTTTCTCATCTAAAAGATAAGAATTGAAACATAAGACTCCCCGCTCATGCGAGGAGTCTTATTTTATATTTTAAACTTGTGATTTAAAGAAATTTTCATGTCTATTTGTGTATTTTAAATAATCTTGAAACTGCAACGAGGGTTAAATTTACTTTTTATATTTATTTAAAAGTGATTCAGAAACATGACAAAGATACTGATCTTCAGGGTGTTTATAAAGATGATCTTGATGTTCTTCAGCGCTTCTAACGTAATTCGTTAATGACTTTACTTCTACCATAATACGGTGCGCATCATTTCTATCGTTGATAAATGCTTGTGCTTCGTCGAGATGCGTTTGATCTTTACTATATATTCCAGTTCGATACTTTTCTCCTCTATCTGGTCCTTGACGATTCAAACTATATGGATCAATGATTTCGAATAAGTACCCCATCAAATCTTTTATAGTAACTTGTTGTGGATTGAATTCTACTTTTACACATTCAGCATATCCATCATACGGTTCTTCCAAATGATTTGTAGTACCATTCGCTCTACCTGCTTCCGTCATCACAACGCCAGGTATCGTTTTGAAAAATGCTTGCGTCCCCCACAAACAACCGCCTGCAAGATAAACAATTTCCAACGTTATCACCTCTTTTGAATATTGTAACACCTAGAGCTAGAATCAAATAACAAACGTTTTTTATCATATGATTCACTGTTTATTAAAACTATCATGCCAGATTATATTCCTTATTGTATGTATGTAACAAGTGACAACATTGTCATGGATTTGATATCTCATACACAGGAGTTTATTTATAGCATATGGTATCTTCAACTTATGCATAGAGAAGATTGATTGTTTGTAAGTTTTGCTTTAAAAGTAATACTTCTTGGGAGACTTTTAAAATATTTCTCTGATGTTCAGATTTTCATGTTAAGGAGAGATGGGTTTGACTCATAAATTTATCAAATTCTTTATTAGTACGATGGCGATAATGATGGCATCTATATTTTTTATGTATAATCATTCAGTATTGGCTTCAACTAGCAATCATGACCTAGTGGTGGGCCATTTTAATCAAACACCAATGAATGATGAAGTAACACATCGTGCTGTAAATGCTTCTACGTTTAATCATAATGGTGAACATAACTTAAATTCTTCTAAGTCTAGAACAACGCATGTTACTCAACCGGCATCAATGATGACACTTCCTGATACAGGTAAAAGCGTGTCTCACTCTCCCTTTATGGCTGGAATTATCGCTCTTATCCTTGGTTTAATTATATTCATTTATAAAAAGACTTCTACGAATAAACAATAGAAATGATTAAGAGGTTGGGAACTTTGTATTTTATGCTCTGGAAAACCGATTAACGGCGTCCCAAAAGCTTGTTTCTTTAGCCACATTTCTTGTTAAGTTCTATAAAAAAGAGAGTTAGAACAAAAGCTCCAACTCTCTTAAATCATTATATAATCAATAACTTAATTCCTTTGACAATATTTGTTAAGAACAGAACAATAGCCCAAATAAAGAAAATCGCTGCAGCTATGAGACCTATCGTGATACCTAGACCAGCATGTGCATTGTCAAATAATGTAGGGACAACCATTATACTGAAAAAGCCTATCGCAGTAAAAACCCATGTAAATATATGGTTGAACAATGCATTTCTTGAATAAGTTGAAGCTGGGCGTTTAGCTACAATCCAGACGATAAGTGGAAATAACACCGGTGCAAAAAAGACGCTTAAATAACTTAAAGCTCCTAAAATATTATTTGCTTTTTCGTTATATCTTTCATCAAAGTTTTCCATTTTTTTCACCTCAGTTATATCTAAACACATCATTGTGCTCAATTTAAGTTATATCACTCATAATTACAACATTGTAAGTTACGCAGCATAAAATCACTTAATTTAACGCTTCTTCTAATACTGATTTGAAGTTTACTTTAGAAATTTCATTCGCATGCACTTGCTGTAAATTTAATCTTTCGCTAAATCTGTCTTTATTTTCATCTATTTCTTTAAGCATTTGACTTAATTGTTCAACGTCTTGTACCGAACATTGATTGTCAGGAGACGTTACATTAAAATGATGCGCCGTCTCAGTATACCCAAGAATTAACATATGATGATCAAATGCTTTTCTAACAGCATTCAAAATTTCTCCACCTTCATTGATGTCTAAATAAATATCACAGTATTCATATAACTGATTTACCATATTTTGTTTAATTGCAGGATAAAGTTTGACATTTGGGTAGTCACCTAAATCCATTAGTCGTGAAGACATTTCAGTAATTGCAGCAATATGGAACTGATAATCCGTATGTTTGGTTACTAAATATTCTAAATGCGGGATTTGATCAGAATTCGTCAGCGTAAGTATATTGTTAGAATATTGATTATCTTTTTCCTTATGATACAAGTATCCCGAAGCATGAACATATCTACGTTCTTCCTCACTTAAATGACCTATGATATTTTCATATTCATCCTTTTCAGGAATAATAACACTGAACTGTCTTTCGGTATTATTGTTAAATATTAACCTCATATTTCCCGGGACATGATTCCTAGAATGTTCTTGCCAGAATAAAATACCTTTACCCTTCGTTGGTAAATCATAGAGTGCTAAAAATGGTGTAGATAAGCTATTAAATATGACTTGGTCTAAATCAATATGAATCTCTTGAAGATAAAACTTGATGAACTCCCTTTTAGATGCGAAGAAATATGATTTTCCTTGATAATCCACGACAAAATCTTTGGTAACGAAGTTTTCATAAATCACTTCTTTACCTTCTCGATTCATATATTTTTTTAAAATCGGTGTTCCAGCTAAATCATAGACAGTTTCTGCAAATTTAAAACCTTCTTTATTATAATGATCGACTGAACGCAAACGTTGTTTTTTATCTAACCATTCAACGAAGCTGACCACACGCGTTTTGAAGTTCTTTCTATAGAAAATCTTTCCTCTTAACTCACCCATATCGATAATTTTGGCCATTGTGCCGTCACCTTTAATTTCCCAGAAATCAGGCGTGACCACATCGTTGAAAAAGGCCGGCTTGTCATCTTCATATACTTGATAAGCCGCAAAATATTGATACGGTGAAGTGACTTCATCAGGTAAAAAGCCATCGTCATTCATCACAATTGTAAAATGATTATATCCTGCAAGTTTAAGAGAGCCATGTAATTCACGTGTCTTGTTATCATAGTTTTCAAATAAATTAATCATGTAGCACCTCTTCTATCAATTGTCTCCAATGTTCTACAATATGTGATGTCTTGAAAGGTTCTGCAATGTTATATGAAATCTCGTGCGGCTGTTTTGGGCCATTTTCAAAAAATTGAACAATCTTATCAGCCATTCGATTGATGACTTCATCGATTGTTTCATAGTCTAAATCGATCGGTATAAGATAGCCGTTTTCATTATGTCGAATAAACGTAGGACATCCATAATTCACATCAAAGCCAATCATCCCAAGTCCTGAGCCAACCGCTTCCATTAATGTAAGCCCAAACCCTTCACTTTGTGATGCTGAAACGAATAATTCATACTGATGGTAGATCTCTTGCAGATTTGTATGACCTTTCAAACGTATATAATCCTGCGCTTCATATTCTTCGATTATCTTTTCAATTTTGTTTCTTTCCGAACCTTCACCATAAATATCAAAACGAAGATGTGGTACACGTGATTTCGCCCTAATCACTGCCTTTGCAATCCAATCCACATGCTTTTCACTCGCCAACCGTGAAGCCGTCATGATTGAATAAGGCAATCTAGGATGTTGTGGATACATTAAGGTATGCAGACTGCCCACTGGTATAGTTCTAATGCGAGGAACATCATGTGTGTACGTTCTAAACTGTTGAGTTAAAATTTTATTCTGTAAGTCTGTAGCTGTGATGAAGAAATCAATATGTCTCGCGTTTTCAAATTGATACTCATAATAGTTATTCCATAAAATATGGGAGTTGTCGGTGGAATTTTTACTGTAGTGTTCTGCATGAACCACAATCCCTACCTTACTGTTGCCCTTATTTTGCAAAATAGCCTGACCAACATCTGTTGAACGATCAATAATCACAATATCGTTATGAGATAAATGAAGTTTTCGAATAAAATATGCGATGAATTCTTCTTTACTATATAAACGTGCATCGTCAAACACATATACATGCGCATCATCGTCGATATATTCGTTATATACAATCGAGCCATCTTCATTATAAAACTGGCGCATATAAAGTTTCGCTCTCTTCTCAAAAGGGGCATAGTATTCTGAAAATGTACGAACGTAACTATAAAAATCTTTACGAATCAACATGCCATTAACGACAAATTCAGCACGATCAACATAGTTTTCTTCTGGATTTTTTAAATAACACGTCACGAAAGTTTGGTCATTGTTTAAATAAAGCCTTAAAACTTTCCCTTTCCTCTCGTGACGCGAAACATCATTACCTAATTCTGAAATTAAATCATTAACAGTATAAGTAGTTGGTGCAATTTTTATGTCTGTAAAATATTGATATAACCAAATTACTTCGTCATCTTTAAAACCCATATTGCTTGTTAGTGTTTGGATATTTTCAGATTGAATAAAGTCTAGAAAGACAAATTTTATTGGATAATGAAGTTGGCGAAGCAATTTAGCTCGATAAGCTTGTGCATATTCCACGCCACTACTTGCCCAACCAATGCCAAAGTTAATGTTATAAATTGTCATGCCTTTACACCTCTTTATTTATGGAAAATGGATGACCATATCATCAAATTTATCAAATGTTAGAATACTTAAGCATCAATTTCTAATCATTTTTCTTTTAACGTCCTTTGTCATCAATTCATATGTTTCTAAAGCCACTTTATGATATTCAAATATGACGTTTCTCTGACCATTTTGTCGATTATTGACGCTTGCTTTAAGTTGTTGTTTAAACTATTTCATTAAAAATTGGATAAGTGCTTCCCGGCTGTTGTTTATGTATTTTCATTCTTAATATTTTCTTATTTATATCGTCTTGAAGTTATATTTTTCATCTTGAATTCCATCTTTCAAATAAATCCCCCACAGAATGTAGCATAAGGCTCCGGCATTTAAAGACTTGAACATGATTATTTCTACACAATTAACAAGTAACGTTGCTATAAACAATACAATCGTCACTCTAAAAGGTTTTCTAGCTAAAAGAATCACTTTCAATATGTAAATCACATAGCAAGTCAGTCCAATCATACCTGTAAAAATAATAACTTCAAAAATGATATTTCCCGCTTCAATGTTTAAATTTTTTAGATAACCATTCGCATGATGCATAGGTATTCCGAACCCACTACCTAAAAATGGATGAGTTTCAAAAGCATATTGAATATTTTTGATTTGGTTATCTTTAGGCATAAGTACATTTTCTATTGAATTCCCTTTAAAAATGAAGTTTACCATTAAGGAGTGAACTAAAGGATGAAAAATGCTTGTTATAGCTAGCATTAGAATTCCCAAAATCATCGGGTATTTATAGCGCTTTTTTAAATTTAAAAGTAATAAAATAATTAAGAGACTTATCATCAGCGTTACCCATGCTAGTTTAGAATCTGTTAAATAAAGTTCAATTATTGCAATTAATACAACAAAGAAATTTAATAAATTTATTTCATATTCCCGCAGGATATAGAGGATAAGAATCAATAACCCCATTAAAAGAACTACCGCAAAGGTTTTGTAATCACTCAAAAAGCCATGAAATGACTCACCCTTAATGAAATAATTTGTTGGCTTCAATACGATGGGTAACAAGGAAAAGATAATTAGCAACTTTACTTGTTGTGCCGTCCATATTACAAGTTCTTCAATATCTTTAATTAAACATATTAATAGTACGATAATCGTTAAAGGAATAAAGTAATTAATAATTTTAATTACAGACATCATTGGATAGTCCGAGACAACAAGACTTATCAAAATATAAATCAACATTAAATTCATTGACGAAAAAGCAAAGTTAAACATAATATAACTTCGCGTCCATTTCTTAATATATCTAATAAGGAAAAATATTCCTATCACATATATTAAAATGTATTGCATATATGTGATAAAAACAGTACTTTCTCCAAGATCAAAAGTCGAATTCATTAAAGTTCTTATCATGTATAGATATATAAGTTGAATTACGCCGATTACGCCTCTTTTGAGTAGTATGAGTGATAATAATATTGCTAAAAAGAGCGTCCATTTATTGCATATACTCATTATGAAAATGAGACTAATTAGTGTATTTTCTCTGATGGTCTGTTTGTTCATTTTCAAAAATTGTTTCATTTATACTTCTCCAAATCATCTTGCTGTTAATTCTACTGCGTCTTTAGAAAGACTCGCTTGAGGTGTGAAATGATAAGCCTACTATGCCTACTCACCTATTTATTTCTATTGTTATTTTATTAGTTTATTATGTTTTGTAATTATAGCATGAAATGTTTGTGGCACATATATTTTTAGCAATTCCAGCCATCTTCTATAAAAAAGCAGGGAGAGGGACAGAAATATAATTTATCAAAATTATTTTCGTTGTCCCTCTCCCAACTTTCATTGTTTGCAGAATTTCTTAAAAAGAAATTCTCTATGTTGGGGCCCCGCCGGCAAGGATGGCTAGGATTGAAAGAAGCTTGATATAAGCGCACTTTTAATTCAGACATCTACTGCCAATATGTTAAAGAAGGCTGAAACATTTAATTATGTCTCAGCCTCTGAACTGTATATCATTTATTTAATATTTTTCAAAGCATCTTTTATCTCAGTTTGACCTGATTGAATAAAAATGTCTTTTCCTTCTACTGAAGGTTCTTGAAGTGATTCAATTAATACCGTTGCAACATCTTCACGTGGAATTGTATAACTATTTGGGTCTCCGTTAATTTTTAATTCAGCTTCAATTTTGCCAGTTCCTTCATCATCTTGAAGTGGGCCTGGATGAACGATTGTGTAATTTAATCCTGAATTTTCAATGTAAAGATCTGAAAAATGTTTTGCAACTGCGTAAGGTCTCATCACATCTGATTCTTTTTCAGGTTCAATACTGTCTGTTGCACTTAATTGAACAAACTTTTTCACATTATGATTTAATGCGAAATCTACGGCTTTTTTAGCACCCAATAAATCAACTAGCAACGTTTTATCTGCGCCAGTGCTACCACCTGAGCCTGCTGTAAAGATGACGCTATCTACGCCTTCAAATGCATTTGAGAAATCGTCCTCTAAATCTTGAACAACTACTTTATCTGCGCCTAAGTCTTTAAGTTCATTAACTTGTTCTTCTTTACGTACTAGAGCTACTGAAGAATGATCAGTATCTTTTAATTGAGAAATCACTTTTCTACCAACTGCTCCATTTGAGCCGATAACTAAAACGTTCATTGATATAACCCCTTCCTTATTTTGTATGCACATGCATATTAACGCTTAAATCAATGCAACTCAACTCATATGCTTATATACCTTATAGGTGTGTTGTTTTCCCGAAAAGTAAAAAAAGAGTATACCAGACGTCTTAAAAGTGAGTCTTTCTATTTAAAAACTCTAATTTTAAACATTTAAGACGGTAAGTATACTCATTAAAATAGATAATCACACGATACGTTTACGTATTGCCCCGGAAATAAGGTCAACAATTGCCACCATAAGCACTAATCCTATTAGAATAATGCCTACACGATCCCATGAACGTGTTTGTAACGCGAAGATTAGTGGCGTTCCTATACCTCCAGCACCAATTAAACCTAAGATAGAGGCAGAACGTAAATTTAACTCAAAACGATAAAGAATCAATGATATAAACGACGGAAGAATTTGTGGAATCACAGCAAATATCAATGTTTTAGTTTTATTAGCACCACTTGCTTTTAATGATTCTACGGCACTAAAATCTAAACTTTCAATATCTTCTACAAATAATTTTCCTAACATTCCTACTGAATGAATCCCTAGTGCTAATACACCTGAAAAAGAACCTGGTCCAACAGCTTTAATAAAAATAAGTGCCATCACAATTTCTGGGAAAACTCTGATAATACTTAAGATAAATTTGCTTGTCCCGGTAACTGGTCTTAATTTAACCATATTTCTTGCTCCTAAAAATGCAAATGGAATACATATAATAGAAGCAATAAAAGTACCGATGACAGCTATAGCAAATGTTTCTAATAAACCTCTTAATAAGTCCTCACCTGCAGGTATGTATATATAACCTAAATCTGGGTGAAATAGACCATAAAAAATTGACTTTAGTATTTCAATGGATTTACTTTTTAGTTCGAGTGCAGGCATACCCGCAAAGGCCCAAATAATGATAATCGCAACTACAACAGCAATCATCCAATTCTTTATCATTTTTTGACGATGTCGTTTTGAATTCAATTCAAACTTTTGTTCATTCATGCTAATTTCTCCCTCACTTTCGAACTCACAAAGTCGATAATGACAACGATGACAAGTGTGAATAAAATAATCATTGCTGTTTTCTTATATTGGAATAATCCTAAAGTTTGATCATAGAATAATCCGATACCTCCAGCACCAACTAAACCTAAAACAGCTGATGCACGAATGTTAATTTCAAAGGCAAATAAAACATATGACATAAATGAAGAAATTGCTTGAGGAACAACGCCAAATACAATCCATTTTATTTTGTTGGCACCAACAGCTGTCATCGCCTCCATTGGACCTGGGTCGATTGTTTCTAGAGATTCATATAATAGCTTTCCAATAATACAGATAGTGAGAATAAATAATGCTAATACCCCTGGAATTTGTCCAATACCAAATACAGCAACGAATACTGCTGCTAAGAGAAGGTCTGGTATTGTACGGACGATATTCAGAATAAAACGAGCTGGAATAGCAATCCACTTTGTTTGAACAATATTACTCGCACATAACAACGCTACTGGTATAGATACAATACTCCCAAGAAACGTACCTACAATTGCCATTCGAATCGTATCTAACATCGGTTTAGTAATCTGGTCAAGATAACTCCAGTCTGGTGGCACCATTTGGCCAAAGAATGAACCAATTTGCGGAATACCTACCATTAAGTCACCTATACTAAACCCCGTATAAATAAAACTCCAAATAATCAAAGCAATAATTAATATGATTGAAAAGCTTGTTTTAAGGGACATCTTTTTATTTAAATATTGATCATATTTATTTGTAGATGATGTAGGTGTAGCCATATTACTCCACTCCTAACTTTTCATCGTCATTAATTGCACGACCGTAAATATGATTGAACACTTCTTCATCCGCTTCATGTGCTGGTCCATCGTAAACGAGTTCACCGGCTCTTAAACCGATAATTCTAGATCCATATTCTCGTGCTAAATCTACAAAGTGTAAATTAATTAAGATTGTAATGCCTAATTCTTCGTTAATTTTCTTTAAATCATCCATAACTTGTTTCGTTGTCAATGGATCTAATGACGCCACTGGTTCATCGGCCAAGATAATTTCCGATTCTTGGCATAATGCACGTGCTATAGAAATACGTTGTTGTTGCCCACCAGAAAGTTGATCTGAACGTTGGTCGTATTTATCTAGAATATTTACACGTTCTAATGCATTCATGGCTTTAATTTTATCTTCTTTAGGAAATAGACCGAGAACCATTTTCCATGTCGGATGATAACCTACTCTTCCACTTAATACATTTCTTAAGACGGTAGAACGTTTAACAAGATTGAAATGCTGAAAAATCATCCCAATATTACGTCGCATTTCTAATAACTTTTTACCACGCGCTTTCGTAATCGATTGCCCTTCAATCGTAATGTCACCAGAAGTAATATCATGCAAACGATTGACTGATCTCAATAATGTTGATTTACCTGCACCTGACAACCCAACAATTACTGCGAAGTCACCCTTTTCAATATTTAAATTGATATCTTTTAATCCCACATGTCCATTTGGATATACCTTGCTCACATTCTTGAATTCAATTTGACTCATAACATACACCCTTCTTTTAAAAAGAAAAGCTAAGAAGTCTGAACAATCGATTAATCAATCTTTACATTCAGTCTCCTAGCTTTTCTGTTTTTGATTCAATTCATCTTATCGTTTAATTGTTTTATTTCATGTCTTGAACTTCTTTTTCATATTTTCTTACGATATCGAAGTTAGAATCCTTTGTATCTGTATATCCTTCATGTGAATACACTTCACTGATGATTTTGTGACCTTTTTTAGATTTAGCGATTTCTTTGAAAGCTTTTTTAAGTTTTTCTTGGAATTTCTTATCCATATCAGGACGTACTGAAATTGTATCGTTTGGAATTGGTTCAGTAAGTTTTAAAATTTTAGTATCTTTGAACACGTTTGGTTGGTCTTTTTTAACTATCGTACGTGCATCTTGGAATACTGCTGCTGCATCAACGTCTCCGTTTAATAGAGATATAACTGCTTGATCGTGTCCTTTCACGTTTACAATTTTCATATCTTTAGTTGCATTGATACCTGTCTCTTTTTTAAGTGTAGCTATTGGGAATGTGTATCCTGCTGTAGAAGTTACATCTTGAAGTGCGATTTTTTTACCTTTTAAATCTTTTAAGCTCTTAATTTTTGAATCTTTCTTAACTAAGATTTCAGATTTATAATCATCGACTAATTTTTTATTTGGTGAACCGTCATTATTTACACCAAAACGTTGTGCTTGAAGTAATAAGTCTGCTGCTTTTTGGTCATGCGCTAATGTATAAGCAGTTGGTGGTAAGAAACCTACGTCAACTTTTTTAGATTTCATTGCTTCTACAATTGTATTGTAGTTTGTTGAAACTGATACTTTTACTGGGATACCTAATTTGTCAGATAATAACTTTTCTAATGGTTTCGCCTTTGCTTCTAATTTATCCGCATTTTGAGATGGTACGAATTGAACTGTTAATTCCTTTGGTTTATAACCGTCTGAACTAGATTTACTATCTGAACTTTTCTTATTATTGTCTAACGAGCTAGAGTTCCCACAGGCTGCCGCGAAAATAACTACCGATAAAACAAGTACTACTAAAAATTTCAAATTCTTCATTATAATAACTGTCCCCTTCACATTTATAATGGTGTAATATGTATATTTTTGAACCTATAATTATAGATTAGCATATCTAATAAGTAATGAGTATTTAATTTCAATTAAATTTATAAATTTTTTATAATAAACAATAAGAGTTTGTAAAGAAATCGTTAAGGTCATACAGTACTTTAAGTTTATATACTATAATTTTAAAAAGTATAAATTATAGTGAGGAGTCAATGATAGAGATGAAAATATTTAAAATACTAGGTTCTACTGTATTAGCAACTGTCATTTCAGTAACATCGATTCACTCAGCACAAGCAACGACACAATCCTCTTCTTCAACTTCAAATCAAAGTAATCAAAATGTACTATTTGATAATTCTCATGAACAAACAGCTGGTGCAGCTGATTGGGTCATTGATGGAGCATTCTCAGATTATGCTGATTCAATGAAACAACAAGGCTATAATGTAAAAGAATTAGATGGTGAAGCAAATATTAGTGATAGCACGCTTAAAAATACTCATATTTTAGTTATTCCGGAAGCGAATAATCCATTTAAAGAAAAAGAACAACAAGCCATCGTCAATTTTGTTAAACGTGGAGGTAGTGTCATTTTCATCTCAGACCATTACAATGCTGATAGAAATTTAAATCGTATTGATTCTTCTGAATCGATGAATGGGTATCGTCGTGGTGCTTATCAAGATATGACAAAAGATATGGATAACGGTGAGAAAAACTCTAAAGCGATGCAAGGGGTTAAAAGTTCTGACTGGCTATCTGACAACTTCGGCGTACGCTTTAGATACAACGCATTAGGTGATTTGAATACAAAAAACATTGTATCTAATAAAGATAGCTTTGGTATTACAGAAAACGTTCATTCCGTTTCTATGCATTCAGGTTCAACTCTAGCAATTACCAATCCAGATAAAGCTAAAGGAATTGTCTATCTTCCTGATAACTTGTCTAATAATCAGAAATGGTCCCATGCTGTTGATCAAGGTATCTATAATGGCGGAGGTATTAAAGAAGGTCCGTACGTAGCTATTTCAAAAGTAGGTAAAGGGAAAGCAGCATTTATCGGTGATACATCACTTGTAGAAGATAGTTCTCCTAAGTATCAACGTGAAGATAATGGTAAATCGAAAAAGACATATGATGGTTTTGAAGAACAAGATAATGGCACACTTTTAAAAAATTTAACGACATGGATGGGTAAAACTGATAGTCATTCATCTATGAAAGAGACAGGTGTTAAACTTGATAGTAAAACACCTCTATTAAACTTTGAAAAGCCAGAAAATTCTACAGAACCTCAAAAAGAACCTTGGTCTCAGCCTGAGAAAGGTTACAAATGGTACGACCGTTCAACATTTAAGCCGGGCAGTTATGGTAGCACACAAAGTGGTTCTGATAACAATGATAACGGTAATAACAATCATGGATCTGATAATGAAAAAGTGGGCGATGCTCAGTTTCTTTTGCCAAAGGACATTGAACCTAATCATCCGTTCCAAGTTAAGATAAAACTTAAAGGTTATCCTGCAAATAGCACGATTGATGACTTATCAGTTGGAATTTATAAAGATGGTGGTAAACAAATAGGTAGCTTCTCTACTAATGATTCACAATTTAGTAGTCCAGGTTATAGTGAGAAACAATCTGTGAAGACTGATCATCATGGTGAAGCTACATTGACATTAACCGCTAAAGTCTCAGAAGATATTAAAGATGCACATATTAGAATCAAACAAGGTAAGAAAGTATTAAAGACAAGTGATATTAATTAATATATGTAATATTTTAAGGGGCATTGGTACAATATGGGTGTATCAATGTCTTTTTTATGGAGGTTTAGGCAGATGTCTCAATTAGCATTTTATGTAGTAAGTGATGTACACGGATTTATCTTTCCAACTGATTTTTCAGATCGACATAATGAGTTACCTATGGGTTTATTAAAAGCGAATCATCTCATTGAACAAGACAGCACGCACTATGATGGCACGATAAAAGTTGAAAATGGAGATTTTTTACAAGGCTCCCCTCTGTGCAATTATTTAGTTTCTGAACTAAAATCGAGTCGTCCATTAACTGATATTTATAACCGACTAGGATTTAGTTTCGGAACAATTGGTAACCATGAATTTAATTATGGCTTAAGTTATTTAAAAGATACGATTCAACGACTTGATTATCCCATTTTATGTGCTAACATTTTTGAAAATGGAAAACCTTTTACAGGCCAAGGAATTACCTATTTACATCAAAATGATGTAACCATTGGCGTCATTGGTTTAACAACACAATTTATCCCTCACTGGGAACAGCCTGAATACATTAAATCTTTAACGTTTGAAAGTGCTGTTGAAACCTTAAAAAAGCATTTACCAGAATTACGAAAGCATAGTGATATCGTTGTTGTAAGTTACCATGGTGGGTTCGAACGAGATTTAGAAACTGAAGAACCGACTGAAGCTCAAACTGGTGAAAATGAAGCCTCAGAAATTTTACGTTTATTCAGTAGCGACATTGATGTATTAATCACAGGCCACCAACACCGTGACATCGCTATGATTCAAAACCAAACAGCAGTAATACAACCTGGTACACGAGGCACTAAAGTCGGAAAAATTGTTTTAAATATTGAAAGTCAAAATGATATGCAAGTTGAATCATGTACTTTATTAAATGTTGAAGATGATTCTAACTTTGAAATTGAACCCCAAGATTTAAAACTACGTACACATTTAGAAAATTGGTTAGATGAAAAAGTGGCGACTTTGCCTACTTCGATGCGTGTTGAGAATGCTTTTGAAGCTAGAGTTAAGCCTCATCCGTTCATCAATTTACTAAACTACATTTTACTTGAAAATAGCGGGGCTGATATCGCATGTACTGCCCTATTTGATTCTGCTAAGGGATTTGATACAGATATCACTATGAGAGATATCATCAATAACTATCCTTTTCCAAATACATTCAAAGTACTTGAACTGAGTGGTAATGATATTAAACAAGCTATTGAACGTTCAGCCTCTTATTTTGATTTACATGATAATAAAATAAGTGTGAGCGCAGACTTCCTTGAGCCTAAACCTCAGCATTTCAATTATGATATATTTGCAGGAATTCATTATACAATTAATGTGAGCCGCCCTTATGGAGAACGTGTGAACGAATTGAGTATAAATGGACAACCCTTGGATGAAAATAAAACATATACAATTTGTGTGAATAATTATCGTGCGGTTGGTGGGGGTAATTATGATATGTATGTAGATAAAACAGTAGTTAAAGATATTCAAATTGATGGGGCTCAGTTATTAATCAACTATTTATCTAATAATGACTTAAGTCACATTCCTCAAGTTGTTAATTTTGAAGTCGTAAAATAAAGGAGATATCATGTCAGAATTCACAGCATTTTTAAAAGATATTGAAGTTGCAGACCATCGTGAAAAAATGGAAGGCTTATTTGAGTGGATTGATTCACGTTTTCCCGAATTGAAGCGTGTGGTTAAATGGAATCAACCTATGTATACTTACAATGACACATTTATTATCGCATTTAGTAAAGCGAAACAGCATTTTTCTATTATGCCAGAGGCTGCTTGTTTAAAACATTTTAAACAACGTGTCGCTGATGCTGGTTATACACAAACAGATAATTTATTAAGAATTAAATGGGATCAAGAAATTGATTATCCTCTAATTGAAGAAATGATTACATTGAATATGAAGGAAAAAGAAAATTATTCTAAGTTCTGGAGAGATCATAAATAATTGTTATATACATGGTTCAAAATATTTATATTTGAACGTGAATCATACTATAAGAGCTCCTCGAATGATTGTTTTAAAAACTTTCATTTAAGGAGCTCAATTTATATCAATGCAATTTTTAGTTTTAAATTTACATTTTCCGAGAAACATTCTTATTTCAGAATGATGATTTATTTAATTACTAAATGTGATGTGCTTTCTTTCATAAAGATGATTAACAAAGTTAAGAATGATACCTAATATGATAATCCCACCAGAAATAAATGTAATTTGAATATAAGGTAAG
Organism: Staphylococcus sp. HMSC036D05; assembly: GCF_001836225.1. NCBI lineage: Bacteria > Bacillati > Bacillota > Bacilli > Caryophanales > Staphylococcaceae > Staphylococcus > Staphylococcus sp. HMSC036D05. Next base: position 78,858 of record NZ_KV827789.1, on the reverse strand, counting down.
CCAATAGATAGCAGTATAGAACCGATTATGGCACCTAAGAAGTTTGCCACGTTAAACACTGACGCAGCTAAAGTACTGGCAAGTAAAGGTGCTTCGTGTGCACTTAGTATAATCTTGCTGTTGAGCAATGGCGTTGTGCCAAATGTTCCGAAACCGAACATAAAACATATGATTAATGCTAAAACCGCGTAATGAACAACTGTTACAAACAGAATAATTGTAACGAATAAAAGTAAAAATGTGAGATAAAGATTCTTTGTTAATTTTTGTTCTGGAATACTTCCTGTGACTAAATTTCCAATTACCCCACCTAATCCGAACATAAATAGACATACTGTAAGACCTACCACTTTATATGGTGAAAAATCTCGAATCATCGGTTCCATAAATGTATACGTAGTGAACACGCCTGAATATCCAAATACTATAATAGAAATAACGATAAGAATATGTGGATTTTTAAATACTTTTAATTCATTAGCAATATTAGCTTCAGCGCTTAATGAAACTTTTGGAACAAATTTAATCATTCCTAGCATTGTAATCACAGCTAAGCCAATCATGACACCAAATACAGTTCTCCAATTGGCAAATCCACCAAGGAATGATCCGAATGGTACACCTATCATGACAGCAATGGTTAGACCAGCTTGTACTAATGCAATCGCTTGTGGTTTCTTTGCGGGAGGAGCAACTGCAGCTGCTACGCTCATACATACGCCAAAGAATGGTGCGTGCATTGCTGCTGACATTAATCTTGATAATAATAATACGTTGAAATTAGGTGCTAACATTCCTACTAAATTACTTATAATGAATATGGCTACTAAAATAGGTAATAATCGATGACCATGTACTTTTAAAGTAAATATTCTCATAAATGGTCCGATGACAGCGACACTAATTGCATAAACACTAATTAATAAACCAGCGCTTGAAATTGAAACTTTCATATCACTAGCTATTTGTGTTAGCAAACCTGTGACTACATATTCTGCCATACCAACAGTAAATGTTCCTAACATAAATACGATGAACATCATTTTGTTTTCTCTCATTATTGCTCACTCCCTTTTTCTATTTTAAAAAAATCAACATGAGTGATATATTATAAAAAATCATAACGCTTGTGAAGAGGTAAATTGAAATTTATTGTAGTATTTAAAAGTAGTGAGCGTAAGCTTTCATTTTATTTTCATAATAATAATATTAAGACAATTTTTGATGACGCAATATAAAGGTCATTTTAAAATTATCAGGATTTGTACAGAAATATGTATAATCATAAAAATGTGCCACTTTGATAACTAAGATGGCATTTTATTTTTCTCTTCCCTAACATAATGAAATTTAACGTAAGTTTTTGAGAAGACTTTGATCAATTGTTATATTTATTTATAGAATTGTAATCATTGGAGGCTTATAATGAGTTCTGAGAATAAAAAAGAACAGAAAAAACGTAAAAATTGTTGGCTGTGGTATATTTGGGACACCATTTTTGATGTTATATTTTATAGTATCATCGGTGTGGTTAGATTGATTAAACATTGGATTTGATAGATGTATGAGAATGGAATTTACATAAATTTAAAGAAAATGATACTTTCTCTTTACAAAATACTTTGTGCGTTCTATAATAATTAATGTTCTGATTTTGGAGGGATACTCAAGTCTGGCTTAAGAGGCCAATCATTCGTGATTGGTAGGAGCTTTTGCTCGCGTTGGTTCAAATCCTTCTCCCTCCGCTAATTATTTTAAGGCAAGTTCTTATTACGAGAACTTGCCTTTTTTGTGTTCAATTCTATTTTTGAAAAGGTAAATTGAACGCGTTTCTTCTATTATATATAAGTAATTTTGACCTTTCATTTTTCAATTTTATAAATATCAAAAAACCATAACGTATCTTATTAAGAAGCAATGTAAAGGAATCTTCTTGAATATCATACGCTATGGTTACGCTAACTAAATTAAGTTTTATTTATTGAATGCTTTTACTTCCAATTATTTATGTGGTTTGAACGTTTTTTGTGGCGCATAAATTGTAGTATTATATTTGTCTGCAATTTTTTGTGTTTCTTTATCTACTTTTTTCTCAAATGCTTTTTTAGACATTTTAGATGTGTCCCCGACATTTTTCTCTAATTCAGCGTATTGTGCTTCTGTCATTCCTTTTGGTGGTATACCTGCATATGGACGATTTCCTTGATGAGTTTGAGTTGAATGTGGTTTATATGTTTTTTGTGGTGCGTAGATTGTATTACCATATTTATTGGCGATTTTTTGTGTTTCTTTATCTACTCTTTTGTTGAATACTGAATCAGGCATTTCGTTAGCATTGCCTACATTATATTCTAATTCAGAATATTGCTTTGAAGTCATACCTCTTGGCGCTATACCTGCATATGGTCTTGCTCCCATATCTGTACGTCCGTGTTTATCAAATTCTTTTAAATATCCCATTTTAGTTTTAAATTCTTTATTACTGATAGCCCCATATTTTTTTAATTTTGTTAATGATTCAACTTTTTCTTTATACGTAGCTGTATTGCCGTGATGATATTCACTCGCATTTGCGACTCCTGTTACGCCTGATAAAGCAATCGTACCTGCTAATACTGCACTACTTAATAAAGTAACTTTCTTCATTTTACTGTAACCCCTTTCAAAAGTTTAAATCTTACAACTTTTACGTTATCATAAACTTTTAATTATTTCATTTATATTACAGAATTTTTACTGTCATTTTACATTCTTTAAATTAAATAACACTTATTAAATATAATTTTCCCATAATATAATAAAAAGCACCTACAACGAACACATTGTAGGTGCTAAAAATATTATATATATCTATTTAATTAGTAACTATCTCTCATGTTGAAAGGCTATCAACAATTGTATAAGTGAATTTAACAATTATGATCAAGCTATCATTTTTAATTATTGTTAATTTTAGCATCTGCCAAAAATTATATACATAAGTAAATCATTTTTATGAATAATTCTTATTACATTTGAATTATTCACTTTTCTAAGAAATTGCATAAAATTCAAATTTTATAAGCTATACTTTAAGAATCTCAATTTTCATAAATGTTGTCAACTATTTTTTGATTTCAAAAAAATATGCAATGCAATTTCATGTAAAAACAAGAAATTTATTACACACTAGTTACCAAAATTATTTTTTACAAACACATTTAATAAAGAATATACTTGGTCTTTATAGCAATTCTTATTTTCTTCAATAACCCCGAATTTCTGTGAAAAGGATGCTCGCAAATACCAACTCTCTAAAAAAAGGAGTATCAAATTTTGAAAATCTTCTTTACCCATAGACATTTCGGAGGGATCATAATATCTTATAATTTCACTATCTAGCACTTCATTGACTTCTTTGAGATGATTGTGAATCTCTGGTGTTAACTCGTCTGGTGCACTGGATAATTGGACATATAACCTGATATACCTTTCATCGATATCAAATATAAATTCAAATAAAAACTGGTAAAGCCCATCAATTGAGTAGTTAGAATCACTGTTGTTTTCGAGTATAAACGTTTTAAAGTAGTTAAAACAGTTTTCTACACTTTTACGATAAATCTCTTCTTTATTGCTGTAATGATAATATAAACTTGCTTTTTTGATGTTTACACTTTTAGCAATATCATCAAGTGTAGTACCGTAATATCCCTTTTCAGAAAATAAGGTTATTGCATTATCAATAATCTTATTCTTCAATTCTAAAATCTCCCCCTTATTTAATTTTTAATCGTTATATTACAGAAAAATTAAGTTAAAATTACAAATATTACTTTTCAAGTATAACAACATTCTATTGCAAATTGAAATACTTTCGATTAATATATTCGATGCAACCTAACTAACGAAAGGTAGGTAAATAAAATGCAATTTTTTAACTTTTTGCTTTTTTACCCTATTTTCATGTCAATTTACTGGATAGTAGGTTCAATTTATTACTTTTTCACTAAAGAATCGCCCTTTAATAAGCGAGATATAGTCAACAACAATGAACAAATTGAAGGCATCACTTTCTTACTAGCATGTTACAACGAAAGTGAAACTGTAAGAGATACGCTATCGAATGTCCTGTCACTTAATTACGCAAAAAAGGAAATTATTATCATCAATGATGGCAGTTCTGATAATACTGCTGACATTATTTATGATATGAAGAAACATCACGACTTTAAGTTTGTGGATTTACAAGTTAATAGAGGTAAAGCAAATGCTTTAAACGAAGGTGTGAAGCAAGCTTCATTTGACTACGTGATGTGCTTAGATGCAGATACGATTGTGGATCAAGATGCCCCGTATTATATGATGGACAACTTCAAGAAAAACCCTAAACTAGGTGCTGTCACCGGTAACCCACGTATTCGCAACAAGAGTTCTATTTTAGGCAAGATACAAACGATAGAATATGCGAGCTTAATCGGATGTATTAAACGCAGTCAATCACTGGCTGGCGCGATTAACACAATTTCAGGTGTGTTTACATTATTTAAGAAAAGCGCGCTGAAAGAAGTCGGCTATTGGGATACTGATATGATTACCGAAGATATAGCAGTATCGTGGAAATTACACCTAGCGGGGTTTCATATCTTATATGAACCACGCGCATTATGTTGGATGCTTGTACCTGAAACAGTTGGTGGTCTATGGAAACAACGTGTGAGATGGGCTCAAGGTGGACATGAAGTACTTCTTAGAGATTTTTGGGCAACGATGAAATCTAAGAAATTGTCACTTTATATCCTCATGTTTGAACAAATCATCTCTATCACTTGGGTTTATATCATTCTGCTATACCTGGCATTTTTGTTGATGACTGCTAACTTTTTAGATTACACATATTTGAAATATAGCTTTTCAATTTTTTTCCTTTCATCATTTACGATGACATTTATCAACATCATTCAGTTTACAGTTGCTTTATTTATAGACAGTCGCTACGAAAAGAAAAATATAGTTGGTTTAATTTTTGTGAGTTGGTATCCAACAGTTTATTGGATTATCAACGCCGCCGTTGTCATTTTCGCATTTCCTAAAGCATTAAAAAGAAAGAAAGGTGGCTATGCTACATGGTCAAGCCCAGACAGAGGAAATATCCAACGGTAAAATCGTCTTTGAATTTAGTTAGGGAGAGCTTATTCATCGCGATATCTTGCGCATTTTGGATTTATTGTGTCGTTGTCATGATTGTATATATAGGGACGCTTATCAATTCACAAGTTGAAAGTGTGATTACGATACGTATTGCACTCAATGTGGAGAACGTAGAAATTTATAAGATATTTGAATTGATGCTGATTTTCTCAATCATTATTTTCATATTCTTTACTTTTAGTATGATTTTTCAAAAAATTAAGAAAGGTCGTGAAGCATGAAACCTTTCAAATTTATCTTGATTAGCTTAATTATGATGTTAGTAATGACGAATGTAACACCAATCTTTCATCATAATGCAAAAGCTGATGAAGACAACAAGAAGTTAAAGTATCACAAGAATAGCGCTTTAGCGTTAAACTATCACAGAGTTAGAAAAAATGACCCCTTGAATGATTTTATAACTTTATTTTCAAGTAGTAAGGAAATTAAGAATTATAGTGTGACGGATAAAGAATTTGAGTCACAAATCAAATGGCTGAAGGCACATGATGCAAAGTTCCTTACTTTAAAAGAGTTTCTGAAGTATAAAAAGAAAGGTAAGTTTCCAAAACGTAGTGTGTGGATTAATTTCGATGATATGGATCAAACTATTTATCAAAATGCATTCCCAATATTAAAAAAATATAAAATTCCAGCAACTGGATTTGTGATTACTGGACATATTGGTCAACAAAACTTCCATAATTTAGATATGATGACTCAGTCTCAATTATCAGAAATGTATCGTACAGGCCTTTGGGATTTCGAAACACACACGAATAATCTACATTCGTTAAAGAAAGGAAATAAGTCAAAGTTTCTAGAAGCATCTAATCCTGCTGCTACTAAGGATATTGAAGATAGTGAAGATGTGTTAAATTCTAAATTTGGCAAAAATCAACATGCCATCGCTTACCCTTATGGTCTAATCAACAATAGTAAAATTCAAGCCTCTAAAGATGCAGGTATGAAATACGGATTTACATTAAGTGAAAGAGCTGTCACTCCAAATGTAAATAATTACAAAATACCTCGTATTCTAGTAAGTAACGATGCATTCGAAACTTTAATTAAGAAATGGGACGGTTTCAATGAAGAAAAATAGACTTGAATTAGTATACTTACGTACTTTTATATGTATCATTATTATTGTCACGCATTTATTAACACAAATCACTTTAGAACATGAACATCTTTCAGGAAGTTCACTTATTCTGCAATTTTATATAAGAAATATAGTCATATTTGGGACACCTAGTTTTATCGTTTTATCACAGTTGTTAACTACATTAAATTATAAATCTGTTAGCGTGCAATATTTATTTTCTCGCTTTAAGTATATCTTTATTCCTTATATATTAGTGGGACTATTTTATAGTTATAGTGAATCATTGTTAACCGCTTCGTCTTTCAAAAAGCAATTTATTGAAAATGTGATTTTGGGACAATGGTATGGTTATTTCATCATTATTATCATGCAATTCTTCATTTTATCGTACGTAATTTATAAGATTAATTATAAACTTTTTAATAGTAAGCTTTTATTATTGCTAGCCTTTGTCATACAACAAGCATTTTTATATTATTTTAATCATAGCGATGCTTTTCATGGATTTGTAAAACATTATTATCCATTAAGTGAGAATACGATGATACTTGGATGGATTTTCTATTTCTTTTTAGGTGGCTATATCGGGTACAACTATGAACGCGTGCTATCATTCTTAGAAAAATATCTCGTCATCATGATTATGTTAGCATTGGGTTCATATGTACTATTTATTGCTATATCTGGGGACGATTATTGGAATGTAACCAGTTTTACGTATTCACTCACGCTTTATAACAGTGTGATGTTCTTTGTACTTGTAGGTATTTGCGCACACTTTAAAACCATGTTACTTAACACGGTTCAGATGATTAGTGCATTTTCATTCTTTATTTATTTGCTACATCCAATTATTTTGGATTCGCTATTTGCTTATACCAATATCTTTGAGGATAACACGGTTGTCTTCTTAGCCGTTTCCTTGCTGATGATTCTCGGCATTTGCATTGGTGTTGGTATGATATTGAGAGAATTTTATATTTTTAGGTTCGTTATTGGCAAACAGCCGTATAAGCTACAGTTTAATCATTATCAACCTAGTTGGAAATCACACTAATGTTGGAAAAGCGCCACCCGCAGAGATAAAATTGACGGATCTCTGCGGGTGGCGCTTTGGGTTTGTGGTGGATTACTTTTTATGAGAATAATACTTTCAATACTCTAAAGAATGAACCGATTAATTGGAATAATGTACCTGACATTGGATTTCACCCCTTTCACTTTATAGATTTTACTTATCAACTCTCAATGACTTATTTATTAATTTGAAGTTAATTGTTCACTTTGAACTAAATCATCTGCGAGGTTGTGCCAAAATTGTTGTAGTTCTTCTCTTGTGCGTACTGTATCTGAACTGTCTTGTCCAACAAAGTCGACATGGTCCCAATCATGTTTGACTGGTGTGACTTGCCACACACCTTTTTGATTTTTATCTGTTGCTTTTACATATTTTTGATTGAATGGATGTTGTGCTGAAATCACCGATACTAGACCGTCGTTTTCTCTCCACTCTTTTTCAGTCGCTTTACCAATTACATTGGCAGTTATCGTGAATGGGAAGAATAGATTGTAATCTGCTTTTTGTCTACCGAATAATGATGCATGCGTTGATTCACCTGTATATGTTTTATAAACGATATTAGGATTTAATGATGTTTTACGATTCAGATCTGTGGCACCATCACGTGTAAGATCATAGAAACCATTATCTTGAGATTTCCATAATTTAGAATTTTGAACTCTTTTCGCGTAATCGATGTATGATTCATTTGGTTTTTGTTTAAGACCCCATTGCGCTAAGCCAAAGTCTACACGTGAATTTTTTCTACCGAATGCTTTACCTACATCGAATACCACTTGGCGTACTAAGGCTTCGTTACCTAGTTCATCTGAAGCGTGTGTACCATTATGCGGTGAAGCTAACGTCGTGATGGAAGATACCATATTGTCGTTGTTCCCTTTATATAAAGGTGAAATCGTGCCCCCATGTTCTTTTTGGTATTCTACTTCTTCACGGTTACCATGTCTTAACAATTCTTCTAGTTGGCGAATTGTTTGTCCGCCCATACTATGTCCTACAAGATGTACTTTCTGACCTGGTTTCCAGTCTTTGTAGACACCTTCGTATGTTTTACCGTAACGTTTGTGACCATATCTTGCGGCATGTGCTGCACCATAGTCTACTCTTCCGCCTTTAATATAATAGTAAAGTTCTACAGCACGGTCATAGTTACTGCTAAATGCACTAATGCTTGCTTCATATGCTTCATAACCATTCTCTTCTAAATCTTGACGAATATTCATCTTATCGCCACCCCAGTAATGTGATAGCACCGTAGGGTTGATATCGTCAGTAAATCCATTGAAACCGTGAACCAAGATAATTGGATCATGATTTTTATATTGGCTATGTTTCGCCTTTTTATTTGTTTGATCTTTATTTTGTTGTGTTGTTTGCTGTTTGGATTTTTTATTAGTTGTAGCGACGGCATTATTCTTCAGTGTACCTAATCCGTCTTTAGAGTCTTTATCTTTATCAGAAGAATCATCTTTGTTCGAAGTTGGATTTGCCTTATCGCCAACAGTTAAAGATTTGGATTCGTCACTATCCTTTGTTGTAGCTAGTGTAGCTTCTGATATTGCGTCATCTTGAGCTGTCACCTTTTGATGGTTATCTGCATCTGGTTGATTATCTTGTTGAGATGTCGCTTTAGGCGATTTCACTGCCGCTGTGTCGTCTGTATCATTTGATGATTTTGTTTCATCAGTGTTTTCTTTTGTAAGTGTTTGCGCATCTTCAGCTTTGCTATTTTGTGCGTTTTCTTTTGTCTGGTGTTTATCTTGTGTTTCAGACTCACTCACTTGGTTATCTTGATTATCTGATTTATTCTCAGTTTTTGATGGTGTTTGAGTTTGGTTGTCAGCTGATTCGTGATGCTCTGCTTTTTTCAATGGTGCTGCATCTTCAGCTTCTGTTTTAGCATTTTGGTTCTGTGTCTTCTCTTTAGTATTTTCAGTTGACGTTTGACCAGTTGTACGTGCATCATCTGTTGTTGAAGGTTGTTTTACATCTTCTTTTGAATCACTTTGTTGATGCTCTTGATTTCCTGCTGACTGTTCTTGTGCTTGGTTTTGAGATGTTTCACTTTCTTCAGTGTCAGTGTTTTGATGTACGTCTGTTTGGTTATTTTCATTATGTAAGCTATTTTGTTGATTGGTCTTATCATTCGTATCATTTTTAACATTCGGCTGTTCAGACGTTGATTGAGTTTCCTCATTTTTCGTTGTCTGATGCTCATTCACATTTTCTTTATTTGCCCCAATAGATTGTGATATCTCATTGTCCGAAGTTCCCTGATTGTGATTTTCCTCGGCAGCCTGAGCTGAATTACCCCCGATAAATAATAATGCTGCTATCAAGATTGATGATGTCCCCACACTAAACTTGCGAATACTATACTTGTTTTTTCTTGTCTCCATTAGTAGCACCTCTATTTATTTAATTTTTTAAAAATGAACTTCGCAATTATAAATGATTAAATGAATAAATTAATAATTGCGCGTGGTAGTAACTCGAATAGCTTACTAAAAATCGCTTTAATAGCTTCCATAATGACCATCCTTTCTATCGAAAAGAAAACGCTTACATTTAATATAAAAAATTTTTGTATATACAATACTCTTGAGTTGCATATAAAATATAAAACACTTATCTTTTTCGATTAAATTTAAAACATATCATACTGTAATATTGAAAAATTGTCAATAATTACATGCAATTAAATTGACCAATTATATAAAAGAATTCTCATGGAATTACAAGCTAGAAGATATATTTTAAAATGAATATAGCTAAATATCACTATATAAAGAGGATGAAAATTATGAATTGTTTGCAATTTGAAAATTATTTAAATATTAATACATCTCAATATCAAAACCTTAATGTGGAAACACTTAATCATATGATGGAACGTTATATGCTGACTGTCCCCTTTGAAAATATTAGTGTTCAAAATCAAGTTCCTATTTCTGTTAACATTGAAGACCTTTTCAGAAAAATCGTCCTAAATCATCGAGGTGGATTCTGTTATGAAATGAATCATCTATTTGGAACATACTTAGAGGAGAAAGGGTTTGATGTTCATCGTGCTTCAGCTACCATTCATACCCCTGATGGTGGCCGTTCTCTAGAAGGTTCACATATGTCTTTATATACGAAAATAGACGGTATATATTACGTTACGGATGTAGGTTTTGGTGATTTACCGTTACATGCAATTCCAATTACTCATGTTTCCCAACCTACTGTTATCTCTGATATTAATGGAGAATTTCGTGCAATTTTAGATACAGAAGACTACTATCATGTTCAAAAACTTAAAAACAACGAATGGGTTACGTTGTACCATGCACTATTAAAACCTCAATTCATTCATGATTTTGATGATAAAATTGTTTATAACCAAAGTAATCCAAACTCTATTTTTGTAAAACAATTACTTGTCACACAGCCACAAACATTTGGTCGGGCTACAATGACACATCGCACACTTACGTTGAGCTATGGAGATACTAAAGAAAAATATGATGTTACAGCTCACAATTACAAACATTTTCTAAAAAAATATTTTAATCTAGACGAAACAATTGATAGACTTGAAGACTAATCATTACTTTAGACAACCAAGGGTATTGTTGAATAATGAGGTGAAAAGAATGTCAAACATTGAAATATTAGGAGCTAAACAAAATAATCTTAAAAATATTGATGTCAGCATCCCTAAACATCAATTAACTGTATTTACAGGGAGGTCGGGCTCAGGTAAGTCTTCATTAGTCTTTAATACGATAGCCGCTGAGTCAGAACGACTATTAAATGAAACATATTCGAGTTATGTCCAACACCAATTAACTCAATACGAAAAACCAAATGTCGATCAAATCAATCATTTGCCTGTCGCCATGATTATAAATCAAAAACGTCTTGGTGGAAATTCACGTTCCACTGTAGGTACTATTTCAGACATTTATGCTTCTGTAAGGCTGTTGTGGTCTAGAATTGGAGAACCCTTTGTAGGATATTCAGATATTTTCTCTTTTAATAATCCTAAAGGAATGTGCGATACATGTTCAGGTTTAGGTTATGTAGAAGATATTGATTTAAACGAATTACTAGATTTCGACAAATCACTAAATGAAGATGCGATTAAATTCCCTTCCTTTAGACCTGATAGTTGGCGTGGTAAACGTTACCTTTATACCGGATTATTTGATAATGATAAGAAACTAAAAGACTACACTAAAGAAGAAATGGATACATTTTTATATACTGAACCTACAAAATTAAAAAATCCTCCTTCAAATTGGCCAAGAACAGCAAAATTTGAAGGTTTAATTCATCGCTTTAGACGTTCTTTCTTGCTTAATGATAATTTTGAAAAGAAACGTTTCAAAGCTGATATTGATCGTGTTGTATCAAAACATGAATGCCCATCATGTCATGGTAAAAGACTCAATGATAAAGTTTTAAGTTGTAAAATCAATGGTGTGAATATCGCTGATTTCACCGATTTACCTATTGATGATGCCGTTCATTTTCTAGAAAATATCAATTCAAATACAGCCAAAGTGATTATTGAACCATTAAAGCAACAACTACAGGCATTGAGTTATATCGGTTTAAATTATTTAACTTTATCACGAGAGACAACTTCACTGTCAGGTGGCGAATCTCAACGTATTAAACTGATCAGACATTTAAATAGTCCACTAAGTGATTTAGTTTATATTATTGATGAGCCAAGCGTTGGACTACATCCTGAAGATATTCAAAGAATTAATGATATGATTCAGTCGCTTAAAGATAAAGGAAACACAGTGCTTGTTGTCGAACACGACCCAGATGTGATACAAACGGCCGATCATGTGATTGATATTGGACCTAATGCCGGGAAAGATGGCGGAGAGATTATGTTCGAGGGGACATATGATGGCTTACTTCAATCTCAAACGAGCACGGGTAAAGCTTTAAACAAAAGGCATGACCTTAAAGAAAATCCTAGAACTACTACAGAAATGTTTCATATCAAAGATATCTCACGAAATAATTTGAATCATATTTCAACGCAATTACCTAAACAAGCTATGACCGTCGTAACAGGTATGGCTGGTTCTGGAAAGAGTTCGCTTATTTCAGCAGCATTTGAACACGATGATCGTGCTATTTTTATCGATCAGAAACCACCTCATGCGTCTAATAGATCTAACTTACTGACGTATTTAAATATCTTTGATGATGTACGAAGTTTCTTTAGTCAACACACGGGCATGAAAAAAAGCATGTTTAGTTATAATTCTGAAGGTGCATGCCCTGAATGTCATGGTAAAGGTGTTATTAAAACTGAACTTGCATTTATGCCAGACTTTTCCCAAATTTGTGAGATGTGCAATGGCACAAGATACCGCCCTGAAGTACTAGAAGCAACAGTAGATGGTAACTCTATCGCGGATATCTTAGCACTCACTGTCAGTGAAGCCATTGCGCAGTTTGACGGACAAGAAAGTATCACTCGTCCGCTTCAAGCATTAGCGAACACTGGGCTTAACTATATGACTTTAGGTCAATCTTTAGATACTTTGTCTGGTGGAGAAATTCAACGTGTTAAATTAAGCCGATATCTCACTGAAGATGTACACGATCAAATCTTTATTTTCGATGAACCAACGACTGGACTTCATGAAGATGATTTACCTGTCCTTATCGATTGCTTTAACCATTTGATTGAACAAGGTAATACCGTTATTCTTATTGAACATAATTTAACGATGATGACTCAAGCCGATTGGTTTATTGATATTGGACCTTATGCTGGAGATAAAGGTGGCCAATTATTATATAGCGGTCAGCCTGCCGGACTACTAAAAATAAAGAATTCAGTTACCGCAAAGCATTTAAATCGTTATATTCACAAATAATCTATATAAACATTGATACTATTATAAAAGCCTCTAAACTGAAATTTTAAATCATTTCAATTTAGAGGCTTTTCTTCTATAGATGATTCATTTACCATTGTTGGATATCTTTTCTCTCACCTTTAAAGTTATTACTTTTCTGATGTCGTTGCGCCAATACTTTTTCCACTTCTGAAAACGGAATGTCTAATGCATGTAATAACACGAATAAATGATACATGACATCAGCTGTTTCATTAACCACTTCTTGTTGATTGTGCTTCATTGCACCAATGACCACCTCAAAAGCTTCTTCCCCAAACTTTTTAGAAATTTTCTCTATCCCTTCTTTAAGTAAGTATTGCGTGTAAGACTTGCTTTTATTCGACTTAGCACTTTCACGCACTGTTTGTTGAAGCGATTGAACAACAAAAGGCACTTCAGTATTAAAACAACTTTGGCTCCCCGTATGACATGTAGGCCCATTAGGATTGACCTTAATAAGTAATGTATCATTATCACAGTCTATATGAATATCTACAACGCTTTGCGTATGTCCTGAAGACTCACCTTTCGTCCATAATCGTTCTTTAGACCTTGAATAGAAAGTGACTACACCTTCATCTACAGTTTTTTGAAAAGCTTCTTCGTTCATGTAACCAAGCATTAATACTTGATTTGTCATCGCATCTTGTAAAATGGCTGGCACTAATCCTTTTGAAAAATCTACATCTTTACTCATCTTACAGGTACACCTCCTTGGCGTAATGTTTCTTTAATCTGATCAACTGATGTCTCCTTATCGTGTAAAATACTTGCCGCTAAACCTGCAGATACATCTGTTTTTCGGAATAATTCTACAAAATGCTGAGCGTTTCCTCCGCCTCCTGAAGCTATTATTGGGATATTAACTAAGGACTTAATCTCGGACAAATGTTCAATATCAAACCCTTGTTTCATCCCATCATGACGCATACTTGTAACGAGAAGTTCTCCTGCGCCTAAATGTTCTACTTGTTGAACCCAGTCATAGACACGGACATCTGTTAATTTTTTACCGCCATGCGTCGTACAGAAATAATCGTGTCTATTCTCATCGTAATAACTATCTATTGCGATACAAATACATTGTCTCCCAAACTTTTCACTCGCCTGTCGAATGAGTTCAGGATTTTTTAGGGCGCTTGAATTCAATGACACTTTATCCGCACCGTGATGAAGTAATTGTGTGATATCATCCAATGTTTGAATGCCACCTCCAATTGTAAGAGGGATAAAGAGTTGATTAGCCGTTTCCTCTATCACTTCGAGCATTAAATCATGTCCTGCCTCAGTTCTTGAAATATCTAAAAAGACAAGTTCATCTGCACCTGCATCGTTATAATACAAAGCTAAATCAACAGGATTTCCAATATCTCTCAATCCTTTAAATTGAACCCCTTTCACTACACGACCATCCTTCACATCTAAACAAGGAATAATTCTCTTCTTAATCAAGATAATCCCTCCCAAAATGATGCATGATGTGCAGCTTTACCAACGATGGCCGCATGTACATTAAGTTGCTCTAAACGTTTCAAATCATGTTGATGTCTTATGCCACCAGACGCAATGATAGGTAAATTTGTAAACTCAGCTAGTCGACCTGTGATCTCAAAGTTTGGCCCTGATAACTTTCCGTCCTTTGAAATATCTGTATAAATAATCCCACCAAGCGGTAATCCTTCTATTTGCGATACGAACTCAAACAAATTGAGTTGTGCATCTTCTTCCCAACCATTGATCTTTATATCTTCTTGATACGCATCCACTGATAGATAAATTTTTCCTGGAAAATGATTGGCAATTTCACTTAACCATTGAGGATGTTGAATACCTTTTGTACCTACGATGCAGTAATCAATACCAGCGTTAAAATAGTCTTCAATTGTCGATATTGTACGAATGCCGCCTCCTACTTCAATTGGCTTATGTGTACGGCCTCTCAATGTTTTAATATAATCCAGTTCTCTCGTTTCTTTAGCTTTCGCACCGATTAAATCGACGATATGGATACGTTTCACACTCTCGAACTCACTATAAAATTCGATACTGTCTTCAACAGATCTTTCCATCTTTTCTTCGGAGTTATATTTACCTTCTGTTAATCTAACACTTGTTGAATTTATGAGATCGATTGCTGGCCATAATTCAATCATCAATAAAACCGCCTTTCAATGCCTGCTTTAAAATGGCTAAGCCATGTTCACCGCTTTTCTCAGGGTGAAATTGAATCCCAATGTAATGACGATATTGAATGACGCCTGGAACTTGAGTACCATAATTAGCGTACGCCAAAACATGCTCAGACATTTCTGCTTGATACGAATGAACAAAATAAACATCAGTTTGTAATAAAGGATGTTGACTGTGTAACTGATTCCATCCTAAATGAGGTACTGGATACGAAGTTTGAATCGGCACAATATTTCCCGGGACAAGTCCTAAACCATCGACGTCTCCTTCAGCACTATGCTCAAATAACAACTGCATACCTAGACATATTCCAATAATCGGTGTGCCATCAATCTTTTTTAAGATTTGATCTAACCCTTTAGAGTGAATGGATACCATTGCATCTTTGAAATGACCTACACCTGGCAAAACGATAGCATCAGCAGACATCATTTCTGCTTCTTCACACGTCAAAACGACTTCATACCCTAAATGTTTAATAGCTCGAGTTACGTTACTGATGTTTCCTAAACCGTAATCTATAACTGCAATCATTCAATCACACCTTTAGATGAAGGAATAAGACCATCTTTAGAAGGCATAAGCGCTACCTTTAACGCTCTTGCAAATGATTTAAATATCGCTTCAATTTCATGATGCGTATTGCCACCTCGAATTAAATCAATATGAACGGTTAAACGTGCATTAATCACTAACGCTCGAAAGAATTCTTCAACTAGCTCAGTATCAAATGTACCTACCTTTTCCTTACTGAGATTGGCATTAAAAGAAAGATAGGGTCGACCGCTAATATCTACAATCGTACGTGCGAGCGTTTCATCCATTGGTATATAGGCACTTCCATACCGAGTGAAGCTTCTTTGGTCACGTGTCAGTTCTTGTAACAATTGACCTATGACAATACCAATATCTTCAGTAACATGATGATCATCTACATATGTATCACCGTTCGCTACAATATTTAGAGTTAAACCACTGTGAAACGTAAAAAGTGTCAGCATATGGTCTAAGAAACCTACGCCCGTATCGATATGAGATGGTTGACCATTATTAGCAAGTTCAATATTTAATTGTGTTTCATTGGTGTTACGTATTTTTCGATAAGTCATAACGCTCTCTCCATTCTTTAACAATGCCTTCTAATTGCTCAAGCTGTTCCTCAGTGGCTATAGAATAACGGACATAATCCTTCATATTTTCTTCTTCATAAATTCGTGGTTTAAACCCATTTTTGAAAATAAATTCCCCTAAATCATGCGCGAGTTTGCCTTTAGTTAAGACAAAGTTTGTATAGGAAGGATACACTTTGATAACGTCTGCAACATGCTTGGTGAAAATCGCTTTCAATCGTGTCGCTAGTGCACGCTGTCTCTTTAAAAATGCTGTTGTGTCATTTTCAGAAATAAAAAGTGACGTAGCCACTTTCAATGTGAAACTATTAAGTGGATAAGGATGTTCTATACGTTGAATCAAACGAATCGTTGCTTCGTGACCGATGATGATACCAAGGCGTAACCCTGCTATACCAAAAGCTTTCGAAAGTGTACGCATGCGAATAACATGAGGGGTATTCGGAACCTCGTAAGGTTGACCGTAATCAAGATATGCTTCATCTATAACAAAGTAACTACCTATCTTATTCAATTTCTCACTGATTGAGTTAATGAAAGTCATATCAAATTGCTTTCCAGTCGGATTATGTGGATTACTCATAATGAAAAATGATGGGCGAACCGCTTCAATCCGATCTAAAATGTGTTGCAAATTAAATTGTAAATCTTGATCAGATTCTACAAATTCAATAGGACGTCGCACTTGTGCAGCATACGCTTGATACATGAAGAAGTCAGGGTTTAACGTGAGCACAGGCCCTTCTGGCATAATCAACATCAATTTTTGAATTAATTCATCTGAACCATTTGCCGCAATCACTTGATTTGGCTTTAATTTATAAAATGAAGCATAAGCTTCTCTAAATCGTTGATATTCTTCATCAGGATATAAGTTGTATTGCATGTCTTTCAAAATTTCATTAAGTTGAACCTGTGATAAAGGTGCAATGGGACTTTCATTCTTATCTATACGTATCAATATGTGTCCCTCCTTAATTGCGTATTTGAATAGACTTTTCATGATTATATAAAGATTCAATATGTGCAATGTGTTCTGCTGAATGCGCGACCTCTTTAAAGGTTTGTTGCGTTAACTGAATCACTGAATTGCGCGTCATAAAATCATTTACTGTTAACCCATTTGAAAATCTAGCAGTTTGGTTTGTTGGAAGGACGTGACTAGGTCCAGCTACATAGTCACCGATCACTTCAGGAGAATAATGTCCTAAAAATAACGCACCTACATATTTAATCTTTTCAACGTATGTTTCCGGTGCTTTTGTTTGAATAGATGCGTGTTCTGGGGCAATCGTGTTCATAACTTGACATGCTTCGTCATGATTTGAAGCTAAAATTAAATAATGATGTTGAGCGATACTTTTTGAAATAATATCTTTACGTTTCGCATCTGCGAGCGCTTTAGTTATTTTAGTTTTTAGTTGGTTTAATACGTGCTCATCTTCACTAATTACATAAGTACGTGCCATTTCATCATGTTCTGCCTGTGCGAAGACATCGTAGGTAATCGCATCTAAGTCTGCAGTGTCGTCTATAATCAACGCAATCTCTGTAGGTCCAGCAATTTGGTCGATACCTACCTGCCCGAAGACATACTTTTTAGCATAGGCTACAAATTGATTGCCTGGTCCTACAATTTTATCGACCTTCTCAATAGCGTCTGTTCCATACGTCAACGCGGCAATACTTTGAGCTCCACCGACCTGATAAACATGGTTCACGCCAGTAATGTAACAAGCTGCTAATACTTCTTTACAAATCCCGTCCGGTTGAGGTGGTGTTACGACGGTAATATGCTTTACCTCTGCTACTTGTGCAAGCGTTGCCGTCATTAGTACCGTAGAAGGATAACTCGCTTTACCTCCTGGAACATAAATCCCTACGCGCTCAATAGGATGATAGATTTCGTAGCATTCTTCGCTTTTAAGTTGGGTCATGTTTGTCTTAATCTTTTCTTGATAGGCTTTAATTCGTCTATAACTTTGTTCAAGGGCATGTCGTGTTGTTTCGTCTAAATTATCATAAGCTTCTTTGAGTTTAGATTGAGCCACTTCTAATTGATCTGTTTTCACATGGTCAAATGTTAAATTATAATTTTTTAGTGCACGGTCCCCTTTTAATTTGACTTCCTCACATATATCTCGTACTAACGGATACAGTGATTCGTCTAATGTTTCATTCTGAGCAAATTGTTCTATAAATTGTTGTGCTTTAAGCATAGTCAATAGACACCCCCAATTGCTTAATTAACCTTTCTATTTCAGTAGATTTCTTGAAATATGCCTCTTTATTCGTAATTAACTTGGCATTGATATCTCCAATATGTCTCTTCTCAACAAGACCATTCGCCTTAAGTGTTGTACCTGTTTGTACGATGTCTACAATCCCGTCAACCATGTCAACAAGACATGAAAGTTCGACTGAACCATTTAAATAAATGAGTTCAACATCCATTCCTTGGTTGGCAAAGTACTGTGTGGCCGTATGAATATAGCTCGTCGCTACTTTTTTGTACGTCGTCGTTTGAGGTTTAGAAGCTAAAGCAAAGTGACATTTTCCAAATGGCAAATCTAATAAGTTATTAATATTAAATTTGTGTTCGTTTAGCACATCACTCCCGACAATCCCAACATCTGCAATACCTTGCTCAACATATGTAGGTACATCGCTCCCTTTAACTAGAATAAATTCAATGCTATCTACAGTAAGCAGTAATAACCTTTTTCTCGATAATAACGCCTCAGACATGTCTTTCTGTTTTACTCTCTGTAAATAGTCTATGAAACTGTCTAATAATCGTCCTTTTGCTAATGCTACACGTAACATGACATTCACTCCTTCCCCTTTTATAAAATTACAGCGTCAAACCTAAGCCAAATCCTTCTAACTCACCATGGTAGTACCCACCTGTTAACACACTTTCGTGCGAGTGTTCTAAATGACATTTGATAAATACACCCTTGTAATAAGACCTTGGTGGCTGTGCAGTAATATCGAGATGAATATCTTTCAATCCCCATGATTTTAGCCATCCTTCCCACAATTGCAATGTTTGAAGCGCAGGATGGTTAGCGCTGAGGTAATTGGGAAGCAACTGGAGTTGATTTAATGTGTTCTCTTTTAATATTCGAATAAGCGGATGATGCACACCCAATTTGTTAACCAAACCTGATATATTTCTTTCTTCAATCATTTCTACTACGTCGGGTGTTTGAAACTGTTGGTCTAGAAGTGCATCGATCAATTGATAGTGTCCAAGAATCACAAATTGTATACGATCATGAAGACCGATTTTAATGAATTTGTGAAAATGTATAAAACTGTTTTTAATCACTTCACGTGAAGGATGATAATTTTCGATTCCTATTTGTTTAATCACTTTATTATTTCTAATAATGTCGCCAGCATACGCAACTTGTTGGTGATTTGAAGGATAAGCTGAGTAATATCTAAATAATTGATCAGTAAAATCGTTTCTTAAGGCATATAAGTGTTTATGATGTTGCCAAAAATGACGTTCTTCCATTTGTTGTAAATCTTCATGCGTAAGATTTCCCCAGTTCAACTTTTCTATTAAATTAAAATCAACAAGTTGATAACCTTGTTGTTTGAAATACTTTAGAAATGCTAATTCCTTTTCTTTAATCGAAATTATGTCTAATTTACTCACACGATGTCACCTCGACCCAAACACTTTAATGCTATATTGTACTAAAGTGAAAATGTAGTATTAAACTACCATGACGAAATTAATATTACAAGTATTTTTCTGAAAATTCTTTCAATTATAAACACACTTTTACCTTTGCATTTTAACTCATCCACACATCATCTTCTTTTAATCTCATATACACCTTGTTTAACTCTAATAGATATATTATTCTAAAAAGTAGTTATACATATTATCTTTAAGCAATTTTAAATTTAAAACTCTGTTGCTTACACATATTTTTAAAATCCTCCACAAAAAAAAGCAAAATACCAATCGATAACGATTAGCATTTTGCTCAACACACGCAATAACTAGAGATACTATGACTACATTAATACACAAAAATTTAGGGATGCAGCATAAAGCTGCGTAAGTGATTTTGAGAAAAAATTAACAGTATACTCTAATTACCACACAAAACATACTAACCCATAAAGCCCAATTTAATGAGTTAGTATGGCTTATATAGTAATATCATTGCCCACTCAAAAGATTTATTCAATTGTAATCACAATTAGGATTATATCAATTTTAAATCAAAGAATGTGAATGCAAATTAAGCCATCTGATACTTATGTGACATATTTTAATAAATGTCTCATTTTACGAGGTGTATAATGAAAAATAAAGATCTGCGTGTAGAAAAAACTGAACAAGCATTATTAAATGCTTTATTTGAAACGCTAAGAACGAAAGATTTTGGTCAAATTACCGTCCAAGATTTATGTGACAAAGCTTTAGTCAGACGTTCAACATTTTATAGACGTTTCGACGATAAGTATGATTTACTTAAATTATTGATACAAAAGTTGATTTTTAGAGTGAGAGAGAAACATTCTACAACTTTAAATCCAAATGATCCTAGACCCCACTTCGAGAAAGTGATTCGTGAATCATTGGATTATTTATATGAACATAAACCTATTGTTCAAAATGTACTAACTATGGCACTCTATGATGAAGTCACTGATATTATATATGAGCAATTGTATGAAGGTATGAAAGCTCAAATACAGTTTGAAATACGTCATGGAGTTGAATTTAATGTTGATATAGATATTCTTGCTGACTTTATTGCAGGAGGCATATTACGTACAATGTATGCTTGGATTCAAGACGGCCAAGAACGTTCAATAGATGATTTAACAAAAGAAGTGGTTACTATTCTGAATGGTGTACATAATTATCATGCTAAATTTTAAAAAGTACTATCTCGACCATACACCTCAACACCATTTTCAACGATAAAAGTAGTACAATGCAATTGTGCTCAGGCTATAAGTGAAGTACTATAGTAAATGCTGTTAATTATTAATTTGCAACGCTCAGAAATTATTTTACAGAGCAACCATCAAACACTATATGCATCAATCACACAGATTTTGAAGTGTCGGATTAATGAGGTGAATAAAAATGAATAACAATGATTTACGTGTTAAGAAGACACAACGTGCGCTTATGGATTCATTCTTAGAACTACTTAAGACGAAGAATTTTAGTCAGATTACTGTTCAAGATTTGTGTGATCGAGCTATGGTACGTCGCTCAACTTTCTATCGTCATTACAGTGATAAATATGATTTATTAAACCAAGTTCTAGCTAACTTTTTCAACAGTTTGCATGAATCTCATTTAGATAATTTATTGGTGAAAGAACCGAAAACATATTTCGAAAATATAGTTAGGGAGACGCTTTATTTTTTAATAGAAAATAGAGATACTATCCAAAGCGTCTTTACTATTGCCTATTATGACGAAATTACCCGCATTGTATATAACCAGCTTTATAAGGGTGTTGAAAGACAGGTTAATTTCGACATCCGTCATGGCATTCGATTTAATATTGATTTAGAGGTTTACATGGAATTCATGGCTGGTGGTATCTTGCGCATTATTTATGCTTGGTTAAAAGAGGGACAAAAGCGTTCAGTCGAAGATTTAACACGAGAAGTCGTCAAAATTATAAATGGCATTAGAGAAACACACATTAAAAAATTTTAATAACTATTATAGATGAAAACCCTCGCTAGATAGTGATATGACCCCCAATAGTGTCATTATTTAGCGAAGGTTCTTATTTTAGCGCTTAGTGTCCTGCCATCCAAGGTCTTCCTTGTGTGGCTTTTTTACGTTTATTTGTCGGCAACTTATCTTTAGTAACAACACGAGGTTGTTGACCTTTTTCAATACGTTGCTTTAATTTCCCATCCATTTTATAAGTTTGAAAAGCGTTAAATACACGTGTAGATGTGTCGCCACAATGTGGACAATATGCATATTCATGTTGTTCATTCATGGATTGTCTCATTGTAAATGGCCCACACGTTGAACAATCATAAGTATATTTTGGCATTATTCATCAGGCTCCAAACTCGGTACAATATCGTCTTTAAATATCTCTCTCGGAATCGCAATCGTACAGCAGGCATTCGGAACATCTACGATACCGGCAACTGTGCCTTGCACTGGCGCTGTACCTAGTAGCATATAAGCTTGCTCTCCAGTGAATCCTCGTGTTTTCAAGAATTCAATCGCATTAAGCACCGCATTTCTGTATGCAGTGGTCGCATCATTATATTTTTGTTCACCTGTAAATTCATTTACAGAAATACCTTCGAAGACAATATAATCATTATAATTTGGTAGAAGTGGACCTGGTTTGAATGTTGGATTTTTCTTAATGTGATACTTTTCCATCCCATTTTTAATGACATTCACGCGTAATTCAATCCATCCTGGCATTTCAATACCACCACAGAATGTAATTTCTCCATCACCTTGAGAAAAATGTAAATCACCTACAGATAATTTGGCACCTTTAACATGAACTGGGAAGTAAATTCGAGACCCTTTTGATAAATCTTTGATATCACAGTTGCCCCCATTTTCACGAGGCGGAACTGTACGTGCGCCTTCTTTAGCTACACGATCAAAATCTCTTCCTTTAAGCGTACCTAATACTACCGCATCCTCAGTAGGTAAATTCGCTAACACAGGTTCACGGTCCGGGTCTGTATCGACAAGCGCAAGTTCACGACGATTCCATTCGTCTAACATTTCTTGAGATGGTGCCACTCCAATTAAGCCCGGATGAATAACCCCTGCAAATTCGACTCCTGGAACATGTCGACTAGTAGCATAGATTCCATTGAAATCCCAAACGGACTTGGCCGCATTAGGATAATGGTCCACTAAGAAACTGCCTCCATTCGTTTTATCAAAGATACCGTTAAATCCCCATTCATGTTCAGGAAAAGTTCCGATGTCTAGAATATCAACGACAAGTAAATCTCCTGGTTCGACACCATTCACATACACAGGACCACTTAATACATGGACACGATTCAAATTGACGTATTTAATTTCATTTGCGTCATCATTATTTCCTACTTGTCCATCAGTCCAGTCTAAACATTCCATTCTAAATGATTCTCCAGGTTCTACTGAAAATGCTGCCGGAATATCTGGATGCCATCTGTTATGTCCTGGATGCGCTTGTTGATCCATTGTCTTGTTTAAATCAATACTAAATAACTTTTTAGGCATGGGCCTAACCCCCTTGTATGAAAGTTATAACGCTTGATGATGTCGGAACATTCTGTCAATTGAATATTAACATATTACATGTAAGTATTAGTACAAATATGGTAAAACGCTTACATTAAACTTCAAAATAATAGGTTATCGCAAAAATAGATGCGATAACCAACTTAATATACCTTTACTTTTTTTATCAGCTTTGACCGAAGGATATGAAGCACCCTCGAGATAATTTCGTTTATAGTGAACATATGCATTACCTTTATTATTAATGGCGATATACCATTTTTGATGTTTAGGAACAACGTCATATAAATCTTTCTTCACATCATATGTTGTGCCATCAATCTTGTGCTCTCCTTTGGATAAAACCTTTTTATACTCGTATTGTTTACGATAGTACTTCATCATATCATTCGCAATTTCATTACGTGTAAGTTTAGCTGTTTCACTTGGATAAGGCGACACATCTAGAATCGTTTCATTCAGCCTTAAACGATGTTGTTTATTCGTCAAAGCTAAACTATATCCTGAATCACTTGTTCCTGTTTTCAAACCATCAGTCCCTTTATAATACTTAGGCTGCCCTTTTAAAGATAAGTTTGTAGATTTAAACGTTTGTCCTTTTTGAGTTTCTGACGTTTTCTTAGTAATTTTCAGTATTTCCGGATGATTTTTTAACATTTCATACATCATTATATTCATATCTTTGGATGTACTTTGCGTCTTACCTTGGTTTTTATACTTTTCAGGGGCACTAGGTCCTAATAAATGAGTATCTGCCCCTGTAGGACTTGTATAGTGGGTATGATTCATATGAAATTGCTTTGCTTGTTGATTCATTTGATCTGTAAAAGTAGACGTCGATTTCGATACCTTTTCTCCTAGAATTAAAGCAGCAGCATTACTAGATGCTAAAGCAGTTTGACTTAAAATTTCTTTAACTGTATAGATTTGACCAGCTTTTAAGGGAACTGAGGATAGGTTAGATTTTCGAGATAATTGCGCCTGTTGGTTAGTAATTTTCACTTTATCGTTCATATGTAGTTTTCCAGATTTTACAGCATCTAGTGTCAAATACATTGTCATCATTTTAGTTAAAGAAGCAGGATCTACTTTTTTATTTTCATGATAACTATATAATATTTGACCTTGTTCTGTTGAGAGTGTTAAAGATTGAGGTTCGTATGTGCTTGAAATTTTCATATTATCTTTGTTCTTTAATAAAGATGTTGGTTTTTCCAATGCAAAACTTGGAGAAGCTGATAATAATGTGACCACGCATAACACGCCTGTCACGCTTAGTATTCTTTGAAACATCATATCACCTGATTTTATTTTATAAATTTCCCAATTATGTATGTACCTTGCATATAATACTTATATCAAGTTTAATGCAACTTTTCAAAAAATACTGAATGCACTATTGCATAGGTTCTAAAATCATCAACGTGACAAACTTTTATTGGTAATATGTGTGAATTTTAAAAAATAGGTGTTTTGTAATATTTTTCAGTTCATGTAATACTAAATAGTGAAATGTAAAAACACAATTGGGTTGGTAGTCCCAATGCAAATTCATAGGATTTGTCAGTAACCCTCCTCCTCAGGTTGTCCATCATTTCAAGTTTAATTAAGAGGAGGGACTAGCCATGAAATTATCAGTGTTTCATGATGGTCAGTTTTTTATAGGTTTAGTCGAATTCTCGATGAATAATTCAGTTAAATTTTCTAAACATATTTTTGGTCAAGAACCCAGTGACGAAGAAGTGATTGAATTTATCATCAACGATTTAGAACGTTTGATAGACAATACTCAGACTCAAACTACACTGAAGGCTCAAACAACAAAGGTCAATCCCAAAAGACTACAAAGAAAAGTAGCAAAAGAACAAAAAAAGCCTAAATTCACAACTATTGCTCAAGAAGCTATGAAGAAAGAACAAGAATTAAAGAAAAAAGGACGAAAAAAGCGTAAGAAACAAAATAAAGAAAAGCATGAAGCTTATAAGCGTTCAATCAAAAAACAAAAAGCAAAAGAAAAACATAAAGGCCATTAATTAGCCCAAAACATCGAAAAACAATCTTTTATGAATAAGTATGGTTTTTATGAGTATTGTAAAAAGTTTGGAAACCCATATGAGTAACTACAAATAAAAAATCTAAAACATACCGATTACTCATTTAAGTAAAATCAGGCTGAAACATAATCCCCAAAAATAATAGCAGTAAGATGATTCCAATTAGGAGTCGTCTTACTGCTACTTCTGTATTTAATTTAAGATACTTTGCGAAGTGGAAGCACGTGCCCGTCTAATTCCCAGGGGGGGTGTTTTCTCTTAAATAAAATCAATTTTAAACTTTCCGCTAGTTGTTTTATTTTCCATGGGAATAGGGAATATATATTTATTGATAATTCTAAAAATCGAAGGTTGATGACGAATGATTAATTACACACTCAGCAATTACTTTGATACAAGATGGAAGACAATGTACAACGATGGAGATCCTTATTTGTACATAAGAAAAGCTTATCCGAATCCATTTATCAAAGGTTTAGACATTATTATTCCTCAAGCAGGCATCTATACGTCTTATGTTGTTAGAGATTTGGAGAAAAATATTATTTTCACTTCTAAATGTATACCAAACTTTAGAAATTTCAGAGAAATTCATTGTAATTATAGAAACACAAAAATTGATATGAAAGAGTTTACGTCGGTTAATAAACCGGTTAAGTTCACTTATGATAATGAAGATTATTTTATTAAAAAAATGAGCCCAGAAACTTGTATCATTACAAATTATGAAAATGAACAATTATCACATTGGGCTAAGAATGAGGGACAAGTGAGTTTTCATATCTTAGATGAGCGTAGCAAACCAATTGAAGAATTATTATTAATTCTGTCACACACATTGATGAATAAAATTTAGACGATTCATTATCTGAACTCATAGATTATTTTTTGTCTAATCAATGGTCATATTGTGTCCAAATTATTACAAAATGGAATAGGTGTTATTGAAAATATGTATTTTTGTTATAGAAATACAGCACTTATAATAAGAGTCAGCGCAATAATTTAATTATTTTTGCACGAAATCTTTTTAGAAAGGTGAGCAAAAATGCCTAGCAACAAGTCAAAAAACATAGTGATTATTGGCGCTGGTGTCTTAAGTACGACATTTGGTTCTATGATTAAAGAATTAGAACCTAATTGGAACATCAAACTCTTTGAACGTTTAGATCGTCCGGGTATCGAGAGTTCTAATGAAAGAAACAATGCCGGTACAGGACATGCTGCGTTATGTGAGCTGAACTATACAGTTCAACAACCTGATGGTTCAATTGATATCGAAAAAGCGAAAGAAATTAATGAACAATTTGAAATTTCTAAGCAATTCTGGGGACACCTCGTGAAAAGTGGCAACATTGATAATCCTAGAGAATTTATTAATCCCCTTCCTCACATTAGTTTCGTAAGAGGTAAGAATAACGTACAATTCTTGAAAAATCGTTACGAAGCAATGCGTAACTTCCCAATGTTCGACAATATTGAATATACAGAAGATATTGAAGAAATGAAAAAATGGATGCCATTAATGATGAAAGGTCGTACAGGCAATGAAATTATGGCAGCCAGTAAAATTGATGAAGGTACAGATGTGAATTACGGTGAGTTAACACGTAAGATGGCTAAAAGTATTGAACAGCACCCTAATGCAGAAGTTCAATATAATCATGAGGTCATTGATTTTAACCGACGTCAAGATAGTACATGGGAAGTGAAAGTAAGAAATCGCAATAACGGTTCTGAAGAAACTGTATTAGCGGATTACGTCTTTATTGGTGCTGGTGGTGGCGCTATTCCACTATTACAAAAAACTGGTATCCCTGAAAGTAAGCACTTAGGCGGGTTCCCTATTAGCGGTCAGTTCTTAATATGTACCAACCCTGCAGTTATTAATGAACATGACGTTAAAGTTTACGGTAAAGAACCACCTGGCACACCGCCAATGACTGTACCTCATCTCGATACACGTTATATTGATGGTGAAAGAACATTATTATTTGGGCCTTTTGCGAACGTTGGGCCTAAATTCTTAAAAAATGGTTCTAACTTAGATCTATTTAAATCTGTTAAACCATACAACATCACAACTTTACTTGCAGCTGCTGCTAAAAATTTACCTTTAATTAAGTATTCAATCGATCAAGTATTGATGACTAAAGAAGGTTGTATGAACCATCTACGCACGTTCTACCCTGAAGCACGTGACGAAGATTGGCAATTATACACTGCAGGTAAACGTGTTCAAGTTATTAAAGATACGCCTGAGCACGGTAAAGGATTCATTCAATTTGGTACAGAAGTTGTTAACTCTGAAGATCACTCTGTCATTGCATTATTAGGTGAATCACCAGGAGCTTCAACTTCAGTTTCAGTGGCGTTAGAAGTTTTAGAAAGAAACTTCGCTGATTATGAAAATGAATGGAAACCTAAAATACAAAAAATGATTCCATCATATGGTCAATCTCTTATCAATGATATTCAATTAATGAGAGAAACACGTAAACAAACATCAAAAGATTTAGAATTAAATTATTATGAATCTTAATAATTAACCATTTCCCTACAAAATATTAAGATTCTATAACGGGTTATCCCCCCTTAACCCAAAACCTTTAATAAATATTGTAAAATTTTGAAGTAACTTTTAAACTAACAAAAGTTGAAATTAATTTAACCTTATTCCCTATATCCCTTTCGGAGAGAGCCAACTTCGAAAGGGATTATTTTATATAAACTTAGCGACAAAGTATGGAAGTAGCTTATTTTAACGACGTATTGATTTCAGTCTCATTTTAACTGCGTCTTAATGTATAAAAGACAAGCATCACAAAATGAAGAAGCCCAAAACCTATTATTACTAAAAATACAATAAATGAAAGGTTATCAAAAGGCTTAAAATAGTCTACTGCCACTTTCCAATTTATAAAATATTCACTACATTTCCACGATATTAAAATCCCTAAAAGTCTACTTATTAAAATGATGAAATAGCTCTTCAGGTCGAATGAAAAACAACCCAAAATAATCAAAATAATAATAAATGGTATGTAACCCCACATTGTATACGTCTTATAATCTACAATCATGCCAATGAATTCAATCGGTATTAAACTTAAGATTATCCATATGCCACGTTTAATCGATATCATTGAAACACACCTCCACTTATTAAGAACGTATCATTTTAATGAATGAAATAAAACTAATCTTAAGACAAAAAATTCACTCATCGTATGACGAGTGAATAAATTGGAAATTTCAGGAGAATTAAATTATAAAAAAAGAACGATAAGATAAAAGTGGAAAGTTGCTTTTATGTCTGAGGTAATGAAGAATAATCTTTGAATGCATAAAGAATAAATGTCCATGGACGAATATGTACATTTATCTATGTGCAAACCACTCATTATCTATCGTTCTATAATCGTAATAATTACGATTTAAAATTATGTTACTGCTTCTTATATTTAAAGTCAATTAAAAACTTGTTTGCTCTCTAAAATGTCATTTCTGTTTAAATCTCTTATTCCTCTGGCGTAAACACTTCCGCCTCACTGTCTGGAGGATAATAAAATCCATTAGGAACAGTTTGTAATTCGATAAGACTTCCCCAAGGCGTTTTAACATAAACTGTTTGGTTTCCATCAGTATCTTCATATCTTGTATTGCTATGTGACTCAGATATAGGCTCCCCGCCTGCCGATCTTACTTTTGCGACAGCCGCTTCGAAATCATCCACATAAAATGAAATATGAGTATAACCCACATCTTGTAACGATTCAGGCCCTCGTTGTTTTGCATTTTCAAATTCAAACATTTCTATATTAGGCCCATTCCCAAATACCATCATCCGTTTGTGAACAATTTGAACACCTTTACCTATGCCAAGGATGTGTTCGACATGCTTACCTCCCCGCGGTTCTTCGTCTTTTCTTTGACTATCATATGCAATTTTCCCATCTAAACCTTTTTTGAAAAATTCCGTAGCCTTTTCTATATCAGGTACTGTTAAACCAATATGATTGATACCTCTTGAGATATCTTTCATACCCATTCACCTCTCTATAGTTCAATTTAGAAATCATTTATCACAACGATTATTCCCTACATCAATCATCCCCACACATAGTTACATTTGAATACAATTGATAATTTATATCCAAAAAGGGTAATTAATAAATAGAAGACATTAAAAAAATTTATCCAACATCATACTTATCTATTGCAACTTGACCATCCGAGTATTATAATATTTATACCAGGTATAAAAATTATACCTAAACATAATAAAAAAAGGGGCAATTATTTTATGACACAATTTACATTTGATCCAGTACACAGCGATATTCAATTCCAAATCAAACACTTAATGGTTTCTAAAGTAAAAGGTACATTCACACAATTCGATGTTCAATTAGATGGAGACATTAATGACTTAAGTTCACTAAAAGCAACTGCAACTATCGTTCCAAGCTCAATCGATACTCAAAATGAAGATAGAGACAATCACTTAAGATCTGGAGACTTCTTCGCTACAGAAGAAAATGATAAATGGACATTTGAAACTAAAGAAATATCAGAAAATAAAGTAACTGGCGATTTAACTATTAAAGGTGAAACACATGAAGAAACATTTGACGTTGAATTTAATGGCGTAAGCAAAAATCCTATGAATGGTGCGCAAGTAACTGGATTCATCGTTACTGGTACAATCGATCGTGAAAAATATGGCATCAGCTTCAACCAAGCTTTAGAAACTGGTGGCGTAATGTTAGGTAAAGACGTAAAATTCGAAGCATCTGCTGAATTCAGTTTAGAAGATTAATAGAATGCAACATCACTATCATTTTACATTGCAATATGTTACACATGGTGGTATAATACATTCATAAATTAGTTCCATTAGCAACACCAAACCCCTCACTACCGTCGCTTATAGTGAGGGGTTATTTAATGGTGGGCTATAGCGTCGCTTATTTTTTATTACGATTGTCTAGCCAAAACTTAAATGTCGTAACAATGCATCCTATAGCCCAATTTTTAATTTACGCCTTTTTTAATTTACTTTTTCTTTCAAACAAACCTAGGGTTATTGAAATTGGTAACTCTGATGTCCTTTGGCAAATCCATTTACTGTGTAAATCATTGAACCACCTTCAGAACCATTCTCAATATCATTCGTACAAATTAACAATTGATTCGTACCAGGAATAAATTGTGGATGTGTTGAACGTAGCATTTTACCTTCATCACGGCCTGGCATTAGAATTTGACCAATCGGGTAACCTTTTTTATTAAAGACTAAGACACGTCCTTGACCATACATTGCTACATAAAGGTTGTCATCACTATCGATACAGCATGAATCGGGACCTTCATGTCCTGTGAAATAATATGGAATCGTCGCTCCAAACGGTGCGATAGTCACTCCATCTTCTTCTAATTCAATACGATGTAGCCGATTGGTAGTTGTTTCAGTAACCCAGAGTACGCGTTCATCAGTACTTAGCGCTACACCATTAGCTACGGAGATATTTTGAATTACTGGTGTGATTGACTTAAAGTCCGGAGAGACATAATATACGCCCCCAAGAGGCTTCGTAGAGTATCCTCTGAAGTCAGTAAAATAAAAGCCGCCTTTACTATCGAAGACCATATCATCAATACAATATTCTGTATTCAATTCAGAAACGATTTCTTCAAATTGTTCTCCTTCCTCATTAGTCGCAAAGATGCCCCCAGTAGTTTTAAAATCACCTAAATAACATACAAATAAACGCTCGTCTTTATGAAATTTGATTGCTGCAGGATTTGTTTTTTCAGATACAAATGAACGTGAAACCTCTTTCGTAGAAGGATCTACCTTAAAAATATTTCCTTCAAAGACATCTAATAAAAATAAATGGCCTTCACGATTAAAGTTTAACCCCTCTAACTGTAACCCTCTATCTGAAATTTTCACCCAAGGCTCTGCTGTAACGGTTTGCAACTCATTTTCAGATACAATTGGCGCAACACTTGCAGATTTCCCAATATATTTTAATGTAGGCAAGTCTTGATTATTCATAATTCAAACCCCTCTTTCTCTTTTTAACACTTTGTTACTATTTTATAAGAACTTATGCTAATTGTCATTACAGCGATATGATATCGCTTACATTTAAATATATTCTCTCTGAAAATGACGTCCAATATAGGCTTACATTTTCAAAAAATATCGTCTTTAAGAATGATTTATGTGCTAGTATATTGAAACTCTTTATCATTTTGGTACAATATTATAATGGTAAAAATGTAAACAGCATCAATATTTATAAGCTTATGACATTTATATAAATCATCGTCCCTATATAGAGAAGAATTGAAAGAGGAGAATGTAAGAATGGATTATAGAGTACTTTTATACTATAAATACGTAACAATTGATGACCCCGAAACATTTGCTGCAGAACACTTAGAATTCTGCAAAGAAAATAATTTAAAAGGTAGAATCTTAGTTTCTACAGAAGGCATTAATGGTACTTTATCTGGTACAAAAGAAGATACAGATAAATATATTGAACATATGCATGCAGATGAACGTTTCGCTGATTTAACTTTCAAAATTGACGAAGCTGAAGGTCATGCATTCAAAAAAATGCACGTTCGTCCAAGAACAGAAATCGTTGCTTTAGGTTTAGAAGATGATGTAGACCCTCGCGTAACAACAGGTAAATACTATTCACCTAAAGAATTTAAAGAAGCTTTAGAAGATGAAGATACAATTATCTTAGATGCACGTAATGACTATGAATTCGATTTAGGCCATTTCCGTGGCGCAGTTCGTCCTGACATCACACGTTTCCGCGACTTACCTGAATGGATCCGTAATAATAAAGATCAATTAGATGGTAAAAATATTGTGACATATTGCACTGGCGGTATCCGTTGCGAAAAATTCTCAGGTTGGTTAGTTAAGGAAGGTTTCGAAAATGTAGGACAATTACACGGTGGTATTGCAACTTACGGTAAAGACCCTGAGACTAAAGGTGAATACTGGGATGGCAAAATGTACGTTTTCGATGAACGTATTAGCGTTGATGTGAACCAAGTTGAAAAAACTGTTATCGGTAAAGAACACTTCGATGGCACACCTTGTGAACGTTATATTAACTGTGCAAACCCAGAATGTAATAAACAAATTCTTGTTTCAGAAGAAAACGAGGAAAAATACTTAGGCGCATGCTCATATGACTGCGCAAAACATGAACGTAATCGTTATGTTGCAAAACATGATATTAGTGATGAAGAATGGAACCGTCGTTTAGAAAACTTTAAAGATGTTCCAGAACATGCACATGCTTAAGTGATAATTACTTTAGCCCTTAAAATGAGTTGACTAGAATTCATTTTAAGGGCTTATTTTATATCCATATTCCGATGCGCTATTTAGAATTAAACATTTTGCAGTAGATTTTTTACATTAATCCAAGAACTCGATGTTTCGCCCTCTTGTAATTCATAATTTGGAAGCTTTATTACTTTAATTTGTCACAAATTATTACACTTTTTCTAATTTATTTTATCTTCTCTTTTTCAATAAATATAGCTATGCTAATATTAAGAAAATTAAAACTTATTTATTATTTTCTTTCCGTAGCTATTGTTTTAAACAATGTATAAAAATGGAAAGCGATTATCGTAACAAAGGAGCGTTTTTATGGAATGGATTAAATTGATTGGTATTTTAATCATTATTATTGGCTTTATCCTTAAGTTCGACACCATCGCAATTATTTTAATTGCAGCTGTAACGACAGGTCTTGTTGCTGGTATGGATATAGTCGAAGTGCTATCTACACTTGGCAAAGCCTTTGTCGATCAACGTCTCGTAACGCTATTTATGCTTACTCTCCCGATGGTTGGTTTGATTGAGCGTTTTGGATTAAAACAACAAGCATCAAAACTCATTAGTAACGTCAAGAAAGTTACTACCGGGCGACTTCTTACTTTATATTTAATTATTCGTGAAATTGCTGGTGTTGCTTCAATTCGTGTCGGAGGTCATCCTCAATTCGTTAGACCTTTAATTAACCCAATGGTTCAAGGTGCCCTTCGTACGCGTTACAACCTATCCGACAAAGACGTTGATAATAAAGACATTGAAAAGTTAAAAGCTGAAGCTTCGGCAATGGAGAACTATGGTAACTTCTTCGGACAAAACTTATTCGTGGGAGCTGCTGGTGTCTTACTTATGGTTGGCACATTCCAAACGCTCAACATCAAAGTCAACGCGTTGAGCTTAGTACTCGCGTCAATTCCAATTGCTATTATCACTTTGATTCTCGTGTGGATTAAAAATATTCTGCTCGATCGCTATTTTAATAAAAAATATGGACATAAAGAGGTAAAAGATCATGAGTGAAACAACTTTAAATCATATTTTAGAAATCTTCTACATCCTTATCGGGCTACAATTTTTATATACTGCTTATCGTTCTTTACGCTCAACTGATAAATCTAAAAGTTTAGGTACTGCAGCATTCTGGACGATACTGGCTGTACTTTTCATAGGTGGTCCTTATATTCCAAATGTGATTAACGGCATTCTCGTTCTATCTATGGGCGTGTTGACTCTTTTCAAACAAGTAAAAATTAAAAATATTATCGACGTCACGGATAAGGAAGCAGAAAAGGGATCTGCCAAGTATGGCAATAAACTCTTTATTCCTGCGGTTGTCTTAGCTGTGGTAGCGGTCATCGTCTCGAACTGGACGCCTCTAGGTGGAGCTATTGGTCTTGGCGTGTCATCTGTAGTTGGATTGATTACAGCGCTATTGATTATTAAACCCAAGCTATCATTCACATTATATGATAGTGATCGTTTAACACAACAAGTTGGTACAACTGGCATCCTACCTCAGTTCTTAGCGGCACTTGGCGTGCTCTTTACTGCAAGCGGTGTGGGACAAGTAATTTCAAAAGGGATTTCCTCATTCTTACCTGAAGGCAATCATCTTATCGGTGCCATAGCCTATATTCTAGGTATGGTACTCTTTACAATGTTGATGGGTAATGCCTTTGCTGCCTTTACAGTGATTACCGCAAGTATCGGCATTCCATTCGTTATATCACAAGGCGGAGATCCTATTGTTGCTGGTGCACTCGCAATGACAGCTGGTTTCTGTGGAACACTACTCACACCTATGGCCGCAAATTTTAACACCTTACCCGTTGCATTATTAGAGATGAAACAAGAGTTTGGTGTCATTAAAGCACAAACCCCTATCGCACTCGCATTAATTGTTATTCATATTGCATTGATGTATTTTTGGGCATTTTAAATATTAAAGGAGATCACAAATTATGAAAATTCTAGTTACAGCATTTGATCCTTTCGGAGGAGAAAAGATGAATCCAGCTTTAGAAGCAGTCAAACAATTAGACGACACTATCGGCGATCATAGCATCACAAAGTTAGAAATTCCGACAGTCTTTCATGAATCGAAAGAGGTCATTTCTAAATCCTTAGCTGAAAATGATTTCGATGTCGTCTTAGCAATTGGTCAAGCGGGAGGCCGATTTGAAATCACACCTGAACGTATTGGTATTAACATTGATGATGCACGTATTGCAGATAATAAAGAAAATCAACCTATTGATGAAGTCATTCAAAAAGATGGCCCACCAGCTTACTTCTCAAATTTACCTGTAAAAAAGATGACAGAAGCAATTAAAAATGCCGGTGTGCCAGGTAGATTATCAAATACTGCTGGAACATTTGTATGTAATCATGTTCTATATCAATTAGGTTATTTAGCTGACAAATCATATCCAGGTTTGCGATTTGGTTTCATTCATGTGCCATTTATTCCAGAACAAACGATTAATAAACCGGACAAACCTTCAATGTCTATTCATACAATTGTTAAAGGATTAACTGCTGCAATCAAAGCAATTGATACCCTTAAAGATAAAAAAGTCGCATTAGGAGAAACACATTAATTATATTTTCAACAACAAAACAAGAGGTCGGGACAGAAGCGTTTAGGATTTGAGCAGAACCGAACGATGA
>NZ_KV827789.1:0-42772 GCF_001836225.1 Staphylococcus sp. HMSC036D05 | reverse complement strand
CGCCGTTAATCGGTTTCCCAGAGCATAAACCAAAAAGTTCCCAACCTCTTCTTATTTTTAAAAATTACTATTTATTTTTAAATAAGTGGTGGTCCTGCGGTATCTGGAGTAAATGAATCCCATATACTTCGTGTCACATGAACATTCGCGAAGGAATGTAAAATCAGTATAAATAATAATTGATTCTCATTAAATACTTCATGGTTCCCTTCCACGTGTGCATAGTCACCAATCTGTTTCCAACTTGCTATTTCATTTTCTCTTTTCGTATCTTTAATTACCGTATATCTATTTTCATCTGAATGAATATTGTAAATGACTCCATTATATTTCATTATTCCGTATGTTTCTTCCCGACCATTACTTTGTTTATCGAATAGAATTTGAGATTCCCCACTACTCGAATAGTAGGTTACCTCGAAATGCTTTTGTGTCATTTGGGTCTTTACTTTAACATGCGCTATCAAATGATGATGGTTATCATAAATTGTGAATTGATTAAATTTAAAGCCCATACTGAAGAAACTAATGATACGTTGGAAAACATTACTATATTTTTTCTGTATCGTACCAATATGTTTATCTAAATTCCCTTTAATGTCGGAAGATTTTGTAGAAAATCGATTTCGCTTAAAGTATTTATACATGCTTTCACCTATATTCAATATGTCTTATTTTTATGATAAACAAACCTTTATAATGAATTCAAATCGTTTCTATCCTATATGAGTAGTCATTTTCCAAAGCGGGTAGACAAATCCTGTAAGAATGATTAAGTAATCACTTGAAAGGGTGTTAGAGAGAATGACTAAAACAGTTTATGATGTTATAGATTTCGGTGTGAATTATATCAGAAGTGTTTATGACGACTGGGATGTGGTGGAAGTATTAGATAAAGATGATAGCGTATTTCCAAATACATTGCATTGGCAATATGGACATGTGTTAACTGTGTTCGAAGAAGCGTTATCTATGGGTAACCAAGAAGTTGTAGATGTTGAAAAGTATGGCCGATTATTTGGTACTGGCACAAAACCAGCTGACTGGGGAAATGAAGACGTACCTTCCATTGAAAGTATTTTAAATGATATTAAAACATTACCTGAACGTGCGAGACATTTAACTGATAAGGACCTTGAAAAAGAAGTAGATCAACCTGTCGCAGGATGTAAAACTTTAGAAGAATTTCTTGTACTGAACGCATTACACATCCCATTACATGCGGGTAAAATCGAAGAAATGACACGTGTGTTAAAATCTGCGCAATAAACCGTTTGATTATTCCGATGGCTTATGATTAAGCTGTCGGAATTTTTATGTTTTCAAAAGTGTAGCACCTTTATTGATAATCTTTCTCATTAAAATTCTTTTAGGTCTGTACATATCATTTTCAGAAGACTATGATTGAAATGTAAAAAAGAACATTAAAAGAAAGAAGGAAAGTTATTATGGAGAATACGGTAAAATATCGTAAATTCATCCTACCAATTGTCGTAGGTTTGATTATTTTGGCACTTACCCCTTTTAAACCTGATGCCTTAAATGATCAAGCTTGGTACATGTTCGCAATCTTTGTTGCTACGATTATCGCATGTATCACACAACCTATGACCATCGGTGCTGTATCTATCATAGGCTTTACGATTATGGTACTCGTTGGCATTATGGATACTAAATCGGCTGTTCAAGGATTTGGTAATAGTAGTATCTGGCTGATTGCTATGGCCTTTTTCATTTCAAGAGGGTTTGTTAAAACTGGTCTTGGTCGACGGATTGCACTCCAATTCGTTAAATTATTCGGTAAGAAAACGTTAGGACTAGCATATTCACTTGTTGGTGTAGATTTAATTTTAGCACCAGCAACACCTAGTAACACAGCACGTGCAGGCGGAATTATGTTCCCTATTATCAAATCTCTTTCAGAATCATTTGGTTCAACACCTAAAGATGGTACTGAAAGAAAGATGGGTGCCTTTTTAATTTTCACAGAATTCCAAGGCAACTTAATTACTGCGGCCATGTTCTTAACTGCAATGGCTGGTAACCCTATTGCTCAAAGTTTAGCAGAGAAGACTGCACATGTTCACATCACATGGATGAATTGGTTTATTGCAGCTATCGTGCCTGGTCTTATTTCACTTATTGTTGTTCCATTCATTATTTATAAGATGTACCCTCCAACTGTTAAAGAAACGCCTAACGCTAGAAAATGGGCAAACGAACAATTAGACGAAATGGGCAAAATATCTTTAGCAGAGAAATTTATGATTGCGATTTTTATTATCGCATTGGCACTATGGGTAACAGGAAGCTTTATCAATGTTGATGCAACGCTCACAGCATTTATTGCGTTATCACTGCTATTACTTACTGGTGTATTAAATTGGAAAGATATTTTAAATGAAACTGGGGCGTGGAATACACTTGTATGGTTCTCAGTTCTTGTACTTATGGCTGATCAGTTAAATAAACTAGGATTTATTCCTTGGTTAAGTAAAATCATCGCACATAGTTTAGGTGGATTTAGTTGGCCAATCGTACTTATTTTACTTATCTTATTCTTCTTCTATTCACACTATTTATTCGCAAGTGCAACGGCCCACGTCAGCGCAATGTATGCCGCACTCCTAGGCGTAGCCGTAGCAGCTGGAGCACCACCATTATTTAGTGCATTAATGCTAGGTTTCTTCGGTAACTTACTTGCTTCAACAACGCATTATAGTAGTGGTCCGGCACCAATCCTTTATGCATCAGGCTATGTGTCTCAGAAACGTTGGTGGCTGATGAACCTCGTACTCGGTATCGTGTACTTTATCATTTGGATTGGATTAGGTTCACTATGGATGAAATTAATTGGTATTATGTAGAGTTGAATCGCTCTTTTTAGGGCGATTCTTTTTTAATTACACTCAGCTTCTATTCCTAACATTTGGTGGACGGGATGGTTTGAAATTTCCACGAGAACTTTAGCTATATAATGTGATCCATATTCCACTTCACTATTCATCCAGCGTTCAATAACCCCTAAATGGCCATATATAGTATGGTTCAGTATAATATCCTTTTTAAAGTCAATGTTCACATCGTTTTTCTCCAGTAAAGGATAATAGATTTCCTCTCTTACTTTTTGAACAAGTAAAGCCCTGAAATACGTATTATTCATATTCATAATTAGCACTTTGATAAATTCAAAGTTAAGTTCAATAAATTCTAGTAGTCTATAAAATGAAATCTCAAAATCTATGTTGAAAATCGCATCTTCATTCATTGGATTACTTTTCACATATTCAATCATCTCGTTGATAGTTTCTTCAATAATTGAATTAAGGAAGTCATCTTTACTTTTATAATGCAAATAAAAAGTACTTCTGTTGATATTTGCTGCATTCGCAAGTTGCTGAATCGTAATTTTTGAATAACTTTCCTCATTCATTAGTTGTGTTAATCCCTTTTTCAAATACTTATTTGTTCTAATTTGACGTTTATCCATTCTAGACAACTCCTAACTTAAGTCTATTAAATCTAATTTAATTAACATTTCATCCTAATTTGTTTATTAAGTCGTTTTCCTCAAAATTTTAAGGAGGACATTCTTATTCTTCTGTGCTATTTTATCTAATAGACACATCGTCTATTAAGTTTGATTATATTGTATCAGAAATCAACGGTAATTAATAAAGGGAGGTTCTTATTATGAATAATAAACGAGAGATTATAGATATTCATCACCATATTATTCCCAAAATTTATAAAGATGCATTAAAGAAAATTGGCGTTACCACTGCGGGTGGCTACCCTATCAAAGATTGGGAACCTCAAGATAGTATTCAAATGATGGATGCATTGAACATTCAAGTTGGTGTCACATCTATCTCAGAACCAGCGACATTACCTTTTAAAAGAAAACAAGCAGCGAAAGTCGCACGTGAAGTTAATGAGTATCAAGCTGAACTTAAGCGCACCTAT
Organism: Staphylococcus sp. HMSC036D05; assembly: GCF_001836225.1. NCBI lineage: Bacteria > Bacillati > Bacillota > Bacilli > Caryophanales > Staphylococcaceae > Staphylococcus > Staphylococcus sp. HMSC036D05. The sequence goes on along the minus strand of NZ_KV827789.1, from coordinate 38,806 downwards.
CCAGGAAGATTTAAATGTTTAGCATTACTTCCTATGCCTCACGTTAAAGAAACGATTAAAGAAATCGAATATGCTTTAGATGTTTTAAAACTAGATGGTGTAGGTTTGCTTTCAAACTATGATCAATCTTATTTAGGTGACGATGAATTTGATAAAGTGATGGCTAACTTGAATCAACGTGATGCCATTGTATTCGTCCATCCTAGTTCTGCATCATCTCGGTTTAAAGCACCTCAATTTGTATTTGCTGACTTTATTGAAGAATTTACTTTTAACACAACGCGCGCTGCTTCGAATTTAATTTTCAGTGGAACGATGGAGCGCTATTCAAATATTAAATTTATCTTAGCGCATGCTGGTGGAACCTTACCGTATTTGAAATGGCGTATTAATGAAACGTTAAATACTCAAAAATATGTAATGGAAGATCCTAAAAATAGACTTAAATCATTTATTACTGGTAAAAAATCAGATTTAGCTAAAGAAGTTGCCAAACATCCAATTCGATACGCTAAAATGTTCAAAACATATAAAAAAGGGTTGGATCGTTGGAGCACTTTATCACAATCTGCTGAAGATTATATGCGTCAATTTTATTATGATACAGCACTATCAACAGGTGAATCGGCATTCGCCAGTTTAAATGAAGTAACGGACAAATCACATATTTTATTTGGTTCAGATGCACATTATGCCCCAAATGATTGGATTGCCAAAATGGAGAAAAATATTGAAGAATCTAGGTATTTTAATGAAAATGATAAACAAAATATTTTCCAAGGAAATACTGCTCAAATTTTGAAATAGGAGGAAAAAATGATGAAGGCTTTATTAAAATTTAAATGGCCGATATCCATATTAGTGATTATTGTTATCGCTCTATCCCTTATTTTCTCACCTAATTTATCTCAACTTGCAAAAGAGAAAGGTGAAATTAAGCCTCCGAGTGATACTACATCACAAAAATATGAACAAATGTTAAAAGATGTCGGTGCAAACTCTAATTCTATGGTCGCTGTCATCGACTTGAAGAAACCGATTAACAGTAATGGAAACGACCAATTAGAATCTTATATTAAAAAAATTAAAAAAGTAGATAACGTTGATAACGTCATCTCACCGTATACTAATAAAGAAACATTCAATAAAGTCGTTTCTAAAGATAAGAAAACGGTCATGCTTCCAATAGAGTTAAAGTCTAATAACTCTGAAAAGGTCGCAAACAATATCAACAAAATAGATCAACATTTCAAAGGTGTGTATTTAACAAATAATGATTTAATGACCAAAGATATTAATAAAAGTGCTGATGCAGGCTTACAAAAAACTGAAATTGTTACGGTCATTCTCATTTTAATTATTTTATTTGCGGTGTTCCGCTCAGTAGTCACACCATTCATCCCATTATTTATTGTGGGTATTTCATATGTATTTAGTTCTGCAATTGTAGCGATATTAGTAAAATATTTTGATTTCCCAGTGTCCGTATATATTCAGCCGTTCCTCGTAGCCTTACTATTCGGTATTGGCACAGATTATTGTATTTTATTACTCAACCGCTTCAAAGAAGAACTAGGTAAAAATGATAAATCAACTGCTGTTTATAACACGTTTGTAAGTGGTGGTAAAACTATCTTATTATGTGGACTTACAATTTTCGTAAGTTTCTTAGTCATTTTGTTTGCTAAATTCGACTTATTTAAATCTGCCATTGGCATTGGTATTGGTGTTATTTGTTTAATGCTCGTTATTTACACATTATTACCATTGATTATGTCATTGTTAGGTGAAAAAATCTTTTGGCCTAGTAAGAAATCTACAAGCCACAAAGATAACAAGTTCTGGGGTAAGTTGGGTTCATTTTCAATTAAAAATGCATTCCTCACTATCTTAGTGATACTCGCAGTGTTTATCCCATTAATTTACTTTACACCTAATAAAATCACTTACGATAACACAAATGAAATTAGTGACAGCTATCACTCAGTTAAAGCCATCAACATCATTAAAGATAAATTTGAACTTGGTGAAGCCTTCCCAGTCACTATTGCCATTAAAGACGACCACAAATTAACAACGAGCAAGGGATTAGGAGATCTTGAATCACTTTCTAAAAGTATTAATAAAATAGATGGTGTGAAAGGCGTAAACACAGTCACTCGTCCTACAGGTACACCAATCAAACAACTATCAGCAACAAATCAACTCGATACGATTCAGAAGAAATTAAATAAAGCCAATAATGGTTTAGGACAAGTGAATAGTGGCTTAGGAGATATGCAAAGTAAAGTTGAGCCTTATACTAACTCTGAAAAGGTTCAACAACAAATGCAACAAGGTTCTCAAAATCCACAAGCTGCATCACAAAGTATCACGCAACAAGCTGGTCAATTATCTCAAGGCTTACAACAAGCCCAACAAGGTAACCAAAAAGTAATGAACGGTCAAAAAGAGATTCAATCTTACTTAGACGGTATGGCCAACGATAAGAGCGTGAACCAATCTGGTATGTATATCTCTGATGACATGATGAAAAACAAAGATATGAAACAAGCTATTAATCAGTACAGTGATGATAATGGAAAAGTTGTACTGCTCAACGTAGAGCTTGATAAAAATCCTTATTCTAAGTCTGCGTTTAAAACATTAAATGACATTAAGGATACAGTTTCAAATCAAACGAATGATACAAGCTTTGATCACAGTAAAATTGAATATGGTGGGATTACGTCACAAAACTCTGATCTAGACCACACAATTAATTCAGATATGCAAAAAGTGATTATACTCATGTCATTAATCACATTTATCGTACTCGTTATATTTAAACGCTCAATTATTATGCCACTATATATGATGTTCTTAATACTCCTCACATACTATGTATCAATGAGTATTGCTAATCTCATATTCGATCATGCATTCGGTGGTAATGGCGTATTACTTGTCGTACCATTCTTTAGTTTAGTTATTCTCTTCTCACTGGGTATCGATTATGCTATTTTCTTACTCAATCGATTTAACGAAGAGGTTCAAAACGATGATATTCATACTGCACTGATTACTGCTATGAAGAAAATGGGTACAGTTATTATTACAGCATGTATCATTATTATCGGAACGGTGGCAGCACTTTATACATCTGGTGCACTCACATTAATGCAAATCGCTACCGTATTAATTATTGGATTGCTCATCTATAACTTACTCATCTTACCTTTATTCATTCCGTCTATGGTGGCTACATTTGGTAAAGGAAATTGGTGGCCATTTAAGATGAATAACAAAGAAAAATAAATGATCGCTAGATATAGAAATGAGGCTGAGACATAATTAAATGTTTCAGCCTTCTTTAACATATTGGCAGTAGATGTCTGAATTAAAAGTGCGCTTATATCAAGCTTCTTTCAATCCTAGCCATCCTTGCCGGCGGGGCCCCAACATAGAGAATTTCTTTTTAAGAAATTCTGCAAACAATGAAAGTTGGGAGAGGGACAACGAAAATAATTTTGCTAAATTATATTTCTGTCCCTCTCCCATTTTTTTAATATATGTGCCTTTTACTGAGAAAATATAATGAAATAATTATTTTGCAATTGGATTTCTTTTAATATTCATATATTGAGAAATGCTGTATAAAATAATTCCTATCCAGATAAAGATAAATGTAATAAGTTGATTGATATCGAATTTTTCTTTAAATACAAAGATACCAAGTATAAACATAATCGTTGGCCCTACATATTGAATAAATCCTGTCAGTGATAAAGGTATACGTTTCGCTCCTGCAGAGAACAGTATTAATGGAATCGCTGTGACTGCCCCTGAAAAGATAAGCCAAAATGATGACATATTGAAACCAAACGTCATGTGATGTTGCTGCCATAAATAAATGACATATATAATACCCGCTGGTGCAGTTACAATGCATTCGATAGCTATACTACTAATCGCATCAATGTGAACAACCTTTTTAAGGAGACCATAGACGCCAAACGATAGTGCAAGCATGATAGATACGAATGGGAATTCTCCTATTTTGATTGTCATATAGAGTACACCGATTAATGCAAAGATAATTGCTAGCCATTCAAATTTGTTGAATCTCTCTTTTAAGAAAATAAGTGCAAGCACAATACTGACTAGAGGATTAATATAATAACCTAGACTTGATTGAAGTACATGACCATTCGTTACGGCCCAAATAAAGGTTCCCCAATTAATCGTAATCACATATCCAGCCACAATAATTGCGATGAGTTGTATAGGATGCGAAATTAACTGATTCACATCTCTAATGAACGCTTGTCGTTGATTGCGTCCTACGATGAGTACAAGAATCATAAAAATCATTGAGAAAATGATTCTAAAAGCAAGTATTTCGAAAGCGCCGATATGATTGATGAGCTCCCAGTACATAGGAAGAATTCCCCATAATACATACGCGCCTAACGCAAAAAATATTCCCTTTTTATACTCAGATGCCATGATAAGCCCCCTCACTCTATGTAAAATAAAAAATGAGCATTATTTCAGCTCATTTGATAGTATGCTTATTTAGTTTACTAATTCTACTCAATGAATGATACAAATCTGTTTGTGAGTACAGACTGAGTGATTAAATTTTTACTCGCCATGAATGAATACGATCATTTAAACGATGAAGTTTTATCCTCCAAAGAATAAATCTATAAAGTCACTTGTACGGTTTGCGCTTTCTTTATAAAACTCAGTATAACCACAATTTGTACATGTAATTGTTTTAAAATTATTATGTTGAATGTCGAACATTTTCGATAAACCTGATCCAGTCGCCGATAGTGTTCCTTCCTCGATTTCAGTGTGACCGCACTTTACGCAACCTTTTTCTTCAGACATATATTTTCCTCCTTACAATTACCTTCTTTTCATTGATTACACACTCAACTATTACACATTGGATACTGAATGAAACACAATTAGGTATAACAGTGTTGTCACTTTTTCTTACAAATAATAGGCATTTCTAAGACTAAAGCGTAAAATAATTGCATCACATATGGAAAGTAGGTTATTCAGTGAGTAAGATAAATCACCGTAAATTAAGTTGGCTCCCCTATATCACTATCGTTATCTTTTTACATATCATCGGGTTTAGTTTCTTATGGATTGCTGGAAAAGATCATCATATTCTCTTTGGAATGGGCATTCTTGCCTATACACTCGGTTTGCGACATGCGTTTGATGCGGATCATATCGCTGCTATTGATAACACCGTTCGTAAATTATTACAACAGCGCCGTGACCCTGTCGGCGTAGGTTTTTATTTTTCGATTGGACATTCGACTGTTGTCTTTTTAATGGCAGTATTGCTTGGAATCTCTGTTAAATGGGCTAAAAGCGAACTACCTCATTTTCAAGACATTGGTGGAACCATTGGTACACTGGTTTCAGGTTTCTTCCTCGTGTTAATTGGTATATTGAATTTAATTATATTAGTTTCTCTCATAAAATTATTTGCCAAATTGCGTCATCAACGTGTTAATGAAGAGGAAGTTGATGCGTTATTAGAAGCACGCGGTTTTGTATCACGTTTTGTAGGTCCATACTTCAAGGTGATTAGTCGTAGTTGGCATGTATTACCTTTAGGATTTTTATTTGGTTTAGGCTTTGATACCGCAAGCGAAATTGCTTTACTCGCATTATCATCAGGTGCTTCTCAACAAGCTATTTCATTTATCGGCATTTTGTCTTTACCTATTTTATTCGCTTCAGGTATGAGTTTATTAGATACATTAGATGGTATTGTGATGAAATCAGCTTACAACTGGGCATTCTTCAATCCTATTCGTAAGATTTATTACAATATCACAATCACAGCTATTTCCGTGATTGCAGCCTTAGTGATTGGTGTCATTGAATTACTTCAAATTATAGCTGATAAGTTTGACTTTAAAGGGCGTTTTTGGGATTTTATTCAATCCATTCAATTTGATTATTTAGGTTACATTCTAGTCGCATTATTTTTGGTAACATGGCTGATTTCTACGCTAATTTGGAAATTTGGAAAAGTAGAACAACATTGGTCATAAACAAAGCCGTCCAGACGTCTTTTAGTTAATAAGATGTCTGGGCGGTTTTTCATTTTCCTGAAAACAACTAAAACTACCGTCATTAATCTTATCAATTGACTTTAATATTTGAATAGTAAATACTTAACCAACATTAAACAAAGGAGAATATGTTATGAATAAAAAGATCGTGCTCATTACCGGAGCATCAACTGGGTTAGGTTATGAAACTGCCATCTTACTGGCGAAGCAAGGGTATAAAGTTTATGCGACAATGCGTAACTTAAATAAACAAGATACACTATTACAAATAGCACAAGAAAATAATTTAGATATAATCATTCAACAACTTGATGTAACTGATATAGAGAGTATTCAAACTACTGTTAAAAGAATCTTAAAGAATGAAGAAAAAATAGATATATTAATTAATAATGCAGGAGCTGGATTTGTTAAGACAACAGAACACGCGAGTGATGACGAAATCATATGGCAATTGAATTTAAATTTGATGGGTGTGATTCGTATGACGAAAGCAGTCTTACCTTCAATGAGAGCACGTAGAGAAGGTCATATTATTAATATTTCATCTGTAGGTGGTTTGGTAGGTCAACCTTTCAATGAAATATATTGCGCAACTAAATTCGGTGTCGAAGGTTATACTGAAGCACTCGCAAGCTATGTACAACCTAAGTTCAACGTTAAATTTTCAGTGATTGAACCAGGAGGCATTCAATCTGAATTCACAAATAACGTTATGGCTCAACTCGATTCAACGGGAGGCATTCAAAGCGATGAATATAAACCTATTCTTAATACTTATTTAAACGGTCTTAAGAAAAATTATGGCCCCGGTTCGTCTCAAACATCAAATGAAGTCGCACAAGTCATCCTTAATACAATAGAAAATGAAGAACCACCTATTCGAACACGTACCTCTCCATGGTCTGAAACATTTACAGAGTTAAAAACCAAAGCTGATCCCACAGGTAAGATCCAACAACAACGTGTTGCTAAATTATTAGGAGAATAAACACATTCCCACTAACTTATCGAAAATATAAATCGATTAAGTAGTGGGGATATTTCGTTCAAAATGAAAAAGCATTGATAAAGATGAAAATTTACCAATGCTTAAATCAAGTTCTTCAATTTTAGACTGCCTACCCTCTTATTTATTGAGATAGCGCAATTTTAATATGTTCAAGATGATGACGTTCATGCCAAGATAATTTAGCTAATAAGAATCCAACTGTGAGCTCACCTGTTCCTACTAAATTAACTTGTCTATCAAGTTGTTCTTCTGTGACATTTTCTCCAATTGCTACTACACGTTTGTTTAACCCCTCAAGCAATTGAATAGATACTTCAATTGGTAATTCCGAATCTGCCAAATCTACCCATTGATTTTGATCAAACTCAGGTGCTGACGGATTTTCTTCAGTTAACGCTAATTTCAAACGGCTGAATAACTGTAACTGAGAATCTGCGATATGATGGACAAGTTGTCTCACCGTCCAACTACCCTCACGATATCTTTTCTTCAACTCTTCCTCTGAAATTCCATTAACTACGTTTTTGAGTTGGTCAATATATCTTTCTACCTCACTCATCCATCGTTTCACGTCGGCTAAACTCACTTGGTTAGGTAATTCCAATTCTCCTATAGGAAATCTTACATCCATTTTATCCACCCCCACATTTTATCAATACAACTTCAGTATAATTTAATTTTCAGAAAATGAAAAACTTACACATTTATAATTTGAGTAGTCATTCTACTTCAATTCATATATTGAGAGGAGGTAGTTGTCTTAGTTAGATTATTAAGTATGTCATGTACACGTGAATTCAGTGATTTACTTGAAGAAATTAGTCCCACTTTACGCACGTGATTTTCAAGTCTAGTATAATTAAGCTTTAAATTTATCTTATCTAAATAAGAATATGGCAAAAGAGTAATACCTTTATTCGTAGCAACATTAGCTAAAATTGTTTCAAAGTAATTATTATAAACCAAATGTTCTCTTGTATTTTTGAAATTACTTTTTATAAATCGTAGGGTGTCACATGGAGGTGTTTGGACATAAATCTGTTCTGCTGAAATATTTATGTCCGAATTATTCAACTCTCCTCTCTCCTTAGAGTAAATGACAAAATAATCTTCATCATATAATTCTTCAGTATAAAAATCATCGATTCTCAAGTTAGTAATATCGCCAATAGCTACATCTATTTTTTTATCTTTTAACGCATCTATCAAACTAATAGTATTGTCGTTAATTAAAATCTGAAAGTTATAACAATCACTATTTTGAATTTCCTTAATGTTAATAGGATAAAAGCTAGGTAATATCCCCAGTCTAATAGTATTGCCGTTTATATTAGATTCATATACCTTTATACTTTCAATTTTTTCATAAACTAATTTTAGTTTTTCTAAAATTAATCGCCCTTCTTTTGTTAAAAAAGCCCCCTTGCTATTTCTAACAAAAATTTTTTGATTTAATTCATTTTCAATTGCTGTAATTCTTTTTCTAATCGCTGGGGTACTTATATTCATTACTTCAGAAGCTTTATTAAAGCTTTTATATTTAGCAACTTCTAGTAAATCTTTAATATAATCCGTTTCCATTTCATTCTCCTTGAAACTTTTAGTTCACACGTCTTGAAACATATTTATTATTCAAAGTAATCTATTTAAATACTAACCTTAATTTACAATATTAAAAACTATTTAGATTAGTTAAATGGAGGTTAGTATGAAAAGAATTCTTATTTTAGCTTTAGGTATGTTTACTCTAGGAATGGATACATATATCGTAGCTGGATTAATCCCGGAAATAAGTAAAAGCTTAAATCACACAAGTACAGCCATCGGACAAGGCGTAACAATCTTTACACTAGTTTTTGCAATTTCTGCTCCGTTGTTTTCAATATTTTTATCAAAAATTAATGTGAAGTATACGCTTATGGTAGCATTATTCATTTTTATTATAGCGAACATCTTAACAGCATTATCATTTAGCTTACCTATTTATTTGATTGCTAGAGCTATTGCTGGCTTAGGCGCTGGTATATTTTCACCCATGGCTGTAAGCACAGGTAGTCAATTGGTAGAGAATAGTCATAAAGGAAAGGCTTTAGCAACTATCGTTGGAGGCATGAGCGTAGGAACTGTAGTAGGCGTACCACTAGGTATTCAAATATCTAATATAAGTTCATGGAGATTCACTCTGGCATGTATAGCTTTATTAAGTAGTGTGGCTCTGCTGCTCATCTCTATTCATTTCAAACAAATATTTGTACCTTCTCCTCCAAGCATTAAAGCACGTTTTAATTTATTTATAAATCCCAATATTATTAGAGTTATAACAGTTACGGTTTGTGCAGCAATATCTAGCTTAGGGCTTTATACCTATTTAAGTAACTTAGTTGATCAATATCCTAGTGTCTACTCAATACCTATTTATTTAACAATATGGGGTATTGGAGGCTTAATTGGGAGTTTTGGTATTGGCTTTATTTTAGATAAATTTAAATCTACTAATTTAATTATGTTAAGTATAATGGTTTTCCTTCTTATCAGTTTTATACTTTTACCGTTTATTATTCAAATACCTCTGTTGAGTAGCATTCCCTTTTTAATATGGGGAGCTATGGGGTGGGCAACACAAGCACCTCAACAACATATATTAATTAAGCAACATCAAGATTATGGAAGTACTGCTGTTGCCCTAAATAGTTCGATTAACTATTTAGGAAGTAGTATTGGCTCAGCCTTATATGGTTCTCTATTATTGATAACTCGGAATATCAACGCACTTATAATTCTGTCTATTTTGTTTTGTAGCATGGGGGTATTGGTACAATTAATAAATACAATTTTAAACGTAAAGAAAACGCAATAAAATTATCTTTATTCATATAGACTTAATACAAGTTCCTTTTTGATGTTTTTCGTTAAATCTATAAAATAATTACATTGCCATTTTTGAGTTTTAAGCGCAGTAGTATTCAAATTTGTTTCCCAAACTGGATAAACTCTAAATGCCATTTTGCCTTTCTTTTCATCATGGCTTAAGATACCTTTTTTCAACAAGAGATCCTTAGATAATACATATTGACCACATTTATCATTATCGATAACATTGACAATTAATTTCTCGGGAAAGTTTTGATAATCAAATGGTTGGTTGATTTGAGTTTTATCTTTAGTCCAGAGTGTTACAAAATACCCTGATTTTTTAGGTGTCTTTTTAGCTAATCTACTTTTACAAAATGTATGATTTAACTTAAGATCCATTGCTTCATACTCTGTATTCCATTGTTCTTCGGAAATGATGTTATAGTTTAAATCCATACACTTTGATAAGTGATTCAAAATTTCAACTGATTTCAAGTTCATTTTTTATTAGCACCTTTAAATTTATTTTTATAAGAATATCACGTTTCAATACAATAAAAATTCCTATGACACTTCATTACATTCATGTTTTTGAGTCATAGGAATTTTCTTTATATTCTTGATCTACATATCTCCAATTGATAAATATTTTGTTTCAAGGTATGGTTCTATGCCTTCGATGCCACCTTCTCGACCGTAACCACTTTGTTTCATGCCACCAAATGGTGCGTGTGCAGCTGATGGCCCTCCATCGTTCCAACCAATAACGCCATAATCTAAAGATTCGTATAAGTGGAATCCTGTATGATAATCGTTAGTGAAGAAATAGGCTGCGAGTCCAAATTCAGTGTCATTCGCCATTTGAATCGCATCTTCTATATCTGAATATGTCATGACTGGTGCAATAGGGCCAAATGTTTCTTCATGCATTGCTTTCATTTCTTGATTCGCATTTGAAATAACTACAGGTTTTAAGAAATTACCACCTAATTCTTGAATGTCTGATAATGAACGCGATAATTGGCCACCCTTATCTTCTGCGTCTTTAATCTGGTCAATTACTTTATTAACACCTTCTTGATTAATAAGTGGACCCACAACGACATCCTCATCCATGCCGTTACCTATTTTCAATGCATGAACTTTTTCTGTTAACTTTTCAATATACTCTTGTTCAATTGATTCGTGAACATAAATTCTATTTGCGCAAATACAAGTTTGTCCTGCGTTACGGAATTTAGTAGCAATCGTTTGATCAACCGCTAAATCCACATTCGCATCTTCATGTACGATTAGAGGTGCTAAACCACCTAATTCCATCGTTACATTTTTAATAGATTGAGATGCCTGCTCAATTAATTTTTTACCAACTTGAGTTGAACCAGTAAATGTAACTTTTTGAATGATTGGACTCTCATTAAAGATTTCTCCAGCATCTTTACCGGATAAAATCACATATTGAATCGCATCTTCTGGAATACCCGCTTCATGTGCTAACTCAACTAATCGAATTGTCGTTAGAGGTGTTTGCGTTGCTGGTTTACAAACAATCGTGCAACCTGCGGCTAAAGCGGGCGCCATTTTACGTGTAATCATAGCTGCTGGAAAGTTCCAAGGCGTAATTGCACCTACAACACCTACTGGAAATTGCTGTACGATAATCTTTTTAGATGATGAATTGGCAGGAATTGTACGACCATAGATACGTTTTGCTTCTTCTGCATACCATTTAATATAAGAATTAGCATAATCGACCTCACCTTGTGCTTCTTTATAAGGTTTGCCACCTTCTTGTGTAATCAGTTTTGCTAATTCATTTTTATGTTCATCAACTAAACGTGCCCATTCAAATAACTTTGCTGAACGTTCATGTGCATCCACTTGTTTCCATGATTGAAATGCTTCATGTGCGCGTTCAATTTGACGATGGGCGGTTTGTTCGTCAGTATATTCTAAAATCTTAATCACTTCATTTGTTGCTGGATTCAAAACATCTAATTTCGTCATTTAAATCCACCCCTTTGGTAATATTTTACACTTCCGATTGTATACTACTCTATCTTTATTCGCTAACTTTTAAGATGGATTGGCATCCTTCACCTTTCGTACAAGCATTTCGATGTCTTCAATATTCACTTTACCAATTAACTTTCTATAATCACTCATTAACGTTTGTATGATATTGTTACCCTTTTCCGTTAAATAAATATATGTCGCACGTTGATCTTCTTTACTCATATCCTTACAAATGAATGCTTTCTTTGGAGATCTCAGTCGGTCTATAAGGCGAGACATAGCACTCTGACTCAATTTCACTTCTTTAATTAGGTCATTAATTTTATATTTCTTATCTTTCGCCTTATATAACTCATAAAGCACATAGAATTCTCTTAAACTTATGCCATAGTTCTGTTTAAAATTACGTTCAATCATATCTTCTATATATCTGAAATATTCTGTAACCTCAATCCATTCATCTATACCATTCTGTTGTGTCATTCTTGCACCTCCTCAGCTGACTTATTCTCACTTATTATTATACATTGATGCTCGTTTTGTAGAAATATACAGCATTTATTTCTGTTTTTGAAAATGAATTATGAGATTATGTTTATTTAATATCATAAAATGACTCATGCGCTGAATTGAAGTTAATGATAAAATATATAGCGGTTTGTTAGCATTTTACATATAAAAATTAAGCGAAATAAAAAGGGAGTATATTCATGAATAAAACAGTGCATATTATCGGTGCAGGTTTAAGTGGTCTTGTAGCGGCTACGGAACTGCTTAAGAAAGGGTTCCACGTTACTTTAATTGATCAAGAACCTAGACAAACGATTGGAGGACAGGCTTACTGGTCGTTTGGAGGCCTATTCTTAGTTAATTCGAAGGTACAACGTCGATATGGTGTTAAAGATTCTTATGATTTAGCACTTAATGACTGGATGGGATCTGCACAATTTGACCGCCTCGATGGAGAGGATTATTGGGCAGAACAATGGGCAAAGGCCTACGTCAAATTTGCCACTTATGAAAAGGAAGATTACTTACATCGTATGGGTATCAAACTAACACCAATTCTTGGATGGGCTGAACGTGGTGGATCATCTGCATCAGGTCACGGTAATTCAGTACCTCGTTTCCATATTACATGGGGAACTGGTCCTGGACTTGTCGAACCATTTACGAATTATGTTTTACAACAAGAACAGGCTGGTCGCGTAACATATTTACCAAGACATCAAGTCACAGCTATCGACATTGAAGATAATCAAGTGCGACATATCTCAGGAAATATTCTTGAAGAAAGCGATGTAGAACGTGGCGCACCCTCTTCTCGTGAAGTCATTGATACGTTCTCATATGATGTAGAAAATCTTGTAATCACCTCTGGTGGTATCGGGGCTAATATAGAACTGATTAAGAAGTATTGGCCGAAACGTCTTGGCAAAGCGCCTCAACATATGATTCAAGGCGTGCCGGATTCAACTGATGGACGTTTAATCGGTATTTCTGAAAATGCCGGTGTCAATATTGTAAATAAAGACCGCATGTGGCATTATACGGAAGGCGTTAAGAACTATAGCCCTATATGGAAGCAGCATGGTATACGTATTATTCCAGGCCCTTCTTCAATGTGGTTTGATGCTGAAGGTCATCGTATGAAGGCACCTGATTATCCTGGATTCGACACATTACACACGTTAGAAACAATTATGAAAACAGGATATGATTATTCTTGGTTTATCTTAACAGAAGACATCATTAAGAAAGAATTTGTATTATCAGGTTCTGAACAAAACCCAGATTTAACGAATAAAGACATTCAATTATTAATTAAAGAACGTTTAAGTAAACAAGCTACCTCACCAGTCAACGCATTTGTAGAAAAGGGTGAAGACTTTGTTGTCGCTGATGATTTAGGCACATTAGTTAAGAAAATGAATGCACTTGTTAACGATCATTTACTAAATTACGAAGAGATTAAAGCAGAAATTAAATCTCGTGACTTACAAATTACAAATGCATTTAGCAAAGATCCTCAGATTGCATTTATTCATAATGCAAGACAATTTTTAGGAGATAAGATTGTAAGAACGGCAAAACCTCAACCATTCTTAAGTAATAAGAGTGGTAAATTGATTGCTGTGAAACTCAATATCATCAGTCGTAAAACACTTGGTGGTATTCAAACTGATTTAGATGGTCGTGCCATGAATCAACAGAGTGAACCTATTCAAGGTTTATATGCTGCTGGAGAAGCTTCAGGCTTTGGTGGTGGCGGTCTTCATGGATATCGCGCACTTGAAGGTACGTTTTTAGGTGGCTGTATCTTTAGTGGTATTCGAGTTGCAGAAGGTATAGATAAATATAATCAATAAGTCATTTCTTATAGAGTGGTTACTCATATTTTTGATATGGGTAGCCATTTTTTTGAAGGTTGAAAAGGGTTCTCTATTTTTATACACTACTTTATATTTATTTTATGATATTATTTTTATAATAATTGAAGAATGGAGTGTAAATGATGCCAAGAGATTCTTTAAAGCCATTTCGTAATCGCCTCGTGACTGTTTCTGGTCAAGTCGTACTTATGCATCATGGAGGTCGCTACGGCAGATATCCTTTTCACAATAATACAAGAATGTTACTTCGAGATTTAATGATTGAAGGACAACCCATTGATCATATTTGGCTCAAAGTTCCTCAAAGATATTACAATAAAAGAAGGAGTATCATAAATCAGCGTGTTAAGTTTAAAGCTAAAATTGTGCCTTATGTTAAAAAAGGTATGCATGGCTTTATTCAAGAATATGGATTACAAAAACGGAGCGGTTTCACTATTATTAATGGAAATCACGAAGAGATACTTGACCATGAAGAAAAATATTTCGATGAAGAACTTACCGTAGAATTCTTCTTAAAAGAACCATAGAAAGCGTATTGTTACCCTCACTTATGGATGAGTGAGCTCACAATACGCTTATTTTTTATAACTATTTATATTTTATTGTAATGTTTTAAGAACGGTCACTACGAATGTGTAGTCCTCGATATCTATTTATTGTGCCAATTAATTCTTGTTTGCGTGGTAAAGCTAAATTACCTGGATGACCTTGATGATGTGAAATCACTTCTAGACCTTCTTGTTCAATACGTTGATATAAGCGATCTGTTGCTTGAGCAAGCGTAACGTCATTGTTGAGTATTTCATTTTTAAGATAATCTAACATCATCGCTAAACTGTTCGTCTGGCTATCATCCACAAGTTGCTCTAAACCAGAAATTTGAATAGGGACTTTCCCATATGTCACTGTATGAAGCCCTTTAGCTTTGAAACGGTCATCTTTCCCTTTCTTATTGAAGCTAGATTTAAGAGGGACTCTAGACGGAATGCTACCAAAGTCTGCATGTGATTGATCGATTCTCTCATAACCTGAAGATTGTGCAATGTCCTTCGCTTCAGTTGTGACATCTTTTAAATGATATTCATCCATCATTAACACTTGATCTGCCACATCAAAGTAGTCTCCAGAACCCCCTACAATAAGGATTGTAGATACGTCATGATGCTCATATAATGGTTTCACTCTATTTGAAAATGGTGTAATCGGTTCTTTCTCAGGCGCAATCAATCTTTGCATGCGGCCATCACGAATCATAAAGTTTGTCGCAGACGTATCTTCATCAATCAGTAAGAGCGATGTTTGTGCTTCTAAAGCTTCCATTACATTCGCTGCTTGAGACGTACTACCACTCGCATTTTCCGTTGAAAATTCAGTCGTGTCTTTCTTACCAGGCAGATGATCGATAAACGGTTGAATATTAACCTTCTCAATACTTCTACCGTCTTCGGCTCGAATCTTCATTGCGTCATGTTGCGTAATCACATACTCTCTTCCATCTCCAGCAATATGATTATAAACACCGCGCTCTAATGCCTCAAGCAATGTTGATTTACCATGGTAACCGCCACCTACAATTAAAGTAATACCTTTGGGAATTCCCATACCTTTGATGGATTTTCCACTAGGTAAGTCTAATTGAATTTCAAACTTTTCAGGGCTTTGGAACTTAATGGCATGTGTCATAGGACGGTCAGATACACCACTTTGTCGAGGTAAAATGGCATCATTCGCAACAAATGACACTAGGCCTCTTTGAACTAATTCATTTCGTATAAACATTTGGTCTATCATCAATTTAACTTGATTGTGAAGTTTTGTTTGATCAAGATGCTCATAACGTAGTGCTTGGTTCACAATTTCAGGTAGTATATCGATAAGTGTGTGTGCTGCAGCTTTACCAAGAATTTTCCGACCAGCTGCAGGTAGTCCCACTTCAATTCGAACTTCTATATCTTTATCATTGATGACTACAGATGTACGTTCTAACATCTCTTGTCCACAACGATCGATAAATAGTTTCCCTGACTTTTTAGACTTTTGCGTTGCTGATTGAATATGTTGATGCATTGATCTTGTTAAGAAGTCACTGACTGCAAGACGCTTATATTTATCATTCAATAAATCATCTGGTATCCCCGTCGTATTTCTATCCATAATGACTCTCATTTTAGAAGGTGGCGCAAACGGATCGACTTGTACATGGTCGATTGCGAGTCTAAATTGGTCAAATTCGTACATTCCTTTCGTACGTTTGTATGCACCGTACTTTTGACCGTCTAATGATTTTAATGTGTGTTCAAGTGCTTGAGCACTTTTCATGTCATACACCTCCGTTCTTAATTTTCGTAACTTACATTTTTTACCCTGAAAATGAAACCCATTAAACGTATGCGATTCGCTTAAATGTAACTATGCGCGCACACTTAAAAATAAAAAACACTCCAAGTTCTCAACATTATATTGAAAACCGGAGTGTGAAATTTATATATTATTCAGTTTTAGCACCTGTACGTTCACGTAAGTCATATTCAATTTCTTCAAGACTACGTCCACGTGTTTCAGGTAAGAATTTAATAACAAATAACATGGCAAGTACACCAATCACAGCAAAGATTAAGAATACCCATTCTGTACTTAATGCATCACTTAAAATTGGGAATAATAATGACACAATCAATGTACCAATATTAAGTACTAACGCAGAGATACCTGTTGCCGCACCACGTGCACGCATTGGGAATAACTCTGGTAACATAACCCATAATACAGGACCCCATGAAATACCAAAGAAGACAATAAATAATGATAAGCATAAGATAATAATCCAAGCTGAAGATGCAATACCAATTGTCCAAATTAATACAGCCATGATGATTAAAGAAGCAATCATCCCAATATTACCCATAACTAATAACTTCTTACGATCGACTCTATCCACTACAAATAGTGCAATAATTGTAACAAGTACATTGACCACACCAATACCTACTGAACCTAAGATAGAGGCTGCTTCGCCTAAACCTGCTTTAGCGAAAATAGTTGATGAATAGAATATCACTGCATTGATACCAATAAATTGTTGGAATATCGCAAAGATACAACCAACGATTAATGTTCGACCTAACCATGGTGACTTAATGACTGTCCATGTAGATTCAGCAATTGCTGAGATTTCTCTCATTTCTTTAATTTCTTTTTCGATTTCACTATCGTCGTATGTAATTTTCATTACTTTACGCGCCGCTTCTTCGCTTCTATTTTCAAGGAGCCATCTTGGACTTTCAGGCATGAAGTATATACCAATCAATAGAATAACTGATGGTACTACTGCAAGACCTAACATCCAACGCCAACCTTCGATACTCGCAAAACCATAGTTAACAAGGTATGCCGCTAAGATACCAATTGTGATCATTAATTGGTTTAATGAACCAAGAGAACCACGGTATTCCGTAGGTGCCATTTCAGATAGATATACAGGCACGGTAGACATTGAACCACCGACAGCTAGTCCAATAATTAATCGACCAATAATCAATAATGCCAGGTTAGTCGAGAAGGCAAGTGTTAATGCGCCAATAATGAATACGACAGCGATTAACATGACAAGACGGCGACGTCCAAGTTTATCAGCTAACGGTCCACTGCTTCCCGCCCCAATAATTGCACCAATTAACATAGAAGATACAACAATTCCTTCTGTTGTACTGTTAAGTGGTATGTCTTTATGTATAAATAATAATGCACCGGAGATTACACCATTGTCATAACCGTAGAGTAAGCCTCCTAATGCTCCCAATATAAAAATCAAATATTTATTTACCTTCATGTAAATCATTCCCTTTTTTAAAAACTAAAACAATTATACGCCTAAAATGAAAGCGTTTCAATTTCTATTTTATTAAAATCGAATTACATGTTACTTTTTGCACTTATTTTTTGGTTAATCATTTTCCATTTGTATGTAAGTAACAAAAATAACACGCCGAGTATTGAAATATAATTCAATTCTCGACGTGTCTACATTTTATTTATCTGTTACTTTCTCGTTTTGAACTATTTCTTTCATCATGCTATCCCAGAAGTCTCTTAAATCGTCTACTGAAATACGCACTTCTGAACTATCTGAACCTACAAAATCACCGTGGTCCCAACCGTGTTTAACCGGCATAACTTGCCATACACCCTTTTTAATCTCTTTTGTTGCAGGTACAAAGGCTTGGTTAAATGGATGTTGTGCTGAAATGACAGACACCAATCCATCGTTGACTCTCCATTCTTTTTCTGGCGCTTTACCAATCACATTTGCTGTTACAAGATAAGAGAATTTGATATTAATATCTGCCTTTTGTCTACCATCTAATGTCGGACGCGTTGATTCTCCTGTGTATGTTTTATACACAATATTTGGATTAAGTGATGTATGTTGATTTAACTTACTCGTACCTTCGCGACTTAAATCGTAAAATGCATTATCTTTCGTTTTCCAAATCTTACTTGTGTTGTTAACGCGTTTCACATATTGCGCGTGCGTTTCACCGTCTCTTTGAGCAAGGCCCCATTGTTTTAAACCTAAATCAACTCTTGAAAGCTTATGCCCTTGAAATCTTGCATAGTCATAAGCAAGTTGACGGATAAATGGTTCATTCCCTACATCAGCAGCATGCGTACCATTATGTGGCGCAGCTAGAGTGGTAATTGAAGAAATCATATTATCCTGTCCGCCTTTAAATAAAGGTGATATGCTTCCGCCGTGTTGCTTTTGATAATCAACCTCTTCTGGATTGCCATTACGTAGCATTTCTTCTAATAAACGTACAGTTTGACCACCCATACTATGACCAATTAAATGAATTTTTTGACCTGGTTGCCATTCACGGTATGCACCGGCGTATGTTTTACCATATCTATCATGGCCATATTTAGCTGCATGGGCAGCGCCGTAATCGACTTTTCCGCCTTTAATATAGTAATATAATTCGACTGCTCGATCATAATTACTACCAAATGCGCTTACGCTGGCTTCACTGACGTTATAACCTTTAGCTCTTAATTCTTGTGTCAATTTAATTCGGTCGCCACCCCAATAATTTCCAGCAAGGGCAGGTCCATTATCTGCAGTATAACCGTTGAAACCATGCACTAAAATGATAGGATCATGATTTTTATATTGAATTTGAGGGAATGCTTTATTTGCTTGTTTTTTAACCTGTTTATCAGTTTGTTGAGCGGATTTATTTTTAGGTGTAGCAACAGCATTTCGTGTTAAAGTATTTAAGCCTTTTTTAGATTGATCATCTTTTTTACCAGGGGCATGTGTATTTGTCATACCGTCGCTGTCTAAGTCTTTTACTTTAAGGTCTTTTTGATTTGCCTGCTTTTGAGTTGTCTGCTTTTGTGGTGCTTTCGTTTGTGGATGCTTGTTTAATGCTTCCACTGGGGCTTCTTTTTTCGCATTTTGAGTATCTTTTGCAGTCACTTGTTGTTTTGGTGATTGTGTGTGATTCGAGTCATTATTTTGAGTCGAGGCAGGATGTGATTTCTTTTGAGGTTGTGCTTGAGTCACACTATCATTATCTTGTTTTTCTAAAGGTTTTATTGCATCATTGTCCCCTTTTTCAGATGACTTTGTCACATTTGTGTTCGAAGTTGATGGTTTCTGAGTATCTTCACTTTGCGGTTCTGCTTTACGTTCAGAAACTTTTTCTGCGCTTGCTTGTTCAGTTTGCTGTGATTGTTCATTTGGATTTTGTTGATTCTCTTGAGCTTGTGACGACACATGGTCATTTTTGGTTTGTGAACTTTGTGATTGTTGGATTTGCGGTTGCTGAGTTTCTGATTTATTTGTTTTAACATTGTCTTGATTCTGTTTGTCTTGAGTTGCATTTTCTTTAGTTTCAGTTACTTTGTCATTATTTTCCGTGTTTGTTTGCGCTTGTTGTTGAGCATCTTCATTATGTATAGATGATGGCGCATTATTTTTAGTTTCTAGTGAACTTTTATTATCATTTTCAACATTCGATTGCTTCTCACTATTTTTATCATTTTCAGCCCCAATAGATTGTGCTATGTGGTTTTCAGAATTCCCTTGAGCGTCTTGTTCTGCGTCTTGTTCTGCGGCATGTGCAGTTTGGCCCCCAATAAATAACATTGATGCGACGATGATTGAAGACGCACCAACACTTAATTTACGAATACTGTACGAGTTCTTTCTGTTTTTCATGTTTTTAGCACCTCTACATCATTTTTTAATTTTGAATTCGGTCTTAAATGAAAATATTTACAATAGCACGTGGGATTAACTCAAAGATTTTACTCAACCATGCTTTTATCATCTTCATGCTCCTCTCTGTTGAAAATAAAATACAAACACCTAAAGGCAACTTCATCATATAAAAACAATATTAAGCCCATATGAATTTACCTTTACATCTTTCTAAAGACGAAAAAAGGGAGCTGAGACATCATTAAATATCTCAGCTCCCTGTTAAATTAGTATATATTTTGTATGGGTATTTCAACTAATTCGTGTTGCTTGGTTCTTACCGTACATAATTGAATCATCATGTTATATTCAACGAATGGTTGAAATGATACTTCTTTATTTTTATAGAATAAAGGTTGCGTCACATCATAAACATCTATGCCGCGTATTAATCCTTCACCTATCATTTTCGTGTAGCTCTCTTTTTTCGTCCAAATTTCATAGAAGTCTTTTAATATTTGCACTTGTTTAAATTCATTTTCCGAAAATTGATGCGCCAAACTCATGTAATCAATCTCTTTCATCAATTCAATATCAAGTCCCACTGGTTGATCATCGATTGCACAAGCAATATATGGAAAACTGTATGAAAGATTCACATATAAGCCGATAGAATGTGCACTTTGAATGTCCACTTTCCCATTTTTCGCAATCTGATACTCCCATTGATTAGGACTCAACTCGCCCCATTGCTCAATACAATATTGAATAAAGAAGTCACCTAACGTATGCATGACACGGTCTTTTTGAAAACGGTACTGTATACGTCTAGGTTTCTTCGCTTGCCGCCTTGATGTTAATAATCTTTGCGCAATCATGTCGATGTCAGCGTTTATTTTTGTTAAAAATACTGTCATTCGTTATTCTCTGTTTTCTTGAATTTGTCAAAGAGTAAATCTCTCCAAGCGCGTAACCATTCAGAAGTTACTACAGGCCATCCATCACCTAATTGCGCGATCACATGTTGCGTCATATCAGAATTAATCTCTGCCGGCACTTGTGATGCATTACCACTACTTAGGCCAATCACCTCATGCATACCTTCATTAATTAACATTTGTTCAAACGCTTCATCACTAATGATATTCATCTGTGTATGATTGGCACCCTCTAATACACTTTGCATCGTTTTTGTATGAGGTGAATAAATATGATAAATAATTGGCTGTGCTTGTGATGCAGCAAGTTTCACAATATGACGTGCGGTTACATCAATAAATGAGAAATCTAGACATGTTTTACCGAAATATTCTCCTATAGATGATGTTTTTAATAACTCATGCATCATGATTGAGAATCGATTTGTTGTAAGATTTTTCATATTTAATGCGCCAGAATATGCACTTGTTAAATTACCTAATCTCATAATTTGTGCGTCTAATCCATCATTGACCGCTTCTAGTACTTTGATTTCACTATAGAATTTACTTTTGGTGTAAGGTGACGTAAATAATTGTTGTTTATAAACATCCTTTTCTGAAAAAGTTCTATCCTCAACATGGGCTTCAAAGACTGCTCCGACGCTAATTGTAGAAATATATATAAACTTCGCATGATGCTGTTGAGCGATGTTTAATAAATCCTCAGTACCTTGAACATTTACATCAATAAACGCCTCATCATCACCAAAATGATCTGTACGTGCGCCTGCATGTATAACGGTATCAATTGTTTCATTAATGCCTAAAGAACCTAAGTTTGTTAAATCGCCCAATACGATGTCTACATTTTTCATTAAGTCAGTTACATGTGAGTTATCAAAATAACAAGTCAAATTCTCTTGTAATTTGTATCGTGCCTCAGCTATGTCATGACCTCTCACAATACATGTCACTTTATCCGCATAACCTTGTAACTCATTAATGAGATATGCACCTAGGAACCCTGTCGCACCAGTGAGTAATACGTGACCCAATGCGTTTTGAGTAGGCGCAGTGATATCTTTTCGATATCGGCGTTCAACTAAAGCTTGTAACTGAGGTAAGTGATCCGGCACATTGACCGCTACCAACTCATTATCCGTCTCAAATTGTTCTGCTAAATGGCGCACCGTTTTATATTGGTATACATCTTGCATTGTAATGTGAATATCTTGTGATTTAAGTTTCGACACTGCAACCATGGCATCAAGGGACGTTCCGCCTATTTCGAAAAAGTCATCATCAATACCAATCATAGGCACCTCTAAAACTTCAGCAAATATTGATACAAAGGTTTGTTCCATGTTATTTCGTGGTTGGACAAAGGTATTTCGTTGAATACGAGGTCGAGGTAACTTCGATTCATCAACTTTGTCATTCCGTGTTAAAGGAATCTCATCAATTGCTGTTAATGTTTTAGGAATCATATATTTCGGTAAATAATGATTTAACTGTCTCGCCACCTCTGATTCTTTTTGATCACTTCCTACAAAGTAGGCATGGAGTATTTCGTGGTCATTTTGTTTATCAACAATTACTACACTATCAGAGATATCTTCCACAGAATTAATGACATTCTCAATTTCTCCGAGTTCTATTCGATACCCATTTACTTTGACCTGTTTATCAATGCGTCCCATAAATTCTATTTGACCCTCATGCGTATATCTTGCTAGGTCACCACTTCGATATAATTTACCTTCTCCAAATGGATTGTCTATAAATGATTCTGCTGTCAGTTCAGGTCTATTTAAGTATCCAGCTGTTAGACTTTTACCTGCAATACACAACTCACCTGATATACCCACGCCACATAGTTTAGTTCCAGAAAGAATATACACTTGTATGTTAGCTAAAGGCTGACCAATAGGTATCATTGATGGAATAGGTTCTCCTTTAGAGTAAGACCAATTCGTAGCAATAACTGTTGATTCAGATGGTCCATATGCATTGAAGTACGTATCACAATGTTGAGAAATGTGTCGGACAAATGCTGGCGTACTTGTTGCGCCTCCTGTAAATAGTTTAGAAATATAAAAGTCTTTCATCACATTACAAACTTGTAGCGGTATCGATGCAGCAGTGATGTGCTCTCTCGCAATGAGTTGTTCTAATTGTTCCGTGTCTGTCCGTTCATTGTCATTCGCAATCACAAGTTTATAACCATTTAACAGCGTACAATAAATTTCCATAGCTGACGCATCAAAGACATAGTTGTGATATTGCATAAATGTCTCTTCTTCTGATAATGCCAGCCTATCGGTCCATGCATTCACTAGATTTAAGATGTTGCGTTGTCTCACCGATACACCTTTAGGCATACCTGTAGTTCCAGACGTATAAATACTATACATTTCATCTTCTAGACTGCCCGCATATTCTGAAAATGATTTTTCAATAGGAATCTCTGTATCAATGGATTCAATTGGAATCGTTAATACATTTGAATCATAAGTGACACCATACGTCAGTATTGCTGACACTTCCGCATCTTCAAGGATATGTTCAATACGTTTTTCAGGATTTGTCACGTCAATGGGTACATATGAAGCCCCTACTTTCCAAGAAGCCACCATACATGCAATCATTTCAAAACTTCGCTCTGTTAATAATGCAACACGTTCACTAGCTTTGACTCCGCGTTGGATTAGTGCGTTTGCTATACGATTTGCGTATGTGTCCAATTCACGATAAGTCATAGAGTGACCACTAAGTTTAAGCGCCACGTCATCACCTTTACGATTCACGATGTCGTTAAATTGTTGTTGAAGAGATTTATTTTCCGGGAAATCTAATGAATGACGATTCACATGTGTCTCAACCCATTCCAACATTTGTTGATTCTCTTCAATATCTTGAATCTTCAATTCTTGAGTAGATATGACATGGCTGATAATGTTTTCAAGTTGTTCAGCCATATGACGAATCGTGTCGTCAGCATATAAATCAGTATTATATTCAATATTAACTACATAATCATCTTGATCTTCCTCAATAATGAATGATAGGTCGAACTTCGCTGTTGTTGATTGAGGAGGTATGTGCGTCAATTGACTATGACCAAAGTTTGCATGATTCGTTTCATTGTTTTGCAGTACAAGCATAACGTCAAACAATGGATTACGAGAAGCATCTCGTTCATCTATAAGATCGTTAACAAGACTTTCAAATGGATATTCTTGATGTTCATAAGCGCCAAGGCTAGTCTCTTTAATTTCAGACATCAATTGTTCCCACGTCTTATCATCTGTCGGATGGCCACGATAAACCAGTGTATTCGCAAACATACCGAGCATATTTTCAGTGTCACGATGTGTACGCGCACTAATCACACTACCGATAACAATGTCATCTTGGCGTGAATACTTGTGAAGTAACACCATAATCGCACTTGCAAAGAACATGAAATCTGTCATTTGATGTTGCTCAACGTAAGATTGTAATTGTGTCTTAAGTGCTTCATCAAAATGGAATGTCATCATATTTCCATTTGTCGTTTTAATACTTGGTCTAGGGTAATCTGTCGGCATATTTAATACAGGAACCTCATCTTCAAACTGTTGTAACCAGTAACGACGTTGTTTACTTAAGTCTCGATTTGCCATCCATTCGCTGTAATCTTTATATTGCAGTGCCAATTCAGGCAATTCTTTTTCTTGATACAATGCATTTAAATCAGCCAATAGAATGGTATTACTCATGCCGTCGTTAATACTGTGATGCGTATCGATAAATAAATAGTCTTCGTGAGGTGCATGAATATATCTCACGCGCATTTGACTCGGTTGTTCAAGGTTAAATGGCTCTGTATATGCCCGGATAATTTGTTGTTCATCTGTATATCTTGTTGTTACTTCTTTAAAGTCAGCCTCAACATCGTTTGCAATACGTTGTTTCACTTCATTTTCATCAATCACATATTGCGTTCTTAAAATTTCATGTCGTGCGATGAGTTGATTGAGTGCACGTTTCAATTGCGCCACATTCAACTCTGATGTCAAACGCCACAAGAACGGAATATTATAGACTGTATCTTCTGGATTGACGCTCCACAATAGATACATACTCTTTTGAACAGCACTCAATTCATATTGATATGCGGACTGTGCTTTCGGTATAATCTCAAAGTCCTCATTCTTCATTTCCATAATATGCTGGCTTAACTGTTCTACAGTCGGTAACTTCATGATATCTCCGACTTTAAGACGCTTTTTAAGTTGAGCTTCAATACGGTTTACTACTAACGTTGCGCGTAATGAATGTCCTCCAAGTTCAAAGAAATTATCTTTGATCCCTACTTGGTCCACATGTAGTATCTCTTCAAAGATACGACAAATCACACGTTCTCCATCATTACGTGGTGCGACATAATTTGATAGATCTACCATCTCAATATTCGGTAAGGCACGTTTATCTAATTTTCCATTTATTGTAATTGGTATTTGATCTATTTTCTTAAAATGAATCGGAATCATATAATCAGGCAATGTTTCGCTCAACACTTCTTTTAAGTGACTTGTCGATTGTGGTTGTGAAGCTTCATAATATGCCACGATCTGTTTATCTTGTTCGTGTTCACGTACAATCACGACAGCTTTATTAATATCTCTGATTGCTTCTATCGCTTTCTCAATTTCTGAAAGCTCGATTCTAAATCCACGAATTTTAACTTGCTTATCGATACGACTGATGTAATCGATATGCCCATCTTCTTGAAGACGTACTAAGTCACCGCTGCGGTAGAGTCTTTCATTTTCAAAAGGTGAGGTAACAAATCTCTCAGCCGTGAGCTCAGGTTGATTTAAATAGCCTTTCGCTAAACCAACGCCACCTATACATAATTCACCAGGAATACCTACGCCACATAAATGGTCCCCTTGCATGACATAAACTGTCGTGCCATTAATTGGTTGACCAATTGGAATACGTGCTGGCATTTCTTCAGGTATCGCATACGTTGTAGTAAATGTTGTATTCTCAGTAGGTCCATAACCATTAATGATTTCTGGATGACGCTGACGAGAATTTAATAAATTCACCCATTTGGCATTGAGCACTTCGCCTCCAATCAATAGATAAGTCAACGGCTCTAATACTTCAATGCGTTCACTTGCAATTTGATTGAAAAGAGATGACGTCAGCCACATCGTATTGATTTGATTGACAGCAATGGTTTGACCTAATTGAGTTGGGTTTAGCAATGTATCCTTGGAAGTAATGATTAAACGTCCACCATTTAACAATGCACCATAAATTTCAAACGTTGCTGCATCAAAAGCCACAGTTCCTGAGAGTAAAATGACTGTTTCATAGTTTAATTCAACATAATTTGGTTGATGTACTAAACGATCAATACCTTTGTGCGGTACTACGGTACCCTTAGGTTTGCCTGTTGTACCAGATGTATAAATAATGTATGCCGTATCTTCAGCAGTATTGATTTGGCTCGGATTTTCCAAATGGTTATCAGCATACCAATCGATCTTCTCAAGTTGAATTTGAGGTACATCTGAATAGAGTGTTGTTTGGTACGTAACGACAGCTTTAGGCTGTGCATCTTCAATAATATAAGCCGTTCTATCATCAGGATAATCTGGATCAATAGGTAAATAACCTGCACCAGATTTCAGAATACCTAACATTCCTACAATCATATCTAAACTACGCTCTGCTAAGAGTCCAACAATATCATTAGCTTGAATATCATATTCTGTTCGTAAGTGATATGCTAAATGATTCACGCGATGATTTAATTCAGCATATGTCATAGCATGTTGTTCAAATTTTAACGCTATTTTGTCTGGATGTTGTGCTACCTGATATTCGAAACGCTCAATCACTGTTTGGTAATTTTTAGCACTTGATAAATGACGATTGATTTCTTGATAAAGATGTTGATCCTCTTCATTACAAAGTTGTATATCTTTAATTAACATTGATGGATTTCGTGTTAATTGCATATAAATATCTTTTATTAAACGCATCAATGTCTTAATAGTTAAATTATCGTAAGCATTCGCATTATATACTAAATCAAACCCATCCTGTGCACATGGATAAATTTCCAAATCGGCTAACAATGACGTATCACTATATAATCGATGTACTTTATGCGTAGTATGATTCAATTCAAAACGCTTGATAATTGTTGAAGCGTGCACTAAAGTTTCAAATTCAACGTCACTCGACATCGGATCTGCCATGAAAGATGTTCCATTTTGCATCATTTCTGAAATGACCGATTCCCATTCATTCATGATTGTTTCAACTGAATGAGACCCTTCGATATTTAAACTTAATGGTGCTACATGAGTGTTGATAAGCATCATATCGTCTGTCTTGTCATAATTGAGTGGAAATTGAATTCCTAATGCCACATGATTGGACTGACTCATAAAGTAATTTGCCAAATATGTGCTTATAACGAGTCGATTCATATCAAACGACTCAACTTGAGCGTGAAGATGTTCAACTTCTTTGTGCTCTGTATTGTTTTTAATTGGCATATATGACTCGTACTCACTATCAGCACTCAATACTTTAAAATGCTCTAATTGAGTATTGTCCTCAACATGTGCAAAATCTTCGTTCATGTCTTTAATCATATTATAGAAATCAGAAACCATATGTTCGTGGAATAAACCATAATTATAAGCAATATTAAGTTGTCTGAAGAAGTCGCCCAATTGACTATCATTAAAAATCATAGAGTGAAAATCTAAAAGTAAGAAAGTGTCATCCAAAAATTGATAAATTGTAAAATTAAATAGAGGTAATTGATTGAAATAGTAGGAATTTAGTTCTTGTCTGAAGTAAGCCTCGATATCGAGATTTTTCGCCTTTTGATTGATATCCTTAATTTGAATAAACGGGAAAAATTCTCGTACATCGATTCTTAGTTGTTCATTATTCATTTGAAATGTAGATCTTAACATTGGTTGATGTTGTACAACATCTAGTAGCGCGTACATCAATCTGTGACGTTCAATGTCATTATCTAATTGAACCCAATATGTCACCCTTTTAGTAGTTGAAGATGTTTGTAAATATTTATTATAAAAATATTGTTGAAAATGCAGTGTGTCTATTGTCATTCAAGTCCTTCCTTTATACTCATACTTTATAATACTCACTAACATATAACTTACATATTTCTTTAGATACGCTATATATTAGTACATTTAAACACATTAAAACAATTGCTTGAATGATATTTTTACAAAAACTTAATAAATAATTTTTGCGTTTAATTACGAGCAATTCAGTAGGTTATTGAATGTGTTTTACATCATTTTTGATTGATTAAAGCTTTTCCATTAAATTGACGAACTCCTCCATATAATAGGAAACTGCCTACCATAAGAAGTACAAACATATAAATCGTCATGCCCACGGAATTCAGAAATACACCTAAAATAATGCCAAATCTTGCAAGTAAATTAGCAAAATGAAAGCTTAACGCATTTACCGCTGAATACGTTCCTCTTTTGTCAGCGGGTATCACTTTATATCGTTGTTCTCCAAAAATAGGAGAATAAATCATTTCGCCAAATGTTGCAATAATCATAAATATGATGAGTAAACTCAATTCATTTAAATATGTAATGCCTGAATATCCGATAACATAAAGGATAAGACCAATGAGAAGTGCTTTTTCATTGTTCATTTTCAAGATGTACTTAGAAATAAAATACGTGAGTGCTATAACTACAATCGTATTCGTCATAATTAAAATAGAGTACATTCTCACCCCATCGATATGGATATGAAATAGAGAAATCGTCTCAAATTCCTGTTTTAATCTTATAGAAATATAAGACGAAGTAGATAACTCACCCATAATAAGAATGCTTGATCCTATAATTAAGTACATGTAAATTTTGTCTTTTAATACTATCTGGTATTGATGTAAAAAGCCTTTCAAACTACGCGTATGGTTTAAAGGCATCTCTTTCTCTTCAGCGTTTGAAACATAACTTTGATCATTAGGAATCCAAATGTATAATGCGAAAAGTACAAGCGTGAAAATAACAAAAGCTATAAAAAAGAGTGCTGACTTATTCAAACTATACATTGTTCCCCCGATAAATGCGCCACAAGCCACAGCCACATTGATTAGCCAATAACTCACTTTATAAATGTAATGTTCAACTTCTGGTGTAATCGCGTCCATTATAATTGTGTCTATTAATGGCTGTGCCATGCCGGATGAAATGCTAAATATTGAATACGCGATGCAGAATAAAATAATAAATATAAGTTGATTTGAAATTGTTACTGCCATCGTGAGTAAACTTATACATAAAATGACTTGGTAAATGAGTAAGGTACGTTTCTTAGGAAACCGTTCAATGATATGCCCTGAAATCATTGAAATCGGAAAGTTAAGTAACACTAACATAAAGAGAAACACACCCGAAAAAGTTTGGTTTACCATATCAGATAAATATAGCGCCATAAAAGGTAAAAATGCCATTGTTATTAAGTTCTCAAAAAAACTACATATCAATCTCACTTTTAAGGTGATGCTCATTTTCTTCATTTCATTGCCCCCTTTATATTTTTATTTGTTTTATCGGGCGGTGAAATCACCATGAATAATTATAGCCTGCTCTGTCACAATTTTGGTTATATTAATTTCTCAAAATATGTCATAAATAGTAATTTATTCAATAACTATGCAATTGGATTTAAGACATTTACTAAAAATCAAGGAAAAACTCCGTGAATTCTTCGTTTTATAAGTGGTCTAGTAGTCTAACGTCACTATACCGTTAGTCTTCCTTAATGAGGGAAAAGCTATTTACCTTTAAAATTTTATTACAAATCGATTTGTTCATATGATTTTATCGATAAAATCATGATTACAATCGTCTTTTCTGTTTATCGAAGTATGTTATTGTAAAAGAAAAAAGGAGTTTCAATATGGGTTATATCTTTTTATGGATATTTGCGATTTACGGTTTGATTCGATTTGTTTTTGGAATTGGAAAGGGTATAGCAAGTCTGATTAAAGGTATGATTAAAGGTGCCATTGATGGCTACCAACATCCCGAAAAATATCCAAATTATCTTTCTAAAGAAGAACAAAGACGTCAAAATTTCAGAAAAGAACGTGCACGTCAGAAAGATGCTTAAAATTTAAAGATGGTCGTTTACCTATTCCCCAGGAAATGACCATCTTATTTTGTTGAGTTAGTTGTTGAATTTACATATTGATTTTACATTAGACTTAATAAGATAAGCTGTCGTGTATAACTTTGCAACGAAGCAATGTAATTACCTTGATAAAACAATTCATTGAATAACGTATCAGATGATCGAGTACTGTGGGGATGACTATTCTTAAAAGGCATGCTTAAGTACCTAACTGTCGTCTAAGAAAAGAAAAACTGGCCCTCACTGTATGAGAACCAGACTATAAGATTTATTCCTTTATGAAATTACGTAATATTAGATAGAATTATTTAACTCGTTTACCATTTTCATCAAATTTAGCAACTTTACCATCAACAGTCGTGTAAGTGGCTACAATCTCACCATCTTTATTACGACAATTGACTTTCCAATTACCATCTTTTTGCCAATTCACAACGTCCCACAGATATTTATCAGTATCTAATGGATGACCTTCTAAATTATTAATAAATTGATACACTTGGCTACTACCGTGAGCCATGATAACACCCTTTTCTTTCATTTCTCTATAAGATAAACCGTTATATTTCCATTCATCATTAGCTATTGGTAATTGGTTACTTACATGCATCTTATTAGCTAATTCTGGTAAAGCTTTATTCTTTTTGACTTTATCATAGACTTCTTGTGTACTATATTCCTTTCCCTGTTTGAGCAACTGTTTATAATCTTGGAGACGGATCTGAGAACCACCAAGTATAATCTTATCGTTACTAATGCCAACGATTGATTGGAAACTATGATTACTTGGATATACTGAATAAAACTTCATACCTTTAGGTGCATTTGAAAATTTAGGATAATTGACTAAAACAAATTGATTAATTATTCGGGGGTCGTCTTTGTCATTTTTATATGCTCCGGTTAAGATGTTGTTCTTAGTAAGTGTATATTGGCCTTTATCATCAGCACAAAAAATGAGCGCTAATTTTGTTTTATCAGGTAGATTCTCTACTTTGTCTTTAGCTTTAAGGTTTGTCTGTGTATTGTCTTCTGAATTCGTTTTGTTGGATGAATTTTCCTTTTTGGATTTAGTTTCTGTTTTGTTTTGATTCTTTTTCTGATCTGATGAATTGTCTGAGTTACATGCGACTAGAAATAGTGTCAAAGCTGTTGTTATGGCGAATAATTTTTTCATTCATTTGAATCCTCTCGATGTTATTTCATGGTGTAGTGGATTTCTTTATTTATAAATATATTTTATTATAATGAAATTATTTACTGAATGCGAACTCATTTTGTAAGTTAACTAACAAAATTATTCTTTCTTTTTATCTTTTTGGGCATTTTCCCATTCAACTGCAAGTATTAGTAGTGCTACAGCTATCAAAATTATTGTTCCTATTAAATTTAAGTGTAATAATCCAGTTTTATATGTGTAGATAAATCCTATAGTTACTATGACTGGGACAACAAATCCTAATAATTTAATACCTGTTCTAGATAAAAAATAATGAACTGCCATGGTAAGCACAAAATATATTATTGGCAAAAATCCATGTAATTGTTCCATAACTTAAAATATCCTCCAATATTTAAAATAGTTATCTTTTCATTTAATTACTTTTCTATCTTAACGTAACAATGTCACTTATTCATTATTTTTTAAATAATTAATAAATTCTTGTATTGTTTTCTCATTATGTTTTCCATCTTTAACTACTGCTAAAAATGATATAGCTGCATCGAAAGGTTTTCCGAGTGAGACCGCTTCAATCATTTCATCATTAAAGAAGTGTTCATTTTCTACCATTAAGTTGGAGACAATACCTATCCCAAGTCCCTCTGCAACTGTTCTCATCAATACAATCGGATTTGTAGTTTTGAATACGATTTTGAGTGGTCCATGTGTTTTTTCGAATTCTTTTAGCTGATGATGATAAAATCCTCGATCATATAGAATAAATGGATAGTCTTGTATTTCCTCTAAATTGACATAGTCCCTGAATGTTAATTTAGACTTTTTAGGAACGAGTAACTTAAATTTTGTTGTGAGATTCAATGATATTTCTCTGACTGGAAGTGTGTTTTCTTCAGTTTCTGGCTTTCCGATTAAACCAATATCTATATCTCCTTTATCCACCATATCTACAATATCTTCACGATCTGCTTCTTTAACTTCGACATCTACTTGAGGATAATCATTTTTAAAATGTGATAGTGCTTTAGGTACAATTTTATGGAAAAGTGTGGGTATCGTCGCAATTTTCAATGTACCTGCAATATCTGTTTTCATATTTTGAACTTCTACTAATAAATCATTTTGAGATTCTAATATTTCTAATATATATGGTATAAGTCGTTGTCCTTCTTCAGTTAAAAATGTTCCTTTACGAGAACGTTCAAACAATTTATAACCTATTTCTTTCTCAAGATTCGCAATTGATTGACTCATCGCAGATTGGCTAATATGCATTTTCTCACTAGCATGTATCATCGATTCCATTTCATAAACTGTCTTTACATAAGCAAGTTGTTCAAAATTCATGTGTTCACTCCCCACTTTTATATTAGTAACGCTTATTAATACTTCATTAATTCTAATTATACATTAGTAATATTAATTATTATAATATATGGGTAATACAATTATATGTACGGGAAAATTCAATCATTTTAGGAGGGAAATAATGGAAACACGTCTTTGGACTAAGGACTTTTTATCCGTGACGTTCGTGAATTTCTTTATGTATTTAATTCACTACATGTTAATCGTCACGATAACTGAATATACAATAGACGAATATCATGCATCTGAAAGTGTTGGCGGTTTAGCCGCTGGTATATTCATCATAGGTATGTTAGCGGGACGTCTTGGTTCAGGTAGAATTATTGATAATCTGCAACCTAAATTAGTATTACTTTCAGGTACGATTTTCTCTGTAATTGCAGTAGCACTTTATTTCACAATCAATAGTTTATGGGTATTGATGCTTATTCGTTTAATTCACGGTATTGCTTTCGGATTTTCATCAACTGCAACAGGTACGATTTCTTCTCGAATTGTTCCTGAAGATCGTAAAGGCGAAGGTATCGGCTATTATGGTTTAAGTGTCACATTAGCATCTGCAATTGGTCCGTTTTTAGGTTTAGTTTTCAATAAGAATTTAGGTTTCGAATCTATCTTCGGAATTAGTTTAATCAGTATCGTTGTTGCACTTATATTAACGTTCTTTATTAAAAAATTGCCTGTCTTAGGTAATACAACAGAAAACGAAGAACGACCTAAAGGTATTCATGCCTATTTACAAAAAGAAGCTTTACCTATTTCTATGGTAATTGTACTCGTTGGTGTCGCATATGCCAGCGTCCTTTCATTCTTATCTATTTATGCTGAAAAAATCAATTTAGTTACTGCATCAAGTTTCTTTTTCGTTGTTTTTGCAATAGTCACATTTGTTACTCGTCCGTTTACAGGTAAAATTTATGACAATTATGGTGAAAACAAAGTCATGTACCCTGTATTATTCAGTTTTATGATAGGACTCGTTATCTTAGGTTGTACACATTCTAGCCTAGTATTATTAATTGCGGCAGCATTTATTGGTTTCGGTTACGGTACCATCGTGCCAACTGCTCAAGCTATTGCGATTCAACAATCACCGCCTAATAAAATGGGACTTGCTACATCTACTTTCTATATTTTTACAGACTTCGGTGCAGGCATGGGACCATTTATTCTTGGAATGATTATTCCATTCTTAGGTTACAGAAACCTATATATCCTAATGGGAGTCGTAGTTATTATTGCTATTATCATTTACTTCTTTGTTCATGGTAGACATCACACAAAACCATTTAAAACTAGAGAAAATGAATAGTCACTTTGTTTTTTGAAAATAATACGGTTAGCAGTTTCGTCATGAAATTGTTAGCCGTTTTTTTATAAAATAATTTACGATTAGTATCTGAAAAATAGGTTAAATGAAATATAGATAATAATATTAAAAATGATATAAAGGAGTTTTGTTATGAAAAAGATAACTATTCTATTAGCAATAGCCATTATTTCATTAGGTCTTGTCGGCTGCTCAGATCAATCAAGTGATAGTCACAAATCAAAGCATCACTCTGATAATAAACATCACTCAATACATAATACTAAAATTCCAAAAAAGATATTTAGCAAAACTGATAAAGATAAAGACATTTCTAAGCCAACAATGAAAAAAGATATTAAACTTTATTTGGATAGTGATAGAAAACTAACCGATGCTTTAGAACCATATCAAGATAAAATAAGCTCTGAGAAAAAGTTATCGAAGAAACAATTGAATAAATTTAAACATATTGTCGATTTACAACACAAAAATAATCATAGATTTGATGAATATATCAATAATAATTCATTACCTAATCATAAATATGAACTATATACTAAAAAAATAAATGATTATACAGCTCATGTTGATCAACTTTATAAAAAAGAACTGAACATTGCGAAGGAAGGGAGCAGTGTTAAAAAAGCAAGTAAGTTAGCTGATACAGATAAAAATGTTAATGGTAAAGAGCAGAAACAGATTGAAGATTTCTTAAAAGAAGAAGATATAAAAACCATTGCTTATGATAAATAAATGAGTTGAATGTTGATACTATTTAAAGGCGCTCAAAGACAGAATCCTGTTACTTTGAGCGCTTTTTTATTTTTATTATTGTTTTACGTGAAACATATATGTAAAATACATCGATGATTCATCAGCATTATCAATTTATAGGGAAGCGAGTATTGCCTCAACTATTTTATTGGCTTTCTTATGTAGTTTATTTGTTTGATAAACTTCAATAAATGCACGTTTAATGACTTTATCTAAATGGTTTGTTCTAAAATCGTCTTTTAAAATTTGAGTTAAAATATCTTTGTTATTTTTAAAAATCTTTTTCAAAATCAATGCCATATCTTCCATAAATATTTCGAAATCCTGTGGATTTTCATTTGGATTTATAAACGGGGTAACTTTCCCTCTAATATTTAATAACCTAAATATATCTTGATCATACTTTTGTTCAAGTTGAGGAGACAATTGAATTTCATCAAGTACCTTTTCACTCTGAAATTCATGAAATGCGAAGTAAACTTCTTCATCGGCTAAAGTATAAATATGAGAACTTTGCGGTTTCACCTCACCATAACGTGCTTGATTTTTACACAACTTACACAAATAAAGTTTGATTAAAATAAAAGCTGCATTTTTAATATAAATTATATTTTCAGTTTCATTTTCATCTAACTTTTCATCAGCTTCAGTAAATAATTCATTATGAAATTGAATCATTTTATCCAAACGTTGATTTAATAAATATAAGGTTAATATATTTTGTGTAATTGTCACCCCTCCTTTATAAACTTATTTTATCATTAACGATTCTATATATTCATATAATAATTTTTAAAGCCATAAACACAATGATTTAAGATGAATATCCCACATAAGTGAATTTAAATCTAACGCTTGGAGATTCCCCCATCATTTGTCTATGGCTTTATCTTAGGTTATTTTATTGTACGTCGTTTTTCTCTTCTTAATATAAATATGCTACCTATGATTAATAGTATAGCTGCAATAAAGCTAATGATACTTTTAGTAGTTTTACCTGATTGTGGTAGGTTTTGATCTTGTTTTTTAGTTTTACTCTCTTCTTTGTATTCATATTTAGCTTTTTCATGGGGTTCCGAAATTGACGTTTTGGTGTCGTCTTGATGTGATTGCGGTGTTTCTGAATCATCTCTCACTTTTTTATTCACTTGAGGATTTTCTCTAGTTGTTGTCTCTAATTTAACTCCCTTAAATGACTCTGAGTTTTTATTACTCTTTAATGGTTGATATTCTAGTTCATTTGAAGTACTGTCATCTTTACTTTCATGTTTTGTACTTTCAATTTTCCTATCATCTTTATTATTAATGTCTGTGTTTGAATAATCATTTTCAGAAGAAGCGCCTAAATTGGGTTGAGTCGATGAAAGATGATCTTGAGTAGACTCATTCATAGAAAGAATTTCAAATGATAAATTAGTGTAATTTGTAGGTTCTGACAATTCATCAACGACTGCAGTAATATTACCATACTCATCTTCTGCACTAACATGTGAAAATTTGTAAGTCGATGCAGCAATATTCTTAGGAATCTGTAGTGCAATATCGGCCATCCACGTACCATCTGGTAAACGTGTCATATCTTTAGCATATGCAAATTTATTAATACCATCTAAACCTATGTAAGGTGCATTAACGAATCCTAATGAAACTTCTTTAAGTTGACTCGCATCTTTAATGTGAACACGTGCATGTATTGTATTACCTGGGTAATATTGCTTCTTATCAACCGTTACGCCAAGAATTTGTGGTGCTTCTGTATCCACTGCTTCTTTATTCTTAATGTTAAATTTAAGATGATCTGTATTCATTGATGATGGAGCTAAACCTGGCGCCACAGTATCTCCATTGCCACTTGCATCGTCAGCGACAACTGCTGCAAAACTAAATGATGTATCTCCAATTTTATCAGGAATCTTAAGATTTATATCTACAGTCCATAGTCCATCTTGACTTTTATGCATATTTTCAGGCTTTGCAATTTCATTGATTGAAGACGTTCCCACACGTGTGTCGTTGGAAAATCCGATTGATACGTCACTGAGTTGACCTGCTTCTTTAATTGTTACACGTGCTTTCACTGTCTCACCTGGTGCATATGTATGCTTATCTATATCTACATCTATAATTTGTGGTGCTGTAGTATCATGATCAGATGAACCTTGATTTGGCTCACTTTGATTTAGTGAATGTGGTGCCGTTGTTGCTAGTTTCGATGAACTTCGTTGCGACGAAAGTTTAGGAGGTTTCTTTGTCGATACCGTTGAAACATCTTTCCCGTTAATCGAGTTGATTTCTGATTCTTTATCTGACACTTGTGTTTCATCATTGCCCGATGACGTAGTCGCGTGTACCCCTTCAGTTTGAGAATGTTGCTCTGCTGCGGAAACATCCTCATGCCCACTTAAAAAGATAATGCCTCCGATAACGATTGAACTTGCCCCCACTGCAAATTTTCTAATACTAAATTTGTGTTGTTTTATCATGTTAGTCTCCAATTATATAATAAATTTACAGTATAAATTTCCGTTTATTTAATATTACTTTACGTTGCATGTATATTCAATATAATTTTTAAGTAACTGGAAATATTTATCTTTTATTCACTTGAAAATTAATCTTCAGAACTTCAAGATCACGATTGTAAAATTTTGATTTGCTATGTAATTAAATTTGAATGCAGATGTAATAGACAAGATAAATAAGGAGGATGAAACTAGATCGTTTCACCCTCCTATTTTTACCTATTCAGTTTTAAAAGAATTTTGAGTAAATTACTCTTTTTCATTGTTGTCTTCATCTTTTCTACGACGTTTAAATAGTAGTAATAATGCACCTAGACCTGCAAATAGAGAACCAAATAGAATCCCTTTACTTCCTTTCTCTTCACCAGTTTCTGGTAAATCCGTTTCACTATTGTTTTTACCATAGTTTGCTTTACTATGATCACGTTGCGATTGAATAGGTTGTTCTTCTT
Organism: Staphylococcus sp. HMSC036D05; assembly: GCF_001836225.1. Lineage (NCBI taxonomy): Bacteria > Bacillati > Bacillota > Bacilli > Caryophanales > Staphylococcaceae > Staphylococcus > Staphylococcus sp. HMSC036D05. The sequence goes on along the minus strand of NZ_KV827789.1, from coordinate 485 downwards.
GGTTGTTAGAAGTATTTGTAGCACCGTTTATCTTTTGATGTTCATTGTGATGAGTATAACTAGGTTTGGATTGATTTCCGTTTGTTTGATTATCATCATTGTTTGACTGTGATTTATCTGGATGATTTACATGCTCATTATGACTAGGTTTCTCTACATGATGATTGTTTGAACCTTTAGAATTGTTATGCTTGTTTGGTTCTGGATTCACTCCATTATGATGGTTTGGATTATCAGGTTTAGCATTATTGCCGTTGTGATGATTTGAATCATCAGGTTTATCGCCTTTTCCATGTTTATGAATACCTTCAACTATGACATCAGATGGTTTTGATATGTTACCTGATGTGTCCGTTGCTGTCACGCTGATGTGATCTCCACCTTTTAGATGTTCATCGATCGGCACTTCGATGTGATAGTTGCCATCTGAGTCTGCTTTCCCCTCTGCTGTTTGACCATCTGGGAATGTGATGACTACTGTTGAA
>NZ_KV827788.1:305-579 GCF_001836225.1 Staphylococcus sp. HMSC036D05 | reverse complement strand
AATCGTATTTGTGACACTATCGAAACTTACACCTTCTGGTAGTCCGCTTACTTTGTTGGTTACGGCTTGACCACTATTATCTGTTGCTTCAATTGTTATTGAATCGATAGCCGTATTCACTTCTTTTGTTTGATCTTTAATTGATGTCACCATTGGTTTTGTCGTGTCTACAACTTTAATTGTGAAGTTCGTTGTTGTTACGTTACCTTCTGCATCTGTTGTTGTTACCGTAATTGGATAGCTACCTACTTTTGTTGGTGTACCACTAATCGTA
>NZ_KV827788.1:0-205 GCF_001836225.1 Staphylococcus sp. HMSC036D05 | reverse complement strand
TATTAACCTCTTTTGTTTGGTTTGCGATAGCTTTAACCGTTGGGGCAATCTCGTCTACAACTTTGATTGTGAATTTTGTTTCTGTCTTATTCCCTGATGCGTCTGTCGTCGTTACCGTAATTGGATAGTTGCCTACTTTTGTTGGAGTACCACTGATTGTATTTGTCTCACCATCGAAACTTACTCCAGACGGTAGACCACTTAC
>NZ_KV827787.1:0-258 GCF_001836225.1 Staphylococcus sp. HMSC036D05 | reverse complement strand
GATCGAAGCCTCAGACAATAGTGGTCAAGTCGTAACCAACAAAGTAAGTGGCTTACCAGATGGAGTAAGTTTTGATAATGAGACAAATACTATTAGTGGTACACCAACGAAAGTCGGAAGTTACCCAATTACAGTGACAACAACGGATGCATCAGGAAATGAAACAACAACAAGCTTCACAATTCAAGTGGTAGATAAAACAGCACCGATGGTGACAGCTATCAATAATCAAAGCAAAGAAGTAAATACACCAATCGA
>NZ_KV827786.1:0-286 GCF_001836225.1 Staphylococcus sp. HMSC036D05 | reverse complement strand
GTTAGCGGCGGACGGGTGAGTAACACGTGGATAACCTACCTATAAGACTGGGATAACTTCGGGAAACCGGAGCTAATACCGGATAATATGTTGAACCGCATGGTTCAACAGTGAAAGACGGTCTTGCTGTCACTTATAGATGGATCCGCGCCGCATTAGCTAGTTGGTAAGGTAACGGCTTACCAAGGCAACGATGCGTAGCCGACCTGAGAGGGTGATCGGCCACACTGGAACTGAGACACGGTCCAGACTCCTACGGGAGGCAGCAGTAGGGAATCTTCCGCAA
>NZ_KV827785.1:106111-106399 GCF_001836225.1 Staphylococcus sp. HMSC036D05 | reverse complement strand
TTTGATAGTGAGACAAATACGATTAGTGGAACGCCAACAAAAGTGGGAAGCTATCCAATTGTGATAACAACAACAGACGCATCAGGCAATGAAACAACAACGAGCTTCACGATTAAAGTCGTGGATACGACAAAACCAACGGTGACAGCTATCAAAGACCAAACCAAAGAGGTCAACACAGCTATTGATTCAATAACAATTGAAGCAACAGATAATAGTGGCCAAGGCGTGACAAATAAAGTAAATGGTTTACCAGACGGCGTCACATTTGATAGTGAGACAAATACG
>NZ_KV827785.1:1024-106011 GCF_001836225.1 Staphylococcus sp. HMSC036D05 | reverse complement strand
ACTATTATCTGTTGCTTCAATTGTTATTGAGTCAATTGGCGTGTTCACTTCTTTGGTTTGGTTCGCAATAGAAGTTACCACTGGTTTTGTTGTGTCTACAACTTTAATTGTGAAGTTCGTTTCTGTTTTATTGCCTTCTGCATCTGTTGTCGTCACTGTAATTGGGTAGCTGCCTACTTTTGTTGGTATGCCGCTAATTGTGTTTGTATTACTGTCGAAACTTACTCCGTTTGGTAACCCACTAACAGTATTGCTCACTGCCAATCCACTATTGTCTGTCGCTTCGATTTTGATTGAATCGATAGCTGTATTGACTTCATTAGATTGGTCTGCAATAGAAGTTACTACAGGTGATATTGTGTCCACCACTTTGATAGTAAAAGTCGTTTTCGTTACATTTCCTGATGCATCTGTGGTCGTCACTGTGATTGGGTAGCTGCCTACTTTTGTTGGCGTCCCGCTAATTATGTTTGTATTACTGTCGAAACTTACTCCGTTTGGTAACCCACTAACAGTATTGCCCACTGCCAATCCACTATTGTCTGTCGCTTCAATCTTGATTGAATCAATTGATGTATTTACTTCTTTTGTTTGATCTACAATTGTTTTAACTACAGGTGGCGTTGTATCTACTACTTTGATAGTAAATGTAGTAGTTGTTGTATTACCGTTCGTATCTTTAGAAGTCACCGTAATTGGATAGCTTCCCACTTTCGTTGGTGTGCCACTAATTGTATTTGTTGAAGCGTTGAATGTTACTCCACTCGGTAGTCCACTAACAGTATTAATTACTGTGTCTCCACTATTGTCTGATGCATTAATATTAATGTTATTCAGGACTGAGTTGACTTCTTGTGTTTTATCATTAATTGCAGTAACCGTTGGAGGTGTTGTATCTGTAACTGTAATTGTTATTGCTGGTGATACATTTGACCCTTTATCGGTTGAAGTTATTGATATAGTTTCTTTTCCTGTTAAAACAAAACCACTAGGTACAGACACTGAGAAATTCCCAGTACTATCTGCCGTACCAGATAACGTTCTACCGTCACTAAAGTTTAATGTAATTGTTGTATTAGCCTCAGCTGTACCCTTAATCGCAGTGTCTTGAGTAGTAATATTACTAGCTTTAGGCGCTACGGGGGCAATTCTGTCTATCATATCTATGTAAGAAGTTGCATAAGACCCCAATAAACGTTTATTAGCTGCTCCATTATCAGCTGTATCTAAATAATCCGTTTCTATCCATGATTGAAATGTTTCTCTATCACTTATTTGTGAGGCAATACTTTCCAAAGTATAACCACTCTTCAATTTATATTGAATTGTATAATTTCTTGATTGCCCTAATGCTCCATAGAATATATTTCTATCTAAACTTCCTCTAGCATCATTAAGATGCATAAGTGTATTTGTGTTTTTAATAGATATTTCATCAATTGTACTACTATCAAACATACCATCGCTACTTAAAGTACCATTTACAAACCTACTTGAACTAATCGGGTCACCCTTTACATCAGAAACGTAAATTTTTACAGAACTAGGATCTATATACGGTATTAAGTCTTTATTAACTTGTTCTTTAATATATAACACCCAATTATAGTCAGTTTGTAAAAAGTTTTCATCTGGCTTAAATGCATGAATAGATTTGATTGAGTTATCTGAGCTATCATATCTAATTCTGTTAACAACTTTACCTGAGGTAAACCCAGAAGACTGAGTCGTTTGAGGTGCTTTACTATAAATATTTGGTGCAATCGTAGTAACTTGAACACTTTCCCCCGCAATAGCTCCAGTATTTGTAGTCCAAGTATGTGTCAGATATACGGGTTTACTATTAGAATACCCTAAGCTTGCTATTGTTTGAGAATTCTTTAAAGTAATTAAAACTTCATTATTTGTTACTATTCCTTCCGTTCCCTCCACCGTTTTACTATTGATTGGTGCAGTCCAGTTTTGACCATTATTAGTAGTAGTCATGTAAACGCCATTAATTGTTATGTTTTGAATTTGACTATAAAAATCACTTTGTGAAAAAGAAAAATTTACTTTTCCTCCGTCTATCAAATCATTATTTTCTATCCAATTCGTTAAATTGAGTTTAATCACATTGCCAGTGTCATTTTGAAGTTGAGAAACTCCTGCATAACGTAATCCGCTGTTATCTTTTATAGTTGTTGCATCATATCCTAAATCGTTAAGTAAGTATGCATAATTGGGATTTGATGGTTTCGTATATGTTTTAGCCTTTGTGTCTTTAGTGGCTACAAGTACTCTAAATCTTTTATTATTATTTCTTGTCGTTGTCGTTGCAGTGACTTGATTCGTTAAGCTTGTTTTATTATCACTTAGTGGAATTGAACTTTCTTTTTTACTTTCAATTTTAGTCGTATCTTCGATAGGGGTTGTGGCATTTGTGCTACTTCCTACTGTATTTGTTTCTGTTGTTTCATTTGAAGTATTTGATTTACTTGAAGTTGAGTCTATGTTTGAATTTTGTTCTGAAGTTTTACTAGAAGTAATATCTGTATCTGTAGATTTATCTGTGGTTTTACTAGAAGAAGTTGAATCTGTGTCTTTAGATTGTTCTGTTGTTTGATTTGAACTTTTGTTATTATCTGTGGATTTCTCTGAGGTGCTCTCTTTAGTTGAATCGGTATTCACCAATTCTTCTGATATGTTATCTTTTCTTTCAGTCGTATCTTTATTATTTTCAGTTGCTTTTGTACTTTCGTTTGTTTCTTCTTTAGGTTGTTGTTGACTATCTTTTACTGTGTCATTTGCTTTATTGTTATCATTTGTTGTTGTTTTGTTATCACTTACATCTGATTTACTTTCTTCTGATGCATTTTCATTAGTAACCGGTTCGCTACTTGGTGTTTCATTCGTTTTCAGTTCTGTTGTGTTCTTTTCTTGAGCTAAAGATTGATTTTCATTTGTTTGATTTGTTGTTTTATCTGATGTCTCTTTCACTGATTGATTCGTCGTATTATCACTATTACTTAATTCTTCTACATCGACTGGCTCACTCTTATCTTTGGTACTATTCCCATTTTGAGAGGTTGCATTGTCTATCTCATCTGCTCTTGCTACGCCGCCAACACCAAATACTAATGTTGCGCCGATTAATAAGGAAGCTGTACCAACAGTGAACTTTCTAATTGCATATTTGTTAAGTACATTGGGCAAAAATCCTTGTTTATTTTTCATTTCAAAACCACCCCTAAAAACATTTCATACAATACTAATGATGTATTTATGTATTATAATGAGTTTATTATAAATATACAAATATCTTGTAACTATATATTTATATGTTTTATATTAATAATATATTTGTTTCTTACTAATTATGTTTTACCCTCAATCATAATTAGTATTAGTAATAAATATATTTTTTATATTTGGCCACGCACTTGATTATGATTCGAATTTTTAAGTTTAAACATGAGTAATTTTAAAAATTGAGATAAAGCTAGAGACTCAAATCAATCACTAATCAGTGTATAGGTATCAAATTGACTTTATTTTCAATAAAAAAAGGACATGGTTAACATGCCCTAGGTAAGATAATATCTATATTAATTTCTTAACAATCGATTTCAAATCCTAAATCTTCAATCATACGATAATCTTCTTCGTTAGGTTGGCCTCCGGTAATTAAATAATCTCCAACAAAAATTGAGTTAGCTGCTTTTAAAGCAATGGCTTGAAGTGACCGAAGATTGACTTCACGACCACCTGCTATTCGAATTTCTTTCGTTGGATTAATTAAACGAAACATTGCTATAATTCGCAAACATTTCATCGGTGACAATAAATCTAATCCACCGAATTTTGTCCCCTTAATTGGATGTAAAAAGTTGATTGGGATACTGTCCGCATCAATTTCTTTCAATGCAAATGCCATGTTAATCACATCTTCGTTCGTTTCACCCATTCCACAGATGACACCTGAACATGGAGAAATATTATTTGCCTTCATCATTTCAACAGTATGTACCCGGTCTTCATATGTATGTGTCGTTACTACTTCATCATGATAACGTTCACTCGTATTTAAATTATGATTATATCGGTCTACACCCGCTTCTTTAAGTTTTTCTGCTTGTTCTTCTTTCGTTAGACCTAAACATGCACAAATTTTCAATTGTGGATGCATTTTCTTAATATCTTCTACTGTTTCGCAAATATGATTCACTTCTTTATTAGTTGGACCCCGACCACTCATAACAATACAGTATGTCCCTATTTGATTATTTGTAGCCACTTGGGCCCCTGCTTTAATCTGATCTTGGTCAACTAATGCATAACGTTGCTTCTGTTTCATCTTTACAGATTGACCACAGTACCCGCAATCCTCAGAACAAATACCGCTTTTCGCATTGAGAATCATATTTAATTTTACTTTTTTACCATAATAATGCTTTCTAACAATGTAAGCTTCATTGAGTAATTCAAAGGTATCAATATTGGGATCTTCATATATTTCCAAACATTCATCTTGAGATAACCCATCGTGATAAAGTACGCGTTCTGCTAAGTTTAAATTCATCCTTTTTAACCCCTTACTTCTGAAAAATTAAAGTTCAACATGTACGCCCTTTTTAATGTAAACTTTTTATATATTTAAGTTTACATTAATACTTTCATGATTGAAACCTCACTTTCAAAAATAAAAAGCTACACCGATGAGATCATTCACCGACATAGCTATAAAATTCCTATTTAAACTATAAAAGTTATTTAACGTCGCCTGTTTTAGGATCAAATTGTTTAATAGACTGCTTTCTCAATTGATCCTTTTGCGCTTTACTTATTTGATAATTGTTGTTATAAATGGTTGATTCCCAACTACCATACATAGGATTTGGGAAAATAATGTATTTTTTACCAAAATCATCTTTATGTTTCTGAATTAATTCATCGCGAGATTGAGCAGTAGGTTGTTTAGGATCAGCGAAGTCTAATAAGTTATCACCAAATAACATGACTAATTTATGATGTTTTTGAACTTTCTCACGACGCGTTTCCTTGCTCTTGTCACTTTTACCTTTTAATAAAATATGACTGTCTGTAGCTTGAGGTAATCCTATATTTTTTAAATTCTGTTTCGTACCTTTAAAATCTTTCTCTTTATCTCTATCAGAAATGTAATAAATATCTACACCTTTTTTATTAGCATAATTTAAGAAAGATTTCGCACCATATACTGGTTTCGCCTTCGCTGCTGCGACCCATTCGTGCCAGCCTTGTGGATGGGGTGCATCATTAAGCGCTGCATAGCCTTGATATGGCGAATTATCTAAAACTGTTTCATCTAAATCGAGTGCAATAGCGAGCTTTTTCTTACCTTTATTCTTTTTAATCTCTTTGTCTAGTTGAACTTTCGCACTATTATAGCCTTGTAAATATAGTGCTTTCGCTTCTGCTGAATTTTGATACCAAGATACGGCCATAATATTTTCCGAACCAAGATTAGGATTCTTTTGTTGTTGTGTGGTTTGATGATTCTCATCTTGTTTTGCACGTGAATCACTCGCATATGTATTAAGTGGTGCAGAAATTGTAAACGCTGTTGCTAACGTCGCCGTCGCAATATACTTTGATAGTTTATTCATATATTCACCTCATTGAAAATTAATAAAAAATACTAATTAAAGTATATAGTATTTACAATTAAATTAGAATAGTCAGAATATTAATATTAGATATATTTTGGCTAAGCTAAAAGTATATAAAACATCTTAAATATGCTCTTTAAATCGCATCTTCGCGAGATTTAAAAAAACACTCGCTGCTTTTGAAATATCGCGATTTTTATTATAAGCAATTACCACATTATTTTTATAGTGTGTTTCATCAAGTTTGAAATATTGTATATTTTCATGAGTGGCCTTATTCTTCACACTTTTTGGTACAATCGTAAGGCCAATACCCGCGTTTGTTAAATAGAGTGCATTATCTATATTAATTGTTTCCATCACTGGTTTCGGTACTATATTAAAGTCGTTAAAGAACTTATCCGTAATTGTGCGTAACGTCATATTACCTTTCAACAAAATAAAGTTCTCATTATTTAATTGATGTATGGAAAAAGGAAGTTGATTCGTTTCTGTCGGATTATTATGCGCCAATTCGTGGGACCTTGGTATAGCAAGATAAAGTGCTTCAGAATATAACGTTTCGTAAGTAATTTGATCATTTCCAATTGGTAAAATCGTAAGACTAATATCCATCTTTTGATTTGCCAATAGCACTTCTATTTGATTCGCATTATCTTCTATTAATTCGATTTCAATTCCAGGATAACTGTTGATAAATTCCGGAAGAATATTGTACAACGTATGCGATGCTAAAAATGGATTTACTCCTATTTTCAATCGTCCTTTTTCTAAATTTGCGATTTCCTGTAATTCATATTCCATTTTCTGTTGTATCATTTCCATTTCATCTAAATATGCTAAATAACGTTCTCCTGCATATGTTAACGTTAGAGGATTACTCTCTCTATTGATTAGTTCTACGCCCACCTCATTTTCTAACTCTTTAATGACTTTACTAAGATATGGTTGAGAAACGTAAAGGTGCTTCGCTGCGTTAGAGATATTACCAAATCTCGTTACTGCTTCTAAATATGATTTAGTTTGTAGTTTATTCATACATAACCTTCTTTTTCTATTTATTTTATTTTCAGTTTATTCATTAAAATGCATACCCTCGCCCCAAAACATCATATATTAGTGCGTGATCCCCCACATTATAACTGTTTAGTTATTACCACAATAACTAAATACGTCTTTTACAAACCGCGATAACGAGCGAATAATTATAGTTATACAACACATTATTTTAGATTAACGAGTTAAAGGGGGGAGAAAAATGGAAACCATCGGAACAATTGGGATTATCCTAGGTATACTATTTATCATTTATTTAGCAATGAAAGGCTATTCTATTTTAATTATAGGACCTATAGCTTCAATCATCGTTATTTTAACTAACCGACTTCCATTTTTTGATTCTTTAATAGGAACAAAAGATTCTTATATGACCGGATTAGCTGGTTTTATTATCAGTTTCTTTGGTGTCTTTTTACTTGGTTCATTACTTGCAAAATACATGGACCAAAGTGGTGCAGCACAATCAATTGCTGAAACCATAATAAGTAAAGTGGGTACAAGTAACCCATATTCCATTTTAGTTGCCATATTTATTATTACAGCCATCTTAACATACGGTGGTATTAGTTTATTCGTGGTCGTCTTTGTTCTTGTACCACTTGCTAAACCTTTATTTAAAGAACTCAATATCGCTTGGAATTTAATTGGTATTCCAATCATGTTAGGGTTAGGTACTTTTACAATGACTATGTTACCCGGTACGCCATCAGTACAGAATGTAGTGCCGACTAAATATTTGGGTACAACATTAACAGCCGCACCTTTATTAGGCATTATCGGAACCATCGTCGCCATTGCATTTGGTTTATGGTATATGAAATTTGCCCTTAAGAAAAGTATTGCCAAAGGCGAAACGTTTAGCGACTTCAATTTAAATATAGACGAGTCTCAACCAACGCATAAAGAAACACCTAATATTATTTTAAGCATTTTACCTATTATCGTTTTAATCGCTATCAATATTATTGGGAGTGCCTTTAAAGTTGATAATATCATTCTGATTGGATTAGCTGTTTCAATTATCTTATCAGCGCTTATATTTCATAAATACATTCCTGTACACAAATCAGTGATTAATGAAGGTGCTATCAGTTCGGTGACACCAATGTTTTTAACAGCTTCTGCCATTGCATTTGGTACTGTAGTCACTTTAGCGCCAGGTTTTAATTCAATTAAATCACTTATTTTAAATATTCCTGGTAATCCGCTCATTAGTTTATCAGTTGCATCCGCATTGTTCGGTGTCATTACTGGTTCTGCCTCAGGTTCACTAGGTATTGTGATGCACGCATTTGGTAAACAATATGTCGATATGGGCATTGATCCAGAGGTGATTCACCGTGTAGCTACAATGTCGTCATCTATCTTTACTGTGATGCCACATACAGGATTTGTATTGACATTCTTTGCACTTACAGGACTTAACCATAAGAATGGGTTCAAATACTTATTTATTACTAACACAGGTTCAAACTTATTAGCATTAATCGTAGTTATTTTAGCATCATTAGTATTATAAATTTTTAGGAGGTTTTAAATATGAGTAGAAATGTTATCGTAACAGGTTCAGGACAAGGCATTGGTTACGCCATTGCTCAAGCATTTGATAAAGAAGGAGACCGTGTATTCATCTTCGATATGAGTAAGGAAGTTGCTGAAAAGGCAGCGCAATCACTAAACAATGGTATTGCCTATCAAGTAGATGTAACGGATGAAGAAACAATTCAATCATCTATCGAGGATATCACTAAACAATATGGTGCCATCGATGTTTTAGTCAATAATGCAGGCATTCAATTTATCTCTAAGATTGAAGACTTCCCTCTAGAAAAATGGAATCAAGTCGTCAACGTGATTCAAACAGGTACATTTTTAATGACAAAACATGTAATACCAAGTATGAAACAACAACAAAAAGGTAGAATTATCACAATTTCCTCTGCACATGGTGAAATGGCTGATCCATTTAAATCAGCATATGTCGCTTCTAAATTTGCGCAAATTGGTTTCACGAAAACAACTGCCCTCGAAGTTGTATCAGATGGAATCACTGCTAATGCAGTCTTACCTGGTCCAGTTCGTACATCATTAATCGAAAATCAACTTGCACACCTAGCAGAACAAGATCATTCAACAGAGCAAGAAGCGATGGAGAAATATATTACAGGTAAAATGCCTATGAATCGTCTACTAGAACCTTCAGAAATTGCTGACACTGTCATTTTCCTAGCGTCAGAAGGTGCCTCAGCAATTACTGGCGAAACAATTAGTGTGTCAGGCGGTTCTAACGCATAATATCTAAATAATAATTAAGAAAGGATGTCTTAAAATGGCTCAATTACAAGAACAATTAATCGGAACATGGAGATTAGTGAGATACCAAGATGAAACTGAAAACGGTGAAATCTTCTTTCCATTAGGTAAAGATGCCACAGGTTTCATTATGTACAATCCAGATGGCTATATGTCTGCGCAACTTATGCAACAAGGACGTCCAGCATACGAATCTGGCGATTTACACACTGGAACTACAGAAGAAATGTCTAAAGCAGCACATGGTTATGTAGCTTACGCAGGAAAATATGAACTAGATGAAGACAACTCAACTGTTTATCATACAATGGAAGTAAGCATGAACCCTACATGGTTAGGAGACACACAACCTAGAGTATTCACTTTAGAAGGTGACACACTCAGTATCATTAATGGAAATGTACCTAACCAAAAATTAGTTTGGGAACGTGTGAAATAACTATTTATTACAAAGTGAATCATTAAGCATTAATTAGGGAGCAGGACAGAAATATAATTTAACAAAATTATTTTCGTTGTCCAGCTCCCTTTTCCACTTCACTATGATTAATATCCAGTTTTAACTCGTAATGCTTTATTGCACGTTCGACTTTTTATAATTAATCATTAATAATATAAATGCTAAAATCGCGAGTATCACAATGATGATACTAAACACGATACCTGCGAGTTGGATACCTAATGCTAATTCAAGCAGTCCCACACCAACGACTGGAATTGAAATTGCGATATAAGCAATGGTGAAGAAAGCAGATGTAATTTCGGCTTGTTTGTCTTTAGGTGCTACTGCATTGACTGTTGATAATCCCGCACGAAAGCTAAATGCTTGTCCAAATCCTGAAATCATCGCACCGATAAATAAGATGACAAATGATTCCAATTGAATAGATAGCCCTACTAAGATAACGCCTATGATTAATGTACTACTGCCTAGCATTAGAATATGATAGTCGGATTTACTTTTAAATAATAATTGACCTAACGTTGACGCACAGAATACCAAGAATACCATGACGCCTATCACAGCTTTATTCGTAATATTTAAGATTTCTCCTAAAAAGTTTGGCGAAACAGCAGTAAATAAACCGAGCATTGAAAAACCTACAAAGACAGGAATCACGGCATATATAAATGTAGAACGAATGTCTGCCGGCACACTCAACTTTTGGACTTCAATCTTGAAACTTTGTTTATTCTTAACTGGCTCTGGCATAAACCAAACCCCTATAAACGCTAGGATGACAAGGATAAAATCTACGATAAAGATTAACCGCATCGCATAAGGTAGATATTGCGCTAAGATACCACATAACAAGGGTCCAAACCCTAATCCCAGCATATTGACACTACTAGCAATGGTAGAGGATCTCCCCTTTTTATCCTCTGCAGCTAAATTAACAATTGTAGTTGTCGCTGTACTTGTAAAAAGACCTGCAGAAAGTCCGGAAATCACACGACCAGTAAGTAAGAAACCAACATTCGTGGCAAATAAAAATATCAGTGCACTGATTGCAGATAAAATCACACCTGGAATGAGTACATAACGTCGTCCTATACGATCTGACAATTGCCCAAAAACGAGTAGACCTCCTATTACGCCAGCTGCATATACAGCATAAATAATTGTAATCATTAATGGAGATAAATCGTACACTTTACTATAAATAGGGTAAAGTGGTGTGGGTAATGTCGTCCCCATCATCACGATGAGAAATGCATACGCTGCACTTATCAATCCCCAGTTTACTTTACGATTTTGATGGTTAGAATTTTGCAAGATGCTTCACCTCAACATATGTATATCTCTATAGAAAGGACATGAAACATTGTTATTTTATCTTTAGAGATTCATTTAAAAAAGGTATACCCAACATTAAGCCGGATATACCTTAACGATTGATATTATGGTTTAAGTATTTTCTCCATTTCGAACACGATCTATGATTTTCTGTACACGTTGTTGTTTATCATTCTCATCATTAATAAAGAAGACCGGTGATTCGCCTTCAATTGAAACCCACGGTACGAGTGCATCAAAATCAAGATCTCGAATCATTTCAAGACTCTTTATGGATTGTTCTCTATCACTTGAAGGTAGGACGACTGTGCGCCACTCATCTCCTTCATAACAGAGGAAATCACCTGTAAATAAATAACGATGTTCGCCGTTATCCCACAAATATAATGTTGTTCCAGGCGTATGCCCAGGCGCAGGAATCACCTCTAAATCGTCATATAATTGTTCACGGTCTTTAAATGTTCCAGCAACTTGAAGCGTATCAGTCACAGCTTCTTTATCATCTTGGTGAATATAGTAAGGTGCATTGAAATGCGTTTGACCACCTAACGATTCATGTTCATGATTCATAAGTACGCGATCTGCGCCACCCAGTGACTGAATATCATCTGCTGCTTCGTCAATTCTACCAGAATGGAAAATCACAATATTCCCTTCTGAACGTTCAAGAACGAAAGATTTGAAACGAAATCGTTTATCAAATGGTAGTTCTGTTGTTGGCGTCGCATACAAACCATTTGCTACTTTATCTAATGTTTCGAAATTGTTTTCATTTTCAGCCATATAATCCCACACCTTTAAGACATTAGTCTAAATATTGATCAGCATGTTCTAGTCTATAGTGTTCGATTTTAGATTTTTCTTCATCAAATTCTTTATGCGTTAATTTTGTAATCTTTTCAATTGAATATCCTAACTTTTTTGCGAAAGCGTCAACTTCCCCCTTGTTTTTTGCCACTACAAAAACAGTTAAAATATTTTCGTCAACAATGTCTTTATTGTGTTGATAGTCTAATCTGAAAATCTTCATATGAACCCCCGCCTTTTATATTTTAAATGCCCATTTTCGTGTTAAATATAGTCCTGTTAATATTTTATTATCCCCTTCTTTTCGAAAAATCAAACGTCCCATTCCTACATAAATACGTCATACGTTATTTCTAATAGAAGAAAAGAGACAAGCTTGAACGTATCGTTATAATGACATGTTCTATGCTTGTCTCATAAGTATCATATTTAATTTTCCTATTTTATTACTTATATTTTAATCATTTCACCGTTAAAAGTTTTCAGTGATTTAAACCCTTCTAAACGCTTAAATTAACACAATATTTCATACAATTATACACAACTTTAAAATTACATATAATTTCACCATACTCCTTTTTTGTGAATTTTTCACAAATTCCTTAAAATCTTAAAAAAGTTTTCAATTATTTATTAATAAAAAATGACAACTTTTTAATTTTATTGATTATTATAAGTTAACGCTTACAATGACCTTGAAATCAAATTTAAGGAGTTGTAAAGAATGAAGAATTTACGCAATAGAAGTTTTCTAACTTTATTAGATTTTTCACAGAAAGAGGTAGAATTTTTATTAAATCTCTCTGAAGATTTAAAACGTGCTAAATACATAGGCACTGAAAAGCCTATGCTTAAAAATAAAAATATTGCTCTTCTTTTTGAAAAAGACTCTACAAGAACTCGTTGTTCATTTGAAGTCGCTGCACATGACCAAGGTGCAAATGTAACGTACTTAGGTCCTACAGGCTCACAAATGGGTAAAAAAGAAACTGCTAAAGATACTGCCAGAGTTTTAGGTGGTATGTATGACGGTATTGAATATCGTGGTTTCTCTCAACGTACAGTTGAAACGTTGGCTGAATTTTCAGGGGTGCCAGTATGGAATGGCTTAACTGATGAAGATCACCCTACACAAGTACTCGCAGATTTCTTAACTGCTAAAGAAGTATTGAAGAAAGATTACTCCGAAATTAACTTCACATATGTTGGTGATGGCCGTAATAATGTTGCTAACGCATTAATGCAAGGTGCCGCTATCATGGGCATGAATTTCCACCTCGTTTGTCCTAAAGAATTAAATCCTACTGACGAATTGCTAAGCCGCTGTGAACGCATTGCTTCTGAAAATGGAGGCAACATCCTTATCACAGACGATATCGATAAAGGTGTTAAAGACTCTGACGTGATCTATACAGATGTATGGGTATCAATGGGTGAACCTGACGAAGTATGGCAAGAACGTCTTAAATTATTAGAACCTTACCGTGTTAATAAAGAATTAATGGAAAAAACAGGCAATCCAAATGTAATATTTGAACATTGCTTACCATCATTCCATAACACTGACACTAAAATCGGTAAAGAAATTTATGAAAAATATGGCGTAACTGAAATGGAAGTCACTGATGAAGTATTCGAAAGTGACGCTTCAGTAGTATTCCAAGAAGCGGAAAACAGAATGCATACTATTAAAGCAGTCATGGTGGCTACTTTAGGTGAATTCTAGTACAGACAGGAGGTAATTCAAGTGGCAAAAATCGTAGTGGCATTAGGTGGTAACGCATTAGGTAAATCACCTCAAGAACAACTAGAACTCGTTAAGAACACAGCTAAATCACTTGTGGGGCTAATTACAAAAGGACACGAAATTGTAATTAGTCATGGTAATGGCCCTCAAGTAGGTAGCATTAATTTAGGTTTGAATTATGCTGCAGAACACGGTCAAGGCCCTGCCTTTCCATTCGCTGAATGTGGTGCAATGAGCCAAGCATATATTGGTTATCAACTACAAGAAAGCTTACAAAATGAATTACACGCACTTGGTATAGACAAACAAGTTGTCACATTAGTAACTCAAGTTGAAGTAGATCCCGATGATACAGCGTTTAGTCATCCTTCTAAACCTATTGGTCTCTTCTATGATAAAGAAACAGCTGAAAGCATTGAAAAAGAGAAAAACTATAGCTTTGTTGAAGATGCAGGACGTGGCTATCGTCGTGTTGTTCCTTCACCTCAGCCGAAATCAATTGTCGAACTTGCAAGTATCAAAACTTTAATTGAAAATGATGTGCTTGTGATTGCAGCAGGTGGCGGTGGCGTCCCAGTTATCCGCGAACAACACGATAGCTTTAAAGGTGTTGATGCAGTTATCGACAAAGATAAAACAAGTGCATTACTAGGTGCAGATATTCAATGTGATCAACTAATTATCTTAACAGCCATTGATTATGTGTATGTTAATTACAACACTGAAAATCAAAAAGCACTTAAAACTGTCACACCTGAAGAATTAGATGCATACGTTAAAGAAGATCAATTTGCTAAAGGTAGTATGCTTCCAAAAATAGAATCAGCAATCTCATTTATTGAGAACAATCCTGAAGGTAGTGTATTAATCACTTCCTTAGATCAATTAGACAACGCACTCGAAGGTAAAGTTGGTACTTTAATTAAAAAATCATTTTGATGACTTTTAATTGAACGAACATTGAGTGCTATCAATTGCAAGTCATTTTATTCATACTGACATAGTTGTGCACCCTGTTCTTCCATCTACTCCCAAACTATACAGGGTGCACTTCTTTATTGGAAAAATACGAAAATTTTTATAGATATGCATGAATTTCATGATTCTCGAATGATATAGAAAAAAAGGAGATGAAAATATTGGAACATGCTATCGATTCAAATAAAAAGAAGAAGCGATTTAAATTACGGATGCCCGGTGCATTCATGATTTTATTCTTACTCACAGTGGTTGCCGTGATAGCAACATGGCTAATACCCGCAGGTGCTTATTCTAAATTATCATATGAACCCGCTTCACAAGAATTAAAAATCGTAAACCCTCATAATCAAGTTAAAAAAGTTCCAGGAACACAAAAGAGCTTGATAAAATGGGTGTTAAAATTAAAATTGAACAATTCAAATCGGGAGCTATTAATAAACCCGTATCGATACCAAATACTTATGAACGACTTAAACAACATCCTGCTGGTCTAGATCAAATTACAAGCAGCATGGTAAAGGGTACCATTGAAGCCGTCGATATCATGGTCTTCATCCTCGTTCTAGGTGGACTCATAGGTGTCGTTCAGGCGAGTGGTTCGTTCGAGTCAGGTCTACTGGCCTTAACTCAGAAGACGAAAGGCCACGAGTTTATGCTCATCGCTTTTGTAGCAATTTTAATGGTACTTGGCGGAACATTATGCGGTATTGAAGAAGAGGCCGTCGCCTTTTATCCAGTACTCGTCCCAATATTCATCGCATTGGGATATGATTCCATCGTTTCTGTCGGCGCCATCTTTTTAGCGAGTTCCATCGGTAGTACATTTTCAACGATTAATCCGTTCTCAGTAGTCATCGCTTCTAACGCTGCAGGAACAACCTTTACAGATGGATTGTACTGGAGAATTGGAGCATGTATCGTCGGAGCTATATTTGTAGTAAGTTACCTTTATTGGTACTGCAAAAAAATTAAGAAAGAACCAAAAGCTTCTTATGCTTACGAAGATAAAACAGAATTTGAAAAGCAATGGTCAGTAATGGATCAGAATAGCTCTTCAACATTCACTTTACGTAAAAAAATCATACTTACCTTATTCGTATTGCCATTCCCTATCATGGTTTGGGGCGTAATGACACAAGGCTGGTGGTTCCCAATTATGGCATCAGCATTCCTTATATTTACGATTATCATTATGTTTATAGCAGGAATGGGTAAATATGGTCTTGGCGAAAAAGGCACAGTCGATGCATTTGTCAATGGTGCATCAAGCCTTGTCGGCGTATCATTAATTATTGGTTTGGCGCGTGGTATCAACTTAGTATTAAATAAAGGATTAATTTCAGACACAATCTTGCACTTCTCATCTTCCATCGTGCAACATATGAGTGGTCCTTTATTTATCATAGTCTTATTAGTGATTTTCTTCTTCTTAGGTTTTATCGTACCATCATCATCTGGATTGGCAGTGTTATCTATGCCTATCTTTGCGCCATTAGCTGATACAGTTGGGATACCTCGATTCGTCATCGTCACAACTTATCAATTTGGTCAATATGCGATGTTATTCCTTGCACCAACAGGACTCGTCATGGCAACCTTACAGATGCTCAACATGCGCTACTCCCACTGGTTGAGATTCGTCTGGCCGGTCGTCGCCTTTGTACTCGTCTTCGGTGGCGGTTTACTCATCGCGCAAGTATTGATTTATTCTTAGATATATTTAATTTCGGAAAATGAAGTTCCGAGATAGCACAGATTTTATAAGATGCCATATAAAAGCGAGGTTAGGTCGAAATCCTAACCTCGCTAAATTTTATCTTTATTCATTCCAAAATTGCTTAATCATTTCTGCATCTTTGCGACCTTGTGCTTCGCCTAGTTTTGCGATCTCTGGTCGAATGGATGGATCCACTGTATTACCACCCAATTCATTTAACTTATTGAATACATCTTGACTTGGTGTAACTAATTTAACCTCTGCACCGTTATCTTCTAGTTCTTTAATAGCGTCATCTAATCGATAAGGTGTAGAAATAGGAAGGTTTGTTGATAGAATCAATACTTTTTTAGCACCTTTTGCTAAATCTGCATTTTCCATCGAATGGCAACCACCATCAAAATGTTTCTGACCATTAACTGTTGTAGCAGGCCATACACCGGGTAGTGAGCCACTTGAAGCCATCGCGCGATATAAATCCACTTCAGATTCGGATGTGAATGCGACTCGCTCTGCTTTTTGCGCGTTGACAGCTGTAATCATTAAATTTTGAGGCCATTCATCCATTTTAATTCTGTGTTTTAATCTATTGATGTGTTCATTTTCATCAAATTTGTTATCCTCTAGCGCATATTCACTATAATTTTCAATCCATTCTTTTGGCGTGTTAGCGTTTTTCTCTATTTCATTATAACGGGCGAACACCCCAGACATGTCCTGACTTGGCGGTTCTTCGTTGGATTTTGGGGCAATTTGTTCTTCGAAAATATCTTCCCAACTTTTATTTGAGGTAATACCCGTTGCCGCTTGTGCCCCACCAGACGTCCCGATGACTAAATCTGAATGTCTAACATCTATTCCAGCTTGATCAAGAGCTGAAATATATCCTAATTGCCAACCAATGGCAAGCGAACCGCCTCCGCCTAATACTAGGGCATGGTTTAAATTCTCTTTATGATTTACCACTTTCATTCCACCTTTATGAGTGATGACTCTTCATTATCATAATTACCCTTTTTCATAGAATCAAATTTTAAAACTTTAATCCAAAAAATAAGCTATGCATACCTTATCACTCACGGTATACATAGCTTTTTAAAATTTTTTAATTACATTAATATGTTTGAGGTTGTTTGTTTCCTCGTATTTTATATACAACGAATCCGATAATGAACCCAACTAACGCTGGGATTATCCAACCCATTCCTATAGTGAAGAATGGTAAATACTTTTCACCTAAAGAAATAATGAAACGGGCGAAACTCGTTTTGGCGAAGAATTCAGGACTTGCTTTCACACCATCGATAAATGCAGCAATCATAGTAAAGAATGTTGTAAATCGATACACTACTTTAGAATGATTGAATAATGGACTTGCTAAAGTTAAGAGAATTAACGTAATTGCGAGTGGATAGATAAACATTAATACTGGCGTTGAGTACATAATAATTTTTGTTAAACCCACATTGGCGAAGATACACGCCAACACACTTACCACTGTCGCAAACATAATATATTTTTGTTTAGGAAAGAGCTCTGTAAATGTCTCTGAAAATGCTGTAATTAATCCGATTGCTGTTTTTAAACATGCCACAATGATAATGAGTGACAGCACGATGATGCCGTAATCTCCAAGGTAATGTTGAGCTATTTGCGCGAGTGCGATGCCCCCATTTTCACTGACTTTAAAATTACCTAAACTCATCGTACCCATGATTGCAAGTAAGCTATAAATGAGCCCCATACCGACGATACTAATTGTTCCTGATTTGAATGTTTCTTTAGCAATCGTATTCGGGTTCGTCACACCCAATTTCTTAATCGTCGTCACGATAATGATACCGAATGCTAAAGATGCCAGTGCATCTAAAGTGTTATAACCATCGATAAATCCTTTGAGCAACGCACCATCTTTGTATTGTGGAGTCACCGGCGCATGGCTCACGCCACCCATTGGATGAATAAATGCAAGTAAAACTACGATACCAAGTAAAATTAAAAATACAGGATTTAAAAATTTACCTATATAATCTAAGATTTTTGATGGCTTTCTGGCAAAAAACCAAGCTGCTAGGAAAAATAAAATACTAAATATCGGTAACACAATTTTTCCTTGGCCCGGTGAAATAAATGGCGAAAACGCAATTTCATATGACGTCGTTGCCAATCTCGGTAATGCGAAAAATGGCCCAATCACAAGATATAATCCAATAGTAAATAAATACGCATAGATTTTACTCACTCTTGAAGAAATTTCAAAAATACCATTTGTCTTCGATACACCAATGGCAATAATTCCTAAAAATGGTAAACCAATAGCTGTGATTAAGAAACCTAAATTAGCTGTAAATACGTTAGAACCAGCTGTTTGACCTAGATGTATTGGGAAAATTAAGTTTCCTGCGCCAAAGAAGAGACCAAACAACATCGATCCAATAAAAATATTTTCTTTAATTGTAAGTTTGTTTTTTATCATTAATGTATCTCCTATGTCTATGTTATTAGCTATTATACATGAGATTAAACTCTTTTTTCAGATTATTCAATAAATTATCGCTATAATTATATACACTTTAATCAAAGTAAATTAGTTTTAGTATGTTTTCTTATCCACTCAACAATTATTTTTTCTTCTAAATTTTCAGTAGCTATTTTAACAGTAAATTCTACCGCTTCTTGTGAGTTAACTTCTAAAATTAGTCCATTTTTTCTTAAGAAAATGTTCAATGCCATAAAAGCCGTTCTTTTATTACCATTAAAAAATATATGTTTTTTTACTATATTCCTGTACAAATTAGCACCTTTCATTTCTACAGAGTAATATAGTTCTTGACCAAAAACATTTTGTTTCACAGACTCAATAGTCATATTTAAAGCAGTAGGCTCTTTTACTCCTATAAATTCTTTAGGCGAATATTCTTTGATTACAAATGTATTTAATAAAATTAAATCTTTTTCACTTAAATATTTCATTATCTTTCGACCAATTTTTCAAATACTGTTTTATATTTTTCTGATATTTCCCTAGCTAAATCTAAAATTTCTTCATCATTATCATGTGCAGTCGTTATTTGATAGCCATTTTCTTTTTTTATAAATTGTATACTCATTCCTTCTTTAACGTTTAAGTCCTCTAATACTTTTTTGGGCATTCCGACTACTAGACCATTGCCACTTTTTCTAACTTTTCTAGAAATCATATAATCAACTCCTAAATTAGCTATAAATAAATTCTGTTAAATTAAATATTGTTCTTTTTAGCTCAACTGTTAATTAATCCTATTATAATAAATTAAGTATATACGTAATCACATGTATATACAAATAAATGTTTACATTTTTGAAATCAAATGGCTTTACATAGCCTAGTTGATTTATTACTCACGACCTAATTTTTATAGAATTGTTGCACTTTTGAATTTTCAAAAATATTAAATTCGCATTAACACTCAAAACACAATTAAATTTCCTCCAATTAATTGTGTTACAATTGAGAAATGTTTTGGGAAACATATAGATTTACACTAAAGGGGTTATAAGAGATGAATATCATATTAGGAGTTGGGACATTAGTCATAGTACTAGTTATTATGACATTGTTCTTAAAATTTGCGCCATATGGTAAAGAAGGTCTACAAGCGCTATCAGGGGCAGCTTGTGCAACATTTCTACCACAGGCCTTCTTAAGTTACGCTATTGGTGGCATTTTCCATATTAAATTCCTACAAGAGATTGGTGACCTTGCAGGGAGTCTTGGTGGCATTGCGGTCGGAATTCTCGCATGCATCAACTTAGGTGTTTCACCAGTCTTTGCAGTGATTGTAGGATTAGTATTAAAAGACTTTAGTTTATTACCTGCATTTATAGCAGCGTATCTAACTGCATTTGTGATTAAATTTATTGAAAAGAAAGTTCCAGAAGGCTTAGACTTAATCGTCGTTATCCTTATCGCACCAGCGCTTGTCTATGGATTAGCAACATTGATTAACCCAGGCGTCACAGCAGTATTAAATCAAATTGCGAATGCCGTTAATTCAGTTGGAGATAGCAGTCCATACGCACTCGCGATTATTCTAGGACTCATCATTCCAGTAACAAGTATGACACCATTAAGTTCAATGGTCCTTGCAAGTATCTTAGGACTTACTGGCTTACCTATGGCGATCGGTGCAATCGTATGTACAGGTGCATCATTTGTTAACTTTACATTATTTAACCTTTTAAAAATTGGTCAAAAACCAAATCGATTTGCCGTATTTATCGAACCACTCACACAAATCGATTTAATCGTGAAATACGCACCCGTCTTATATGGTACAAATGCGATTATAGGTATGGTCAACGCATGTATTATCGCGTTCAGCGGTCTAAAAATTGGTGTTACTGGCATGGCCACACCAATGGCAGGTGCGATTGTATTATTCGGTTTCAATAGTCCTATTAAATCAATTATTACGATTGCAGCTGTTGCAGTGACAGGAACTATCTTAGCATTTATTATTGGCTCATTAATTAAAAAATTCGACTTATTACACTTGCATATTCCAATGCCATGGAATAAAGGTAAAAGTCATTCATAATATAGAAGAAACATCTACCCGTTGCCAGATGATAACGCAACCAAGGTAGATGTTTTTTATTACAAATTTAGAAGTAATCATAAATTTTCCAATGGTTTGAGTAGAATATCGACTTTAAAGTGTCGTATTTAACTTTACCGGGTAAATTAAAATATGTGACCTATCATCATCAATATAAATTAAATAATAAAAATGATGGAGATGAAATCAATGGCTCAATTAGATAAATTAAAAGAATTGGCTAAAAAACGCATTTCTCAAGAGGAAGCGTTCGAATTCTTTGATTCACTAGACACTGTAAATTTAGAAGACACTTATGGATTATGGAAAGGTGAAGAGCTCAAAACAGGTCATCCTATGGAAGGTTTACTCACTGCTTCTTCATGGTATGGTAAAAAATTTATCGATAATGAACATGTGCATCCATTAGTATTCCAGAAAAAAGATGGCTTTTTATTCGCAGGCAATCCTGGTCGTGTATCACTTGACCCAATACTTTCTAAATTACCAAAAACGTATGTATCTTTATTTATGAAACTGGCACGCCCATTCATTATTACTAAAAAAAGTAGAGCGCGATTACGTCTTGTGGATTATAGAGGTAAAGCAAGTGCCTCTATGATATATGACCAAAAACCTATTATAGATATCTTCCGTAAAATAGATGAAGATACCATGTTAGGCGTAATGGATATTAAAAATTTCCCATCTGAAAAATCTTATTTCTTCTATCTTAAAAGAGTTCAGAAACAAGAAATTCAATAAATGATTTGTATTAAAATATCATCCAAGCTTAATGCATATTAAATATAAGCTTGGATGATCTATTTTATATTTACTTATTGAAATGACGCATCAAAAACAACAATTGGCTTAATAGTATTTCCGGTTCTAGAATCTTCAAAAGCTTGTCCGATTTCATCAGGTTGATAGAATTTAACCATTTTATCCATTGGGTATTGTCCACGTTTAAAGAATTGAACTAATTCTGGAATTAATAACTGTGGCATTGCATCGCCTTCAAGCACACCTTTGAGTGTTAACGCATTTCTCATAATATCATTTGTAACATTTAATGATACTTCTTTATCATTGACGGCTACTGTGGCACATTCTCCTTTAACAGCTAAGCTTCTTAAAGCTGATAAGATTACATCTGGAACTCCAGTCGTTTCAAATGCATAATTTACACCGGCACCGTTTATTTCATGTACTTTCTCTACTACATCATGTTCTTTACTATTAATGGTATGCGTAGCGCCTAACTCCATTGCTAAATCTAAACGACCATCAAAGATATCTACGGCGATAATAGGATAACAATTAGAAAGTTTCGCAGCCATAATCGCACTCAATCCAACTGTCCCTACACCAAATACAATAAAACTTGAACCTGGTTTAGTTTGAAGTGAGTTGAAAACTGCGCCACTCCCTGTCATAAATCCACAACCTAGAGGGCCTAGATATCTTAAATCTACCTCATCATCTACTTTGACAATATTCTTTTCATTTGCAGTAACATAATTACTGAATGAAGATTGTCCAAAGAATTGAGAAATATCTTCGCCATCTTCAGTATGCAGTGGTGTTTCGTTCTTTTGATTTCTACCAAGTAAGTTTAATGCTACAAAATTTTCACAAGCTCCAGCATTGCCATCTAAACAATTTTTGCATTCACCACAATAAGTAAATCCTAAAACAACGTGATCTCCTTCTTTAACATGTGTCACATGTTCGCCCACTTTTTCAACAATACCTGCACCTTCATGCCCTAATACAGCGGGTTTAGGCGTCGGCATAACATTTCCGATGACTGCAGAATCTGTATGACAAACACCTGTTGCGATAACTCTGACTAACACTTCATCCGCATTTGGTTCATCTAATACAATCGTTTGGTAACTAAAAGGGTTCTCTTCAGTAGTGACAAAAGCATTTGTTTTCATTTGCAAAACCTCCTAAATATATATTTAACGCCTTACTGTAAATTTACCCTTTTTTATTAAACTTTCACCAATATCTTCGAAATTTTCTAAACATTTTTAGTAGGATTAATCCCTAATTATAAATAATGATTGTCATAATAAAAGAGCAGCCTCATGAGAAAGCTCATAAGACCGCTGTAGTCGCTTGTATCAATCGACTATTAAAAACGATTCACTATTTAATAATGAATCATCGATTATATGATTATTAAATGTCCCCACATTAGCCAATCATATAATCAAGTTTATTACACCTTATTCAAAAATTTGAAATTGAACGGTTTATTTCATTATGACTTTTTAAATAAGATAAGTACTTGATTAATCGTAGGAAAGAAGGCTGAGACAATTAATGATGTCCCACTCCCTCCAAACTAACTCAAAATATTTTATTCTCTCATCCTCGGCTGACATTTTGTTTTTTTATCAAGCTCATCATTATCGCGCATATTACCAGTAAACCACATACTAAATACATCCAACTATAGCCGATTAGATCTGAAATCGGCCCCATCAAACTGCCGCCTAATGAAACACCTAAATCTGCACAAGCGATGAATAATCCTAGTAGCATATTCCGTCCCGATTTAGGCAATGCAAAGCTTAAATATGACGTTAATGTTGGATAGACTAATGCTTGCGTGATACCAATCATCATCGCACTTGCGTAAAAGATGACGACATGAAGATGTGGGCCTATAGCCACTAGCATCGAAGCTATAGTAAGTAACATCAGCACATTGACCATATATAATGGATGCCATAATCCGTCTGATGGGATATGTTTACGTAAATATATACGTGCCAATACGACTGCTATCGCCTGAATAGTTAGGAAGATACCTGCATCCGCGAATTCATACTTCACTGTATATAATGGTACAAACGTACTCACTGCACCGAAGACGATAGATACAATAATCATAATACATCCGCTATTGAAGAGTTCCTTATTTTTTAAAAATTGGGCAAACACTGTGATGGCGTTAAATTGTAATGGCTCAATCTTATCACGGGTGTCCGGTTCTTGTTCAGCAAATGTCACACGATATCCAAAGAACGTCGTTATCGTAGCAATACCAATCATGACCATGGCGAACACAGAGATAGGTCCGTAATTCCATATTCCAACTGCTACAAGTGGTCCAATTAAATTAGGTATGGTAGAAAATAACGAATACAAAGATACCCCTTCTGAACGATGTTCTTCTGGCAACGCATCAATGATGCCAAGTTGCAGTGACATGGAGAAGAAAGCCGTACACACACCTTGCATGACCCGTGCCACGAAATAACCTTCTAATCCTGTGAAGCCGTACAATATCAATGCACAAGCATTGATAAAAAGAATGATACGTAATACTTTAATTGGGCCCACACGTGCAATAATTTGACCTGCCCATGGGCGAAATACCATCGCTGTGAGCATATAGGCACCCATGATAATACCGATAATAGAGTTTGTTGCACCTAAACTATGCCCTCTTAAAGGAATAAATACATTTAAAATTGCGTTTGCGCTAAAAAACATTAAGGTTAATATGTATAATCTTAGAAATGGCCAAGCCATGGCTCCTTTCATTGCCTCACTCCTTAAAATGTTAGTTGTTTATTAATCAATGCTGTTGTATAAGGATTACGACTTGAATGTAAATCGCATGTTTCTATGTGCTCCTCAATTTGACCATTTTTAAAAATGATTAACTGATCACACAAATAGGTAGCCGCCTGAATGTCGTGTGTAATAAAAATATAGCTTAGTTGTCGCGTTTGTCTTAATTTCTTTAACAAGTCTAATATTTGCGTCTGAATAGACATATCTAATGAACTAATCGCCTCATCAAATAAAATATATTGAGGATTCATGCATATAGCACGAGCAATGGCCACACGTTGCGCTTCACCACCGGATAACATGTTGGGATATTTATCTAAATACGCTTTCGTTAGTCCTACTTCTTCCAATAATTTAATCGCATCGATTTCCATCTCTTCTTGATGTTTCTTGTCACATCGACACATCACTTCGAACATGATATTTCTAACCGTTTGAAATGGATGTAGCGATGACGTGTAATCTTGAAAGACTGCACTGATTTGATGACGCCTTACTTTCGCGCGATACATCGGTTGATCGTTAAGCGTAACACTTCCTTTATCAGGCCTTTCAATACCCAGAATCATTCGACTGAGGGTAGACTTTCCGCTTCCACTTTCTCCTATAATAGCGATACTTTCCCCGACTGGACATTCAAATGTTACATCTTTGACGATGTAGTGAGGCGCAGGATGGAACCATGATTTTTTACCGTATGACTTCTCAACATTTGTGATTTTAAGCATTGACTTCACCTCTCATCACCCTTTGAAAATGATCACTCACTTTCTTTTTAGTGGATAATAAATATTTCGTATAAGCATGGCGTGGATGATGCAAGACGTCTTCTGTAGAACCACTCTCAACGAGGCGACCTTCTTTCATTACAATGACGCGATCTGCAAGTTGATTAATCACTGTTAAATCATGTGATATAAAAATCATGGCACAATCAAAGTGACGTTTAATATCTTGAAATGCTTCAAGCACATCGTACTGCGTAATCGTATCTAATGCTGTCGTGGGTTCATCCGCGATAATAAGCTTCGGTTTCAATGCTAAAGCCAATGCAATCATCAGTCGTTGCAACATACCACCTGACAACATATGAGGATATGCATTTAAGATGATTTCAGGTTGCTTTAAATTGATATACGTCATATATTTCACAAGCGTTTGTTTCACTTCTGTCTTCGTTAACGTCGTATGTGCACGCATTGTTTCCATCATTTGCTTGCCCACTTTTGCCGAGGGGTCAAATGCGCGTGCCCCGTGTTGCATCACCATTGCAATATGCTTACCTCGTTGACTACGTAATTCCTTTTGAGATAAATGCATTAAATTTTCATTTTCAAAATAAATATCCCCTGACACACGAAGTCGTTCAGGATTTAAACCTAGTAAAGCTTTACACGTAATAGATTTACCGCTACCGCTTTCTCCAATCATCCCGAGCGTCTCGCCTTGTGCTACTTTAAAGTTCACTTCTTCTACAAGTGTAGTATGAGTCCAACCATCCGTAATTCGCAAGTTTTCGACAGATAATAACGTCATATAGACATCACACCTTTCTTCATGGCACGTCTCTTTTCCTTAGAAGTAATTCGTGGATCAATCGCAATTTGTAAGGCATCCGATAGGAAGTTAAAGGCCATAACAATAATGACGATGGCTATTCCTGTAGTTAACATCATTTCAGGATGAGTGAACATCACTTTGCGTGCTTCATTCAACATCATTCCCCATTCAGCTGTCGGGGCTTTTACGCCTAACCCTAAAAATGAAAACCCAGACATTTGCAATATCATTGAACACATTGAACTACTCGAAATAATAGCGATATCAGCGAGTGTTAAAGGCAAGATATGCTTTAGAATAATAGATGAATGGCTCATACCAATCGTTCTAGCAAATTTCACATGATCCGCTTCAGTATATTGCATTACGCTCGTACGAATAATACGACAAAACCATGCCCAACGTGTGAGTATAAATGCCAAAATAATATTCTCTACACCCATACCAAATACTGTAATCAATGCTAATGTCACAACATAACTTGGAAATGCCAACATGACATCACAACAACGCATTATTAAAGCATCAATATAACCTCGGAAATATCCAGCTATCAATCCGAGAATTGCGCCAATCACTACGGACACAAATAACGCGATAAACACATATAATAAACTCGGTCTGATGCCGTAAATCATTCGCGTTAACACATCACGTCCTAAGTGATCAGTGCCTAACCAATGCGACCAACTGATGCCAGCAAATTTATCTGAGGTGTTAATGTGATTAGGTTCGTAATATGTAACGATAGGCGCGAATAAACCGAGCACGACATACAGTAAAATGATGCTCATCGCAATCACTGCACCTCTATCTTGCATTAAACGCTTTAAAATAATCATCTTGTCGCCTCCCTTAATTTAGGATTTAACATTGCGTTAATCATATCTGCTATCGTGTTAAACACAATGAATAATACAGCGACAATGAGCACATAGGCCTGAATAACTGGTAAATCATGTTCGACAATAGCTTTGAGACTTAATTGTCCTAACCCAGGCCATGCGAAGACATTTTCAATAACGACAAGCCCGCCCATAATCATAGGTACTGACATACAGAAGAGCGAGACGGCAACTTGTAGTGCATTACGTAAAACGTGTAAGAGCAATGTTATTGTATGTACACCACTGGCATTTAAATACAACACATAATCTTCATTCAGTTGTTCAATCATCGAGCGTCTCACATTTCTGAAATAAATACCTGCATACGTCATCGTAATTACAAAGACAGGTAAGATATAGCTTTCAGGACCTGTTAAACCAGACGTAGGTAGGAGATTTAACTTTACTGATATATAGATAATGAGCATCGATGCTATCCAATAAGAAGGTAGTGCAGTTAAGAAGAACGCAACTGAACGTATCACACGATCAGTCAACTTTCCTCTTGTTAAAGCACTGATAACTCCTAATATAATAGATGTAATAATAACTGAAATACTTGAAATCAGTGTAAGTTTTAAAGTATTGAAAAAGGCAGGCCCTATACGTTCTGATACTGGATCTCCTGTAATATAGCTCGTACCAAATTTAAATTGTATCGCTTGAATAAGCCAATTTTTATATTGAATGAATATCGGTGCGTTTAAGCCATACTTTTCATTAGTTTCAGCAATTAACTGTGGCGTAATGTTAGGCGTTCCTTGTGCATGTAAAATCGTGACAGCTGGATCTCCTTTAGTTAGATACGTCATCATAAATGTCATAAAACTCACTACAATCAATAACGGGAACATGAGAACAAGACGTTTGAGTATTAACTTGGCCATCTAGACGCTCCCTTATTTATACTGCATCTCATTAAATGGGAGTTCGTATTGCGACTGAGTAAATGACACATGATCTAAATCTTTTGGCGCAACCACCGTCATTCTGCCATAAGAAACAGGAATAAATACGCCTTCATCATCGATACGCTTTAAGATTTTTTGGTACGCCTTAGAACGTTCTTTAGCATTTTGTATTTTGAAAGCTTCATCGATATCTTTATATAAATCTGCTTTATTCTTAATACCTGATGTCGCACTTTCATAACCTGTTTTAGTTTTAAATGCTGCAAGTGTACTTTGTGGATCATAGAGTAATCCCCACGTTTGATTGAACATTAAATCGTAATCTCCTGATGTTCGTCTTTCTGCGACTTTATCTGATGTTTCTCCATTAATGTTTAACTTGATGCCTAACTTTTTAAATTCAGCTTGTAAAAATTCTGCCTGCTCTTTTTGCTCAGAAGAACCTTTATCGTAATACATTGAGAGCGTGAGCGCTTTGCCGTTCTTTTGTCGTACATTGTTATCTTTAGACAACTTCCAACCCGCTTCATCCAGTAGTTTCTCGGCTTTTTTCGTATCATATTCGCGTGTTGGCATATTGAAGTTAATGTCTGTCACATTTTTCGCGAATAATTGCGTTGCTGGCTTTTCCTGACCGTCCAAGATGTCTTTAGAAATTTTATTTCGATTTACCATATGGCCTAATGCTTGGCGTACTGTTTTATCACTTACAGCACTGTCTTTTTTACCTGAATTGGCCACAATCATTTTCGTGTTCATCGGCTGACTTCGTTTAACTTGGTATTGTCCTGTTTCTTTCAATTGATTTAAGCCGTCTTTGTCTAAACTGTCTGTTCCTCTATCATCAGTGAACGTAAAGTTCGTTTCACCTTTCTTCATTGATAAGAAGGCAGTCTCCCCGGCAGGCTTAACTTTTGCTTCGACTTTATTTAATTTAGATTTTTCACCCCAATATTCTTTGTTTTTATTAAATTCTGCGTACTCATCCTTTTTGTGCTGTCCCATTTTAAATGGTCCTGTACCATCGAATGATTTCACACCGTCTTTCGTTGTTCCATGTTTAAAATCTTTAGGAGATACAAAGACATATGGACGAGGCATCGCAAGTTCTGCTAATGCTGGTTGATACGCTTCCTTCAAATGAAGTTGCACCGTATATTTGTCTTTCACTTTAACGTTGTCGATGAGCGTTGATATCTTCAGCCATGAATGTAACTTCTTATTTTGTTGAACAGCATCTATATTTTTCTTTACCGCTTCAGCATCAAATTTTGTACCATCATGAAACGTCACATCATTTCTTAAATGGAATGTATACGTTTGACCATCATCCGAAATATCCCATTTCTTAGCTAGTAGTGGTTTGATGCCTTCCTTTGTATTTCTTACGAGTGGTTCATAAATCATACTCTCTGCTGACATTGAACCACCATAGACATGTGGATTCATATCGCCAATATCTTTCACTGTGGTATATGACAACGTCTTATGTTCTTTCTTTTCTTCTAGTTCTTTATTGCCACCACAACCTGTTAATATCAACCCTGATATCAGTAAAACTGTACTCATTCTTGTTATTTTGTTCATATCATTTCCTCTTTCTATGTTGAAGATGTTTACGTATGACGTATCGTGTGTCTTTGTAGTATCAATAAGGCGTATGACTTTATATTTAAGAATGCTTTTCCTTTAAAAATTGATTCACTAAGGTAATATCTTTGTCATACGCATGTGGATCAAATTGTGCCGATACACGTTGATGTGGATGTTGTGTTTGATAACTTTCGCAATATGCACGATATCGAGCTAAGAATTGATCAATCATTGGTGTTTGTACACCGAGCGTCCTTCCGATTGCCTGAATGATCGATGTGCGGTAGCTGTCTTCACTTGGCATTCTTGGAATATGCAGAATGTCTCGTTCATCAACCTCAATTTGTTTATATGGAACCGCTGAAAAATCAAAATAGTTCCCCTTTTCATCAGGTTGCGAAAATGGATCAATTAAAATGGCGGTATAGCGAACGTATAATAGATATTCTTGATGTATAGAGGGTAACTGTTCAAAATGGTCAATCTCCCATTCAGTCATTGTTTCCGCTCGCACTGGATAATTTTCCTTCACCATAAATTTCAAAAGATTGACTGACGGCACACTTAATTTGTCTAAAATGGCCATCATTTCCTGCCACATTTGACGCATTTCACGGATTAATGTCATCGTAATTGGTCCTTCAGGAAATAGTTTATAAACATATACAGGTACTGAGGTGCCTTCAAATATTGCATGTAATGAAAAGTCATTCATAAACAGTGCGGGGTGCACATAGAGTGAGCTATTATGTATCTCAGCTTGTAATGGTGTGTCCATTACTGTGAGTTGAATTTTTAATTGTTCAAAGCACGTTTTAATGCGCTCAATCAAATTAGAGTGTGCGTGATTAGAACCTACATATAGCTTGGATTTGACCCCTGTCGTAAGCACCTTATGCGGTTGTTCGGCGTCTATTATTCGTGTATCTCCTAAATATGTTGAAAATGAAATCACCTCTACGTCTGGGTTCATTTCTAACATGATTTGTTCAATCAACATGTGTGATCCCAAAGTTGGAGAGACCAAGATGATGTGTTTCGCCCGTTGTAATGTAGATGTTGCGAGTTGTTCAAGTATTGGACGATACGCATCTGCGGTACACGCCATGATTAACGTATTGTATTCTTGATCCACATCTTTAATATCTTTAAAAAATTGATGAATTTTGAATTGTCCTGAAAGTTGATGATGCGCGTCATTTTGAGTGGAAACTTGGAAATATCCTTCACTTTGATACGCATCATACACACGTTGCGACTTAATAGACGTCTTTGCGCGACTCACAATATCAATGTTGCCATCCGTCACTTGATGGCATATTTGTGCAAGTTGAATAGCTACAGGACCACTCCCTACAATTAATGTATTAGACATTTGAAGCCCCCTCTTTAACAGAAGCTTTGCGATAGAGGGCAATATCAAATATTTGATCAGGTCTTGTTTGTTGAGAGACACAATACCAATGTTTGTCATCCGTTTTCTGAGATGGATAATTAAATAATGATTTGATTCCATTTCCATAACGCATGGCGACTACAACATTGTCATTCGTCAATTCATATAATTGGTCTAAGATGTCATATTTAATCGGAATGGTTGAGCTGAAAATAATGTGCGTAATATCATGTGTATCTTCCAATTGATCGACCGTTTGATGCGTGATTTCAATATCTTCATTTGGCGCAAGTACCTTCACGATACGTTGTCCTAAATCTAAAGCTTGAGGATCGATATCGATGCCAATCACAGTCGCTCCCGTTTCTTTAGCTACTTGGATGAGCGTCATTGGATAAGCACCTGAACCTACAAGCAATAATTTATCTTCTTTCTTAATACGACATTGACCAAATTCCTCGTTAATACAATGTTCAATATTATCGAAATAACCAGAGGTAGACGCCCTTCCGTCTAACAACCGCTTAGCGCGTATCACTTCTACTTGTTTGACGCACTGTGCAGTAATATCTTGAAGTTGTTGCGTTAACCTTTCTTTCGCTTCCTTATCGTTCCATGAATCGAATTGATGTTGCGCAATCGGGCTTAATATCAATTGACTATATCGATCAACCAATGTTTCTAGCTCATCAATGTATTGCTCATCTTTTCGCACTTGTTTATATAATGTTTCAAATTGGCTTAAGTATGTTTGTAATCGATGCTGTATATCATGCTTTAAGTTCATAAGTATGTCTTCGTCTCCTGTTCTATATATGCTTGTCCTGTTGCGACAGTTGAAACTTGACCTTTAATAGATGTTAAATAACCCATTTGTTCATTAAATGTTGATGAAACTAGAATGCTTCCACCCGGTTGATTCACCTTGAAATCATTGCTCGCTTGATTTGTTCGATACTGTTGAAACACACCAATCGAAGCCGCCCCTGAGCCACAGCTATTTTCCCAAATTAAACTTTGCACCTCAGGTATATAAATGAGTGGTTGTAAAAACTGCTGCTCCGTGTCAAATAACATGACACCAATGGTTTTATAATTAACGTTCCAACGTTGTGTCCTCACAAATTGTTCTACTTGTTGTTTAAAAGACACCGAAATATCTCGCGTTGGAACGACAAAATGTATGTAAGATTCATAAGTTAGTTCAAGTACGTGATATAGTTGTCCTGCAATGACTAATTGTCTTGGTTTGATTTGTTGTACTTGAGGCATTCCCACTTCGTAACATCGATGGTTATGAACCTTACAAGGTACGAGCTGAGAATATCCTGATACTTTCAACTGACATTGCGAATGTTGTAACAGTTGATGCTCTTGCAAATAATGAATGTATGACATCGTAGCATTCCCGCAAAATTCATTCCCACTCATCACTAAATGATATGTTTCCCAATTATTGTGATTCGTAGATTCTATAAAACCAACTTGTTCACAGCAAACATGTGTCGTTGCCATTAATTGATTGGCAATTGTTGCGTATTCATTTGGATGATGTTTTGAGTGAACAAGAATAGTCATAATCCCCGACGGATTATATTTTGAAAATTCAATCACCTGACGATGCATATGACACTCCTTTGTGTTGTGTATTCTCTTTTAAAGCTACTGTCACAAATAGTTGTACCTATAACTATCAGCAACTTTAAAATAGTTGTACAAAATAAATCGTAACAGTTATGATTTGAAGATTATAGTATACGAGTAGGACCATATTGTCAATATAATTGATAATAAATTTCAATTAGTGAAGTGAGGAATGTGGATCGAATGAGACTTGAGGAGTTATGAGAAGATTTATACTAGAAGAAAAATGAGAGTGGTTGGCGTATTTTAATACTATATAAATACAGACATACTAAATGTTATAACTTAATTTTACAAATTAATAATTATAGTTGAATCTACTTATTTGTGTTTTTTTCGAATTTTAAATTCATTAGTTTTATCATGATATTAACCATTTTAAATTTAAATAAAAGCATTACTATTATGCAATACAAATGATATACTTATTAACGAAAATATTCATTGTTTTAATATATTTTTAAAATTAATAGTTGGATATTTTTATTTTACATACTCATTCCATTAAATACATACAGGAGGATATTGATTATGAAGAAATTATTAGGACTCTTATTTGCGTCAACACTTATTCTAGGGGCTTGTGGAGGTCACAAAGATTCATCTGAAAGTGATTCAAGCAATAAATCTTCCGATAGTGTTTCCGTTGATAAAAGTGATGACTCAGAAAAAACTGACTCAAAATTCAAAAATGATAAATTAACTACTAAAAACTATGATATTGAATTGAAAGATGCAAAAATTCTTAAAGCATCAAAATATTCAGACGATGAAAAGCCAAATTTAGCAGTAGTATATGAAGTAAAAAACAAAACTGGTAAAAAAGATATTACAGCAAACGGAGCATTTTTAGAAAGCTTCGAAGGTTATCAAGATTCTAAAAATGTTAAAAGACATTTATATTCAGGCGACGCTTACGACAGTGAATTATATGAAAAATATAGAGAAAATCAAGATAATGAAATAAACAAAGGTGGTACAGTAAAAGGCGTTAAAATGTATAAATTAAAAGATACTAAAACACCAGTCACACTTGAAGTTAAAGATCCAGACGGACTTCATAAAAAATTAGGCGAAAAAGAAATTAAACTTAAATAATTCACTATAGTGACAAAAAGATATACCGTTTAAAAAATATAATAATATCCTAGATTAGAATATAAGTTAAACGGAGGCTATTTTATTGTTACCTAATATTTTGATGTTGGTTATTACTCTATTAACGGTTTTTTTAATCATGTATAGTATTATATTTAATAAGTCATTTTCAATTGTGGTAATAGCTCCTATAGTTCAATCTATAATACTGTTTATTATTCGGTATTTTTGGCTACAAATGACTTTTAAAAGTGCACTTGTTCATTCTTTCGATTTATTCACTATAGCGATGGTTATCGCTTATGGATTTTATAGATTAGGCAAACGAAAAAATCATTAACTATAAAATAAGACATTGTTCTTAGTCCAAAACAGTTCGGGACACCATTTACCAAAAATAATAGCAGTAAGAGGATTTTAGTTAGAATCTTCTTACTGCTACTTTTATATTCAATACTTCGTTTATATTTTAAGAATAATGCTTTTCTTTTAAATCTATAAGCATTTAGACTGCTCGAATAGTTACTGCAGACAAACCGAAGGCTTACTTCAATCTTTTTAATGCTCTCCCAAATCTGCCTCTATTAATAATATCTACTTCGATTAGTTTTGATCTTTCTTTTCATGCTTGCTACTTCTTAAGAATATATCTTCTAATGACAATTCTTCTAAATCAACTTTGAAGATATCTATATCCAAAGTAACATATAATTTCACTATTGATGGGATCGTGTTTTTCTCTTTAATTTTAAGGTTGGTAAAACCGCTATTGATGTCTATATCTTTTATCTCATGATTTAAATGATTCAATCTTTCTTTTAATAATTGCATTTGATTTTCATTTAACGCCATATGCTCAATTTTTAAAGACAGACTTTCTTCATAAGTTTCTCTTAGTTGTGCTAAATTCCCCTGTACTTCAATATTACCTTGGCTCATAATAGCCATTTCATCACATAACTTTTGAATTTCATCTAAATTATGTGAAGTTAAGAAAATAGTTGTCCCAGACTGAGCAATATTCTTAATCAATTGATGTATTGATAAAATTGAATTCGCATCGACGCCTGATGTAGGCTCATCTAGGAAAAGTATTTTAGGTTTATTAACTACAGCTTGTATAATCCCTAGTTTCTTTTTCATCCCAAAAGAGTACTTTTTAACTTTTAAATTCAAACCATTTTCTAAGCCAATTGATTTGAAAAGATCTTCTATTTCGCTTTGAGAAACATCATACTTTAATATATTACAAAAGTATTTTATATGTTCTTTTCCAGTCATATGATTGTAAAAAGAAGAATAGTCTGGTAATACGCCAATCTCGCGTTTACTATCAACATTTAAAGTGAATGTGCCGTCAGAGGGCTGGCATAATCCTGTTAACATATTTATAAAAGTTGATTTACCGGCGCCATTATGACCTAAAAAACCAAATATCGTTCCTTCTCTAACATTTAAATTGATATGATTCACAACTTCTCTATCTTCATAAATTTTTGTTAAATTATCGGTTTGAATTGCATTCATTATAAATCCCTCTTTCTAAATACATATACACTTATTATCAGAAAGACTACTGGAAAGATAACTACAATAAAAGGCATCGCAGGGTTATCTT
This sequence comes from Staphylococcus sp. HMSC036D05, assembly GCF_001836225.1. Taxonomy (NCBI): domain Bacteria; kingdom Bacillati; phylum Bacillota; class Bacilli; order Caryophanales; family Staphylococcaceae; genus Staphylococcus; species Staphylococcus sp. HMSC036D05. Next base: position 71,072 of record NZ_KV827785.1, on the reverse strand, counting down.
TAAGGTAATAAAAGTAAGGCGTGATATAGCTGAATAATTTCAACCAAATTTTATCAGAATTCATACTCCATAAACCTAATATAGTCATGATCAACGAAAGTGCTATACCTAAAAAGTTAGTTAATATCGTATTATCAATGAGAACTGACAACAGTGTCGCCAACGCTAAGAAATAACTCACAAACACGAGACATTGTAATAACTCTAATAAATAAAATTCATGAGAGTAAAAAATTAATAAGAGCGTTGTAATAAATAGACAAGTTAACCAAAATAGTAAAGTGCCAATAAACTTACCTAATAAGATATGGCTTCTATTTATTTTAGTAGCGATAAATCGGATCGTTCTACTTTTGACTTCCTCATTTATAATGTTATGAGAAAGTGTAAAAACAAATAAAGGACTTGTGAGCAATACAGTTAGCAATAATGCTAATTGAAATGGTGTTTTCTCTAATCCTGTCACACTATTAATTTGACTTCCAAATAGGCTTAATAATTTTGCTATGCCTAAACTGATAGCAATCATAATCAAAATGATTAAGATAGACTTTATACTTTTAAATAGAGCAACAAACTCTTTTCTTGCTATAGAAAGCATACATTTTCCTCCAAAAACTAAAAGTTTTTAAAAAATAATTACTTTTCAATTGTATTTATATATTATCATTATTGATTAAAAGTTCAAAAAAAGAACAGGACAGATATCCTATTCTTAATGAAGGATTTCATCTTCCTGTTCTCAAAATTGTTTACCTTTCAAAGGCGACACGCTAATCTACATCCAATCTATTTAAATCCTGATAAATCAAATTTATCTAGTTCTAAAATTTCGCTTTTAAAGGTATTTAACACATAGGAATCATGTGAGATGATGATTAACTTTGTATTATTAAGTGACTTTAACATGTCTAATATCGTCTCTTCACTTATCACATCTAAATTAGTTGTTGCTTCATCTAGAATCAATACTTGAGGTTCAACGATAAGTGCTTTAGCTATCCAAACTCTTTGAAATTGTCCCCCGCTTAATGTTTCAATACGTTGCTTTAAAATCTCTTTAGGTAACATGCACTTTTCAATCACTGTAGCGATTCGATCTTGATAACTTACTTTATCAAATTTGTAATTGATCAATGGCTCTTTTAATGTGTATTCTACGGTCTTTCGCCCATTTAACGTATCACGTTGGTATTGTGGGACATACTGTATGTCTTTCATCCATGCTTTATCTGTAAAATCCTCTTTAGCTGTTCCATTAAAAGACATGTATCCAGAATAATCTGAGTCTAACCCAGCAATTATTTTTGCCAATGTAGATTTACCGCTTCCGCTTTTTCCACAAATTAATAAATACTGCCCTGTCATATTAAAAGAAATACATTCTAAAATTACTTTATGATTAATATATTTGGATAATTGGTTAACTTTAAGCATCATTTCGTCTCCGTCGTTGCGCAATAGTAATTAATTTTTTAGTATAATCATGCTTCGGATTTTCTAAAATTGTGGTAGCTTTTCCAGATTCAATGATTTCACCGTGTTGCATCATACTGATATGCGTGGCATACGTGCGAACTAAGTTTAAATCATGTGTCACAAAAATGATGGTCATATTGTAGCGATTAACAGCATCAATTAAATAACGCATAAATTTATCGCTGTTCTCCTTATCTAATGCACTCGTTGGCTCGTCCAATACTAAGCACTCGGGTTGTCTTATTAATGACATGATGAAGGCAACTCTTTGCGCCATACCCCCACTTAATTCAAACGGATAATAATTCAGTAATTCCTCTCCATTGTCGAACCCAAGCATTTGTAACATCTGTACGACTTCAGCGTTGCGTTGTTGTTGTGACAAATTGGATTGTGTTGCTTCATATAAATATTGAAAATGCTTCTCCAATGTCATGTTTTGAAACAAATTACTATGTACATCTTGAAACATGGCATCTGTTTTATCTAAATTAATTTCAACATGTCCTTCGTATGTTAAAGACGCCTTTTCCATACCAAGAATGGTACGTGTTAATAAAGATTTACCGCTCCCACTTTCTCCAATAATACAGTAAAAATCACCACAGCCTACATCTAAAGCTACTGATTTAATCAAAGGTTGTTCGCGATGATAAATATTTAATTCTTCAACTTTTAATATATGATTTATTTCATTATCTTTTTGTTGATGATTTGGAATAATAAGGCATAACCTCCTAAAAGTAAGCCAGGAAAGAAAAAGAGCCACGGGGCACCATTGAAATAGCTTTTGCCATCAAACAAAATTGTACCTAATTCAGGTGTAGGTGGTTGAATGCCGAGACCTAAAAAGGCAAGTCCTGAAATACTTAACATAATTTTCCCAAAATCTGCAGTGACTAAAGCCAATATATTACTGACTAAATGCGGAATTGTATGTGTCATCGTTGTTTTAAATATGGAATTTCCACTTAATACTGCATAAGTAATAAACGGTCTTTTCTGAATATCACGAGTTAAATTTCTAAAATAACGTAAATATCGGCCGACCCAGCCTAAGGTCAGCGCAAAGATCAGGCCCATCATTGAATTACTCATTAAACTGAGTATAACTAAGGCGATGATGAAAGAAGGAATGGCTAGTAACATATCAGCAATAAACATACATCCTTTATCTATCCATTTCCTTTCAATACCAGCTACAAGTCCTAATGTTAAACCGATTAATATACTTAGAACCATAACGATAGCTGTTAAACCTAGCGTCACACCACTACCAATAAGCAATCTTGTAAAAAAGTCTCTCCCAAGTTGATCTGTACCTAATACGTGTTTAAGATTAGGCGCTTGTAATGCATGTGTGCTATCTGTCCCTGCTGTATTCACAATCATGCATAAACTTACCATGACACATCCTATTAAAGTCATTGCTAAATATCGTTTTAAGTGCTGTGTCATACTACGCGCCTCTTCCTATCTTTCTAGGGTCATTTTGCCGTTTTTGAATTCTGGGTTCATTGTGCAAAATAATTAGGTCCCCGATATAATTCGTAATCATTATTGTAACGATGACGATAACAACTATGCCTTGAATGACGGGATAATCACGCTGATTTATCGCAGTTATTAACAATTTGCCTATTCCAGACATACTGAAAATGACTTCTAAAATCACTGCTTTACCAAATAAATGTATAACACTATTAATTGAAATGGTCATCAATGGTGCAAATATGTCTTTAATTTGTATGAACATACGTGCTTTTAACTTAAATCGTCTTAATAGTGCAAGTTGATATGCATCCTTATCCAACGTTTCCTCGATAAGATGGGAAGTCATTAGAAGAATATGACACCCGTCTATCATGACAATCGTAATAATTGGAAGTAGAAAATGTCTCCATGAATCACTTCCTACAAAAGGTACAAGGTGCCATTGAACACCTAAATAATAAATTAAAAGTATCGCAATCCAATATTCAGGCATGGATGTCATCACTTGAGCAATGCCTCGAACTACACGTGACAACCGACTAAGTGGATGTATACCAATGTAATATCCAATCAAAAATCCAAATGGCAAAAGAATACTTGCAGAAACCATAATTAACGTTAGCGTTGGTGCTAAAGACTCCAATATCATAGAAGTCACTGGTTCATGTGTACTAAAACTGTAGCCTAAATTACCTGTGAGTGCATGGCCCAGCCAATCGAGATATCTCAACAACATATGATGACCGAGTCCAAGATGATGTTGAGCTAATTCAATATTTTCTTCAGTAATAGATGTGTAACCATGTCGTTGTAAATAGAGAATTGCTGGATTGCCAGAGGTCTTTTCAACTAAGACAAAGATAATGAAAGAACTTACTACCAAATAAAGTAGTAATCTAAATGTGCGTTTAAGCATCATTATTCATTAACTTTCAACGTCTTATAGTCTATAGGTGCGTCTGTTAGACCTGAAAATTTAAATGATTTCACTTTATCACTCACCACAAATGTCTCGTTTGGATAGGCAATGGGCACACCATAGTATTGTTGATTAAAGTGTTTGAATATATCATCAAAGTCACGTTGTTGCGCAGCTTTAGATGTTTGAGTTGGAAAATTATCTAGTTGTTTCGTTAACGTTGAGCCATTAGCCAGCACACCTGGTTTCCCGTCCGCATTCTTAAAGACTGAATTCATGAAATTATATGGCATTAAAGCATCTGAGTATGTTCTATAAAAGATAAGGTCATAATCTTTCTTAGTCCATAATGTATCGTAATAGGTTTGAGCATCTAACGTTTTAATATTCAATTGAATTCCAGCTTGTTTCAAATGACGCTGTACTTTCTCTGCTTGGTCTTTCCAATTTGGAAATTCTGCTGTTTGAATAGCTAAGTTCAACTTGAGTGTTTTTCCATCCTTCTCAAAATAACCATCTTTATTCTTCTTATAACCTTTACTCTGAAGTAACTTCTTAGCTTCTTGTACATTGTATACGTGGTCTTCTTGATTATCTTTATTCACGTATTGCACGCTATTCTGGAAAATGCCTTTCATTTGCTTATCAGACAAATGCTTAGTGTCAATACTTTTACTGATTGCTTCACGAATCGCACGTTTCTTTAATACCGGGTTATTAGGATTGAAAGCCATGAAATGACTCACAGTACTTGAAGCCTCTTCTACTTTTAAATTCTTATTCTTCTTATCTTGTTGAATCTGTTGTTCTGAGAGCATACCTAATGCACCACCGGATATGTCTACTGAGCCACTTTGAATCGCTGAATTCCTTGAGTCCCCGTCTTCAATAGTTTGAAATGCTAATTTATAATGGACAGGATGATTTTGATCGAAATGTTGATTAGGCTTTAATGTCGTTTTTTCCTTGCCACTATGATCGACGACAAACGCTCCTGTGCCAATCGCTTTTTTAAATTTTCCAGTCACTTTATTACCTTCAACAGAATGTGGACTCATAATACGTAAAGGTCGCACTTGCGTTAATTCATTGAGAACTTGATTAGATGGAGATTTTAATTTGATTTGAACAACGTGGTCATTTTTTACTACTACTTTGTCCAATTTTTGTAAGGTTTCAACAGTCGTATTCTTGTTCATCGCCTTTGCGCGATCAATTGAGAATTTCACTGCTTTAGCATTGAGTGGCGAGCCGTCAGAGAATTTAATATTTTTCTTCAAATGGAATTCATACACTTTACCGGAATGATCAACAGACCACTTCTCGGCTAATCCTGCTTTAACTCCTTTATGCTTATCATATTTGACTAATGGTTCGTAGACTGCACTATACACTGGCATGGCAGCATCATAACCTTGTGCATCTAATTGGTCTGCCTTTGCTTCTGTCGGTAATGAGACCGTCACTTGTTTCCCATCTTTTGATGAATGCCCACAACCTGCTAATAACAACGTTGCACTTGCAGTTAATGTCATTAATAGTCTCTTATTCATTCATTAATGCCTTCTTTCAAAGTCGCTTTGATTAAAAATGATTCCTCATAAAGCGTGCGTAAATAATCATTAGGTGTTAAGAAAAAGTCGTTGTAATGCGTTAAATCAATCACATCAGGTACGGTTTCTTTAATTACAGCAACTTCAAATCCCGCTTCAACAAAACTATCAACGATATACTTGAGCGAATGATTTTGAGAAGGCGTGGCACCATATTGATTAATCGTGTCATCCATATATTGGCGACTTGGATTGTTCGTTAAATCTGCAAACGTTGCATAATATACCCCATTGGGTTTCAGTACTGCTTTTAAATCTCTAGCATGTTGAGGCACATCCTCTATTAAATAAAGTACGGATGTACTGATGGCAGTATCATAGGTTTTACCAGTTTCTTGTGGCCGATCAGTTAAAAAATATGTAAGTGGTCTATTCCCTTTATACGCTTCAGCCTTTTCAAGTGAAAGACGTGCTAAATCGATACCAACACCTTCTTTAAACGGTGTTACGTCGTATAATTTCCGCAAAAATCCTCCTTGATTGCACCCAAAATCTAAAATCGTTTTATTCTTAATATCAGTTATATCTAACATTTGTATCGTTCTTTCCCAAGCTTCTTGGTGGTCACGAGCCATATCGTCATCAGTTTCTTGCCCTTTTTGCCACCAAACTTCATAACTTTTAGTCATTTCAATCTCCTTAATGTTTATAAATCGCAATTATTACGTTTTAACATCATACTACAGTATTTGAGATTACACAATAAGAATTTGAGGAAACAGATTTTACAATGAATATTAAATTACGGAGATTTTTAATTGAGGAATTGAGTTAGTCACTGATTTTTATCGAATCGTGTCACTGTTCTATTTACTATATAAAACTTAGGTACGATTAATCTTTGGGGCGTATAACAATCTATAATATTTGAACAATAGGGTTATGATTTTAGACTTAATCGTTAAAATTTATAACTTTTAAATTAATTTACTAAATAGTCTTTATTTTATATAAAATAAAGTGTAATATGTAATTGTAATTATCTATTCCTTCACTAATAAAGTTAAAGTCTTATTTAATAAAGGGGACGTTTAGGGATGTTAAAGCTGAATAATGAGTTGTTTAGTCTAATAAAAAGGTATGGGGAATGTAAAAATTTTAAATACAATGAAATTTTTCATTTAAATAATGAAGGGAATTTTTTATATGCTTTCGAAAGAGGAGTGGCTTTTTTAAAGCAAACAGATGTCACTGGTAAAGTTCTATTATCAAAAATCTGTAAAAAAGGAAGCATTTATGTAGAAACTATTGATGATTTCAGTCAATTTCAAATAAACTACCAGTTATTCTTCAAACAAAATACTACTTTATACCAAGTCTCAATTAATAAATTAAGGGAAAATATTGATAACGACTATCTTAATACATTAATTTTGAAATATACACATAATGAAATTAGAAAAAGAGAGTTAACTTTAAGAGATTATACTTTTTATGGTAAAAAAGGAACGATTCTTTCTAATCTAGTTCGATTGGCCAATTCTTTTGGAAAAATATTTAAAAATGGAACGATATTAATAGATGTTAAATTAACACATGAGGATCTCTCACAATTATGTGGTATGAGTAGAGAAAGAATAACCAAAACAATATCTAAATTAAAAAGCGATAACATTCTAGATTATGATAAAAAACGCAAAAAGTTTATCATCTTAGATTTAGAATCAATTAAAGATCAAATTAACTGTGAAGAGTGTCCTTTAAACTTTTGTAATATCTGTTAATTTTCTAATAAAACTTAAGCGACTAGATAAATATATTATTATTGAAAAAACTACTAAAAATAATTGTTCCTCTACTGACAGTAAACATAAAATAACCGTACTTACAAACAGTAAAACTAAATATCTAGTGAAGCGTTTATTGATAATATTTTTAATAAAATTAGAACTATAATAAAAGGTACTTACAAAAGTAAATATATACAATAATATAACTAGCAATAAAGGTAGTTTTAATGAAAAGTGGTTTGAAATCTTTAAGCCTATCCCTATTAGTAAAATAATAGGTACGATACCTTTATAAATAAAATTACCACTAGGAATTTCTATACTTTTTTTGAATTTTTCCATATCAAAATCCTTTTTGTCTCTTTCTTTTAAAAATTTTTCATTAATATAATTAATCTGCTTTATCCTACTATTAATATACATATAAAATGGAACTACTATAAGCGTAATTGTTACAGATATACACGCAAATTCTGCCCACGAATTTTTAATAATAAAAAGCGTTATCCAATAATCAATATATTTATTAATGCCGAAAATATAATAAATGCCTAACATTACCAATACTACAATAAGAAATTTATATTTTGACTTCATGATAACTCCCCCTTAAGTTCATTTATTAAATCCAATAATCTTTCACTTTCACATATATTTTGTATTATCGTGAAAAAATTATTGTGCAGTTTCCAAAACTCTACAATATTTTTTATTTCAACAACTGCACTCATTTTATCTAAAATATCTTTATAGATGTTATCAATCATCCTATTATCTTTCTCAAGTAGAGTAATGTTTTCTATTAATTGTTTCTTTTCACCATAATATAGGAATTGATTATTATAATATACTAAAGACTTGTTATTAGCGATATTTAATAAAAGGATTTTTAGAAAAAGCACTTCTTCGGTCCCTTGTATTTCACACTCTCCATCCTTCGTAATAATCTTCTTTTTGGTAACATCATTATGATAATTACTAAAGTTGTTATCTTTGGTGAATTTAATATCTCCAACAACATAAACACTCATATTATCTTTATCATAAAATTTTTCAGATAGCTTATGTAAATCATGAAATGAAATTTGATTAATATCTTTTTCAGTTCCTAGTATTCGGTCTCTTATGATATTAAGTTTTATATCATGAGATTGAATACTTTTATATCCTTTTATTTCATTAATTACTACTTTCTTTTCTTTTTCAAAACTCTTTTTTGAATAATCATGGTTTTTCAAATACTTTAATAATATATTTAAAGCATCCTCTGACATATGAGGAGCGCAAAAAAATGTAAAATAAGTATTTTTTTCACTAGTAGTAGCATTTAAGACAATACTTAGATTTTTCATTTCTTCATAAAGATGATTATCACCTATCCAAAATTTCATATGTTCCAAAAAATGAGCATATCCTATTTGACTATCCAACCCTCCAAAATTAATCTTTACACTAATACAATTAATATATGCGTTTTTTATATGAAAACCTAAGCCACTAAGCTCCGCAAATTTAATTTTCATAATATTGTTATCTAATCCTCTTAACATAGAATCACCCTTCATCTAAAGCGATAAATGTCATATTTTTAACCATGCTATTAAATTCTAAGTAGTTAAGTTTTTTTATATCATGAAATGGATGGGCAAACTTTTTATATTTTTGTCCTAACTTAAATAAATAGAAGTTATAACCGTATTGTTTGTCTAATAAAAACCTTAATTCGGTATCTAAAAAAGTTTTAATACTTTCAAATTCTTCAATATTCAACCACAAATTTTTCATTATTTTTTTCACACTATTTTTAATATCATTTTTTTCCTTAACATCTGAGCTAAAATGTATAAAAAATAGATTACATTCATTATCAAAATATGAACTGAAATGGTAAAGTTGATAAGCCTTTATTCTAAGTTCTTCAAACAACTTTGAATGTCCATAATGAGAAAGATAAGCTTGTAATAAATTACCATAAAAGCATGTATCCTCGATACAATTAGCTTTAATACTCCAACAGAGGGTATAAAAAGGGTGGTTATCTAATCCTATTTCAGAAATGTTATTTCTTACTTTAAGGTTATTATTGAGATTATAATTGTTATGTATAATAGGATTATCTATTCTAATGAAATTGTTATAGTGAGTATACTTATATTCATAATTCTTTAAAGTGACATCATCGATATCTTTCTTTTGCAGATCTACTAAATAAAATTCTTCTACTTTTCCATATCTATATTTTCCATATATATCGTCTAGACCAAGAATTTCTTTGTATTCATTCCTATGAATGTTAAACGGACTTAATTGATACTGCTTTATCTTTTCTTTTAAACTCATTTTTGCTTTATCTTTTGCTTCATTTAATTCTTCTACTGTGAAATGGCAATTACCATAATTATTATCTAAATTTAAGATACTATATAACCAGAAAAACTGATTATTATAACAAATTAAGTTAGTATACCTTCTACATTTATAGGAATCTAATTTCCCGAATAATTCGTTAAACGTGTAGGATAACAGTTGATAATAATTTAGTTTACTTAAGTTCATTTTTGGTAGTTGTTCTATTTCCATAGTCGAATTATATATAGAAGATTTAACATTTTTAATGCAGAAAGACAAAATAATCACTCCTATTAGACTTAACTTTATTTAAAACAAAAATCACAAGTATTAAAGGGAGTGTAATCCAAATACTATAGGTTAAGGCCATATATATATATGGTATTAAAATGATTAAAGAAATATATTTTTTCGGATTTTTCCATATATCCTGTTTAGATGACCAATTTAATATAGGAAACTTTTGATCAAATTTTAATCTAAAATATGCACAAAAAAGCATAGTTATATATATGTTAATAACTTTTAAATCTACGTTATGTCTAATTAATGAGAATATCACTATACTTATTGTTAACATTGTTAACATTAAAATGAGACATATAAAAAATTTAATTAAAAACACTTTGTGCTTATTTATAGGTAAATATACATATACTCTTTGATAATTTTTATCGGTTGAAAACAATAAATAAACTGGACTCATCGCTAGTATAATTATCATGATTAAAAAGTAATTAATATTTGGGTCTATATTTTTAATAGAATTTAAATTAAATGTCAGTATAGCGGTAAAAATTACTGCTATGACACTATTAATCCAGTTACTTTTATCAGAAACCCATTTTTTTATTTCAATTTTTAATAGTGATACTTTTTCTTTTTTTTCAACAGATTTATTAACCTTTTTGTTTTCTAGCAACTTAATACCATCAAAATAAACATAAATTAAACTTATCATTATAATTATTAATAAAGAGCTAAGTACTAGTGGTGACAATGACACTAATAATAAGAGAATCGTAAGAATTATCTTTTTCAACAAATCAGTTGTTTCAAAAAAAATAATTACACAACTAAATGTTAAAAAAATCATCAATACATATGAAATCATCATTATAATAGTGTTCGTTAAACTAATCCCTGATTGTATATATAAAAATATAGGTAATATCAAAAGATAAATCATTCTCTTTAGACCTACCTCTAAAAAAATATATACAACCATTGATAGATACATTTTTTTTGTATTTACTGGCAATGGTTTAAACATGGTATGTACATAACTGTTTCTAAATGAACTCCAAAAGGATAATGCTAAAACAAACGAGGTCAAAGAAATAATTAATTTAAAATGGGTATGCTTAATAATGGTAATTTCTATACCACTATTCATAATTAAATAAAACTCAAACATCAACAAAATCATTATACTTATTATTAATCTACTTATCGATTTCACATTATATTTGTGACTCTCTGCGAGAATTATATATTTTAGATATTTATGTAGTTTCATCCACACCCAAAACCTCTCTAATTTGACTAGCATTCTCAAATGTTAATTCAGTAGCTTTTCTGTTATTAATTAATACAATTTTATTTGTAAATCTTTCAACTACATCAAGAATATGAGTAGATAAAATTACTAAATACCCCTTATTCTTTAATAGTTGTATATCTTCTATAAACTTCTCAATAGCTTGTATATCTAGTCCATTTAATGGTTCATCAAAAATTAAAATTCTTGTATTTATTAGGTAAGAACATATAATATTTAGCTTCTTGAGATTTCCAAGAGAAAGTTCATCGATTATCTTATTTTTATGGTTTGTAAATTGATACCTTTCCATATAATACTGTAATAATTTATGATCTATTTTCGTGTTGTATACGTCTAAAATTAAGTTTATATATTGCAAACAATTCATGTATTTTATTTTTTCAGGATTATCTGCTATATAAAACCTTTCCTTTTTACTGCTTTGTATTATTTTAGAGGGGCTTTCTGCACTAAAGGAAGCATTGCCCATAACAATACTTCCTTTAAATGTAGGCAAAACCCCACAAATTGTATTGATAAGTGTAGTTTTACCGCTACCATTTTTACCAATCAAAGCATAAATTTCTCCACTCGTCAGTTGTAAATTTACATTTTCTAAAATGAATTCTTTGTCGTACCAAACATATAAGTCAGAGATTTTTATCATTATTAACACCTTGTATTAATCTTAATAAAAATACGATAAAGATAATTCCAAAAATAGCTGAGAAAACCCAATCTTTTTTCACTATGAACACTATTGTTGAAATCACAAAAATTATAACTATTATTAATCTCAATAAATTTTTTGACATATTACCACTCCTAAATATTTTCCATCAGTGGCTCAAGTTTTTGTTCTTTGACCCAGCTGCATTTATCTTTTCGATGATTTTTATTTGTGTTTAGTCCTTTTAAGTAACATCCTGTACAGTAATCACTGAATGGACATTCTTTTGAACATAAACTAGAACTTTGAGGCGATTGTAATTTCCATAATTTATTGACAATATCACTAGAGAAAACTTCTTCATAGCTAGAATCTTTTAAATTACCAATTTTAAATTCTTTTGGAAATAATGCACACGGTCTTACATTACCGTTAGGATCCATAACTATTGATCGCCATCCAGCGCCACAATTATTAGCTTTATTTTCATTAATTGGTATAAGTGGAATAATATCTTTATTTTCTTTTAAAACATTTACCTCAAATTCTTTAAATGAAATATCATTTTGTTTATTTAACTTCATTTCATCTATTGATTTTCCTCGACCAAAGTCATCAATCCAATTGTAAGCAAATGCTTGTGCTCCTAGCTCTCTGACTAATTTAGCCATGTCTTTTATTTCCCACATATTATCTTCGTAAATAGACATACCTACTCTTACAAAAATACCTCTATCGGCTAATCTTTTAATATTTTTACAAGTTAGTTGATGTGCTCTAGGATGTTGTCGAAACTCATTATGTGATTCTGGATTAACACTATCTAATGATATACCTACTATAATCTTATCCTTATATTTTGTAAGCAAATCTAATACGTCTTGTCTTAAAATAGTAGCATTGGTTAATATGCCTACTTTATGAAACTTATTTAATGCATATTCTATTATCTCTTTTGCATTTTGGTGGACAAATGTTTCTCCCCCAGTAATTTCACACGTTAAAACCCCTTTGTCATACATTTCATCTGCTATTTTTTTAAACTCGTCAAAACTTAAAGTATCTTTAACAGATGGAGAACTTTCTAAATAACAGTGTTTACATTCTAAATTACATTTGTGAGTTATCTCAAAAGTTGTATGAAGTGGTGTAATATGCTCTTTAGAACCTGTTAAGTTAATTGGGCCCTTATTACTATTTTGTGTGAGTGTAACTAATTCCTTACTGTATAATTCTTTTATTAACTCACTGTACCAATTAATATGGTCCTTAAGTTCACAATCATACTTAATGCACATGTCTTGAATAATATCTATCATCTTTTTACTACCATCAAAGTAGGTACATGCTTCAAACGCAGAAGAATTTAAATCTAAATATTCAAACTCTAACATATCGAATTTGGCATCTCTGAAGCTCATTTCTATTACTCCGCCTTCTGGGAGTTGATGCAACCTAACGTTTTCATTAAACTTTATATATCTTTGCATATAGAAATCCCCTTTAAAAATCGAGTGTAACGACAAGTCGCTACACCCATAGTAAATACTCAATTAAGAAGCCATACCGAATGTACCTGTAATACCAGCTACTTCAAAATCAGGAATAGGACCATCAGCTAGACAAGCAGCACCAACCGCACATGCTGAGCAACCTTTGTTGCTAACCATTACACCTTGTTCCATAGCACTTCCTCCTCTCGTGTCTGACTTCTAATTCTAAGTTTAGGCTATCTATTAATAAATTTATGTGACGCTAGTCACAAAAAAACGAATATTTTTATTTTTCTGCAAATAAGAGCTAATTAAAATAGCATTTTTCACTTAGCAAGGGGATTACTAAAATATATCTATTTTACTTTATCTAATTCGATATTCATTTTTAACACATTCACGTAGTCTTCGGTCATGGGTGAGGTTTGTTTGTTGTGTTGGATGATTCGCTCAATTGTGACTTGATCGATACCTCGTGCTTTAGCAATTCTTTTCACTTGAGCTTTAGCGTTAGTCACAGTGATGTCTGGATCTAATCCCGAACCTGAAGCACTAACCGCATCGTTAGTAAGATGATGCCCCTCTTTGTGAATCGTCTCTTCAACGCGTTGTTTAAGTTGAGGATTAGAATTGGCAAGGTTTGAGCCTCCTGATGCAGGTCCTCCGTTATCTTTAACTTGTTGTGCATCCATATTATAATTCACTGCACTTATACGACCATGAAAATATTTAGGACTATGCCATTGTTGACCAATCAATTCTGAACCGATTACTTTACCGTCTTGTTTGATTAAACTTCCATTCGCTTGATGGGGAAATGTGATTTGGCCTATCGCTGTCACTGTGAGTGGAAATAACAATCCACATAACACAAACATGACAATCATAAGGCCAGCACTTTTTCGTATCGTTTGTATCATTTTTCTCCTCCTCCTCTAAACGACGTATTGAATCACTAAATCAATCAATTTGATACCGATAAATGGGACAATCATGCCACCTAGACCATAGACGAGCATATTTTTCATTAATATCGTTTGTGTTGAAGCGCCTTTAAATTGCACACCTTTCATCGCAATTGGAATCAACAACACAATAATCAAGGCATTGAATATTAATGCTGAGAGTACTGCTGATTCGGGTGAATAAAGGTGCATAATGTTTAGATGATTCATTGCTGGCATAGCAGACATGAACATGGCTGGTAATATCGCAAAGTATTTCGCAATATCGTTGGCAATACTAAATGTGGTTAAAGATCCTCGTGTCATCAATAATTGTTTGCCTATTAAGACAACCTCCATTAATTTCGTAGGATTAGAATCTAAATCGATTAAATTGGCAGCCTCTTTGGCGCTCGTAGTTCCAGAGTTCATAGCTAATCCTACATTGGCTTCAGCTAAAGCAGGAGCGTCATTCGTACCATCACCTGTCATTGCAACAATGTGCCCTTTTGCTTGTTCTTCTCTAATGACCTTAATTTTATCTTCAGGTTTACATTCGGCTATAAACCGATCTACACCCGCTTCTTTAGCTATTGTTGCAGCGGTAAGTGCGTTATCGCCTGTGCACATAACGGTTTCGATGCCCATCTCGCGTAATTCTTGAAATCGTTCAACGAGTCCGTCTTTAATCACATCTTTTAAATAAATCACCCCTAAGATTTCATTATCTTCAATCACGACAAGCGGTGTGCCACCTTTTTTAGACACCTCGGTGACCTGGATGTCTAAATCTTCAGGTATGTGCCCGCCCGCTTCTTTCACACGTTTAACCATACTGTTAGGCGCCCCTTTATAGACTTCACGGTTGGCAAACTTCACGCCACTCATTCGTGTTTCAGCAGTAAATGGATAATATTCGCCTGTTTCATGTGGCAAATCAATATTTTGTCCTTTAGCGAGTTCGACAATACTGCTACCTTCAGGCGTGTCATCTTCTACAGAACTTTCATATGCGGCTTTGACTAATCTTTCATATGTTGATGATGCAACAGGTATAAATGCGTTTGCCATACGATTTCCATACGTAATTGTTCCAGTTTTATCTAAAATTAATACATTCACATCGCCACATGTTTCTACTGAACGACCACTTTTAGCTAAAATATTAAACTGAGTCACACGATCCATCCCAGCAATACCAATAGCTGATAGCAAACCACCAATGGTTGTAGGTATTAAACACACGGTTAAAGCAATCAACATCACGATGGATAAATCAAAGTGTAGAAACTTGGCTAACGGATACATGGTTAAAATCACGACTAAAAAGATAATAGTTAATGTCATCAGAAGTGTGAAAAGCGCAATTTCATTTGGTGTTTTCTTTCTTGTCGCGCCTTCAACGAGATGAATCATTTTATCAAGAAATGATTGTCCTGGTTCAGATGTAATTTCTATTTCTAGCCAGTCAGATGCGATGGACGTACCACCAATGACATTATTAAAATCTCCACCACTCTCTTTAATCACAGGTGCCGATTCACCTGTAATTGCGGACTCATCTACTGTTGCTAAACCTTTAATGACTTGACCATCATTTGGAATTTGTTCACCTGTTTCGACACGGACGATGTCTCCTTTTTTCAATTTACTGGCATCGATGATTTCATAACTACCGTCATCTTTAATCAGCCGTGCTGTCATTTCTGTTTGTGTTTGACGTAAAGCATTGGCTTGAGCTTTCCCGCGACCTTCTGCCAACGCTTCTGAGAAATTTGCAAAGATTAAAGTTAATAATAATATGATGAAGATACTTAACACATACATGCGTGATACATTTTCTTGAATAAATAAATCGGGAAAGAATATTAAAACCAATGAAAGTAGCATACCTACTTCTACAACAAACATAATTGGGTTTTTAATCATATATTTAGGATTTAATTTTAGAATACTTTCTTTTAATGCTTGTTTAACCAAGCTGGATTCAAATATTTTTGTGGTTTCCATCATTTTCAAATACTCCTTTCATCAAGAATGCATCAATAGCTGTTCTCCTATAGGTCCAAGCATTAAATCTGGTAAGAAGGTTAAGCCACTGAGCAAAATGATGAAGATGATTAATACCGTGCTAAAGAATACATTATTAATAGGTACATCTTGGGTGTGATGTTGATACGTTTTCTTGTTGACCAGACTTGAGACAATCAATAATTGTAAAACGATTGGCACATACCGTGCGATTAACATGACGACACCTGTTGAAATATTCCAGAATACCGTATTATCTTTTAACCCTTCAAAGCCTGAACCATTATTAGCAGATGAAGAAGTAAATTCATATAACACTTGCGATATACCATGGAACTGTGGATTCGTTATCGCATCATTAGCATCCGGAACGATAAATGCCAATGCTGAAAATATTAAAATCAATAATGGATGTACTAAAAACGTCAAAGCAATCCATTTCATCTCTTTAGCTTCAATCTTCATTCCTAAATAACTTGGAGTCTTACCAATCATTAAACTGCATATAAAGACGGTTAACATGACATAAATCAACATGTTCATCAGGCCTACGCCTTCACCGCCGAAGACTGCGTTTAACATCATTAATATCATTGGCACCATGCCACCTAACGGCGTTAGACTGTCGTGCATATTATTGACCGTTCCTGTTGTGAAAGCTGTCGTAATTGTTGTAAATAGTGCCGACTGACCAATGCCAAAGCGTGTTTCTTTACCTTCCATATTGCCACCGTCGATACCTAAATGATGTAATACGGGATTACCTGCAAATTCAAAGTGTAGGCAAACGAGTAAAAACGCAATAAATAATGTGAACATGGCTATAAATATCATCAGTGCATGCGGATGAATTTGTTTTTTCGTTTTCAGCATTCTACCAAACAAGAATACTAACGAACCCGGAATAAGCATCATACTTAAAGCCTCTGCGAAATTAGTCCAGTATGTTGGATTCTCAAAAGGCGTAGATGAGTTCGCACCTAGGAAACCGCCACCATTGGTTCCAAGATGTTTAATTGCTTCAAGTGACGCAATCGGTCCGTAAGCAATAGTTTGTTTAACGCCTGACATCGTTTCTACAACTAAGTTACCTTTCAATGTTTGTGGTGTGCCTTGGCTAATTAGAAATAAACTAATAATAAACGCAAATGGAATTAAGACACGCACAATAAAGCGCGTCATGTCTTGATAGAAATTTCCAATGACGTCTGTCACGCCAGTTAATCTTCTCAACATTGCGATACATACTGCGTAACCTGAAGCAGCTGAGGTGAACATTAAACATGTAATCACGCCCATTTGTGTGAAATAGGTTAAGCCTGTTTCTCCCGCATAATGTTGTAAATTGGTATTCGTTAGAAATGACGCTACCGTATTAAACGCTAGCGACACCGATTGATTTAAGTTGTGGTTCGGGTTCAACCATAGCCATTGCTGTGTGAGTAGTAAGATGAAGGCAAATGCGCCCGTTAAACCGTTAAACCATAAAAAGTGTTTCAAATATGTTTTACCTGACATATGCTCTAATTGTGTACCGATCAATTTGTAAATTAACTTTTCAATAGGATGAAATAAGATATCTATCTTCGTCGGAACAGTGAGCGCTACTGTATATAAATATCGACTCACAAAATATGCAAGAACGATAAATGTAATTAAGAATAGAACAATACTCATGATGCTTCCCTCTTTCGCTATTAGAATTTTTCACTCCAAAGTAATGCATAAAATAGGAATAGAATTAATCCGATGACCACGAAGGCTAATAATGTAATCATTGTGCTCCTCCTCACTTTCATGGTCATCTTAGCAAGAGCGATATAATCAAAGTATTAACATTTGAACAAAGTTATTAAGAAAATATAAAGATGAGGTATAAAATTAAAATAAAAATGGATAATTATAATAATCTTAATTAAGATGTAGTTAAGAGGTGTTGGCAGATGGAAAGTTCATATAAAAAAAGAGGCAAACTCACCATTTATTTAGGCTATAGCCCCGGAGTCGGTAAGACATATGAAATGTTGTCGAACGGCATTGATCTTTATAAAGAAGGGGCAGATATTAAGATTGGGTATATTGAACCCCATCAACGTCCCGAGACAGATGCACTTGCGAAACAATTGCCAGAAATTGAGCCATCTAGTCGAAGATTTGGCAGTCATCAATTTCACTATATAGATGTTGAGCAGATTGTAGAAGTACATCCTGATGTCGTCCTTATTGATGAATTGGCACATACCAACATTTCTAAGAAACGTCATTTGAAGCGTTATATGGATATTGAAGAAATTTTATCTCATGGCATTGATGTTTGGACAACGCTTAATATTCAACATATTGAAAGTTTAAGTGGCCAAATTGCTTTAATGACAGGTATTCAAGTCACAGAGCGTGTACCAGATCAATTTATTATGTCTGCAGATGCGTACGAAGTTGTGGATATTTCACCGAATATGTTGATTCAACGGTTGAAAGCTGGAAAGGTTTATAAAAAGGAACGTTTAGATACTGCTTTTTCCAACTTTTTCACATATGAGAATCTGACTGAGTTACGTGAACTTACGCTAAGAACTGTGGCGGATATCATGAGTCAAAAAGAGCAACAGTATAAAACGAAACATACGGATATCACGCCTCATATTGCAGTAGCTGTGAGTGGTAGCATTTATAACGAACGTGTGATTCGTGAAGCAAGACGTGCAGCTTATAAAGAACATGCGAAATTTACTGCGGTGTATATCGACACATTTGAAACGCGTTCTGAGAGTAGACTTCAAGACCA
The DNA here is from genome assembly GCF_001836225.1 of Staphylococcus sp. HMSC036D05. Taxonomy (NCBI): domain Bacteria; kingdom Bacillati; phylum Bacillota; class Bacilli; order Caryophanales; family Staphylococcaceae; genus Staphylococcus; species Staphylococcus sp. HMSC036D05. Next base: position 52,022 of record NZ_KV827785.1, on the reverse strand, counting down.
CTATGTCCATAAAAATCTCATGCTCGCAAAATCACTAGGTGCTGAAATCAAAGTACTGTATGCACAGGATATCGCGAAAACCTTAATCCATTGGTGTGACAAGGCTTTTGTTACCAAGTTAGTACTCGGGCAGTCAGAACGGCCACGATGGAAAGAGTATTTTAAGAAGTCGCTTATCGAACAAATCAATCATACCCCGCACCATTTCAAATTAGAGATTGTTCCGATCCATAAAATTTATTCAGACAAACAAGACCGTAAGCAAAAGATGGATAAACAACCTTATCAACTTACGTTATCTGTAGATATTGTCAAAATGTTAATTATTCAATCTTTATGTGTAGTCCTTGGAATCTGGATTTATAAAATGGATAAGAACGAATCGAGTGCGATTATCTTACTCATATTCTTTATCGGCATTATTGTGCTATCTATTTGGACGCAATCCTATCTCATCGGATTCTTTGCGTCGATTCTGAATGTCTTTGTCTTTAACTATTTCTTTACTGTGCCAAGGTTTACGCTTGAAATGTATCGTTTCGAATATCCAATTACGTTTGTGACAAGTATTTTTGCCAGCATTTTCACGAGTGCCATATTGAAAAATTTAAAATATCAACATTCATTAACGGAACGGCAGTTATATCGTACGGATATTATGTTGCAATTCAACCAGTCGATTAAGGAATCATATTCTATCATGAGGTTACTGACAATTGCCGGTGAACAAATTCATCAACTGTTAAATCAAGATGTTACCGTCTTCCTCGTGGAGTCTAAGAAGGTGATTAAATCCTCTTCATTTGGAAATAGAACCATCTCGAATAACCACGGGACTGACGATGCTGAGACATTAAGTTGGGTCATTGAGAATGAAAGCCGTGCGGGAAGACTTACCGATACCTTCCCCGGTAGTAAATATCTATGTATTCCAATTGGTACCAAGCCGGTTAAGGGCATCATTTCAATTCAGTTCACGGATGAAGATTTCATCGATACGTACGACAGTTCTATCTTAGATTCAATGTTGAACGATATTACGCTCGCTGTGGAAAATGTAGACCTACTGAAACAAACAAGACAATCAATGCTATTAGCGGAAAGGGAGGCCACACGTTCTAACTTCTTACATTCTATTTCGCATGATATTAGAACACCTTTAACATCTATTATCGGAAATTTAGATGTATTGAAATATCATTGCGAAGGCTTGGATAAAAAAGAACACGCACATTTGTTAACCGCTTCTTACGAGGAAGCCCAATATCTGTATACACTCGTCACTAACATCTTATCTTTAACTAAGTTAGAGCGCTCAGATATTCAAATCAAACGTACTTCCTATTTGATAGAAGAATTATTAGAAGAATTTAAGGAAGGACTTGTGCGTAGACATCAAAACCAAAAAGTAAATATTGAAGATGACGGTACTTTGGCGTTGGTCCATATCGACAGTAAATTGATTCTACAAGTATTATTTAACTTGGTCGATAATGCTTTAAAGCATGCTGAATCACGTTCAGACATTACGCTACGTGTACATGAACAACGTTCGAAAGTACGATTTGAAATGGTTGATTGTGGAAAGGGTGTTCCCGAAGAAGAACGACGTTTAATCTTTAATCCTTATTATTCAGGAGATTATTTTAAAGATAATAAAAAAGACAGTTTAGGGTTAGGATTATACTTAGTACAATTAATATTGAAACAACATCACAGTCAATTGGAATACCGACCGAATCATCCGCAGGGTAGTATATTTTATTTTTATTTAGACATAGAGAAAATAGAAATGGAAGGGTGAGGTTATGAAATCTACACTTTTAGTCGTTGAAGATGATGAAGCGATTTTACATTTAATCGATGTTGCATTAACAATGAATTATTATAAAGTCATTAAAGCTAAAAATGGCAGAGAAGCGGAATTCCGCATCAGAACAGAGCATCCAGATATTATTTTACTTGATCTCGGCTTACCTGACATCGATGGATTATCCTTAATTCAGCAGCTTAGAGAATGCGTTGATACGCCTATTATTGTCATTAGTGCACGCACAGAAGAAGAAACCATTGTGAAAGCATTAGATTGTGGTGCAAATGATTATATGACTAAGCCCTTTAATATTGATGAATTACAAGCACGTATTAGAGTTGCGCTACGCGTCTCGAGAAAGATTGATACAGAGCAGAATAACTTTGAAAATGGTCCGTTGACGATTGATTTTAACGGCAAGTCTGTTTATATCATGGGACAGTCTATTCATTTAACCCCTAATGAGTTTCAATTGTTGGAAATCTTAAGTCGTCACGTTGGGAAAGTGTTAACATATCAGATTTTATTAAAATCATTGTTCGGATACGTCAATAAGTGCGAAATGGCTTCATTACGTGTGCACATGGCGTCGTTACGTAAGAAATTAAATTATAGTGAAAACATTGATGGTATGGATAAAAAACTGATCATCACCCATCCGAGAATCGGATATCAAATGCAACATTTAGGGTGATATTAAAAACCGGACTTAAAAGAATAACTCTTATAAGTCCGGTATTTTTAATGTATTGAAAGCAAAATCTGTCAATGAATTAATTTTACTTTATCGATAAGCTTTTACTATCACTTTATATTTCACCTTCAGTCACATTCAGAGTAACATCAATCAAATACTCGTTATTTTGAATATTATGAAGTTCAACAATCTGAAGATTCAATTGACTTAGAAGCTCTTCAAATTCGTTATAATTTCTTTCCTTCCCTCCACATAATGCCCATATGTTCAAAGCGTTCATGTATTCATCATAATTATCTTCAATGGAACCATTTGGTAAGATTGTTTCTATTATCCAAATATGGCTTGAAATAGACATATTAGAAATGACATTATTTAATATTTTTATTGCTTGCTTATCATTCCAATCATGCAAAACCTTTGCCAATATAAATATATCTCCTCTTACCTTATAGGGCTCAAAGAAATTTTGAACTTTGAAGTTTATCCTGTCATAGAAACTTTTGCTTTTCCTCAAATTTAAATTATTATTTACACTATTCAAATCTAGAATTAAACTTTTAGAACTTACGAAATAGCTTAGTAATTTATTTGAGAATTCACCCGTACCACCGCCAATATCGACGAAGTTATAAGGAAATTCATAATCAAATTTTTCTAACCAGTTTTGTATATTATAAGAATTAGTGTAATTCCCCATCATTGTTCTAAATAACATTTGTAAGTGATGTTCTTCTTCTATCTTTTCAAAAAACTTACTATCATTTTTCAATTCAAATGGAGGTATATCTTTTTGTAATCCTTCACTTAATTCTAACCATGTGGGCATCGAAATTTGTCCAGAGAACATAATATAAGAATAAAGCGTGTTCTTTTTATCATTACCAATTAGCTCCTCACCTAAAGGTGTCAACATTAAAATTTCTTTCTTTTCAACTATAAAATGCTTAGCAATAAGTGGTATTAGAATCAAATTAATCCTATTCTTACTAATATTTAATTGCTTTGCTAATGTACTTCTAGTATGCCGTTTAAGGTTTATTTCATCAAATAGATGAAGTTTACATGCATTATATAATAAAGCTGACAAAGAAAAGCCCTGTATCATTTTCATAATAGTTATTTGATTAGTGTTCACCCTTCGTACCTCCTTCCGTACTATATAATTTAGTTTCTAATGACAAATAGTACGATGAAGAAGTTTTAAAAGGGAAAAAATGATTACCTTCAAATACTTCGTATTCAAAATTTCCTTTTGTAACATCATTCCAGCACTTAATATCTGCTATTGTTATATCTCTATCTTGATTACCAATATGTGCTAATATACTCGCATTTATGTGTTCATCATGATAAACATGTTGCTCATTTAATTTATAATCACTTTTAATTATAGGTAAATATATTTTTTGTAACTCTCTAGATTGCCAAAATAGTTCTGGAGTGCCTCCGTATTCTTCCAATTCTTTTATTAACTCTTCATCTCCCATAGTTGTATTGTAAGATTCTTTTTTATCTACATTAACACTTTGCCGAGCTGCCACAATCAATTTTGCAATCTCAATACCATATTCATTTTCAAGTTGGTACGTAACGTAAAATGCTAATAAAGCTCCAAAGCTATGACCATAGATGAAAATTTTATCTTGATAGTCTACTAAATCAACAATATTTCTTGCGACATCATCTACAACTTCCCACAAATCTGTAGGTAATTCTTCTTTCATACGAGTATTTTTACCTGGAAGCTCAATTGGAATAACTGTTATATTCTTCATTTGTTTCATCCATGGTAAGAAACGTGACGCTGATCCTCCAGCATGACTAAAACAAAATATCTTGTATTTACTAGAAAGGTGCTTTTTTTCTAAATATGGAAACATCGGACTAAAAATATTGTCCATATTAAATTTCACCTTCCTCTACCTCAGATTGTATATTATCTTTGATATAATTAGATAGCTCATATAACTTAGGATGATTAAACAATTCTTTCAATGTTAAGTTTATAGATAATTCTTCTTTTATTAATTGAATCAATTGGAGTGCCTTTAATGAATCTCCTCCTAATTTAAAGAAGTCATCACCTAATTTAATATCTTTAATTTTAAGTAGTCTTACCATCATATTTTTAAGTTTTTTATCTAAATCATTAAACTCTCTCTTAACTTCTATATTATTTGTTGCTTTAACGTCTTTAAGTAATCTTTTGCAATCAACTTTTCCATTTATTGTAAGAGGAAACTTAATAATTTTATGATATATTTTTGGAATCATGTATGATGGTAATTTTTTTCTTAATTCATTCTCTATATACTCTCTTTCAACTGGTTCTTTTAAAATATAGAAAGCAATTAGCTGATTATCCAAGAGTACCAATGCGTCTTTAATCTCAGTAATTTGTTTTAAACTTTGTTCTATTTCACCTAATTCTATTCTGTATCCATTTAATTTAACTTGGTTATCTTCTCGTCCCATAAAGATAATTTGTCCATCATGTCTTACCATAGCAGTATCTCCCGTTTTATAAAGACGTTCATTTAACTTAGAATGGAAAAAGAATGAGTGTTTTGTTTTAGTAGCATCGTTCCAATAACATTCCGCTAAACCTTCGCCAGCAATATATAAATCACCTATAACTCCTATTGGACATTCATTTAATTGCGAATTTAATATATACATACGTTGATTAGCAAGGGGGTGCCCATATGGAACAGAACTATCCGATTCTTTTAATAATGCTAAATCAAAACTATTTGACCAAATAGAAGCCTCTGTAGCCCCTCCTAATCCATAAAATATTAATTGAGGGTTAAGTACTTCTTTGGCTACTTTATATAAATTTTTATGAATCCAGTCTCCACTTAAAAGAACTTTTTTTATACTTAAAGTACGTTGATCAAGTTTTTCTATATAATCCAAAAAGAGCTTAAATAAGGCTGGTACAGAATTCCAAATTGTAACTTTATGAGTTTCTACAATCTGAGTTATTTTTTCAGGATTCAACCGATCTTTTTCACTTAAAAGGACCACACTACCCCCAACTTGAAACATACTAAAAATGTCATATATAGCTAAATCAAACGTCATTTGTGATATCATGATAGTCTTATCTTTAGATTTAGCCTTTATTTTTTCATTAACAGCTAAAATCGTGTTCATTACTGACGAGTGCTGTATCGCTACACCTTTAGGTGTTCCAGTAGTTCCTGAAGTATATATAATATAAGCAATATCATCAGGTTTAATAGTATTTGTAGTAATATGCTCTAATCTATTATGATTAAAACGAACAACAGGTACGTCTGCATACGTGTCATCTTGAAAATCTTCATTAGCGATGATACATTTGATCTTAGCTTGTTTGGTGATCTTTTGATTACGTGTTAAAGGATGCTCTTTGCTTAGGGGTACAAATATAGCTCCTATTTTTAACGTAGCAATAATTGCAACAATTTGTGCATAAGTCTGATCTGAAATTATTGCTACTACGTCTCTTTTTACAATCCCCGAATCTTTTAACTTCTGAGCTACTCCATTAGCATATAAGTCAATCTCTTTATAAGTGAGTTTTCTATGTTGATCAATCACTGCAATTTGATTTGGTTTCCTCTTAACCTGGTAATCAAACCCTTCTAGCAATGTGTGACCTAAAAATTCTAATCTATGCTTCTTGCATTTCTTAATACCATGAGAGGACGGAGTTAATTTGATTATGTTAGATTGTTCTGATTCCCAAATTTCTCTGTTTTCACTTAGTTGTTCTAATGTTTGATAATATGATTCAAACATATCATCAATCATTCCTGGTTCGAATAAACCTTTGATGCTATCCAATGAAATATTTAACCCTTGTTCATCTTCAAATACTTGTAAATCCATCCAAACTTGTGGCGTCTGAGACAATCCATACTTTATTCGTCCTATAGATTCATGGTTTTTATTGTTATTTACACCTAGACCACTTGTAAAAACTACAGGCATTGATACTTGCGAGTTATTTTTTTTACTCATCAAACGTTGCACTGTCACACCACTAACACTAGTATGCGATATCACTTCTCTTAATTCAGTTTGAACATTTATAGTCCTCTCAATAAATGATTTCCCCTGTGTCACATCTACAGGCAGTAAGGTTAAAGTTGTAAAATCTCCAATTAAATTGTCTACATCTTTACAAAAAGGTAATCGTTCAAAACGAGTTAAATTTATCGTGAATTTTTGTGATTTACTCCATCTTGCTAAAGTTTCTGCGTAAACTGACATTAATATACTAGCTGGAGTTACACCATAATATTTAGCATTATCTTTAATTTTTGACCAAGAAAGCTTATTTAATAATTTATAATTTCTATTAAAACGATGCGTTTTTATTTTATGATTTATATTTAAGTCAGGTTTTTCATGTATGCATGGCAGTTTTTCTTTCCAATAAGCCAAATCCTTTTTATAAATATCTGTTTTTTTATATTCTTCTTGAGATAATACATAAGATCTAAAAGTCGACTCATTAAATTGTACTGTATCATTAGGATTAGTATAAAAATGTTGCCATTCACGGAATAATTGAAACATACTATATCCATCAAAAAATAGATTATCAAAACTAATACATATCCTACCTTGTTTTTTAGGTAAGTCTAGATATTTAATATCAAACGAGGGCCATTGATATGGATTGAAATTTTGATGTTCTAATTGTTCTCTAACTTTAAATATTTCATCTTCAATATTCAATTTATGCGTAAAGTCAAAATATTCTATATGATACGGTTCTACATGTTCTAATACTATTTGAGATAAATTATCTTTTCGTATCACTGTTCTTAAACTTAGGTGTTTTTTTATTAATTTATTCCAAGCTAATTCTAATCTTTTCTTATCCAATCTATCTGTCTCTAATTCAAAATAACAATGGCTTGTGACATCACTATATTCAAAGGCATTGTTTCTACCTAAAATATAGGCTTGTTGAACTTCTGTTAAAGGGAAAGGCTCGTATAAATTTTGATCAATTATATTAATAATTTCTGTTTTATGACGATTTAAACTCTTTCTCTCTATGATTTCTGCCATTTGCTTTAAATTATGATAATTAAATATTTCTTCAAGATTTAAAGTGATATTAAATTCACTTTGGATTTCATTTCGCAGTTGTGTCGCTAATAATGAATCTCCACCTAATTGAAAAAAGTCATCTTTTAATATTGGAGATTTATTCAATAACTTTTCCCAAATTTTTGAAAGTCTTATTTCAAACATGTTTTTTTGACGTTCTTCTTGAATTAAAGCATCTTTGTTAGTTTCATTATCAATATGAGACATTAAATTAGAGCGATTTATCTTACCGTTAAAAGTAATTGGTAAGTTATCCAGTTGGAAAATATTTGTTGGAATCATATAATAAGGTAATTTTGATTCAAGCTCATGTTTTAAATTTTCATCATTTAAACTATACGCTTCCTCATTTTGTAGTATATAAATATAACCTCCACCTATTCCATTTTGGTCAGTAACAACACCTCTTAAGTATAATGGACTGTTTTCAAATTTTTCTATCCATTCTTTATTATCTAACAAAAGATCTAATGATTTATTAATTCTAAAATCATTTAATAAAATAGTTGTTAAATATTGTATATTAAGTGTCTTTGTTAGTTCTGAAACAATTATAATGCCCCCAGGTTTTAACGAATTTTTAAGACACTTTAATATATAATCTAAATTTTCTACTCTATGTAATTCGTTGTTTAAAATAATTACATCAAATTTTTTATCTCTCGCTACTTTTTTCAAATCTAACGTATCTACTTGGCAGACAATTTTCTCTTTTATTTGGTTCTCAAGTTTGTTCAAATAAAATAAACTAGAATCAACATAAGTCCAATTATTTTGTGTATCATTAATCATTTGCATCATGGTCTGTAGCCCTTGATTGCCATAGACTAATATCGATTTTTTATTATTTTCTCGAGATACTAATTGGTTAAAAACTGCAACAACTGTTTCATTTATCCACTTTCCAGTTTCAAGTAAATTTAATAGCGTATACATTTGAGGCAACTTTTCATCAATTAGTAAGTCTGTTGCTTCTTTATCACCATAAACAATACTTAATGCATTTTCTTTAAATGGCAAAATCACATCATTGATTTTATTTAATAAACCTTTATTAGTTTTTAAAATTTTTTTATCATCAAAACTAATAGTACGGTATATGTCTATCCATTTATTGACCAATTCATTATATTGGGGCAATACCTTGGATTTTTCTATGTCATTGAGTAAGCTTTTTAAATATTTTTTTAATAACATATCCATCACTTGTGTGACAGCTTTATAACTATTAACATCAAAAGGGATATTATTGATAAAGTTTTGTATTTGATAGGGTTTAAAAGAAGCTACTCTATCAACTATTGAATTTTGTAATAATTCGCCCATTTCCAATGTTATAAAACTACTTAATTGGTGCTTCTCATTTATTTTGCTGGATACAGTTATAGACTGATCAATACCTCTAATACTTCTTAAAGTAGAGTCAATTTCTTCTGGCTCTATTCTATGTCCTCTTAATGATATTTGATAGTCCATCCTACCTAAAAATTCAATAGTATCATCCCGCCAAAATCTTCCTTTATCACCTGTTTTATACCATCTTAATCCATCTTTCATTACAAACCGTTGATTCGTTAAATTGGGCATATCATAGTAGCCCTTAGCTACACTAATTCCACCAATCCATAACTCTCCAACTTCGTAATCATTCACATCTTTACCTTTATTATTTACAATTCTATATAACTGATTTGGTAAAGGCTTTCCATATGGAATAGTCATCCAACTGTCAGGAACTCTATCAACTATTTCAACATAGTTTGACCAAATAGATGCTTCAGTCGCTCCGCCCATAGCTATCATTTTGCTATTTTGAAAAACTTTTTTCATACGTTTAGGCAAACCTACATCAATCCAATCCCCAGACAATAATACATACTTCATATCAATATCAATTACTTTATAATACTCCATATTTTCCAATAACATTTGAAAAAGTGTAGGTACAGAATTCCAAATTGTAATAGGATATTTTTGTATTATTTCCAACCATTTATTACCATCTCTCCAATAATCTTCATTTACATAGCACATGGTTGCTCCTTGTATCAGTGGGCTGAAAATGTCAAACACTGATAAATCAAAATCAAATTGCGAAACATTCATTACAATATCTTCGCAACTTAGATTGCATTTATCTTGAACCGAATATAAGGTATTCAATACTTGTTCATGTGTAATTTCCACTCCTTTAGGCTCGCCTGTACTTCCTGAAGTGAAAATGATGTAAGCTGTATCAGAGGACTTAGGAGGCATAACAGAAAAATTTTTATATGAAGAATTTATATTTTTAATATTAATTATGGTTTTCTCATCAAAATCTTTTCTATTGTACTTTGTGGAATAGCAAATGACATGCGTAATATGCTCATGACTCAGTATTCTCTCTATTCGTTGTATAGGTTGATGTTGTCCAATCGGTACATAACTACTTCCATTAAGCATAATAGCTAATATCGAAGCAACGAAGTCCACTCCTTTAGGAAGATCAACTGCCACACTTTTTCCTGGTTGTAATCCTTGTTTTTGTAAAGCTGCTGCTATTTGTAAAACTCGTTCTTTTAGCATTTTATAAGTTGTCTTTTCATCAGTCACACCATTTATAAGAGCGTAATTTTGAGGATGGTTTTTAACTGTGTCCATAAATAACTCTATCAGCGTTGAATCACTTCGTTGATTAATAATAAATTCTTTAATCTTATTTTGTCGTCTTTCCATTCCTAGTGTGTAATGATTATCACTTTTAATAAATTCGTTGTTCAAACAATAATTAATCTCCTGTTCAAAATATAAGAACATATCGTCTAATAATCCTTGAGGAAACAACTCATCAATACTATCCCAAACAATATACAAACCTTCTGATTTATTAAATAATTGAAAATCTAGACATGCTTGTGGTGTTTGAGAAATCATATATGAAATATCGCCAAATGTTTTAATAAAAGTATCGTTGAGTAAGTCTTCTCCTAAATTACTTGAAAAAACAATTGGAGACAGAAACTGCTTTCCACGCTGCTTTTGTAAATCTCTAATAACTTTAATTCCTGAATAATCTATATATTTCATTCTACGATGAAACTGTTTTTGAATCCTTTTCGCATCTTCGGTTAAAGTAGTAGAATATCTCATATCAATATCTAATAATAAAATATTAGTAAAATCTGCTACATTATTTTTTATATCAATATTTGGGTCTCTATCAAACACCGGAATATTTAATATAAATGACTTATTTTGGCTCCACTTAGCAATTGTTCGCGCATAGAGAGTAAGCATGATCATAGATAGAGTAACATCAGCTTTTTTAGATAGTTCTTTTAATTTTTCTAACTGCTTTTGATTTAACGACATTGATCGACGCTTAAATGTAGGTGAACTAACACAATTAAACTCTTTTAAATATGGCAGTTTTGGTGGTTCTGGAATTTCATCAATTTCTTTTTCCCAATATTGCTTTGCTTCTTTTTCTATTTGCTCTTTTTGCTTAGTTTGATACGCCAAATATTCTGAAAAATGCCAATACTCTTTATGTAACTGATCACTGTTTATATCAAGATATGCACATGCTAAATCATTTAAAATTATTTTAAAACTATGAACATCGCAAACTAATAAGTCAATGTCAAAAATCAACTTAGCTTTATAATTATCTATTATTACATATTGTAGACATACGACTTCACCTTTATCTATTTGCATCATACGATGTGAAAATTTGGTTCTTAAATTATTTATTAGTTTTTGAATATCTAATTGGTTTCTATAATCATGAACTAGAACATTTTTATAATATGGTTCATCCAAAATTTGCTGTAAACCCTCTTCAGTAAATCTTGCTTTAAGCATAGGATGTAGTTCAAATAACCTTTTCCATGCCTTATCTAATTTATCTAAATCAAGTAATCCTGTATCAATTTCTAAGTAGCCGTGACACCCTATGCCACCTAATGGTTCATTTCTATTTCTACCAATCCAATATGCGTATTGAACATCAGTTAATTCAAAAGGTTTCGAAGAATCGATATTAGGTTTATCTATTTCTTTTTTAGTCTTTCTTTGACTTTCAAATATAATCTCACTCCAACAATCAATCGTGGGATTGCTCATCATATCGGAAAAAGAAATATCATATCCTGCTTTCATCCATCTTGAAAGTATTTTCATTACTTGCAAAGATTCTAAACCTAATTTTATCAGCGAAGCATCTTCTTCAATTTTAACTTGATTGTTAAAAAGTGTGTTTATCTCATTCTTTAACTCAGCTTTTATCGTTTCTTTTGTCAACATCTAATCAGTCCTTATTAAATATTTCAGATAATTTTTTCTTATCTATTTTCCCAATATTTGAATATGGCAGTTTATCAACAAAATAGATTTCATCAGGTACTTTAAATCGTGCAACTCCTTTATCCTCAAAGAAATCTCTTAAATCTTGAATTGTAAATAAGTGGTCTGTTTTCTCAATACAAGCACACGTTTTTTGACCTAATTCTTCATCATCAACACCTAAAACAGCACAATTTTTAATATATTTATATTCCTTTAAAATTGCTTCAACTTCCTTTGGTAATATATTCTCACCTAAACGATTTATTTGATCATCGACTCGTCCCGCTATAACCAAATTTCCAGTTAAATCAATGTAACCTAAATCCCCAGTTAAAAAATATCCATCTTTAGTAAAAACTTTGCTATTTAAGTTCTGATTGGCAAAGTAACCTTTAAAAGTATAAGGGCCTTTTTCAGCGATTTCCCCTATTTCTAATGGATTTAGCAATTTTCTATTACTATCAATAATTTTTATTTCATCATGTTCAGAAATAGGTTTTCCTTGTGTACCTAATCGTATCTCAGGGGGATCATTTAACTGTGTAAAACAGGTAATTCCTTCTCCAAGTCCATAACCTTGTTGTATTGTTACACCAAATTGTTTTTCAATTTTAGATAACTTTTCAATATCAATTTGAGCAGCTCCAATTAAAACATGCTTAAGCGATGTTAAATCACCTGGAAACCAATCATAGTTTTCGGCCCACATCTCGATTACTGCTGGAACTACTGAAGTAGTATTAACCCTTTCCTTATTAATCCAATGAAATGCTTCATCAAAGCTGGTTGTTTCAGCAAAAATAACTGTTCCTCCAGAAAACAACGTACCTAACACTCCTGGGTTTGCTAATGGATAGTCGTGTGCTATAGATAGAACTGCTAAATAAATAGTACCTTCATTAAAGTGACAACGTTCAATTGCCTTCTTAATATTGTAGACATATGCTTCGTTTATTTTTGGTATAATTTTAGGCATTGACGTGGTGCCACCTGTTAGAATGTATGCGCCTATACTTCCTCCAAAAGATTTTGGTGCATTCAAATCATAATTTTCAAACTTATAATCATCTAAATTTAAATAACTTACTTCTGTAGATTTAAAATCTTTATCTGCAACAATACAATCTATAAAATCTAAAGAATCTAAATTTTCCTCTACCATTTCACAAAAGTTAAAACCTAAGTAATTTGTAGTACCAACGTAAACCTTAGGCTTTAATATTTGTGCTATCGTTGTTATTTCTGAATGGCGATGTGTAGGTAACATTAAAACAGGTTCTAACTCTAATAAATTACAAGCAAACAATACTGCTATAAATTCAATACTATTAGGAAGTTGTATCATAACGCGGTCTTTTTTAGATAAAGGAATATTTTGAAATACTTTAGCAAAAGTTTTAACCTTTTCGAATAACTCTTTGTAAGTCAATTTTTGATTTTTATCAATAACTGCAGTTTTATTCGGTCTAATTTCAACTTGCTTATAAAGATTTTCTATTAATGTTTCATTCTTTAAAATATTGGCGGACTTATAACCATCAAAATGTGCTCTTAAATTCATATACTCATCTCCCATTTTTTCTATTAAAATTCAACATCTATTTTAAATTTACCTTCTTCAACTTCTAATATTGAATCAGTATTTAAAAGTTGAACTATTTCTAAATATTTACTATTTGTTTTATATCTAATTTTTTTTATGCCTTTAATGCCATTCGCATGATTGCAGGATAAATTCCTTTTTGTTTTAAACGGTGACTTAATAAAAGGCACATTTGCATCAAATGGGAACAAACACTTACACTGCAATTTATATCCATAAATATCGTTTCGCTTTACTGGAACCTTAATAGTTTTAAATTGTTTTTCACGAAATATACTTTTAAAATGTGAAAATTTATCCGTAGTTGTTTCAAAAGCGATTCTGATATAACCTTCTTGTGCATTGTTCTGCGCTAACAAACCTTCTACAAATTTTCTTTTGCCAAATAAAGGAAGTATTTTTTGAACAATAATAGGCATATACATACGTTGAATTAATTCTATGTATGGTCCTTCTTCAAAATAAATTAAAGCATTATACGGTTTGTCTTTTTTACCATATTCAACGGTAAATCCTTGATTCCTAAATTGTGAGACAGTATCTTCCAAATTGTTCACTTTATATAAAACGTGACTAATTTTCATGACTTTTGACCTCCAAAGCATTTGCTAAACTTTGCACATACTCAAATTCTACGCACGATGCATGGTTACCTTGAATATCTTTTTCATTAATATCTCCAAATACAAAATCGTTCCAAGTTATATCTTTTTTAGTTTTTGGATAAAAATTATTTAGGGTTTCAATAGGATTAAATACACGAATGTCGCCTAAAAATGGCTCTGGACTGTAATGAATCATTCCTAAATATGTTTGGTTAAACACTTGATATAAATCTTGTAATTTTTCGAATGAATTATTCGTACCATTAAATTCTTGATTAGGGATACTATTATAAATACGCATTAGTCTATCTATTTGGGATAGCTTTGATAACGCTTTAAAAGATAAACCAACATCGCTGTAAGAGCCTTTTAATTCGAATAACTCTTGATTTAATATATCTCTAGTTTCACCTTGTAAAATATGCTTTAATGCTTCTTGTAAATCATTAAATTCAAATTTATAACCCACCGCATTCATGTCAGCACCTATAATGTTTGCAAAAGCTGCTTCCATTAATAATGGGTTAGCAATCTCATGTAAACAAAGATGAGAGCTTATGATATTTACTGGCAATACTTTTTTGCCATTTTCTATAAGAATTCTGGCAGTTTCTATAGCAATAAAACCACCTACACAATAACCATATAACTCAAATTCTTCAGCACCAGTATTCATTAAAGTTTCGGCATATTTCCATGCTAAAGAAAGTACTAATTTATCTGGCTGTATACTCGTATAATCATTAACATCACCATAAACAAAACCGTATATAGCATCTTGTTCATTGCATGATTCATATAAATAAGGTAATAGATAATTGTAATCAAGTAATCTTCCCGTACCCGCATGGAATAGCGCTTTAATATGGTTAGGTTGCTGAACAGTTTGATGAAAAATCTTAACATGATTAGGAATTATTTTTTCTTTATACGCAGAAGAAGAATATTTTTTTTGATCTACAACCTGACTTGCTAAAGCCCTAACTGTGGGATTTTTAGTAAATAACTTCATAAGTGTTTCGAAACTAAGTCCCTTCACCTCTAATACATTTTCTCGAATCTCAGTAATCAATTTCGCAACTAGTAGCGAATCTCCACCGATTTGATAAAAATTATCCTCAATTCCTATATCTTCTCGTTCTAATACTTTTTCTAAAATTTTTAACAATTGTTTTTCTAAGTCATATGACGGTCTGATAATCGTTTTTTCTTCAAAATTTTCATTGTTTTTTTCTTCAATATAATACTTCCATATATTCCTATCTTCTATACTTTTCGGTAGCTGAGTAGTTACTTCCAAATAATCTGGTTTCATAAATTTAGGCCATTTTTCAATAGTTTCTTGAATATCATTTTCAATATTTTTTAAAGATGGACTTAAAGATTGGCTTATAATCACACTCTGTCCACATTCATAGATACTTTCTTTTCTCTCAGGAAGCATCACTAAAGGATTAAAATGAGCTTCTTTTAGCATAGTTTCCCAACTTTCTCGATTGAAAAAGGTATTATTAGAATGCCTTCTAGAATCTAAAAAGTGATCTAATCCCCCTTTTAATTCTAAAGATGTAAGTAAAGCATACGATTCTAGTGTAGCTTCAATCATAATTAAATAGCCTCTAGGTTTAAGCATTTCATTTAATTGGTTTAGCACTAATAATGCATGTTTAGAATTATGTAAAACATTAGGGCATAAAATAATGTCATATGCCTGCTTTTTAAAACCTTGACTTTTGTATGATTCATTAATATCAAATAGTCGGTAATTAACATAATCATATTCCTTTAAAATTTCTTTACCATGACTCAAAAAATATTGAGATATATCAGTGAAATCATATTTTATTTTAAAATTATCAAGTGAAGGTAGTACTTCAATTGTAGTAGCAGCAACTCCACCACCGACTTCTAAAATACTTATTTCACCTGATTTTTTATTACAGATATTTTTTATTGCATTCTTAGTTATCTCATTTAATCCTTTGTTAATAATATTTTTATTATATGCTGCCATAGCAATGTCAGTTTTTCCTTGAGGGAAAAACAACTCTAAACTATTTACCTTTTCTTGAATTTGTTCTAATAATTGATCGCTTGAATCTTTTTGATAATTGAACATAGTGGAACTGTAATCAATTTCATTCTCAATACTTTCGAATTCTTTCCAATATTTTTCGTTTTCAGAAACTAGATTAGACCCGTAATAAGTTAGTGCATAAGCATTTTTTCTATATACTATATAGTGTTCTTTTTCTAAAGCATTTAACCAACGTCGAACAATCATATGATATTTACTTGTAATTTCTAGTTTTTTAAAAATGTCTCTGATCATTAGAAATTCACCAACGTCGCAGAATATACCTACTTTTCTGAAAACTTTCAATATGTCGGTTAATGCAGTTAAATCAGATAAGTTTTTCCATTTGTTGAATTTTTGTTGATCAATATTTTCAAAAGCATTTTTACTAGCTGTTAGCAGGTGTGCTTTCAAAGAATCGTTCAATTTAACGTCTTGAAATTCATAATTTGGCACAATATATGTTTTTAAATGTTTGTTTTTATCATTATTAACTTTTAACGTGTGAGAATGGTCAACTAATTTTAACGTAGACAATCTCTTATCAATATCTTCTATTTTTATTTTGTGGTGGTGATGATTTACAATGTTTTTTTCAGATAACGAACAAAAATAACTTTCATTTTCCCATTGCTTTATATCTTTAGCATACTCATGCAATAATATTTGAAACTCATCAATAAATGCATTAATAAATTTCGTATCGAAAGCATTATCACGAATATCTAAGTGACAAGTAAATGTATTATTTTGTTCGGACACCTGACAATCTATTAATACTTGAGGCGTTTCACTTACTCCATAAATAACTTCATATTTATCTTTATTATCGTGTGGCATACCAATTGTGCTGGTATAAACAAAAGGAATTATAATATTTTCGCCATGATATTTAGATAATTCTCTTAGTACCTCAACTCCATTGAATCTTTTGTGATCTAAATCATTCAATAACTCATTTTGTATTTGTAGCGCTCGTTCTTTAAAGTTACTTTTATTAGTAGTAGTATCTAAAACATTGACTGAGGTAAAATCACCCATCACTTTACTAATATCTTCATTGAACTGATATCGATTCATCAAAGTAATATTAATCGCAAATTGATCAGTGAGTGAGCGCTTCTGTAACAAGTCTTTATATATCGTTAAAACAGCGTTAGAGGGCGTCACATTAAATGAATGACAATTAGCTTTGAACTTTTTCCACTCTTCTCCTGTTAATTTAAAATCGAATCTTGTAAATGAAGGTCGATCCGTATTATACGCTTCAGGATTTACAGTTAGTTCTGGTTGTAAGGGCATTTCTTTTATTTTGTCTAACCAATAATTTTTATCTCTATAATATAAGCTTTCCTCATTAGTAGTTTTAAGTTTTTCTTGATTAAACACTACAACATCTCGAAAGGATAATTCTTCATATTCAATTTCTTCATCATTATAAATTGCAATAATTTCATCAATCATTTTGTGAACACTCATAAAGTCTCCAATTACCATATCTACAACAAAATGAATAATTGTATAATTTTCAAACATAGATAATTCAAAATGGTGTAAAGGAAATTTATCTAATGAAAATTGCATTCTTTTTAGTTCATTTCTTTTATTTAAATACTTAAAGTTCTTCTGATCTCTTCCTAAATTTGTGTAATCATTTACTTTAAGTTTAGGATACATTTTAATTTCATAATGTTGATGCATTAAATCATCAGAAATAATAGTTTGTAATATATCATGGTTTTGTATTAATTTGTGCCAACTTCTTTCAAATTTTTCAGGTGATAATAAAGGCATTTTTATTTCAGTATAACTTTTACAACCTAGTCCGCCTAATTCTTGTTGAGGTTGTCTTCCTATTGCATAAGCTTTTTGCATATCAGATAAATCGAAATCTTTACATCTGTTTTTTTCATCATGTTTCAGTTTAGTCTTACTGTTTAAATAAGTAATAATCTCATTCTTATTATCTTTCAATGTTTGAATATCTGAAGGTTTCATTATGCCTTTAGGAGCTCTATATTTAACTTTTTCTTGATCTATCCAAATTAGAATTCCTTTTTCCGTAAATGATTTTAACAATGATTGAATATTCATAACACATCTCCCTAATCATTAATTTCATTTAATGTCAATGAGCTTATTTTTGTTCCATTAATAGTTTCGATTGGTCCTATTAATTGACTAATTTCCTTCCATAATTGACATAATGTAAATAATTGTTGAAGATATACGTTCAAGTCTTTAGGTTTTTGAATATAATCTTCAAAACGCTCTATAGTATTTTTAATAGAACGTGGCCATACTTCTTCATAAACATTTTTATAAGTATAATCATGCGTATTTATATTTTCAGATACAGGCAAATTTAATAAAGTATTATCTATATATAAATTAAGATTGCCTTCTTCATCATTAGGAATAAACACTCTTGGATACCAAGAGACACCCTGATTAGTATCATTAAGTGTTAGACGTCCACTCTCATAGTAAAAAGTGATTTTATGAAAAATATGGAAATAATTATCAGGGTTACTCGTATCCAATTGATTTTGAATTTTAATATCAAATGGCACATTTTTGATCTCTCCAAAAACTTGAGTAAAGAAGCCAGTCTGTATTTTTTTATCATGTAAAGAAGCGGGCGAAAGTCCTTCCAAACTCTGATTTAAAATGTCTAATAGCGGATATAATACCTGAATACTACAAGAGGCTTCTATATATTTAAGAGAACATTTCCTACTTATTTTTTGAGCAAATTGAATAAATTTTTTTACAGTTTCTATATATGGATAGAATGTGTTTATCATATACAGACAATCTTGATTTCTCATAGTTTTTAATGACTGTACTATATCGTCACTATGAACGGGTTGTTCTTGAATGACATGTACACCTTTATTCAAAAAGTACTTAGCAATTTCAGATCCTTTTCCACCAACGATTGCCGAACGAATGACTATAATTACAATGTCAATTTTCGTCACATCGATATCATTTAAATTAGTATATAAAGGTACCTGATATTTTTCAGAACATTTTTTTGACTGTTTACTACCTTTGGATAAAATACCTACAATTTCATAATTACGAGTATATTTATGAACGCCTTCCAAGTATATTTGACCAAAAGTAGTACCACAGATTAACACTTTTTTCTTTTCTTCATAATTCTCCCTCCTCTACATATTTCTCCTTTAAAACCACATGTTCTCTATAATCCATACCATTGTTAACCAGTTGTTTGATAGTGAGTTCAGTGTCTAAAATATCAGATGCCCAATAACAATTTGGTTCTAGATAGCCATTAATCAATTGTTCCAAGCACAATTCTGTGACTAATGCAGATATCTCATTGCTATCTGATGCAATTAATCTAATCTCTCTTTTCACTTTTTCTTCTTCAGCGTATATTTGAATAACAAACCATTGTTTTTCTTCAGTATGATGCTTTTCTAATAGAGATTTAATCTTTGATATTTTTTCAGTCATTGTTACATTCTTTAAAGTTAGAATAGCGTATCCTTTACTTAGTAAAGTTTTAGCGTTTTTATTACCAAATAAAAAATAAGATTTTACAGATTGAATGGACGCTTCTTTCATGATTCTTTCTAATTCCTTTGTAAGATATAACTGAGCAATTGCAATCTTATCTTTTTGTATTTTGATAAGATGTTCAGAACTATCGTATGCCTCTTGATTTTGATTAATACATATATTTGATTTCCCATAACCATTTTGTATGCTTAACAAAATATCTAGAAATGCGTTTTGTCCACCAATCTCATTACCACCTTGATAAATCTCCATATGAATGGGAATAGATTCGCACAGCTCCAACATCCTTAATACTAATAATCCTGATAAACCAGGTTGTGCACCTGCGTTAATAATTTGAGGTGTTGTTCGTTCCTCAAAATTAATAGCGTTTTCTAACACATCACCACCAAACAAATCGATGTATGGTATAGACGATTTATTCAGTAGTTTTGCAATTTGTGGGCTAATCAAATAAGAAGGTCCCGTACAATTAATAATAATGTCACACTGTTCGATTATTTTAATAAGCGTTTTGGGTTTATAGACATCGATATAGATATCGGTAGAATTACGTTTTTTCGAATGATAGGTGGTTATAATGCGATATCTCTTTTTTAATCTTTTTACAAGAATTCTTCCTATAGATCCATTACTACCTAAAATGCCTATTGTTTGGAAGTTCATACTGTATAATCACCCAATCTATAATTTTGTTAGATTTCGTTAACTTTCCAGTCACCACTTTTACGTTGCAATGAAACAAGACGTTGATACAAACTTTTATTAGCCATTAATTGTTGGTGTTTTCCATTTTCAATCACTCTCCCATCTTTCAGCACCACGATTTGGTCGCAATGTTCAATCGTCTTTAATCGATGTGCAATAACAATTACAGTTTTGTCATAAATGAGTTTACTGATTGCTTCTTGAATTAATGTTTCATTTTCCGGATCTAATGATGAAGTCGCTTCATCCAATAATATAATTGGAGCTTGTTTTAAAAATGCTCTAGCTATAGAAATTCTCTGTCTTTCTCCACCTGATAAGGTTTGCCCATTTTCTCCAATAACAGTTTGATAACCCTCAGGTAATTTATCTATAAATTCATTACAATTCGCCATGGTTGCAGCTTGATATACTTCCTCATCCGTGGCTTGGTAATTTCCAACTTTTATATTATTGAAAACTGTATCGTTGAAAAGAATGACATCTTGGAAAACAAAAGAATAATACGTCAATAAATGTTCAGGATGGATATCATTGATATTGTGATTGTCAATCGTTATACTACCTTGTTCTAAATCCCAAAATCGACAAGCTAATTTTGAGAGTGTACTCTTACCACACCCTGAAGGGCCAACTAAAGCTGTTATTTCACCTTGATGAGCTGTAAATGAAACATCATGTATAACTTGTTTATCGTTATATCCAAACGATACATGATTAAAATGAATATCAAATTGTTTTAACTCAATCTCTTTAGATCCTCCTTGTTCTTCTATTTCAAAAATTTTTTTAATACGTTTTGCGCTTACTAAAGAATAAATAAATTCTCCTATTTTATATAAAGAATTGGTTAACGGATCATAAATCCTTACAGCTACATAAACGAATAGAATGAAGCCAATTACTGTTAGTTGCCCTTTTACGAGTAGTAAGGTTCCTAATAGGACTAGTACTCCTAATCCAACACGAAGAACGTTGTAAGAAATTGAAATAAAAATACCTACTAAAATTTCATAGAGAATAGACCATGGTATAACAGCTCTAATCTTTGCTTTTAAATTTTCAATATAGCGTTCTTTTTGATTTGAAGATTTAATTACTTTTATATTTTCTAAAAATTCTTGCACCGCTTCTGAAATATTAAGTTTTAATTGTCTATTTTTTTTATTTGTTGGTGTCGTTACAAATTTAGATAGAATAATAAAAAATAAAGCGATAGGCATGATTAAAAATAAAGTAAGAGACATTTGCCAATTGTAAAAGCTCAAAACAATTAATACTATCGTGCTTGATATAATACCTGATGCTAAATTAGCAAAGTCACTTGTAAGTTGCTTTTCTACTACAGAGACATCATCCATTAATGTACTAGTAAAATCGCTTAAATCTCTTCCACTCAAATAAGATAAAGGTAATTTTCTAAATTTTTCTGCTAGACGTACTCGCATTACAGCTGTCTCTTTACCTGAATTAATATACATTTGTTTATAAGTGATTAAGTAAATCACATAGATACCGATTATTAAAACAATGCTTAAAAAAACGTACTTCCATAAACTAATCGTTTGAGAACTGTTTATATGTAAACTTTTTAATATTTCATCAGTCAACATGATAAATAATACTACTGGTAAAATTACTGATAATTGATGAAGAATCGTAAGCAAAGTAGTTTTAAATAAATCTCTTTTCCCTTGCTTTGATAATGAAAACAATGTTTGTATATTCATTTTTTCACCCCTAGTTTCCAGTTGATACTTTGTTGATAATCGTTATACATATTTGCATAAACGCCATTTTGAGTAATCAAAGATTTATGTTGTCCCTTCTCAACCAATTCTCCTTCTTTCATAACTAGAATTTGATCAGCGTGTGTAATAGTAGATAGACGATGAGCAATCATAATAACTGTCTTATTTTTGATCATTGAGCTTAATGCTTGTTGAATTTTATATTCATTCTCTGCATCACTAAAAGCGGTAGCTTCATCTAATAAAATAATAGGAGCATCTTTCAACATTGCTCGTGCAATCGTAATTCTCTGTATTTCCCCTCCCGATAAATAACTTCCTGATGTCCCAAAGACTGTATCCAATCCATTGGGCATCTTATTAATAATCTCCCGACATTGCGCTTGATCAATCACTTGCTCTACTTCATCTCTCGTAGCCTCTGGTCTGTAAAAACGAATATTTTCTAATAAGCTAGTTTTAAATAATTTTGTTTCTTGGAAAACGTAACTAATATTCGACATTAAATCTTCATATGCCATATCTCTTACATCCACATCACCAATCATGACTGTCCCACTTCCCACATCATAAAAGCGTGTAATTAAATTAAATATCGTAGATTTACCACTTCCTGAAGGACCAACAATAGCTGTGACACTGTCAGTTTGACATTCAAACGATAGCTGATGGAGTGCTTTCTCTTTCATACCTTCATATGTAAAACTCACATCTTTAAATTTAATATCAAAATAAGAAGGCTTTTGGGAGATAAGCGGTTTTGGTAGGCTTTGCGCATCATAAATTTTTGTGTCTAGATTATCCATTGCGTTAAAAATAATCATAGCTTTATATGAACTTTCCATAATACGCATCAACATAAATGCAACAAGTGGAGTAAAAATAACAAAGAAAATATAACTTAAAAGTATTTTTTTGGAGTTACCAAAATTATTAAAAAGAATGATAGTTGCTGGGATAAGAAAAGCAAAAATTCCATAGACACAAACTATGTAGCCACTCATTGCATTTTTCATTGATAATGCATAGCTAATAGTAAAATCTCTATAATTTTCTATAGCTTTATTGAAAGATTTAAAAGAAAAAGCTGTTTGTCCGAAGATTTTTACTACAGAGATACCTCTTATGTACTCGACCACATCATTCCCCATATTAGCCGATGCTTCTTGATATTGATCTAAGAAAGACTTACTTTCATCTCCCATCATGAACCTTAAAAGAAGAAAGCCTAAAATAACTGGAATTAAACAAATAAGTGATAGTTTCCAATCGAAAAGAAAGATTAGCACTAAAAATGCTATAGGTGTTGTTAAGGCTTGTGCCATATCTGGTAATTGGTGTGCAATATAATGTTCAACTTCATCGGTGTTCTTCTCTATGAGTTTACGTAATTTTCCTGTTTGTCGCTTTTGATAATAACCTAGAGGTAATTCTTTCATATGATCGATGAGCGATATTCGATATCTTGCTACAGTATTGAAGGCTACGATGTGAGATAGTAGTAAAGCTAGACCATAAAACATAAAAGCTAATGATACATAAATTACAGCTTGCCAACCGTAATATTTCATTTTTTCAATAACTGAATTGGTCAAAATTCCATTAGTTGATAACAAATTTTCAATAACATAGTAAACATTTAAATATGCACCTAAACTAATAACACTTGAAATAATAGAAACAAATATCGCTAAATAATATAAATATACGTAGTTTCCCATAAGTGATTTTAACTTGCTCAAATGTTGATTTTTCATGTGTTAGTTGAGATTAGACTATAAGCACTTAAAAACAAATTAGTTTTTAAAATACACATTAAGGGCGCTGTTTATTCTATTTTGCATATAAATGCTCTAGTACAATCTCTTCTCCTTTCTTATGTATTTAACAAGTATATAAAGCGGTTACATTTTTATTTGAAAGATTCTTTCATGTATTTATAACTTGTAATTATTTTTAGAACCTTACACTGCATAGTACTTTGAAATATCGATTTTATTACTTTTTATAAATTGCAAAAAATCATTAAATATAAATATAAGTTTTAAAATAAACTCTATATGTATTTTTTTATTACAAAATGTAATTGAAAATGATTATCGATTGATGTAATGTAAATGTATACTTAATTTGTATTTGTGTCAAATCGCATAAAAATTACAATAATATAATTAATACTATGATATTTCATTTTATATTAGTAAATTTAATTAAATCATATGCTATCTATATACTTTTTAGGTGCCTAAAACTCTTAAAATTTGAAAAGCTTACACATTAATAATTGAAAAACATTAATTAGGAGTGATTTTGATGAGAAAGTTAAAGTTTATGCAATTGGCTGATTTTATAACCGTGGGTGTTTATACCGCCATTTATTTTTGCGTGATTTTTGCAACAAGCATGATAGGCGTGGTGCCTATTCTATATATTTTTTTATCTATTATCGTAGCTCTCATTGGGGGGATTCCATTTATTTTATTTTTATCTAAAGTAAAACGTTTCGGGATGATTACTTTGATGTCAATAATTATAGGAGTGATTACTTCATTAACAGGTTATTCATTTTTACTTTTATTGTTTGCTATTGTTTTTGGTTTAATTTCAGATTTGCTTTTTAATACGCTTAAGGTATCAAAAATCTCTTATATTTTAACCTATACAATCTATAATTTTTGGATGATGGGGTACTATTATCCGTTATTTATAAATAGTGAAAAATTTTTTGAATATACACGCCAAACTAACGGGTACGAATACGCATCTCAATTAAAAAACTTCTTCCCTTCTTGGGCTTTTATAGCAATTATTGTTAGCACTGCTATTGCAGCTATTATTGGAGGAATAATAGGAATCAAAATGCTTCAAAAACATTTTAATAAAGCTGGTATTTAAAGATGCATTTAAATACTCTCGCCAAGTTATTGATATTGTTACTATTTAATACTTTAGTTTTATACATTACGCCAATTGGAGTATATTTTTATATTTATATTTTATTGTGGTGCTTACCCTTATTACTTTTTTTCTTAAATGGTTATCTCAAGATTTCATTACATTATTTGATTATTTTAATCATACTAAATGGATTACAAATTCTATTGGTTCCTCATTTAACTGGTACACTCTTTTTTGTTGTGCTTGGAATAATTTCAGTTAGTATACGAATTATGCCTGGTTTCTTAATGTTTTATTTTTTTATAAAAAGTACTAAAACCAATCAATTTATTACCACAATGCAAGATTTACGTATACCTAAAGGGATTATCCTTTCATTTTCTGTAATGTTTCGCTTCATTCCAACTATTAAAGAAGAGTACCGATTAATTCAATATAATCTGAAATTACGCAATTTAACCGGAATAAATATTTTAATTCACCCTTTTAAATCTATAGAATATCGCATCATACCACTAATCGTATGTGTAGCTAATATTGGTAAAGATTTAACTGTAGCAGGGCTTATTCGCGGTCTCTCATCACCAAATAAGACTAGTCAATTATGTAAAGAAAAATGGGCTTGGTCAGACTATAGTTTTGTTATATTGTTAGTTATTCTCTGGTTTATTTGTATCGTAGGTAAAGGAGTTACTCATGCTTGAAATAAATAACTTATCATACCGTTACCCAAACAGTTGTACTTTTGCATTATCAAATATCAATTTACATATTAATAAAGGTGAAGTGATTGTTTTATGTGGTAAATCAGGAAGTGGTAAGTCTACGCTACTTCAAACTATAAATGGAATAATCCCCCTTTTTAAAGAAGGTGAACTAACTGGAGATATTTATATATCAAATCAAAATACCAAAAATTTAAATTTCTATGATTTTACTAAATTAACAGGTACAGTTTTTCAAAATCCTAAAACACAGTTTTTTAATGTTGATTCAGATAGTGAACTTGTCTTTACTTTGGCTAACTTAGGTTACTCAAAACAATATATTTTTAGTCAAAGAGATAAGATATTAAACCAATTCAAAGCTAAACATTTACTCAATCAAAACTTATTCCATCTTTCAGGTGGCCAGAAACAACTAGTCTCAGCGTTAAGTGTAGCTATTCATCAACCTCCCATCATTCTATTGGATGAACCTTCCTCAAATCTTGATGTCCAAACAATAGATAAATTAAAACAAATGATTAACTACTGGAAGACCATAGGTACAACTGTTATTGTAGCGGAACATCGTTTGTACTATTTGATGCAAAATGCCGACAGATTCGTCTACATGGATAATGGGAGAGTACTTCAAGAATATACACAACAGTCATTTATATCTTTAGATACAAAATCTTATCAGACGTTAAATTTAAGACAACGGTCAACGCCACAGTTAAGACCTATTAAAAAGCGCTCAAATAACTCGAATGGATTTATTACTGGAAACTATACATTTAATACGAAAGATTTTTCGCTTAATGTACCTAAACTTCACCTTATTTCACCCGCAATTTATGGGGTTATTGGTCCTAATGGTGCTGGTAAATCAACTTGGATCAAACATTTAATTGGTCTTGTTAATCTGAAAAAAGCACAATTTACCATTGATGGACAACAATATAAAAGAAGAAAATGTATAAAAATGAGCACTCTAGTCATGCAAGATGTTAACCATCAATTATTTACAGAATCAGTATCTCAAGAAATGTCTCTTTCAATGAAGCACTTTAACCTCGAAAAACTCAATCAATATCTTGATATTGTTAATTTAAATAATTATAAAAATAGACACCCCATGTCATTATCGGGTGGTGAAAAACAGAGATTAGCAATAGCAACTTCATTAGCTAGTAATAAACAGGTATTTATATTTGATGAACCTACAAGTGGGCTTGATTTAGAAAACATGTTGCGTGTTGCCCAAATGTTAATAGATTTACGCGAGCAAGGTAAACAAGTCTTCCTTATAACACATGACATAGAATTACTAAATGCGTGTGCTGATGAAATTATTTCATTAGAAAACGGATCTCTCAAAGGAATATACACTTTGGATAATAATTTAACTAATTTAAAATGAGCAGTTTAAGTAAGTTTGCATTGTAAAAATTTGAGCGGAACAGAAACATAATTTAACAAAATTATTTTCTTTGTCCCTCACCCAACTTTCAATTTAATTTATTTTGAATATTATTAATATGTTTATATAGTATAAGAACCACATAGTCATCTTTTTGTATAACTACGTGGTTCCTCAATTATTTTTTCACTCTTAAGTTGTTTCATCATTTTAATAATCATTTCTAAAGGCAATCTCTCGATACCGTAATAAAGGGCATTAATTAACCACTTTAGACTCTTCCTCATATAGCATTATCGCTTTGCCTAAACGGCCTCTCGTGTTATAGGTACGGTTAACAAACTCACTGCCTTCTTCAATAGAATAGCTTCTATCGATGGGTACGATAAATTTATTTTCATCATAGTCTGATATGGCGTTTTCCAAATCTTCCCACGTTCCAATGCAGTTACCGATTAATGACAGATTATTAAGCATCACTTTTAACATTATATTTTTAAGATGATTAGGGGTATTTTCATCTTCATATTCGAAAAAATCGGGATGCTGATTCTTATAACCGCATGTGATGTAACGTCCTCCTGTTTCCATTTGATTGACTGCTTTTTCTAAATGCAAATCAAAATAAGGATCAAATACAACATCAAATTTGCCTAAACCCTCTTCTTCCCACTTATGCACATTTCTATCTATGTGACACAATTTAGCTGGCTTAATGAGTTCTTGTTCTTCGGGCGTCCATTCAGATGTGCTTAATACGGTCGTATCTATTCCCATTCTGGTTAGGTTGTTAATAATGAACATAGACGTATTAGAGCGGCCGCTTAGTACTAGCGCGCGTTCATTGGGTTTGAGATTTACACGTCTTACCATGCTTGTTGATGTTTGACCACCTATTGAAAAGCCTGCTGCCACAGCGTTATCCATATGATCAGGTATTTTAATAAGCTTTGACTTATGTAACCTGAGCCATCCTCTTGAAGCTTCATTTGTTACTGCTCCAGGTGCCACACCAGGAAAAGGAGGATCCGGATACGCACAATTGGGTATCACACGTTGTCCAATTTCAAATTGTTCTACTGAAGACCCTTTAGCAACAATGGTCCCTACAAAGTCTGAACCAAAATAAGCAAATGGCGGAGCTTGAAAGTTCACGTCTTCTTGCATGTTTAATGCAGCTTTTAAAATAATAGCTTTATCTCTGTAATTACAAGAAAACGCATCAACTTTTACTAACACGAAATGTTCGTTCTCTAGCTCATATTCTTTGAAACTTGGTCGTTCTAGTTCAATCAAACCACAATGAATGGGTGTTCCTGCAATATTTACATCAGACAACATGGTTACATCATTTTCTGATACTAAATTTGTATTAATTAAAGCCAATACTTTCATAAGTTGAATCACTCCTGTCAATATAAGTCATAATTTGGTTAGAGCATTGTTCAATATGAAACACACGCTTTTTAAAATAAGTCCATTTGCATGCGCTTCATCTGCCTCAAGCACCGAAGATTTACACATAAATGAATGAAACAATTTATGATAAGCGAATCGCTCATCCCACATTTAAGTTCACTGCACGGCATTTTTAGATAAATCTTTAATATCTATCTGATTCGCAATCAACCTTTGCTTCAATAACAATGGGAAGGCTACACCTGTATTAAAGTAATCCTGAATGGCGTCTGCTATGGCACTACAACGATGTTCACCAAAGCTTTGTTGGATACCATTGATTTGAATAGGTTCCTCAGCTGTGTAAAGGTTATATCTTAATTGGCTAGCAAGTTGAGAACCTTTTTGAATCTTTAAAGGAGAGTTTTCAATATGTTCAATTAATACTTTTTCAACTTTTTCTTTATCTTCACTACTGTAAAAAACAAGTGCATCATTTCTTGGATAACTATCAGAAGATGACAAAACTTTAGCGGAAAAGCTTACATTCTTTTCAACCAACTCATTGACACATTGACTCCATAGCTCTATCGCATATTGGGGCGTGTGTGCATATATATAATGACGTGTAACCTTATTCATATGTAAACCATTGTTTGTATGTACAAACATGAAAAATCCAGGAGTCAAATTAGGTCTAGAACAAGGTATGACAAGGCTATTATCTTCATTTACTTCTTCATTGATTCGAAGTCCTTGAATGACATGATAAGTGTGACCGTTGAAACTCTGAGTGCTCGTCTCTACTCTGATCCCTGGGTCTTTAATACGACTTACTATTTTTTGGTTCAAATCATTAAATATTTTTGTTGTTTGTTTGACTTGATTATTTAAATTTCCAGTATGTAGCATTGAATATAGCCACTGTTTCAACTTACTTTTTTGATTTTCAAGCACGTCATCATATGTTTCATTATCTATTTTAACTCTGTTCAAATCCGTTTCTAATTCTATTTTCAGCGCTAAATCTTCTAACGTATTTACTTTTTCTGACATAGTAAGGCCTCCTATTTTATTCAAATAGCTCTATTAGATTTTCTGGAAACACTATGATTTCTCTGCCTATTCCGAGTATTGCTTTATCTATGGCAGTTAAACGAAATGAAAATTTAGCTCTACTCATGATTCTTTCTACGAGAAACCACCCTATATTTTTAGAAAGATGTATTATATTAATCGCTTTTTTAGATACATAGGTTTGATAAGCTAATTGAATTAACGGTCGCATTTCCTCAATATAATTGACACCTCGTTCTATAAATTGATCTTCTATCTCTTTGGCATTTGAAGTGTCTTGAGTCGTTTCGGTAAAAGTCTTTAATAAACAATCAAAATAGATTGAACCTATCAAACCAGCTAAATCTCTAGTTGGGTCACCTTTGCGTAATTCTTCAAAATCTATAATCCAAAGCTCATCATCCGAATATATAAACTGATCCAACCGTATATCACCATGACAAATACAAACGTCATTATCATGAGATTCCTTCATTATCGTTTCCATAAATTGTAAATCTTGTTGCAATAGACGAAATAATTCTAATTCTGCACCTGTACAACCGGCATATTCATATTTATTTAGTGCATTAAATAACGATTCGCGTTGGGGTAATTGATCTTCTGAATCTATATTCAAATCAGTAATATCAGCTAAATGTAATGTCACTACCATATCTGCAGCTTCTGCAATTATATTTTTAAAATTTGGAGACGGCTGTTCTAATTCATCTTCTAATGATGTAGCATTCTCAATCCATTGATATTTTAGTGATAAATCATTCTCTTCATAGCCAATCAACTTAGGAGAATTCAATCGAATATCGTTTGTGCGTAAGTTCTCCCATTTCAAGCAATTATGATACCTTCTGAGCGCATCACTTTTAGGACCTTTAATTACTTTATGTAAATATTGCTTTGTTCCATCTTCTTCAAGACTAATGATATTACGACCTTCTTTAACTTTTAGCATCGACATCTTCATGCTCCTTTCATGTAAGGCTCGATCATTTATTTTAAAATGGGTATGGTATGATTGTTTTTATGTAATCATTGATACTATTATGAGACTCCAATATCTCATGTAGTCATTTCTTTTTTCATATTTAAAAGTTACTACCCTATAATCTTGATAATTTAAATTACAATATTATTGATCATGAACTGCGTTATGCGGCACTCCAAGTAACTGTGTAAGACACGGAAGCTGAGATGGATGATGTGCGGCCATCACCTAAATCTCTTTCTTCTAATGCGCTTCGTTGAATATGATTTGATGTTGTGTAGCGACTATATCCGTTGAATAAAATATTTTCCATATATAATTCCTCCTGATGTTATAGGGTAGCAACCGCTTTCATTATAATTCCAAAAAAGAGTAAATTCAATTTTTATATGTAAATTTACATTAAATTTATTAATATGTTCATATTTAAAATATGAAATTTGTCACTAGTATAAAGAAAATATTAATGTTTTATAAAAATTAAGTATACACGTTGGCTAATTTCGAAATATTGAACTCAACACACGAACTTATTTTAAAAACAAAAAAGCCACAAAATGAGTTAGAATTAACATCATTCTGTGACTTAGTATTGTATAAAGTTAGTTACACATGTCTTTATATATTAAATTGATTATTCTTGTTCTCCAACAACTGTGAATCGTTCGTTAACGTGGTCTGCATTTTCAGCTTCATCAACAATTGCAATCGCATAGTCTGCATAGCTGATATAACTGTTACCTTGGCTATTAACTAGTAATAGATCTTTACCTGATGTATACGTGCCTGTACGTTGACCTTCTGGATCAAACTCTGCTGACGGACTTACAAATGTCCAAGTGATTCCTTCTGTGTCTTTAAGTTCTTGAAGATTACGGCCTTGGCCTGCAGCTGTTGGTTTAAACATATCTGGGAATTCTGGTGTATCAATTAAACGTGTCGTTTGTGCATCATCTACGAATAGACTACCAGCACCACCGACAATAATCGCTCTAGTATCTACGTCTTTTAATAGGTTAATTAAAGCGTGACCCGCTTCAACATGTACATCTTCTTCGCCTAGTGGTGCACCGAATGCATTTACGACTACATCAAGATCTTTAATATCATCAACTGTGAGATGGAAGATGTCTTTCTCTATCACTTTCACATCTTGATTATCTAATTTAGCTGCATTTCTAACGATGGCAGTTACTTCATGACCACGTTGTGTTGCTTCTTGTAATACTTTATTTCCTACTTTACCTGTTGCTCCAATAATACCGATTTTCATGCTTAATTCCTCCACTTTTTTCTTTTTTAGAGTGATTGTTATGATTCTATTTGAAGGGTCTCTTCGATTCTAACTTAGTTTCCACCTATATCTGTGCGCTCTACATGTAACTTAATTAGTTACATGTTGGGTATAACGGATTGATTTTATCCGTTTTGTTGTACAATGCCTGACACAATATCATCCATAGTGACATTGGCTAACACCGCTTCCATCGCATCTTGTGCTCGAAGTAAAACTATTTCTAGTACACTTTGAATATTCGCACCTACAACACAATTGATATTCGTATCCTCATGCATTTGGAAGAGTTCGCCCTCTTCGACGACCTCTACTGCTCTATAGACATCAAGTAATGTAATGTCTGTGAGTGGTTTCAATAATTGAATTCCACCGCTCCCTTGATGTGTTTCAAGGAAACCTGCTTGTTTTAGTTTACTAATCAATCTTCTGATTACTACTGAATTTGTGTTTACACTGCCCGCAATGTACGCGGAAGTGAGTGTTTGATTACGCTCGATGTGAACTAGAGATAATATGTGAACAGCCACAGTAAATCGACTACTTATTTTCAAATATCTCACCTCATGTAACTATTATAGTTACAAGTTAGTTATAAAGTCAATTTAGAAGTTTACAACTGCTTATTTTTAAGAAAAAACGATAATTTCTACATTAGTATCGTTAGAAATTACCGTTTTACCTAAATCAAAATTAATTTATGTTACGCGATTGAATCACTTTTCTTTTAAGTAACCATCTTGCATATGATATGTCTTATCGCAAAATTGTGTTAACCGTTCATCGTGTGTCACGATAATACAGGTTTTATGACGTTGCTTAGACTGTTCTTTTAAAATTTCCATCACTGCCATTGCATTATCAGTATCCAATGAAGCTGTCGGTTCATCGGCTAATATAATAGAAGGTTTCGTATAAATTGCCTTAGCAATTGCGACACGTTGCTTTTGACCTCCTGATACTTCAGAAGGTAGTTTATTCTCAATTTCTTTCAAACCTAAATCGTTTAATAATTTATCGAATTCTTCAGTACTTAACACGTCTTTTTTATATTTTTTCAATAAATGAAATTGTTGCTTTATAGTTAGAAAAGGTACTAAGTTCGTGGATTGTAAAATAAAGCCAATTTCTTGCATTCTCATTCTAGCTAGTTGCTTCTGACTCAATTGTGAAATTCTATTATCATTAATGTGTATTTCTCCGTGTGTTGGCGTCTGTAGTGCTCCAGCCATTGTTAGGAAAGTACTTTTCCCAGAACCTGAAGGTCCTACAATAGCTACTAATTCGCCTTTATCAAAGGTTAAAGATGTCGATTTAACCGCTTCAATCATTTGATTTCCGTCTTTAAATTCTTTCGATACTTTATCAAATTTCAACATTGTCGCACCTCCTTATTCTATTGCTTTAAGTGGGTCAATCTTTCTAATAGATGCCACTGAGAATAAACTGCCAACGAGAGAAGTCAGTATCAAGACTATTCCAAACAGAATCAGCGTCATCATATTAAATTGTACCGGCACTGCCTCAGGTAAAATTAAACTTGTGAGTAATGTAAGTACTAAACCTATCAAAGTACCAATCAGTGCAAGGATAAATGTTTGTGCTAAAACCATCTTCATCAAGAAACCATTGGTAAATCCTTGCGCTTTCAATACGCCAAATAAGTTCTTCTTCTGCAATGTAATGACATACAAGAAGACGCCAATCACTGTTGCTGAAATCACAAATAAGAATGTAATCATAAAGTTCATTGTTAAATTTTGTGGTTTGTATCCAGGGAGGTCTTCAATAAATTTATTTATACCTATGACTTCAAGGTCGTTATTCACTTTTTTATCTTTCCAATGGTTATCTCGTACAACCACTGCATTTGTTTTATCGGATGTTAGAGCCGGATTAATTTTCTGTATTGTTTTATTATTAGTGAAAATGACTGGCGAAGCATTATATTTAGCGCTTTCTGAGACACCTACGATATGTAACTTTTCATCAGACTGAGATAATTTAATCTCATCTCCTACTTTAAAGCCTTTATCCTTAAGTGTCTGATCAATCACAACCTCATTATCTTTAGTGAACTTTTTGCCTTTAGTGATTTTCGGAATTAGAAATGAATCTGATTTAACACCAAAGAGTAATGCATTCTCTTCATGACTACCATTGGAGGCGATCACGCCCATCTGCTTCAATGATGACGTCTCTTTAAACTGATCTCCTACTTTAGACGTCTTGAAAATAGATTGTTGAACAGTTTGATTCGCATCTTTATTTAAAACAATGGCATCCGCCTTCCACTTCTTAATTCCTTCTGTGTTCATATTGATTAAGCCATTAGCTAAGCCCGAAAGTAAAAATAATAAATAACTAATGAGAACTAAAATACCAATGATTAGGCCGAACTTAAGCTTATTGCGTTTAATCTCATTCCATGCAAGAAACATATAGTACCTCCTTCGTTTATACCGTTACCCTAGTATAGCAATGATTAAGTTACAGGATATAATAAATACACTTATATGAACTTATAGGCTAAATATGAAAAAAGCTAAGCAACACAACGTTGCCTAGCCGAGTTCTAATTTAAAGTTTATACTCCTTTGAAGGTCCAAACTTAAATTACTTCATATTTTCAATTCGTGCGCAATCAATTTTCGTACTATACCATCAATCAACCCTATAAAATATTATCGATTATTTCTTTACGTAACTTCCCTCTGATTTCTGCCATAGTGTTTAAATGATATGTCTTGTAATCTCCTGAATCTACTCTGAACGCATGTACACCGACAATTTCATTTTTACTATTTAAGACTGCCCCACCAGACGAACCAGGTTCAGCCATCATTTGATAGTAACCAATAGGATTGACATTGCGTGCTGTCATCGAATATTTACCTTTGGAATGGTACATTGTGCCAGCTGGATCGTTTTTATATTTTCCGCTCGGCGTACCATAGTGATACATATGGATAGGCGTGTTGGCTTTCATTGATTTAATGGTAGTTTCTGAAGCGATTTTACGTATTTTCATATATTTTGATATGTCTTCATATGTGTAAACTAAAGCAACATCACCATATTGCAGCATTTGAACGCCGAATACTTCAAGCGAACGCCCAACTTTAGAACCTTCCTGTAACAAGCTAATTCTCATATTCTGTGGCTGTGAAGGTGTTAAAGGTTTATGTGCACGTTGATCATTGACTACATGATTAGCAGTTAAAATCGTATGTCTACCAATTGCTGTCCCCGTACCGTAAGTTAATTGTTTGGCTGTTGGATTCCAATTAAATACCATCCCGATATTAGCGTCCTTCGCCTTAGTATGTTCAATTGAAACACCTTTATTGCCAGACTTCTTCATGATTTTTAAAGCGTCATCAAGGCCTGATTCTTTCGTCGTTTGCCCGAAATCACGCACGTTGTCACCACCTGGTACATTGGATGGCCAACGTTTAGGTGGCTTATTGTAGTAATTCTTTTGAGGTTGTGAATGCGTGGTTTTAGTCGCAGTTCTTATTGAAGGTTTAACGCTCGGTTTTACAGGTTTAGCTTTTGTGACTTTTGATTTTGAAGTTTTAGACGTTGTGACTTTTGATTTTGTCGCTGTCTTTGAAGTTCGTGATGTCTTGGATTTTGAGACTTTTGAAGATGACGAAATCTTTCTCGTCTTTGTTGCTTGCGATAACCATTGTGGATGTTTATGTACTGGATGCACGACCTTCGTTTTCTTTTGAGATTTAACAGTGGCTGGTGTCACTTTGTGATGAACTATTGCGTGCTTAACTATTGTTCGATGCTGAGGTTTCGCAGTTTGTCTTGAAAATAACGTCCCCTTACGATTGACAATACGATATTTCTGACTATTATTTGGTACCACATGATTCGAAGATGAGTGTGTGTGTTTTACATATTGTGTTGAAGTTGGTTTAGTCTTTGGCGTACGATACTTACTATTCTGAGTGACTTGTGTCGGTTGAATATTACTTTTAGTTTTAGCTACATGATGATTGTGTTGAATACCTACTTGTTGTTTTGGCGTCCCTTTCGCCTTTACAATATTCTCTTTAGTTGTGGCACCCGCTTCATTGATTTGAAATAACGCAGATAAACCAATGATCATCAACAATGCAACAATGATACGAGTGAATCTTCCCAATATATCCCCTTTATTCACTATGTATTTCCCCACTTTCTTAAAACATAGGTATAATTTTTATATGTATTTTCACTATAATGTATAAATGAGTTTGACACAATATAAACAACACGATATTAATAAAGTTTTTTACAGTTTAAAATCAAGTTGGAAGTTATTATGAAGGAGCGTTTTATCATTAATCATATTTATAATCAATGACATTTTATAAGCGTTCATTAATAGCTAGTATAAAAATTAATTCATAAATAAAACCAAAAAAAATGTAGTGGATAAAACTATAAAAATTGTATAAAATGAGCTTACTGAAATTCAAACTATTATAGTAAAGGGGATAAACAATGAAAAAAGCTATTAATATTCTATTAATTGCAATTCTATAATTAGTATTTATTGGACTAGTATTATTTGTAGTAAGTTTTGCAAGAGATACGCTATTTAATACTGATACAAATGCTCATAGTTCTAACAAGAATCAAGTTAGCAATAAAAAAGAGAACTGATAAATAAAATGAAAAGAGATGAATAAAATGTATTGTTCTAATTGTGGTACTAAAATAGAAGGAGATTCTAGATTTTGTTCTAATTGTGGACATAACATAGAAAAGTTAAACTCGAATTCTAATCAAGATTTTCAAACTAACAATCAACATAGTAAGAAAAATCCTTTCGAACTTTTCATAGATGGTTGGAAACATATTTTTAATTACAAAGGGATAACATCACGTAGAGGGTTTTGGTGGTTCTACTTATTCAATGCTTTAACAGGCGTCTTAGTTTTTCTCTTCTTATACCTGTTATCAGCTCAAGACAGTTTTATAGATCAACTTGCATTAACGATTTTTTATTTACCTCTAACATCAATTGGTGCAAGAAGAATGCGTGACACCAATCAGTCAATCTATTGGGCAATTATACCTATAGGTTTACAATGGTTCTTTCAACCGTTCCTAGTTGGTGATTACGTAAGTAGTTTTGGCAATTTAATCGCTTTTCCATTTGCAATTGTATTTATAGTCCTAGCTTGTCAACGTACTAAATATAGTGGTAATAGAGAAAGAATTAACTAGTCTTTAGATAAATTTTATGTAAATTATCTTAAATATTACATCTTTTAGACTACTGGAAGACCTCCCGCTTTCATGGTTATAACTGGAAAATTCCTTTTGTATAAGTTCATCTTTTGTGGTAATATCATCATGCGTAAAAATTCGAGATACTTATAATGAAGAAGGTTTAAATATATTATGAAAGAAAATTTTTGGAGTGAATTACCACGTCCATTTTTCATTTTGGCTCCTATGGAAGACGTGACAGATATCGTCTTTCGTCATGTTGTGAGCGAAGCAGCTAGACCGGATGTGTTTTTCACTGAATTTACAAATACTGAGAGTTATTGTCACCCTGAAGGTATACACAGTGTACGTGGGCGCTTAACATTTAGTGAAGATGAACAACCTATGGTCGCTCATATATGGGGAGACAAGCCAGAGCAATTCCGAGAAATGAGTATTGGCTTAGCAGATATGGGCTTTAAAGGCATTGATCTAAATATGGGTTGCCCTGTAGCGAATGTTGCGAAAAAAGGTAAAGGTTCAGGCTTAATTCTTCGTCCTGAAAGAGCAGCTGAAATTATTCAAGCAACTAAAGAAGGCGGTTTACCAGTAAGTGTTAAAACACGCCTTGGTTACTATGATATAGACGAGTGGAAAGATTGGTTGAAACATGTCTTCGAACAAGACATCGCAAACTTATCTATCCATCTACGCAGTCGTAAAGAGATGAGTAAAGTAGATGCTCACTGGGAATTAATCGAAGCAATCAAGAACTTGCGAGACGAGATTGCACCAGATACGTTATTAACAATTAATGGTGATATTCCAGATAGACAAACAGGTATGGAACTTGCAACTCAATATGGCATTGATGGTGTCATGATTGGTAGAGGCATTTTCCACAATCCTTTTGCTTTTGAAAAGGAACCACGCGAACATACAAGCAAAGAGTTATTAGACTTGTTTAGATTACACTTAACATTGTTTGAAAAGCATTCTACTGAAGAAACTCAACAATTCAAAGCTTTACGCAGATTCTTTAAAATCTATGTCCGCGGTATTAAAGGCGCGAGCCAACTACGACATCAATTGATGAGCACCGAAACTGTAGACGAAGCACGTGCATTACTTGATGAATTTGAAGCAAGAATGGACGGTAGTGGAGAGTCTTAACAATCGCCATTGCAAGTTAAGAAGCAAATGACTATCACTTATAACTGTAAACTTAATCGCACAAATATCCCCTGTTAATCACTCGGTTAACAGGGGTGTTTTATTGTATAAAAAATAAGCTCTAAAAGTTGTGCGTGTTATTCCAACTTTTAGAGCTTGTATATATTTACCTTATATAAGAAGCTTTTAATACTACATTAGATTATTCGTCTTTTAAATAATCATAGATGGGTTCGGGTTGTCCTAAAGATAAATCCGCAATGATATGTTGTGCATCAACAATTTTTCTAACTGGGAAGTCAGCTAGTGGTGCCATCACATGTTCGAATAATTGTAATCTAGCTGGACTTCTGTAAGCACGTTTTAATTGAATATCTGTAATTTGGCTACGTGTTAATTCATTTTTAATTAAAGTCGTATCATAATCTCTGAATTGCTTTAACATAAATTGCGGTTGCGTAATCGCATCAATTGCTTCTTGATCTTCCATTTTATAATAATCGTATCCCATCGTCGCTTGAGCTACTCGTAGAGAACGATAATCTAAAGTTCCTACAATGACATCGTTGTCTACATAAAGATTAGGTTCACCCGATTTTTTTGGAAAAGCAGAAATTTCTCGTCCTGATGCGATAGCTGCTTGGTTATCTACATACATTGATAGATAAAATTCGCCCTGTTCACCGTTATATTCAACAGGAATAACTTGACCTGCTTCCATATAACTACCTAGACCTGTAGCATCAGGCATGCTGATAATTTCAAATTTGATTTTATTATCAATGACTTTTAAGGGTTCTGGAACAACCTTTTCTAAAGCTTCTTTATCAGTTTCATATACAATATTTAAATATTCGCGGTCTCTGAAATATATTTCAGTGAGTGGGTAAATAGGTGAGTTCACTGGTGTTGAAGCAACGTTTTGAACGTCTTCTTTTTTCATTGTTTAAATGCTCCTTTAAATGAATCAATCATTCCAATTTTATTCTACAACTGATTTAAATTTTTCTATACTTTCATTGAAATCAGGTACTGTTTTTTGATTTTGGGCATCTGAAACAATCTCTACAATTAAATCGTTAACTGGTGTGTTAACGTTATTTTCTTTGCCTAATTTTGTAACGATACCGTTAATATAATCGATTTCTGTTGGGCGTTGTTTTTGTAAATCTTGAAGCATGCTTGCTTCTAATGATCTAGAGTGTTTAATCATTTCTCTCATTTCATCAATTTGTTTTTCAACATTTGTAATTTCTTCAAAATATTTATAATCTAGTACGCTTAAACTTACAAATTCAATTCCTGCACTTTTACCAACGTTAATTACTTCATTAATTGCATAGAGTGCTGCTTTAGCGCCTGTATCATTATCTACAACGTCACCATATGTTCCTCCAGTAGCTGCAGACATACCACTAAAGGCACTATTTATAATTAATTTAGCCCATTTAGTACCTGGTAAATTTTCAGATATACTAATACCACCAATAGGAGAAAGTGCTTTTTGGATATTTTGTATACGTTCAGTGATTTCTCCGTTTAATTCACCAATTTGAATCGCATTTTCTTTGAAAGATTCAAATTCAGTAGTAAGTTTGGATTTACCTGGGCCTTCGAACGTTGCACCGAATTCAACTGATCCAGCTACAATTTGTTCTTTTGGAATTGTTTGTTGAATAAATTCCTCTGGTACACCATTTTGTAGTGAAACTAACACGCCCTCCTCTTTAAGAATTTCCTTTACTGTTGGCAATACATCTTTATTAAAGACTTGTTTAGTTAAAAGTAGAACGATATCGTATTTATCGTTGATTTGACTAGGTGTAAGAGCTTTTACATTCTGTGAATAATCTACCTTGCCTACGATATGTGCACCGTTATTATTTAATTCATTGACATGTGCTTCATTCACATCGATTAAATCAACGTCTGGGTTTGATTCAGATAAGAACGCACCCATAATTGTTCCAAGAGATCCTGCTCCGTAAATAGCTATTTTCATAATCAATCTGCCTCCTTTATAATTCTTTCTACCACATTTTTCAAAATTAAATCTTATAAATTTATATTCCTTTTACTGCACACGTTTACTAAAATTAATAAATAGTTAATAGTATTTCATGCTTTTCCTCTATAAAATACTTTATGTTATCAAAGTTTATACATATAACAAAAACGGAGGACATCATGATTTTAACTATATTATTTATCTTTTTCTGTATACGACTCATCAGCTTAAAAATATCCATCAACCATTCCCAACAATTAAAAGCAGACGGTGCAGTTGAATATGGCGCTAACAATTCAAAATTTCTAGCAATCACTCATGTATTCATCTATGTTTGTGCAGGCGTAGAAGCATTGATGAATAAAGATTCTTTTAGCTTAGTCAACGGCATTGGCTTAATGATATTAATATTTGCATATATTATGTTATTTATAGTCATTAGAACATTGGGTGGAATTTGGACATTGAAATTATTTATTTTGCCAAATCATCCTATTATTAAA
Organism: Staphylococcus sp. HMSC036D05; assembly: GCF_001836225.1. Taxonomy (NCBI): domain Bacteria; kingdom Bacillati; phylum Bacillota; class Bacilli; order Caryophanales; family Staphylococcaceae; genus Staphylococcus; species Staphylococcus sp. HMSC036D05. The sequence goes on along the minus strand of NZ_KV827785.1, from coordinate 11,086 downwards.
TCTGGATTATATAAAGTGACGAAGCATCCAAATTACTTCTTAAATATCGTTCCAGAGTTAATCGGCGTGTTGTTGTTAACACACGCTACGTATACAACGATATTATTAATTCCATATGCATATTTCTTATACGTGCGTATTAAACAAGAAGAGAAATTAATGAAGATATAAAAGGAAAAGCCTGTCATCACGATATAGATGATGAAACGTCTTTGAAGTGTGACGTGCTCATTTATCCGTGACAACAGGCTTTTTATAATGTGGTGCAATAAATTAGTTAGGTATGAACTTTCAGTGAAATGTGTGCAGTTGTGGAGAGTTCCATCATAATGACGAGGTCAATTTAACCATGTCGGCTGTCTTACTTCAGACAACCCTCATACTTACCCTTCTATCAGATTACCTTCAATATGTATTGGTCTTCTATTTAATGTGTTTTTTACACCTAAATGTTATTCTTGTGAAGTCATCTTATTTTTTGATATTTTATTTTTCAATGTAAATCCTAAAATAATGGTTATTATGGGACATAGTAGTGGGAAAAATGCATAAGGTAAATAGTCTAAGGCACTTACTTTAAGCGCTCCCATTATAAAAGTACCACTTACTCCCCAAGGAATTAATGCGTTGACAGCTACACCTGCATCAGCAAGTGTTCTTGTTAAATGTTTTTTATTTAATCCCAGCCAATCAAATGAATTTCTAAATGTTTCTCCTGGAAGAATGACAGATAAATACTGTTCTCCCACAAGTACATTTACCATTATTGAACTTATCGCTGTAAGACTTACTAATTTAAATGGCGCATTTACAAAATTTTTAATTTTTATTATCAATGTAGATATTATTTTAAATTTAATCAACAATCCGCCTAGTCCTAAAGCTAAAATAATTAAGCACGCAGAACTCAACATACTAGATATACCACCTCTAGACAAAAGAACATCAATGTTTTTACTTCCAGTATGTGATACATATCCTGTCATTATTACTTTTCCGATATTTTGAAAGCTTAAATGAGGATTATTAATTAATGATAAGATAATGGCTACTACTGATCCAACTAATAATGTTGGAATTGCCGGCACTTTTTTCCAAGCAAACAATAAAAGAAATATTACTGGTACTAAAGTAATTGGGGAAATCCAAAATCCTTCGTTTAATGTGCTTATCATAGATTTAACACCACTTAAATCAGAAGAAATATTTGGCGCACCTAACAAAATATAACCTATACTAGATAATAACAATGCCGGTATAGCTGTCCACTTAACATTTAAAATATGCTCAAATAAATCCACTTTCCCAACACCTGCCGCTAAATTAGTTGTGTCGGACAATGGTGAAATATTATTTCCTAAAAATGCACCAGATACTATTGCCCCAGCAGTCATAGCATTATCAAATCCTAAAATATGCCCAATACCTAAAAATGCTATACCCATAGTAGAAATTGTAGTAAAAGAACTACCCACTGTAACTCCTACAATACTACACACAATAAAAACAGTGAGTAAAAAATATCTTATAGAAATTATTTTAAATCCATAGACCATTATTGTTGGAATTGTACCTGACATTATCCATGTTGCTACTAAAACTCCTATTAATAAAAATATTATTATTGGTATGATACCAGAACTTATTCCTGAAACAATTCCATCTTGTATTTCATCCCAAGTAAATCCTTTAAATTTTCCATAGAATATTAAAATCATAAACACTAATAAAATAGGTACATGGGGAGGTAATTTTTCTATTATTATAAGGTATCCTAATATTATTAATAAGGATATTAATATAATAAAACTTTCTACAAAAGATACTTCTTTCTTCTTTTTAATTTCTTGGCCATTCATTATGTACACTTCCTTTTAAGATAAATACTATATAATCATCTTAAAAATACGCATTTATTTTCATAGATTTCTTAATTTATCTTGCATTGCAGCTTGTATTTTCGGTACATATTTTTCAAAGTTTTCTTGTTCATTCATATAAGGAGTAAGTACAGCAGCTCTTAATATTGTTACTTTGCCAGCTCTATACCATTCTTCTTCAGAAAATCCTAAATCTTCCACAAATTTGAGTGGGCTATTTCCATAATCAGAAATAGCAAAATCAGTATGAGACGTGATAAATTCATTATTGTAAATATTTTCAGCTACATATGATGCTTGTTCATAAAAAGCATGGTTTAATTTATTCATTTCTACTAAATCATTATTACCTTTTTCTTTAAACACATAATCTACCATATTGAAATCAGGGCGTACTAGTGAATGAACTTCAATTTCTTTATCACCGACTTTAAATGATTGTTGATTTAAGAAATCATAAAATCTTAAAGCGCCTTCTATAGAAGCACCTATTAATTTTCCGTAACCAGAAATATTTAATGGTAATACATGATGTGCAGCCCAGACAGCTACAGCTGTTGCTCCTGCTTTAGATCCTTCTAAGATATATGCACCCAATAGTGCAGGAACTTCTGCTCCTTTTTCAAATACATAAGTAGCAAAATATGAAATTACTTCTCTCATTCTAATATCTTTAATTACAATGCCACCTGCAGAATAGGGAATATAGCCCATTTTATGAGGGTCGATAGTAACAGATTCAGTTAATTCTATAGCTTTATAGGCGTCATAAACCTCTTTAGTTATAAATTTTTTATTTTCTGTAAATACACCATATTCTTTATGAACTTCTTCTAAATTTTCATATGGAATAAATTCATTGTCTTCATTTAAGAAAATAGATCTACCATAACCACCGTAAGCAGCATCTACATGAATATAATAATAAATACCTTCCATCATTAATTTTTCTCTAAGATTAACAATTTTATCTATACCGTCAATCGCTCCTTCTTCCGTTGATCCAACTACTCCGACTACGCCTAGTATTGGGATGTCATCTGAAGCTAATTGTCTTACAATTTTTTCTAATTCATCTATATCCATTCTATATGAATCATCAACTGGAACAGATACTACTTGATCTAAGCCAATGCCAATAATATCTGCTGATTTTAACCATGAATAATGCTTAGTTCGGGGAACCAACCATTTACCTAATTTTTGTAAATTTCTTCCACTTCTTGCTGAATTATTTTTTATATCATCGAATTTTTCTCCTGCTTTTTCAGTTAAGTCTACAATTTCTTTTGTTGGCATATTTAGTAATTCCCATTCAGATTTTCCTTCTACTAATTCAGGAGCTACTTCTTTCATAGCTAAAGGAAGAGATTTGATATTACGTGCATACCATAATCCTTCTAGGTTTGCTAAAGAACCATCAGCAACAATATGTCCCCATCCATTTTTATAACTCATTAAATCAGCGAATTCATATCCCACTTCTTCTTCCATTTGAGAAGTAGCTGGAGAAGATTCATAAGCAACATTATTTCCATTCCACAACATGGCAAAATTATAGGCTAAAATAGACGGCATTAAAGTTTCTGTATTCATATGTCCCCAATATCGTCCAGCAGTGTGCCATGGAACTGAATGTGTTCTCATCCGTGCAGAAATTTCATTCATTACTTCATTCATATGATTTACCGTTTTTATGTATTTTTCTGAATTTTTTTCTTGAGGTGTAATCACTGGTCGATCTTGAGGCATGTAATTTTGTCGCCAACCAAGATGTTCATCAACCATATTAATTAGTATTTCTTTATATAGCTGGCCATTTTCGGCTTTGTCTCCTATAAATAATGCATGTAAATTTAAATCATTTTTCTCTAAGTTTTTTTTATTCATAAATAATACCTCCTAGTATTTTATCCCGTTCAAGCACCCTCCTAATGTGTGATTTTTTATCAGAAAATCTACGGACATTTTATGAACGTTTTACAAATAAAAAAATCTCAATAATATGCACTTTAAATTAGTGATTTTACACTAAATTGATTTATAAAAAATAAGGCAACTTCACATAATTTAAAAAAATTACTAAATTAAGAAATTGCCTTACAAAAAAACTATAACATGAGCAAATATATACCACAAATTAAAAAGTTTTTTCAGAATTTTTATATAAATGTTAATAAATTATTTTACTATTAACACAATTTTAATAATTGAATAGTTTTGATTTTTAAAACCTAAAAATATGGACTGATGAGAACTTTTAAATTCTCACCAGTCCAATTTAGTATAGAGCCTATATAATCGCTTTCTCAGTTCAATTGTCTACTAAAATTAACAATATTACTCATTTTAGCTCATATGTTTTTTCAATTTATACATTATAATTTATTGATTTTCCGACTGATTAGAGGTCGTTTATTTCGTTTTTGTATGCTTTGTAGCCACAATTTTAATAATAATCATGGCTATGCCTAATAAGGATGCTAATATGTAAGATGCACCGCCTAATTCTTTTATAAATATGCTTCCCTCTATATAACCAGAACCGCCTTCATCAGTATATATCTTTGTATTGGTATCTAACATTATATCAATAGCATAGACTGTAGTTCCTGCCATGATAATCACCCACGGAATTGTCTTCAGAAATCCCCAATATTTGTTTCGTTTGAAAAAAGGTAAAAAAATCATAAAATATGGAAATAGAATAAATATCATTGCAAGTCCAACGGTAAATATAATAATCCAGAAGAATCCCGTTGCAAGTAAGTAATAACTTATAACTTGAATAACGCCTAAAGTCACTAAAATAAAGAACAATAAACTTAATAGATATTTTAATGGCCCATCCAATTTAGTAGCTATTTTATCGTATGTATCTAATTTTTCTGTTTTACGATAAATGAGTAAACTAAATACTTTAATCATTACAAAATAAAGAACAGCAATAATCGTAAATATCAATATATCTTTTCCAAAAACTTCAAACACCCAATCTACAATACCCATCCGATTATAGGTCGATGTTTCCGAAGCGTAATCCCCCAAAATTAACATAATTATCTCTCCTTAATATAAAATATTTCATTATTTTAGCGTCTTATTTAATCGAATTATTGCTTGTCTAACGTTTGATATGTAATGCAAGCTTGTATATATAATGCCAACCATACCTCGTCAGGATATTTACTATTATTATTTACTTTAATCTGATTTTGTTCCCCACGTTTATTTGTTTTTTTACTTTTTTTATAATCTAGCGCTGTACGTTCGGCTGATAAAATAATGTTACTATGTTCATCTTTAATCACCGTAGAATGAAATCGATCTGGATTCTCAAAACGATAACTTTCCTTAGCTTTATTGACAAAACTATACGGGAATAAACGGTTGAACCCGCCTTCTTTAATCATTTTATCTTTTTTGAAAGTGCCTATCTCTTCTCCATTTAAAAGCACTCGATACAAAGCAAAATTAGTGATACCTTCCACACGTTCTATAATAACTGAGTAATCATCAGACCTAACTTGCGTGCCATGTAATGGTTTCAAACCAAATATACTTCTCATCTTTTGACTACTATCTTTATAATATGGAATATGACATAACCTTTTTTTACCATAAATTGGAATATACTGATTATCTAAAATCATACTCGGCGCTTGATAAAAATATTTCCCATTACCATATCCACTATGGTCAATATGGTCTAACTTATCCTCACTGAAAGTTTGTTGAGATTTCTTTCTAATCCCATTAATAATCAAATAACCTATACCTAAAATGACAATTAAAGTAATTAAACTTGTGATTTCCATACTGAACTCCTTCAATTTTGACTTTATAAATAATTAATCACATCCTTATCATACAATTTTTTGTTTTTTAAAGTGATATAAACAAATAAATTTAATATTTATGTAAAATTAATAAATAGTATCGTCTTTTTCTTTTCTTGATATTAAAACCAATAACATAAGGTAAGAATTACCGGATAGTTACCGCAGTCTACCTTCTCTAAAATATTAATCTTTTGATAAATAAATACGACAAAAACATACTAAAATTAGCTTTGTTTGATGATGCGGTGCTTTAATAACTATTGAATCTAATTTTACTTTTAAACCAAAATGTACAAATTCTTTAAATTTAATTAGAGTTTTTAAGGACTGATAAGTTAGGATTTAGTAAAAAAACAAGGAGCTATATGAGAAATCAATTTGAATTTTGATTTCCATATAGCTCCCATTTTAAGTATTGAGAATTAAAAATTTAACGCCCATATAATAATATTAATTTGATGCATATGCAGAAAGTGGATAATGGTCTGAATAGTCGTTATATTTGTAAGTCTTGCCCCATGATTTCACAGACCATTCTGGCGCCTTTGCTTTGTGTACATAATTATGCCATGAGCTTGGTTGTGCATGGTCTCGATCTAGTAAAATATAGTCTAAATGTTGCGGTTCTAATTTAGGATAATTATATTTTGCAATGCTGTTGCTTTGAGTATCCCAACTATAGGGATTACCCTCAAATTGTGTAGGCAATGAAACGTTCAAGTTATCAGGCATTTGCTGATATTCATCTGAACCTTTAATGACATTTAAATCACCGCCGATATATACGGGTTCATTTTTAGGAATATGTTTATCTTTGATAAATTGTTTGATTTCATTCATTTGACTCTGTCTAATGCTTTGGTCTTTTCCTTTCATGCACGTTGGATCTTCGGCTTGAAGGTGCGTTCCGATAATATGATGGTATTTACCGTTTTTATTAATTTTAATGTAAGCAAAGCCTTTATTGCTTAGCTTGTCAGCACCACAACCATCTTTGTAAATATGTTGTTCTTGTTGGACGATAGGCCATTTGCTCACGATGCCAACTCCACCGCTTACTTGTTTTACTTTTCTATAGGAACCAGATGTTTTCTGCCAACCTTCTGTACCTTTACCAACAATAGGCGTTTGATAAGGATATTGTGATTTTAAATTTGTTAAAAGTCGATGGGATGCTTTTTTATCAAATAATTCATTAAAAATTACGACGTCTTGACCTTGTATATAATCAGCTTTTGAAATTAAATCAGCGCGTTGAGATTGTCCCCAATTGGGATATATGGCTGTAGGCAAGAAATAAACGTTATGTGTTGTGATGTTAAGGCTGTCTTCAGGATTGCGTTCTTTAGCATATGTAATTGACGAAAATACTAATAATAAACTGCTTAATACGAAAATCGTAGTTATTATACATTTGCGTGACCAGTTCAAATACCTCATTATTACACCTCATTTCATTTGATGAAATGATTGTAACAAATGAAATTGTGCTATTTTCGAAAATTACTATATCTAAATAAAATTTTAATAAAAAATTAAAATAATAAGGATTCTGTTAGAAAATTGAGTGTTATTTCAACAAAAAAGAATGTGTGGTTTAATATTGAATACTGCTAAAATCATAAAGTCGAAATTATAATTTTATATTAGGATTATTCTTACTTATATTAATTATTTTCATAACTTTCGTCTATGAATTTTTTTGCCTTTTCAAGATCTTCTTTGCTACGAATTTCTAAAGATAAGTTCCCAGTACCATAGTGTCCAATTTTAGACACGTCTCTAGTAAACCTTTCTTCCACCACAACATTACTCATATCTACTTTGACGTAAAGTAAAAGTCTTTGTTGATTAGGAAGAATTTCAACACAAGCAAAGTTTTTTATTCTCTTGAATGCTAAATAGAATTTTAATTCTTTAAATTGTACGTCTTCTCCCATGCTCATAAGATACTCATATAACTCATAGTATAAATTAGTTACATTTTCATCAGATAAACTCAATTGTTTAGATAAATACGTATCTTTTTCATTATCTTCGTATGTATTATCAACTGTTTTTTCCTTACTTTTAAATGTAAAAGTAGCATTGACTAAATCAAGCATTAAAAATTTATTTTCAAAATATTTATACCGATAAAGTTCTATATTTCGATTAATTTGTTTTACGGCATGCTCATCATACCTAGTAAATCCCCCAGCAATACAAAGTAATCTTGGAGAAGACCAATCTATTTTATCTGAAAACTCCCTACCTAACTTTTTCATTACTATGAGTTCGAATTCAGCTTTATGATCAAGTAACCAATCTAAATAAAATAACCCTTGATTAATAACATTTTCATTAGTTGTACGTTTGTATTCGATAATAACAGGAGAATAATTTTCATCAATAGCAAGTGTATCTATTCTTCCAGCATGATTTTTTCCTGTTGTATATTCTGTTGCCAAAAAGTTAATACCTAACAACTTTTCAGCATTATTTTCTATAATTTGTTGTAATGACTTTTCTATAGCGAGCGATTCTCCACGTAATTCGTGAGTGTTCCCTTCATCGATACTAAAAAGTTTTATGTCTCCCAAAATAATTCAACTCCATTTGTCTATTCTAACTATATTAACTAACTTAACTATTATTCGATACTTAATTGTAATCTATTTTTGACCAAAAATGTTACCTTGAAATTCTCATAAAAATTCACCCTCTATTGTAAGGTATATTAATTTCCTTTTATCATTTATTAACTTACTTGGAATTATATAAAAATATAAGTCATTTTTTATATTTGAAATTTATAAAAAGTGGGCATGAGAAATTTTTCTCTCATACCCATTTTTTACTAATATCTTACTTTTTTAACTTTCAATTTGTTTACATCTTAACTTAAATAAACATCTTCTGAAGTAATCCTTGTTTTCGTTCTTTTAATAATGCTATTCTAATTTTTTGGGTTTCTAACAAACGATTAATTTTATAAAATAATTTTCCTATTTTTTGTTGCTCTTTTATTGTAGGAGTCTATATTTTGATTTCTTCCATCTGCTTTCTTGAAACTTCTGTAAACGTTGAACCTGCTCCTACTCTTTCAGCACATCTCTTTAATAGACTTGTCATAGAGTATATAAAATAAGAATCTAATAAATTTTCTTTAGGTACAATAGATTGAAAACCTTGATTAGTTGTTGATTCTTTAGAAAGTATTGCTGTTTTTCCTATTCCAGCTCTAGATGTAAATAGAACAGTGCCAATTGGTAAAAGTTTGGCTGAGCTTTTTCGTAGTCCTTTTTCAGTTATCATCTTTTGACTTTCGTTAACAAAATCTTTATCTCCTATTTCAACTGGTGAAAACCAATTTATATTACCATCCCAATAAGTATCATCTTTTGTACTAGGTGTTCCTCCACCAATAATTTCGGCTATATCTTTTAATTTCTTTATACTCCATTCTGGATATTCATTGCCATTTTCATCTTTAAATCTTAACTCTTGTGAGAAAATCTTTTGCATATAACCTTTCTTCTGTTGTTCTAAAAGTTCAAGCTTCTCTTCTTCTAACTCAATCTGACGGTCGAGTTTGCTAAATAAATTGCCGATTTTTTCTTGTTCTTCAATAAATGGAAGGCGTATTTTGACTTTTTTTAATGAATCTTGATTAATGTTTGTATTTGCACTAGTGCTAGAAAAAGAGATTATTTGCTTTCTAACAGAAGTAGTATGAAAAGCAACTTTTTTAAAATTGATAGCTAAATTAGTATTTCTGAAACGAATTAAAAATCCACTATACACTGTATCTTTCAAATCATTTTCTATCACTTTTGTAAGACCAACACCACTCGGTTTAACTGAAGAACGAATAAATAAAGTATCACCTTTTAGGAGATTATATTCTTTTCTTTCTTTAATAGTAGAATCAATAAGACTCAAATCTTTGAGTTGTATTTTTTTTCCATTAAAAACATCATTTAAATTAACAAATGGAAAGCCACAGCCAAAGCTATCTTTATCTTTATTTATTCCATTTTTGAAATTTCCAATCTCTTTTAAAGAGTATAATTTCCACTCGTCTTTAAATTCTGAAAATCTCAATTCTGGAGTATTTTGATGATCAGTCATTGTTCAACACTCCTAGTTCTTTGAGGTATTCGTTGATTTCTGATTCTACGTTGGCGATGTCTTTATCAATATCTTTAAGTTGTTGTTGAACTTGTTCTAAGTCAATCGGTTCTTCTTCTTCGAAGGTGTCTACGTATCTTGGAATATTGAGGTTATAATCATTCTCTTTAATTTCATCTAAAGTAGCGACATAACTGTATTTATCTATCGTTTCTCTTTGACTGTAT
>NZ_KV827785.1:650-924 GCF_001836225.1 Staphylococcus sp. HMSC036D05 | reverse complement strand
TTGGTTTTTACCTTTTTCAAAGGATTGAGAGGCATCAATAAATACCACATCATCGTCTTGTTGGCGACATTTCTTAAAGACTAGAACGCACGTTGGAATACTTGTGCCAAAGAACAAGTTCGCAGGTAAGCCTATCACGGCGTCTAAATAGTTCTTCTCTTCGATTAAATATTTACGAATCGTGCCTTCGGCTGCGCCACGGAATAACACACCATGTGGAAGTACAACAGCCATTGTGCCTTCGTCGTCTAAGTGATAAATCATATGTTGAATA
>NZ_KV827785.1:0-550 GCF_001836225.1 Staphylococcus sp. HMSC036D05 | reverse complement strand
GTTATAGGTTGTACTATTATATTCTTGACCATAGTAATTACGTATTTTAGCTTCTCTGCCCACACGTAAGAGTAATGAGCCAGAACCACATGTTGGGTCATACACACTTCTTAAGTCTTCTTTCCCATCTGTAACAATCTTTGCGAGTATCGTCGATACTTGTTGAGGTGTATAGAATTCGCCCGCCTTTTTACCTGCACTGGCCGCAAATTGACCAATTAAGTATTCATATGCATCGCCTAACATATCGATTTCTAAATCACTGTGTACGAAAGGTAATGTTGAGATATTCATCATAACTTTCGCAATTAACTTCGTACGTGCTGCGTTCGTGTTTCCTAAACGACTTGAGTTCAAATCCATATCATCGAATAAGTGGATAAAGTCGTCTTCACTTTCATGACCACGTGTCGAATTTTCAACATTTTTAATCGCATTGCTTAAGTCTTCAATCTCGAACGTTTGATTTTCAATTTTTGCTTTTAAATTACTGAATAAATTTTCTGGTTCGATGACGAAACCAATACGTTGAATGAGCTCTTTCTCAACG
>NZ_KV827784.1:0-364 GCF_001836225.1 Staphylococcus sp. HMSC036D05 | reverse complement strand
CCAATACGTTGAATGAGCTCTTTCTCAACGATAGGACGGTAGTCGTTGTTATTCATCGCTTCTTGATAAGAAATATTGTCTTCTGATAGAAGTCTTGCGGATGTCTCTTCAACCTTTTCACTTAAGAAACGGTAAAAGATAAGTCCAAGTATGTAATTCTTAAATTCATTGGCGTCCATATTCCCACGTAAATCGTTCGCAATGGACCATAATTTCTTTTGTAGTTCTGCTTGTTGTTGACGTTGCTTCTCTGATGTAGTCAATGCACATTCCCTCCATTTAGTACTGAATCATTAAATAAATAGCTACCCACTTATTTTGTCTTTTATTTATAATTTTATAGCACAAAATAAAATAAGTTAAG
>NZ_KV827783.1:61939-115589 GCF_001836225.1 Staphylococcus sp. HMSC036D05 | reverse complement strand
ATGCCCGCGGCAAGGGAGCTAAGCAATACGAAGTATTGACATAATATATTGTACTAAATGTTTCAATCCCAATTTTTTCTTTTTAAAGGTAAAGTATTAATATTTTTTCAAATATTGATAAAATCAGAATGTCTGAATCAAACTATTTTCATTTAAACTAAAAATATCTACTTATTATTAAATTAATATTGTATAATACCTTTAACTCCACATCTAGAGGTGAACATCTATGAATACAAAGCGTATAACATTATTTATTTTAATTTTAGTCTTTCTTTTAACCAGTTTAGGATTTGGATATCACACCTATTCAAAGATAAAATCTAATACTGACGACTTAAATTCCATAAAAATAATTAAAGTTAAACCCAAAATACTTCTCTCCACCACAGGAATTCAAACTCCTAAGCAAAGCTACACTTTCCACTTTAATTCTTCACTAGGACAAATTAACCGTATCTTAGTTAAAAATAACGAAAAAATATCCGCCAAAAGACCGATTTTAGAATATTATAATTCTGAAAAAGAAATAAAAGTAAACAGTTTTAAAGGTGTTCTTAACCAAATTAAACTCCCTACGAACGCCCCTTCACATTTAAAAGCTAATCCCTATCTAACCGCACCACAGCTGTATTCTCAGCTTCTTCAAGAACAAAATTCAATCTACACAACACAAGTTTCTCCTATTAATGGCAATGTCTCTATTATAAATCCACATCCTGCAAAGGCAGATGATAAGGTAGTGCAAATTGATAGCGAGGAACGTGTCATTCATGCTAATATATCAGAATCTGAAGTGAATTTATTAAAAATTAATCAAAATGTTTCTATAACTACTAGTGACGCTACTCAATTCATTAGCAAAGTTAAATCAATCTCAATGATTCCTTCTGAAGTTAAAAATCATATATCTTACTTTCAGGTTGTGCTGACCACTCAGGCCAAATACCCTATTGGAACACACTTTAAAATAAGTTTGATTTCGAACGATATTGAACTTCCACAATCCAGCATTGTAGATAACAAGTATGTTCTAGTGATCCATAACAAGAAAATCGTAAAAAGAGAGATTAATTATAAAAAATCTTCAAAAAGTGGGTATATTATTGTGACGAGTGGGCTTTCGATTAATGAAAAAGTAGTAAAAAGTCCTTCTTCTAAAATGGCAAAAGCTTACAACAGTCAAAGGTTGTAAAAAACATTTCAAAATAATTACTTTTTAGTATTATTTTTATTAAATTAAGGGAAATTCTAAATATTTGTGATATTTTTGAATAAGTCAATTGCTATTTTGATAATTCAATGACATTGTAGAAACAATAATTAGTTTTATAAACACTTATTTGTTTACTTCTTATTTTTATTTAGTTATAATTAACTAAATAATATAGCATTAAATATATTTGTTAAAATTTTATTTAATACTAAATTATGGCAGACACTTCGTATTTTTTCAAAAAAATAGATACAAATTAATAAATTCGGGTAGAGTACTCATACAGGTCTTAACTTAATAACATATTCAGATAAATAAAATATAGTATGTTTTAAAAAGGTCTTTTATGAGTAAGCTATAAATAGGGAGGTTTCAATAATGGCTATTTCAAAAATTAATGACTGCTTTGAATTATTAGCTATGGTCACTTATGCTGATCGCTTAAAAAGTATTATCAAAAAGGAATTCTCAATTAGTTTTGAAGAATTTGCTGTTTTAACTTATATTAGTGAAAACAAAGAGGAAGAATATTATCTTAAAGATATTATTAATCACTTAAATTACAAACAACCTCAAGTGGTAAAAGCTGTTAAAAACTTATCACAAGAAGACTACTTCAATAAAAAACGTAATGAACACGACGAAAGAACAGTGTTAATTTTAGTTAACTCTAAACAACGTAAGAAAATCGACGAGTTATTAAAACGCGTTAACAAAAGAATCACTGAAGCCAACGACGAAAACGAAGTTTAATGCTATAGATTTGTAGGAGTAAGACCGAAATGTGATGTTTATCAATTGATTTCGGAATCTTGCTCTTTTTTAGTGGGGGTCAACCATTCTAAAATACAGTGTGTCTGAACAAATACTAAAGTAGACTAAAGGGCAATCAAATTTCGCGATTTGATTGCCCTTTTAATATCATTTATATAATATAAAACTAAATTCCTACATTGGGTTAAATTCCCCAAACTTTATTCTAAGTCATCTTCTACTTTCTGAATAAAGTCTAAATATTGTTCTAAAAATCGTTCAGGTTCTTCAATATGTGGTGCATGCCCTGAACCACTAAATATACTTTTCCTAACATTTTCAAAATAATTATCTATTCGATAATGTTGTTTATCGAAGATTAACGGGTCATGTTCACCATTAACTATAAGCGTAGGTACGGTTACTTTATTATGAACATCTTTTGTAACATCTACACTGTTTAACAATGCTCTTATCGCAATAGCACTATCTTCTGGTGTAGGCCTACTGTATAACTTCTGACGTTGATACCATCTCATAGCCTTATCTTGATTATGAAATAATTTTGGAAATAGAATAATCATTGCTTCAGACTTATTAAATCCGGCTACTTCTTCTTGATTATCCACCATCAGTTTTGTAAATCCGTGCGTAATATCTTCTCTTTTAGCAGAGACAATAGTTAATGAAATCACTTTGTGTTGATATGTTTCTGTAAATTCTCTACCAATGATGCCCCCCATGTCATGTCCTAAAATATGTGCAGAACTCACATTTAATGCATCCATTAAATACCTTAAGTCCTCAACATGATCTTTTAAGTCATAAGATTCTGAACGTGAGGATTTTCCATGTCCTCTCACATCATAAGTAATCACTCTATGTGATTGGAGGAGTTCATTTTTTAAATCCTGAAAGCCTGATAAGTTACCGTCTAATCCATGAATTAAAATAATGGGGATGCCCTGTCCTTCATCATTATATGCGAGTTCAATTTGATTACATGTTAGAATTTTTTCCATCGTGGCACCTCCCTTTAATAATTACTATACCCACATCAAATCATAGTTACGCCTTCGATATGACGAACGAATAATTAATTTAATATTCATTTAATATAATTATTTAAGTCAGTGTTGCTTCTTATTCTTCTTTTCTGAAAAAATAAACCTGTCTATTACATCTTAATTTATACATAAAAAAGCCTTATATATAGCAGTAGTTGATAGCTAATATATAAGACTTTATCGACGTATTATTACGATCTTGTACGTGCTGATAATTTAATTGTGTAAAAAATAATGAGTACAACAAGCAAAATCCAAATGGCTAATGAGAAAAATTGAGCAATTTCGGGATTTGTGATCATTGCATCTATCGTTTTCTGACAGAATAATAACCCTATTCCAGTAAATTCTAACCTTTTAAAGAATATACCTACAAGACCTAAAATAATTCCAACGAAGAATACAAATTGATGTCCATAAATATTAATAGGAATAATGGCCCAATTGAAATGAAAAGCTTGCATAGTTATAAGTATCAAGGCAATAATTGCAATCGCGATACCTACCCACATCTCAAATTTATTAGAATATAAATAATTTTTCCTTGCGATTCTAGTATTAAGAATGATTGTAATTGGAAAAATAACGATACAATAAAATAGACTTATTCCTGTAATAGCTTGAAACTGTACATATTGTTTATCATACAAATAGGAAATGAGAATAAAATTAATAATAAAAAAGATAACTGGATTAAGTTGTAATGCAAATAAATTACGTTGTATCGTAAGTATAATTTGCGCTGGTGACTTGCCTCTATATTCAATATAATCTTGGTCTTGTTCTTCCGATTTCTTAATATCTGAGCGGAACTTTTCCTTAATATCATCTATTAAATTAGGGGACATACCTTTATGGCTAAAATAATCATTGATATTCTCGAGCAATACTTTATCATTAGTACGCATGATTAACTCCTTCTTCATACAAATCTAGATGTAATTACGAATTAAGCAATATTTTAGTTAAATGATATTCAGTATAAGATTTTACCACACAATACGTTTTATTTCTTGAAAATTCAACTAAACTTTATCTTTATCGCCATTAAAATACAAAGTAAAAGGAGCAAAAGCGAAATGTCATTCTTTATAGAATCATTTCAGCTTCATGCTCCTTACTCATATTATAAAATTATTTGTATTCAATTTATATCAACCACGTAGCTTTATTTAGCGATGTCTATGCGATATAATTTCACATTTTTATCTTTTGGTGATTCTGAACTAAATTGATAGCTTGCTTTACCTTTTTGGATATAACCAAAGTTGCCAGTTACTTTATTATAATGTACGCGACTTACGGCTTTATTACCAAATGTATCTTTGACAGATTTATAAGTTGGTCCGTTAGCATGATTATAAGTCATAGAAACACGAGTCACGTGACCTTTATCTTTTTTACCATTTGTTGTTACGAGTAAGACACCTTTATGAGTTCTAAATTCATAATAGTGTTCAGTGCCTTGTTGATTATATGAATAGATTGGATGACTATATTTGTTTAAAACGCTTTTTATAGATTCGCCGATTCTAACATTTTCTAAAGATTGATCGCCATGATTAATTTGTTGAACTGTTTTCATTGAGTTACCTGTAGCAGCTTCAGCGTGATGACCAGCGCTTACTCCTGTTAAAACTAATCCTGAAACAAGTAATGAAGCCATTAGCTTTTTCATAAGCACTCTCTCCTTTATTCAATATCTCTGCTTTGTGCTTAAATTTATTATACTACATATATTACTAAAATGACAATAATATTACAAAAACGTTACAAAACAATCTTTTTAACTTTCAAAAAACTGTTAATAAAGAAAAATTGAACTTTCGTTAGTCATCTATACCAACTTCGAGTTCAATTTAATCTTTATTATTTATGCCTTTTGATGTGGAAAATGATCTTTAATAAATGAAGTTACTTCGTCGATAAACTGACTTTGTTCTTCAACAAATGGGTATAAACTTGATTGAGCGTAAACATTAAATTGGCCGTGTTCAATCAAATCGCTAACTTCTTTAGCTTCCAATGTTGTTGTACGCTCTCCGTATTCTCCCGCAATAATTAATGTTGGCGCTTGAACATTTCTAAAAACTTCTGAAATATTAGCTGTCTTAAAGACATCTTTCACCGCTTGTATTTCTTCTTTAGTCGAGATCGCATTCGTATCTTCCACATGTTTTAAAAATTTGTTCATTCTACGTGGTTTATAATATTTCTTCTTGTTCAAGAATTTATCTTGTTCTTCATCGTCCCAATTTCTAATCGTATGGGCATACTTTCTAAACAGACGTTCTTCAGGTAATTCACCCTCAATAGAGGTTGGATTGACTAACGTAAGCGATGAGACATAGTCTGGATATCTCACTGCAACATCTGAAGCAACAATTGCCCCCATCTCATGTCCTATATAGGCGGCTTGGTCAATGTAAATATAATCTAATAAAGCTTTAACATCATCCGCAAACTCATGAAATTCAATATGTCTTGGTTTATCCGAATATCCGTGACCTCTTAAATCAATTAACACCACTTGAAAAGATTTCGATAACGCTTTAGCTACATCATTAAACACTGAATAATTATCATAAGCCGTATGAATAAGTACGACCGGATAGCCTTCGCCCATAGTATTATAATGAATCGTCGTTCCATCTTTACTCGTAAATAAATCCATTGCCATTGCGCTCTTCTCCTTCTGGTTCAAAATTTTCAGGTAAAATATTCAATAATTCTTCAATCGTTGTAATTGTATAATCCACTTCATCTTCAAGTGGTTCTAATTCCGCATCTTCTTGTTTATACCATACACTTACCATACCCATTGCACGAGCTGGCGCAACATCATTGAGCGCGTCATCTCCAACATACATAACTTCCTCAGGTTTCACACCTAATTGTTCAATCATATCTTCAAATATTTTAGGATGCGGTTTGCGGTACCCCACTGTTTCAGATGTTGTTAAGTAGTTAATCACATGCATAATACCTAATGAATGTAATCTAAATTGTTTTATTTTTGATTTACCATTTGCGATGACGCCGATAAGGTAGTCATGTTCTGATAACTTTTCCAAAGTATATAACGTATCATAATATGGAAAGACATAACGGTAAAAATGCATTTCAAAGTCATGAAATAAATCTTTCCACGTTAAACGATCAATATGAAACTGTTTAATAATTTGCTTATATAAATCAGGTTTATCGTTATCTTCATCATCATCTAACTCGATGAATTTATTCTTAAAATCAGCCAATTGAACATGTACGAAATAATCATGAAATCGTTCAAATTGCTCTTCGATAAATTTCTCACGTGATTTGACTCTATCTAACAACGTGCCTTCTAAATCAAAGACGATTGCTTTAATATGACTTAAATCCATTTTAAGTTACCTCTTCACTTTATAGTAGATACTATCATTATGTTACTTTTCCTAAATATTCCATAATTTCTCAAAACCACATAATATTATATGCATTAGCATTAGGTCTTGCAATTTAAAATCTATGCTTAAATTAATAGTATCATTGCAACACAAATTTTTTTAGCATAAAAAAAACCACATGAAAGTGGTATTAATTTACTGTACTATATATTTAAAATCAATAATTTTCCCATTCTATTTGAGTTATTCTTGTTTTTGGGGTTCTATTATAAATATTTGAATCATTAATTTGATACATAGTAGCAGGTACATAATAACTTTGAGAATAATCCAGTTTCAACCCTATTAACATATTTATATCATTATAATAGTCTATAAATACAACAGATAATTGTTGTGGATTCTTGTTTTTTCCTTTTGGGATAACGCATAGTTTAATCTCTTTATTAATAAAACATTTATGTAGAAAATTATAATTAAGTAATCTATTTCGAATTTCACCATAATTATGATGTTTCTTTATAACGTTTATCGTTAGCTTACCCTCTAAAATATTTTGTAATGTTTTAGTAGCGTTATTATTTTGAACTTTATGAAAACCCAATAAATGATGGATATTTCTTTTGTTAAATCTTATCTCTATCCTTTTCAATTTATCATATGTAGTATTAATGATTAACTTTTGTCTTGTGAAATTTTCAATATAATCTGAAAGTAACATTTGTAAATCAATATCATTTATATTGTCTATTTTATAATAATTATCCATTTAACAAATGCTCTCCCTATATTATATTGTAAAAAAATAGCCCCACATTTGTAGGGCTTATGTAATGAGTGGTGGGCAAAAAGGGTATCAATTGCCGAGATTAGTGTTAGGTTACGAGGCCACCTAACAGGCTATATAGCCCACTCCAACTATATATTTTTAGACACTATACATGTACATGGAAGAAAGAACGAAATGATAGTTAAGCTTTCTTCAAAGCTTATTATAATGCTTTTTTGGCTTTTTGTAAAAATATTTCACCCTTGAACACAATTGTTTATTACAATCATTTACCTTCTATTTTCTACACGTGTTTGTTATAAACCAAATTCATTCTATCTTAGCAAATGAATACATTTATCGTAATACCTTAGATTGTGTAATAAGAATATAAAATAAAACCGGTATACCTAACAATGCCATGATAATACTAGCTGGTATTTGAACAGGTTGAATGATGGTTCCTCCTATAAAGTCTGCTATCAACATCACGGCGCTCCCAATAATAAGGTTAAGTAGCATGTGCGTTCCTAACTCATAACGCCAATAAAATCGTCGTATCAATTGAGGCACAATCATACCTATAAATCCTATGATACCTACATAAGCCACTACGACAGCTGTGATGATTGACGAAATCGTTAGGACTAGAAACGTGATTGTTTGAACATTAAGCCCCAATGATTGACTCTTCAATTCACCTAATTGTAGTAATTTAATGCTTTTTTGCATTGAAAATAAAATCACTATAGCGATACTTAACGTTACTGCTATAATCACAACATCGTGGTACTCTGCCGATACAAATCCTCCGAATAAGTAATTTGCAATTGAATTCATTTTCCGTGGCTGCATTAGAACCAACATATAAAGAAGTGCATTAAACAAAGCACCTATCATCAAACCTAATAGAATGAGCACACTTACAGGATACCCCCGTGACAATATTGCTGAAAGGCCTAGTACTAATATCAGTGTAATTAAACTGAGTGTAATAGAGAAGAATGGCAACCATAAAAAACTCAATCCGAAAAATAAAGCAAGCCCTGAACCTAATGACGCCCCACTCGCTAATCCAAGCGTAAAACTATCAGCTAATGGATTATTTAAAACCGTTTGAAACATTTGACCGGCGAGTGTCAGCGTAGCTCCAGTTAGAACCGCTTCAATGACTCTCGGAAGTCTTACTTTCAATAATATCGTTTGATTAAAGGTATCATTTAAATTTCCCAAATCCCACCATAAGCTCACAAACATAATGATTATTAATACGATTAGCCAGGTGAATATAATTTGAAATTTCCTCATCATTATCTCTTTTCTTTTTTATATTTATCAATATAATAACAAAATCGTATTAAAAAAGTCAGTGCTCGTATGACCACTGACTTTCAGTAAATATTACTTTTTATAAATAGCATCTCTTAATTCTTTTAAGCCTTCGTCTATTCGAGGTCCTGGACGAGAAATTTCGTCTCCGTTAACTGATTCAATACGTGTATTTTTTACCGCATTGATTTTATCGAAACCGCCACGTTTTTTTATCATTTTAATGTAATCCGATTTGGATTTACCTTCTGTAGAAATCAATATATCCGGATTATGCTTAATAATACTTTCTTTACTTACAGACTTCCAGCCACTTATATCTGAGAAACTATTCTTCGCATCTAATTTGTTCAACATATCATTGAAAATTGTACCCTTACCTGCAGTATAAATATCTGGTTTAGAAGATACCTCCATAAATATACTTTGCTTTTGATGATGCTTTGGAACAGAATTAATGACTTTATCAACATTATTTTTCGTTTCATCTACTAAATCCTCAGCTTGTTTCTCACGACCTGTTAATTTACCAATAGATTTAAATGTATCATATGTTTCGTTAATTGATTGAGCATCTTTTACATAGACCACTTTGACGCCATCTTTCTTCAACGAATTTAACACTTTACCTGAAGAATGCTTCTGTGATTCATGTGCCAAAATCAAGTCTGGCTTCGCCTTAAGCAATTTCTCTTTATTCAAATTCATCGCATCAAATTGTTTTTTGCCTTTTATGACGTCTTTAGGATAATCATCAACTGTTGAAACGCCAATAATATTTTTACCTAAACCGAGTCGATATAAAATTTCAGTATTACTAGGCATTAAAGAAACTATTCTATGATATTTGGTTTTATTGTCATCATTTTTAGTCGATGCCGAATCTTTATCTGATGATTGGTTTGAGTCGTGGCTACATGCTGCTAATAATAAAACGAGCACGAGAATCATCATCCATAGTTTATTTCTCATTCTGTGAGCATTCCCTTCTCTAACTATGATATATGTATCTTCACTTCGTATTTATCATATCAAAAACAACAAATATTTCATTAGTTTTTTGAAATTTTAAATGATTACTTTTATTTTAATAATCTATTAATTAAAATAATCCAAAAAATTAAGGGAGTGAGATAGAAATATAATTTATCAAAATTATTTTCGTTCTCTCACCCCGGCAAGGATGGCTAGGATTGAAAGAAGCTTGATATAAGCGCACTTTCAATTCAGACATCTACTGCCAATATGTTAGAGAAGGCTGAGACAATTAATTATGTGCCGACCTCTTAATTTTTATTATTCACCTTTAGGGTTTGGGCCATATTGATTTGTGCCTTTTTGACTGTCTCTCACACTATACACAAGACTCATAATACAAATTACAATTATAAATAACGATAATATAATTGCAACGACACTTAAAATACCATTTAACACTTGATTTTGCGTTTGTAGAGATAATTGCGAAGTTTGATTATTACTAAATAAATTATTGTAAATACCTAATAAACTAATGACTAAAAAGATACTTGGAATGACCATTGATTTACCTATGTCATGGAAACGTCTAACTGCAGCTGTATACGTTCCAATAAGTATTACTAGGTTTATCATTACCTCAATAATATTGTAAATCATATCACTATGTGGAAATAGACGACTCAAACTGAAAATGATTACGCCAATAATTCCACTAAGTATTGTGTTAATCAAAAATGGCCACCAGAAATCTCGACGTCTTGAACGTCCTTCTAATTTAAAATAGTTCTGCCAAAATAGCTTATATGATTCGATCATTGTTAACCTCCTTCACATTTGAATTGTATTTATCATCATTTTTGGGGTAAGGACCATATTTATTAGCCCCCTCTTCACTATCTCGTACACAAAAGATAATGGCAAATACACCCATTACTATCATGGCTATGATATATACAAACATAAGCAGCACAAGAAACATCAATATAACAAAGTCTATACTAGCGGTAAATATAATTTCTACAATTTTGCCAATGTCGCCAATGTTATTATCATAATAATTATTAAAGTGTTGAAAATATTGAAATAAGACGATACGAAATCCTATAGGAATAACAAGCATTATCATATAAAAAATTGGAAAAGTTAAATCTTTACCTATATCATGGAATCTTCTTACAGATAAAGAGAACGTCCCAATTGTAAATACAACAGATATAATATCACTTAATCCTAGAACAAGATGGGGGTAATAATGATAAATTGCCGAATCAACCGAATCAGTCAAACTTAGGATAATAAAGTTAAAGAGCATCGGCCACCAAAAATCTTGCCTTCTTGTTCGGCCTTTAAAATTAAAATAATTCTGCCAATAAAGCTTGTAAGAGTGGAGCAATTGCCCATCCTCCTTATTTATATATGTAAAATTTTTGAAGCTACAAAAACATTATAATATTAATCAATTTAAAATTAAATCAATATTAGAAATTAAAGTTAATTTTATTAATAAGAATTATTAAATATAAAAAGCACCTCCATTAACGGCAGTGCTTAAAATGAATTTTACATCTTTAATTCGCGATATATTCATGAATTGCATCAGCGATATATTGGTTCAATCCTCCATGACGATTTTTATTAATATTTTTAGCAAATCTCTCATCTTCAACATATGTTTGTGCCATATAACTCAAAAATTGATGATCACAGTTAGGCACTTGTGATTGAAGAATCATTTTTAATTTTTCAATTTTTGGACTTGCTTCATGCGCTGTCACTTTTTCTTGATATAATTGATTCATTTCATCAAAAAATGTATTTAATTGATTATTTACTACCTCTTCATTACTTTCCTTTTCAGCTTCATTCATGCTTTCGTGTTGCTCCTTATAAGCTTGATAATATTTTGTATCTCCATACTTAAGCGCTGCTTCATTTTCATATTGTGCATTTAAATCAAATTCCTTCATATTCGTCACCTCAATTTCTTCATTCTTATCGGAGTCAAAATGATATTTCAATTGTTGAATAATTGTATTTAGTCTGTCCCTCTTCATAACGATATAATCGTAATTCTCACGGAGCACTTCATTTTTAAATTGAGTATTTTTAGAAAAGTAATCCTTAATTTGACTCAACGTTAAGTCTAATTCTCTAAGAAATAAGATATGTTGCAACTTTGTAATATCTTCCACACTATAATAGCGATAGCCATTGTCACCAATTTGATCTGGAATTAATAATTCCTTCTCATGATAATAATGAAGTGTACGTAAACTTACTCCAGTAATATCACATAGCTCCTTAGGACTAAAATACGTTTTCATTTCTTCACCTCCTGAAATAAAGTATGAGGTATGACGTTACGTAAGGGTCAATACTTAATTTTCAAAGAATGAATCCAAAAAGGTATAACGATGTTCTCCCTTACCATTAAAGTAATTCTTTCCGAAATTATCGAGTAACGCGTGAAATTCATTGGCATCTTGATTCGTGAAGTTAGAAGGTAATTGAATCACTTTCTTAAACTTATCGTATGTTTCAGTCTCCGCGTAGCCTAATTTGGCATAAATCCGTCGCGTGTAACTATCTGGAATAAATTCGATGCCATTAAATATATATACTAGTAAGACATCAGCCGTTTCACTGCCGATACCTCGAATTTTTAATAATTCTTTTCTCAAATTTTCACCGTAATGTTGCTCAATTGATTCATAATCAAAGTGATGTTGGTTCAACCAATCCATCAAGGCATGAATCGCTTTACCTTTATTTTTATAGAAGCCACTTGAACGAATCGTTTGTTGCAATTGTTCGAGTGGCGTTTGCAATATCTTCTTACCATCAAATTGTGTTTCTTCATAAAGACGCGTCAGAGCCATATCAGCATTCTTCCAATTCGTATTTTGTACGAGTATTGCCCCTAGCACCATCTCAATTGGGCTCTCAGCTGGCCACCAACGTTGCGCACCCATATTGTTATAAAGTTTCTGATATAATTCCTCAGTCGAAAGCATGTTATCACTCCAATTCTACACATAACAATACCCTCATAAATAGTTATTTATGAGGGCAGTTGTCTAATTATTTAGTTAAAATGTTTAATCAATTACATTGATTCTGGTGCTGTAACACCTACAAGTATTAAAGCATTATGCAACGTAATACGTACTGCTTCAATCATTACTACATGTGCTTTTGTTTTCTCAGCATCATCAGTTAAAACTTTCTCAGCATTATAGAATTTATGGAACGCTGATGCTAAATCTTGAATATAATTTGTTAAACGATGAGGTGCACGGTGTTCTGCTGCACTCTCGATTGTAGTTTCAAACTCAGCCACTTTTTTCAATAATTCAATGGCCTTTTCATTTGTAATTGTAGTGAAATCCGCATCCGTTGTGATCTCTACACCTTGCTCTTTCGCTTGTTTTAAGATAGAACAAATACGTGCATGTGCGTATTGTGCGTAATAAATCGGATTATCTTGCGATTGTTCTTTAGCTAGTTCTAAGTCAAAATCAAAATGAGAATCTGGACTACGCATAGTTAAGAAATAACGTGCTGCGTCTATTCCTACTTCATCCATAATTTCACGTAAAGTAATTGCATTACCTGTACGTTTACTCATTTTAACTTCTTCACCATTTTGCATTAAACGTACCATCTGCATAATTTGAATTTCAAGACGATCACTATCTACGCCAAATGTTTCAAGACTTGCTTTCAGACGATTAATATAACCATGGTGGTCCGCACCCATTAAGTCGATTAAGATATCATTGCCACGATTAATCTTGTTATAGTGATAAGCCGTATCTGGAGTAAAGTATGTGTAGTTACCATCTTTTTTAATTAATACACGGTCTTTATCATCTTTAAAGTCACTTGTACGTAACCAAGTTGCGCCATCTGCTTCATACGTATAACCTAATTCTTTCATTTTAGCTAACGTATTGTCGATTGCGCCATTTTCATATAGAGAAGTCTCACTGAACCAGTTATCGAAATGTACATTGAAAGCTGCTAAGTCTTTCTTCAATTTGTCCATTTCATAATCGACACCTAATTGTCTAAATGTTTTAAGACGTTCTTCATCAGAATAATCTTTGATTTCAGGGTGTTTATCTGCTAAGTCCTTACCAATTTCAATAATATCTTTACCGTTATATCCATCTTCAGGCATTTCATGACTTGTATCACCTAAAGCTTCGAAATAACGTGTTTCAATTGAACGCGCTAAGTTTGTAATTTGATTACCTGCATCGTTAATGTAATATTCGCGAGTGACATTATATCCTGCCGCAATTAAAATATTCGCTAAAGAATCACCTACAGCAGCATTTCTGGCATGTCCAATATGTAAATCACCTGTCGGATTAGCAGATACATATTCTAATAGGATATTCTTATTTTTTGGCTCATCTGCATAACCAAATTTGTCACCTTTATGAATGGCTTCTGGAATAACTTCTGTTAAGTATTGGTTATCTAGATAAAAGTTAATAAAACCTGGGCCTGCAATGTCTACTTCTTTCACATGTGCTTTACTTGTATCAAGATGATCAACAATAGCTTGTGCAATTTCACGTGGGTTACGTTTAGCGATTTTAGTTAATACCATCGCAATATTAGATGAATAATCTCCATTTTTAGTGTCTTTAGGTATTTCAATTTTAATTTCTGGAATATCTTCAGCTAATCCAGCTTTTTTGATACTAGCTTCAATTTCTTCAATTAATGTCTGTTTTACTTGATCGATAATATTCATTTGCTTATCTCCTTATAATTTAATTCATATTGATAAGAACCCATTTTTTCCTCGTTTTGATATAACTCATAATGAATTTTTAATTTCCCACCATCTGGAGTAACAAAATGTAAAATACTCAATGTTTTTACAGTTAAGGGAATCCGTCCTGCAGGTATATCATATAATGTAGTTGTTTCTTCCCCTTCGACGAAATGTAAATTCATATTTATGTCGCCTTTACGAATTAACTTAACGCCATTATCTTCAATTTTTATTGTAACATTGACTTTTGCTTCTTCAATTTTTTCTTCGTATCGGATAAATTCCGCTCTCCGTTTTTGCCAAGCACCTTCTGTAGTAAACTCAAATTTTTGTTTCTCATCATTTTGTTTCAAAACTTGTTTCGTTTGAATCTTAATGTTTTTATCCAATTTACTACTCACCTTAATCTTTCAAATAATACAAATCATTATAGCATAAAAACACTATAGCTTGTAGAGCTCTCACTGTGATTCCCAAGTTACCTTTTTACTGTTGAAAATTAAAAAAACGTGCTCATACCATAAAGATATGAACACGATTTTATGTCGTTAATTACTTCAATTTATCACTTAAACTCAATATCAACGATATCTACGTTATACTTTTTCAAAATATAGCGATACTTTTTGAAATATATGATGCCGAATACAGTTGCTGCAATGATGAATATATAATTTTTCACCTTAATACCTCATATTTCATAAATTTTG
Organism: Staphylococcus sp. HMSC036D05; assembly: GCF_001836225.1. Lineage (NCBI taxonomy): Bacteria > Bacillati > Bacillota > Bacilli > Caryophanales > Staphylococcaceae > Staphylococcus > Staphylococcus sp. HMSC036D05. The sequence continues at coordinate 100,583 of NZ_KV827783.1, read as the reverse complement.
TTGTACATCTCCATACATTATATCACTATATTTTTAAATTGTTCAAAACTATTAGAAAATAATATAAAAGCCACGAGATATTTTCGTGACTTTTTCAAAAGCTATTCGTTGTTATTAAACGAACTGCCCATCTTTAAAAATCACTCGAGATTTTTCACCTTGAATAAAGCGATTATAATTTTCGCTTTGGAAATCACTTAATAATGCTTTTGAAGTTCCATATTGGAATGCGATTTCTTCTGTCTCAATAATTATTTTTCTAAATACTAAACCATCTTTCAATCTAATCTCTTTAACAAGACTATAATCTAATGGTTCAGCTTTAATATACTCAAATGTATTAAAAGCTACAGTTAACACTGCAAAAAAATCTTTTCCTAAATAATAAACATCCAAAGGTTCTTTTTTATTTTGTCCTACCAATAAACGCCCTTTTTCAAAAGTTTGATCTGGAAAGTTTAATTCTAAGAAATCTAAAATATCGTCTTCTTTTAGTTTAAATTGCATAGTATGACCGCCCTTTTTTATCTTTAGTTAAAAGAAAAGGTATGGAACGACTCAAATTCCATACCTTTAGAGTTACTCTCGTTGATCTAAATTAAAATTTTAATAACCTGCAACTTGCGCAATCAATGCACCTAATACCGTACCTAATAACGCAAAGACAATTGCAGCTACAATAATAATGATACCGTGAACTTTTTTACCTCTTGAAATAGTTAAAGCTCCGAATACTATCCCAGCAATTCCAAATACAATTGGTAAAAATAATAAAGATATTACTGAAAATACCCATCCAAGTATGATGAATACTAAAGTACTTCTCTCATTTTGTTGCTGTTCCATTTAATTCAATCCTTTCTTTAAACGATAATATGTAAATTATAGTTCTAAAAGAGAATCTTGTTATTTCAAATAATAAATCATCACATTTATTATTTGTGTTAATTATACATAAATTAAAATTTTATGTATATAGCCTTTTTTAATCTTCAATTTTACGTATTTGTAAAAATATTTAAAATAGAAAAGAAATAAAACATGTTTATCTTTCATTAATTCTTTTTCAAAAAGACATCTTAGATTCATTTCCACGCGTATCTCTTCGGAAACGATACTATTCTTTCACCATTTAAATAATCTCATCGAAACTAAAATAACTATACTTACAATCACTTTTTCATAAATTAAAATATTCTAAAAATTATGCTACAATTTAAATATAATAATCGTGTTATGTTGTATTATTAAGGGTTTATAAGACTTTGTGGTAGTGATTTTTTGATAAATGGAGGGATATATGTGAAGACAGAAGTGTTGTATGGAAAATCTGAAATTGAGGTAAATGTACCAGATGACAGTACAATCATCGAACCTCAAAATATCGACGCTATTGAAGAGTATGAAACAGCTATCAAAGACGTTTTGAAGCATCCAACCAATTCAAAGCCTTTAAAAGAAATGGTTAAAAGTGATGACATCGTATCAATAGTCATTAGTGACATCACGCGTCCTACGCCAAATCATATTCTTGTGCCTTTACTAATTGAGGAATTGAATCATGTACCAAGAGAAAATTTCGTAATTATTAATGGTACAGGAACACATCGTGACCAAACACGTGATGAATTGATTCAAATGTTAGGTGAAGACATTGTAGATACAGTTAAAATTGTTCATAACCACTGCACTGAAGCAGAACGTCTTATCAAAGTTGGGGAGAGTAAGTATGGTTGTGATGCGTATTTAAATAAAGATTATGTTGAATCAGACTTCAAAATCGTCACTGGTTTCATAGAACCTCATTTCTTTGCAGGTTTCTCAGGCGGACCTAAAGGAATCATGCCGGGTATCGCTGGTTTAGAGACGATTCAAACATTTCATAACGCCAAAATGATTGGAGACCCACGTTCTACATGGGGCAATTTAGAAGATAACCCCGTACAGGATATGGCTAGAGAAGTGAACCGTATGTGCAAACCTGATTTTATGTTGAATGTTGCTTTAAATAAGAACAAAGAAATTACAGCTGCATTCGCTGGGGAAGTATTTGAAGCACACAAAGAAGGCTGTGCTTATGTTAAAGAACACGCGATGTTCAAATGCGACCATCGATTTGATGTCGTTATCGCTTCTAATTCGGGTTATCCTTTAGACCAAAACTTGTATCAAACTGTTAAAGGGATGAGTGCTGCAAGTAAAGTTGTTAAAGAAGGCGGAAACATTATCATGGTTTCCGAATGTGCTGATGGCTTCCCTGATCATGGTAAATTCGCTGAAATTTTTAAAATGGCCGACACCCCACAAGGGATTCTGGACCTCATCCATGATCCAAACTTTAAAGAAATGGACCAATGGCAAGTTCAGAAACAAGCGAGCATCCAAACATTCGCTAATGTGTACGTATACTCACAATTAACAGATCAACAATTGAAAGATTCAATGTTAAATCCAACTTCAAATATCGAACAAACGCTACAAGAATTAGAAGAACAATATGGACGTAAATTATCAATCGGCGTTATGCCACAAGGTCCATTAACTATTCCATATGTTGAGAATGAAGAATAATTTGGGAGGATGATGAGAATGACTGAATTAATGAATAAAGAAATGAAATTAGATCACTTACTTAAAGAAATGCGAAGTGTGGTTATTGCCTTTTCAGGTGGTGTAGATAGTAGTTTAGTGCTCAAAAAAGCTATAGATGTTTTAGGTGCTGAACATGTCAAACCTGTAGTTGTGAAATCAGAACTTTTCAGAAATGAAGAATTCAATCAAGCAATTGAATTGGGCCGAAGCCTAGGTGTAGACGTATTAGAAACTGAAATGGCTGAACTCGAAGATGATAATATCGTAAAGAACACGCCCGACAGTTGGTATTTCAGTAAACGCCTGCTATACGGCAAGCTTGATGAAATCAAAGAAGCGTTAGGCTTTAATTATGTGCTTGATGGCATGATTATGGATGACCTCGAAGATTTCCGCCCTGGTTTAAAAGCTAGAGACGAATTCGGTGTTCGTAGTGTGCTTCAAGAAGCCAATCTTTATAAATCAGAAATTAGAGAATTAAGTAAACAACATGATTTACCTGTATGGAATAAACCTGCACTATGTAGTTTAGCTTCAAGAATTCCTTACGGTGAAGCGTTAAGCTTTGCTAAAGTAAATAAAGTCAACGAAGCAGAGAAATATATTTTACAATTAGGAATTAATCATGTGCGTGTACGCTACCATCATAATATCGCTCGTATCGAAGTGGTTGAAGATGATTTAGCTACAATCTTAAAAAATAAAGACAACATCACTTTACGTTTAAAAGAATTAGGTTTTGACTATGTCACTGTAGATTTAGAAGGTTACAGAACAGGTAGTATGAACGAAGTTATTGATACGAAAGCAACAAATTTAGTATAAGGATGTATACACATAATGAGTAATCATGAACATTCTATTGAAGCATTGCTCGAAGGTGTAAAATCAAATCACATTTCTATAGATGAAGCTAAAGCCCAACTCAGTCATTATGACGAATTGGGCTTTGCTAAAATTGATTTACATCGAGCACAACGACAAGGCTTTCCCGAAGTCATTTTCGGTGAAGGTAAAACTAAAGAACAAATTCATCAAATTATTGAAAGTCTCACGCTACACAATCATGTGATTTTAGTTACACGTATTGATGAAACAAAGGCTAAATTTGTACTCAAACAGCACCCTTATCTTCAATATCACGCAACAGCCAATATCGTTTGTACGCCGATAGAAGAAATTAATAAATCTCAAAATTATATTTCAGTCCTTTGTGCCGGTACTTCTGATTTAGCAGTAGCCGAAGAAGCTGCTTTAACTGCAGAAGTAATGGGAATCCAAGTTAAACGCTTTTACGACGTTGGCGTGTCTGGTATTCATCGATTATTCAATCATATTCATGAAATACGCCAAGGTAAGGTATCCGTAGTCATTGCTGGAATGGAAGGCGCCTTAGCAAGTGTTGTTGGAGGACTTGTCGATCACCCCATTTATGCCGTTCCTACAAGCGTTGGTTATGGTGCAAATTTAGATGGCGTCACTACCCTGCTCTCCATGATTAATTCATGTGCACCAGGCACAAGTGTGCTCAATATTGATAATGGCTTTGGCGGAGGTTATAACGCTGGAATGATAGTGAAAATGATTGAAAATAACTAGAATGGAGCATCTATATGACAAATGCAATTTATTTAGATTGTCATGCAGGCATTGCCGGTGACATGTTGTTGTCAGCTTTAGTCGACTTAGGCGCTGACCCCCATGAAATTGAAAGCGAACTTAAGACTTTACCGCTAGATCATTTTGAACTTCATTTTCAGAAGAAGATGAAGCAAGGCATTCATGCAATGACATTAAACATTGATTTCGATGAACCACATCATCATCGCCACGCATCAGATATCTTGAAAATGATTGACGACAGCACATTATCGCCTCGAGTCAAAGACAGAAGCAAGCGAATATTTGAAGTGATTGGACATGCAGAAGCTAAAATTCATGGCATGTCATTTGAAGATGTACACTTTCATGAAGTTGGCGCGATGGACTCTATCATCGATATTATAGGCGGATGTATCGCATTAGAATTATTAGACATTGATGAATTATATTGTTCACCGATTCCTACAGGCAACGGCAAAATCAATATCGCACATGGTGTGTATCCCGTACCAGCACCAGCGACTGCCGAAATTCTTAAAGGGATACCACTTGCAGAGTTTGATGTCCAAAGTGAATTAACTACTCCCACTGGTGCAGCCTTTGCGAAAAGTTTAGTGTCATCTTTCGGCGCATTCCCTTCTGCTACGATGAAAGACATTGGTTATGGTGCAGGGAGTAAAGACTTTGATTTCCCTAACGTGTTAAGAGTCATTCAATTTGAGACGCAATCAAAAAAGCAAGATGAAGTCCAGGTTATCGAATGCCAAATTGATGATATGATGCCGGAATCATTAGGACATTTCATGGATATGGCATTAGAACGAGGCGCTCTAGATACTTATTACACCCCGATATTTATGAAGAAAGGACGTCCTAGTACACATTTGACAGTGATTTGTAAACCAAACACTGCATTTGAGTTTGAAACGCTTGTCTTACAAGAGACATCTTCACTCGGAGTTCGTAGTTACGCGGTTCGTAGAAATATATTAGATCGAACTTTTAGAGATATCGATACCGGATATGGGAAGATTTCTGTGAAATTCGCATTGCGAGAGGGTAAGATTTTGAAAATGAAGCCCGAATATGAAGACGTGAAACAAGTTGCCGAAAGATTTGAAAGACCTTTTCATATGATTCATAATGAAATTGTTAAAACCTTATTTGAAAAGTACAGTATTGGCGATGAACTCGAATAACTCGTTTACAAAGGAGATTAAAATGAACCGAGAAAGTTTAAAATTGACTATTGAAAAACTTTATAACGATATTTTAATCAATCTTGATGTTGAGAAAATTAATATGTACTTTGCCCCTTCTTATATTCAAACGACAGATCATCACACGTCGGATATTAATGAATTTACAGATCACCTTAAGAAACTCAAAGAGGTTGTGGCTCGTCTTTCCATTAATGAATTTAAAACCATGCTTATAGATGAATCTCAAAATACGATTTTCTTACGCTATGATGTCAATGTTGAGAAGAAAGATGGTTTCAAAGGGAAAGTAGAAGTTTATGCAGAATTTGTATTTAACGAAGAGGGAAAAGTTATCTCTTGCAACGAATTAACGCTACCTTATAGCGAAGAACTTAACGGAATTGGCAGTGTGAAATAATAACAAGCTATACAATATAAAGGGAGCGGGACAGAAATATAATTTAGCTAAATTATTTTCGTTGTCCCACTCCCAACTTGCATTGTTTGCAGAATTTCTTAAAAAGAAATTCTCTATGTTGGGGCCCCGCCGGCAAGGATGACTAGGATTGAGAGAAGCTTAATTTAAGCGCACTTTTAATTCAGGACATCTACTGCCAATATGTTAAGGAGGCTAAGACAATTAATTATGTCCCAGCCTCTAAATTATATTCTGATACCGTCATCATCAAAATATTAAATTTTATAATACTTATTCAAATGCTTGATATAATTCGTCGCTAGAGTTATTCCACATGTCTTCATTATGGCTCTTCAAGAATTCTTTCAAGATTTGTTTATTTTCATCACCAATTTGATCGATAATAAATTGATGTTTCATAGATTTATCCATCATATTCACATGTTCAGGCATACTCTTATAGCCACGACGTATACTTCTATTCACTAATAAATAACAAGCTGTGACTCCCGCATAGTAAGGTCCTTGTTCACTGCGTTCTGTAGTGACCCAACATAACCAATATTCTTTCGCTTCGTCACCTTCTACTTGTTCTTTATCATTAATCCATTTTACGCCCTTTTCAACTTTAGCACGGGCATGCATGCCACCAATATCTATAAAGGCTTCTTTGTTTTCTACATCTATAAAAACTGGCGCAATATTGTCTAGACTTATTGAGCCAATATTAGTGCCTTTGTGTCCGTCTAGTGGGTCATTTTTTATAATATTAAAATTAAACCCCTTTTTCTCAGCCAAATTAGATACCTCCCAATCTACATCATAATTATTCAAAGATATTTATTTCAATCTTATCTAAGAGAGGCGACAAGCGCAAACCTTTAATTCAATTCATTTAATAAATTGATAATAGCACCTTTAATTTCGAGATTGTCTATATTAAGTATCAGTTCTTTAGGATAATATAATTTATGGTCTTCACGATTAATACCAGTAATACTATTAATTACCATAGATTGATGACTTATTTCTGTGATGGATCCATTACTTCGTAACAAATGAATCGGTTTACGATTAGATCCAGGACGATCATAATCGTAAGGTAAATCTGAAAATGCCTCACTTACAAAGTAATAGTCAGGATTAATGCCACCCGCTTCAAATAATTCTTGTAATTCTGAAATAGTAATAATTGAACCATCGAATGGAATGTATTTAAATAAATCTCGATTAATAAAACGATGTGATAAATCACTTAGAATCGCATCTTCTTCATTTATCCATTTCTTCAAGTAATATAAGACAACAGCTTCATCTAGTTCAACATATTGTTCTATGGTCATCGTACCTTCAAAGAAAGGTACAAAGTCTTGAGGGTACATTTTAAATTGATACCCTTCATTATAGAGTTGTTTGGCACGTTTAAGGCAATTATTTAATAACACTTCGCCTCCACGACTTACTGGATGGAAGTAAATTTGCCAATACATTTGGTAACGACTCATAATGAAATTTTCAACTGCATGCATGCCACTTTCCTTAATTAATACTTCATCTTTTGAAGGACGCATTAACCTTAAAATACGTTCCATATCAAATGAACCATACGTCACACCTGTGAAATACGCATCACGTTGTAAATAATCCATTCGATCAGCATCAATTTGAGAAGATATCATAGATATGATTAACTTGTTATCGTGTGTTTTATTGATAACATCCGCAACTTCTTGTGGGAATGTTTCAGAAACACGACTAAGCACTTCATTGACTTCCGTGTCCTCAGTAATAATTGCCTGAGTAAATGCTTCATGGTCAGTATTAAATATCTTTTCAAAACTGTGGGAGAAAGGACCATGACCCAAATCATGTAGCAAGGCTGCACATAAAGCGAGTGGGCGGTCATTATTATCCCAAGCGTCTCGACCTATAAATGATTCATCAATCATACGTCGAACAATTTCATACACACCTAGTGAATGTCCGAAACGACTATGTTCTGCAGTATGGAATGATAAATATAGCGTTCCTAATTGTTTAATACGTCTTAATCGTTGAAATTCTTTTGTTTTTATCAAATCCCAAATGAGTTGATCATTGACATGTATGTATCGGTGAATTGGATCTTTGAATACCTTTTCCTCAGCTAATTTACTTGTTGCATATGATGATAGAGCCATATTTCCCCTCCTTAGGAACACTTGAATTGAAATTCACAGTGATCTTTATTTCATAGACAATTGTCTATTGTAGACAGTTAAGAAAATCTCGATTTCACTCACATATTATTCGTATAATGGACTTCTTCAGTGTTGCGTCGCTTTACTCAGTGTGCAACTATTATCTGCTTAAAATGATTTCTTCATTAATGCTAAGTCCATTGTTTCGCCGAACATTTCTGGTTGATATGAACGAACGATTTCAAAGCCATTTTCCTTATAATAATCAATACCATGATTATTTTTATTATCAACCTCTAAATAAACCGTATCGTATTGACCTTTAAATTGATTTAAACCTTCTGTTAGCAAGCTTGTACCATAACCTTTATGTTGAGATTCTGGTCTGACATAGTGCGCAGCTAAGTACAATTCCTCGCCATAGATAAAGTTAGCAAAACCTATAATTTCTTCATCTTCTTCTGCTACTAAGAATAATTGTTCTGTTAATCTCTTTTTTAAATGTGTTTCATTATATGAAGCAGCTAATAATTCATTGACTGTAGAAGCTGCGTAAATATTTAAATACGTATTATACCAAGCTTTCGTAGCAACATCTCTAATAGCTACCACATCATTCTCAGTTGCCTGTCTCACTCTATACATGTTACTTTCTCCCCTAACTATTACAAGCTATTAATAAAGGCATTATATCACATTTATGTTAACTTAATTCAATTCAAACATTTAAAAACCCTATACAAAAATTATTTTAAAACTATTAATAACCAAGCCCTATTAAATAATTAATTTTCGATAAATAGAATTAATCGAAACTACTAACTCTCAAAAAATAAAAAACAACGAAAGATAACATCTAAATTCAAAATGTTTCTTCCGTTGAATTGTAATAAGCTTATTGACCTAGTTCTTCGTTCCATTCTTTTGCGCGTTCTAAAGCATATGTATCTTTCTTGATATCTCCTGGCTTTTCAGCAGTTCCAATAATATAACCTTTCAATTCGCCACCTAAAAACTCTACACTATATTTCATCTGAGTAATACATGGCTTAGCTTTGACTTTAGGACAATCTCCACCGACTAGAATTAATCGAAAATCCTTTTTAGCCATTACAGATTTAAAATCACGATAGTCTTTATCTTGCATTGTCTCAGACCAATGATCAATAAACGCCTTTAAAGAAGCTGAAATACTGTACCAATAAACTGGCGATGCGAATATCACTGTATCACTTTCTAAAACTAAATCGATCAGTTGCTTATAATCATCCTCATAAGATTCAATAAAGTAATTTTCATGTCTCACATCACGTACAGGATTTAATTGATATTGAGTTACATCTACCCAGTTATAATCTAAACCTTCCAAAGCATATTGAGTTAATTCTGCCGTATTCCCATCAGGACGACTACCACCAAACAACACTGTAATCATTATTAATTTCCTCCGCAATTTAAAGGTATTCATAGTTATGTATTTATAGTACTTTTCATACCCGTTATTTTGAAGACTACTTCAATTTTTATGTTGAAAATTTTAAAATATCAAAAAGGGAGACGTAATTTTTCATCTATGTTCTAGTTTCACACATCGCATCCATCGTTTCGTTATTCATCTCTATTCAAAATCGTAAAGTGAATTAAAAAAGTTATCATCATTACAACTACATTAACCACGCCTAAAATAATTGCTAATAAAGGCGCGTCAAACATTTTAAATGCTTCTGCTGTGGCCATAACGTCCATAAATAAATGTGTACACAGTACTGAAAATGAAATACCCATTATTTTAACAATCAACGTATAAAGAAAGTAACTTATTGTTTTAAGATACCAACCTAAGCCAACAGGATAGATAATGAGTAAAATACAAATCCATGAAGTACGCGTTTGATAAATCGTATTAGCCATAACATATTCAATTGGTATAAGAGAAAGCAAACCTAAAATTATTAATTTAGAAAGTTTCACTTTAAATCACCATAATTCATATAATTATTCATTTTAAACTTTCATTTAATATAACATTCTTAATAAGCATCTTTAAAACCAAAAAAGAAGCTGGGACATAATTAATCGTCTCAGCCTTCTTTAACATATTGGCAGTAGATGTCTGAATTAAAAGTGCGCTTATATCAAGCTTCTTTTAATCCTAGTCATCCTTGCCGGCGGGGCCCCAACATAGAGAATTTCTTAAAAAGAAATTCTGCAAACAATGAAAGTTGGGAGAGGGACAACGAAAATAATTTTGCTAAATTATATTTCTGTCCCACTCCCAAATTCTTCTTAAAAATTACTTTTCAATTGGGAATAATTGATCAATTTTGTTGATTTCGTCTTGTGTTAATTCAATATTTGCAGCATCGATATTCTCTACAACTTGTTCAGCACGTTTGGCACCTGGAATTACAACGTCTAATGATGGACGTGTTAAGTAGAATGCTAGTACGACATTCGCAATGGATGTGTTGTGCGCTATAGCAATATCAGTTAACTCTTTCACGCGACGCACATTATCTTTAAACACCTCAGGTTGGAAGTCACGACGTGTTGCACGATGATCATTAAATGTTTGGTCTTCATCATATTTACCTGCAAGAATTCCTGAAGCTAATGGGAAATATGGCACAAACGTAATGTTATTTTCCGCTGCATATGCCATCACTTCTTCATTTTCTCGATGTAATAAATTATATTCTAATTGCACGACATCAACATATCCATCTTTATTGGCTTCTTTCAATTGTTCTAATGAGAAATTAGATACACCGATGGCTTTAATTTTACCTTCGTCTTTAAGTTCTTTTAACGCTGCAACAGCTTTATCTTTTGGCGTCTCTTCATCAGGAAAATGAATATAATATAAATCAATATAATCTACTTGGAGACGTTTCAAACTATTCTCAACTTGCTGTTTTAAATATTCAGGATCATTATTCTGTACAACTTCATCGTTATCTTTGATGACATGTGATCCTTTAGTCGCAATTTGAACTTGCTCGCGAGGATATTCTTGTACAACTTGTCCAACAAGTTCTTCAGAACGTTCCGGTCCATAAATATATGCTGTATCAAGTAACGTTATACCATTATCAATTGCTTTACGTACAACCTCTTTGCCTTGTTCTTCATCTAAATTTGGATATAAATTATGTCCACCTACTGCATTAGTACCAAGTGCAATTGGGAAGACTTTAACATCTGATTTACCTAATTGTACTTTATTAGCCATTGAAGTCATCTCCTTCATTATCATTACTGTTTTTTTATTTCATTTTCAAAAATGAACTTACAAATCATATTTACCCTACTTATAGTTTATAAAATCACGAAAAGTTTGTGACGGAGACTTAAAAATTGACTAAGTATTAAATATACGCTTTAATGTAACTAAATAAGTTACATTAAGGTGAGTAGATATGAATTTAGAATTCAACATTGCGATACATGTGTTAACCTTCCTCACAAAGCACAAAGATGAAAAATTTAATAGTAAGGAACTGGCTGAACTTACATGTCTTAACCCTGTACAACTAAGACGCGTCGTTTCAGTCTTAAGTGATCAGCATTACATCACCACTGTGCGAGGAAAAGGTGGCGGATACCAATCGAATCAACATACAGCTTCAGTCAATCTGGCAACACTATATCAACAATTTGTCTTAAATAAAGAAAGTAAACATAGAATTTATACCGGAGATACATCTAGTCATTGCGATATTTCTAAACATATTGCTCACACAATGTCAGACTACTACGATGAAGAAATTCAACTTATCTTAAATTTTTATCGTAACAAAACGATTCAAGATGTCTTAAACGACATTTTGCAGGAGGTAAACAAACCATGACAACTTATGACCTTATCATCATTGGATTTGGAAAAGCAGGTAAAACTTTAGCAGCGTATGCAGCAGGCCAAGGACAACACGTCGCACTTATAGAACAATCAGCAAAAATGTATGGCGGAACATGCATAAATATTGGCTGTATACCTTCAAAGACGTTAGTGCATGATGGTATTGAAGGTGCATCTTTTGGCGAAGCATTTTCAAGAAAAAATGAAGTAGTGTCAGCGCTAAATAACAAGAATTATAACAACTTAGCATCAATTGAAAATCTCGATATATTAGATTATAAAGCTAAATTTATTTCTAATAATGAAATTGCGTTATTGGATGAAGCAGGAAATGTAAAAAATAGACTTACTGGAAACAAAATTGTCATTAATACTGGCGCACAAGCGAATATTCCAAATATTAAAGGTATAGATACAACTAAAAATATTTACGATTCAACGGGTTTATTAAATATTGACTTCCAACCACAAGAATTAGTCATTGTAGGTGGCGGTTACATTGCACTTGAGTTCGCTTCAATGTTTAGTAATTTAGGATCGAACGTGACAGTATTAGAATATGGAAATGTAATGATGCCACGTGAAGACCGCGAAGTTGCTGAACTTGCAATTCAAGACTTACGCAATAAAGGAATTTCAGTTTATACAAATGTAGAAACGACAGCATTTTCAAATGAGGGAGATGCGACGATTGTTCACACAAATCAAGGTGACTTTAAGTCAGATGCGGTATTATTAGCGACGGGGCGTAAACCAAATACAGATGGTTTAGGACTTGAGAATACTGATATCAATATCGGTCAACATGGCGAAATTGTCGTTAATGACAAACTTCAAACTACAGTAGAACACATATACGCAGCTGGAGATGTCAAAGGCGGTCTTCAATTCACATATATTTCGCTCGATGACTTTAGAATTCTTCAATCTCAATTCTTTGGAGATGGAACTAGAACAACGGAGAACCGAGGTATCATTCCTTATACAGTGTTTATTGATCCTCCGCTTTCAAGAGTTGGTCTAACTGCCACTGAAGCTAAGGCACAAGGTTTTAATTTCCTGGAAAATAAAATTTACGTAAATACAATCCCACGTCATAAGATTAATAATGACCCAAGAGGCGTATTCAAAGTCGTGATAAATCAAGACAATAATGAAATACTAGGTGCAAGCTTGTATGGCAAGGAATCAGAAGAATTGATTAACATAATCAAACTTGCGATAGATCAACATATTCCTTATACAGTACTGAGAGATAATATTTATACACACCCTACCATGGCCGAATCCTTCAACGATTTATTTAAATTATAAAAATGAATAATGAAAACAGCATTTGTTTATAGATAAACATAATAAAGCACGAGGATGATATGATTTAGAACCATCCCCGTGCTTTCTTATACGACTATTTAGCTGTTTTACGTTTTTCTAGTTTCTCTTTAAGTTTTCGGTCTTGCTCTTCTTTACGGCGTTTACGTTCTTCATTACGCTTTCTTAAACGCTCCTCTTCTTCAGGATCGCGTGGCTTTTTCAATTGTTTTGTAACCTTTTCCATTAACTCGTCTTCAGTCAACGCAGCAAGTGGGCGATTGTTTACGAATGCAAAGGTCTTACGTCTTCCTGGACCACAATAAGACTGACAGCCAATTTCAATTTCAGCTTCAGGATCTAATTTTTCCAATTTTTTCTTCAATGTTTTGATATTTACTGCCTGACATTCATCGCAAATCAGAAATTTATTCTGCATCTTGCTACCCACCTTTCTCATTAAATCATTTCTAATGACCTTAACGTTTAAATATAACTCTAACTATTTTACTCTTTTTATCATAAATTTCAAGTTGATTTAAACCAAATAATTATCCATAGAAAAAGGGAGTGGAACTGAAATATAATTCAGCAAAATTATTTTCGTCGTCCCTCTCCCAACTTTCATTGTTTGCAGAATTTCTTAAAAAGAAATTCTCTGTGTTGGGGCCCCGCCGGCAAGGATGGCTAGGATTGAAAGAAGCTTGATATAAGCGCACTTTTAATTCAGACATCTACTGCCAATATGTTAAAGAAAGCTGAGACAATTAATTATGTCCCAGCCTCTTGACGTTACTGACCGTGATAAATCTTAAATTCTAATGGTTTAATACCGTTCGCAATCCATTCATCATAAATTAATTGCTTATCAATGACGTTATTAATAATCGTGATACCACAGTCGCCACCACCAGCGCCTGATGTTTTAGACGCACCGCCGTGTTTCTCACCAATTTCACATAATTGTTTCAACTTATCTGTTTCGATATTCACTGTCGCTTCAACATCCATTGATTGAATCACAAGTCGGTTTTGGCGTATCATCTTCTGCACGCCTTTGATGTTATTCGTTTTGAACGCTTGTATTAAACTTTCTACACACATGTGTGATTGATCAAGAAATTCTCCGTAGAAGCTTGGATCAGATTTTAATCGCTTTACTTCACTCACTAAATGTGGTGAAGAAGCTGGAGAACCTGTCCACCCTATCAAAACTTCCATATTTTCAGGTGCTTGTAATGGTTCAATGTGAAGACCTGGCCAGTTCTTTTCCAAAACTTCATTCACAGAAGTCTCTTCCATCTGTTGTTTAACCCATTCATGATCAAATGTACTATACGCAAGCCATCCACTGTAGACACTCACTGCTATGTCACCACAAGAACTTAAGCTTTGCAATTTCATATTAGCGATAACTGCTAATTTATAGATATATAAATTTGAAAGTTGCATCTCGTAAAATTCATTCAATGCTTTGACTACTGATACAAGTACTGCAGCACTTGAGCCTAAACCATACTTCTGACCTGAAGCGTCTGCTAAATTACTATCGATGGTTAAATGGAAATGCTTAAGCTTAGTATTACAACTCCGCGCGTACTGTTCAAAGACTTCAATCGCAGTAACGACATATTTTAATTGTTTTGCAGCTTGAACATCTGAAATCTCTATCCTATCTTCATTACGATCAAATTTAACAGGCTCATAATGCAATGTTTTAGAATAAATACTGCCCTCAACTTCATTAGAGGCTTCTATTGCTGCCGTAACAAATCTGTCGACTGCAATAAGAACAGATTTGTAGCCTGGTTCTGTTACAGCATATTCACCTGCAATATAAAGTTTTCCGGGTGCTTTGACCTGTATCATCCTATCTCTTCCTTACATAATAATTTCTACGCCAGTACTGATTATATCACTTGCAATAATTTGCTTTTCATCAAACGTTTTTAAAAATTGGTCAATAACAGCTTGCTTGTTTTTCTTTTCAACAAGAACTTTAACATTTGGACCTGCATCCATCGTAAAGTAACAAGGTAAGCCTGCTTCACGACACTGATGCACAATGGCCATAGCGTCGTAACTTTCTTGAACCATGTATGTAAATGGTGGTTGTGCGCCTAGATTCGTCGCATGCATTCTTAAACCATTTGCTTCAATAACTTCTCCAAGATGTTTAAAATCTTTATGATGTATTGCTTCTTTTGCATCAGCTAAATCTTGGTCTACATGATCAAGCCAGTACTGATAGAAACGAGATGTATCACGTGTTAAAGACATCCCAGAACGACTTGACACTTTTTTAGACTTATTATTGATAACTACGAAAATCATTGAAAGTTCGTCTTCCCAATGTTGTGCGTCAATTGGATGTGCGAAAGATGTAGCATCATCATGGCCTTTTTCCCATTCAGCAAAGCCACCAAAAATACTTCTAGAAGCAGAACCTGAACCTCGACGTGCTAACCTTGATAAGTCTTTATCTGATAAACCTAAGTGAAGGGCTTCGTTACAAGCCGCAGCTAACGCAGCATACGCACTGGCTGAAGAAGCTAACCCTGCTGAAGTAGGAACAAAGTTTTCGCTTTCAATAACCGCATATAACTCTGTATCTGCAACTTCTCTGACAATATCCATATATTTTTGGATTTTAGCCGTTTCTTTATCGTCCACTTTTTCTCCGTTTAGAATAAGTTTATCTTCAGTTAAGCTACTATCGAAAGTGACTTTCGTTTCAGTATAAAAGCGATCGAGCGTGATAGATAAACTATTATTCATCGGAATGATATATGCTTCATCAGCTTTGCCCCAATATTTAATTAACGCAATATTTGTGTGCGCACGTGCTTTGCCACTTTTCACCAATGATTTACCCTCCTAAATGTTCAATCCACGTATGTGCTGCGCCTGCTTTTTCAACTGCTGCTACAATGTTCTTCGCAGTTTGTAAATCATGCGCAAGAAGAAGCATGCTACCACCACGTCCTCCGCCAGTTAATTTACCAGCAATGGCACCATGTGCTTTACCTATATTCAATAATTTTTCAATTTTATCATGACTTACTGTGAGTTGTTTTAAATCTTCTTGGCATTGATTAAAGACGTCCGCAAGATGATTAAAGTCATGCTTCTCAATTGAATCACTCGCTTCATGTACAAGTTTACCGATATGTTCAACATAAGTCATATATTCAGGATTCTCACATAAAATATGAACGTCCTCTACAGCTTGCTTAGTAGAACCCTTTACGCCAGTGTCTATAACGACCATGTAACCGCCAAGTTGCAGTGATTTAAGGGTTTCTACATGACCTTGTTTGAACCAGACAGGTTTGTTAGAAACAATCGTTTGTGTATCAATACCACTAGGTTTACCATGTGCAATTCGCTCAGCCCAGTTCGCTTCTTTAATCAATGTTTCATCATCTAAAGGTATGCCCATAAAATCATAGCTCGCTCTAACAAAAGCTACAGCGACTGCTGCACTAGAACCTAATCCTCTTGAAGGTGGTAAGTTCGTTTGAATTTTCACTGAAAGTGGTTCTTTCACCCCACTTCTCTCTATAAAGCGATTAACAATAGACTTTAGATGTTCAGGCGCATCATATAACATACCGTCATATACATCACTTGTAATAGAAGAGTAATTCCCTTCTTCCATGCTTTCGATTAATATTTTAATTTTACCGGCATTAAATGGGATAGCGATGGCTGGTTGACCAAATGTTACTGCGTGTTCACCAATTAGAATAATCTTTCCGGTAGACTCCCCGTATCCTTGTCTAGTCATGTTTTCTCACCTTTTATATACCTTCTCTATACTTTTTGTTATATTGATTCATCGACACTGCGTTATTAATTATATTTTTGAAAATGTTAAATACATCGTTTTTCGACTGTTTTAAACGTCACTTAAATGACTATTTTAGCGAAAATTAAGGTATTATCGCTACTGTTTCAACATGTAATATATCGTAAAAAGAAATTTTTCACTACAAAAGAGTATAATAACTCTTTTTCAAATACATCACAACACTTTAATATTATAAAACTCTCCTAGAGAGTTATCAAAATCATGAATTATATTTACCTTTAACTTCAAATATGTAAACATTTAATAATTTTTTACTAAAGTTTTCTAAAATTTTCCACCTCAACTATAATACTACAAAATGTGGTGAGAATATATACAAAGCTGTTTATTATATTTTAATTTAGTTACTTTTTCAGTATGTTTGATTTGAATTGAGATAAAAAAGAAAGTCAGAAGTGACATAGAAATATAATTTAGCAAAATTATTTTCTGTGGCATGGCCTCCACCTTGGTTTGGCTTGAAAGAAGATTGATATATTCGCATTTAGTTCAAACACATACTTCAAATATGTTAAAAGAGGTTGAGATAATCAATATATCCCAACCTCGCTATTTAACTTACTCATCTATTTATTGATACATATGCTCTTACTTTATAAGTCTAATTTTTGATGCATCTTCGCATTACGTTCGATCATTTTCTCAAAATATCCTTCATAGCGTTGCCATTCATCATCAGTTACAGGATCCATATTCAGACGAGCACCTAAATCTTTTAGAGCGTATAAAAGTAAGAACATGACATCCTGAACTTTAATTTCTCTATTTAAAAGTGTTTCGAGTGAAGCCATGCATGAAGGATCAATATTAGGAAAATGAAACTTGGTCGTTTCACCTTTCAGCGCATGTTGATAAAATTCTCGCATCATGCTAGCACGGTCAGAGCCTGAACCTTCAACACATAAGTAAATTTGTACCGCAATGCCACCACGAACGCGTCTTTGGGATATACCGGCGAATTTCTTACCATCAATGCTTAGGTCAAACTTGCCGGGACAATAGGAACGCTCTATTTCATGAGTAGATATCTCTACATCTTCATCTTCAAACATTTTGCAGATAAGAAGGTACATGACAGTGAATGCCTCGTCTATCGTCGTTTCAGTTTGTCCTTTGAATATAAGCGAAATATTCAGCACACCTTGATCTAATACGACGCCAAGTCCGCCTGAATTTCGCACAATCGCATTGTAGCCTGCTTCATTAGTAAGGTAACGGATTCCATCGCTTAAGAATGGTAGACGAGAGTCATGTATACCTAAAATAACGGTATGTTGATGAATCCAAGTACGCACAACATTACACGATAAATCTTTACCTACACTCTCTGAGAAAGTATCATCAAATGCAAAAGACTGCATTGGCTCTAGACCACTCGAATGGTCTACATAACGCCAGTCGATTTGATTAAAATATTTACTTGATAAGTCCATTATTGTAGTGATTGAGCTGCAGTAATAATAGATAAGTTATACACATCTTCTATTGAGCAACCACGAGATAAATCATTAACTGGTGAGTTTAAACCTTGAAGTACAGGTCCCACAGCGTCATATCCACCTAAACGTTGCGCAATTTTATAACCAATGTTACCCGCTTCTAAACTAGGGAAGATAAATACATTGGCATCGCCTTGGATTTTTGCACCGGGTGCTTTCTTTTCAGCAACACTTGGTAAGATGGCTGCATCAAATTGAAACTCTCCATCAATAACAACATTCTCAATGTTGTCAGCTTCAACTTTTTCTTGTGCTAATTTCAATGCATCTTGAACTTTAGTTACGTCATCAGATTTAGCTGAGCCTTTCGTAGAGAAACTTAACATCGCTACTTTAGGTTCCATTCCAAAACTTTGTGCAGACTTAGCACTTTCAACTGCAATTTCTGCTAGTCCTTGCGCATCTAGTTCAGGATTAATCGCACAATCGCCAAAGATATATTGTTCATCACCTTTAATCATGAAGAAAATACCAGAAGTTTTAGACACGCCCGGTTTTGTTTTGATAATTTGTAAAGCTGGACGTACTGTGTCACCAGTTGAATGCGCAGCACCACTTACTAATCCAGCTGCTTTGCCAGTGTAAACAAGCATTGTACCGAAGTAATTCACATTTTCCAGTAACTCCTCTGCTTGTTCTTTAGTCGCTTTTCCTTTTCTGCGTTCAACAAACGCATCTACAAGTTCAGGTTTTAAATCACTTGAAGAAGGATCGATCATTTCAATATTAGCTATATCAAGAGATTTTTCTTCTGCTAAAGATTTAATTTTGTCCACATTACCTAAGACAATCGGTGAAACATAATCTCTTTCCTGTAATTGTGTTGCTGCCGTTAAAATTCTTTCGTCTTCACCTTCAGGTAATACAATTTTTACATTTTTTCCAGATAGCTTGTCTTGTAAAACATTTAATAAATCAGCCATAATGTCCTCCTCAATTCACATTCATAATAACGTTTACATCTCAGATTATACGTCATTTTGTAGTAGAATTCCATTTCACCTAATTGTAATCATTTACTTGGGAGTTCGTTGTTTTTTTATGATAAAATTTAATTTGAATTGGCTAAAAATTTAGATATAAGGAGCGATAAATATGAGTGAAGCAGCTGAAACTTTAGACGGTTGGTATAGTTTGCATTTATTTTATGCAATGGATTGGACAACTTTCCGTTTAGTTCCAGAAGAAGAACGAGAATCTATGATTTCTGAATTGAAATCATTCGTTGAAGATAAAACGAGCGCTAGAGATTCACATACTGGCGATCATGCAATTTATAATATTACAGGACAAAAAGCAGATTTATTATTATGGTTTTTACGCCCTGAAATGAAAGATTTAAATACCATTGAAAATGAATTCAATAAATTACGTATTGCTGATTATTTAATCCCTACGTATTCATATGTTTCAGTGATTGAATTAAGTAATTATTTAGCTGGCAAATCTGACGAAGACCCGTATGAAAATCCACACGTAAAAGCAAGATTATATCCTGAACTTCCACATTCAGAATATATTTGTTTCTATCCAATGGATAAACGCCGTAATGAAACATATAACTGGTATATGTTACCTATCGAAGACCGTAAAAAATTAATGTATAACCATGGTATGATTGGTCGTAAATACGCTGGTAAAATCAAACAATTCATTACTGGATCTGTTGGTTTCGATGATTTTGAATGGGGCGTAACACTTTTCTCTGATGATGTATTACAATTCAAGAAAATCGTATACGAAATGCGCTTCGATGAAACAACTGCACGTTATGGCGAATTCGGTAGTTTCTATGTAGGCCATATTTTAAATACAGAAGACTTTAATGAATTTTTCAATATATAATGTTTAACTAGGGAGTGGGACAACGAAATTAATTTTCCTAAATTATATTTCAGCCCCACTCCCTTAGCTTATCTACAGAGCATATTTAACATAACAGATTGTAAGAAAACAGTATTCAATCAAGCAATCATATTCACTAAAAAGCACATGAGTTTTGAATTCATGTGTAAATTTTATTCACGACAGAAATACGAAGTATTGACGGCGACACGCCTGCAGGAATAGCATGCGTCTTGAGACTACTTGTAAGTTAATTGATTTTTAAAAGACAGGCTACGCAGTAGCTGATTGATATTGAGCTCATAAAATGGCTCAACATCTAATCATCCTTGCGGGGGTGATAATACGAATTCTTAAATTCTAGAATTCTGTATCACTCCCAAGTCATGCCCGCGGCAAGGGAGCTAAACAATACGAAGTATTGATATATGAGTCTTAATTTAAAAAAGTTGTCTACAGTCTATAAGCACTAGCTGATGATTTATTTATAATATGTGATGATTTCAAATAAGCTATCTTTTTCAAAAAAAGAAACACACTCCGGAGAACTCGAAGTGTGCTTCCTAGTAGTATCCTTGGGAGAACTTTAACCACTACTACGTATTAAGTTAACTTTAGAGAATATACAGTCGCTACCCAATATATCCTTTGTAATCGTTAACTAATATTTCATTAACCATTTTGAAATATTTGAAACATATTAAAATGATAATAGTACACTCTTTCGGTATAAATTCATTATTAGTTTAAAAATAATGCTATTTTAATAAATTAATTATACTTTCCCAACTCTTCATTTATCCTTCTCACAAGCTCCCTTCAAACTTGTGCCGTCAAACGCTGGTTGTGGTCTTTTCAAATTACTTCTACTATAATAATAATTAAATTCATAATATTTTAAAAATTTGGTGATGTCATGACTATAAATTCAAATGAAACAGCGCATGAAAGTCTCATCAAGGACGTGGTCATGTTAGCTGCACGTATATTATTAGAATCTGGTGCTGAAGGTACTAGAGTAGAAGATACTATGTCACGTATTGCTATGAAGCTGGGTTATTCTGAAAGTAATAGCTTTGTAACAAATACTGTAATTCAATTTACCCTACATAATGAGTCCTATCCGCGTTTATATAGAATTAAATCTCGCGATACAAATTTAATTAAAATTTCTCAGGCTAACGAGATTTCAAGACAAATTACTCATGGCTCTATCAGTCTTGAAGATGCAAAGAAGAAATTAGAAGAAATATATGTAGCTAAGAGAGACAGCAGTCTTCCCTTTAAAGGTATAGCAGCAGCGATTATCGCGGTAAGTTTTCTGTATTTACAAGGGGGACGTCTTATTGATATCGCTACAGCCTTACTTGCTGGAAGTATTGGTTATCTTGTTGTTGAAATTTTAGACCGTAAATTACATGCACAATTTATACCGGAATTTCTAGGTTCGCTTGTTATTGGTATCATTGCCGTTTTAGGACATTCCCTTGTACCAAGCGGAGATCTGGCAACAATTATTATTGCAGCAGTGATGCCGATTGTACCTGGTGTATTGATTACAAATGCCATTCAAGATTTATTTGGTGGGCATATGTTGATGTTTACAACTAAATCTTTAGAAGCTTTAGTCACTTCATTTGGTATCGGTGCGGGCGTAAGTTCCGTTTTAATTTTAGTTTAGGAGGCGATTAGAAATGTTTTGGATATTCAACTTCATATTTAGCTTTCTCGCCTCACTCTTTTTCTGTGTGATATTTGATGCACCAAGAAAGTTATATTTATCATGTGGCTTTGTAGGTGCTTGCGGTTGGATGGTTTATATTCTTTTCTTTGATGGATTAGAAGTTCATACGATTTATTCAAGCTTCTTTGGTAGCTTAGCTTTAGGCTTGTTAAGTCACTATATGGCTAGACACATGAGAGAGCCTGTGATTATCTTTATGGTAACCGGTATCATTCCATTAGTACCAGGTGGTCTGGCTTATGATGCAACCAAAAATTTAGTGCTACTTCATTTCAGTACTGCAATTAATACAATGCTTGAAGTCACGCTAATAGCTGGAGCCATTGCGTTAGGCTTATTATTTGCAGATCAAATTTCAAAAATTGTTATTTCAGGTTTCGACCGTACTCGAAAAAGATTATAAGACATAAATAAAGTGGAGGCTATGGATTTTGTCCTAGCACTCCACTTTTTAAATAACGCATAAAAGTATTTTTAAATCTATTTATTAGGTTCATCAATCATGTCTTCGACTTCATTTTCAGAGCGATTAAGAATAAGTCGACTGAGTTCGTCATTATCCATTCTCTTAAGTTTTGGATAACGTATAAAGAAAAATACTAATCCAATGACTAACCAAATAGCCAATGCAATATAAGATGGTCCTGGAAGTGATGCTGGAGATCCAGGGATAAGTAATAATCCTAAGAAAATGAATGAGACGATTGAACCAATTATTGCAAATGTTTTATATATCGGTGCATACGTATTACTTTGTTTATCATAACTAAATAATTTCGCTGCTGATAGACAAGTAATAAAGTATGCAATAGAGACACCAGTTGACGACATGTTAACAATCCAATTTAATGCATTACGCCCTAACCAAGGCGCTACTAATGCTACTGCCACTAAGAAAATGATTGCTACATATGGCGTCTTATATTTACTATGCAATTTACTGAATACTGTAGGCATAATTCCTGAACGTCCCATAGAGAATAACAGACGACTTGAACTCATTAAGAAGCCGTTTAAACCTGTAAAGATACCCATCGCAATCGCAATAGCTAACACACCAAGGCCAATATAACCAAAGGCTTCTTGAGTTACTGCTCCAGTTAACCATAAGTTACCATTTAAACTTTTCGTATGCGTACCTAACCAACCTGTATAAAGTAACATCACAACGTAAGTTAATGATGCTGCAAGTAAACTATAAACGATTAATTTAAATGTTTTGTTTGGTGCGAAATCAAATTCTTCAGCTGTTTGTGGAATATTATCAAAGCCTACATATGCCCATGGTGCAATGGCGACAATCATAATAATAGACTTAAACCATCCTTTATCAGAATTAGCTAAAGGCTGTAAATTACTGATTTCGAAGTTGTTACCAAAGAAAGATCCAAAGAACATAAGTAACACAACGATAACCATCGCTACACAGAAATAATATTGTAGTGAACCTGAGACACTTGCACCTCTAATAGCTACAAACATAAAGATTAATAATAGTACTGTAGCTATAATGATTTCAGTTATGTAGACATCCCAACCTGCAACAGTATAAAGCTTCCCATTATTTAATACGTTAGGTAACAAGAATTTAATTAATAAACTAAACGCTGTTGCATTAAGTGCTACGACACAGACATACCCAAACGTTAAAAACCATGACGAGAAGAAACTTACATATCTCCCAAAACTTAAGAAACTAAAAGCAAATGCGCCACCTGAAACTGGAAATTTCTCAACTAAGGCACCATAGCTGACAGCAATTAAAATCATTAATAGTGCCCCGATAACAATACCTATTGAGGATGCAATCGGACCTGATTGTTTAATCCAATCTCCAGGTAAAATAAAGGCGCCCCATCCTATACATGAGCCGTAAGCGATAGCCCACACAAATTTTTCAGATAGGTTTTGCTTAAGGTCACCTCTATCTACTTGTTTATTTTTATTTTCCATAAATAAAACTCACCTCGAAGGTATCCTATACCCAAAAAGGTGAGTTTTTAATCTGTAATTTTTTGTAAAATTTTAGGGTTTCAATCGTTTTAAAAGTTAACTATTTTAATGTGCGCTTAGTAATAATTTATCCAGCAAATTTAAATGTTGCGATAATGAGCATAAGCCATCCTGCTATAAACAATACGCCTCCAATTGGCGTAATCGCACCTAAAATACGAATTTGAGTTAAAGCTAAGATATATAAAGAACCGCTAAAGAAGACAATTCCGAAGAACATTAGCCAGCCTGTCCAATTAACATTAATTGCTGTTGTACCACTAATGACACCAATAACTAATAGTCCTAAACCATGATACATTTGGTACATTGTCGCTTTTTCCCATACGGACATGTATTTTTCTGATAACTTATTCTCTAAACCATGTGCACCAAATGCTCCTGTTCCTACAGCCATCATCGTGTTGAGTGCACCTAAAATTATAAATAATTTCATCATTTCAATTGTGCTCCTTTTTAATTAAAAATCGAAAATAGATTCGCCATTTCCTATATTGTCATCTGTTGCCATTAAATTTGAATTTGAAGTATGTGCATTTTTCATAGATTGAGGCACTTTGCCACCCATTGCTTCAATTTCTGCTGCTGTCACTTCACTCTTATGTGAAGTTGACTGATTCCCTTTCTGATTATCAGATGAGAATGTATGGTTCACAGATGTTTGGCTCATATTATGAGATGAAGTTTGACTATCATTAGATGTATATAAAGAAGTTAAAGTATGTATCGCATACATATGCTTTTCAAATTCAGATTCAGTTTGCGCTTCATCCGCTTGTACGAGTTCTTGTTCGATCAATTGAATCAATTTATCTTTATTCATTGCCAATCACCTTAACCTTAACACCAATTGATAGGCGCTTTGCCTTTAGACTGCAAATAGTCATTAGTTCTAGAGTATGGTTTCGAACCAAAGAAACCTCTAAACGCAGATAATGGACTTGGATGAGGAGATTTAATAACTAGATGCTTAGATGTATCAATAAGTTTTTCTTTTTGTTGTGCTGGTTTGCCCCACAAAATAAAGACCACATCTTCGCGATGTTTTGAAACTGCCTCAATGACTTCATCTGTAAATATTTCCCAGCCAATATCTCTATGAGAATGCGCTTCACCTTGTCTCACTGTAAGTACAGTATTTAATAATAATACGCCTTCTCTGGCCCAATCTTGTAAATGTGGTGAAGTTCTATGGCAACCAATATCATCTTCTAGTTCCTGATACATATTTTTTAATGATGGTGGAAATTTAGCATTAGGTTGCACTGAAAATGCTAAACCATGTGCTTGATTAGGTCCATGATAGGGATCCTGACCTAGTATAACTACTTTAATATTTTCAAACGGTGTTAACTCGAATGCTTGGTAAATGTTCTTTCTATCAGGGTATACAATTTGCGTCGTATACTCCTTTTCTAAGAAGTCGTGCATTGCCTGAAAGTCATGTCGTGACGTTATATCATGAAAAATTTCTGACCATTTCATCGTATTCACCTCTCGCCATATTTTAACATATCCAAGCGTAAGAGGTGATGTTTATTATAATATGCTAGAGCTAATGTAAACTGTTTAGTTTTAAAAGTTTACAAATTGAGTGATTTTGACTATAGTACTACTAAATCATTAATTTTCTATAAGTTTGGAGCGTAGACATATGTGTACTGGTTTTTCATTTTTCACAAAGAAAAAACATCATTACTTAGCTAGAACAATGGATTTCGCATTCGAATTTAATGGTATTCCTACAGTTGTACCACGTCATTATAACTATCAATTTGACTTAGAGTCTGAAATGCGTCTTGAATATGGATTTGTCGGAACAAATCTGAAGGTTGGTCGATATCGTTTCGGGGACGGCATTAATGAACATGGCGTAGCTATTTCCAATCACTACTTTACAGGTGAAGCTTCCTACAGTAGTCATAGAAGATACGGATATTTAAATTTAGCTCCCGAAGAATTCATCGTATGGGTCCTTGGCTTCATTAAAAATGTTGATGAGTTAAAACAAAAAGTGAAGACAATTAATATTATGAATGAGAAAAACACTACTTTAAACGTCGTTCCCCCATTACACTTTATTATCACAGATAACAGTGGTCATACGGTTGCTGTTGAACCTCATAACGGCTTACTTATCGTTAAAGATAACCATGTTAAAGTGCTAACAAATGCCCCTAAGTTAGAATGGCATGTTGAAAATTTAAGAAATTATGCATTTCTACAACCTGAAAAATCAGCAAATCAACTTGTAGGAAAAGTTTTAGTGCGTTCAATGGGTTGTGAAGCTGGTACGAATGGCTTACCTGGAGGTTATACTTCCACTGAACGCTTTGTAAGAGCGACATATTTAAGACATCATCTTCAATCCGCAGACGATGAAGATATTAACCTTATGAATTGTTTTAAAATTTTAGATTCTGTAAGCATTCCTCAAGGCGCTGTACTTGATGCTGGTGAAACACATTACACGCAATACCAACTTGTGATGGATAGTAAAGATAAAACTTATTACATTAAGCCGTACTTCAGCAATCAACTTTTCAAAGTTCAATTAAATGAAGAAGTTTTAACTAAAGACGAAATGACGTTTCTTCCTATTAATTCTAAATTGATGATGTCTGAATTAAATGGCTAGTATGCTGATTTGTAGACCTCATTTTCAATAAGTATAAATATTTAGCTTACCCGATAAACGTGGTATGATTAAAGATATATTAGAATTTAACGGGAGTGAATCGATGATGGCTTTAAAAAAAGTACTAACAATTGCAGGTTCTGATACTAGTGCTGGCGCTGGTATGCAAGCAGATCTTAAAACTTTCCAAGAATTAGATACGTATGGAATGGTAGCTTTAACTTCTATCGTAACAATGGATAAAGAAACTTGGTCACATGATGTGACACCTCTAGATATGGATGTCTTTGAAAAGCAACTTCAAACAGCAATTTCTATCGGCCCAGATGCAATTAAAACGGGAATGTTAGGTACGGAAGAAATTATCAAACGTGCTGGCGAAGCATTTGAAGAATCTGGTGCGAAATATTTCGTAGTGGACCCAGTCATGGTATGTAAAGGTGAAGACGAAGTACTTAACCCAGGAAATACTGACGCTATGATTAAATATTTATTACCTAAAGCTACTGTTGTAACTCCAAACTTATTTGAAGCTGGTCAACTTTCAGGCTTAGGAAAATTAACTTCCATTGAAGACATGAAAAAAGCTGCTCAAAAAATTTATGATGCAGGCACACCTCATGTCATCATTAAAGGCGGCAAAGCATTAGATCAAGATAAATCTTACGACTTATATTATGACGGACAAACGTTCTATCAATTAACGACTGACATGTTCCAACAAAGCTATAATCACGGAGCAGGTTGTACGTTCGCAGCTGCAACGACAGCTTACTTAGCGAACGGTAAATCTCCAAAAGAGGCTGTCATTGCTGCCAAAGCCTTCGTTGCTTCAGCAATTAAAAATGGATGGAAAATGAATGACTTCGTCGGTCCAGTTGACCATGGCGCTTACAACCGCATTGAACACATCGACGTAGATGTTACCGAGGTTTAAAGAAGCACTGCATTTTTATAAAAAATGCTAGTACTTCTTATGGGAGAGGGACAGAAATATAATTTAGCAAAATTATATTCGTTGTCCCTCTCCCAACTTTCATTGTTTGCAGAATTTCTTAAAAAGAAATTCTCTATGTTGGGGCCCCGCCGGCAAGGATGGCTAGGATTAAAAGAAGCTTGATATAAGCGCACTTTTAATTCAGACATCTACTGCCAATATGTTAAAGAAAGCTGAGACGATTAATTATGTCCCAGCTTCGTTTTTTTTCATGAGAAAATAGCTTCACGGCAATGATTGAGCACATTGTCATTTGATATATATTTTCTCTCAATTTCTAGGTACAAAGTCCTAGATTGTTCTCCGATGTTCGTTGTATAAAAAGTTGATACCATAGGCCCATGTTTTTCTAAGGGAATTCATTTACTATATAAAGTGTAGAGAGACAAAGGAGGAAATGAACAACATGATTATCTACAAGCAAAATATAGAAAATGGAGTACCGATTTACGAAATCATAACTAAATCTTTCAAGACAATTACAGTAAAATGTGATGAGACCTTCAATAAATTTGAAATCTATAAATTGCTCTCTCTACTAGAAAATGACGTTGACAACATGAGAATGAGTTATTAAAACAAAGAACGTTATTTTCACACCTAGACAATGCACAAAAATCCAATTAAGAATTTGAGAATTAGAATTTGTTTTCTGATAATTCCCTAAACAGATGCGCTTTTAAAGTTTTCTGTCCCCTAACTCTTTAGACTTTTAAAGCCATTCTATCATCCCTAAAAAACTCACCTTAATATGTAAAAAACGTTAATGTTAGCTAAAATTGTCCCTAATAAGCTCAGAGAGAACCTTTGAGCGTTGCTAACATTAGCGTTTTAATTTTTTGTATGAAAAAGGCAAGGCGTCTCGGCGCCTTGCCTTCAAATATAATTTTAGAAATCTTCTTTTTCTTTTCTTTCTTTAACCCACCATAAAGCTTTTTTCGGATTATCTTCATAGTATTTTCTATCTTTTTCATTGTCCACGTTAGGGTAAGAACCTTTAAGAGACTTACCTGCAGTGCTGACATGCAAGAATGTAATTACTAAGAATCCGATTAAACTAATCGCAGTTAAATAATAAGCGGGTGCTAAAATATTTCCAGTTCTCTCTACTAGCCAAGAAGCAAGTAATGGTGTTGTACCACCAAATAGAGAAACAGATACGTTAAATGTTACAGATAATGTACGATATCTAATATGCGTATAGAACATTGTTGGTAATGAACCTGGCATTGTTGCTTCATATGTTGATAAGAAGAAACCTAAAATAAATACACCAATAATGATTAAAGGTAATGATTTAGTACTTAATAAACTGTACGCCACGATACTTAATAAAGTAAGACCGCCTGTACCTATTAAGAATACTTTTTTCTCACCAATTTTGTCTGCCATTTTACCAAACATTAATGCTAATGGAATCATAATTGCCATTACACATGTGATAAGTACACTCGTAGTTGTTTCATCTAGCTTAACGACCTGACCGAGGTAAGTTGGTAAGTATGCTGTTACTGAATAGTTTGTAACGTTAAAGAATACTACCGCTACGAAACAAACTAAAATATCTTTGTAGTAGTAACGGATAATTGTAAAGAATCCAATGTTATCTCTTTGTGGCGTAGTAGCAACATCATTTTCATATACAGGTGATTCTTCAAGTTTACGACGTAAATAAAGTCCAAATAAACCTAAGAATAAACCTAAAATAAATGGAATTCTCCACCCCCATGCTTGCATTTGATCGTGATTAAGGAAGAAGCTTAGTACAGCAATCATAATTGAAGCTGCAATGTAACCTGAAAGCGTACCAATTTCAAGTCCACTTCCTAAACTATTACGACGTTTATCTGGTGATGATTCAGCAACATATGTCATAGCGCCGGCATATTCCCCACCAGTTGAGAAACCTTGTAAAACCCTAGCAAGTAGTAACAAAATAGGTGCCCATAAACCTATCGTATCGTAATTTGGCAGCAAGCCTATCGTAAGCGTAGATAACGCCATTAAAATAATTGTAGTAGTTAATACAACTTTACGTCCGTATTTATCCCCAATGATACCAAATACAATACCACCAATAGGTCTTAATAAGAACGCAATGGCTAAAGCTGCAAATGTTAATATTTGTTGTATTTGAGGATTTTGTACTGGAGAGAAGAAATTCGCTCCTATGTATGCAGTCGTGTACGCATAAACCCCAAAGTCAAACCATTCCATGGCGTTACCGATTCCGGTAGCTACAACGGTTTTTTTCGCTTCTTTACCGTCTACCACATTAATTTGATTTTTATCGAAATCCATTTCAATAACACTCCCTTGTGATATGTTACATAATTATACGTTGTTAATCTCTAATGTCAAATTAATTCAAGTTTAATAATTTTCAATAATTCAAGTTTATTCATTTTACAGATATTTAATTTTGACATTTGAAATTGCTTTCATTAATTAAGATTACCGGAAATAAAACTTTAAAAATATAATTTTAAATCTAAATTCTTAATATTACTAATTTTACCCCGTCTAAATTATTCGAAACTTTTATTTTCGTTTCATCCTCAACAAAAAAACGTATATCATCATGTATATCAATGGGTCTGAGATATTTAATTTTATAGTTATCCCAGTGAATGTTAAGCTCTGAAAATGCAATTTCGCAAACCAATTGACCTGGAACAATTTCATTGTGAACTGGATTTTTATCGTTAACTAATGATAAATATGTTTCAATTAATTCATTTGAAATTTTCATTTTAACGCTTTACCTCGATAAATTCTTGTTCTATATATATACATTTATAGTTATTTTTATTAATTTCCAAACTATATCTATACTTGACAATGTTTTTGATTATTTTCTCTGAAATTTTGCGTAAAATCGCGCTATATTCTTCATTAGTTACTAATTTATTAATTTCTTTAATATATGTCTCTTTTAAAATTAAAGTTTCCTTTACAAAACTTTTATAAATTTCAAATTCAGGCCATAACTTTGCACACATCAAAGTAGGAACGTGACCATTGAATTCTATATTGAAAAGGAGACAATATTTTTGAACATCACTTTCTTGAAACGTAACCGTTCTTCTTTCTTCACCATCTTTCAAATAATACTGCATTACCCATGCCTCCACCTATCCCCATAGTAGCAATAGATCTATAATAGGATTTCATATGAAATAATCGAGCGACTAAAGCTGCTCCACTTGCACCATATGGATGGCCAGATGCAATGGCCCCACCCCATCGATTCAGTTTCGCAATCGGTATATTCAGTTCATCCTGGCATGCGATGACTTGTGAACTAAACGCTTCATTAAGTTCCAATGTATCGATAGCTGCCATACTTATATTGGTTCTTTTCATCAACTTTGTTACTGCTGGCACTGGACCTATACCTAAATACTTAGGAGCAACACCCACTGTGCTACTTTCTATAAATTTTAATCCCTCTTTAAACCCTAACCTTTTTGCAATTGATTCTTCCATAATAAGCAGTAAAACTGCCCCATCATTTTTCATACAACTATTTCCTACTGTAACAGTTCCTTCGTTTAGCAAAGGTTTAAATCTATTTAATTTTTCTAAAGTAAGTCGTGGTTTAATACTTTCGTCTCTATCAAACCAAGCACCTTTAACTTTAATAGGAAGTATTTCTCGGGAAATATTCCCGTTATTTATATGTTCATTGGCCAATTGATGACTTCGATAGGCAAACTCGTCTTGTCTTTCTCTTGAAATGTGGTATGTTTGAGCGACATTTTCTGCTGCTTCAATCATTGAGGGATCTTGCCCATCAGGTGCAAATGATGCTCTTTCGAAGAATTGAGGAAACTCCGCTTCATAAACTGATTGTGGACGTTTCAGTTTCCATGGCGCTCTACTCACACTCTCCACACCACCAGCAATATAAACTTGGCCCGCATTACTCTGTATCATCCTACACGCTTGGATGATGGTTTCTAATCCTGACCCGCATTGTCGATCTATAGTAACACCTGGAATCGTGTGGCTTAAACCTGCTTCAAGTAATGATTTCCTAGCAATATTCCCACCATTGCCAACTGTATTTCCAATTATTACGTCCTCAATATATTCCATTATTTCAGGGTATTCTTCCTTAAAATGATTAAACAATGGTTGTAACAATTGCTCAGGTTCTAAATGCTTTAAGTTTCCACCATATTTACCAAAAGCCGTTCGTTTGGCAGCAACAATCACTGGTTGCTTCATGATTATATCTCTCCATTCAAATATTTAGATTTCATCTTTCCTCTAGCAATTTTTCCAGATTCTGTATAAATCATAGCGTCGATCTTCTTTATTTTAGACGGAACTTCATACCTAGAAAGATACTTCGTTAAATACTGTTTCAACTTTATATATTTCAATTCTTCATTACCTGTATATAACAGAACTAATATTTCTCCAAATTTATGATGAGGTTGACCAATAATTATCGCTTCTTCAACACTATTGAGCTTCATCACCAATCGTTCAATTTCAGATGGATAGACATTCACACCGCCAACTATAAGTCGGTCACTCTTCCTACCTACTAAATATAAATTTCTGTTTTCAATATAGGCATAGTCACCTGTCTCAATCCATGTTTCATCAACTACGTGTTCATTTACATATCCACTAAATGTCATGTCACTTCGCACCATCAATAAACCGATTTGATTCGAATCTTGCTCTAAAAGTTGAATTTCAACATTCGGAAAAAGTGTACCAACTGACTGCTCCGGTGCCGATTGATTCAAGTTATAACTTATAAAACTTGCTTCAGAAGTACCGAAAAACTCGATTAAATCTATATAAGGATAGCGTTGTGTCACATTATCGAATTGCTCTTTTGAAAGTTTCGCTCCACTACTAAAAATAGTGCTAATATTAGAGGCATATGAATCATTCATAACAAGTTGATGGAGCATTGTCGGCACAACAAACAAAGCACTCGGTTGATGAACCTTGATTATGTTATCTATTAATGCTTCTGCATTAAATACTTTTTGTCCGATAAAAGTTCTTCCAGTAAACAATGCGTAAATACACGCATATAGTGAGAGTGAATGCGATAGAGGGCCAGGCGCTACAATCACTTGTGACGTATGATTAATTAATTTTTCATTTTCTTCATAAGAACTTAACCACGAAGGTTCATTCCGATAATAAGCTTTAGGCAAACCTGTCGTTCCTGAAGTAAATCCAATGTGAAGTAACGGATTTTTAATATTATCTTCAAAGTTTTTATCATCACATCCAGTTGAAAGTAACTCTTTATCTTGAATTAACCATTCAATTTGATACTTCTCAACGAGTTGCTTTACTGTAGATTCACTCCATTGATGATTTAAAAAGCATGGAAGACCGCCATGATTATGAATTGCAAAATAATTAATAAGATTATTTATAGGATGGTCGCTCAACAAACCTACTCTGTCACACTTTTGGATATCAGTTAATTGATCCGTTCTTTCATCAATCGCATGAATGAACTCTCTATAGGTAAGCTTCTCTTCATCAAAGACGAGTGCTAATTGATGAGGTTTACTCTCTGAAAAACGATATAAATTTTTTACTATTTCTAACATGTCATCACCATATGTAAACTTTATACATTAATATGTTAACATTATTTACTGCAGAACTCATCGCAAAAAAGAACGCCTCAACTTCCATCACAGAAATTAAGGCGTTATATACTTATAAAATTGTAATAATTTCTTCTGGTTCATTAACTACATAATGAGGGTTTTCTTGTAATAAATCATGAGCAGATTGTGCTCCCCAAGTCACCACACATGATTTAATATTTGAAGCATTGGCACTTTTAACATCATAAATTGTATCGCCAATATAAACTGTTCGACCTGAATTCAAATGATTATTTTGAATCAGCGTCTGTAACGTTTCATGATGTGGCTTCAAATGTTCCCTTGAATGTAATCCTAACGCATCTGTCATAAAACGATACAGTCCCAAATAATTTAAGTGCTTTGTTACAACATCTGTTTTTTTACTGGATACCACAAAGAGTTTTTTCTTTTTATTATGTAACAATTGCAGCATTTCACTGATGCCTGCATATTCTTTTAAATGATGTACCTCATAACGATCATAGTATTGATGATACGCTTGGATAAATGTTTCAACTTGCGCTTTCGTCACATCTTTATTAACTAAATACTTAAATCCCTCTTCTAAAGGTTGATTCATTACTTTTATTATCTCTTCTTCACTAGGTATTTCTAATTCTAAATTTTTAAAAGCTTCTTGCGTTGCATACACATGGCATGAAGTCGTATCTGCTAAAGTCCCATCAAAATCAAAAATATAGTTGTCAAAATTCATGATGTTTCACCTCTTAAATAGTAATCACATTATAAATATACACTTTTTTGATTAAAATTTCGATAAATTGTAAAAAAGCCATCGACTTTGTATCAAATTTACAAAATCAATGGCTTAATTATTCATTATTCTAAATTTGCATGGTTCTTCTGCATTGTTTCTTCATCAATGTGAAATGCATCCATTAATGGTAATACAACGCTATCTAAAAATACGAGCGATGCTTGTTCAAACAAACTACCTAATGGTTGCTTTGAACCTTCAACCTCATGCTTAGTCCCTGCCGGTAATTCAACTATTGTTTCAGCTAATTCTCCAATAGAGGACTCAGCTTTTGTAGTAATCAAGACAACTTTTGCACCGATTGATTTTGCTTTATCAGCTAATAATCTTAAGTGCTCAGTTGAACCTGATCCTGAAATAATAATAAATAAATCATGTTCTTTAATAGATGGTGTTGTTGATTCCCCTACAACAAACGCATCTTCACCAAGTTGATTTAAACGCATCGCAAAACTATTTGCTACAAAACCTGAACGGCCTTTGCCGGCTACGAAGATTCTGTCTGCACCAATGACATCATTCGTAAAGCGTTCATAATCCGTATCATCAACATGAGATAACGTATGCTCTAATTCTTCAAGTATAAGACGGTAATTATTAAATTCTGACATCCTATCTACCTTCAATCGCATCGCGACATTGTTTTGCTGCTTCTACAGGATCGTCAGCATTTGCGATACCGCCACCAACAATGACTAAATCTGGTTCTTCGGCAACAATATCTTTAATTGTATCTGGTTTAATACCACCAGCTACAGCGACTTTAGAGTTTTTAATCACTGATTTGACAGTACGTAAACTATCTAATGGTGATTGTCCTTCAGCTTGTAAGTCATAACCAGTGTGTACAGCGATATAATCTGCACCCATTTCATCTAATTCTTTCGCGCGTTTTTCTAAATCTTGAACGGCAATCATATCCACTAATAATTCTTTACCATGTTTATGCGCTTCTTCAACTGCAGCTTTAATTGAAGCATCTTCTGCTACACCTAAAATAGTTACAACATCTGCGCCAAATTTAACGGCTTGGCTTACTTCATAATCTGCTGCGTCCATAATTTTTAAATCTGCTAATACTTTTGCATTATTAATATTTTCATTTAAGTGTTGTACTGATGGTAAACCTTCATTAATCACAATCGGTGTACCAATTTCAACAATATCTACGTATTCTTCAACTTCTTTTGCTAATTCAGCGGCTTCTTCTTTATTTAATAAATCAATTGCTAATTGTAATTCCAATGAAAACATCCTTTCATTTTCGAGTATTTAACTCTTATATGAACGTGTTTACCCTTCATTACTTTTTTAAAACTGGCCTAAACATAATCACCTTAGCGATGTGCTTATTCATTACTGTCTGGTGCCGCTTCATCATCTACATATACTTCCACATTCGGATGGGCGTGTAAAATTGTAGAAGGAATGTCTCTTGTCACTTGGTTAGTCATCAATTTATGAATGGCTTCTTTCTTTTTTTCTCCAAATGCCAATAAAATAATTCGTTTCGCTTTTAATATACTTGCAAGACCCATTGAAACTGCTTGTTTTGGTACATCTTGCTCACTTTCAAAATAACGACTATTTGCACGTATTGTACTTTCAGTTAAATTAACAATATGTGTCTCGCTATGCAAATCCGTACCTGGTTCATTGAATCCTATATGACCATTCTCTCCAATACCTAATATTTGTATATCTACTGGTCCTTTATCATTGAGTAATTGATTATAACGTTCTGCTTCCTCTTCTAAATGCTTGCTATCCCCTTTTGGTATATGAATATTATCCTTTTTAAAATGAGGATATGCGTTAAATAATACTTCGTCCATGTAATGATGGTAACTTTGAGGATGCTTAGGCTGTAACCCGACATATTCATCTAAATTAAATGTTTCTACATGTGAGACGTCTAGTTGATTCTTTTCTAATAAACCTACTAAATATCGATATACATCAGTCATTGTCCCGCCAGTAGCTAGACCTAACTTGCTATTAGGTTGTTGACTCATTTCTTTAAATAGTTCACACGCTACGTAAAATGAAGCAAGTTTTTTTGTACCTAAATTGATGATTTTCACTTTAAACACCTCGGCATATTTTAATTCTGTCTACTTACACCTTTCCAACTTACCATTATAATATACTCGTTATATACACATTTAACAAAATATAATTCTTAATTTAAAGTAATTTAACAAACTTAAATATGTCCTCTTTAATCCAGTATTGAAAATTTTCCTAACTAAATCAAGCATTCGTGTACAAATATTTAACGCTTTCTAGTAAAATAGATAGATAAACGAATTTGCAGATATTCTATTATCGCTTTATGTTATTTATAGCCATCATTTTTAAATCAATTATGAATAATAGATGCTTTATAAACAAACAAGTTGCGGGATACCTTTACTAAAGCTTTACAATAGACTGCAAATGATAAGGGAGTGAACGTGTTGGAACCTATTAATGAGCAAGAAGTATTAAATTTATTAACTTCTTATGAGAATAAACCCATATACTTACACGTTGAGACAACAAATGGAGCCTATGCAAACCATTTTGATGAACGTGTATTTAACGCTGGTACATTTCTAAGAAATATTCAAGTCACATACGAACATGCACAACTTAAAGGTGGCGAAAAAGATCCTTATCGCGTTGGTCTCAAATTACGCGATGGCGGTTGGGTTTATGTACAAGGGCTAACACACTTTGAAGTCAACGAAGACAACGAATTCCTCATCGCAGGATTTAATTACGAAGGACAATTGGCAGCTACAATAGAAATTAGCGAAAAGCCATTTACAATTTAAAAGGAGGTTATGATTCATGACTGATGAAAGACACGTACTTGTCATCTTCCCACATCCAGATGACGAAACTTTCTCATCTGCTGGAACTATTGCAAGTTACATTGATGCAGGCGTCCCAGTCACATACGCTTGCTTAACACTAGGACAAATGGGCCGTAACTTAGGTAATCCTCCTTTTGCGACAAGAGAATCACTACCTAAAGTTCGTGAACGCGAACTTGAAGATGCTTGCCGAGCAATCGGTATTACAGACCTACGAAAAATGGGATTACGAGATAAAACTGTAGAATTCGAACCACATGATCAGATGGATAATATGATTAAAAATCTAATTGAAGAAACAAATCCATCATTAATCATTTCATTCTATCCTAAATTCGCAGTACATCCTGACCACGAAGCGACTGCCGAAGCTGTCGTTCGTACAGTTGGTCGCATGCCAGAATCTGAACGTCCAAGACTTACACTTGTCGCATTTAGTAACGACGCACCAGATATTCTAGGACAACCAGATATCCAAAACGATATTTCTAAATATAGTGATTTAAAACTCAAAGCCTTTGAAGCACATGCTTCACAAACAGGACCTTTTTTAAAACAAATTGCGAGTCCTGATATTGATGGACAAGCACAAAGTTTCTTAAAAGTTGAGCCATTTTGGACATATCACTTCGAATCTTAAATGGAGGTAAAACATGACAGAATTTGATTTATCTACTCGAGAGGGTCGCTGGAAACATTTCGGCTCTGTAGACCCTGTCGAAGGTACAAAACCTACAACTAAAAATGAAATGACCGATTTACAAAGTACACATAAAAATTTCCTATTTGAAATAGAAGAAGTAGGAATTAAAAATTTAACATATCCTGTGTTGATTGATCAGTATCAAACTGCTGGATTATTTAGTTTTTCAACGAGTTTAAATAAAGATGAAAAAGGCATCAACATGAGCCGTATATTAGAAAGCGTTGAAAAGCATTATAACAACGGCATTGAACTTGAATTCAATACGCTTTATCAAGTTTTGCGTACACTTCAAGAAAAAATGAACCAAAATGCAGCTGGGGTTGATGTATCAGGAAAATGGTTCTTTGACCGTTTTAGCCCTGTCACTCATATTAAAGCGATTGGAAATGCTGATGTCACATACGGTTTAGCCATCGACGGCGAAAAAGTGACACGTAAAGAACTAACTATCGAAGCTGCAGTGACAACGTTATGTCCTTGCTCTAAAGAGATTAGTGAATACTCAGCGCACAATCAACGTGGTATCGTTACGGTCAAAACTTATTTAAATAAAGACACAGATGTCGTTGATGATTATAAAGATAAAATTTTAGATGCGATGGAAGCCAATGCGAGTTCGATTTTATATCCAATCTTAAAACGTCCAGATGAAAAACGTGTAACAGAACGTGCATATGAAAACCCACGCTTTGTAGAAGATTTAATTCGATTAATTGCAGCAGATTTAGTTGATTTTGATTGGATTGATGGCTTCGATATAGAATGTCGTAACGAAGAATCTATTCACCAACACGACGCATTCGCCCGCCTAAAATATAGAAAATAAAAGCACATCTCGCCAAAAGGAGTATTGTGGCGACACGCCTGCAGGAATAGCATGCGT
>NZ_KV827783.1:0-61839 GCF_001836225.1 Staphylococcus sp. HMSC036D05 | reverse complement strand
GAATTCTGTATCACTCCCAAGCCATGCCCGTGGCAAGGGAGCTAAACAATACGAAGTATTAGTTTCCCTACTTAATCGTTTAATAAGGTTTTCTACAGTCTAAATAATATACTTTTATTGTTATGAAAACAGGCATTGCCTCACTACGTGCGAAGCAATGCCTGTTTTTTCTTTAATTAAATTTATAACTTCTCATGAGCGTATAGCATAGACCTTTTACCAAATAAAAGTTGCGTCAGGCGTAAGCTAATGTTTGGCCATCTTCTTCTCACCTGGTTTAACAAAGCACATTGCTACAATACTAATGATTGAAGCGACAACTGCTGAGATAAACATCGTTGAATAACCATGTGTTGCAACGAGATAACCCGTTAATGTTGGTGCAATCACAGTAGCGGTATTAACAAAGAAGTGTGTAATCCCTCCATATGTGCCTGTCTTATTTGGTGCTGTATCAATAATGACTGCCCAATAAACAGCGTTTGGTAGGAAGATAAATGCGTTACCGAGCATCATCAGTATCATGACAGCGACAATACTATGTGTGAATGGAATAATTAAGAAACAGATTGCCGCACAAATCATGCCTGCAATTGAAAAATATGATCGTGCGATTCTTAAACTACCCGTCTTTTTACGGAGCCAATCGGACATTTGACCGCCGAAATAGGCAGTAAAACATGCGCCAATCCATGGAATCATTCCTAGATACCATAATGAATGGATTTGAAAATGATATTCATCTTGGAGATACTTTGGTGTCCAAGTCAAAATGAGAAAGTTCACGTACTGGAATCCAAAGTAGCCAATCATATTCCCGACAAGTGTTGGACTTTTGAAAAAATGATACCATTTTTCACTTGCGTCTTCTGTTTCTACTGTTTTCTCGACATTTAGACTA
The DNA here is from genome assembly GCF_001836225.1 of Staphylococcus sp. HMSC036D05. NCBI lineage: Bacteria > Bacillati > Bacillota > Bacilli > Caryophanales > Staphylococcaceae > Staphylococcus > Staphylococcus sp. HMSC036D05. Next base: position 60,938 of record NZ_KV827783.1, on the reverse strand, counting down.
TCTTCCGTGGATCGGATTTCGTCCAACTCTTCTTCTGAAACCTTTTTATTATCTTCTGGATAATCTGTAAAAACCTTTGCCCAAATCATAACCCAGACTAGACCGAGAATCCCTAATAAAACAAAGAGTATACGCCAGTTCGCTACTGTTAGGAAACCTGACACAATTGGTGCAGTAATGAGTGCGCCTAATGGAACACCAATTAATCCTAAGGCTGATAATACGCCACGTTCTTTTGGCGCTGCCCAGTTAGCATTTGTTTTACTAATTGTTGAAAAGATTGGTCCTTCTGAGATACCGAAAAGTACGCGCAGTAAACCAAAACCTGCAAGTGCTGAACCTCCAAATACAGCTATACCGAGTTCGCCCGCAAATGCCATAGCAATTTCAACGATTGACCATGCTGCGCCCGCTAAAATCCAAACAAATTTGGGTCCTTTTTTATCTGCTGTAATTCCACCTAGTAATGAACCAAACATATAACCGTAACCGAAGTAGCCTAGGATAGATCCCCAAGCAATATTGTCAAAGCCAAATTCCTTTATGATATCTTCTTGTGCATAAGAAATTGCGCCACGATCGATGTAGTTAATCATTGTCATAATAACAATCATCGTAATAATAAAATATCGATAACGTTTCATTGTATCCCCCACCCCTTTATTTGAAACATCTCTTCCGTGTAAGTCTATCATAAAAATGTGTGTAAGCGCTAACAATATTTTAAATTTTCTGACTGTTAGGTTAGTTTGATTACATGCAAATCGTTGATATTAGTAGGGTTAATCAATTTTTCTATTTTTTTATTTTTAGTTCATTTTATATTTAAAGATTTTATTATGTTACAATATTTGTAAAATAAATTTAAACTTAAGAGGTATTGAATGTTTTATTTTGTAGGAAATAATATAGGTCAAAAAATAACTGGTATAGAAAAAGCTATTATTAATCGTTTAAATCTTTTTAAAGAATATCATTATTCAGCAAAAATTGTTCTACTAGCATGGAATCGTTATTTAACAGATACGGCTTCAAATTATATAACTAATGAAGATTACATTAATATGTATGATTATTTCCAAGAAGCAACAAATGTGATGTCTATATTTAGTAAAAATTGGTTACATTATTGGGAAGAAGAATGTGGCTATACAGTTAGAGATGTGCACCAAGCGAACGATGTGCGGGTGTATGATGGTGAAAACTTTATTATGTACGCTCATTTTAGTGATGACACACTACGAAAAATTGATTATATCAACTATTTTGATACATCTCGTAGAAAAATTAAACGAGAACTCTATGATACGCGCGGATTTTTAAGTTGTACAAGAATTTTATCAACAGATCAAAAAATACAATCAGAGTTTTATTATTCTCCAAGTGGCGAAGTAAAAATTGAAAAGTACTTTGATATCGATTCAAATGAACCTAATGTAGCAAAGAAAATACTATTGAATTACTGTGAAAGAGTCTTATTTTTCAATAATGACAATGAATTAGGTGCATTTTTCATAGAAAAATTATATCAAAATGGCGATGTATTCTTTAGTGATAGAAATTTAATTACATCACATGTTTTCAATTCAGTATCAAACACTATTCCTGTAGTCGCTGTTTTACATAGTACGCATGTCAAAGATATCAGCGATTTAGAACACTCTCGTATAAAAAATGTGTATAAAGGTGTGTTCGACCATTTAGGGCGTTATCGTGCAATCGTTGTTTCGACACAACAACAAAAAGAAGATGTGAGCCATAGAATTCGTGATATGATTCCTGTTTATGCGATTCCTGTAGGCTTTTCAGAGGAGGCAACTGAGTCTAACTTCGGTTATCAGAATCAAAAATTAATATCAGTGGCGAGATATTCTCCTGAAAAACAATTAGAACAACAGGTTCGACTTGTAAATAAATTAAAAGAAGAATTCCCTCATATTGAATTACATTTATATGGATTTGGTGCTGAAGAAAGAAAACTAAAAGATTTAATTCAAGAATATCATTTAAATAATCATGTATTCCTAAGAGGTTTTATTAATGATTTGACTGACGAGTTCAAGACAGCATATGTAAGTTTAGTAACAAGTAATATGGAAGGTTTTTCATTAGCGTTATTAGAATCACAATCACATGGTGTACCTACGATTAGCTATGATATTAAATATGGGCCAAGCGAATTAATTATCAATGATTATAACGGATTACTCGTTAATTTTAATGATGAGAATCAGCTATATGAAAAGGTTAGAAATTTACTTTTAAATCCTGAATTACAAAAAATGTATTCCAAAAACAGTATTGAAACGTCACAAAATTATAGTAAAAACGCCATTATAAAAAGATGGGAACAGCTATTAAGTTTATTTAACTAGTTGTATTGGACAGGCGGCTAAGGCATTATTTATTGTCTTAGCCTTCTTTAACATATGGGCAGTAGAGGGCTAAATTATGTTTCTATCCCCCCCTTTTTTAGAGGGATACTATTTGGAAATTTATGTTACAAAAAACACTGCCAACAAAAGCAAAAGCTTTGTCGACAGTGTATGAGGAACCTCTAGGAAATAGCGATTGTAATAAATAGAGGAACCGTTCGCTATGATACGCTTTATTTCAAATGTTCATATGGACTATTATTTACAAATGAGACGATTTGGTCTACGAATAATTTTGCACGTAATTGGAATTCATTATCCTCTAAATATAATGTACCATCGTCCAATTTAGCATAATCTGAATCATGTGTAGCAATCTGCGTTGGTACGGCAATACCTAATAAACTACGTACAATCACTCTTAAATGAGATAAAGGCTCTGAGCTTACTATGCCTCCACTATTACCAATTAGACCTACGGGTTTCATTTTAAAGTAATCCATGTTGAGATGGTCGAGTGCATTTTTAAGAATGCCAGAATATGAACCATGATAATTAGGCGTTCCTAGAATGAAGAAATCAGCATTCATAGCCTTCTCTTGAAGATCTTTCACATTCTTCTTAATTTCATCAACCGCTTGAGTTGTACCTGAAAAGTCTAATTGATGAATAGGTGTTTCAGCTAAATCGAATATTTCAACATCCACCCCGTGTTCGTCTAATTGACCTGTAAGGTATTTAGCTAACGCGTTCGTATGTGAACCTACTCTAGCACTACCTACTATAATTAATCCTTTCATTATTTACACCTCTTGTTTATGATAATTGATTTTCATCTTTTAAAAATTTCATAATTGCTTTACCGACGCCACTATTTTCATTTGAATCAGTGACATACTTAGCCACAGCTTTCACTTCTGGTGCAGCATTATCCATGGCTACAGGGTAGCCTACTCTTTCTAGCATCGAAATATCATTTAAGTTATCTCCGAGTGCCATGACATTGTCTAAGTCAATACCAAGTTGTTTAGCAATGGTCGCTAAGGCAATCCCTTTTTGCGCATCTGAATGCGTAATTTCTAAATTACCTCTTGAAGAAGAAGAAACGGCAAGATTAGGTGATTTGGCTAGTTCTTGACCTACAAGATCAATTTTTCCTAAATCAGAATCGAACGCTAAAATTTTCATAATCAATTCGCCAGGGATCTCTTCAATTTTGTCATAGTTATCTACAATTTTTAAAGTTCCATTATCGATACGTTTTTGAATACTATTTTTAATTTTTTCAACATCTGCTTTTTGACCGGCACGTTCAGCGATATCAATATATATTTCTAAATCTCTTTGAGGATCTTCTGTATAAATTCCTCTATTTGTATAGACTTGATAATAAATGTCTTCCTTCTTCAACGTAGTTGTAATCTTATTTACTAAGGAATGATTGAGATGAGACGTGCTCATGATATTGAACGTTTCGTCGCGAACTTCCGCTCCGTTCAGGCAGATATATGGTACTTTCAAATCTGTTTCAGCAACGGGCGTATTCGCTTCGTAAAAGGCACGTCCTGTTGCGATAACGACTGTAATACCGTGTTCTTGCGCAAATTTAATAGCTGCTTGATTTTCTGGAGTAATTTCATGTGCTGCATTAAGTAGCGTTCCATCCATATCTGTTGCAATTAACTTTATCATTCATTGACCTCGTTTCTTCCTGTTTGAAGGTAATATTTATGTTTTATTTTTTGAAAAGGCGAACGTGAATAGTCACCTTTAATTTACACAGTTATTCTAACAAATTTGTGTCATTTTGTATCTTGGCTTGTTTGAGGGCTCTCTTTTGTTGGCGTATATTTTTGAAAAATTCACGTAGCAGTGTGCTGCATTCATTTTCCAAAATACCAGACTCAACTATCGCTCTGTGATTAAATTGCGGCTGTGCTAATAAGTTCATTAAACTCCCTGTACAGCCACCTTTAGGATCAACAGCACCGTAAACGACGCGTGGTATGCGACTCATCACAATTGCACCTGCACACATCACACACGGTTCCAAAGTGACATACAACGTGCAATCTTCTAAACGCCAACTCCCAATCACTTCTGACGCTCGTTCGATAGCAATGTGTTCCGCGTGAGCCGTGGGTTGTTGTAATGTTTCTCTCAAATTATGAGCGCGAGCAATAACATGATTATCTTTCACGATGACAGCGCCAATTGGAACTTCCCCTAGTTCTTGAGCCTTTCTTGCTTCTTTAATTGCTAAACGCATGTAATCATTATCAGTTCTCATATGTGTTGCAATACCTCACTTATGGTACAATACTCAATGTCTATTTTAACATTTGGAGAAGTGAATATGAATAAACCATTTATTGCAATTGAAGGACCTATAGGTGTAGGTAAATCCTCACTTGCACACAAGCTCAGTCAGACGCTTAACTATTATGAAGAACGAGAAATTGTTGACGAAAATCCATTTCTCTCAGATTTTTATGACGATATTGAAAAATGGAGTTTCCAAACTGAAATGTTCTTTCTGTGTAATAGATATAAACAAATTAGAGATCTTGAAGCGTTAGATCAAGGTGTTGTAAGTGATTACCACATACATAAGAATAAAATTTTTGCGAGCAATACGTTAGATGAGAAAGAATTTGATAAATTCAGCCGTATTTATGATATTTTAACTGAGGATCTTGAAATGCCTAATATGATTATCTTTTTAGATGCAGATTTAGATATTTTGAAATCTAGAATAGCCAAACGTAATCGTGACTTCGAACATACAATTGAAGATGATTATTTATTAACATTGAAAAAAGATTATAAAGCCTATTATGAATCTTTAAAAAAGGAAGGCGCAAACGTGATCCTTATTGATACAACCGAGAAAGATTTTGTGGAAAATGATAACGATTATAAAGAAATTTTAGAATTAATAAAACCCATGATTGGAGATAGCAAAGATGAATAATTTTGGCATTCCTCAAAATGCAGTGATTACGATTGCAGGTACTGTAGGTGTAGGTAAATCTACATTAACGCAAGCACTTGCTGACAAATTAAATTTTAAAACTTCTTTTGAAAATGTTGATCATAATCCTTACTTAGATAAATTTTATCACGACTTCGAACGTTGGAGTTTTCACCTACAAATATACTTTTTAGCGGAACGTTTCAAGGAACAAAAACGTATGTTTGAATATGGTGGCGGGTTTGTGCAAGACCGCTCTATCTATGAAGATGTTGATATCTTTGCGAAAATGCACGAAGAACAAGGTACAATGAGTCAGGAAGATTACCATACATACGCAGAATTATTTAATGCTATGGTAATGACACCTTATTTTCCAAAACCAGATGTACTGATTTATTTAGAATGTGATTATGACGAGGTCATTGACCGTATTAAGCAACGTGGTCGTGACATGGAAATCAATACAGAACCAGAATATTGGAAGAAGTTATTTAAACGTTATGAAGATTGGATTAACAATTTCAATGCGTGTCCTGTCGTACGCGTCAATATCAATGAGTATGATATTCATGAAGATTTCGATTCATTAGATCCAATTATTGAGAAAATTGCACACATTATACAGACACATCGAAATGTAGATACAAGATCGTAAAACAACTTAAAACATAGCTCACATCCTATGTTTGACAACCATTTAAATTAAATATACGTTAATATTACAAGTTAATTATTTGCACTAGGGGTGTTTTTTAACTGAGATGGAGACAATCCAAACCCTTTGAACCTGAACTAGTTCGAACTAGCGTAGGAAAGTGTGGACATCAATCTTACCATTAAACTGTTTAAATATTTAATCACTAAGATGCACAACTTTTCTTACGGAAGGGTTGTGCATTTTTTTACCTAATTACAATTATTTTATTGGAGGATTATTATGTCTAAAACAGCAATCGTTACAGGAAGCAGTCGTGGTCTAGGCGCTAAAATCGCTCAAACATTAATTGAGAAAGGTTATAATGTCGTCGTCAATTACAAGCAGAGTAAAGAAAAAGCCGAAGCGTTGATTGAACATATAAGTGATGAAAAAGCCATCGCAATTCAAGCAGATGTCACGTGTCGTGATGAAGTTTACCAAATGATAGAAACAGCTACAGCACACTTTGGAAAGATCGATATTGTGATTAATAATGCGTTAGTTAACTTTAAATTTGATCCTAATCAACAAAAAAGTTTCAAAGATTTATCATGGGATGATTACCAACAACAACTGGACGGCACTTTAAAAGCTGCATTCAATGTCACTCAAAGTGTCATCCCGCAATTTATCAACCAGCAAGGTGGCAGAATTATAAATATCGGCACAAATTTATATCAAAACCCTGTAGTTCCTTATCATGAATATACTACTGCAAAGGCTGGCTTGATAGGATTCACACGTAACATTGCAGCAGAGTTAGGACAATATGGGATTACTGCAAATGTCGTTTCTGGAGGATTATTAAAAACAACAGACGCAAGTGCAGTCACGACACCTGAAGTATTTGATTTAATTGCTCAAACTACACCTTTAAAAAAGGTAACTACACCACAAGATGTAGCAAATATGGTGGCCTATTTGGCATCAGATGAAGCTCGTGGCATCACTGGTCAAAATATTACAGTTGATGGCGGATTAACAATGAATTAATGCCTCAATTTTTCGAGTCATTCTTTATTAAAATAGAGAGACAAAGAGGTGTCATAATTGGAAGAATCTCGTGAACTTAACATAGGTGTTTTACTTTATGGATGTGGACATCATCAAGCAGCATGGCGAATGGATAATTCTTATATAGAACAAATCGGAGACATATCGTACTATCAGCATCTGGCTCAAATTGCTGAAAGAGGATATTTTGATGTTGTATTTTTTGCAGATAATCAAGCTTTTAATGCAAGTGATGATACAACGTTGCCTGCGTTTTGGTTTGACCCTATCATTAATTTAACCACAATTGCTCAAGTGACCTCTCATGTTGGTTTGGTACCCACAATCTCTAGCACCTTTTCAAATCCATTTACAGCAGCACGACAATTACTCAGTCTAGATCATATAACTCAAGGTCGAGTGGGATGGAACTTAGTCACATCAATGACCGATGCAGAAGCTCAAAATCACAGTCTTAAAAAGTTACCAGAAAGACCTGAACGTTATAAAAAAGCGGATGAATTTGCGTCAGTCATGAACCAATTGTTTACATCATGGTCAACATCATCTTTCGTTCCTAACAGACAGGACGATAAAATACTAGAATCTAGCGATATTCAACCATTCAATCATAAAGATGACAACTTTCAAGTACGTGGGCCATTAACAACGCCACAAAGCCCTCAAGGAAAACCAGTATCCATGCAGGCTGGCGCCTCTAAAGAGGGCGTCGCATTAGCTGCAAAATATGCTGATGCTGTTTATTCTGTGTCTTGGAATATTGAACAAGCACGGGCTTACCGTGACAAATTGTCTGATGCCGTTGCTAAAAGTGAAAACCCAAATAGAGCCATCAAAATTTTTCCTGGTTTAGTTACGTACGTGGCAGAGACACACGAGCAAGCAATGGCTAAAAAAGCAGAATTAGATCGTTACCTACCTATTGAAGATGCCTTAAAGCAATTGAGCTTTTTCGTTCAACAAGATTGTTCAAATTGGGAACTGGATCAACCTGTGCCAGACTTACCACCTGTTGAAGCGTTCAAAGGCCCCGTTGGCCGTTATGAAACAGTGCTCGCCATTATTAAAGACAAACAACCTACTGTACGCGAATTACTAGGATATTTGAGCGCGGGTGGTGGCCATCTTACTCTCATAGGCACTCCCGAAGAAATTGTAGATACTATGGAGAAATGGATAGACGAAGGCGTCGCTGATGGTTTTAATCTTATGCCACCTTCTTTACCTTATAGTTTAGAAGATTTTGTGGAATTGATTGTACCTGAATTACAAAAACGTGGACGATTCAGAAGTGCTTATCAAGATGAAACTTTCCGTATGCGTTTAGGATTAGAATAAAGCAAAACGTTATAGCGCAACTAAGATATTTTAAAAAGCGTGGTCTTTTTCTTGAGTCTGTACTGTACCCAAAAGTTGTACTTTGGTTTAGTATAGTGATTCAAGTTCCCACGCTTTTCTATATCAATTTGATTCATTTTTGTACTGATCTAAAATTTGTTTCACATCTTTAGCACTATCAATAATGACATCCGCTTCATGCAATTCTTCTCTTTTAGCAATCCCAGTGAGTACACCAATGCCTAGACCTAGTTTAGCATTAATTGCCGTTTTCATATCGTTGGCTGTATCACCTATAATCGCCACTTGATTAGGTGAAACATCATATGCATCAAATAAGGGTGCCAAGACTTTTGGATTAGGTTTTTCTTCGGCATGTGTTTCTGTAGAGATGATGAGATCGAATAATGATTTCGACTGTGTTTCCTCTAAAAATTGATTCACGCCTTTTTTCGTATCGCTTGTGACAATACCAATTTTATAGCCTTCATTTCTAAGTTCTTGAATTACATCTTGTACGCCTTCAATCCAGTTATTTTCAGGAACTCTCGTATCAACAAGTTCTTGACTTGTATCTCTTGTCCAGTCCGTTGTATCTTGACCCGTCACATCATTAAAAGATTTAATCATATCTCCTAGAGATCCTGAGCCCATCACTGAATCAGGAACAATTTTGTCATCGATAATTCCAAGTTGACGATGCGCAACCTCTTTGTCATGAACTGGAAATGTTTCTAATAGTTTATCAACGAGGCGGACACCAATTTTCTCCCAACTTTTATCAAATTCGATGAGTGTGCCATCTTTATCAAATAATATCCATTCCATCTTTGCTTCTCTCCTGAAAATGATTTTATTAGTTTATACGTTTATTTATTATTGTAATATAGAGACATCGATAATTATAGAAAAGAGGATTGTTATTGAAAAGATGGTATTTAAAAAAGAGCCCTCTCATATGAGAAAGCTCTTTCTGAAAAAGACAAATTAATATTTAGGGACTTCTACTCTCCAGCCGTATTTATCTTCTAATTTGCCACTTTGGATTCCTGTATAAGTATCATAAAGTTTTTGTGTAATTTCACCAGGTTCGTTGTTATTGATAACAATTTCTCTGTCTTCATAGCGAAGTGTACCAACAGGTGAAATAACTGCTGCTGTACCTGAACCAAATACTTCTGTAAGTTCACCTTTATCGTTAGCATTGAATAATTCTTCGATAGAAACTTTACGTTCTTCAACTTCATATCCTAAATCTTCAGCTAATTGGATAATTGATTTTCTAGTGATACCTGGTAAAATACTACCATTTAATGCTGGCGTAACTACTTTTCCATTTTCAACGAAGAAGATGTTCATGCTACCCACTTCTTCAACATATTTCTGCTCAACACCATCTAGCCATAAAACTTGGTCATATCCTAGCTTGTTAGCATTGGTTTGTGCAAGTAAGCTAGCAGCATAGTTACCAGCAACTTTAGCGAATCCTACACCACCGCGAACGGCACGTACATATTCATCTTCAACATAAATTTTTGTTGCTTTCAATGTATCTCCGCCGTAATAAGCGCCTGATGGTGATAAGATAATTAATAATTTATATTGTTGAGACGCGCGTACACCAAGAATACCTTCTGTTGCGAAGACGAACGGACGAATGTATAGAGATTGTCCTTCTCCTTCTGGTACCCAATCACGTTCAACATCAATAAGTTGTTTCAATCCTTCTAGTAAAGCCTCTTCATCTACTTCAGGCATTTCTAAACGTGCTAATGAATTATTAATACGTTTGAAATTTTGGTCTGGACGGAATAAAACGACTTCATCATTATGTTTATATGCTTTAAGACCTTCGAAAACTGCTTGACCATAATGTAAACCTTGCGCAGCTGGTGAAACTTCTAATGGTGCGTAAGGCACAATCTTCATATCATGCCAACCTTTATCTGCGTCATAATCCAGACTTAACATGTAGTCTGTGAAATATTGACCGAAGCCTAAATTGGATGGATCTGGCTTCTCTTTTAAGTTATCTCGTTGTTCAAATTTTACTTTTTCTGACATGATTATTGCCTCCTAATAATTTCTCCCAATCGAATAGTTATATTAGATTATATCAATCGTATATTTACTATTCAATAAGTTTTCTAAATATTCAAAATAAATACCCAAATGTAATTATGTATTCTTAATTAGTTAAACATTACCATACTAAAGTTACAAGTTTCATTATTTATATTATACAAAATACTTGAATAAGAAATTAACTTCGCAACAAATTAAAAAAACCCCTTTTAAAGAATTTTAACTTTAAAAGGAGTAAAAAATAAGTGAACTTCGTTGTAAATAGTGAGTGGTTATTTAGCAACCTTTTCTTTCTCTTCGATAGCCTCAAGCATTACCTTTGTCATTGAAGCTAAATCATACTTAGGATCAAATCCCCATTCGCCTCGAGAACAACTTGTATCAATACTATCTGGCCAAGTTGATGCAATTTGTTGACGGTCTGGATCAACATCATAATCTAATTCAAAGTCTGGATAAAATTCTTGAATCGCATTCTTAACCATTTCAGGTTCAATACTCATTGCACTTAAGTTATATCCATTGCGTGTTTCTAATTTAGCACCATCAGCTTCCATTAATTTAATAATGGCATCGATCGCATCATCCATGTACATCATATCCATGTATGTGTCTTTATCGATATAACTTGTATAACGACCCTCTCTCACTGCTTTAAAGTATATTTCTACTGCATAGTCTGTTGTACCTCCGCCAGGCTCTTTCACATGTGAAATAAGTCCAGGGAATCTTACACTACGAGTGTCTACACCAAACTTAACGAAATAATACTGGCATAATAATTCACCTGCGACTTTATTTACACCATACATCGTTGTAGGCTGTTGAATTGTTACCTGTGGCGTATTGACTTTAGGCGTTGACGCACCAAACGCCCCAATAGAACTTGGTGTAAAGAATTGCAAGTGATATGTACGTGCCGCTTCTAAGGCATTCATTAATCCACCCATATTTAAATCCCATGCAAATAATGGGTTCTTTTCAGCAGTCGCAGATAATAATGCTGCCATATGCATCAATGTATCTGCTTCAAAGTCTTTTACTAATTCAAACATATGATCTTTATCTGTAACATCTAAAATTTCGAACGGTCCATTTTGAACCGGAGAATCGACTTCAGGTTCCCTTATATCAGTAGCCAATACATTTTCAGTACCGTAAATTTCCCTACATTTCACAACTAACTCGGTTCCAATTTGTCCTAATGCGCCTGTAATCATTATCTTTTTCATCACGAAATCTCCCCTTGTTCATTTATAAAAATGCGATGTCCTTCTGGTATGTACATATTCTTAATTTACATCTATATTATATTATAAAAGCGCTTTCTTGTATATGTAGTGAGCACATAATTGTATGAAAATAATATTTGGAGTTATGAAAATTTGGAGTTATAACCATATTAGTTATTGTGCTTTATACTCAGTGATTTTACTTTTTGTTAAATAGGTCTAAATTTAAAGTTAAAAATTTTAATAAAATAATTATCTATTCTTTTTATATGGTAATATTACATTGTAAATCCATTTTTATAAAGGAGGAAAATATGAAGAGAATACTTATTAGTATCATCATTACACTACTCGTTGGTTTAGGTATTGTACCTAACGGAAATGACGCCTTTGCAACCGAACATACTAGTACGAGTCACTCAAATCAAGAGCAGTCTCTAAGTAAACATAAGATATTACATACAAATGATATTCACGGTCGCTTTGTAGAAGAAAAAGGTCGTGTGATAGGCATGCCAAAATTAAAAGGATTAAAAAATAAAGAAAATCCTGATTTAGTTCTAGATTCAGGAGATGCCTTTCAAGGATTACCTGTTTCAAACCATTCAAAAGGTGAAGAAATGGCTGAAGCAATGAATACGGTTGGTTATAATGCCATGGCTATCGGTAACCATGAATTCGACTTTGGCTATAACCAATTATTAAAGTTACAAAGTAAAGTGAAATTTCCGATGCTTTCTTCTAATATTTATAAAAACGGGAAAAGAGTTTTCAAACCTTCCACAGTGATTAAAAGAAACGGCGTACGTTATGGAATTATTGGCGTCACAACTCCAGAAACCAAAATTAAAACTTCTCCAGACGCTGTTAAGAATGTAGAGTTTAAAGATCCTTTAAATAGCGTTAAAAATGCTATGAAACATATTGACGGCAAAGTTGACGTTTATATTGTTTTATCTCACCTTGGTATCGATAAAAATACGAAAGAACAGTGGCGAGGTGATTATTTAACAGATCAATTATCGAAGGACAAATCATTTAAACAACCTATTATTGTATTAGACGGTCATTCTCATACAGCTATTAAACATGGTATGAAATTTCATAATAACATCTTAGCTCAAACTGGGACTGCTTTAGAAAATGTTGGTAAAATTGATTTCACTTTTAACCATGGTAAAGTTTCAGATTTAACAGCGAGTTTGATTAATGTTAAAGACACAAGCAATGTGAAAGCTGACCCAGCTCTTGAGAAACAAGTCAATAAAGCAAATGATGAATTCAAAAAACAAACTTCCACTGTTGTCATTCCTAATAATAAAGTCGAATTAAACGGCGAAAGAAATATAGCTCGCAAACAAGAAACAAATCTAGGCAATTTAATTACGGATGCAATGGAAGATTATGCAACTAAGAACTTTAAACATAAACCTGATTTCGCTATCACAAATGGTGGCGGTATTCGTGCATCAATTTCCAAAGGCAAGGTTACAAAATATGATATTATATCTGTTCTTCCTTTCGGTAATTTAATATCTCAAATTAAAGTTAAAGGTTCAGATGTGAAGAAAGCTTTTGAACATAGCTTAAGTGCACCAACTGAAACTAAGAATGGCAAGAAACAACTCTCATCAAACGGCGGTTTCTTACAGGTTTCTAAATCCATACGCGTTTATTATGATATCAATCAAAAATCTGGTTCAAGAGTGAAAGACATTCAAGTGGTTAATCACGATACTGGAAAGTTTGAAAAATTAGACCCTAATAAGACATATTATGTAGCTACGAATGACTTCACTGCTAATAAAGGTGATGGGTATGATATGTTTGGAGGAAAACGTGAAGAAGGTATTTCGTTAGACGAAGTTGTAGGCAGTTATATCCAAAAACATGATCTAAGTAAATATAATACTACTCATCCTGTAAGAGTGATTAATGGTAAACCAAGCTCAGCTAAGAAATCCACAAGTGATTCTAACCAACATACTCACTCTAAAAATTCAACATCAAAAACAGCACAACCTCATAAGAAGTCAGCATAAAAATAAAGTGACTCTGAGTTGAACCTCTATTCTCAGAGTCACTTTCAAAATTTAATAATCGTTCTATACTTCCATTAGTTTACCCACATTGCGCATAATTCTCGCTTTTTTATAACCATGTATGTCATGAAGTTCTTTATACGCACTAAATAACTTTTTGTAACGTTTCACTTTCTCTGGTGTTGGCTCAATTTCATATAGTACAGGTTCTTTCATTGCATCAATTGCCTGATTTAAATTACTATGTGCCCCACCACATAACGCACCTAGTATTGCTGCTCCTATAGCAGGTGCATACTCACTATCAATGATTGTAATTTTTTTATTTAACACATTAGCGTAAATATCCATCATTAGAGGATTCTTTTTAGGAATACCACCACAAGCGAAGACTTCTTCTACATCCATATTCCAACTTTGATACTGTTGCATAATCATTTTAGTACCGAACGCAGTAGCTTCTAAATAAGCACGATATATTTCTTCATGCGTTGTTTGTAAAGACATTCCAAATATACAACCTTTAAGATTGCTATCACTAAGTACACTTCTATTACCATTGTGCCAATCTAACACAACCAACCCACTCTCACCTGGTAATTGATGTTCAACTTTTTCATTTAATAATTCAAATATTGAAATGTCTCTTTGTTGTGCTTCATCTACATATTCTTTCGGTGCTTGTTTCGCAACGTATTCAAACAAATCTCCAACTGCTGATTGACCAGCTTCGTATGCATACAATTCCGGAATAATTGCGCCTTTTACCGAACCAGAGATACCTGGGACTTTATGTTGCTCCTCATTAAGCATCAAATGACAAGTGCTTGTACCAATAACCATCGTCATTTGTTTATCTTTTTGTGAACCAATACCTAATAAACTAGAATGGGCGTCGATAATAAATGGGCTGACCTTTGTTTCTTTACTCAAACCTAATTTCTGAGCCATTTCTTTAGATATTGTACCAACTGTTTCTCCAATTTTTACGATTGGCGCATCGACTTTGTCACGCACGATTGCAGATAATTCATCGTCGACTTTATCAAATAAATCATAATGGAATCCTTCATTTTCTTCCCAAAATGATTTGAAACCAAGCCCACAATTCGATCTCACATTTTGACCAGTAAGTTGGTTAACAATCCAATCACCGGCTTCCATAATATTCTGAGTCACATTCATAACTTCAGGCGCTTTATTTTTCACTTCCATAATTTTTGGAATCATCCATTCACTGCTCACATTAAATCCATAATATCCTAGCCAACGATTTTGGTTATCTAGTGCTGTTTGAAATAGTAAATCTGCTTCAGCTTGAGCTCCATGATGTTTCCATAATTTGACGTATGCGTGCGGATTATTTTCGAACCCCGGCAGGTTATGAATCGGTGTTAAATGTTCATCTGTAAACATGACCGTAGAAGATGTGAAATCTATTCCAATTCCTACGATTTCACTCGCATCGACACCAGATTCTTCAATAATTGCTGGTATCCCTTCTTCTAAAACTTCCATATAGTCATTACTATTTTGTAAAGAAAAACTTTGAGGTA
Source organism: Staphylococcus sp. HMSC036D05 (assembly GCF_001836225.1). Lineage (NCBI taxonomy): Bacteria > Bacillati > Bacillota > Bacilli > Caryophanales > Staphylococcaceae > Staphylococcus > Staphylococcus sp. HMSC036D05. The sequence continues at coordinate 45,622 of NZ_KV827783.1, read as the reverse complement.
ACTTTGTACCATTTAATGATCGTTCTATTGTGCCATGTGTATACGGCTTTACATACTTAGCAACAATGCTCCCATTATCTGTATTCACTAAAAAAGCTCTACCTGAGCCTGTACCATAATCTACACCTATACTATATGTCATTCGTAATACCCCCGATAGTATCTATCTTTAACATCTCTTTATCAATAGCTTAAGAAAGCGTTTTCTTAAATAATAAGCATAAATAAACAATAAATCAATGATAAAGTTTCCAACGAAACATAAATGTGCAGATTTCGAACAAAAGTGATTGACAATTACAATTGTAAGCGTTTACTATTATTCACATAAACAAAAAAGAGCAATCGAATTAAGGGGAGTTGAACATAAATGAGCATTAATGCAGATGCATATCGTTTAGTAAAACCGGGAGAATTTGAATTCACTACTATCACACATGAATTTAACGATGGAGATGTCATCGTAAATCCTAAAAAAGCAAGTGTGTGTCACGCAGATTTACGTTATTACACAGGTAATCGTCGTAAAGAAGCGTTAGAGAAAAAATTACCTATGGCATTATTCCATGAAGGTATTGGCACAATCGAAGAATCGAAACATCCTAATTTTAATAAAGGCGACAAAGTAGTGATTGTACCAAATATTCCATCTCGTCTTAGAACAGGTGATTTCGTAGAGACAGATTTATTAGATAATTACGATGAAAATGCCGTGTTTATGGGTAGCGGCTATGACGGTATTTGCCAAAATAGAATGGTCGTACCTGGAGAAAATATCGTAAAAATTCCTGATCATTTGGATGAAGACGTCGCATTATTAGCAGAACTTTGTTCTGTATCACTATTTCCAATTAATCAATTAAAAGAAGTCACAACTCAGTCTTCTCCTCAAGTAGCAGTCTTTGGTGACGGACCTGTAGGCTATCTTGCTGCTACTGCACTTCACTACATTTATGGTATCGATAAAGAAAATTTAATTGTCTTCGGTGCGATTGAAGAGAAATTAAAATCATTCGAAAGTTTTGCTACAACGCATCTTGTTTTTGATTATGACTTTAACAGTCATAGAGGTGTACATACTGTGTTTGAATGTTGTGGTGGTAAATTCTCAGAGTCAGCAATTAACCAAGCGATTGATTTAATCGATCGTCAAGGCCAACTCGTATTGATGGGTGTCACTGAAGAACTTGTTGGAATAAATACGAGAGATGTCTTAGAAAAAGGATTAACTCTATCTGGTAGTTCTCGAAGTACAAAAAGAGAATTCGAACAATTAATTCAAGCATTCGAAAACGAGGAATACCAAGAAGCATTAAAAAAATTAATTCCAGAAGATTACTATGATATTTATAGCACTGAGGATCTTAAAAAAGCAATGGATGACACTGCAGCTCATAAAGGTTGGAAGAAAACATATCTTCAATATCACTGGGCTTAGGTTAATTACATCTAAGGAGAGAGTCATATGATAAATCAAAACACTATTTTAGGTATGCCACGCAAAATTGTTTGGGGATATATAGGTATACTTGTCTTTATGATGGGTGATGGCTTAGAAATTGGATGGCTAAGTCCATACTTACAACATAATGGTTTTAATAGTCACGAAGTAAGTTGGTTATTCAGTTGTTACGGTATAACAGTAGCCATTGCAAGTTGGTTCAGTGGTGTACTTGCAGAAGCACTTGGTGGAAAACGTACGATGTTTATTGGGCTCATTTTATATGTGATTGGAACTGTCTGCTTCGTAGGTATTGCCCTACCATCAGAAAGTTTAGCAATTATGTATCCAGCTTATGCATTAAGAGGACTAGGTTATCCGCTATTCGCCTATTCTTTCTTAGTTTGGATTTCTTATCGTTCTGAACAACGTACTTTAGGCGCAGCAGTTGGTTGGTTCTGGCTCGTCTTTACTGGCGGTTTAAATGTGCTAGGTGCGTTATACTCAATTTTCGCGATTAAATATTTCGGACATATTGGAACATTATGGAGCTCACTCTTCTGGGTTATTCTCGGTGCTATTTTAGCGTTAGCGTTGAATCGAGATAAATTACCTACGGATAAAAGTAATGCTAAATCTAAATTATTAGAGATGGGCAAAGGTTTTACAATTGTAGTGGAACAACCTAAAGTTCTTTTAGGCGGTATTGTCCGTGTAATTAACACAACTGCACAATTTGCATTTCCTGTATTCCTACCTCTCTATTTAGAACATTATGGTATTCCTACCTCTAAATGGCTTGCTGTATGGTCAGCTATTTTCTTCGGAAATATCGTCTTTAATCTAATTTGGGGAATAATCGGTGATAAAATTGGTTGGCGTAATACTGTTATGATTTTTGGTGGTATTGGTAGTGGTATTTCATGTCTATTAATGGGCTATGTGCCTATTTGGACTCATGGTAATATTATCTTACTTACAGTAGTCGGTGTTGCTTGGGGTATCTTCATCGCAGCTTATGTTCCTTTAACTGCTTTAATCCCTTCACTCGTTAAGAAAGACAAAGGTGCTACACTTTCTATATTAAACTTAGGTGCAGGCTTACCTGTATTCGTAGGTCCTATGATTGTACGATTCTTCTTAGATCCTTTAGGTGATTTAGGAGTCATTTGGATTCTTGGTATATTGTATTTCATTAGTACTATTTTAACGTTCTTTATAAAGATGCCTAAAAGTCAACAATACGGTGAAATAGAATAGGTAATAGGCTGTGGAGAGAATTAGTTCCTTTCTTTCTACAGCCTTTTCTCTTCGTTTGTTATAATAACGTTGAAGATAACTCTTTTTATTGAAAATTAATATAAAATCTCGAGATACAAATACGTATCATACATTTTACACAAATCAATGATATCGAAAATGGAGACGACGCCTATGTTACCAGCAGAAAGAGAACAAAATATAATTTCATACTTGAAAAAGCATAAAACTGCAACTGTTCATACCTTAGCTGCAGAGTTCAACGTACATGACGCAACCATACGTCGTGATTTAATTAAACTTGAACAATATAATCAAATTAGACGTACACATGGTGGTGTCGTCTTAAACAGCACTGACGTATCAAGTGAACTTAATTTTGATGATCGAGAAACTACAAACTACTATGAAAAATTAGGAATCGGTCAAAAGGCAGCGGAATTTGTCAATGACGGAGATACACTCATCATTGATTCTGGCTCAACGACATTACAATTTGCAAGAGCGATAGTACATAAACAGAATCTCACTGTCATCACTAATGATATTCATATTGCCTCAGTTTTACGTTCCACGAATCATCGTGTCATCGTAACAGGTGGCGTATTATATCATAATAACTATGTACTCAACGGCTTTATAACAACTCAAACATTACAATCCTTTAATTCTATGAAGGCATTTATAGCGACGCCTGCTTTAGACGCTGTCAAAGGTATGACGCATTATAGTGAAGAATTTATTGCTGCAAAAAGACAAATGGTCGAACAAGCGCATGAAGTCTATTTACTTACTGATAGTACGAAGTTAGATAAAGTTGCATTCTATCAAGTGAGTCCAATTGAAAAGATTGATACACTTATTACAGATAACCAACATGATTTAAGTGCATATCGTGAAGTATGTTCGAACGTTGTAGCAATTGATCCCAAAGATTATGAATAGTTTATCATGTTATTTGGAAGTATTATTTCTCGGGAAATAACTTAAAGCATTAATCTCTTCTATTCAGTCTGAGGTTTGTCTGAAGTCAGAGTGAACACCCTCTTTTTTGAAAATATTTGAAAATGATAATTGAGAACGGTATCATTTATTATATACTCGTAAAGTACAAGGATGATTGACATGAAAGAGGCACCAAAAACATATAAACAAGAACAACTGGGTTTAATCATTTCTTTAATCGTGTTTATATGTTTTATCTATCAAGATATACATATCCTTTGCACGAAACAAGAATTAACTCGTATTCTTCTTTGTAGCTTTAGTTTAATTGGATTTCTGTTTCTTTGTGTGCTCAACGTTATGCGCATTATTTCAAATTATCGTCGCCGACCATAATCGATTTTAATAGTAGTTCGGGACATAATTCCATTAAAAAAGTAGTAGCAAGATGACTTCAATGGAAAATCATCTTACTGCTACTTTTTGTTTATCTTTTGAGGATAATGCTTTTGTTCACCCTCGTCTGATTATGATTTTTCGTTTTCTAGTGACTTTTTATAAAAATACTGTGCAACAACGATATCTACAATTGCTAATCCTACTGATTTAAATAATGTGACCTCTTTTTCGTCTTCACGACCCGCTTTCTTTCCTGAGACGATATCACCTAACTCACTGTATAACATATCATCAGTCAATACACCCTCATCTTGAGGCACTTTTAAGTCACCTGTCTCCTCCATAGCCGCTTCAGTTGATTCAACAACGATCTTATTAGCAACCATCATAGACTCTGAAGGTAACTCTTGCATATCAGGTTTGAATGATCCTACTGCATTAAGATGTACGCCCGGATGTAACGTATGTGAATATACTGGCTTTGAAGCATTTGTAGCTGTTACAACAACATCTGCTCCTTCCATTGCCTCATCCGCTTCATCATAAACTTTTACTTTAACTCCGAATTGTTGTTGAGTTGCTTTAGCAAGTTTTTCAGCCTTTTCCTTTGTCCTACTTGAAAAGTGAATTTCCTCAATATTTCTTACAGCCATTACAGCTTCTATGAGACCTTCAGCTTGTACACCAGCACCAATGACGGTTAATACTTTAGCATCTTCACGAGACAAGTATTTGGTAGCAACACCAGAGATCGCGCCTGTTCTAATTTTAGTTAAATAACCACCATCTAATACTGCTAGCGTTTCCCCTGTTTCATAATCGCTTAATATGACTGAACCAGTAATCGTTGATTTTCCTTTTTTAGGATTGTCAGGAACAAATGAAACTGTTTTTAACCCAACAATTTTTAATTCATCTGATAATGCTGGCATGACTAAATAACGATTCTCTTCATTAAATGGTATGACATGTCGTAGCGGTGTTTCTGTTTTACCTTCAGAAAATGCCTGAAGCGCTTGTCCTACCTCTTCGATAACTTCATTCATATTTAATAACTCTGCTTGAGTTTGTTCGTTTAAATATCGCATTTAATCACTCCTTATTAATGAAAAAGCCTCTTTTTTAATAACATTCCCTATGAAAAGAGGATGTAACACTTTAATTAATTTTAAAACAAAATCGGTAGTAATATTGGAAGAAGTACAATGACATTAAAGAGATTAATGAAAATACTGACATTAAGAACATTTTTAATCAAATTTTGACGTTGAAGTAGAAATCTCAAGCATAATGAAATGATAAGTAAAGTGATACTAAACAAACCAAAAATTGATATAATATCTAGCCCAAATTTACTTATATTGTTGAAATTGATACAAATACAAATGATTAAAATAAGATAATTCAATAGGTTCATTCCATAAATTAAATACTTCATTGTTTGCTCCTATTTATGTGACTTTATTTTCATGTGCTATGGTTCATAAGCATTTAACTTTTCTAGATGATATATTGACTAAATCCGATATTTGAAACAAAAGTGTTGGATTTATTAAATTTATGTTGTGACAATGTAAATTCCGTGCTATTCTTTTATTTATAAATAAAAGGCAATGTGCACTAACACATTACCTTGCGATTTTGCTTTTATATAAGCAAAACTATTTAACTAACTTTTGACACATATCATTCTTCGTTTTCGAAGGATGATTTTTTTATTTTTATTATTTATTCAAAATTTGATATCGATTAACGACTTTCCCATTCTTTTTAATATAGGGTTCGATTTCATAGCCACCGTACTTTTTTATTACATTTTGTGAGGCATAATTGAATGGATTTGTAGTCATGAGCACTGTTTCAACATTGAGAGATTTTAAATAATTAAGAGCTTGTCCTAATAAGATTGAGGCATACCCTTTACCTCTATATGATGACGCGACACCGTATCCAACATGACCACCAATATTACTTAACCTATGATTTAGTTCATGTCTAATATCTACTGCGCCCACGATATTTCCGTCAACAAAATAGAATAGTGTCGTTGAAGGAACACCACCCTCACTCGGCTTTTCTTGATTAAGCTCATCAACCATAGCTTTAAATGATTGATATTCTTTCAAATTTGTATTTCCTGGGACTACTTTCTCATCATTGTCATACCATTCTTGAATATAAACTTTGAATGCTTCTTCGTCTTTATACGTAAGTTGCCTTAATTCTTCCACACCGTCATACCTCTTCTCATCCATTCTTGTCACTTTTTATTGTAAAATGAATGCCCCATCATATTAAAGCATTTTAAATAGAAAAAATTAAGGAAGTGGGTTAGAAATATAATTTAGTAACATTACTTTCATTTCCCACTCCCTATATAATAGCAATTTATATAATATTTAATTCTTTTCCGACCTTTTCATAAGCAGCGAGCGCTTTGTCTAACATGTCTTCCGTGTGCGCAGCTGTAGGCATGTTTCTTACACGGCCAGTGCCTCTAGGAACTGTTGGGAAGACGATTGATTTAACGTAGATGCCTTCTTCTTTAAGACGTTTACTGAACGCTTGTGTATCTTTCTCATCACCAATTATTACTGGAGTAATTGGTGATTCTGATTTTCCAGTATCGAACCCTAATTTAGAAAGTCCATCCTTTAAGTATTGTGCATTCTCCCATAACTGATCGTGTAGTTCTGTAGAAGCCATTAACTTTTTAACAGCTTCAGTAATAGCCTTCGTATCTCCAGGTGCAAGTGATGTTGAGAATAAGAATGGTCTTGATTGTGCTTTCAGCCAGTCGACTAATTGTTGAGATCCGGCAACATAACCACCTACTACACCGATTGCTTTAGACAATGTGCCAATTTGGAAATCGATTTTATCTTGTAATCCAAAATGTTTAACTGTTCCTGCACCTTTGCCCATTACACCTGAACCGTGCGCATCGTCAACGTATGTTAATAAACCAAATTCTTCAGCAATTTCAACGATTTCTGGTAGTTTAGCAACGTCTCCATCCATACTGAATACGCCATCAGTGATGTACATCACTTTATTATATTGACCTGACTCTACCGCTTCTTTAGCTTTTGCACGTAAATCATCCATATCTGAATGATTTACACGGATAATTTTAGCTTTAGATAAACGACAGCCATCAATAATAGAAGCATGGTTGAGTTCGTCAGATAAAATCGCGTCGTTCTTATTCATGACAGCTGAAATAGCAGCCATATTACAGTTAAACCCTGATTGATATGCGATAGCTGCTTCAGTTCCTTTAAACTTTGCAAGTGTTTCTTCTAATTCATCATGTAAATCTAACGTACCATTAATAGATCGTACAGCACCTGCACCCACACCATGTGTATCGATAGCTTGTTTGGCTGCTGCTTTTAAATCATCGTTTGTTGCTAGTCCTAAGTAGTTGTTTGATGATAAATTAACATATGTTTTTCCATCAATTTTAATTTCAGGACCGTTGGCACCTTCAATTGAATCAATTTCATTGTATAAGCCGTTGTCTTTTAAGTATTGAATATTTTCATCTAAAAACTCATGTAGTGATTGAACCACAATGGAATCCCCCTTGCATTGTCTATTTTCTTTAATGATACCTTAATTTTCAAAATCATGAAAGCCTTATCATTTGAGCATTATAACTGTTTAACACTCTTGAAAATAATTCATATGAAGGTCTACTGTAGCTATGGCAATAATGATATACTTATAACGATAATATGACGGAAGAAGTGATAAACGTGTTTGATTGGTTCCAATTGGCAAGCAAAAAAGAGAAGAGAATGGTTCAGCTGCGACGATATTTACATCAATATCCTGAACTCTCTTTTGAAGAAAAACGTACACATGACTTTATTGTGAATCAATTAAGCCAGTTATCATGCAATATTGAAACGCCAGTTGGACGCAATGGTATTAAGGCGACGTTCAAAGGCGCTGAAGACGGTCCTACAATTGCGTTTCGTGCAGATTTTGATGCCTTACCTGTTCAAGAATTAAATGATGTTCCATATCGCTCTAAACATGAAGGCTGTATGCATGCATGTGGTCATGATGGTCACACTGCCATCTTACTTGGCGTTGCTGAGATTGTGAATGAACATCGTCATTTGTTGAAGGGTAATGTGGTGTTCATTTTTCAATATGGTGAGGAAATCATGCCAGGTGGTTCTCAAGAAATGATTGATGCTGGATGTCTTCAAGATGTTGATAAGATTTATGGAACGCATTTATGGAGTGGTTATCCTTCAGGCACAATTTATTCAAGACCCGGAGCGATTATGGCATCGCCTGATGAATTTAGTATTACGATCCAAGGAAAAGGCGGTCATGGTGCAAAGCCTCATGAAACGATTGACCCTATCGTTATCATGGCTGAATTTATATTGAGTGCTCAGAAGATTGTTTCTCGTACGATTGATCCAGTTAAAGAAGCCGTATTAACGTTTGGCATGGTTCAAGCAGGTTCTACAGATAGTGTGATTCCTGATACCGCGTTCTGTAAAGGAACCGTTCGCACCTTTGATACTGCACTACAAAATCATATCCAAGAAAAAATGGATAAACTTTTACAAGGGTTAGCAGTTGCTAACGACATCACATATAAGATGGAGTATATTAAAGGATATCTTCCAGTGCATAATCATCCTCAAGCATATGAAGTCGTTAAACAAGCAGCAAATGATTTACATTTGAGATTTAATGAGTCTGATTTGATGATGATTGGAGAAGATTTCTCACATTATCTTAAAGTACGTCCTGGTGCTTTCTTCTTAACAGGCTGTGGTAATGAGGATAAAGGAATTACAGCACCTCATCATAATCCATATTTCGATATTGATGAGACAGCTTTTAAATATGCAGCAAGTGAATTCTTGAAGATTTTAGAAATTGAACAGGTATTTTAGTTTTTAGATACAAAGGTAGTGTATGATTCTTACTTTTAAACAAGTGAGCACTCATATGCTACCTTTTTTACTTTTGAAAATATATCAAGTGGTTGTATTTCGAGTATCGCTTTTTAGAAAAAATTCTAGAAGACGATGTGGAACATGATAGGATAAATTGCGCACAAAAAAAGAACCCCCAAAAGGGAGTCCTTTGTATCAAATAATTAATATTATTCGAAGATTTCAGTTACAACGCCTGATCCTACAGTACGTCCACCTTCACGGATTGAGAAACGAGTACCGTCTTCAATTGCGATAGGAGCGATTAATTCAACTGTCATTTCAACGTTGTCGCCAGGCATAACCATTTCAGTACCTTCTGGTAAGTTTACAACACCAGTTACGTCAGTAGTACGGAAATAGAATTGTGGGCGGTAGTTACTGAAGAATGGAGTGTGACGTCCACCTTCGTCTTTAGATAAAACGTATACTTCAGCTTTGAATTTAGTGTGTGGTGTGATTGAACCAGGAGCAGCTAATACTTGACCACGTTGTACGTCTTCACGAGCAACACCACGTAATAATGCACCGATGTTGTCACCAGCTTCAGCGTAGTCTAATAATTTACGGAACATTTCTACACCAGTAACAGTTGTTTTAGAAGTTTCGTGGATACCGATGATTTCAACTTCTTCACCAACTTTGATTTGACCACGTTCAACACGGCCTGTAGCAACAGTACCACGACCAGTGATTGAGAATACGTCCTCAACTGGCATCATGAATGGTTTGTCAGAATCACGTTCTGGAGTTGGAATGTAGTCATCAACTGCTTGCATTAATTCTAAGATTTTTTCTTCGTATTGAGCATCGCCTTCTAAAGCTTTTAATGCTGAACCAGCGATTACAGGTACATCGTCACCTGGGAAGTCATATTCGCTTAATAGGTCACGAACTTCCATTTCAACTAATTCTAATAATTCTTCGTCGTCAACCATGTCAACTTTGTTTAAGAATACAACTAATGCTGGTACACCAACGTTACGTGATAAAAGAATGTGTTCACGAGTTTGTGGCATTGGACCGTCAGCAGCAGATACTACTAAGATACCGCCGTCCATTTGAGCAGCACCAGTGATCATGTTTTTAACATAGTCAGCGTGTCCTGGGCAGTCAACGTGAGCATAGTGACGTTTGTCAGTTTGATACTCGATGTGTGCAGTATTGATTGTAATACCACGTTCTTTTTCTTCTGGAGCGTTGTCAATCATGTCGTATGATTGTGCAACAGTGTCACCATTTTTAGCTAATACAGTTGCGATAGCAGCTGTTAAAGTTGTTTTACCATGGTCAACGTGACCGATAGTACCAATATTGGCATGTTCTTTTGAGCGATCAAATTTTTCTTTTGCCATTATTAAATCTCTCCTATTCTTAGTAAAAGTTATTTCAAATTTATCTCTCATGATAGTTTCTCACCATCATGAGAAGATAATTGATTGAGTTTAGCCTAAAAGAATTTATAATTCTTTTATAATGCATTTACCCCTAAAAATCAAATCATAAAAGTGATAGCTTAACAATAAGCTCAACCTGTATTTTAACCTAGTATGGCTAGTCTTAACAAGTTATATTATTCACCTTTATTTTTCTTGATGATTTCATCAGCGATTGATTTAGGAACTTCTGCATAGTGGTCAAAGTACATAGTGTAAGTACCGCGACCTTGAGTGTTAGAACGTAATGAAGTTGCATAACCGAACATTTCTGAAAGTGGCACAAAGGCATTTACAACTTGTGCATTACCACGAGGTTCCATACCATCTACACGTCCACGACGAGCAGTTACGTCACCCATGATATCGCCCATGTATTCTTCAGGCATTTCGATAGTTACTTTCATCATTGGTTCTAAGATAACTGGATCACATTTTTTAGCAGCTTCTTTAAGTGCTAATGATGCAGCAATTTTGAAGGCCATTTCTGATGAATCGACATCATGGTATGAACCATCAAATAATTTAGCTTTAACATCGATTAATGGATAACCAGCTAAGACACCATTTTCCATAGCATCTTTAAGACCTTGTTCAACTGATGGAATGTATTCACGTGGAACTACACCACCGACGATAGCGTTTTCGAATTCGAAACCGCCACCTGTTTCGTTAGGTGTGAATTCAATGTGAACATCACCGTATTGACCACGACCACCAGATTGACGAGAGAATTTACCTTGAACTTGTGCAGCTTGCTTGAATGTTTCACGGTATGAAACCATTGGCGCACCTACATTACATTCAACGTTAAATTCTTTCTTCATACGGTCAACTAAGATGTCTAAGTGTAATTCACCCATACCACCAATGATAACTTGTCCAGTTTCTTCATCAGTGTGTGCATGGAATGTTGGGTCTTCTTCTTGTAATTTAACTAAAGCTTGAGTCATTTTGTCTTGGTCAGCTTTAGATTTTGGTTCAACAGATAAGTGGATAACTGGTTCTGGGAATTCCATTGATTCCAAGATAATGTCGTTTTTCTCTCCACATAAAGTATCACCAGTACCTGTTTCTTTAAGACCTACCGCAGCAGCGATATCGCCTGAGTAAACAGTATCGATTTCTTGACGTGAGTTTGCGTGCATTTGTAATAAACGACCTACACGTTCACGTTTGTCTTTAGTTGAGTTCTTCACGTATGAACCTGAAGTTAATGTACCAGAGTATACACGGAAGAAAGTTAATTTACCAACGTAAGGGTCAGTCATAACTTTGAATGCTAATGCAGCAAATTCAGCTGAATCGTCTGGTTTAGCAATCACTTCTTCTTCAGGGTCATTAGCACGGTGACCAATAATTGGTTTAACGTCTAATGGTGAAGGTAAGTAATCAATTACTGCGTTAAGCATTAATTGAACACCTTTGTTTTTGAATGCTGTACCACAAAGTACTGGGTAGAATTCTACGTCAGTAGTTGCTTTACGGATAGCAGCTTTTAATTCGTCGATTGAAATTTCTTCGTCACCAAGATATTTCTCCATTAATTCGTCATTGTTTTCAGCAACGGCTTCAATTAATTGAGCACGAGCTTCTTCAGCTCTTTCTTTGTGATCGTCTGGAATTTCAATTTCGTCGATTTCTGTACCTAAATCGTTTGTATATTTAAAGCATTTCATTTCAACTAAGTCAATGATTGCTTCGAATTCATCTTCAGCACCAATTGGTAATTGAATAGGTGCAGCGTTTGCTTGTAAACGATCATGTAAAGTGCTTACTGAATAGTCGAAGTTCGCACCTAATTTATCCATTTTGTTTACAAACACGATACGTGGTACACCGTAAGTAGTTGCTTGGCGCCAAACAGTTTCTGTTTGTGGTTCTACACCTGATTGAGCATCAAGTACAGTTACCGCACCATCTAATACACGTAATGAACGTTCAACTTCTACAGTGAAGTCTACGTGTCCAGGTGTATCGATAATGTTTACACGGTGTCCATCCCATTGTGCTGTAGTTGCAGCAGATGTGATTGTGATACCACGGTCTTGTTCTTGTTCCATCCAGTCCATTTGTGAAGCACCTTCGTGTGTTTCACCAATTTTGTGGATACGACCTGTGTAATAAAGAATACGTTCAGTCGTAGTAGTTTTACCAGCATCAATGTGAGCCATGATACCGATGTTACGAGTATTTTTCAAAGAAAAGTCTCTTGCCATGTGTTTTTCTCCTTCCAGTATTTACTGAATAAGTACTATAGATATGGCGATGCCCTAAGCATGAGCCATTATTGGTAAACCATATAACGGAACACACTCAGGGTAAAAGCTTTCATCTTACCAACGGTAGTGAGCAAATGCTTTGTTTGCTTCAGCCATTTTGTGAGTGTCCTCACGTTTTTTGACTGCACCACCTGTATTATTTGCAGCGTCTAAGATTTCGTTAGCTAAACGATCTTCCATAGTTTTCTCACCACGAAGACGAGCATAGTTTACTAACCAACGTAATCCTAAAGTAGTACGACGTTCTGGGCGTACCTCAACTGGTACTTGGTAGTTAGAACCACCCACACGACGAGCTTTAACTTCTAATACTGGCATAATGTTATTGATTGCTTCTTCGAATACTTCTAATGCATCACGACCACTACGTTGTTCAACTAGGTCGAATGCAGAATAAAGAATTCTTTGAGCTGTTCCGCGTTTACCGTCTAACATAATTTTGTTAATTAATTTAGTAACTAACTTAGAGTTATGAATTGGATCCGGTAATACGTCTCTTTTTGGTACTGATCCTTTACGAGGCATAATGTAAATCCTCCCTTCCTATTATAGTATAATCTTTAAAAATGTATTTAAAATTTACGTAATCTTAAACTTAATTTTTAGGTTTTTTAGTTCCGTATAATGAACGTCCTTGTCTACGTCCATCAACACCTGAAGTATCAAGTGCACCACGTACGATATGATAACGCACACCAGGTAAGTCTTTTACACGTCCACCACGTACAAGTACTACACTGTGTTCTTGTAAGTTGTGTCCGATACCAGGGATATATGCGTTGATTTCAATGTTGTTTGATAAACGCACACGTGCATATTTACGTAACGCTGAGTTAGGTTTTTTAGGTGTCATAGTACCTACACGAGTACAAACACCACGTTTTTGAGGTGAGTTTAAGTGAGTAAATTGTTTCTTTTTACTATTGAAACCTCTGTTTAAAGCTGGTGAATCTGATTTTTTAGATTTGCTTTTTCTTGGTTTACGTACTAATTGGTTAATAGTTGGCATTGAATGTGTCCTCCTCTCTTCATTTTTTAATCCCACACATCCAGGTGGTTCATTTTAAGGTTAAATAAAATTTAGTAAGTAAAATACTTACTAATTCTCATTCAATAACGCAACAATCGTTGCATTAACGTTGATACCTACATATTCTCCTAAAGCACGTTGGCTTCGGAAAAATGTAACTGGTATATTTTCTTGATTGATATAGCTTAACACGCGAGTCAATAGATGAACTTCAACGTCTTTAGCAATAATCAATGATGTAACTTGATCTTTCTTTAACGCTTTAAGCGTTTCTTTAAGACCAACTACATAGTGTTGTTTGTTAAAGCGTGCAACTTTTTCATTAGACATGTACATATCCTCCAAAGTTCTGCTTGCATCAACCTTTAATATATTAACATTTTTTAGTACACATAGTCAACATTATATCTATGCTTTTATAAATTAATATAAGAGAGTGGGAAATGGTCTCTCCCACTCTCAAAGAATATCTTATTCAGTGATTTCTACTTCTTCATCAACTTCTGTTACAGGAGCTGATGTTTTCTCATATTGAATATCACTATAACGTCTCATACCAGTACCAGCTGGAATCAACTTACCTATAATAACGTTTTCTTTAAGTCCGAGTAAGTCATCGCGTTTACCTTTAATAGCCGCATCTGTAAGTACACGTGTTGTTTCTTGGAATGATGCAGCTGATAAGAAGCTTTCAGTTTCAAGAGAAGCTTTAGTAATACCAAGCAATACTGGTTTAGAAGTTGCAGGGCGTTTACGATGTTTGAATGCTTCTCTGTTAGCATCTGTAAAGCTGTGGATGTCTACAAGTGAACCTGGTAATAATTTAGTGTCACCAGCTTCGATAATACGAACTTTACGTAACATTTGTCTTACCATTACTTCAACGTGTTTATCGTCAATTTCAACACCTTGCATACGGTAAACTTTTTGTACTTCTTTAAGTAAGTAACTTTCAGTTGCATTCAAGCCAGCAACGGCTAAGTAGTTCTTAGGTTCAATAGAACCTTCTGTAAGAACTTCACCACGTTCTACAGATTGACCTACTTCTACTTTAAGTCTTGAAGTACCTGAAGCTAGATAAGATCTAGTTTCATTAGCGCCTTTAACGATGATTTCTTGTTGACGGTCTTTAGCTAATTTAATATCTTCAACGACACCTTCGATTTCAGTAATAACCGCTTGACCTTTAGGGTTACGCGCTTCGAAGATCTCTTGAATACGTGGAAGACCTTGTGTGATATCGCTTCCTGCTACACCACCTGTGTGGAATGTACGCATTGTAAGCTGTGTACCTGGTTCACCAATTGATTGAGCGGCAATTGTACCAACTGCTTCACCCACTTCAACTTTTTCACCAGTTGCAAGGTTTTTACCGTAACATTTTTCACATACACCGTGACGCGTGTTACAAGTAAATGCTGAGCGGATGTACATTTGTTCGATACCAGCATCTGTGATTTGTTTAGCGATATCTGCTGTGATGAGTTCATCTGGACGGATAATAATTTCATCAGTCTCAGGATGACGAATTGTTTCTTTAGAATAACGACCTTCGATACGTTCGATAAACGGTTCGATCATTTCTGTACCTTCTTTGATATCAGAAACTAATAAACCTCTGTCAGTACCACAGTCTTCTTCACGAACGATAACATCTTGTGCAACGTCAACAAGACGACGAGTAAGGTAACCTGAGTCAGCTGTTTTAAGGGCTGTATCAGCAAGACCTTTACGCGCACCGTGTGTAGAAATGAAGTATTCTAACACTGTTAAACCTTCACGGAATGAAGATGTGATAGGTAACTCGATGATTTTACCTGATGGTGCAGCCATTAATCCACGCATACCTGCTAATTGCGTGAAGTTAGATGCGTTACCACGGGCACCAGAGTCACTCATCATGAAGATTGGGTTTGTTTTCTCAAGTGATTGCATTAATTCGCCTTGAATTTGGTCTTTCGCATCAGTCCAAATTTCAACAACAGCGTTATAACGTTCATCTTCAGTGATTAAACCACGGTTAAATTGCTTAGTAACACGTTCAACTAATTTTTCGTGTTCGTCTAAGATATCTTGTTTGTCTGGAAGTACCACGATGTCAGATACACCAACTGTAATACCAGCTTTAGATGAGAATTTGAAACCTAAGTCTTTCATTCTATCTAACATCATAGAAGTATCTGTAATACTGAATCTGTTGAATACTTCTGCAATGATATTTCCTAAGAATTTCTTATTAAATGGCTCAATAAGTTCTTCATTTTCAAAGTATTCTTTTAAGCCACCTTCACCTAATTGTGTAGGGTCAACAAAGTATCTATCAGGTGTTGTACTTTCTAAGTTTGTTTGGCTTGGTTCATTTATATATGCGAATGAATCCGGAATAATTTCATTGAAAATAATTTTACCTACAGACGTAGCTAAAATTTTACTATTTTGTTCATCAGTGAACGTTGGATTGTTGAATGAGCTTGCATGTACACCAATACGAGTGTGTAAATGAACATAGCCATTCGCATATGCTTTTAATACTTCGTTTGTATCATTAAAGATAGCACCAGTATTAACAGCATCTTTACGTTCTAATGTTAAGTAATAGTTACCTAATACCATATCTTGAGATGGTGTAACGACCGGCTTACCATCTTTAGGGTTAAGGATGTTTTGAGCAGCTAACATTAACATACGTGCTTCGGCTTGAGCTTCTTTAGATAGAGGTACGTGAACAGCCATTTGGTCACCATCAAAGTCTGCGTTGTAAGCAGTAGTTACAAGTGGGTGAAGACGGATTGCACGTCCTTCAACTAATGTTGGTTCAAATGCTTGGATACCTAATCTGTGAAGCGTAGGCGCACGGTTAAGTAGTACTGGATGTTCAGTAATAACATCTTCTAATACGTCCCAAACTTCGTCATCCATACGTTCGATTTTACTTTTCGCATTTTTAATGTTTGTTGCGATTTCACGTTGAACTAATTCTTTCATTACAAATGGTTTGAATAGTTCAAGTGCCATTTCTTTCGGTAAACCACATTGATACATTTTCAAGCTAGGTCCTACCGCAATAACTGAACGTCCTGAGTAGTCAACACGTTTACCAAGTAAGTTTTGACGGAAACGACCTTGTTTACCTTTCAACATATGTGAAAGTGATTTCAATGGACGGTTACCTGGACCAGTTACTGGACGACCACGGCGACCGTTGTCAATTAAAGCATCTACTGCTTCTTGTAACATACGTTTTTCGTTTTGAACGATGATGCCAGGAGCACCTAAATCTAATAAACGTTTTAAACGATTGTTACGGTTGATCACACGACGATATAAATCGTTTAAATCACTTGTTGCAAAACGTCCGCCGTCTAATTGAACCATTGGACGAATTTCTGGTGGAATAATTGGAAGTACATCTAAAATCATCCATGAAGGATTATTACCAGAATTTCTAAATGATTCAACAACTTCTAAACGTTTGATTGCACGAGTTAATCTTTGACCAGTAGCTGATTCTAACTCGTCACGTAACATTTTTAATTCTTCATCTAAATCAATTTCTTCTAATAGGTCTTTAATTCCTTCAGCACCCATTTTAGCTACGAATTGATTTGGATATTTGTCATAGTATTCTCTGAATTCAGCTTCAGATAGTAAAGTTTTCTTTTCTAAACCAGTTGGACCTGGATCAACTACAACATAAGAAGCGAAGTAGATGACTTCTTCTAATGCTCTTGGAGACATATCAAGCAATAGACCCATACGACTTGGAATTCCTTTGAAATACCAAATATGTGATACAGGTGCTGCTAATTCTATGTGTCCCATTCTTTCACGACGCACTTTTGATTTAGTTACTTCAACGCCACATCTATCACATACCATACCTTTGTAGCGTACACGTTTGTACTTACCACAACTACATTCCCAGTCTTTCGTAGGTCCGAAAATTCTTTCACAGAAAAGACCATCTTTTTCTGGTTTTAAAGTACGATAGTTTATTGTTTCAGGTTTCTTAACTTCACCATAAGACCAAGAACGAATTTTTTCAGGTGAAGCTAATCCTATTTTCATATAATGGAAATTATTTACATCAATCAAGGAGCCTACCTCCTTCAATTTAGATTAGCTGTGCTATTTGATTGATTTACATTCATTGAAATCGAATACCTTAAAGAGGTTGAAATGGCAACCATCTCATAACCTCTTTAGGATTCATTTATCTTAAGTGCTTATTAATCAGTTGTTTCTTTTTGTGATTCGGGAGCATTTTTTTGTTGTAAATCTACTTTGCGTTCAGTTGCATCTTCATCATCAACGTCCGCCATTTCAATTTCGTTGTCTTGCTCGTCCATCACTTTAACATCTAATCCTAAACTTTGTAATTCTTTCATCAATACTCTGAATGATTCTGGAACACTTGGTCTAGAGATATTTTCACCTTTAACGATAGATTCGTAAGTTTTAACACGACCTACTGTATCGTCAGATTTATAAGTTAAGATTTCTTGTAATGTGTATGCAGCACCATATGCTTCAAGTGCCCATACCTCCATCTCACCGAAACGTTGACCACCGAATTGTGCTTTACCACCAAGTGGTTGTTGTGTAACAAGTGAGTATGGTCCAGTTGAACGTGCGTGTAATTTATCGTCAACCATGTGAGCAAGTTTAAGCATGTACATGACACCTACAGAAATACGGTTATCGAATGGTTCACCTGTACGTCCATCGTATAATACAGTTTTACCATCACGAGCCATTCCTGCTTCTTCAATTGTTGACCATACATCATCATCGTTTGCACCATCGAATACTGGAGATGCTACATGGATGCCTAAGTTCTTAGCAGCCATACCTAAATGCAACTCAAGTACTTGTCCGATGTTCATACGTGATGGTACACCAAGTGGGTTTAACATGATGTCGATTGGACGACCATCTGGTAAGTATGGCATATCTTCTTCAGGAACAATTTTAGAGATAACACCTTTGTTACCGTGACGACCACACATTTTGTCCCCTACATGAATTTTACGTTTTTGAACGATATAAACACGTACCAATTGGTTTACACCTGGAGATAACGTATCATCGCCTTCTTCACGATTGAATACTTTAACATCTAGAACGATACCGCCTGCACCATGTGGTACACGTAATGATGTATCGCGGACTTCACGAGCCTTTTCACCGAAGATAGCATGTAATAATCTTTCTTCAGCTGTTAATTCAGTTACACCTTTAGGCGTTACTTTACCTACTAAGATGTCACCGTCTTTAACTTCAGCACCAACATAAACGATACCGCGATCGTCTAAGTTTTTAAGTGCACTTTCAGATACGTTAGGAATGTCACGAGTAATTTCTTCAGGTCCTAACTTAGTATCACGAGCTTCAGATTCATATTCTTCAATGTGAATAGAAGTATAAACGTCATCTTTAACTAAACGTTCACTCATGATAACAGCATCCTCGTAGTTATAACCGTCCCAAGTCATGAAACCAACTACAACGTTACGTCCTAATGCCATTTCACCTAATTCCATTGAAGGACCGTCAGCTAAAATTTCATTGTATTCTACTACATCACCAACAGAAACAATTGGACGTTGGTTATAACATGTACCAGAGTTTGAACGTTTGAATTTAGCTAATGGGTAACGATCTAATTCACCTTCATGTTCAGTGCCGTTTTCTTCTACTAAACGACGTACTAATACTTCGTTAGATTCAACGTGTTCAACGCGTCCTCTATGTTTAGCAGTAATCGCTGCACCTGAATCACGTGCGGCTACATGTTCCATACCTGTACCAACAAATGGCGCTTCTGGATTCATCAATGGTACTGCTTGACGTTGCATGTTCGCACCCATTAATGCACGGTTAGAGTCATCATTTTCTAAGAATGGAATACAAGCTGTCGCTGCAGATACTACTTGTTTAGGAGATACATCCATGTAGTCCATTTTCTCTTTAGCCATAACTGTGTTATTACCACGGAAACGACAAACAACTTCGTCATCTAAGAAACGACCATTTTCGTCTAAACGAGAGTTCGCTTGGGCAACAACGTAACTATCTTCTTCATCAGCAGTTAAGTAATCAATTTGGTCAGTGATAGAGTTCGTATCTAAATCTACTTTACGATAAGGTGTTTCAATAAAACCAAATTCATTTACTCGTGCATAACTTGATAATGAGTTGATTAAACCAATGTTTGGCCCCTCAGGTGTTTCGATTGGACACATACGGCCATAGTGAGAATAGTGAACGTCACGCACTTCCATTTGGGCACGTTCACGCGTTAAACCACCAGGTCCTAATGCTGATAGACGACGTTTATGAGTCAACTCAGCTAATGGGTTAGCTTGGTCCATGAATTGCGATAATTGTGAACTTCCGAAGAATTCTTTAATAGACGCAATAACCGGACGAATGTTGATTAATTGTTGTGGTGTGATTGAATCAGTGTCTTGAATAGACATTCTTTCACGAACAACACGTTCCATTCTTGATAAACCGATACGGAATTGGTTCTGTAAAAGTTCACCAACTGAACGTAAACGACGGTTACCTAAGTGGTCGATATCATCTGTATAACCAATACCATTTAATAAGTTGAAGAAATAACTCATTGACGCAATGATATCAGCTGGTGTAATACATTTAACTTCTGAATCTGGTAATGCATTACCAATTACAGTAGTTGTGCGACCTTCTTCATCATTAGGTACATAGACTTTAATTGATTGAATTTCAACAGGTTCGTCAATAACGCTACCTTCTAATTCGAAAACTTCACTGTTAGCGTTTGTTTCTAAAACGTCCATGATTTCCTCAATTTTACGACGATCTAATACAGTACCTTCTTCAGCTACAATCTCACCTGTTTCACTATTAACAATAGGTTCTGCTAATTTTTGATTAAATAAACGGTGTTTTAAATGTAACTTTTTGTTAGCTTTGTAACGACCAACACTTGCTAAATCATAACGTTTAGGGTCGAAGAAGCGTGAGTATAATAAGCTTTTAGCATTTTCAACTGTTGGTGGTTCGCCAGGACGTAAACGTTCATAAATTTCTAATAATGCTTGTTCAGTATTTTCAGTACCATCTTTTTCTAATGTATTACGTAAATATTCACTCTCACCTAGTAAATCAACAATTTCTTGATCAGTTGAGAAACCTAGAGCACGTAATAATACTGTCAATGGTAATTTACGAGTTCTATCGATACGAACGTATACTACATCTTTCGCATCTGTTTCATACTCTAACCAAGCACCACGGTTAGGAATGATAGTTGCATCGTAGTTTTCGCGTCCATTTTTATCAATTTTCTCGTTGAAATAAACGGATGGTGAACGTACTAATTGAGAAACGATAACACGTTCAGCACCATTGATAACGAATGTACCTGTGTCAGTCATTAATGGGAAATCACCCATGAAGACTTCTTGTTCCTTCACTTCGCCTGTTTCTTTAATAATGAGACGTACTTTCACACGAAGAGGTGCAGCATAAGTAGCGTCACGGTTTTTAGATTCTTCTAAATCGTATTTCGGATCACCTAATCTATAATCTACAAATTCTAAAGATAGGTTGCCTGTGAAATCTTCAATTGGAGAAATGTCTCTAAACATTTCTAATAAACCTTCTTTAAGGAACCAATCGTAAGATTTAGTTTGAATTTCTATTAAGTTTGGTAATTCTAATACTTCTGAAATTCTCGCGTAATTTCTACGTTTACGATGTCTTCCATATTGGACAACTTGACCTGCCAAACAGATTCACCCCTCAAAAATTGTGTGTTTTACTGATACTTTTTAAAAGGAAACAATAACGAATATAAAAGACAAAAAGAAAACGGCAACACTTATGATGACACCATTTTCGATTTATATTTATACTTAATTTATTTATCCTTTTTACGTAAAAGTACACACTTATTGAACATAAATTTTTACATTTTATAACTATATCAGAATACGATTTTGAAATCAACCTTTTGAACTTTTCAAAATATAATATCCCTTACTCTTATTAACAACTTCTACGTTATTAAAAAGAGCTTCCATCTTTTTCTTCGCAGATGGCATACCTTGTTTCTTTTGAATCACAACGTAAAGTTCGCCCTGTGCTTTAAGCTTTTCATAAGCTTCTTCAAAAATACGATGCACAATATCTTTACCTGCACGAATGGGTGGATTAGTTAAAACATAATCAAATCGTTGATTATCTACATCTGATAAACAATCACTTTCAATAATTTCAGCGTTTTCAATTTGATTTTTTGTTTTATTTATTTCCGCAAGCGCTAGAGCCCTGTTATTAACGTCTAGTAATGACAGCTGATGATGCGGAGAAATCTTTGCAATTGTTAAACCAATTGGCCCATATCCACACCCTACATCTGCAATATGTTTACTAGGACCTGGAGGATGCTCTTTCAAAAAGGTTTGAATCAGTAAGTCTGAACCAAAATCTACTTTATCTTTCGAGAATACTCCTGCATCCGTAGTGAACTCTAGACGTGTTTTATCGAAATGATAGCTAATTTTCTTTTGATTACTTTTCACTTCTGGATTTTCATCATAATAGTGACCCATTTCTCCACCTCGAATCAAATTTATCAAATACGCATGTGCGTGATTACAAAATACTATATATTACCATAAACTAACTAAAAACCCCGTTATCGCAATAACGGGGTTTTAATTTCTCAAAGAATTCAGGTTGTATGCATGTTGACTAGACTAAAGAAGTTGGTCGAACATGACGTTTCAACCTAACTATTTAATTAGAAAGTAGAAACTATTTTAATTCTACAGTAGCTCCAACTTCTTCTAATTGTTCTTTAAGTTTTTCAGCGTCTTCTTTAGGCATAGCTTCTTTAATTACTTTAGGAGCTCCGTCTACTAATTCTTTAGCATCTTTTAAGCCTAAGCCAGTTGCTTCTTTAACTGCTTTAACAACTTTGATTTTTGAAGATCCAGCTGAAGTTAATTCAACATCAAATTCAGTTTTTTCAGCTGCTGCGTCGCCGCCACCAGCTGCGCCTGCTGCTGCTACTGGAGCTGCTGCAGTTACACCAAATTCTTCTTCAATTGCTTTTACTAAATCGTTTAATTCTAATACTGACATTTCTTTAATTGCTTCAATGATTTGTTCTTGATTAGCCATTTTATAATTCCTCCATTAATTTTAATTTTATTATGCGCAATTATTCAGCGCTCTCTTCTTTTTGTTCACCAACGGCTTTAACTGCATAAGCGAAGTTGCGTACTGGAGCTTGTAATACTGATAAAAGCATTGATACAAGACCATCGTGTGAAGGTAATGAACCAACAGTTTTAACTTCTTCAGCTGAGATTACGCTACCTTCCATAACGCCTGTTTTAACTTCTAAAGCTTCGTGTTCTTTAGCAAATCCTGCGATAACTTTCGCTGGAGCTACAACATCTTCAGTTGAAGTTGCGATAGCTGTTGGACCTGTTAAGAATTCATCTAAGCCTTCGATACCTGCTTGTTCAGCTGCACGACGAACCATAGTGTTTTTGTAAACTTTGTACTCAACACCAGCTTCACGTAATTGTGAACGTAATTCAGTAACTTCTGCTACTGTTAAACCACGGTAGTCAACGATAACTGTTGATACTGAATTTTTAAGTTGTTCAGCAATTGCATCTACTTGTTGTTTTTTTGCTTCAATGATAGCAGACATTCAGACACCTCCATTTATATTTTTTGGTGCTTTTTTTAATTGCAATAAAAAAAGCACTTTCTACCCACGGCAAAAAGTGCTTGAAAGATCATTAATCATCACGTTCAAGTCAATTTTAGCCTCGGTAGGATAAGTTTTAAGTTATAAATAACTCCTACTGTCTTAGGTAAAATAATCACAATTAATAATATAACTGCTTTGATGTAATAAGTCAACAAAAAATTTACAGACCGAAAGATTGCTTCCTTCAGTCTGTAATCGTGTTGACTATTTTAAATTTATAGTTTGAAAGATGAAGTATCAACTTTAACTCCAGGACCCATTGTTGTAGTAACAGCAACAGATTTGAAGTAAGTACCTTTAGCAGAAGATGGTTTAGCTTTTGCTAAAACGTCTTGTAAAGCTTTGAAGTTTTCAACTAATTTTTCATCGTCAAATGAAACTTTACCGATAGAAGCATGTACGATACCAGCTTTTTCAGCACGGTATTCTACTTTACCAGCTTTGATTTCTTCAACTGCTTTTTTAACGTCCATCGTTACTGTACCAGTTTTAGGGTTTGGCATTAAACCTTTAGGTCCTAATACACGACCTAATTTACCAACTTCGCCCATCATGTCTGGAGTAGCTACAACTACGTCAAAGTCAAACCAACCTTGTTGGATTTTTTGTACGTAATCTGCTTCGCCTACGTAATCTGCACCTGCTTCTTCAGCTTCAGTGATTTTATCGCCTTTAGCGAATACTAATACACGTTGAGATTTACCAGTTCCGTTTGGTAAAACAACTGCACCACGGATTTGTTGGTCATTCTTACGTGTATCAATTCCTAAACGGAATGCTACTTCAACAGATGCGTCAAAGTTAGCAATGCTAGTTTCTTTAGCTAATTTAATTGCTTCTTCAACACTGTAGTGTTGCGTACGGTCAACTTTACTAGCTGCTTCTTGATACTTTTTACCTTTTTTAGCCATTTATTGTTCCTCCTTTAGTGGTTTTAGCGGAATTTCCTCCCACATTTACTTGCCTCTTGCAAGTTAAGAGCAGATAACAGTGGAAATTGAGTGAGATGATCATCTTATCTTTAACGAATGATTGCATTATCTCAACCTCATATGAATAGACAATATCAATTGTTTACCTTCTCTGTTACCTGCTTTTATCGTCTAAATTAAGTTCGTTTAAAAAAATTAATTTATAGTTTAACTTCAATTATTCTACAGTGATACCCATGCTACGTGCAGTACCTTCGATAATACGCATAGCTGCTTCTTCGTCTGCAGCGTTTAAGTCTTGCATTTTAGTTTGAGCAATTTCGCGTACTTGATCTTTAGTTACTGATGCAACTTTTGTTTTATTAGGTTCACCTGAACCTTTTTCTACGCCAGCTGCTTTTTTAAGTAGTACTGGAGCCGGTGGTGTTTTAGTAATGAATGTGAATGAACGGTCTTCATAAACACTAATTTCTACCGGAATGATTAAACCTGCTTGTTCTTGAGTACGTGCATTGAACTCTTTACAGAATCCCATGATGTTCACACCTGCTTGACCTAATGCTGGACCAACTGGTGGTGCTGGGTTCGCTTTACCTGCAGGAATTTGCAATTTAACTACTTTTTCTACTTTTTTAGCCACGATGTGCACCTCCTTGATATCGTGATGTGGTCACAGGGCTCAGTTTTGCCCTCCCACTCTTAAACATTTCGTGACGAAATGAACGCTCTAAAAGCGCGACCACATTATTTTAACACTCGCCCTATCGAAAAATCAATAGTAAAATTTCATCTTTTAATTGAAAGTTTTTTATTGTTTTTCAAATGAGCCTTTATAAATTCAGATTAAAGCTTTTCTATTTGATCGAATTCAACTTCTACTGGTGTTTCACGACCAAACATATCTACAAGTACAGTTAATTTAAATTTATCAGCTTCAATTTCTTGTACTTCGCCAACTTGATTTGCAAAAGGTCCTGATTTAATGCGAACTTGTTCACCTACGTCAAGTTCAACATCAATTGTTTTCTCTTTAAGTCCCATTTGCTTAAGAATGAAGCGCACTTCTTCAGGAAGTAGCGGGTTCGGTTTTGAACCTGCTCCTGCTGAACCTACGAACCCTGTAACACCAGGTGTATTTCTAACTACATACCATGATTCATCAGTCATTACTAATTCTACAAGTACGTAGCCAGGGAATGTTTTTTTAACAAGTTTCTTCGCTTTACCGTCTTTAACTTGTGTTTCTTCCTCTTCTGGTATGACAACTCTGAAAATCTGTTCTGTCATATTCATAGATTCTACTCTTTTTTCTAAATTCTTTTTAACTTTGTTTTCATATCCAGAATAGGTATGCACAGCATACCAACGCTTTGCGCCCACTTCTTCAGACATGTCTTCACTCCTAACCTAATAATAATTGTTTCAATGCATTAATTCCTATATCTAACGCATAGAAAAAGACTAAGAAGAAAATAACTGTAGATACAACGATTACAGTATATTTGAACAATTCTTCTTTTGTTGGCCAACTTGTCTTTTCCATTTCTGACTTAACGCCTTTAAAGAAGTTCTCTTTTTTAGCCATTAGTAAGACCTCCACATTTTCAGACTCGATTCTAAGTCACATTCAACTTAATATTACTCTATTTTGATTCTTTATGAACTGTATGCGCATTACACTTTGGGCAATACTTTTTTAAAGTTAATCTTGTTGCTGAACCTTCCTTTTTAGGGACATTATAATTTCGATTGCCGCAAACTTCACAATTTAAAGGTACTTTCTTCACGTTTATTCACCTTTACTCATTATAATACCAATATACTATACATAAATGTCGTTATAAATGTCAAACTTCCTTTTCTGGTTGAAATTGCTTAGATAATAAGAATTATCATACATATATTACTTCTTTAATTGCCGTTTCATTTTAATTTTACAACGTTGTATAGCATTGTAAACGTCTTTATCTCTTAATCTTAATATATGTGCTATTTCTCTCGGTTTATACTCTCTTCTTACTAAATGTATAATCTTCTTTTCCATTCTGCTTAATGTAAATACTTGTTTGTTGAATTCCTTCGACAATTCCTTTCTGAAAAATGACCGCTCAACTTCATCAATTGCTAAAGCACAATTGTAATCCACTACACACTCATTTATAAGTAATGGCTCACGGTGGCGTTCAGCTTTCAACTTTCTCAAATAGTCATATTTAACAGAACGGATAAGAAAATATAAATACCTTTTAAATGGTATAGACCTACTAAAATCAAAATTTTGAAGAGCTAGATACATTTTTATGAGAATATCTTGATACATATCTTCAATATCAAATTGATTTGATGTTAAGTAACCAATCTTTCTAAAAATAAATGGCCTTAATTCTTCAAGTAACGTTATAAATAATTGATCAATGTCTTCATTTGCATCAGTAAAATAACACTTTGATGTTTGCTCGTGATGTTTATTATTCAAACTGATTTACCTAACCTTCCGTATAAATTTAGGTTAGTTTAAATGAAGTAAGGTCAAATTCGCAATAGTACCAAATCAGTCTTTATGATGGTTTCCGCGTCTTATTTTTTCAAATTCTTCTAGTATTTCATTTGATAGCTGAATTCGAGTTCTTGGCTTCTTTTCACTAAAATCATCAATGGATTTACTCACTGTTATTTCATTTTCTTTTAAATCGCGCCACATTTCTCTTGAGGAAATACGGTAGGCACCTGACCCAAATATTGCATGTTGTTCACTCATATCGCTCGTTACAACAGTAATATGCGTTGTATGTTTGTCATATAGCTCATAGACATAGCGCTCAATAAAGCTATCTGCAGTTTCCTTTTCTTTAGTGAACACTGTTTTTACACCGTGATACACATATTCTCGTTCGATACCTGATTGTTCATACGCATCAAAAACACAAACAATTTCATCTGCAATCAGTGCATTGTAATTCGCAATAGCGTCTAAAAGTTGTTCTCGTGCTTCTTCTAAACTTTCTTTAGCTACCGCACTGAGTGTCGGCGATTGACCTATCATGTTATAGCCATCGATAATTAAATATCTTTCTTTCATGAGGATGCCTCAGTTTCATTTCTTTTACGGAAAACTTCATACATCATCAAACTCGCTGCTACAGAAGCGTTAAGACTATTTACATGACCGACCATAGGTATTTTAATGTAAAAGTCGCATTTATCACTGACTAAGCGACTCATACCTTGACCTTCACTGCCAATAACGATAGCTAAAGACATATCCGCTTGTAAGTCTCTATAATCTGTAGCATTATTCGCTGCAGTGCCTGCAACCCAAAAACCATTATCCTTTAATTCGTCAATCGTTTTTGAAAGGTTAGTTACACGAATAACTGGAACATGTTGTATTGCACCTGTTGAAGCTTTAGCAACAGTTTGTGTTAAGGCTACTGAACGTCTTTTAGGTATGATAACGCCATCGACACCAGAAGCATCAGCAGTTCTTAATATTGAACCCAGATTATGCGGATCTTCTAAACCATCCAAAATCATTACAGTAGAAAAACCATCTTTATCTTTTTGACTTTGTAAAAATTGGTCAAAATCTGCATATTCATATGGGGCGACTAATGCAGCAACGCCTTGGTGAGGTGCATTTGATAAAAAATCTAATTTAGATTTCGGTACTGTTTGAACAATCAGTTTTTGAGCTTTTGCATTTTTTAAAATTTCGTTGATTTGTTGTTTTTTTATACCATCTTGAATCAAAATTTTATTAATGGCATGGCCTGAAATAATTGCCTCTTTAACTGCATGTCTGCCTACTATGACGATATCTTCCACATCCACACTACCTTTCATTTACTATTTCAACAATGTTATGAAGTAATTCTTCTAAACGCGTTTGTTGATGATCTAAATATAAAAAACCTATAACAGCTTCTAATGCTGAACTTTTTCGATATGTTTGAATATCTGTATTTTTAGCTTTTGTGTAACTTTTAGCGTTGCGCCCTCTTTTCAAGACATTCAACTCTTCTTCAGTGAACCAATCATCTGAGATTAATCGTTCTAATGTCTGTGCTTGACTTTTAGCAGAAACATATTGTTTTGATACTTGGTGTAAACGATTGGGTTTACTTTGCAACTTAAGAACAATGTATTCTCGAATATGTTGATCCAAAACAGCATCGCCCATGTATGCAAGTGTAAGCGGATTTAACAATTTAACATTCATCATTTAACCACGCTTAAATCTTACACCTTGTGGTGTATCTTCTAAAATAATGTTGCGTTCTTTAAGCATATCTCTAATTTCATCCGCACGAGCGAAATCTTTATTTTTACGGGCTTCATTACGCTCTTCTATTAATTTCTCAATCTCTTCATCTAATAACTCATCAGCTTCTTTTCCTTTAAGGGGAACGCCAAGAACATCACTAAAGATTTGATATACTTCTTTAAATTTATTGAATACCTTTGTGGAAGTTGTATTTTCAAGAACATATTTATTAGCGAGTTTAGCTAAATCATACCATGCAGTTACAGCATTGGCAGTGTTGAAGTCGTCATCCATTACAGTTTCGAATTGTTTAAGAATTTCATCAATTTGGTTCATATATTCTGTGTGTTCTTCTAAATCTGTAGCAATCGCTTCACGTTCTTCTATAAGTTTATAGCTGTTACGTATACGTTCTAAACCGCTTCGAGCTGCACCCACAAGTTCTAAATTATAATTGATAGGACTACGATAATGTACACTAATCATGAAGAATCGAAGCACATCAGGATCTATTTCTTTAATAATGTCATGCACTAAAATAAAGTTACCTAATGACTTACTCATTTTTTCATTGTCGATATTAATAAAACCGTTATGCATCCAGTAGTTAGCAAATGGTGCGTGATTGTGTGCTTCTGATTGGGCAATTTCATTTTCATGGTGTGGGAATTGTAAATCGGAACCACCAGCATGAATATCTATCGTTGGTCCTAACTCGTGGTAAGCCATTACAGAGCATTCAATATGCCAACCTGGACGGCCTTCACCGAATGGACTATCCCAGCTAATTTCTCCAGGTTTCGCTTTCTTCCATAACGTAAAGTCTAGGGCGTCTTCCTTTTGCTCACCGGCTTCAATTCGTGCACCTACTTTGAGGTCATCTAACGATTGATGGCTGAGTTTACCATATCCATCAAACTGACGTGTTCTAAAATAAACATCGCCATCACTTTCATAAGCATATCCTTCATCTACGAGTTCTTTGATGAAATCAATAATTTCTTGCATATGATTCATCACGCGTGGATTTGATGTTGCTTTTTTGACGTTTAAAGCGCCAACATCTTCGTAAAATGCTTTGATATATTTCTCAGCAATTTCTGGAACACTTTCATTTAATTCCTTAGAGCGATTGATTAACTTATCATCTACATCAGTAAAATTTGAAACGTAAATAACTTCGTATCCTTTATATTCAAAATATCTTCTGACTACATCATAATTAATTGCAGGTCGTGCATTCCCGATGTGAATATAATTGTAAACCGTCGGACCACACACATACATTTTCACCTTACCTGGTTCAATCGGCTCAAATGTTTCTTTCCGACGTGTTAACGTATTATATAATGTAATCATCTTGAATCTCTCCATTCTTAGCTTTTTCAAGTTGTCGTTCTAAATGTTTGATTTGTTCGAAAAGTGGATCCGGTAAATTACGATGGTCAAATGTTTTACCAATTCGTTTGCCTTCTTGCTTAACAATGTGACCTGGAATACCGACAACAGTTGTATAACTTGGTACAGATTGTAGTACAACAGAATTCGCACCAATATTTACATTTGAATCAATTTGTATATTACCTAAAACTTTAGAACCTGCGGCGATTAAAACATTATCTCCAATATCAGGATGACGTTTTCCTTTCTCTTTTCCTGTACCACCTAGTGTCACACCTTGGTAAATTGTGACATTATCCCCGATTGTACATGTTTCACCAATAACGACACCCATACCATGGTCAATAAATAAACGTTTACCTATTTTAGCACCAGGATGAATTTCTATTCCTGTGAAAAATCGTGACACTTGTGAAATAACTCTCGCTGCAACATAGCGCTTTTTATTATAAAGTTTATGCGCTACTAAATGACTCCATACTGCATGTAATCCCGCGTAAGTAGTAACAACTTCTAAAGTTGAGCGTGCTGCTGGATCCTGTTCAAACACCATTTTTATATCGTCTCTCATTCTTTTTAACAAGACCTTCTCCCCCTTAGCCTAATCAAATTGATTTTTATTTCATCAATGCTTTTTTAATACATGTGCCTGATTTAAAAATTCATGATATCAAAATAGCGCCTCTAACAATTCAGTTGCTAGAGGCGCTATCGCACGGTTCCACTCTTCATTCAGCAATGATACTTATAATCGTATTCATTACTCTCATTATCATTATTTATTTAAAGTAGCAAAGGTGCATTCATTAATCTATATGGTATGCTCGCAGCTACCCGCACACTCTCTGAGTCATATAATGATTAATTACTAATCCTTTGATTCATTTTATAGTTATAATAATAGGTCGTTAGTAGTGAAATTTCAAGTCGTAACATACGCTTTTTAGAAAAATGAATTCAGCGTATGTAAATGACAATCTTGAAAGCTCTTATACATATTTTTGTAAACGAGATAATACTTTTTCTTTACCTAATACTTCAATTGTATTTGGTAATTCTGGTCCGTGCATTTGTCCTGTTACAGCTACACGAATAGGCATAAACAATTGTTTACCTTTGATTCCAGTTTCTTTTTGAACTTCTTTAATTGTTTTCTTGATTTCAGCAGCTTCAAATGGTTCTAAAGCTTCTAATTTACCATACAAGTGGTTCATTAATTCTGGAACTTGTTCACCATTGACAACTTCTTGTTCTTCTTCATTAAGTTCAGGCATTTCATGGAAGAACATTTCTGATAATGGAACGATTTCACCTGCATAACTCATTTCTTTCTGATAAAGTGCAACAAGTTTACGTCCCCAATCTTTATCTTCTTCAGAAGGATTTTCAGGGATGAGGTTTGCTTTAATTAGATGCGGTAAAGCCAATTCAAATACTGTTTCAGTGTCTTTCGTTTTCATGTATTGGTTGTTTACCCAAGCTAATTTTTGTCTATCAAACATTGCAGGTGATTTAGATAAACGTTTTTCATCAAAGATTTTAATAAATTCTTCTTTAGAAAAGATTTCTTCTTCGCCTTCAGGTGACCAACCCAATAATGTAATAAAGTTGAATAGTGCTTCTGGTAAGTAGCCTAAGTCACGATATTGTTCAATAAACTGTAGGATTTGACCGTCGCGTTTACTTAACTTCTTACGTTCTTCGTTAACAATAAGAGCCATATGTCCAAAACGTGGTGGTTCCCAACCAAACGCTTCATAAATCATTAATTGTTTTGGTGTGTTAGAAACATGGTCGTCGCCACGAATAACATCTGAAATTTTCATATAATGATCATCTACAGCAACTGCAAAGTTATATGTTGGTACACCGTCTTTTTTCACGATAACCCAGTCGCCTATATTATTAGAGTCGAATGAAATTTCACCTTTAACCATATCGTTAAATGTATAAGTCTTATCTTTAGGCACACGGAATCGAATAGAAGGTTTACGGCCTTCTGCCTCGAATTGTTGACGTTGTTCTTCTGTTAAGTGTGCATGTTGACCACCGTAACGAGGCATTTCACCACGAGCAATTTGTCCTTCACGTTCTTCTTCTAATTCTTCTTCTGTCATATAACATTTATATGCTTTATCTTCGTCAAGTAATTGTTGAATTAGTGGGTTATAAATGTCCGCACGTTCAGATTGGCGGTATGGGCCATAACCTTTATCTTTATCGATAGATTCATCCCAATCTAAGCCTAACCATTTTAAGTTATCAAATTGAGAAGATTCTCCGTCTTCGAGGTTACGTTTGCTATCTGTATCTTCAATACGAACAACAAAATCTCCATCATAATGTTTCGCAAATAAATAGTTAAATAATGCTGTTCGAGCATTACCAATATGCAAGTATCCAGTTGGACTCGGTGCATATCTTACTCTAATGCGTTCACTCATTATATTCACTCCTATGATTATTAATTATGGGCTGATGTAATGGCAGAAGTTGATTAAAAGAAATCATTACATTTTAAAAGCAATTGTAATTTCTTTATTTTTTAGCCACTTTTCAAACCAATTTAAGCATGTAAGCTGCCAAGTTTTTGATGGTTTAATTCAATTTTAAAAAAGTTATTCAAAAGTTAATGATGTGTTGGACCATTCCTTTGTGAATAACTTCCCTCAATAATTGATTATTCATTCTTACATAACATTCAGTAATATTGTAGCACTTAAATGCGTCTTTGATAAGTCTATTGTTTACGTAAGTCTTCTTCAAACTTCTCTTTATATATAAAAAGGTTTCATGTAAAATTCATATTTTAGTTCAAAATATACCGTTTCACATGAAACCTGCTTTTGATTTAATTTTCAGAATTGGAAGTGTCTTCTTCATGATGTTTTGCAAAAACAATCCTACCTGAAGAAGTTTGTAATAGACTCACTACTTCTAAATTAACCTGTTGACCAATTAATTTCTTCGCGTTGTCAACAACGACCATCGTACCATCATCTAGATAACCTACACCTTGACCAGGTTCTTTCCCCATCTTAGTTAAAAGTATATTTAAGCGGTCACCCTGATGAACATTTGGCTTAATCGCCTCTGATAAATCATTGACATTTAATGCTGTAATGCCTTGCACGTGACACACTTTATTTAAATTATAGTCAGTGGTAATGACATGGGCATGATGCTGTTGCGCTAACTTAATGAGTAATGTATCGATATCACTATGAGACTTCGTCGGATGTATCACACGTGTAGGGTAATTCAAATCATAGAGTTGATTAAGGATATCTAAACCACGCTGTCCTTTCTCACGCTTTACACTATCATTTGCATCTGCTACAACTTGTAATTCATTGATGACTCCTTGAGGAATAAGGATATCGCCATCGATAAAACCGCAACGAATGACATCTAATATACGACCATCAATAATCGCGCTTGTATCTATAATCTTTGGTATAGCTTTACGTGTATTATAAGACATGGATCTTGCCATATTTTCCGGCAAAAACATTAACATCTCATCGCGTTTCTTTAAACCAAATTGGAAACCTAGATAACATAAAATAATCGTAATGATAATAGGAATAAAATGATTAAGTATCGAATTTCCTATAAGTTCTAAAATAAAAGAAACCATAACTGAGATAAAGAGTCCTATAATCAGACCAATTGTTGCAAATAAAATTTCCACTGCACTTCGTCGCATAATGACTTGTTCAAGTTCTTTAAAAGCATGGGTCACTCTTTTAATAAAAAATCCAAATATAGCAAAAAATAAAATAATGCCTACAAATCCATCTACATAGTGATTCGTAATAATCGGTGGAACTTTCATACCTATATCAGCTACGACTTCTGGAATAATAATAATTCCTAATGCAGCGCCGATAATAATATAAATAACTAACACCATTAATCTAGTGATACTCAACCTTATCCTCCTCTCACGGATGTCTATTCTCTGTATGTATACTTATTTCAGTATTATTGAATCGAGATTTCATACGCGTAAATTTATTGTAGTAAAAAACGACATGCGTTGAATGAAAACATCAAATACATATATACTTCTTTGATACATGATAAACATTTTCATTCTTTTCATAAAATACTTTCTATGAAGAACGGAGCGCATATTTTAAAGCTTCATGGACAGAAGATACACCAATCACTTGGATACCTTCTGGGAAAGTCCACCCTCCTATATTTGTTTGAGGGATAATCGCACGTTTGAAACCAAGTTTAGCCGCTTCTTGAATCCGTTGTTCTATACGAGAGACTCGACGAACTTCGCCCGTTAGACCTACCTCACCTACAAAACAGTCTAAGCCGTCTACAGCTTGATCTTTAAAGCTTGAGGCAGTGGCTACTATAATACTTAGGTCTACAGCCGGTTCTGTTAACTTCACTCCACCTGCAACTTTGATATATGCATCTTGTTGCTGAAGCAAGTAATTTTCTTTCTTTTCTAATACTGCCATAAGTAAGCTTAACCGATTATGGTCAATACCTGTAGCCATACGTCTAGGATTATTAAACGTAGTAGGTGTAACTAATGCTTGTACCTCAATCAGCAAAGGACGTGTGCCTTCCATGGTTGGCACAATGGTCGATCCTGGTACATTAGTTGATCGTTCTTCTAGAAACATTTCAGAAGGATTTAAGACACCTTTCAAACCACTCTGCTTCATTTCGAAAATGCCCATCTCATTTGTAGATCCAAAACGGTTTTTAACCGCTCTTAAAATTCGGTATGCATGATGTTCATCGCCTTCAAAGTAAAGCACCGTATCTACCATATGTTCTAGCAATCTCGGCCCTGCTATCTGACCTTCTTTCGTCACATGCCCAACAATAAATGTCGCAATATCCATTTGCTTCGCGATATTCATCAGACTTTGTGTACTTTCTCTTACTTGAGACACTGATCCTGGCGCTGAACTTATTTCTGGATGATAAATGGTTTGGATGGAATCCACGACGAGTAAATCTGGGCGTTCATCTTTAACGGTTTGGTGGATAACTTCTAAATCCGTTTCAGCTAAAACGTTGAGTTGACTAGAATCTTCTTCTAAACGCTCAGCACGTAGTTTAGTTTGATTTATCGATTCCTCACCAGTGATATATAAGACATTTTTACTTTGAGATAACGCAGCACAGATTTGCAACAGTAATGTAGATTTACCAATACCTGGGTCTCCTCCGATAAGCACAAGTGACCCACTTACAATACCTCCACCAAGCACTCGGTTAAATTCTTTTGAATCTGTGAGAATTCTAGGCGTCGTCTCATGTTTAACACTATTTAATTTCTGTACTTTTCCTGCTGCTTCTTTAGTTTTCACACCATGTTTAGGGTTCGCAGCTTTCTCTACAATTTCTTCCATTTGGTTCCATGCACCGCAATTAGGACACTTCCCCATCCATTTAGGAGATTGATAGCCACACGCCATACATTCAAATATTACTTTTTTCTTGGCCACTTTTGCACCTCCAAATTGTTATGAACAAATCTATTTTAAACTGACAATTTGATTATGACAAATTAAATGTGAATGATTTTGATAACGATTAATTTTATTATGAATTTATGCTTATGCGAGTTGAGAATTATTGATTTTTCGAGAAATTTAATTTCCTTAAGTTTATTTTAATTCTTATACATCGCACTGCATTCTATGAAAAATAAAGATAAATTAGTTTATCTGAACATACGGAAAAATTTATGAATAAAAAAAGGTACCCCTCAATTAAAGAGGAATACCAATAATAGTCATAGATTACTATCGTTGATTCAATTTTACTTTCTATGCGTTATATCAATTTAAGCTTCTGTCGTTTCTTTTTCTGAAGATGTTTTCTCGTGAATATCATATTTAAACTCTTCGCCATTATGATCAATAGTAACTTCTTTACCTTCAATCTTGTTACCATCTAAGATTAATTCACTTAAGTTATCTTCTACAGTTTTTTGAATTGCTCTAATTAATGGACGCGCACCGTATTCTGGATCGTAACCTTCTTCAGCAATTTTTTCTTTCGCTTTATCAGTTACAACAATATTAATATTTTGTTCAGAAAGACGAGCAGTAAGTTTATTTACCATCATAGTAACGATTTCTTTCAATTCTTCTTTAGAAAGTTTGTGGAATACAATGATATCGTCTACACGGTTTAAGAATTCTGGACGGAATGAATTTTTAAGTTCTTTCATCATTGTTTTACGAATTGTTTCATAATCGTTACCTTCAGAAGCGCCACCAAATCCTGCAAATCGTTGGTCTTGTAATTCTTGTGCGCCAACGTTTGAAGTCATGATGATGACTGTATTACGGAAATCTACAGTACGACCTTTCGTATCAGTTAAATGGCCATCATCTAAGACTTGTAAAAGGATGTTAAATACATCAGGGTGGGCTTTTTCAATTTCATCAAATAGGATAACTGAGTATGGTTTACGTCTTACCTTTTCAGTTAATTGACCACCATCGTCATGGCCTACATAGCCTGGAGGCGCACCTACTAAACGACTCACTGCATGTTTCTCCATAAACTCACTCATATCAACACGAATCATTGCATCATCTTCACCAAACATAGATTCAGCTAATGCACGTGCTAATTCAGTTTTACCTACACCAGTAGGTCCTAGGAAGATAAAGCTACCGATTGGACGTTTAGGATCTTTAAGTCCCGCACGAGCACGTCTCACAGCTTTACTGATTGAATTCACTGCGTCATTTTGACCAATTACACGTTCGTGGAGTGTATCTTCAAGATTGAGTAAACGTTCAGATTCAGTTTCGTTAATTTTAGTTAATGGAATACCTGTCCATCCTGCAATTACTTCTGCTATATCTTCTTCAGATAATGCCGTACTTACGCCACCTTGAGAATTTTTCCATTCATTTTTAGCGTCTTCATATTGTTTTTCAAGTTTAGATTGTTTATCTCTTAAATTAGCTGCATTTTCAAATTCTTGTGCATGAACAGCAGCATCTTTTTCATTTTTAACATTTTCAATTTCTTGTTCAATTTCTTTAAGATTGTTAGGTGTTGTATGACTTTTAAGTCTAACTTTAGAACTTGCTTCATCAATAAGATCGATTGCTTTATCTGGTAAGAAACGATCAGATACATAACGGTTGCTTAATTTTGCAGCTGCTTCTAAAGCTTCATCAGAAATATTAATTCTATGATGTGCTTCATAACGATCGCGTAAGCCTTTCAAGATTTCAATTGTGTCTTCTACTGTTGGTTCATCAACTTGAACGGGTTGGAAACGACGTTCTAATGCTGCATCTTTTTCAATGTTTTTACGATATTCATCTAAAGTTGTAGCACCTATACATTGTAATTCTCCTCTAGCTAAGGCTGGTTTAAGGATGTTAGATGCATCAATAGCACCTTCAGCACCACCAGCGCCAACTAATGTGTGTAACTCATCAATAAATAGAATGACGTTACCTGCTTGATGAATTTCTTCCATAACTTTTTTCAAGCGTTCTTCGAATTCACCACGGTATTTCGTACCAGCAACTACAGTACCCATATCAAGTGACATGACGCGCTTTTCTTTTAATGTTTCTGGTACTTCATTATTAACAATCGCTTGTGCTAAACCTTCAGCAATTGCTGTTTTACCTACACCTGGTTCACCGATAAGTACTGGATTATTTTTAGTACGACGGCTTAACACTTCAATGACACGAGTGATTTCTTTATTACGTCCTACTACGGGGTCTAAAGTACCATCTTTCGCTATAACAGTTAGGTCTCTAGCTAAACTATCCAATGTTGGTGTATTATTTGATTTATTTGCTTGAGCATTTTTATTACTCATTTCTGGGCTACCTAAAGCTTTAACAACTTGCGCACGTGCTTTTGTGATATTTAAATCTAAGTTGGCAAACACGCGTGCTGCGACACCTTCATTTTCACGGATTAAACCTAAAAGAATGTGTTCTGTACCTACGAAATTATGATGTAACTTTCTTGCTTCATCCATTGAAAGTTCAATCACTTTCTTAGCTCTAGGTGTGTAATGTAACGTGCCCATTTGTTCTTGACCGTGACCAATCAACTTCTCAACTTCTTCAATCACTTTGTCTTCAGTAATATTAAAACTTTCTAATACTTTAGCAGCAATACCTTCAGGTTCTTTCATTAAACCTAATAAAAGGTGTTCTGTACCAATATTTGAATGGTTCAAACGAATTGCTTCTTCTTGTGCATGCGCTAAAACTCGCTGCGCACGTTCTGTTAATCTACCAAATAGCATATATAAAATACCTCCTATTTTATATGTTCTCTTAATAAATCGGCTCTTTTTTCATTTACTGTTTTATCATCATCTTCATCTATTAAAAATGGTGACTGTATACCTACCATTAATTCATTAAATTTAAAATCATTAAGTGTTATATAATTTAAATCGATACCGAGTTTGACTTCACTTAAGCGATAGGATGCTTCTTCCATTGAGATAATTCTACTATTTTGTAGAATCCCTAGCGAACGATAAACTCTATCAAGCGTTTCTACTGGATTGTGCTTATCAAGTCTTTCTCTAATTTGTTTCTCTTCATTGATGATTTGGTTAACGACTTCAGTTAAATTATCAATGATTTCTTCTTCAGTTTTCCCTAAAGTGAGTTGGTTTGAAACTTGATAAATGTGACCATATACTTGCGAACCTTCTCCATAAATACCTCGAATCGTAAATCCAAAACGGTTAATCGTCTGTGCAATGCGGTTCATTCTCTTCATGATGGAAAGTCCAGGCAAATGTAACATGACACTCGCACGCATACCTGTGCCTATATTTGTTGGACAGGTTGTAAGATAGCCTAAATGTTCGTCATAGCTAATATCTAGTTCTTGGTCCAAGTCATCATCAATCTTTGAAGCTCTTTGATATAAATCATTGAGCGACAAGTCAGTTCCTAACGCTTGGATACGAATGTGGTCTTCTTCGTTAATCATCACACTTAGAGATTCATCTTCGTTAAGCAATACTGCAGAGGCTGGTTGTTTAATAAGTTCAGGACTTACAAGATGTTTCGCAACTAATTTCATTTTACTTTGTTGATCCATTGTATCTAAACGTTGTAACTGTAAGTCTGGAAGCGCATCTTGAACTTCGTTTATTACTCGAAATCCTTCTTGCTCGGACGGGAACATCAAAGGATGAACATGATTCTCAAGATTTCTTGCTAATCTTATTCTAGAAGAAATGACTACAGGTGCCTCTTCAGTCATTTTCATCCATTGACTAATGTTAGTATGAATGTCACTCATGACGAGACACCTCACTTTCATCTTTTAATGCTTTAATTTCGTCACGAATCACTGCAGCTTCTTCAAAGTTTTGTTCTTCTATTAATTTATTTAGATATTTCGTTTTTTCTTCGATTTGCTTTTTAATTGCAAGTTTCTTATGTGAAGATTGAGGCGTTTTACCTACATGTTCAAATTGTCCACCTTGTACGCGTCGAACGATATCTATAATGTCGTCTTTAAACGTTGCGTAGCAGTTAGCACAACCAAATTTACCAACATGCGCGATATCTTTCAGTGTCATATGACATGTCGGACATTGCTTCTCCTCTTTAAACGCCATTTCTTGAAAATTAATACCATGTTTCGTAGCGAGATGTTGTAATATTTGTTTGACCACAAATGCTTCTTCTATATCGTCTTGATGCGAATGGTAAGACGTGTCGTCATGAGATTGATGCCAAGGATTATCGCCTTGAGCACATATTGAGCATACCCATTTTTCATGCGTACCGTCTTTACTTTTAACTGTTAATTTTACTTCCGCTTCATTTAAATGGCAATTTTCGCAAAGCACGTTTAAACACCTCACTTCATTTAATAATAGTTAATCACTGGTAATAATCGTTTTAAAATATTAGCTCTTATAATATCTCTTGCAACGACATCCATTTTTAGTGTTTCTCGATCAATAACTGCTTGTATCATTTTAGCTTCTCTGTCATTAATCAATCCTTTGTCTAATAAACCATCTATTATATAATAAGCTTGTTGTTGTGAAATAGAAGGTCCAATCAATTGAAGTAAGTGATTAATATAACCTGTTGCATCTTTGTTTTCAATTTTAGTGATTCGGATATAACCTCCACCACCGCGTTTACTTTCTATTTCATAACCATGTTCGTTTGTAAAACGAGTCTTAATAACATAATTTAATTGGGAGGGTACACAATCGAATCGTTGTGCAATATTTGCACGTTGGATTTCTACCACATCTTCGTTTGTTTCCTCGAATAAATGTTTAATGTATTGTTCTATGATGTCGGACATGTTATGCATGGATATCACCTCTTTTTGACCTTCTTTGACTTTATTATATGACCACCTTTGACCTTTTTCAACCAATTTGATTTTAAAATTTAAATTTTATGATGTTAGCGCGTTCAATTTATTGTATGATAGAGAATAGAAAAAATTAAAGGAATGAAAAAAATATGCATATTGTGATTGGGATTATAGGAATTATTTTCTTTTTAGCACTCGCATTCTTATTTAGTTCAGACAGAAAAAATATACGCTGGAAGTATGTTGGTTTACTATTAGTAATTCAACTTATATTCGCATTTATTTTATTAAAAACACATATCGGAATCAGTGTCATCGGTAGTATTTCGTACGGCTTTAGTTACCTATTAAAGCAAGCTGCTGAAGGTGTCAATTTCGTATTCGGTGGTTTTAAATTTGTAGATCCAAAGAACCCACCATTCTTCTTTAGCGTATTGTTACCTATTGTATTTATTTCAGCACTTATCGGTATATTACAATATACGCGAATCTTACCGCTTATTATTAATTTTTTAGGTTTCTTAATTTCTAAAATTAATGGCATGGGACGTTTAGAATCATATAACGCTGTAGCAGCAGCAATCTTGGGACAATCAGAGGTATTTATTTCATTAAAACAACAACTGCCATACATACCTAAACAACGTTTATATACGTTAACAGCATCAGCTATGTCTACAGTATCGGCATCAATTATCGGTGCATACTTCACGTTAATTGAACCTAAATATGTTGTAACAGCTGTTGTTCTTAATTTATTTGGTGGTTTCATCATCGCGTCAATCATCAATCCTTATAAAGTGAATGAAGAAGATGATAAATTATTAGTTGATGAAAGTGAAACTAAGAACCAATCATTCTTCGAAATGCTCGGGGAATACATTTTAGACGGATTTAAAGTTGCGGTCATCGTAGGCGCAATGTTAATTGGTTATATAGCTATCATCGCTTTATTAAATGGAATCGTCAGCGGTATCTTTAGTTTATTCTCACACGGCGCAATTACATGGAATTTCCAAACATTGATTGGATTTGTCTTTGCTCCATTTGCATTCTTAGCAGGTGTACCATGGCATGACGCTGTTCAATCTGGTTCTATTATGGCAACTAAATTATTATCAAATGAATTCGTTGCAATGCAAGCACTTGGTAAAACACATGGTTTATCTGAACACGCTAAAGGTGTCACTTCAGTATTCTTAGTATCATTTGCTAACTTTAGTTCGATTGGAATTATTTCAGGTGCAATTAAATCATTAAATGATAAAAAAGGTGACGTCGTCGCACGTTTCGGATTAAAACTATTATTTGGCGCAACACTTGTATC
Source organism: Staphylococcus sp. HMSC036D05 (assembly GCF_001836225.1). Classification (NCBI taxonomy): domain Bacteria; kingdom Bacillati; phylum Bacillota; class Bacilli; order Caryophanales; family Staphylococcaceae; genus Staphylococcus; species Staphylococcus sp. HMSC036D05. The sequence continues at coordinate 3,804 of NZ_KV827783.1, read as the reverse complement.
ATTTATTTCAGCAGCCATCGCAGGATTCTTTATTTAATTCATACTTAATTATTGCAGGAGTAACTTGGGGAGTTACTCTTGCTTTTTTATTTTTTAATTTAGAATTTATACTTTTTTGAAATGCATTTTCCTCAAAATTAAAAACGGCCATCTTCAAGATGACCGCTTTATTAGAAAATGTTCAATCCTTCTTAATCATATGATTAATGAAATATTCAGTTACTCGATAATCATCGGTTAATTCTGGATGGAATGAGACTCCAAGATATTTACCTTGTTTCACTGCCACAATTTTATCGCCTACTCGGCTTAGCACATCAACGCCTTCTTCAACCTGAGCAATATGAGGTGCTCTAATGAATACACCTTCAATATCTTCTGCAATTCCTTTAATATCAAGCTCAGATTCAAAGCTATCGACTTGTCGACCAAATGAATTACGCTCGACGGTGATATCCAACTTCTTCAGATAGCCTGACTCTCCCTCTACATCTTTGGCAAGTACAATTAAACCTGCACAGGTGCCAAACATTGGTAGATCAGAATTCTGTAATACTTCTTTGAATCCGTATAAATCCATTAATCGTCTTAATGTTGTGGACTCTCCACCCGGTAAAATCAATCCATCAATCTCTTCAAGTTGTTCTACTCTTTTCACTGCAATGCCCTCATGACCACTTAATTCTATATGACGAATGTGTTCACGAACCGCACCTTGCAACGCTAATACACCTATTTTCATAAATTACCAACCACGCTCTTGCATACGTTCTTCTAATGAAATTTGGTTAATATCTAAACCTTTCATAGCTGTGCCAAGCTCACTTGCTAATTTACCAATCAGTTCATAATCTTGATAATGTGTTGTAGCTTGTACAATTGCTTTAGCAAATTTTTCAGGATCTTCTGATTTGAAAATACCTGATCCTACAAATACACCGTCGGCACCTAATTCCATCATTAAAGCAGCATCTTGGGGCGTTGCTACACCACCTGCTGCAAAGTTAACTACTGGAAGACGACCTTTATCCTTAATTTGCTTTAATATTTCAAAAGGCGCACCTAATTCTTTCGCAAATGTCATGATTTCATCATCGTTCATAACAGTCAGACGACTCACTTCAGCATTTACACGGCGCATATGACGAACAGCTTCAACAATATTACCTGTACCTGGTTCACCTTTAGTTCGTAACATTGCTGCTCCCTCACCAATACGGCGTGCAGCTTCGCCTAGGTTACGACATCCGCATACAAATGGTACTGTAAATTGATCTTTTCTTAAGTGATATTCTTCATCAGCTGGAGTTAATACTTCAGATTCATCAATGTAATCGACACCCATTGCTTCTAATACTCTAGCTTCAGTAATATGTCCAATGCGGGCTTTAGCCATAACAGGTATAGACACTGCGTTCATTACTTCCTCAACAATTTTAGGATTAGCCATGCGTGCTACACCGCCTGCTGCTCTGATGTCTGATGGAACGCGTTCTAGTGCCATAACTGCAACCGCACCTGCTTCTTCAGCAATCTTAGCTTGTTCTGCATTGACAACGTCCATAATGACGCCACCTTTTTGCATTTCAGCCATTCCTCTTTTTACTCGTTCTGAGCCTACAATTTTTGACATGTTATTTACCCCTTTACTTCTTGATTAAATTCATTTTAAAAGATAAACTGATATTTAAAAAGGTACAATTTATACATAAAACAAGGGGCCAGTTTATATGAAATCAACACAACCACTTTACTTATCCCTATATGAAAAATTAAAAAAACAAATTATTGAAGGTCTATACCATTCTAATGATAAATTTCCTTCTAAACGACAACTGAGCGAACATTTATCAATGAGTCATACGACTATTGAACATGCATATCAACTACTATTAGATGAGGGGTTTATTTATTCAAAACCTAGATCAGGTTATTATGTATCAGATATAGAATCTCTACCTGTTGTTAATACAGAGTCTTATCATGATTATATGGGGAATGAAATCAATGAAGAAACTTATAACAATGACGGACCTCAATACGCTTTTAACCTAGCTGAAATAGATTCGGAAAGCTTCCCTATGCACATTTTCAGAAAATATGCCAAAGACGTGTTCGAAGATGATCAACTCGATCTATTACAACGTGGTGAAGTTCAAGGAGTTTATGCGTTACGACAACAAATTGCACATTACTTATTTAATAGTAGAGGCGTAACATGTCACCCTAATCAAATCATCATTGGTTCTTCTACCAGTCAACTGCTTGATATGATTACCAACTTACTGAAACATGAAAAATTTATTATTGAGAAACCAAGTTACCCTCCAATTAAACACGTTTTAGATAAAAAGAATATGAATTACTTACAAGTTCCAGTTGATAAAAACGGTATACAAATCCAACCTATACTAAATTCACAAAATAACGTCTTATATATTACACCATCCCACCAATTTCCAACTGGCCACGTCACTAATCTCAAAAAAAGAACGCAACTTATCCAGTGGGCTCAAAAAGATACGCATCGTTATATTATTGAAGATGATTATGATTCAGAGTTTAGATACTTTGGCAAACCAATCCCAGCTTTACAAAGTTTAGATACTAAAGGAAAAGTTATATATATCAGTACATTTTCAAAATCACTATTTCCTAGTTGTAGAATTGCATACATAGTACTGCCTGAAAAAGTAATGAACACTTATAAACAAAGAAGATTTAAAGAAGGAAATACCGTACCCGTTCATCTTCAACATATGGTTGCAAGATTCATGAGTAGTGGCAGCTTTGAAAGACATTTAAATAAAATGCGAAGAATTTATAGAGATAAATTGAATTATATATTAAAAAAACTCGCCCAATATAGTGAACAGTTAAAAATAGAAGGCGCTTTGACTGGTATGCATTTCACCTTAACTGTAATGAATGGTTTGAGTGTACCCCAATGCTTAGAGAAAGCAAAAAAGAACAATCTAAAATTAGAATTGTATAACTATGAAGACAAACCTTCTAAATATCCTAAATTCATTTTAGGTTTCGGCGGGATTAAACAAGATGAGTTAGAAGACCATGTGAACGCTCTGATTAACTCGTTAATTATAAAGTAACACTTCTTTTTTAAAAGTTAGTGTTACTTATGCGATAGCTTTTAGGCTATCGTATTTTAATTAACATTTGTGAAAAGAATCATTTTTTCTCCATAGCTAATAGACTACGTACCTTCGGAGCGCCAATTGCTTTTTAGACATAAAAAAAGAGACCTTCCGGTCTCTAACTTGCCTGGCAATTATTTCAGTGGTTCTTAATGGCTTTATGCCATTAAGTAAGAGGGAGTGGAACAGAAATATAATTTAACAAAATTATTTTCGTTGTGCCACCCCGGCAAGGATGGCTAGAATTGAAAGAAGCTTGATATAAGCGCACTTTTAATTCAGACATCTACTGCCAATATGTTAAAGAAAACTGAGACAATTAATTATGCCTCAACCACCTTTAGACGTAAGCCGGGCTACCATCTGGCGCTAAGGAGCTTCCTCTGCTTGAGTCAAGCGTTCGCATCTTTCTTCATTCGCGTCTCTCGCTAACTCATTTAGCTCGACTAAACTCGTTGCGCTCTTTCCTTAATTCATCAGCTTCAATCGCTTTCTCTTCGCAGAGAATTATTCTTTCTCCATAGCTAATAGACTACGTACCTTCGGGGCGCCGATTGTTTTAGACATAAAAAAAGAGACCTTTCGGTCTCGATTCGGCTCATCGCATCCATACGATTTAATTGCCTGGCAACGTCCTACTCTAGCGGGA
>NZ_KV827782.1:0-2870 GCF_001836225.1 Staphylococcus sp. HMSC036D05 | reverse complement strand
CAAAACATTTTAAAATTGATTAAGTCTTCGATCGATTAGTATTCGTCAGCTCCACGTGTCGCCACGCTTCCACCTCGAACCTATTAACCTCGTCATCTTCGAGGGATCTTATAACCGAAGTTGGGAAATCTCATCTTGAGGGGGGCTTCATGCTTAGATGCTTTCAGCACTTATCCCGTCCATACATAGCTACCCAGCTATGCCGTTGGCACGACAACTGGTACACCAGAGGTATGTCCATCCCGGTCCTCTCGTACTAAGGACAGCTCCTCTCAAATTTCCTACGCCCACGACGGATAGGGACCGAACTGTCTCACGACGTTCTGAACCCAGCTCGCGTACCGCTTTAATGGGCGAACAGCCCAACCCTTGGGACCGACTACAGCCCCAGGATGCGATGAGCCGACATCGAGGTGCCAAACCTCCCCGTCGATGTGAACTCTTGGGGGAGATAAGCCTGTTATCCCCGGGGTAGCTTTTATCCGTTGAGCGATGGCCCTTCCATGCGGAACCACCGGATCACTAAGTCCGTCTTTCGACCCTGCTCGACTTGTAGGTCTCGCAGTCAAGCTCCCTTATGCCTTTACACTCTGTGAATGATTTCCAACCATTCTGAGGGAACCTTTGAGCGCCTCCGTTACCTTTTAGGAGGCGACCGCCCCAGTCAAACTGCCCGCCTGACACTGTCTCCCACCACGATAAGTGGTGCGGGTTAGAAAGCCAACACAGCTAGGGTAGTATCCCACCAACGCCTCCACGTAAGCTAGCGCTCACGTTTCAATGGCTCCTACCTATCCTGTACAAGCTGTGCCGAATTTCAATATCAGGCTACAGTAAAGCTCCACGGGGTCTTTCCGTCCTGTCGCGGGTAACCTGCATCTTCACAGGTACTATGATTTCACCGAGTCTCTCGTTGAGACAGTGCCCAAATCGTTACGCCTTTCGTGCGGGTCGGAACTTACCCGACAAGGAATTTCGCTACCTTAGGACCGTTATAGTTACGGCCGCCGTTTACTGGGGCTTCGATTCGTAGCTTCGCAGAAGCTAACCACTCCTCTTAACCTTCCAGCACCGGGCAGGCGTCAGCCCCTATACATCACCTTACGGTTTAGCAGAGACCTGTGTTTTTGATAAACAGTCGCTTGGGCCTATTCACTGCGGCTCTTCTGGGCGTGAACCCTAAAGAGCACCCCTTCTCCCGAAGTTACGGGGTCATTTTGCCGAGTTCCTTAACGAGAGTTCGCTCGCTCACCTTAGAATTCTCATCTTGACTACCTGTGTCGGTTTGCGGTACGGGCACCTGTTATCTATCTAGAGGCTTTTCTCGGCAGTGTGAAATCAACGACTCGAGGAAACAATTTCCTCTCCCCATCACAACTCAGCCTTACGAGTGCCGGATTTGCCTAACACTCAGCCTTACTGCTTGGACGTGCACTCCAACAGCACGCTTCGCCTATCCTACTGCGTCCCCCCATCGATTAAAACGATACTAGGTGGTACAGGAATATCAACCTGTTATCCATCGCCTACGCCTGTCGGCCTCAGCTTAGGACCCGACTAACCCAGAGCGGACGAGCCTTCCTCTGGAAACCTTAGTCAATCGGTGGACGGGATTCTCACCCGTCTTTCGCTACTCACACCGGCATTCTCACTTCTAAGCGCTCCACATGTCCTTGCGATCATGCTTCAACGCCCTTAGAACGCTCTCCTACCATTGTCCTACGGACAATCCACAGCTTCGGTAATATGTTTAGCCCCGGTACATTTTCGGCGCAGTGTCACTCGACTAGTGAGCTATTACGCACTCTTTAAATGATGGCTGCTTCTAAGCCAACATCCTAGTTGTCTGGGCAACGCCACATCCTTTTCCACTTAACATATATTTTGGGACCTTAGCTGGTGGTCTGGGCTGTTTCCCTTTCGAACACGGACCTTATCACCCATGTTCTGACTCCCAAGTTAAATTGATTGGCATTCGGAGTTTGTCTGAATTCGGTAACCCGAGAGGGGCCCCTCGTCCAAACAGTGCTCTACCTCCAATAATCATCACTTGAGGCTAGCCCTAAAGCTATTTCGGAGAGAACCAGCTATCTCCAAGTTCGATTGGAATTTCTCCGCTACCCTCAGTTCATCCGCTCACTTTTCAACGTAAGTCGGTTCGGTCCTCCATTCAGTGTTACCTGAACTTCAACCTGACCAAGGGTAGATCACCTGGTTTCGGGTCTACGACCAAATACTCAACGCCCTATTCAGACTCGCTTTCGCTACGGCTCCACATTCGCTGCTTAACCTTGCATCAGATCGTAACTCGCCGGTTCATTCTACAAAAGGCACGCCATCACCCATTAACGGGCTCTGACTACTTGTAAGCACACGGTTTCAAGTTCTCTTTCACTCCCCTTCCGGGGTACTTTTCACCTTTCCCTCACGGTACTGGTTCACTATCGGTCACTAGAGAGTATTTAGCCTTAGGAGATGGTCCTCCTAGATTCCGACGGAATTTCACGTGCTCCGTCGTACTCAGGATCCACTCAAGAGAGAATATGTTTTCGACTACAGGATTTTTACCTTCTTTGATTCATCTTTCCAGATGATTCGTCTAACATGTTCTTTTGTAACTCCGTATAGAGTGTCCTACAACCCCAACAAGCAAGCTTGTTGGTTTGGGCTCTTCCCGTTTCGCTCGCCGCTACTCAGGGAATCGATTTTTCTTTCTCTTCCTCCGGGTACTAAGATGTTTCAGTTCTCCGGGTCTGCCTTCTGACATGCTATGAATTCACATGTCGATAACATGACATCACTCATGTTGGGTTCCCCCATTCGGAAATCTCTGGATCAACGCTTACTTACAGCTACCCAAAGCATATCGT
>NZ_KV827781.1:1134598-1158838 GCF_001836225.1 Staphylococcus sp. HMSC036D05 | reverse complement strand
TTCCTGCAGGCGTGTCGCCATCAATACTTCATTTATTATTAAGTAAAAAACTTTTTTTCTTCTACAAAATCAACGATAGCTCAGTCTACAATTTGTGGGAACTCCCAAATTGAATTTTTATAGTGTGAAATCTAAGTCTAAAATAATCTTAATAAGATGATGCCAATGGCGATACATATTAAGCCACATACTTTACGTACGGTGATTTTATTTTTAGGAGAACCGAGTAATCCGAAGTGATCGATGATGATACCCATCAACATTTGTCCTAACATCGCGACAATCGTTGTAAGCGCAGCACCTAAGAAAGGCATTAAAATAATATTTGCTGTAACGAATGCCATTCCTAAAATGCCACCGATAAAGTAAACAGGCTTTATCTGACCTAACTCTGTATGGAAATGTTTAATTTTTAAACTACGATGAAAAATCAATGTAAGAATAAATAGAGCAGTTGTCCCGACGGTAAATGAAATTAGTGATGCAAATATAGATGAGTGTGTCTGTTGAGCGAGTGCACTATTGATTGTTGTTTGAATAGGTGGTGCAGAACCAAACACAAGACCAATAGCTAACCATAATAAAAAGGTTGAATCCGATCTTTGTTGCACCTTCTGTTTAGGGATATAATTCATCAATAAGATACCAAAAAGTAAAAATATAATACCGATACCTTTGAAAAAAGTGAATGAATGTTGCGTAGCCCCAAATAATCCAAAGGTGTCGATGATCACTCCCATGAGAATCTGACCTGTGACAGTCATCACGACGGTAAGTGCAGCCCCTAATCTAGGTAATAACAATAGATTTCCTGTTAGAAAGATGACACCTAATAATCCACCCAAGAACCATGTATAGTTTAACGATTGATTTGAGAAGAATGATGGCGTAAAAATATGAGGATTGATAACCAGATTAAGGATAAATAAACAAATTGTTCCGACTGCAAACGAAATGGTTGATGCATAGAAGGTGGAACGTGTAAATTGTCCTAATCTTGAATTAATTGAGGTTTGAATAGGAAGTAACATCCCCACAAATATCCCTAAAAAGTATAAAAATAGCATTGCCATACCAACTTTCCCAAATTTAATCATATTCATGATACCATTCATTGTTGTGATTCTAAATAGCCGATGATTGATTGATGAATAGAACCTCTTCATTGATTAACACGTTTATATATGTAAATTGCATCTTTCAACACAACAAAAAACATCATCAATGATTCTATTTTTATACTCATTAATGATGTTTACTGAATTATAAATAGTGTTTAAGTTTATTTTTTATCTTCGAAAATAACTGTCGTAGTCTTATCAATCACTTGAGCTGAATAAGCTTTTACTGGCTTACCCACATTCGATTTTAGTATATCTAATTCTAGAATTTGGTTCATACTGTCTTTAACGACTTGTTCTGTTAGGACAGCATCGAATTGTGGTAATTGTAATTTTACCGGCTTGTTAAGGTTAGATTTGAAGATAAGTTCTAACGTTTTTGACATATAAATCCTCCTCTTTAAATTAATGCTTCTGTCTTTACAACTTCTACTTTGTCGTACTTTTCACCAGTTAAACGTTCAATAATTGTACTGAAAGTTCTTACTTGGTTATTAGAAGACGATGGGTTCAAGTTTGCGAAACGACGTTTATGTTCGACTGCTTTTCCTTCAGAATTATGTTTGATTTCTGTGAAGAGTGCTGTCATTTGGTTGACTTCGTTCATCTTTATGACCTCCTTTCACTTTATATATCGTTTGAGAATGAAAAAAGGGACACCTTTTCTACAAAAAAATTAAAGCAAAAATCTTTGATGTTACATAAATATCATTTATCATTGAATGAGAAACTTAATGTTGGAGGACTTATGAATCAGGTAGAGCCAATTAAACATAAAGAAGAGATTTATCAAATGTATAAAGTATTACAAGAACGGACGCAAAGGGATTATTTGTTTTTCAAATTTGCAATACATACGGGTGTTAAACTGACAGAATTATTAAATATGAAAGTTAAACATCTTAAAATGGCTGAAACAGGGAATATAAAAACTGCTTGGATTGTAGATTATGAGCCCAGTATTAAAATTATGTTGCCAACTGAATTGCAACTCGAAATAAAAAGTTACATAGAAGAACATCATTTAAAAGACGAAGATTTGGTCTTTCGGTCAATGAGAACACAACAATGTTTATCAAGACAGCAAGCTTATAGAATTATTCATCAAGCTGCAGTACGACTTGGAATGCGACATATTGGATTGACGACGTTAAGGAAGACATTTGCTTATCATGCTTATCAATCAGGCATATCCATCTCAATTATACAGAAATATTTAGGACACCAAACGACACAAGAAACAATGAAATTTATTGGAATCAAAGATAAATCAATTAAGCGTACAGTTATCGCACTCAATTTATAAAATATAGTATTAAAGTAAGGAGGCATTAAATGAGTTTGGTATACCTTATGGGCGCGCTCATAGTTATGATGGTTTTAGTGTTGCTTACACTTAGTCATCGCAAGCTTAGAAAAATAGCTGGCTATCTATCATTACTAGCGCCTATACTTTCATCTATTTATTTTATTACTCAAATACCAAATGTTGTTCATCATCATTATCCATCTGTACATATACCTTGGATGTCTTCACTAGATATCAATCTAGATATGAAATTAGACGGACTAAGTTTAATGTTTGGACTCATTATTTCACTTATAGGTGTAGGCGTATTTTTCTACGCAACTCAATATTTATCAACCCAAACAGATAATCTTCCTAGATTCTTCGTCTACCTACTATTATTCATGTTTAGTATGATTGGCATCGTGATTGCCAATAACACGATATTGATGTACGTATTTTGGGAATTAACTAGCGTTTCTTCATTTTTACTTATTTCGTACTGGTATAACAATGGTGATAGTCAATTAGGTGCAATACAGTCTTTTATCATCACAGTATTTGGTGGTTTAGCTTTATTAACCGGTTTTATCATGCTTTATATCATAACTGGTACAAATACAATCTCAGAAATCCTCGAACAACGTCATACAATTGAACATCATTCATTATTTATTCCAATGATGCTCATGTTGTTGTTAGGTGCTTTTACAAAATCGGCGCAATTTCCGTTTCATATATGGTTGCCGAAAGCGATGGCAGCACCAACACCTGTCAGTGCTTATCTTCACTCAGCCACAATGGTAAAAGCAGGAATCTTTCTATTATTTAGATTTACACCTTTATTAGGACTTAGCAATGCTTACATTTATACAGTCACTTTTGTAGGACTGATTACAATGCTTTTCGGTTCTTTAACAGCATTGCGACAATATGATTTGAAAGGTATTTTAGCCTATTCCACAATTAGTCAACTTGGCATGATCATGTCAATGGTTGGTATAGGTGGGGGCTATGCGCAACATACGTCTGATGGTTTATCTGAATTTTATGCGTTAGTACTCTTTGCCGGCTTGTTCCATTTAATGAATCATGCCATTTTTAAATGTGCATTATTTATGGGCGTTGGAATCATTGACCATGAATCAGGAACAAGGGATATCCGCTCACTGAATGGGATGCGCAAAGTCTTTCCTAAGATGCACATAGTCATGTTGCTTGCCGCTTTATCTATGGCTGGTGTACCGCTTTTAAATGGTTTCCTCAGTAAAGAAATGTTCTTTGATTCTCTCGTCAAAGCGATTGAACTTGAACAATTTGACATGACACTCACAGTAATGATTGTGGCTCTCGGTGTGATTGCGAGTATTTTTACATTCACTTATGCACTTTACATGATTAAAGAGACTTTTTGGGGAAAATTCAATTTCGAAAAGTTTTCAAAAAAACAAATTCACGAACCATGGTTATTTAGTCTACCAGCCGTTATTCTAATGGTACTTATACCTATAGTGTTCGTTATTCCAAACGTCTTTGGACACAATGTTATTTTACCGGCATTGAGATCGGTATCAGGTGTAGGAAGCAAAGTAGATTCTGTAGCGCCACACATTTCACAATGGCATGGGGTAAATCTTCCATTAATTCTAAGTGTGATTGTAATTATCGTGGGAACACTTTTAGCACTTACAGTCAATTGGAAGTCTATTACGAACAAAGTGATTAAACAGGCTTCAATTACCAATGCTTATCGTAAAGTTTATAGAGAATTTGAATCTTATTCAGGTGTTGGTATACGTAGTTTAATGAGTAATAAGCTTAATTATTATATTATCATTACACTCCTTATATTCATTGTGATTGTGGGTTATGGATATATTTCAGTGGGCTTTCCAAAAGTCCATGAACTGCACGTTTCGTCTTTCGGACCTTTAGAGGTAATTCTTTCAGTTGTGACTGTCATCATAGGGATTTCGCTTATATTTATCCGTCAGCGTTTAACTATGGTTATTCTTAACGGGATTATCGGCTTTGCTGTCACATTGTATTTTATCGCGATGAAAGCGCCAGATTTAGCGCTCACGCAACTTGTGGTAGAAACAATTACAACAATTTTATTTATTGTGAGCTTTTCAAGATTACCAAATATTCCAAGAGCTAAAGCAAATATGAAAAAGGAAACACTTAAAATAATCGTTTCACTTATCATGGCATTATCTGTAGTTTCACTCATTTTTATAGCACAACAAGCAGATGGTATGGCGTCCATTTCGAAATACTACAAAAATGCCTATCAATTAACAGGTGGAAAAAATATCGTGAATGCCATTTTAGGCGATTTCAGAGCGCTAGATACATTATTCGAAGGCTTGGTTTTAATCATCGCAGGATTAGGTATTTATACGCTACTTAACTATAAAGATAGGAGGGGACAAGATGAAAGAGAATGATGTTGTACTAAAGACAGTCACTAAGATTGTTGTCTTCATACTGTTAACATTTGGATTTTATGTCTTCTTCGCTGGACATAACAATCCAGGTGGCGGGTTTATTGGCGGACTTATATTTAGTTCAGCTTTTATTCTTATGTTCCTCGCCTTTGATGTTAAGGAGGTATTAACAAGTTTACCAATTGATTTCAAAAAATTAATGATTCTCGGGTCATTAGTTTCGCTTGCTACGGCAATTGTTCCTATGTTCTTTGGTAAACCTTTCCTATATCAAACAGAAGCGAACGTGGCATTTCCATTATTAGGTCACGTTCATATTACGACTGTCACGTTATTTGAATTAGGCGTCTTACTTACAGTGGTAGGTGTCATTGTTACAGTGATGCTATCCATAAGTGGTGGTAAGTCATGAATTTAATACTATTACTTGTGATAGGTTTCTTAGTATTTATAGGAACATACATGATCCTATCTATTAATTTAATTCGTATCGTTATTGGTATATCAATCTATACACATGCTGGTAACTTAATCATTATGAGTATGGGGAAATATGGCTCACATGTGTCGGAGCCATTAATTCAAAATCATCATACCCATTTCGTTGATCCGTTATTGCAAGCGATTGTGCTCACTGCAATTGTCATAGGGTTTGGTATGACAGCATTCTTACTCGTGTTAATTTATCGAACATATCGTGTAACGAAAGAGGACGAAATTAGTGCATTGAGAGGTGAAGAAGATGATGAGTAACTTATTAATTTTACCTATGCTTCTTCCTTTCCTATGTGCATTGATTCTTGTATTTACGAAAAATAAAAACCAAACATCGAAAATACTTTCTATTATGACAATGGTTGTTACAACGTTAATTTCTTTAGCGTTATTAATATATGTAGTGAATCATAAGCCGATTACATTAGACTTTGGTGGATGGAAAGCACCTTTTGGAATTCAATTTTTAGGTGATTCACTGAGCTTATTAATGGTGACCGTATCATCTTTTGTTGTGACACTTATCATGGCTTATGGATTTGGACGTGGAGAGAAGCGGGTAAATCGTTTCCATTTACCAACATTTATCTTATTGCTCACTGTTGGTGTGATTGGGTCATTTTTAACATCAGATTTATTTAACTTATATGTCATGTTTGAAATTATGTTACTCGCGTCATTTGTACTTGTGACGTTAGGACAATCGGTTGAACAATTACGTGCAGCAATTATTTATGTTGTGCTTAATATCATTGGTTCGTGGTTATTCTTACTTGGTATCGGCATGCTATATAAAGTAGTTGGTACGTTGAATTTCTCTCATATCGCAATGCGTTTAGATCATATGGAAAGTAATCAGACTGTGACTATCATATCTCTCATCTTCTTAGTAGCGTTCAGTTCTAAAGCTGCGCTTGTAATATTTATGTGGCTACCTAAAGCTTATGCTGTACTAAATACAGAACTCGCTGCATTATTTGCTGCATTGATGACGAAGGTGGGGGCGTACGCGTTAATCCGTTTCTTCACATTAATATTCAATCATCATTCTGGTATTACACATCCGTTACTGGTTTTCATGGCGTGTCTCACGATGATTATCGGCGCATTAGGTGTAATTGCGTATAAAGACATTAAGAAGATTGCAGCTTATCAAGTCATATTGTCGATTGGATTTATCATTTTAGGATTAGGCTCTAATACATTCGCAGGAGTCAATGGTGCAATTTTCTATTTATCTAATGACATTATTGTTAAAACGTTATTATTCTTTATTATTGGTAGCTTAGTTTATATTTCGGGTTATCGAAATTATCAATATTTAAGTGGTTTAGCGAAGAGAGAACCTTTCTTTGGTGTGGCGTTTGTAGTTATGATATTCGCCATTGGTGGTGTGCCACCGTTTAGTGGATTCCCTGGTAAGGTGCTAATCTTTCAAGGTGCCATTCAAAACGGTAATTACATTGGTCTTGCGTTAATGATTGTGACAAGCCTCATTGCAATGTACAGTCTATTTAGAGTAATGTTTGTCATGTATTTTGGTGATTCTGATGGTGAAGAGGTCAAATTTAAGAAGATTCCAGCACATCGTAAAGGCATTCTTGGTCTTCTTGTCGCAGTCGTACTAGCTATGGGAATCGCAGCACCAGTTATTTTAAAAGTGACAGATAATGCTACAAACCTCAATATGAAGGAACATGTTTTTCAAGAAAATGTAAATCCGCATTTGAAGGAGGTTGAAAAATAGATGAAACAAGTCGTGTTGAATATTGTCATCGCATTTCTATGGGTGTTATTCCAAGACGAAGATGAATTTAAATTTACAACCTTCTTCTCCGGATTTCTAATTGGTTTAATTGTGATTTATATACTACATCGATTCTTTGGTGAAGAATTTTATTTGAAAAAGATATGGGTAGCCATCAAGTTTTTAGCAGTTTATATATATCAATTATTAACATCTAGTATAAGTACGATTAATTACATCCTATTTAAAACGAAAGAGATGAATCCTGGTTTACTTACTTATGAAACCTCATTAAAAAACGATTGGGCAATTACGTTTTTAACTATTTTAATTATTATTACACCGGGATCAACAGTTATTCGTATTTCTAAAAATACTAATAAATTCTTCATTCATAGTATTGATGTTTCTGAAAAGGATAAGCAAAAACTTTTAAAAAGTATCAAACAGTATGAAGATTTAATCTTGGAGGTGACACGATGATAGAGGCGATTACACAGTTCTTTATAATAAGTGCATTAATTATATTTGGCATCGCTTTGATCGTCTGTCTCTTCAGATTAATCAAAGGGCCTACAACGGCAGATAGAGTTGTTTCATTTGATGCGACAAGTGCGGTTGTCATGTCGATTGTAGGAGTGATGAGCGTAGTGCTCAATTCGGTTTCATTCTTAGATTCCATCATGTTAATTGCGATTATTTCTTTCGTCAGTTCCGTATCTATTTCTAGATTTATTGGGGGAGGTCGTGTCTTTAATGCAAATAACAAAAGAAATCGTTAGTTTAATTTCGGCCATTCTCATTTTTCTAGGAAGCGTCATTGCGTTGATTAGTGCAATTGGTATCGTTAAATTCCAAGATGTCTTCTTACGTAGTCATGCTTCAACAAAGAGTTCGACGTTATCCGTACTCTTAACTATTATTGGCGTTTTGATATACTTTATTGTTAACACTGGGTTCTTTAGTGTTCGGTTACTCTTATCTTTAGTATTTATCAATCTTACTTCCCCAGTAGGTATGCATTTAGTTGCACGCGCTGCATATCGTAATGGTGCCTATATGTACCGAAAGGATGAAGGCCCAAGACAATCGTCTATTTTGTTAAGTCAAAATGAGTTTAATTCACCCGAAGAATTGAAATCTCGTGCCAAGTTACGTGAACAGCGGAGAGAAAAACTTTATTACAAAGAACGAGAAAAAGAGAAAAAATTTGAAAATCATGATTAATTATTACCGTTAACATACTAGAGTTGGTATCTAGGTGTTGACGGTTTTTCTTTTTATTGAGACTAAAGTACGAATTATAAAAGAAAGAGTGCGATTTATTTAAGCATTGATACGATTAGTGATAAAATTGTAGACAAGAATAATTGTAAATTTAAGTAGTAAAATGTTGATTCAATGAGATTACACATAAACATTTTCTCGTTTGAAGAAGCGAGTTCAAGTGCATAGTCGTTTAAAATGTTCATGTTTGATTTCACTGATAGTGGAATATGCATCATTAAAATTGATAAAATATTCTAAATAATTAATCTATATTTGTTTATCTAACCAATAAGAGTAAGCAATTTCTCTACATTCTTCTTATTTACTTCCTCGTTTGTAAATCATTTAGTTGATGCACCACTCTAATTTTCAACATCGAGAGAGACATTTATATTTGATATTTATTACTTAATTTTCAATTAAAAATTAATAGAGAGGTGAAAGTTTGGAGATATTTGAAACTTTACTCATTTTTACTACAGTAGTTATTGTAAGCTCCTTTGTCCATACTTTCATACCTAAAGTACCTCTTGCATTTATCCAAATCGTTCTTGGGATGTTGTTATACCTCACTCCAATTCCAGTACAATTTAACTTTGACTCTGAGTTGTTTATGGTAACGCTTATCGCGCCGTTATTATTCGTTGAAGGGGTTAATGTTTCAAGAGTACATTTAAGAAAGTATATTAAACCTGTAATGATGATGGCCCTAGGTCTCGTTATTACAACCGTCATTGGGGTAGGTCTATTTGTACATTGGATCTGGCCGGATTTACCAATTGGCGCTGCATTCGCGATTGCAGCAATATTATGTCCTACTGATGCGGTTGCAGTTCAAGCTATTACAAATGGGAAGGTATTACCAAAAGGGTCGTTAACGATTCTCGAAGGTGAATCACTACTTAATGATGCTGCCGGTATCATTTCTTTTAAAATTGCTGTTGGCGTGTTAATTACAGGTACGTTTTCAATCTTCGATGCAGTTCAACAATTTCTTATCGCATCTATTGGTGGTGCAATTGTAGGTCTACTTATAGGTATGGCACTTGTTCGATTCCGTCTCACATTAATGCGACGCGGTATTGAAAACATTAATATGTTTACCTTTATCCAATTATTAACACCATTTGTAACGTATATCATTGCTGAACTTTTCCATGCATCTGGTATTATTGCGGCGGTCGTTGCAGGTCTTGTACATGGCTTTGAACGTGATCGTATCGCTCAAACGCGTACGCAGTTACAGATGAGTTATAACCATACTTGGAATATTTTAGGTTACGTTTTAAATGGTTTTGTCTTTTCAATACTAGGATTCTTAGTTCCTGAAGTCATTGTGAAGATTATTAAAACTGAACCACACAATTTATTATTCTTAATCGTGATTACAGTACTTGTGGCCTTAGCAGTATACTTGTTTAGATTTGTATGGGTCTATGTCCTTTATCCTTATTTTTATTTATCAGTCAGTCCATTCCAGAAAATGATTTCTAAAGACGATGATGATAAAAAGACAGAGAAAAAACCTAAGAGAAGCTTATATGCACTGATTATGACGCTCTGCGGGGTACACGGGACAATTTCATTAGCTATCGCGTTAACATTACCTTATTACTTAGCCGATCATCATTCATTCCAATTTAGAAATGATTTATTATTCATTGCATCCGGCATGGTTATTATTAGTTTAGTGATTGCTCAAGTTTTACTCCCTCTTGTAACGCCAGATAAACCTAAAGTGAAAGTAGGAAATATGACGTTCAAAGAAGCCAGAGTATATATTTTAGAGCATGTCATAGATTACTTAAATCAAAAATCAACGTTTGAAACAAGTTATCGTTATGGCAATGTGATTAAAGAATATCACGATAAACTCACGTTTCTTAAAACGGTTGAAAAAGAAGACGAAAACTCTAAAGAGTTAGAACGACTTCAAAAAATTGCCTTTAATGTTGAGACTAAGACATTGGAAAAACTTGTTGATGATGGAGACATTACTGATAGTGTGCTTGAAAACTATATGCGCTATGCTGAACGTACGCAAGTGTATAAGCAAGCCTCACTCTTCCGAAGAATTACGGTGGCATTAAGAGGAATGTTATTAAAACGTCGTGTTAAAACGAAAATTAATTCAGCATCATCATTAAGCGTAACGGATAACTTGCTCGAATTAGGTAAGATTAATAAATTAGTTCACTATAATGTAGTAAGTCGACTTTCAAAAGAAGCGACAACAGATAACAAGTTAGAAGTAGGTATGATTTGTGATGGTTATCTCATGCGTATTGACAACTTAACGCCGAATAATTTCTTTAATTCTCCAAGTGAAGATACCATTACGCGAATTAAGTTAAATGCTTTAAGAGAGCAACGTCGTGTTTTACGAGAGTTAATTGAAGATGAAGAAATTACAGAAGGTACAGCGTTGAAATTAAGAGAATCCATCAACTATGACGAAATGGTTATTGTTGATAGTAAGACATAATCTTATTTAAAAAACGATAGCTTAATCTGTAAATATTGATGGGATAGAGAAATGAATAACTATGATATGAGCAATAAGATGGTTTCAACTAGAATCCATTTTATTGCTTTTTTACATTCAATTCTACGTTGCTTATTGTATGTTTTGGCTTTTTCAAAAATTCTACTTCGTATTTTTTCAATTTATTTGGTATTTAAATTTTATGATTCATGTATAAATGCAAAATAAAAAAGTTGCACTAATCTCAACATAATTAGTGCAACTGGGTACTCCATGGGGGAGGATTAAAAATACCATGGAGATAGCTTAGTGATAGATGAAGCTATCACATCAAGTGATTATTTGTGGCTTCAGTAACTACTCAGAGTTGAATAGAACTGTTATGTACTACTTGAGGGATGTTATAGATGTTAAGTAACAGTAGTACATGTTGTTAGTAACATTACTATTGTTTATCGCTCAGAAACAAAGTAATGCTTGAGTTGTTTTCGCAGTGATTATAACTCCGTATTTTTTAGTGAGAGAGTGGGGCTCTATTATGTTTGTGCGAAATATACTCCTAACTAACACCACCATATCGTGTGTAAAAAGATGTAGTTTATATTATAGGAGGGTAATATAAATGAAAAACACACGATATGGGACTGCTAGTTATATTCTTACAACATATGTATGTTTGATACATTAGAATCACTCAGGATGAACATAATCATGGAATGGTTGTAAGTAGTCACATCACATTTTATTGTGCGTCCAGTATTAAATGTATGAACGGAAGTGATAGTGACATAGACTAAATATGTTCATCCGAGAATTCTAAATATTTCTATATACCTCTACTACTTCATGCTGCCATGAATTGTATCGATATTGGATTTCATCATTTTGTAGTATGAATCTCCTTTTGTTCCTTCTTTACCAATAGAATCTGTAAATACTTCTCCGTAAATATCTTTATTTGTTTCTTCAGATAGACTTTGCATCGCTTTTTTATCAACACTTGTTTCGACTAATAGATGTTTTAAGTGATTATCTTTAACAAAGCGAATCGCTTGTTTCATTTGTCCCGGAGTTCCTTGTTTCTCAGTATTAATCTCCCAGATGTAACCTGGTTTGACGTTAAATTGTTTAGCAAAGTATTTAAATGCACCTTCACTTGTCATCATGGCACGTTGATCTTTAGGAATATCATCGAATTTGTTTTTACTATTTTTATTTAGCTTTTCAAGTTCAGCCAAATAGGCTTTACCATGCTTTTTAAATGTTGATTGATGTTGTTTATCATAATGAATTAAAGTTTGTTGAATTGTTTTAACATATTTAATACCGTTATCTAAACTCAACCATGCATGTGGATCTTGTTTGCTCTTGTTGCCATTTTCACCATTTAAATAAATAGGATCGACGTCTTTAGATGTTGCAATCACACTCTTATCTTTCGTAGACTTTCCTGCTTGTTTAAGTGCCTTTTCAAACCAACCGTTACCAGTTTCAAGATTTAATCCATTATAGAAAATGACATCAGCATCAGTGAGCGCCTTGATATCTTTAGGTTTTACCTCATATTCATGTGGGTCTTGTCCGACCGGAACAATGCTATGAACGTCCACTTTATCGCCACCAACATGCTTAACCATGTCGTAAAGAATTGAGTTTGTTGTTACAACTTGTAACTTACCACCATGAGAGCTATGCTCATTGTGCTGATTCCCACATGCTGCAAGAATCATGATAAATGCTAATGCTAAAGCAAAGATTTTCTTCAAGTTAAAGCGCCTCTTTTCTGTCTGTTTATAATTCTAGTGCTAGCTAATGTAATTACGTAAATTGTGAATGTACAAAGGACGATTGTTGCGCCACTTGGTACGTTATAAATATAACTAAAGTACAATCCGATAATTGAACTTACTACACTAATGATGCTTGCAATAATCATCATGCTGTACAACTGCTTACTGATTAGAAATGCTGTTGAAGCAGGTGTGATGAGTAAAGCTACAACAAGGATAATTCCTACGGTCTGAATACTTGCGACTGTTACAAGTGCAAGTAAGAGCATGACGAAGTAATGAATTAATGTAGTGTTTAGTCCACTCATTCGGCTAAATGTTTCATCAAAGGTAGAAATCATTAAAGGTCTGTAGAATATAATAATGAGTGTAATCACACTTATACCGATAATGATTGTTGTCCAAAATGATTGATTCGTAATGGCAAGTAAATTACCGAATAAAATGTGATATAGGTCAGTTGTACTGTTAATTAAGCTAATAATAATGACTCCTGTAGCTAGGAAAGCAGTAAAACTAATTCCTATTGCAGCATCTGGTTTTGTCTTACTCTTAGAAGTGATAAAACCGATAAATAAACTTGCAATCATTCCTGTCACTAATGCTCCGATAAACATTGGAATATTGAAGAGGAATGATAATGCCACGCCAGGTAGTACGGCATGACTCATAGCGTCTCCCATTAAAGATAGTCCTCTAAGAACGATAATGCTTCCCACTGTACCGCACACAATTCCTACTAGAATAGAAGTGATTAATGCACGATTTAAAAATTGATAACTTAACAAATGATTAAAGAAGTCTAACATTTAACACACGCACTCCCTTGTGTAGATTCAAGTGGTGATAAATGATTATCAAAATTCATGAATGTTGCATTTAAACGTTCAGAAGATAATGCTTCTTTAGGTTCGCCTAAGTATCTTATAGTCTGATTGAGCAATAAAATACGATCGAAATATTGTTCAGCTTTTGATAGATCATGATGCACAATCAAAATTAATTTCCCTAAATGTTTAAGATGTCTAATCTTATTCATGATGAGTTGTTCACTGTAAATATCGATGCCAACAAAGGGTTCATCAAAACAGTAGATATCACTATCACTCATTAATGCTCTTGCGACAAGTACACGTTGTAATTGTCCACCACTTAATTGAGAAATTTGCCTATGACGTAACTCGTCTAATTCTAAATCTTTGAGCAATTGATTGAGTTTAGTCTTTTCGGTGATTTCTGGTCTTTTAAACCATCCGATGACTTGATAGCAACCTGAAAGCACAACTTGTTCAACTTTGATAGGAAAATCTAAATCTAATTGTGCTTTTTGAGGAATGTATGTGATATATCTTAGTTGAGTATGTATAGGGCGGTCATATAGCAACTTTGTCCCTGTGGCTTTAAATTCCCCAATAAAAGCTTTCAATAACGACGATTTCCCAGCGCCATTAGGACCAACGATGCCAACAATTTCACCACTTATAGGTAAAGAGAAAGAGACATTTTTAAGTACATGCTTTTTCCCTAGAAATAGATTTAATTGGTCTATTTTTAACAAAAATTATAACCTCCTAATTAAAAGTTTAGGTTAACCTAATTTATTTTATAATAAACGTTGAAGTTTTAACATGTCAAGTGAATTCATGATACAATAAGGTGAATGCGTGTGAGGTGAAATGATGTTAACTGAAGAAAAAGAGGATTACTTGAAAGCAATTTTAACGAATGACGGCGATGTATCCTTTGTGTCAAATAAACAATTATCTCAATTTCTCAATATTAAACCACCATCTGTCAGTGAAATGATAGGACGCTTAGAAAAGGAAGGCTATGTAGAAACAAAACACTATAAAGGTGCACGTTTAACAGAAGCGGGTCTTAACCAAACGCTCGATATCATTAAACGTCATCGTTTATTGGAGTTATTTTTAATAGAAATCTTACAATACAACTGGGAAGAGGTTCATCAAGAGGCGGAAATCCTCGAACACCGCATTTCCGATTTGTTTGTAGAGCGTTTAGATAAAACATTAAATTATCCTGAAACGTGTCCTCATGGTGGTGTGATTCCAAGAGATCATCAATATAAAGAGTTATATACGACATCTATATTAGAATTTGAACCTGGGGATCATGTTGTAGTGAGACGTGTACGTGATAAAACAGAGTTACTTGTATACCTTTCCAGTAAAGACATTTATATAGGCAATGAAGTCGAAATCGTTTCAAAGGATGACACAAACAAAGTGATTATCATTAAACGAAACGATATAGTGACGATATTAAGTTATGAGAATGCGATGAATATCTTTGCTGACAAACAATAAAAGCTTAAGAGAGCTTGGGACATAATTCCCCAAAAAATAGCAGTAAGAGGATGTCAATTGGAATCCTCTTACTGCTACTTTTATATTCAATACTTCGTATTGTATGGCTTCGCGTTCCTAGGGTGCCGTCTCAGCCTTCTTTAACATATTGGCAGTAGATGTCTGAATTAAAAGTGCGCTTATATCAAGCTTCTTTCAATCCTAGCCATCCTTGCCGGGGTGGGACAACGAAAATAATTTTTGATAAATTATATTTCTGTCCCACTCCCTTAAGCTTTTTTATAAAATCGTATATTTGATAAGTAGATAAACTGTATAGAGATTGAAGGCAATCCATAACACACTATAAATGACTGTAGGGACTCTAGTAATCTCAGTTAAAGCACTGCCATCCCAACTCGGCTTAGGGCGTTGGAAGGTTAGGTTAAATATCGTCCATGAGGATTGAAGAATTTCCCCTAAAAGGACACCTAAAATGAAATGATAACTTAGTGACACAATATCATACATTATCATTTGATTATCATGTTGGAATAAAAAGTAAAGTAGTATTCCAATAAGCAATATGACTATGATAGGTGATAATTTACGAGATGTTAAAATTAAAAAGTAAATAAAAATAAATAGATATGATACTAGGAAAATACTTGGGTGTTGATAATGTGCGGCTACTAAGCCAATTAAAAACATAATCGGTGGCATTAAATAGCCGCCAATGGTAGTAATGAATTGTCCAAGGTAACTTCTCGATTGTGTAATGGCGTAGCCTTGTTGCAAGGTTGATTGTCGTTCTTTAGGACTTGTAACAATAACAAGATCTTTAGCGCGTCCACCTGCAAGTCTATTAAATAAAACATGTCCGAACTCATGTGTTAAAACTGGAATATAATTAAGGTAAACATCTAAAAATTGATTGATACTTTTATGTCGATGTTGGTGAATGACGATGTATACAATGCTTATCAATATGATTAAATAAATATTTAAATGAATGACTGTTGTGAAAAAGTTTTCTAGGTATGTCATGAATGTGAACCTCGTGTAATAGATTTTATTATAATCACTTAAAATTTATTATAAATGAAAATGTAGTTTATGGCTTTTGGACTTTAGATGTAAATTAGGACGTAAACATTTCTAGTTTAATTTTCGATGTGGTAAAATAGACCGTACATTTTTAAAGAGAAAGTAATTAAAATTCTAATGGTAAATAATATAAATAGAATAATACACGAAGTGAAGTGGGGCTTTAGGGATGAATAACGAGCAATTCAATAACAGTAAAGTAAATATACTAGGTGTTCAATTTAACAACACGACGATGTTGGAAATGACTAAAAATATTAAATCATTTTTTGAAAAAAAAGAAAATCAAAACTTATTTATAGTGACAGCTAACCCTGAAATTGTGGATTATGCAACAGAGCACCCTTCATATATGGATTTAATCAATGAAGCAGATTATGTTGTAGCTGATGGCACGGGGGTTGTTAAAGCCTCTAAACGTTTGAATCAACCATTAAGACGACGTGTTCCAGGAATTGAATTACTTGAAGAATGCTTAAAAATTGCTAATGCTAAGCACCAACGTGTTTATTTGCTTGGTTCCAAAAATGAAATTATTGAAGCGGCTGAACGTAAGTTAAATTTAAAATATCCTAATGTTACCTTTGCACATCATCACGGTTACATCAATTTAGAGGATGAAACGGTCGTCAAACGTATAACAAGTTTCAATCCAGATTATATTTTTGTAGGGATGGGCTTCCCTAAACAAGAACAATGGATCCATAAACATCACGATAAATTTAAACAAACAGTAATGATGGGTGTTGGAGGTTCTTTTGAAGTGCTAAGTGGTGCCAAAAAGCGTGCGCCTAAGTTATTCCAAAAGCTAAATATTGAATGGGTATTTAGATTACTCATTGATTGGAAGAGAATTGGAAGAATGGTAAGTATTCCAAAATTTATGCTAAAAGTAGCAAAACAAAAAAGAAAAATGAAATCGAAATAATTAAAAATAGAGAGAGGTGGTTCAGGGAGGCCACCTCTCTCTTTCTATTTGAAAAGGGATAACATTATTTTAAGGTTTTGACTACTCAATTACTTCACAGGGAAGGGGTAGAAAGTAATTGAGTGTGTAATTAGATTTATAAATAATGTCAAGGTTGTTGAAAGCTTGTTCAATGTCTTAGTGTGAGCGAACAGGGGAACTTACACGGCTAATAACAATTTTGATTTTTGGGAAAGGTATAACGTTAACGCATTAGCCTTCTAGACATTGACTTAAGCGAAAAGAGTACATCGTAACTATTAAGTCTGATATGGCGCTTTTAATAGCCATGCCTCTTTTTAATATTTCATTTGTAGTTAGGGTTGTAATTATTGAAATAGTTGAGTTTTTATTTTGAACAAAAATGAATCAGAATAACATTTATTTTTCCGTTATAGTGCAATTATTTAGCAGTATAGCTTGAGCTTGAAATTTTTCCGCTAGAAACAATAACATCTTTGTCTTGGAATGCTTCATTATTAAAGAAACGATTTAAGATATCTTTAACACCGTCTTCAATACGTTTTTGAGATTCTAAAGTCATACCTGAATAGTGAATAGTCATACCGTTTCTAGGCATAGTTCTCCAAGGGTGATCTGCTGGAGCTGGTTGTGGGTACCATACGTCACCGGCATAACCTTGAATTTGACCACTATTAACAGCATCAACTAATGCTTGAGTGTTCACGATTTTACCACGTGCAGTATTAACTAAATAGCTACCTTTTTTCATTTTGCTTAACACATCTTCATCGAATAAGTTATCTGTAGAAGGTGTTAATGGTGCGTGAATAGTGATTGCATCACTTGTTTTTACAAGTTCTTCGAATTCAACAAATTTAGAGTTTTCGTTATCTTTTTGATTGATTGGGTCATAGTGTTGAATAGTTACATTGAATGGTTTTAAGCGTTCAGCAACTAATTGACCAATACGACCGAAACCAAAGATACCGATTGTTTTATTTTGTAGTTCGCGAGCTTGGTTACCAACTTTAGATAAATCCCATTCGCCTTCAACTGATTGACGGTGTCCTTCCATAAAGTTACGTAATACAATAAGCAAGTCCATTACGGCATGTTCAGCAACACTTACTGTATTACTACCAGTTACTTCAACAACACCTACATCGTGTTTACTTGCTGCATCTAAATCAACATGGTCAGAACCTACACCAGCTGTGATAGCTAATTTTAAGTTTGGTGCTTTTTCGATTCTTTCTTTAGTCATATATGCAGGGTAGAATGGAGCACTGATGACAATGTCCATGTCACTTAAGTGTTTATCTAAATCTTCTTCACCATTTTTTAAGATAACTAATTCATGGTCTGAATCTTTTAAGAATTCTCTAAGACCGATTGCTTTGTCAGTGTTTAATAATTGGTTATCTAAACCTTCATCTGTTTCTGGGAATAATGCTACAATTTTCATAATCTATACACTCCTAAATTTAGAATTTTTTACTAAAACTTTAGTAATTCTATGATGAGAGCACTTATAACGTTTATAAAAAAATACTCAGCCTATTTGTTTTAACCACCTCCTCAAATATATGTATGACTCACATAATTATTCGAACAAAGTGGGTTAGCAAACAGCACTGAGTACCTTACACCAATCCCATAATATTTAATTTATTCTTCAATTGATCTATCAAAAACGAAAATCGACACTACTTCGTCGTCTTCTAAATTAACATCTGTAAAAAGTTTTACGAATTTTGCTCCGACAAGTTCCTCCATCTCTACAGGAGGATTTTGTTTATATAATTCTTTAATTTCTTCAGTACGTCCGTATTTAAGCATACTCTCAAAATCTTTATTTCGCAAATAAAAATTTTCAACTTTACTTAAACTTCCAGACATATGACAAACTGCCCAATTATCTTTGAAAAAGACTTTAACTTGTTCTGGGCCTTTACCAATATAAGATTTACGATAAGAGCGTACTAAATTCGCAAATTGTTGGGTTTTCTTATTAGATACTATCTCTGTCACCCTCTTTAATTTACGCTTTATTTGTGACAACTTTGTGTAACTCTTATTTTCATCATAATACGAGTTTCGTATTTTGAAAAGGGATAAGCTCAAATTAATTGAAAATAATTATTTGACCACGAAACGTGTTTCGTCTAATTCATTTCTAAAGGCTTTTTGTTCAGCTTTTGATTTCTTCTTAAATGATTTTAAAAATTCTTCATATTTAGGTAAGACGTCCTCAAGTTCGCCAAAATCTTTAAGTTTGCCGCCTTCAATCCAAGCAATCTTAGTACAGAATTCTCTAACTTGGCGAATATTATGGCTAACAAAAAATATAGTTTTTTTAGCCTCTTTAAATTCATAGATTTTATCTAAGCATTTTTGAGTGAAAGTTTGATCCCCAACAGATAATGCTTCGTCAATAACTAAAATATCAGGATTAACAGTAACATTAATTGAAAAACCTAACTTCGCACGCATACCACTTGAATATTTTTTAACAGGTTGATAAATAAATTCGCCTAATTCACTAAAATCAATAATCTTTGGCATTAATTCTTTGATTTCTTTACGTTTGAATCCCATGCATAACATTTTAAATTCAATATTTTCAACGCCTGTCAATTGTCCATTAAGACCTGCATTAATGGCAATCACACTAACGTCGCCATGCCTTTCGATCTCTCCTGAAGTAGGGGACAATGATCCACCAATCATATTACTTAATGTAGATTTGCCTGAACCATTGATACCCACTAATCCAATGACATCACCTTCATGGGCAGTGAGTGAAACGTTATCTAAAGCGAAGAAAGTTTTATTTTTATTTTTAGGTATTAAGGCATCTTTGATACGATCTTTATTATTTCTATATATACGGTATTCTTTTGTTACATTTTCAATATTTACCGAAACACTCATTTTGGTACCTTCCTTATATACATTTGTATAGATTATAATATACAACACATCAGTTGTTAAATTTATTAACCTGGTGTAAAGTGTATAGGTGATTTTGTTAAAACTAAGTAAAATTTAAATCATCATATACTTATTTTAAGAAATATGTGAAACGAACGAATGTATTAAAAATTTTGTCATTCCTTTAAGCATCTTATTATACACATAAAATTTAAAGATGATGATCGTTACAGTTTTTAACGTAAATGATTGTATAATATAATAAGCTTGTAATAAACAATAAGCTATCATTTCTAATAAAGTTAAATTGAAAAAGTAAGTTTAAAAGACTCATTATTAAAGTTTTACAATAGATCGTGTTCTATTGCATTGAGAAAGCGTGGTTGGGTTTAATGTCAGCAGTTGGAACTGTTTTAAAAGAACATATTAAAAACTTCTATTTAATTCAAAGACTGGCACAATTTCAAATTAAAATCTCAAATCATAGTAACTATTTAGGTATGGCATGGGAAATTTTAAATCCTGCCTTACAAATTATGGTTTACTGGATTGTTTTCGGTCTAGGAATTAGAAGTAACGCACCTATTCATGGTATTCCATTTGTATTTTGGTTGCTCGTAGGAATTAGTATGTGGTTCTTTATTAACCAAGGGGTACTTGAAGGTACCAAATCTATTTCACAAAAATTTAATCAAGTTGCTAAAATGAATTTCCCTTTATCAATTATTCCAACATATATTGTTACAAGTAGATTCTATGGTCATTTAGGACTGTTAGTCATTATAATCATAGCATGTATGTTTAAAGGGATTTTTCCTACCATTCATATTATACAATTATTGATTTATGTGCCTTTTGCATATTTATTAACATCATCTGTAGCACTTTTAACGTCTACATTAGGGATACTTGTTAGAGATACGCAAATGATCATGCAAGCATTAATGAGAATATTGTTCTATATGTCTCCAATTCTTTGGGTACCAAAGAATCATGGTGTAAGTGGCATTATTCACAAAATTATGATGTTTAATCCAGTGTACTTTATCGCTGAGTCATATCGTGCAGCAATTTTATTCCATCAATGGTATTTTATCGACCATTGGAAGTTGATGTTATATAACATTTGCATCATCATCATATTCTTTATTATTGGTTCAATACTTCATAAACGTTATAGAGATCATTTTGCTGATTTCTTGTAATACTATATATCAATTGCCTTGGTCCATTTAGGATCGAGGCATTTTTTGAACATGAAACCATCTAAGACTTATTTACGAGCGTGAAAGTGGCGGCTATCATTTTCTAAGTGAGAGAGAATCGTATATAATTTAGAAATACGATTGAGTAATTAAAGACGGTGAAAACATGAGAATTCTAATTAAAAAAGTATATATGATAATGATTACGTTATTAAATATGATATATAAGCCACTAAAGTTAAAGCGTGACCATATTGTTGTGATGATGACCTTCAAGCAGGATGTACTTCCGATTATCAAAGCGCTTCATCAACAGGGTTATCACTTAACAATTATTGGTAAAATACAAGATCAATCTCTTATTGAAGGCTTGGAAAATACAACATTCATTCCAGCAGGAAACAAAAATATAGTGAGTCACATGAAAGCGTTAAGTACAGCTAAAGTGATTGTTATCGACACTTATTACTTAATGATGGGTGGATATAATAAGAAAAAAGGACAAACAGTTATTCAAACATGGCATGCCGCGGGAGCGCTCAAAGATTTTGGACTTACTGATCATCAAGTTGATTTGGATAATAAAGCGATGGTTGAGCAATATAAACGTGTTTATGATGCAACAGATTATTACTTGGTAGGCGGAGATGAAATGGCCCGTTGTTTTGAAGTATCGTTTGAAGCTCAACCTGAACAAATGTTAAAGTTTGGACTTCCTAGATTAGTGAAATATTTGAATATGAATATTGAAAAAGAACAACAAAGATTAAAAGAGAAGTATCATATTAAGAACAAATTAGCTGTTTACGTTCCGACATATAGAGAATCGAAGGTGGCAAATCGAACAATAAATAAAGAAATATTTGAGCAACAATTACCAGAATATACACTAATGAGTCACTTGCATCCTTCCATTAGCGAAAGAGATACTTCTCAAGATATAGATGTTGCTTCATTAATGGTGATGGCAGATGTCATTATAAGTGATTACAGTTCATTGCCTATTGAAGCTAGTCTATTAAATAAACCTACATTATTTTATAACTATGATGAGGAAGACTATGAAAAAGTAAGAGGTTTAAATCCTTTCTATTATGAAATTCCGAAAAAATATAAATTTGCTGATGAAACAAGTTTAATTCAGGCATTAGGGAAAGCGAAGAAAGAATTTCAACCTCTATTTCACTCTTGGCATCAATATAATACGAAAGCAAGTTTAAGCCAGTTAGTTAATTTTATAAATAAGTTGGTGAAACGATGAAATTAGCAATAATTATTCCGGCGTATAATGCTGAAGATACGATAAAACGTGCGATACTCTCAGTTGATACACAATCAGATTATGAGATTATATGTGTTAACGATGGTTCGACTGACAATACGAAACGCGTTCTTACAGAACTTCAAAAAGTACATCCAAATATTAAGGTCATTAATCAAGATAACCAAGGTGCAGCCCGTAGTAGAAATGTTGGTTTAGATGCAATGTCTGATGACGTTGAAGGATTCCTGTTCTTAGATGCAGATGATGAATTTCTACCAAGTAGAATTGATTTATTGGTAGAAGCCTTTCAGAAAAATGAAGAAACGGACGTAGTGATAGGACAAATTGCTAGAGGTGTAAATGGGGAATGGAAAGTGATTCCTACTCATGAAGATATAGTGGAAGATGCGTTAGTTACACTTGATCGTAAGCCTGAAATTATGCAATCCATTGGCCCTGGAGCGAAGTTGTTCAGTGCTAAGTACGCAGGATTACGTTTTGATGAAGATGTCGTATTTTGTGAGGAACATACATTTATTGTGAGGGCATTTTCTAAAGCACGAGATATTCAACTCATACCTAACATCGTTTATGGATATAATGAGAGAGAAGGGTCAGTCACTGCTCAACGCGTTGATACGTTTTTACCTTATATGAAAGATGCCTTGAAGGTCCGCCAACGTGTGATGGATTTATTATTATTGACTGATGAAAAGACATATTATAGTTATCGAATGGATAATTTAATTGTCAGCTATCTCATTCAAGCGCACTTAATGAAGAATAGCCAAATGACCCAATCATTGATGGATAGCGTGATATCATATATTCATTCCATGCAACATACACATTATTCCGGAAATGCCATGTTTAGAATTGTTAGAGCGGTTGAACAAAGCGCGACAAATTGGACAAAGGATTTGTATCAACAGTGGAGGAAGGCTTTAAGTGAAGTAGGCATCGGACGTCCGGGTTACTTACGCTTTAAAGTGTCAGTGCTACCGAAACGTGTTTCATTTTCAGGGAAGCAATCACTCAAGCGTGTGTTGAGAAAGTAGTCAATAAACATTAAATTTCGGTTTAGAGCACATTTATAGTGTGAAAAACCAAGTAATCAACTATTATTGAATTAATGGTAAGGGTTAAATATTTATGCTACATTAAGATTGTAAATTTTTATTAAATTTTAAGTTAAGGAGAATACGTATCATGAAACGAGTAATTACTTATGGTACATATGATTTGTTACATTATGGTCATATCGAATTATTGAGAAGAGCACGTGAAATGGGCGATTACCTTATCGTTGCACTCTCTACAGATGAATTCAACCAAATCAAAAATAAAAAGTCTTATTATGATTATGAACAACGTAAAATGATGCTAGAGTCAATTCGTTATGTTGATTTAGTGATTCCTGAAGAAGGTTGGGGTCAAAAAGAAAAAGATGTTGATCGCTTTGATGTTGATGTCTTTGTTATGGGCCACGATTGGGAAGGCGAATTTGATTTCTTAAAGGATAAATGTGAAGTGATTTATCTTAATCGTACAGAAGGAATCTCAACAACTAAGATTAAACAAGAATTATATGGTAAAGACGCGAAATAATTTAGAATATCAAACAGATGTACTATCCAAAGATGGTATGTCTGTTTTTTATTATTTAAAAGTATAAAAGAATAGGGAAACACTTTCGTCAGTTCAATCAAAAGGTGTTATAATAACAATTACGAAGAACATAGTTATAATGAACGTAGAACAAGAGGTCGGGACAAAAGAGTTTGGGATTTGATCAGGACCGAACAGTGAGCAAAATTATTTCTCAAATTTTGTCGAATTGTGAGTGTT
>NZ_KV827781.1:1099501-1134498 GCF_001836225.1 Staphylococcus sp. HMSC036D05 | reverse complement strand
GTGAGTGTTACTGCCGAAAATCCTGCTTTTAGGACGCTGTTAATCAGTTTTCCAGAGCATAAATGTTAAAGGTCCCAGCCTCGTATATATATGAGTAAGTGCTAGTTATTTTTAAGAATAAATCTATCCAATGAAGCTAAATGTTTTCTTTAATAAAATAAATTGCAAATCACTTTATTATTTGGGATTGAGATGGATATATAGTATGATTGAGCAAAATGAAAATATGACAATTAAAGACGAGGTATAACAAATGAAACAACAAAACCCTTTATTTTTCTTATTTAAAAGGCTTTCGTGGCCATACGGGTTAATCATTGCAGCGGTCATTATTACTTCGTTAGGAAGTTTAAGTGGTTTATTAGTGCCTCTATTTACAGGACGTTTAGTTGATAAATTTTCTGTAAGTAGTATGAATTGGGGCATGATAGCTATCTTTGGTGCAATTTTCTTAGTCAATGCATTGCTGAGCGGTGTTGGTCTATACTTACTCAGTAAAATTGGTGAGAAAATTATATATGCCATTCGATCAATATTGTGGGAACATATCATCCAATTAAAAATGCCGTTCTTTGATAAAAACGAAAGTGGTCAATTAATGAGCCGTCTCACTGATGACACAAAGGTTATTAATGAATTTATTTCTCAAAAGTTACCTAATTTATTACCATCTGTATTAACTTTAATAGGTTCATTAATCATGTTATTTATCATGGATTGGAAATTAACATTGCTAACCTTTATCACCATACCAGTATTTGTCTTTATCATGATCCCATTAGGACGTGTGATGCAAAGAATTTCTACAAATACACAAACTGAAATCGCTAATTTTAGTGGTTTACTTGGTAGAGTGTTAACTGAAATGAGACTGGTTAAAGTTTCTAATACTGAAAGATTAGAGTTAGATAATGCACATGTAAATTTAAAGAAAATCTATCATCTAGGTTTAAAACAAGCTAAAATTTCAGCAATTGTTCAACCAATCTCAGGCGTCGTGATGTTACTTACGATTGCGATTATTCTTGGATTTGGTGCATTAGAAATCGGAACAGGTGCTATTACACCAGGTACATTAATTGCAATGATTTTCTATGTGATTCAATTATCTATGCCATTGATCAATCTATCTACGTTAGTTACAGATTATAAAAAAGCAGTCGGAGCAAGTCACCGTATCTATGAAATCATGCAAGAGCCAATTGAACGAACTGAAGCACTATCTGAGTCTGAAAATGATCTTGTAGAAGATGGTGAATTAAGCTTTGAACATGTAGATTTCAAATATGACATCAAGAAGATTCTTGATGATGTATCATTTGATATACCTCAAGGTAAAGTAAGTGCCTTTGTAGGACCTTCTGGTTCAGGTAAAAGTACTATTTTCAATTTAATTGAGCGTATGTATGAGATTGAAAGTGGTGACATTAAATATAACGACCGTAGTATTTATGATATTCCACTATCAAAATGGCGTACTAAAATCGGTTACGTGATGCAGTCTAACTCAATGATGAGCGGTACGATTAGAGACAATATTTTATATGGTATTAATAGAGAAGTAACAGACGAAGAATTAATTGAATATGCCAAATTAGCAAATTGTCATGAATTCATTATGCAGTTCGATGAAGGTTATGACACTATGGTTGGTGAACGAGGACTTAAATTATCTGGTGGCCAACGTCAACGTATTGATATAGCTAGAAGTTTCGTTAAGAATCCAGATATTCTTTTATTAGATGAAGCTACCGCTAACTTAGATAGTGAAAGTGAAGTTAAGATTCAAGAAGCACTTGAAACATTAATGGAAGGTAGAACAACTGTTGTGATTGCGCATCGTCTTTCTACTATTAAAAAAGCAGGTCAAATTATTTTCATTGATAAAGGTCAAGTTACTGGTAAAGGTACACATGGAG
The DNA here is from genome assembly GCF_001836225.1 of Staphylococcus sp. HMSC036D05. NCBI lineage: Bacteria > Bacillati > Bacillota > Bacilli > Caryophanales > Staphylococcaceae > Staphylococcus > Staphylococcus sp. HMSC036D05. The sequence continues at coordinate 1,132,579 of NZ_KV827781.1, read as the reverse complement.
AATTAATGCAATCCCATGAAAAATATAAAAACTTTGTCACATCTCAAAAATTATCAGATTAGCATCAAGTCACGTTCCACGAAAATGTGGAGCGTGTTTTTTTAGTATTATTTACGTAAATATTTTGTAAAATCGTTATTTTAACCCAAATTTACAAGTGGTATAATGAATTTTGTAAGATTAAGAGAACTTTTTATATACATAATGTCAAATAGTACGGAAAACAAACGTTTTCAAAATATTAAAGTCTTATATTGTTCAATATTTATAGGGATAATTATGATTAAATATTTGATGGTCTTACAGTTTTGAGTGAGTTTTAAATAAATATATAAATGACAAATATTAAATAGGTAGGTGCCAAATGTTTTTATTAATTAATATCATTGGGTTAATCGTCTTTCTTGGTGTGGCTGTGTTATGTTCAAGAAATCGCAAAAATATCCAATGGAAATCGATATTAATCTTAGTTATTTTGAATTTATTCTTAGCATGGTTCTTTATTTATTTTGATTGGGGAAGAAATGGAGTTAAAGGCGCGGCAAATGGTATTGCTTGGGTCATAGAATCCGCGCATCAGGGTACAGGATTCGCTTTCAAAAGCTTCACATCTGGAAAGCAAATGGATATGGCTGTAAGTGCCCTGTTTCCTATCTTACTTATCGTACCTTTATTTGATATATTAATGTATTTCAATATACTTCCAAAGATTATAGGTGGAATTGGCTGGGTGCTCGCGAAGATTACACGTCAGCCTAAATTCGAGTCATTCTTTGGTGTTGAAATGATGTTCTTAGGAAATACTGAAGCGTTGGCTGTATCTAATGAACAACTGAAACGTATGAACGAAATGCGTGTACTGACAGTAGCTATGATGTCTATGAGTTCAGTCTCAGGTGCGATTGTCGGAGCTTATGTACAAATGATTCCTGGTGAGCTTGTACTGACAGCGATACCACTTAATATTATCAACGCAATAATTGTATCGTCTATTCTAAATCCTGTTTCAGTGGAAGAAAAAGAAGATATCATCTATAGTATTAAAGATCATCAAATCGAACGTCAACCTTTCTTCTCTTTCTTAGGAGATTCAGTTTTAGCAGCAGGTAAATTAGTACTGATTATTATCGCATTTGTTATTAGTTTCGTCGCATTGGCTGACTTAATCGATCGTTTCATTAATCTGATTACCGGTCTTATTGCTCATGGTTTTGGCTGGAAAGGAAGTTTTGGTCTAAACCAAATTTTAGGCGCCTTCATGTATCCATTTGCTTTATTATTAGGTCTACCTTTCAATGAAGCATGGGAGGTCGCACAACAAATGGCTAAGAAGATTGTAACTAATGAGTTTGTTGTTATGGGTGAGATTTCTAAACAAGTGAATTCATTCTCACCACATCATCGTGCTGTGATATCAACGTTCTTAGTATCATTTGCGAACTTCTCAACGATTGGCATGATTGTAGGTACGTTAAAAGGAATTGTTGATAAGAAAACATCAGATTTTGTATCTAAGTATGTACCGATGATGCTTCTTGCAGGTATTTTAGTGTCATTACTTACTGCAGCATTTGTAGGTTTATTTGCTTGGTAATATATTTTCCAATAAATAGAGTATGAAAAAGAGTGAACGTCGTAGGTAGCGAACGTTCACTCTTTTGTAATTTATGAGGTATATTTAGGAAAATGATAAAAACCAAGTATAGAAAGTGAGGAGACACTTCTTATACTTGGCTTTTATGGGAAATGAATATTAATGTACTTGTAACGGTAAGGACTAGGTACTGTCACAGTACTTCGAGCAAAATTTGTTTTGTTACTATAAACAACACAAAGGAGATAACTTCTCTTTCAAGAAGTTAAAATCATTATAGCAGACCTTTCTTTAAAAGTAAATTAAAAATTCAGAAAATTTAAATTTATTTGTCTATTGGCGTTTTATTAACCTGTTTTTTTAAGAGCTAGCACAGTATGGATAAAAAAATAATTTATTTGTGTTCTATAATTAATGCTTTTGTTAAAAATAAAATTATTTGTGAGTATATTATTGTGAGAAATTATAAGCGTATGCTACCATTTTGATACATGAGAGAAAAACTAAAGGGGTGATTGAATGAATAAAACAATTCGAGATATATTATTAGTTATTGCTGGTTCATTCATATTCTCAGCAGGCGTTAATGCGTTTATTATTTCTGGTAATTTAGGTGAGGGAGGCGTTACCGGAATAGCGATTGTGTTATATTATGCATTCCATTTATCACCTGCGATTACTAACTTTGTAGTCAACGCTATTTTAATCGCAGTTGGATATAAGTACTTGAGTAAGCGTAGCATGTATTTAACGATCGTTGCGACGATTCTTATTTCCATATTTTTAGATTTAACAGAATCTTGGCATGTTCATACTGGTAACTTGATTGTTAACGCAGTATTTGGTGGAATATGTATCGGCGTCGGTATAGGAGTTATTGTATTAGCAGGTGGAACTACTGCTGGTACAGTAATCTTAGCAAGAATTGTTAATAAATATCTGGATATTAGTACACCTTATGCATTACTATTCTTTGATTTACTTGTGGTATTGATTTCACTAACTCAAATATCATTAGATAAAGCACTTGTCACAGTGATTTCGCTATATATTGGAACGAAAGTAATGGAATATGTGATTGAAGGACTCAATACGAAAAAGGCAATGACAATTATTTCAAGTACACCTGATGAAGTTGCAAAAGCAATCGATGAACAAGTGGGTAGAGGTTTAACAATTTTAAACGGTCATGGTTATTATACGCGCGAAGAAAAAGATGTGCTCTATGTAGTGATTTCTAAAACACAAGTTTCACGTGCAAAACGTATCATTAGAAATATTGACGAAAATGCTTTTCTCGTTATTCACGATGTACGTGATGTGTATGGTAATGGATTTTTAGTAGATGAATAAATAAATTCAAATAAAAATGACGCTAGAATTGGATATTGATCCTGAAACATTAGCTCTAAGATGATTTTAAGAAATTATCTTAGAGCTTAATTTTTTATCCATAATTTAATCATCTATAAAGTATTAAATTTCTCGTTGCAACTTCGTTTTCGTTAGTCTAGTTTTCGAAAAAATTAAAATGTATTAAACAATTCATATCAATATTTGTTAGTCAATCTTGAATAGAGATGTTATAATATAGTCTATGATAATGATTATCAATTACAGTTGGTAATCAAATAAACGATAAACTTTTAACGAAAATACTATGTTTTTACGATATAAATGCATTATTTATAAATGAAAGTAGGGGAACTATGAGTCGTTTAAACGGAGAACAAGTGAAAATTGGTTATGGAGACACTACGATTATTAATAATTTAGATGTAGAAATACCAGATGGTAAGGTGACTTCTATTATTGGGCCAAACGGTTGTGGGAAGTCAACATTGCTCAAAGCGCTATCTCGTTTATTATCCATTAAAGATGGCGCAATTAATTTAGATGGCGAAAGTATTCACGCGCAATCCACAAAAGAAATTGCTAAGAAAATCGCAATTTTACCTCAATCACCTGAAGTTGCTGATGGTTTAACAGTTGGTGAGTTAGTTTCTTATGGACGTTTCCCACATCAAAAAGGCTTTGGTCGTTTATCAGCTGAAGATAAAAAAGAAATTGATTGGGCGTTAACAGTTACAGGAACAAGTGATTTCCGTCATCGTTCAATTAATGACTTAAGTGGTGGTCAAAGACAACGTGTGTGGATAGCAATGGCTCTAGCACAACGTACTGATATTATCTTTTTAGATGAACCTACCACTTATCTAGATATTTGCCACCAATTAGAAATTTTAGAACTCGTCCAAAAATTAAATGAAGAACAAGGCTGTACGATCGTGATGGTATTACATGATATTAATCAAGCAATTCGTTTCTCAGATCATCTTATTGCAATGAAAGATGGAAATATCGTTGCAAATGGCTCAACACAAGAAGTACTTACGAAAGACATTTTAGAAAAAGTATTTAATATTGATGTTGTTCTTGATCAAGATCCGCGAACTGGTAAACCCCTCCTTGTTACTTATGATTTATTTTGCAAGACGTATTCGTAATAGGGAAGGCAAAAGGGATAAATAACCATGTTTGAAAAAAATAAAAATGAAAACATCAAGTTCGTTTCTCTCATAATAGGAAGTATAATAGTGCTAATTCTAGCACTATTTCTTTCTATTATATTTGGAAAAGCACATGTTAGTATTCCAACTATTTTTGATGCAATTTTCAATTATAATCCAAAAAATCAAGATCATAATATTATTAGCGAAATTAGAATCCCTAGAGATTTAGGTGCAGTATTAGTTGGTATGGCTTTAGCGGTTTCTGGTGCAGTTATCCAAGGTGTTACAAAAAATGGACTTGCTGATCCGAGTTTAATAGGTTTGAATTCAGGCGCTACGTTTGGGCTGGCGATGACTTATGCCTTCTACCCAGAAGCGCCGTTTTTATTATTAATGGTTTCAGGGTTTCTAGGTGCATTACTCGGTGGTTTTATCGTTTTAATGATAGGACGTTCTAGACGAGATGGATTTAACCCGATGAGAATCATTTTAGCAGGTGCAGCTATCAGTGCGTTGCTTACAGCTTTAAGCCAAGGTGTTGCGCTCGTATTTAGACTAAATCAGTCACTAACATTTTGGAGTGCAGGGGGCGTTTCTGGTACGACATGGGGACAATTAATATGGAGTGGCCCCATTGTTATTATTACGTTAATTTTCATCTTATTAATTAGTAAACAACTTACAATTTTAAATTTAGGTGAATCACTCGCTAAAGGTTTAGGTCAAAATGTTTCAGTCATTCGTGGGATAAGTATGATTTTATCTATGATACTTGCTGGCGTAGCGGTTGCGATGGTTGGCCAAATTGCCTTTGTAGGTTTGATGGTGCCACATATTGTTCGTTTTATTATAGGTACAGATTATTCTAAAGTCATTCCACTTACAGCATTATTTGGAGGCGTTTTAGTTCTGATTGCCGATATGCTTGCAAGATTATTAGGTGAAGCCCCAGTAGGAGCGATTATTTCATTTATTGGTGTGCCGTACTTTTTATACCTTGTTAAAAAAGGAGGGCGCTCAATATGATAGATCCTAGATTAAGACGCAAGCAAATCATTACTTTCATCATATTTGCTGTTCTACTTTTTGCAGCATGTACATGGAGTATCGCTTCTGGTGAATATAAAATTCCAGTGTCTAACTTCTTCAAAACACTATTAGGTCAAGGAGATTATACAGATTCGCTCATTCTTATCGATTTCCGTTTACCTCGAATGCTCATTACGATTTTAGCGGGTGCTGCATTAAGTTTGAGTGGTGCTGTTATTCAAAGTGTAACGAAGAACCCTATTGCAGAACCTGGCATTCTAGGTATTAATGCAGGCGGTGGTTTCGCGATTGCTTTATTTGTGACAATCGGTCAAGTGAAGCCAGATAACTTCGTATACGCATTACCTGTGATTAGTTTAATTGGCGGCATTGCTACAGCTTTAGTGATATTCGTATTCAGTATCAATAAATATCATGGGCTAACTCCTGCAAGTATGGTATTGATCGGTGTTGGTATGCAAACCGCACTATATGGTGGCTCTATAACACTGATGTCAAAATTTGATGAAGATCAATCTGAGTTTATGGCCTCATGGTTTGCAGGTAGTATATGGGGAGACGATTGGACATTTGTTATCGCATTTATTCCATGGATGATCGTCATTGTTCCGTATCTTCTATTTAAATCTAATGAATTAAATATTATTAATACGCATGAACATATAGCGAAAGGATTGGGTATTAAAGTTGAACGTGAAAGAATAATCTTGTTCTTTATCGCTGTTATCTTATCTTCAGTAGCTGTAGCCGTTGCTGGTGCGATTTCATTTATTGGTTTAATGGGACCTCATATTGCTAAACGCATCGTGGGTCCTCGTCATCAACTTTTCTTACCTATAGCGATTTTAGTTGGTGCATTTTTACTTGTATTCTCTGATACATTAGGAAAAGTCATCTTACAACCATCTGGCGTGCCCGCAGGAATTGTTGTTGCCATTATTGGAGCACCATACTTCTTATATCTCATGTATAGAACAAAAAGCGTATAAATTTGTTATAGCCGTCATTAAAATCAAATCGATTTTAATGGCGGCTTTTGTATATATTTCAAACAAGATGAAATCATTTTTTAGAAAAGGTAAGTCTATTTGTGAACATTTTATAGAAGACACACATAACATTAGCGATGATATATAGACGTGTTTTATACTGATGATAAATTAATAAGGAGGGGTTTTCATGAAGAAATTAATAAAAGATAGACAACAATTTTTAAGTGACATGTTAGATGGCCTAAAAATTGCAAATCCTGAATTAGATGTAATTGAAGATACGGTAGTGGTACGTAAAGATAAAAAACAATCGGGCGTTGCACTTGTATCTGGAGGAGGAAGTGGTCACGAACCTGCACATGCGGGTTACGTAGCTCAAGGTATGTTAGATGCAGCTGTTTGTGGGGAAGTATTTACTTCGCCTACTCCAGATAAAATATTAGAAGCAATCAAAGCAGTAGATAATGGCGACGGGGTATTACTTATAGTTAAAAATTATGCTGGCGATGTCATGAATTTTGAAATGGCACAAGAAATGGCTGAAATGGAAGGCATACAAGTTGAAACGGTTATAGTTAGAGATGATATTGCTATTAGCGAGCCTGATCAACGTAGAGGTGTTGCAGGTACTGTTTTGGTTCATAAGTACGCAGGATTTTTAGCGGAAAAAGGACTAGCATTAAATGAAATAAAAGAAAAAGTAGAAATATTGCTACCAGAAATTAAAAGTATTGGAATGGCTTTAACACCTCCAATGGTTCCTACGACAGGTAGATATGGTTTCGATATTGAAGACAATGAGATGGAAATTGGTGTTGGTATACATGGAGAAAAGGGTTTACATCGTGAATCCATCCAACCAATTAATCAAATTATTTCAACATTAGTTGAAAAATTAGAACAAGAAATCTCTGCCGATGATTATATTGTCATGGTCAATGGTATGGGCGGCACACCTCAATCTGAACTGAATATTGTAACGAAATATCTGAGTGAATTATTTAATGACAAGCATTACGGGGTAAAACATTGGTACGTAGGTAACTTCATGACGTCACTTGATATGCAAGGCTTCTCAATCACACTTGTACCTGTTAAAGAAGAATGGCTTAAAGCCTTTTTAGCACCTACAACAAGCCTTTATTTTAATGCGTAAAAGTAAATGATGAATAATTATACAATGTAGAGGTGTCAGAGATGAACGTAAAAGAAATGAAAGCACAATTGCTAAGTTTAGCAGATACTTTTAAAGAAAAAGAAGAGGAATTAACAGACTTAGATAGAGCCATTGGTGATGGTGACCACGGTGTGAATATGGAACGAGGTTTCTCTCATTTAGAGGACAATATTGACGATAATGACATGGCTTCACTATTTAAATCAACCGGGATGACGCTTATGTCTAAAATTGGTGGTGCCTCAGGTCCGTTATATGGCTTTAGTTTCGTCAAAATGGCGAGTGTCGTTAAAGACGAAATTGATAACGAAAATTTAAAAGAGTTACTAAAAACGTTTGCGGATGCGATTGCGCAAAGAGGTAAAGTTGAATTAAATGAAAAAACAATGTATGACGTGGTCGAAAGAGCGAATGAAGCACTTCAAAAAGATGAAAAATTAAATTTAGAAAAATTACAAAGTTATGCGGATGATACTAAAGATATGGTAGCAACCAAAGGTCGTGCGTCATATTTTAAAGAAGATTCAAAAGGATATATTGATCCAGGAGCACAGAGCATGGTTTACATTCTGAACGCTTTAATGGGAGATGAGTCGCAATGACAACGATTGTATTAGTTAGTCACAGTGCTGATATTGCAAAAGGTACAAAGGATTTACTTGAACAGATGGTAAATAATGTCGACATCAAGGCTCATGGTGGTACAGAAGATGGCGCCATTGGTACGTCATTTGATGAAATACAAAAGATGATTAATCATATAGAAGACGATGCACTATGCTTTTATGATTTAGGTTCTTCGGAAATGAATTTAGATATGGCAATTGAAATGTATGAAGGTCAATATCAGATTGCTAAAATCAATGCTCCTCTTGTTGAAGGTAGTTTTACCGCGGCAGTGAAGTTATCAACTGGAGGCAATATGAAAGAAGCTATCGAAGAGGTAAACAATACTCATTTTTCGAGTGAAACTTAGCTTTAAGTATGATATTATTAATATAACTGTTAAATAAAATCTGGGTAATAGGAGGACATAGCCATGCAACATCTTATAAAGAAACATGTATTGAATGGCGAATTTGAGCAGGTAAGACAATTAATGTCCGAAACAGATTTTATGGAATTTGAAGAGGCATATATTTCTAGCGCTCATGAAGTAGAAAGTATGATGTTTTACACATGTATTCTAGATATGATTAAAGTTGAAGAATCATCAGAATTGCATGATTTGGCATTTTTATTACTTGTATATCCGTTGAGCGAATATGAAGGTGCTTTAGATTCAGCTTATTATCATGCTGATTCTTCCATAAAACTCACTAACGGAAATGAAGTTAAAAGTTTACTACAAATGTTATTGCTTCATGCTATTCCTGAACCAGTCATTTCTGACAAGAAAGCATTCGATGTAGCTAAACGAATTCTTAAACTTGATCCAAATAATAATGTAGCACGTAATGTACTTAAAGACACTGCAAAACGTATGGACAACATTGTTGTTGATATTAATGAATTAAACAAACATAGAGATGCACGTTAAGTAATTATATAACATTCTCGATATAGTCATTAGAGTTACCCAACTTTAATGGCTATTTTTATACACTTTTTCTAAGATTTATACATTTCGTTATAAGTTGATCATGCGGGGTTGAAAATAAAAAACAGTACGTTATAATGCTCACTGTGAAAATCTAAGGAGGTTATCTTTTAAATGGGGCTGAATAAAGAAGCAATAAAAATAGGCTTTGCATACGTCGGCATCGTTGTAGGTGCGGGATTCTCAACAGGACAAGAAGTCATGCAATTCTTTACACCGTTTGGATTATGGTCGTATATCGGTGTTTTAATTTCAGGTTTCATTTTAGGATTTATTGGTAGACAAGTAGCTAAAATTGGTACAGCCTTTTCAGCTACGAACCATGAATCTACATTACAATACATTTTTGGCGAAAAATTTAGTAAAGTTTTCGATTACATTCTTGTCTTTTTCTTATTTGGAATTGCCGTAACAATGATTGCCGGTTCAGGTTCAACGTTTAACCAAAGTTTTAATATTCCCACTTGGTTAGGCGCCCTTATTATGACAATCATTATTTATTTAACTTTATTACTTGATTTTAATAAAATTGTAAGAGCTCTAGGTATTGTGACACCATTCTTGATCGTTATGGTTATATTGATTGCTGTATATTATTTATTTACAGGAAATATTTCTATAGCGGAAGTTAATAGTACGGTACCTGACACAAGCATTTGGAAAGGTATTTTCTGGGGGCTTGTTTATGGTGGACTTGCGTTTGCAGTTGGATTTAGTACGATTGTTGCTATTGGTGGCGATGCATCTAAACGTAGAGTTTCCGGTGCTGGTGCATTGTTCGGCGGTGTCGTTTATACCATCTTACTCGCATTAATTAACTTTTCACTACAAACAGAATATCCGAAAATTAAAAACGCAGATATTCCTACATTAAATTTAGCTAATGACATTCATCCATGGATTGGACTTGTACTAACATTTATCATGTTAGCTGTAATGTATAATACAATTTTAGGATTGTGCTATTCATTCGCAGCACGTTTCACGATACCATATAGTAAGAAATACCATGTGTTTATAGTCATTATGATGATTGCAGCCTATGTATTAAGTTTCGTAGGTTTTGCTGATTTAATTAATGTACTATATAAATTTATGGGTGTTGTAGGTCTCTTCATTGTTGTAGCAGTACTCATTAAGTACTTTAAACGTAAAAATGATGATGAAGACCATATTGCATAAGTTGTTACTTTGCATACACTTTACAATTTAAAATGATTGATTTAATCTTAAAAGCAATTCGTCTTTCATTTAAAAGGTGAATTGCTTTTTCTTTATTTTCTGGAAAAGTAATAAGCCTGAACAAGTTTAGACATAAATAATATATAGAAAGTCATGACGTGAGAGGATTATCAATAATGAAAGAAAAGTATAAATGGTTGTTGGTGACGTCACTCATCATTATCTTAGTTGCAGTGGTATTAGGTTTGCATTTGAAAAGTCATTATGACAAAGGACAAGAAAAGCAACAAGGTAGAGAACACGTACGAATCAATAATAAGAATGTAAAATTATTTCAAAATATCTCTTATGGCGAGGGATTACCTAATAGTAAATTAGATATTATAACACCTTCAGATATGAGTAAGGATACGAAATTACCCGTCATCTTCTGGATGCATGGAGGTGGATTTATAGCAGGAGACAAGCAATATAAAAATCCTCTACTATCTAAAATAGCTGAACAAGGTTACATCGTCGTGAATGTTAATTATGCATTAGCGCCACAATATAAATATCCAACACCTCTTGAACAACTTAATCAAGCGGTCAAATTTATAAAGAAAAATAAACATGAACTTCCAATTGATTTCAACCAAGTTGTGATTGGCGGTGATTCAGCGGGGGCTCAATTAACAAGTCAATACGTTGCAATGCAAACGAATAAAGACTTACGTAAAGAAATGCATTTCGAACAACAATTTGAGCCTTCTCAGATTAAAGCAGCCATCTTCTTTGGCGGTTTCTATGATATGAAAACAGTGAAAGCGACAGAATTTCCTAGAATTCAACTATTTATGAAAAGTTATACTGGAATGAATAATTGGGAAACAAATTTCAAGAATTTATCTCAAATGTCAACGATTAATCAAGTAACTAAACAATATCCGCCAACGTATTTATCAGTTGGAGATGCTGATCCATTTTACAGTCAGAATAAGTCATTTTATAAAGCACTTAAATCGGAAAATGTACCTGTCGATACACTATTTTATAATGGTACACATCATTTACATCATCAGTATCAATTCCATTTAGAGAAGCCTGAATCGAAAGAAAATATTAAGAAAGTACTATTATTCTTAAGTAGAAATACTTCATCTTCAGGTGTAGAAAGTGGAGAATCTACAGATGTGAATTCTGGTAATCAAACCAATAACAGTGTGTCACTATATCCATACGAATAAACTAGAAAAAGAGGCAAATCGTTATCATAAATTTAAATGATAGCGATTTGCCTCTTATTATTTATCATCATACAAAGTAGATGTCACAACGAAAATATTATCAAACTTCAATATTGATGGAGCGTCGATTGATAGCAACAATCTTTAAACATTGATAGCGTTATTTAAAATTTCTAATATGTGGTAAAATTTGAAATGAGACAAAACATTAATTCAATATTTTTGCCATTACGTATTCATTGTAATAACGTCCGTTGATATAGAGCTTGTCTTTAAGTTCGCCTTCAATTTGGAAACCTGTCCCTTTGAAGAGTTCAACGGCACGTCCATTTTCAGTGACAACTGTGGCTTCAATGCGTCGGATTTTATGGTTGAGTGACCAGGCTTCAATGGCGTTAATTAACGCTTGGCCGACACCATGTTTTTGATAGTACTTTTTAACACCGAGATAGATGACAGCTTCATGTTGCGTTCGTTCGTATGTTTCGGTATTGACAAAAGCGTATCCAACAAGCTGTTCGTCACTTTCTGCTACATATATAGCTTTAGACGGCGAGGTAATGTAGTTTTCTAAATTTTGACTAGCCGACGCTATACTAGGTGAGTATTCACCAGGATTATAAAATGTAAATTCTGATTCATCATAAATCTTGCTTAACAAATCTATAAAGTTTTCAACGTCTTTTATACTAATTTCACGAATTACGTGGGCCATGAAAACACTCCATTTTCAGTTAAGTAAATTGTAGTTTCTATTATAGTATAGTTTGGGACTTTGTGCTTGAATCAGTAATAATTATTAAATATAAGGAAATTAAGGAGTCGATAACCATGAAGCCTAAGGTTTTACTTGCAGGTGGTACTGGCTACATCGGTAAATATTTAAGTAGCGTGATAGAAAATGATGCAGAGCTCTACGCATTATCTAAATACCCTAAGCCAGATAAAGGTTCGGCAGAAGAAATAACGTGGTTAAAGAGCGATATATTTAATTATGAAAATGTTGTTGAGTCAATGGCAGGTATGGATATAGCAGTATTTTATTTAGATCCAACTAAAAACTCTGCGAAATTAACACAAGCGACTGCAAGAGATTTAAATTTAATTGCAGCAGATAATTTTGGTAGGGCTGCAGCATTGAACCAAATTAAGAAATTAATCTATATACCTGGAAGTCGCCATGATAATGAAACAATGGAGCGCTTAGGTGCTTATGGTGCACCTGTTGAACGAACGAATGTTGAAGTTAAACGGCCGTATATTAATGTTGAACTACAACCATCTAAATATGATGATGTCCGAACTGCAATGAAAATGGTATTACCGAAAAAATGGACTTTAAATCAACTTGTGGATTACTATTGTCAATGGTTGGATGAAACGAAAGGTACTTTCGTCCATGCTAAAAAAGAAAATGAAGATTACATCATTTATCGCAAAAATAGTAAAAAGCCATTAGCAATTTTCAAGAAAACAAAAACAGCTGAAGATATTATTACATTACATTTAGTTGGCGGTAAATTGGTCAAACCTAACTTGAAAAAGCAAGGGAAACTAGAGTTTAGACTTCTGAAAGGTAGCTCATTAGTCATGGTGCATTTATATGATTATATACCTAAATTATTCTGGCCGATTTATTACTTCATTCAAGCACCTATTCAAGGGCTGTTTATGAGAGGATTTGAAATTGATTGTAGAATCAAACATTTCCAAGGGCGTGTCCAGTCAGGCGAGAAATTCAAATATACAAAATAGATATCGGGTGATGTTTTATGCAAATACTTCTGGTCGAAGATGATAATACGTTATTTCAAGAATTAAAAAAAGAATTAGAACAATGGGATTTCAATGTTGCAGGGGTAGAGGATTTTGGCAATGTGATGGATACATTTGAAAAATTTAATCCAGAAATTGTTATTTTAGATGTTCAACTCCCTAAATATGATGGATTCTATTGGTGTAGAAAAATGAGACAGGAATCTAATGTCCCTATTTTATTCCTATCTTCAAGAGATAACCCGATGGATCAAGTGATGAGTATGGAGCTCGGTGCCGATGACTATATGCAAAAGCCTTTTTACACGAATGTACTTATCGCAAAGCTACAAGCAATTTATAGACGTGTATATGAATTTGGTGTAGAAGAAAAAAGGACACTAAATTGGCAAGATACTGTGGTTGATTTGTCCAAAGATAGCATTCAAAAAGGTGATAAAACCATCTTTCTATCGAAAACGGAAATGATTATTTTAGAAATGTTGATTAACAAACAAAATCAAATCGTGACACGTGATACTTTAATTACAGCTTTATGGGATGATGAAGCCTTTGTAAGTGATAATACTTTAACTGTAAATGTGAACCGTCTCAGAAAAAAATTGGCAGATATCAATATGGATGAAGCGATTGAGACTAAAGTTGGTAAAGGATATATGGCACATGAATAATTTACAATGGTTTTGGTTATTTGTAAGATCACGCATTAACTGGATTATGTGGATTATATTCCTTAACCTCGTCATGTTAGGTATCTCGTATATTGATTATGATATCTCTGTCGAAAGTGTTGCTTACATCGTATTCTTAAATCTTGGGTTGAGCGTGCTCTTCTTGTTATTTACCTTTGTTAAGGAAGTACGATTGTCTAAACACTTTTATAAAAATAAGGAAATTGAGGAAATCAAGCATAAAGATTTAGCTGAAACACCATTTCAACAACATATGGTCGATTATTTGTATCGTCATATTGCAACACAAAAAGATAAAGTCGTTGAGCAACAATTACAAATAAAAAACCATGAACAAACGATAACTGAATTCGTGCATGATATTAAAACGCCCGTGACCGCAATGAAATTACTGATTGATCAAGAAGCGGATGATCAACGTAAAAAAGCATTATTATTTGAATGGGCTAGAATTAATGAAATGCTAGATAAACAGCTATACTTAACGCGATTGGAATCACAGAATCGTGATATGTACTTCGACCATGTTGAATTGAAACGTATGGTTATTGATGAAATTCAATTAACTCGCCATATTAGTCAAGCGAAGGATATTGGGTTTGAATTAAACTTTGAAGATGTTGATAAGGTTTATACAGATGTGAAATGGTGCAGAATGATGATAAGACAAATTCTCTCCAATTCATTAAAATATAGTGAAAATACGACTATCGATTTATCTAGTTATATGGCAGATGGTCATGTCATATTAAAAATCAAAGACCATGGTAGAGGAATAAGTAAAAAAGATTTACCTAGAATCTTCGACAGAGGATATACATCTACGATGAATCGAAATGAAACGGCATCTTCTGGTATGGGACTTTACTTAGTTCATAGCGTCAAGGATCAATTGGGTATTGATGTGAAAGTAGAATCAGAAGTAGGTCAAGGAACAACATTTTATTTCATTTTCCCACAGCAAAATGAAATTGTAGCACGCATGTCTAAAGTGACAAGATTGTCATTTTAAACATGCGTTTTGTTACTTACAATTATCACATTTGTAATTTATTGTCGTTATAATAAAAGAGTATAAATAACAAATAATAGTCATGTTTAGCTTTGACTATTAAAAGAGATAAGTTGTGTGAAGTAAGACAGGAGTGATAATTTGGCGATTCTAGAAGTGAAACAATTATCAAAAATTTATGGCAGTAAAAATTTAGCTCAAGAAGTTTTGAAAGATATTAATTTGAGCGTTGATGAAGGTGAATTCATCTCTATTATGGGACCATCAGGTTCAGGGAAAACGACGTTATTGAATGTACTCAGTTCAATAGATTATATGACGAAGGGCTCTATTACTTTAAATGGTAAGCAACTTGAAAAGTTATCGAATAAACAATTGTCTGAGATCAGAAAAAAAGACATTGGTTTTATTTTCCAAGATTATAATATTTTGCATACATTGACAGTAAAAGAAAATATTATGCTTCCATTATCTGTTCAAAAAGTCGATAAAGAAGAGATGAATCGACGTTATCATCGTATCGCAGAAGCATTAAATATCAGTGATATCAGCGACAAATATCCATCAGAATTGTCAGGTGGACAACGTCAACGCACATCTGCTGCAAGAGCGTTTATTAATGTTCCATCCATTATCTTTGCTGATGAGCCGACGGGCGCTTTAGATTCTAAAAGCACCCAAGATTTACTTAAAAGATTAAAACTAATGAATGAAAAATTTAATACTACAATCATCATGGTTACCCATGATCCAGTTGCTGCAAGCTTTTCTAATAGAGTTGTGATGCTAAAAGACGGTCAGATTTTTACCGAAATTTATCAAGGTGACGATGATAAACAAACATTTTATAAAGAAATCATCAGAACTCAAAGTGTACTTGGTGGAGTCAACTATGAGTTTTAATGAGATTATATTTAAGAATTTCAAGCAGAATATTGCACATTATGCCATATATTTATTGTCACTCATTATCAGCGTTATACTCTATTTTAGTTTTGTCACTTTAAAGTATGCTCACCATCTTCATGGCAATCAATCCTATCCCATTCTTAAAGAAGGCTCTCAAGTTGGTAGTTATTTTCTTTTTATCATCATCGTTGTTTTTTTACTTTATGCTAATTTTTTATTTATGAAAAGACGTGGGCGAGAACTATCGCTATTGCAAATTATTGGTTTAACACGATCGAATATCATGAGAATGATTATGATAGAACAACTCATGACTTTTGTAATGACAGCCATCGTTGGTATTATTTTAGGTATTTTTGGTTCAAAGATACTCCTAATGATTGTGCTACGTTTACTAGGTATTAACATTAGTGTATCTATCATATTTAGTTATCACGCTATTATAGAAACACTTATACTCATTTCTGTAGCATATTTACTTGTTATCATTCAAAGTTATATTTTTATTCGCAAACGTTCTATTTCAGAACTTGCGTCAGATTTAACTAAAAAAGAAGTGAATGAAACAAAAATTACGTTTAGTGAAATCACATTAGGATTACTAGGCATTATTATGATAGTGGGAGGATATTTTTTATCTACTAAATTAATAGAAAATATTGACTCTATCTTACAGCCATTCATTATATTATTTCTAACGGTGCTAGGGTCGTATTTCTTTTTTAGAAGTACAGTGTCTTTAGTATTTAAGACGATTCAGCACTTCAGAAATGGCAATATCAGTGTGACGGATGTCATGTTCACATCCTCAATTATCTATCGCATCAAAAAGAATGCTTTTTCACTAACGGTAATGGCCATCGTTTCAGCAATTACAGTATCCGTACTTTGTTTCGCTGCATTAAGTCGAAGTACATTGACTAATGAAGTATTACTTAATTCGCCGCACGACGTTACATTGAAAAGTCAAAAGCAAGCAAATCAATTGGCATATGATCTCAACAATCGTAACGTTGAACATTACTACAATTATAAAGAAGTCGTTTATGCTAAATTATACAAGGATCATATGTTTACAGAAGGTATTGCGAGACCAAGTTTCATTGCTGTGACAAGCGACAAGTACATTCCTAACGTTAATATTGATAAGGGACAAACTGATATTATTATTCCTAGAGGGTCTATTAAAGACGTTGTAAAAGTAGATAAAAAAGGCTCGACTTATATTGGTTCGAAAGCACATCATGTCAAAGTAAAATTAAGAAAAGCTATAAATAAAGTTTATTTCATGGCTGATGTAGATTTAGGTGGGGCTACATTAGTGTTAAATGATGAAGATTATCAAAGTCTTAGAGCGCACGCTAAAGGTAAAAATATTGTATCTCAATATGGATTTGATATTAAACATAAGAAAGACCTGCCAGAATTAGAGAATATTGTGCAAAATATTAGTAAAAATATCGAAACACGTAGTGAAGCAGCAAGTGAAATCACAAGCTTAACAGGTGTCTTGCTATTTGTTACATCTTTCTTAGGTATTACGTTCCTCATTGCAGCTGGCTGTATTATATATATTAAACAAATTGATGAAACTGAGGATGAACTTGAAAATTATTCTATTTTGCGAAAACTTGGATTTACGCATCAAGATATGTCGAAGGGACTTAAGCTAAAGGTCATATTTAACTTTGGTTTACCATTAATTGTTGCTTTATTACATGGCTATTTTGCATCTCTCGCATACATGCATATTATGGGCGTAACCAATCAACTACCTATTTTTATAGTTATGGCTGTGTATACTGGTATTTATGCAGTATTCGCAGTGATTGGCTACAATCACTCGAAACGCACCATTAGACATTCAATTTAATATAGAAATGACAGGAACGGATTATTACATTTCTGGAAAATAAAGGCTTAGCATGTAAATTTAATTTTGATGCTAAGCTTTTTATTTTTTTTAAGTCGCTTGTCGTGAATAAATAGTTGAATTTTATTAAATGAATCGTTAACTTTGTCATGGAACACATATATCAATTTATTTTCACTTAATAGCGGTTGGGAACGTTATAAGTAGGTATTAAGTATTGATATATAGGTTTCTTATTTGAATGGTTCGGACTTTCGACACATTGATCAGAAAAATATGTAAAATTTAAGTTTCTTATTTGTTAAGAATTTGTAAATAGAATTGTAGTTATGTAAATTTTGTGATATTTTCAAGTAGGGACAAAACGGTATATTTAAGAACGTCCGCAATGTTTTACTTTATAATAAATTTACATAGTATTTACAATGAGAAAGTTGCTTACTACTTTTTTCTGAAAATTGTAAATAAGTTCCTAAACCACTTGTCTTATGGATTAAAAATTTACGAATGTGATTGGTGACAATCGCTCAAAATGGAGGATTTTGAATGTTTAGTAAGAAAAAGGATAAGTTCATGGTTCAATTAGAAGAAATGGTGTTCAACCTAGATCGTGCAGCAATTGAATTCGGTAAGATGGATTTTAATACACACCTAGATTTGAAAGCTTATTCTGATAATATTAAAACGTATGAGTCACATGGTGATGAATTAATGCATCAAGTTATCACTGACTTAAACCAAACGTTTATTACACCAATCGAGCGTGAAGATATCCTATCTTTATGTAATGCGATCGACGATGTTTTAGATGCGATGGAAGAGACTTCTGCTATGTTTGAAATGTATTCAATTGAGTACACTGATGAGTACATGGCTGAATTTGTTGAAAATATCCAAAAAGCAGTAGCTGAAATGAAGCTAGCTGTAGGATTATTAGTTGATAAAAAGTTATCTCATATGCGTATTCATTCTATTAATATTAAAGAATTTGAAACAAACTGTGACGGAATCTTAAGACAATCAATGAAACATATCTTCAACAGTGAAACAGATCCAATCACATTAATTAAAATAAAAGATATTTATCAAAGCATGGAAGAAATTGCTGATAAATGCCAAACAGTTGCTAATAATTTTGAAACTATAATCATGAAAAATAGCTAAGGGAGTCTTCATTTATGTCATATATTTTAATTGTCACGATAGCTATAGTTATATTTTCATTAATATTTGACTTTATTAATGGGTTCCATGATACAGCTAATGCTGTCGCAACTGCGGTTTCAACAAGAGCGTTAACACCTAGAACTGCTATTTTGTTAGCAGCAGTTATGAACTTTATTGGTGCTTTAACATTTACTGGAGTAGCTGGAACTATTACTAAGGATATTGTTGATCCATTTAAGTTACAGCATGGTTTAGTTGTTGTATTAGCAGCGATTATTGCAGCAATTATTTGGAATTTAGTAACTTGGTTGTATGGTATTCCAAGTTCTTCTTCACATGCGTTAATCGGATCAATTGCAGGTGCAGCTATCGCGTCACAAGGATCATTCGCTGTTCTACATTATCAAGGTTTTACGAAGATTATTATCGTATTGATTATTTCACCAATCATTGCATTTTGCGTTGGTTTTATCATGTATTCCATCGTGAAAGTCGTGTTTAAGAATGCGAATTTAACACGTGCAAACCGTAACTTTAGATTTTTCCAAATCTTCACAGCAGCATTACAATCATTCTCACATGGTACTAACGATGCTCAGAAATCAATGGGGATTATCACTCTAGCATTAATCGTTGCAAATCTTCAGAATGGTGCTAGTGTAGAACCTCAGTTATGGGTAAAAATTGCTTGTGCCACTGCAATGGGTCTTGGTACAGCAGTAGGTGGTTGGAAAATTATCAAAACTGTAGGCGGTAATATCATGAAAATTCGTCCAGCTAACGGTGCAGCAGCGGATCTTTCGTCTGCATTGACAATTTTCGTAGCATCATCACTACATTTCCCATTATCAACAACACACGTTGTGTCTTCATCAATTCTTGGTGTAGGTGCTTCTAACCGTGCGAAAGGCGTTAAATGGAGTACAGCACAACGTATGGTAGTGACTTGGGTTATTACATTACCGATTTCAGCAATCTTAGCTGGAATTATATACTTTATCATTCATCTATTCTTAAAATAAAGATACAAAAATATATGCTATCTCATATACAAAGATGAAGTTCTTATTCGATGAACTTTGTATTGATATCGAGTGAGAGCATGGAATATCATTCCAGAAATAATAGCAGTAAGAGGATTCCTAATGGAAATCTTCTTACTGCTACTTTTATATTCAATACTTCGTATTAACATGTAATTGAGCCCTTAAATACTATTAAGATAAGGTGCTTTCGTATCATTTAACTAACACTACTAAATTGAATGAGTGATAGTTGGATATATCCTCTCTATCTAGACCTAATTAACAAAAATAAGCTCTAAGACACTTTCTTTCGCGAAAGTGTCTTAGAGCTCTTATTTTGAATTTATGTGATGATCACAAATTAATGAATATATGCATAAAGTGATACTTCAGAAGCTGGAATTGTACGATAATCAGTGTTGTAAGGTCCGTTAGTATAATTCATTTCAGAAATTAAAATACTTCCGTCACCATTCACACGTTCAACATAAGCCACGTGGCCATATGGACCAGGTGTACTTTGCATAATCGCACCAACTGAAGGTTGGTTATCTACTTGATAACCGTCATTAGCTGCATTATCTGCCCAAAATTTAGCGTCTGACCAGTATGTGCTAATTGATTTACCAGCTTGCGCACGTTTATCAAATACGTACCAAGTACATTGACCTTCAGTGTATAGGTTTTGGTGATTAAAAGTAGGTGAGTTATAACTACCATTACCAGTTTGAGTAGTTGCAGCTCCACCAGAACCTGAACCGCCACTAGGAATTTTTAAAGTTTGTCCAGGTGTAATTAAATAACCATTTAAATTATTAGCTTTCATTAAAGCATTTACTGAAACACCATATTTATTTGCAATGATGTTTAATGATTCTCCAGATTTCACATTGTGTGTAGAAACTGAACCAGAGTTTGAAGAAGTGTTTGAATTTGAGCTTTGTGAAGCACTTCCACCTACATTAATGACTTGTCCAGGGAACACCATGTTGCTATCTAGATTATTATTTTGTTTAATACTATCTACTGAAGTATTGTATTTTTGAGCAATGCTCCATAATGATTCTCCTGACTGAACTTTATGTTGTGTCGAAGCTTCAGCATCATGGTGTGAAAGTACTGCGGCTGCACCTGAAGCGGCTGTTACTGCAAAGGCTAACTTTTTCAAAGTGACTCCTCCTTAAATGTAATTAAAATTTTTAATTGAGTTTAATATGTAGACCTATTGTCCCTAAAAGTCTTTTTTCATGAATCGAACTCTTTAATTACTTTTTACTATACTTTCTTATTACGTACCCAATACTAACAAAAATAATAGCGTCTGTGTGCTTTGTTATTATCTTGTAATATTGTTAACATTTTGTATACTTTAAGTCTTTGATGTGTGATGGTTGATTTTACAGTGTTTGTAGGAAGTTTAATTTAATTAAGCGAAATTAAAATTTTCGAAATTGTAATAATGTAATAATTATTAATAACAAATTTTCGAAAACTTCAATATATTTAGACATTATTAAATCAAACACTTTTGAAATCTTACATATTGTTGTAAACTTTTAGTAATCGGTTATTTTAATGATAGAAAAAGGAGTTTTCTTGATGTCGCAATCGACACACAGTAGAGGTAATGCTCAAAGTTATACTAAAGATAAGCATAAGTCTCACGCTTATGGCAAAGTTTGGTTATTCTTTATGTATTATTGGATTATATTTGGGATTGGTTGTTACTTTGGCCAATATTTACCTTTGTCTTGGCGAAGACCATTATCTATAGCATTATTTGTTATTTTACTAGCCACTTTATTTATTAAACGAGCACGTAAGTACGGGATAGTCATTTCACATATATATGCAATCATTGTTGGTTTATTGTCATATGCTATGTTCACTTCTTATTTGCAAAATTTAGGAGCAGAAGTATTTTATAAAAATATACTACTCGCAATCGGCGCTTTTGTAGCATTTGGAATTGTTGGGTATTTCTTAATTAATGATGCTTCAAGTATTGGCAAATATTTATTTGTAACATTAATCGCGTTAATTATTGCAAGTTTAATAGGCTTATTTATTCATAATTCGCTATTTCATACAGTTATAACAGTCGTAAGTTTATTGTTGTTTTTACTTTATACGCTTTATGATTTTAATAGAATGAAAAGAGGTCAGTTTTCACCAAGAGAAATGGGATTCAATCTTTTTATCAATTTATTAAATATAATAAAAGATATACTAAGATTAGCTAATCGCTTTAAAAATTAAATTATTAAATCTATAATATGTGATATTCAAGATGTGGGTGTATTGGTTCCTAATGAGAAGAAATGAAGTTATATAATTGACTTGATCATTGTTTATTTAAAGGAATTTTAACGCCCCATCTTTTTATATACTATATAATTAGATGGAATAGACACATAAAAAACAATTGATTATATATATAATTTCATTTTTGATATATCATTCGTATTGTGTTAGATTGGCGCTTGTTAAATATGAGTGACGTTTAAATCATTTTTATATTAGGCTATTTAAATAGGAAAAGAGGTAAAGTAATGACAAATTCCTGTTTGCATATACTTTCTAAAAGCGAGTATTCGACAACTCGTTGCCAAGATGGGATTCTTTTATTTTGGCCAATAGAGGGAAGCATGCACCTTCAACAATTTAGAAAACATAGAACCTTAACTAACGAATTATATATCGTTAATAATATGGATGTATTTGGTATTAATAGTAATGGTACAACACTAGAAATATATATTTCTAGCGATTGGTTTACAGAGTTAGGATACAATTTCTTTGATTATCATTATACTGCTGAACTGATTAAATCTACGAATGAAGTTAAATATCTAATGGCTGAACTCGCATTAAATTTTCTTGATGATAATACTGATAAAGAGCATGAACTTATTAATAAAATTGTTGAAACACTTGCGAAAGAGGCAAGTATCGATAAAAAAATAGCCGAAGATCAATACATATATGCATTTTATGGAGACTTAAAAGAAGAATTAGATTATATATATAACCATATGAGCGAAAGATTGACTTTAAAAGATATATCAAATCAATTATATGTATCCAAGTCTAATTTATCCTCTCAATTTCATATATTAATGGGGATGGGTTTCAAAAAATATGTTGATACTTTAAAAATTAGTAAATCGATAGAAATGTTATTGACTACAGATAAAACGATTAGTCAAATCAGCGACAAATTAGGTTTTAGTAATGCTTCAACCTATTCAAAACAGTTTAAAAATTATTTAAGTGTTACACCTAACGAATATCGAACGATGAAGAAATATGATAAATACAATGGCTGTTCTGATGATTCAATACCTGATCATCGTAAAGCGCCGCTAAGAAAACTTATTCGTTCTGTCACACCTAATAACGTTTCTGATGCTTACGATAAAATTAAAATTGATGCCTCCCCTCATACAGAGGCATCAACTTTTTATTCAGTGATTCAAATTAATACTGTCGAGGAAATCAAAGTTCTCTTCTTAGAGGGTTTATATAAAAGAATTGGCTTCAAAGATTCTAATATTATCTTTTACTTTATGCCTCATTTATACGAATATAGCAATGATTTAACAGAAAACGAAAAAAATTATATCAGTCAGACCATTATCGAGAATGAATTACATGTCGCATTTCATATTGAAGAAATTGAACGTGTCAATGAACTAAAAGAGAGTTTCATGTGGGGGCTAAATCAATTCAGTGACAAATCCTCTGTGATAGATAAAGATTATGAAGTTCAATTCATTTTTAATTTAAAAGAAAAAGAAATACGCGATATTTATAGAGATATCTTAAAAATGCAAAACATGCCGTTGAAATACAAAGTAGGATTAGATATCAGTTGTATGGTTGATGATCCTACTCAATTTAAAGCATTAGAATCTCAAATTAAGAGATTAAAGTTTGATTATCTTTATATAGATAATGCGCAGTTAACTTCTCCTTATTTGATGGGAAGCAACGGGGGTCTGTTCCTAAAGAATATACTCCAATTGCAACACTTGAATGTTAATTTAGAACAGTTTGATTTTGACAAAGAGAATCTTATTTTTCTAAATTTAGTGAACCACCAATTATTAAATAATGAAGAAATTGATTTAAGTAATAGTGCTCCACTTTTATATCAATCTGTTGCTAAACTGAAAGAAAGCTTTTCTGGTTATGGATTAAACTTATTTTCTCACCCCAATCTATTTAACGCAGTTCATTTATTTGATGAAAATGGCTTTAAAACAACATTAGGACTTATATTTAATGATTTAAGTTGGATGATTAATCAAAATAAGTGTGAAAAACGTTTCTATAATATTGTAGAGAATGAAGACAGATATTTGCTTTATCTATTTGATTGGCGCGTGATTGAAAGTGAATCAAAAGGAGACAATTTCAATGATATAGAAGTTGATATTAGTTTTGAGGATCCACAATTAGCAGATGAATACATTTGTGTAATGGCTAAAATTGATAATGAAAGTGGTAATATCAATCACATTATTTCTCAAGAATTGCGAAGCAAATACGACTGGTCTACTAAGTTTCTAATTAAAGTTGAAGATAATTTTAAACCGTATGTTGAGATTTTTGAGCATGATTTTAAGGATAAGTCTTTAAAAGTGAATTTAAAATATAACGCTGTTTATCTCATAAAGATTTATAAAAAAGATAACAGATTAAAAAAGGCGTGACGCAATTCAATTTAAATTTATTGGTAATTTTGACAAATGATTAAAAACAAATGCCAAAGACAATGACTCAGATATTTAGGATAATGTTACTATACATTGTCTACTTATATTTGGAGGTGCACGTCTTGAATGAACAGAAACTAGAAAAGCTACTAGATTTTTACAAACGATATAAAGCATTATCTGAATATATAGATAAAGAATATAAGTTGACATTAAATGATCTTGCTGTATTAGATTTAGCTAGAAAATATTGTTTAGAAGAACAAGTGCTCATGCAGGCATTTTTAAAAACAGCAATAAATGAATGAGAATTGAGTAGAACAAAATTATTGGTTTCAATTCGTAGATTGATAGATAAAGAAAGATTAAGCAAAGTGAGATCAACTAGAGATGAACGGAAAATTTTTCTATATATGAATGAGGATAACTTAAAGAAATTTAATGCTTTATTTAATGATGTTGAGAAATTCTTAGACATTTAACTTAAAGGTGTCGATGCTTAGTAATAGGTTTCATCGACATTTAAAATATATTTATAATATAAGTCTAGTTCTCGATGATAGGCTGTCGTCAAAGGTGTTCACTTTGATGACAGCTTTTTTATATCGATCATTGAAACGTCATAGTGAATGGGGGATGTTTGACGTTTAAAATATTGATATGGCAATGGTTTACATTGAATTATGTGATTTTACAAAAATTCATCCAAAATATATAATGAAGAGCATAGAGTACGAAAGTGAGATGACATTATGGGACGTAAATGGAACAACATTAAAGAGAAAAAAGCCCAAAAAGATAAAAATACAAGTAGAATTTATGCCAAATTCGGCAAAGAAATATATGTAGCAGCAAAATCTGGTGAACCTAATCCAGAATCTAACCAAGCATTACGTTTAGTATTAGAACGTGCTAAAACATATTCAGTACCCAACCATATTATCGATAGAGCAATCGATAAAGCGAAAGGTGCTGGAGAAGAAAATTATGACCATTTAAGATATGAAGGTTTTGGTCCAAGTGGCTCAATGTTAATCGTTGATGCTTTAACTAACAACGTTAACCGCACAGCTTCTGACGTTCGTGCTGCCTTTGGTAAAAATGGCGGTAACATGGGCGTGTCTGGTTCAGTCGCTTACATGTTTGACCATACAGCTACTTTTGGTGTTGAAGGTAAATCTGCCGATGAAATTCTAGAAACATTAATGGAACAAGATGTTGATGTGAGAGATGTTATAGACGAAGATGGTCTTACAATTATCTATGCAGAACCTGATCAATTTGCGCAAGTTCAAGATGCATTACGTGAATCAGGAATTGAAGAATTCAAAGTTGCAGAATTTGAGATGTTACCACAAACAGATATTGAGTTATCTGCAGAAGACCAAGCTACATTTGAAAAGTTAGTGGACGCACTTGAAGATTTAGAAGATGTTCAAAATGTATTCCACAATGTAGATTTAAAATAATGCAAACAGCACAAGAATGGATTCAACAACTTGAATTGATAGCCCATCCTGAAGGTGGATATTACAGAGAAACACTTCGAGATAGTCATGTAAATAGAGCGCCATTTAGTAGTATATATTTTCTGTTAACGCATGAGGAGATCTCACATTTTCACAGAATTGATGCAGATGAAGTTTGGTATCATCATGCTGGCAAGACACTAACTATTCATATGATTATGCCAGATGGGGTCTATCGTACAGCTCGCTTGGGACGCAATATTTCTGACGGTGATGTATTGCAGTATTGTGTTCCTAAGGGTACGATTTTCGCTTCTTCGTTAGATGATAATGAAGGCTATAGCTTAGTCGGTTGTATGTGCCAACCTGCATTTGAGTTTGAGCACTTTGAATTATTTGAACGAAATCAACTGCTTGAGCAGTATCCAAATTTGGAAAACATAATAAACAAGTATGCTATAAAGCATAAATAGAAGGCATGTCCATTTATTTTGGACGTGCTTTTTTATATGTCTTTTAGTGGGAGCTCGTACTACATTAGTAAATAAAATAGTAGTTGTTAGTGTCCTCTGTTGTTTGCCATTTTTTGTATGATTAAAGCATAGTATTTTTGTCGATTTTAAGTAAATTGCATCAATCTATAGTAAAATAGAGTTAATATACTTTTGAGAATTTAAATGTAAAAGTCATCAATCTAAAACATAAGATGACATTAACTAACCAGTTTAATATAATAAAAACAAGGAGTTGGTGACTGTGAAAGTAAAATATATAGATAAACGTCACTGGCGTCGCCTGATAGAGAGAGAGTATACAGAGGTTAAAGTTAATAATAATAGATTTAAAGGTATTATCGGCTTGGTCACGATGAAAAAGGTTCGTGAGCCTTTAGAGGTGACGGTAGTTGGACAAAATATAATAGTCGCAGATGACAATTATAAATGGTTGCAGATACTACCAGAAAAAAAGCGATACAGCATCACTGTCATGTTTGATGATAAAGGTCATCCGCTAGAATATTATTTTGATATTAATATAAAGAATATTACTCAAAAAGGAAATGCACGCACATTAGATTTATGTCTAGATGTCCTTGTACTACCTTCAGGTGAATATGAACTTGTAGATGAAGATGATTTGATGTTTGCGTTACAGAATAAACAAATTTCTAAGAAACAATATCATGAGGCGTATATTATTGCGCATCAATTAATGATTGAAATTGAAGAAAACTTTTCAGATGTGCAAGAAAAGGTTATGCGCTGTTATCATAAGATTAATCATAAGGCTCAAAAGAACAAACAGAAACGTCCTTTCAAACCGAGAAATAAACATAAACAGCACCGACGTAAGACAAATTAAAATATAAAAAGGACAATATTTTAGAAAGTTTATCAACTGAAATCTAAAATATCATAGCAAGATTTAAGGACAGAAATATTTAGGGGGACGCTATGAAAATTGATGATTATCGTTTACTCATCACATTAGATGAAACAAAGACGTTACGGAAAGCTGCTGAGATATTATATATTTCTCAACCCGCTGTAACACAACGTTTAAAAGCTATTGAAAGTTCATTCGGAGTTGAAATATTTATACGTACAAAGAAACAACTTATCACAACAACCGAAGGAGCTATGATCATTGATCATGCACGAGACATGTTAAAACGTGAACGCTTGTTTTTCGATAAAATGCAGGCACATATTGGAGAAGTGAATGGCACCATTTCAATTGGTTGTTCATCATTAATAGGTCAAACGTTACTACCTGAAGTATTGAGCTTATATAATACACAATTTCCAAACGTTGAGATACAAGTTCAAGTCGGTTCTACTGAGCAAATCAAAGCCAATCACCGCGATTATCATGTGATGATCACGCGAGGAAATAAAGTGATGAACTTATCTAACACGCATTTATTTAATGATGAACATTACTTTATCTATCCGAAAGACCGTCGTGAGGATGTTACAAAATTACCATTTATAGAATTCCAAGCAGATCCAATATACATCAATCAAATTAAACAATGGTATAACGATAATTTAGGACAGGATTATCATGCAACCATCACAGTAGACCAAGTTGCCACATGTAAAGAAATGTTATTAAGTGGTGTGGGTGTGACAGTTCTTCCTGAAATTATGATGAAGAATATTGATAAGAATATGTTTGAATTTGAAAAGGTAAGTATTGAAGATGAACCACTCATACGTTCAACATACATGAGTTATGATGGAAGTATGTTACAACTTCCACAAGTTGATTCCTTCGTGAATTTAATGTTGAACTTTATTCGTTAGTTTTTTAAGCAGTTTTCTAATATACTACAGAAAGTATATTTTATATAGAAGAATAGAGGTTGGAAAGATGTTTACAGCACTGTTGCAAATTAAGAACTATAAGTTATTTGTTGTGAATATGTTATTACTTGGCATGGGTATAGCAGTGACTGTACCTTACCTCGTCTTATTCGCAACAAAAGATTTAGGAATGACAACAACTCAGTATGGATTATTACTCGCCCTTGCAGCGATA
This sequence comes from Staphylococcus sp. HMSC036D05, assembly GCF_001836225.1. Lineage (NCBI taxonomy): Bacteria > Bacillati > Bacillota > Bacilli > Caryophanales > Staphylococcaceae > Staphylococcus > Staphylococcus sp. HMSC036D05. The sequence goes on along the minus strand of NZ_KV827781.1, from coordinate 1,104,057 downwards.
AGTCAATTTACAGTTAATTCAATCATTGCAAGATTTTCAGATACACATAACGTCAATCGAAAGATACTCATTATATCTGCTTTATTCATGGGCGCAGTTAGCTTTTCAATTTATTTTTACGTACATCAAATATGGTTATTTATTGTCTTATATGCAATTTTTCAAGGTTTATTTGCTCCCGCTATGCCACAACTATATGCCTCAGCAAGAGAATCAATTAATATTTCCAGTTCACGAGACCGCGCGAAGTTTGCGAACACCGTTTTACGTTCCATGTTTTCACTTGGCTTTTTATTTGGTCCCTTTATTGGTGCGCAATTAATTGAATTGAAGGGATATTCAGGGTTATTTGGTGGTACAATTGCCATTATATTATTTACGCTCATTTTACAAATCTTTTTCTATCAGAATTTACCAGCTGAACAACAAATCTCCTCTCAACAACATGTTGAAAAGGCTGCACCAAACATGTTCAAAGATAAGACGTTATTGGTTCCATTTATAGCATTTATTCTATTACATATTGGTCAATGGATGTATACGATGAACATGCCATTATTTGTTACAGATTACTTAAAGGAAAAGGAAGGCTATGTCGGTTATTTAGCAAGTTTATGTGCCGGTTTAGAAGTTCCTTTTATGGTGATACTAGGTATACTTTCTGCTAAACTTCCAACACGTACATTATTGATTATGGGCTCAATCTTTGGTGGTGCATTCTATTTTAGCATTGGTGTGTTTAAAAACTTCTATATGATGTTAGCCGGACAAGTGTGTTTAGCAATTTTCTTGGCTATATTGCTTGGACTAGGAATCAGTTACTTTCAAGATATATTACCTGATTTCCCAGGTTATGCCTCAACATTATTTGCAAATGCTATGGTTATAGGCCAATTATGTGGTAATTTATTGGGTGGTGCCATGAGTCATTGGGTTGGTTTGGAAAACGTATTCTTTGTTTCAGCTGGCTCAATTTTTGTAGGAATGGTACTGATATTCTTTACGAAAGATCAAAAAATAACTGAAGAAAATATGGAGTAGATCATTATGTCTGTCATTTTATGGATACTTATTATCCTTATGTTTATATTAGCATTTGTAGGATTAGTCAAACCCATCATTCCTTCCATCCTTGTGATGTGGATAGGATTTTTAATTTATCAATTTGGTTTTAATGATGGTCATTTATCGTGGGTGTTCTACGTAGCAATGATCATCTTCACAGTGTTGATTCTTATTGCAGATTTCATGATGAATAAATATTTCGTGGCTCGATTTGGTGGGAGCAAGTTAGGTGAGTATACTGCACTTGCAGGTGTCATAGTAGGGTGCTTTGTATTTCCGCCTTTCGGTATTATTTTAGTGCCATTAGTAGCAGTATTTGTCGTCGAGCTATTGAATGGCTTTGATGTAAAGAACGCTTTAAAGGTAAGTTTAGGTTCAGTTGTTGCTTTTTTAGCGAGTACTGTTGCTCAAGCTATCATCATGGTAATTATGGTGATATGGTTCTTTATCGATGTGTTTTTATTTAATTAAATAATCGTTTTCTAATTATGAAAAGACTTACTTTCGGTAGCCTCAATTGAGGTGATCATACCAAAAGTAAGTCTTTTTTATACGCGTGTATTCGCGTCTTTATTATAGAAATGATGGTTAATATAGAAGGCAATTGGCGTAATTACAATAGCAATAATTATAAAAGTCCAATTACTAACGTTAATGTATGGTCCAAAAGCTAAAAATGATTGTGGAATAAAAAACACATAAAATAGCGCGACTAAAAGTAGTGCAATCACGCCATAAGTGAGCCACCATACCCAATACGAATTACTGAAACATTGTAATTGCACGGTTCGAAAGCTCATCCATATGAAAAGAAAAATAATAAACAATCCTACAATAACAGTAATTGGGAAAGTATAGAGATATAAATAGTTACTATCGCCACCAATAAAAAAGCCGATAAATCCCTTTAAAAAGCAAAATATCCCAATTAAGAAAATGAAATTATGGTATATATATTTGAAAATATTCCTAATCGTTTCGTTAGGTAGCGACTTAAGTTCTTTTTTAGCATGTGCCTTAGGATCATGATCGAAGAACTCCATCGCAAGCATTCCCTTATCTTCAGCACGAATTAAATGCTTTAATATGCGATTTAACATCAGCTCAGAGTCATGAGGATTGACGCTTAAATCGGCACGGATATACGTCATGTAGTTTTCAAATATCTCACGATCGGTATTGTTAAGTCGTAAAGATTTAACATTATTCTCCTTTGTTAATTGTGCTGTTGATTTCATGATAATTGAAGTGCTCCTTTATTGTCTGAAAATAAAACCAGTTAGACATCATATATTGATAACTCATCTACGTTTTACATGTTATTATGACTAATAATATCATAAATGTATTCATCATATCATTAACGATTGAGGTGTTTTTAAGATGAAAGTCATTACCATAGAAGATGAAATATGGTTGAACGAAATTGCGAAAATACATGAATATTTAATTTCTGAAAATGAATCCAATTATCAAGTTACCACAACGTCTATCTCTCTAAGATATGAAATGCTTAAAGCCCGTCTAAAATATTCTCAAGACGCGATTTTTGTCAGTGAACAAAATACTACTCTCGAGGGGTTTATATGGGCACACTATGAACCGCAAATGAGCGTTGTTCAAATTGAGGTATTATATGTTAAACCCGAATATAGAAAACAGAGCATCGCCACACATCTTAAAAACACGATTGAGGAATGGGCAATTTCTATAGGTGCGACAGTGATTGAAAGTACAGTGAATATTGATAATCATTCCATGATACAACTGAATAATCATTTAGGATATCATACAACGCATTTGAAAATGACTAAAAATTTAAAGGGAAAAAATGAATAAATTAAAAAATCATGTTAAAATAAATTGTATTTATAAGTACTTACAAAGGAGTCTATCATGAAAAAATGGTTAACTTTACTCTTAGCCTCAACTTTAATGTTAACAGCATGCGGTAAAAGTAACGAAAAAGCTTCTTTAGAAAAAAGCATTAATCAATTAGAGAAAGAGAATAAAGATTTAAAGAAACAAAAGAAAGACTTACAAACTCAAAAAGATAAACTCAAAGATAAGCAAGATCGTCTTCAGAAAGATATTGATGAACTGCCTGCTGAAGATACTTCAAAAAAATCATCTAAAGAGAGCAAATCAAATTCTAGTAAGGAAAATGGTTCAGACGAGGCATCTTCTAACGATTCAAAACAATCAACAGAAACATCGAAGTCAGATCAATCTAAAGCATCATCTAAGGACGCTAAGCAGTCCAGTGAACAGAATCAAAATGTTGATAAAAAAACACAGGACAAAGCGTCAACAAATAAAAACAAAGATTCAAAGAGCACGTCTAACTCATAACTTGCCATTTAATCAACGTTTGATGGTGCATTGAAGCGGGTATTATAATTGATAAATTACTCTAATGAATAATCAAATTAAACATTTAACATAGTTTTGGATTCAAAATTTCAAAAGATGACTGATTTTATACATCTTTAAGAGGAGAGATTAACGATGCATGAACAAGATTTTAATATTTTAGAAGGTAAAAATCTTACACTGCCTGAATTAGGGAGAGAATTAGAAAACATTACAGGACGTACAATCGTCGATTCAACTAGTGAAATTAAACGTGTCATTGCGCACCTACCAAACTTTGAATCGGATACTGACACATTCGTTGCTACTTATCGTTTAAATCATCAAAATGATTTTATCGATGCAACGTTTACTGCACCTAAAGAACAACGTGACCGATTAAAAGAAATTCCAGTTCACGTGGAATTAATTAGTTATATCTCAAAGGCATAAATGACTAATATTAATACTATTCAATTAGCGCGATATGAAAGTGGGGACAGCTTCATAACGCGTTAATTTTGTATTAAAATAAGGATATAGTAAGCTTTTTCGGTAAAATGGAGTGTTTAACATGGGAACTTACATTGAAACTGAACGTTTAAAGTTACGTGATTGGGAAGAAAAAGATTTATTACCTTTTCAACAAATGAACGCGAACCGTCAAGTGAGAAGATACTTTCCAAGTTTATTAAGTTATCGTCGTTCTGAATTAGATATGAGGAAAATGGATGAGATTATAAAAGAAAAGGGAATTGGACTTTTTGCTGTCGAATTAAAAGAAACAGGTGAATGGATAGGATTCATTGGAGTGAATTATCTTCCTAAAGAGAGTAAATATCCTTTTAAAGAACTACCATTATACGAGATTGGTTGGAGACTTATTCCTGAAGTTTGGGGGAATGGTATTGCCACAGAAGGCGCTGAAGCTGTAATGGATTATGCAAGGGAAAAAGGAATTACTGAATTATATAGTTTCACCTCAGAAACCAATTTACCCTCTAGAAAGGTAATGGAAAAAATTGGTATGACATTCTTAGATAACTTTGAATTTCCTGACCTCAGCAAATACCACCCACTCAAACGCCACGTCAGATATTATAAAGAGTTACTTCCTTCACAAAGTGAAGGTTAGTAAC
>NZ_KV827781.1:1049542-1099401 GCF_001836225.1 Staphylococcus sp. HMSC036D05 | reverse complement strand
ATACAGAATTCTAGAATTTAAGAATTCGTAGTATCGCCCCGGCAAGGATGACTAGAGTTGAAGAAAGCTTAGCATAAGCGCATTTTCAATTCAGACATCTACTGCCTATATAACCAACTCGTATAGAGATAAGGCTGGTATATTAATACTTCGTATTGTTTAGCTCCCTTGCCGCGGGCATGGCTTGAGCCTGTAGTCTCAAGACGCATGCTATTCCTGCAGGCGTGTCGCTCTCAATACTCCGTATTTTTCATGTGTAAAATCTTCACATACATGAACTCATTTGAGAAAATACGGCTTCTCGATAGATTAGAAGTTTCAAGCAATCTTTATATTTCGATTTACTCATATCTATATAAATAACGCATCTATAAGCGTGTTCAATTGCTTATAGATGCGTTTCATTTAATCGTATGTACGTACACCAAGAGGTTTATAGTTGTGTAAACCTTCTATCAATGCTTCTTTAGTATCAAACAGTGGTGCTAATTTTTTATATTTTTTATCAATAAATCCTTCTTTAATCATATGTTCAATTAAAGCTTGTAACGGTTCAAAGAAACCATTGAGATTGAAAACTCCGATAGGTTTTTGGTGAATGCCAATTTGTGCCCAACTATACATTTCAAAGAACTCTTCTAAAGAACCAGCACCGCCTGGAGCCATCACAAATGCATCTGCTAATTCTGTCATCTTATTTTTACGTTCATGCATGGAATCTACTAAAATGAGTTCACTCACTTTTTGACTGGTAATTTCTCGTTCATCTAACATCTTAGGCATGACACCTATAGCCTTACCGCCATGATCAAGTACGCCATCTTGAATAGCGCCCATAATACCAACTGATCCAGCACCAAAGACAAGTTCATAACCTTGTTCAGCCATATATTTACCTAATTCATAAGCCTCTTTAACATATGATGGATCATTTCCTTTGCTTGCACCACAATAAACTGCGATTCTTCTTATCATGTTTTACCTCCTAAAGTTGTTTAATAATTTTCGAAAATGCTTGTTCAAATTTTAATCTATCTTCTCTTGTGAAAGGTGGAGGACCTTTATGACGGCCACCTTGCTTTCTAATTTGTGCGTTAAGATAACGTTGGTCTAACAAACTTTGAATATTATCTGAACGATATATACTTCCTTTATGATGCATGACTACACGTACTTTGTCTATAAGTAAACTTGCCAAACCATAATCTTGAGTAATGACAATGTCCTCACTTGTCGCTATTTGTACAATTTTATAATCGACAGCATCAGGTCCATCATCAACATACACAGTTTTAACATGTTCAGGTTGGATTTGATGTGAAAAGTGGCTGAAACTCCTCAACACCGTAACAAAAATGCCTGTCCCTTCGGTCAATTCAATCACTGAATTAACAACAGGACAAGCATCTCCATCTACGATTACTTTTGTCATCGCAATTTAGGCCTTCGAATCATCAGATTCTTTATTCTGTTTTACGACACTGTCAGCCACGTAATCATCATATTTTTTAAATTCTTTTTTTCTAGCTTTTTTAGCTTCTTCGCGTTGTTTTTCTTCTTTTTTGTGACGTTTTTCAATATTCTTTTGAAGCTTTTTATCTAATTTCTTCACATCTTTACGATTATCTTTTTCTAATTTTTCGCCTTTTTTCTCAGTTTTATCATCTAATTTACCAGGAGTTAAGCCGACTTTTTCTTCATACTTTTGAGATTTTTTCATATCTTTAATACGTTGTTTTTGATTTTCTTCACGTTGTTTGTCTTCTTCTTTGTGTCGTTTCTCAATATTTTTCTGAAGCTTTTTATCCATTTTGTCAGCTTCTTTACGATTTTTCTTGGCTAATTTTTCGCCTTTTTTCTCGATGTATTCAGGATCATTTTCTTTCGCAATTTTCTTCAATTCACGTTTGTTGTCATATTCTTGTTTTTTATCGCCAACATATTCTTTTACATCAGAAGCTTTATTTGAAATCGCAGATGTTGCCTTTGATGTTGCTTTAGACGTAGCATCAGTAGCTTTACGCACGTCGGGATGCTCTTTAATACGTTTACGTTCAACGACTAACGGTACGATCACGATAGGTAGTACATTGATTAAAGTCTTAATGAGTTTCTTATTGTCCATACTCGTTGCCTCCATTAATTTTTACTATTCTTATTCATACCCTATGATACATGATAGTAAACGAGAGTGACCAGTCGTTATATACATTTAACCTATAAGGCTTATTTTGAAAATGAAATAAAAAAACACTTACGAGTTCGAATTTAACTCGCAAGTGTATATCAAAGGTACTTCTATAAAGGATTACAATGGACTGGTGTCCATTGCATAAGAAGTACTAAGAAAATAACAAGTTATTTTCAAGTACTTCTTTATTAAATTCCTTTGCCGATGCCGAAACCGAAGTATAGAATTGCAATGATAACAACTAAGATGATTCGGTAAATCGCAAATGGAATCAATTTGACTTTACTAATTAAATGTAAGAATGTCTTAATCGCAATTAAGCCAACAATGAATGCTGCTAAGAATCCTAATAAATAGAATGGAATATGTGCTAAGTGAATGTATTCATAATGTTTTAATAAAGATAATCCACTCGCTGCTAACATAATTGGAACAGACATAATAAATGTAAAATCAGATGCTGCTTTATGATTTAATTTCATAAATACACCAGTAGAAATTGTAGAACCAGATCTACTGAAACCAGGCCACATGGCAATGGCTTGTGAAATACCGATGACAAATGCTTGGAAGTAATTAATTTGATCTACAGTTTGAGGATGTTGCACCTTTTCAGAATATTTATCAGCTAATATCATGTAAATTGCACCTAGGAATAAACCAATCATTACAGTAGGTACACTGAATAAATATTTTTCAATTAAATCATCAAATAAGAAACCTAGAATACCGGCTGGAATCATACCAACCAATACATGCATTAAATTTAAACGTTTAGGTTGAGAACGACGTTGTACAGATGCTTGATTATCAGGTTTGTGATGCCCGATATGTAATATTTCTAAGAAACGGTCACGGAAAACCCATGCCGCTGCGAATACAGAACCTAATTGGATAACCACTTTAAAGGTGAAGGCAGACTGCTCACCTAAAAATTTAGTGGACTTTAACCACATATCATCTACAAGTATCATGTGTCCGGTAGATGACACAGGGGCAAACTCTGTCAGACCCTCAACGATACCCAAGATGATGCCTTTTATCAATTCAATTAAAAACATAATTGACCCACTTTCATCAAACTTTTATATAGTCTTTCATTCACTAAAATTACCATATCATCATAGCACATTAAAGAAAAATAGTGGTAGCCTAATCCCATAAAACTAGACCAAAGTCTTATAAACAATTTATTTTGATATTTAAAATAAAATCTTCAAAAAATCAATGAGCGTATTAATTTATATTTACAACAAACCTTTTATAATGAAAGTAGGTGAAGTTATTGTGAAAAAACTAACAAATTTAGTATTTAAATATAAAATATATCCAGTTCTGATGTGTATCGTGAGCATTTTTTTATCCATCACAGTTGTCATACAAAATATCTCAATTGCACGTTTTTTAAATCTTGTACTTTACAATCATAAGCAACCATTAATATATCTATTTATAGTCATTATTGTAGTACTAATTGCACGTGCAACATTTAATATGTTGAATCAACGCATTGGTGACCACTTGGCTTATAAAGTGAAAACTGATTTGCGTCGACAAGTTATAAATAAAAACAGTCCTCGAGCCATAGGAGAACAAATGAACATATTAACCGAAAGTATTGATGGCATTGCACCATTCTTTCAAAGTTATTTACCTCAAGTGTTTAAATCAATGATGATTCCAGTTGCCATTATTATAGCGATGTGTTTTGTTCATTTACCAACTGCATTAATCATGATGGTTACTGCGCCGTTTATTCCCATGTTCTATATCATTTTTGGACTTAAAACCAGAGACGAATCGAAAGATCAAATGACATATCTTAATCAATTTAGTCAGCGCTTCTTGAATACTGCTAAAGGGCTAATTACGCTCAAATTATTAAATCGAACAAAGCAAACTAAAGCACATTTATATGAAGATAGTACTCGATTTAGAGATTTAACGATGCGTATTTTAAAAAGTGCCTTCTTATCAGGCTTAATGCTCGAATTTATCAGTATGTTAGGCATTGGTTTGGTAGCACTTGAAGTAGCACTTAGTCTCGTGGTATTTAATTCAATCAGCTTTGTAACAGCTGCCATTGCTATCATTCTTGCGCCAGAATTTTATAATGCGATAAAAGATTTAGGACAAGCCTTTCACACGGGTAAACAAAGTGAAGGTTCAAGCGATGTTGTGTTCGACTTTTTAGAAGCTGAAGATAAAGCCCCATCTCTTATTCCCAAAATTAATAACAACCAGGAACCACAAATAAAGGTTGAAAATGTGTCATATCGTTATCCAGGCAGTGAGCAATACGCTTTAAGAAACATTAATATAACAATTTATCAGAGAGATAAAATTGCAATTGTTGGACCGAGTGGTGCCGGTAAAACAACGCTAGCGCATATTTTAAGTCAATCTGTAAAACCTTCTGACGGTGAAGTGATATTTAATATGGAAGAAACACGGATTGGCTTTTTAAGTCAGAACCCCTATATTTTCACAGATACAATAAAAAACAATATTGCAATGTATGATTATGAGATTTCTGATGAAGACATTATTCAAGTATTAAACGAAGTAGGACTTAAAGACAAAGTACTTACACTTAAGGACGGTATTCATACACGAATCGGTGAAGGTGGGGAAATGTTGTCAGGTGGTCAGATGAGACGTCTTGAATTGAGCCGTCTACTACTTATGAAACCTGAATTAGTCATATTCGATGAACCAGCTACAGGTTTAGATATTGAAACTGAACGTACGATTCAAGCAGTACTTCAAGACCATTTTAAAGAGACCACAATGCTTATTATTGCTCATCGTGACACTACGATTAATCAAGCTGAACGACGTATTTATCTTGAAAATGGTCAACTCATCAAAGATGATGCAACGATATCTGTATCTCAAAGTGAGGTGAATCGTTAGAGATGAAACCACATATTCATTTTCGTATAGATAAAGATTTAATATTAGCGATTTTAGTAGGTGTACTCGGAGGCCTTGTCGCATTGGCAATGTTCTTCTTAAGTGGGTACATGGTAACTCAAAGCGCACTTGGGGCGCCCTTATATGCCTTAATGGTGCTTGTCGTCTCAGTCAAAATGTTTGGGTTCTTAAGAGCCATTACACGCTACATTGAAAGACTACTTTCTCACAAAACAACTTTTACGATGTTAAGAGATGTTAGAGTTCAATTTCTTGAAAAATTAATTCCTGTAGTTCCTGATGTGTATCGTAAATTCAATTCAAGCGATTTAATTTCTCGTATGATTAGTCGAGTTGAAGCCTTACAAAACATCTATTTAAGAGTGTATTATCCACCCGTAGTTATCGGTCTAACTGCCATTGTGTCAATCATCACATTTATTTTCTTTACGCCGATGCATGCATTATTGATAGCTGTAAGTATGATATTAACGTTATGGATCGTGCCATGGTTGAGTGCGAAAAGGGCACGGACACTAAAACAACAAGTCGCTCTACAGCAAAGTGATTTTCTTCAACGTTTTTATGACTATAAAGAGGGAAACGAGGAGTTAAAACGTTTTAAACAAACCCATACGTTTAAAACAGATGTGCTCAACCACCTTGAGCAATTTGATGCCTTGCAAGCAAGAGAACGACGTTTCTTATCTTTATATGATTATATGCTTAATTTAATATCCATGATTTCAATCTTTCTAAGTTTAGTCATCGGTGCACAACAAGTACATGCAGGTCATCTAGATGTCGTATATTTAACTAGTATTGTTTTAATGGTACTCACTTTATTTGAGCAAGCAGTACCAATGAGTAATGTTGCATACTACAAAGCTGATACCGATCAAGCACTTGCTGAAATTAATGAAGTTATAGATGTGTCTGAATCTCGTGATGCTGCTCATTTTGAAAGTGAAAAAATGAAAACTGAACTATTTGAGGTAGAACATGTCACATTCAAATATTGGAATCAACAAACACCAGTACTCCATGATATCAATCTAACGATAAAGAAAGGTGAAAAAGTCGCAATCATAGGTCCTTCCGGTTCAGGTAAAAGTACTTTACTCCAAGTGATGCTAGGACTTTATCAAATTGAACAAGGACATGTCACATTGAATGGTCAAGTTGTAACAGATATTGATAATGAGGAAAAATATCGTTATACCAACGGCATGTTACAGTCTCAGCATATGTTTGACGGAACAGTGCGAGATAATTTATTTTCAGATAAAGAAGATGCTGAATTAGAAGGCGTGCTTCAATCTGTTGGTCTAGGATACCTAGATTTAGATAGAAATGTGAGTTTAAATGGTGAGAATCTATCAGGGGGCGAGGTACAACGATTAAGTTTAGCCCGATTATTGTTAAGAGATGATGCACGTATTTGGGTATTAGATGAACCGACCACAGCATTAGATATAGATAATACTAAGAAAGTAATGAATTTAATTGAAGAAGCTTCTGAAACATTAATTGTGGCAACTCATGATTTAGATGTACTGTCTCGCTTTGACAAAATTGTGGTCATGTTAGATGGAAAAATGAAAGAGATGGGATCATATGAAAGATTATTAAACGAGAATAGCTATTTACATCAAATGCTTAAATTAAATAACAAGACGAGCCATTCAGTTACAGATTAAATTGAGTTTACTAAGAAAGGGAATAGCTAACGAACTAGAGATAAAAAACTCGTACCCAAAAGCGGTACGAGTTTTTCATGTTTCATTTTAAAATGTATATCAATTTCTAAGCTTTAACTTTAATTTCATGACAGAAACTTACTATTTTTCTTTCGCTTCAGTAAATGCATCGATCACTTTGCCTAATAAACGGTTAAGTTCTTGAACTTCTTCTTTAGATAATGAAGAAGCTGTTGCGACTTTTTCCGATGCACTACTTAATTCAGGTCTAATCATTTCGCTTTTGTCAGTTAAGTGAATAAATACTTCGCGTTGATCCACTTCTGAACGTTCGCGTTTGATTAAATCAACTTGTTCCATTCGTTTAAGTAATGGCGATACAGTCCCTGTATCAAGTGCTAATTCTGTAACAACCTTTTTGACATTCACAGGTGACTCATCCCATAATATTGTTAATACAAGAAATTGTGGGTAAGTTAGATTGTACTTTTTAAAGACTTTGTTAGAGTAGTAGCGATTAACTTGTCTTTGAGCATTGTACAAACTAAAGCATAGCTGCTCTTTTAAATTGTGTTGATCAGACATTAAAGTTCTCCTCCAGACATTCTATCCGTGTTTTCTCTTTTTCGGATTGGAATCCGTCTATGTTGTGCAAAATTTAATTCGCGCAACACTTTGATTCAATGCCATGCTAAAATTAAAGTATGCTTAAATTTTAGAAGATATCTTACATTAAATCAAGTAAAAAGATAATTAAATATTTATGTTATCATTTTCAAAAATGCTTGTAATAGAAAAGGAAATATAAAATGAGAAATAATAAAGATGAAAAAATATCAATTTCTATCATTAGCGGTTTTTTGGGTAGTGGAAAAACTACTTTACTGACACATTATATGAGCGAATTATTAAAAATTGATGAGAAAATATCAGTAATTATGAATGAATTTGGCTCTTTCGATGTAGATGGTAATCATTTAACCAATATGGTAGAAGTGTATTCTATATTAAACGGTTGTGTATGTTGTGATTTGAAGTTAGATTTAGTGAATCAATTAGAAGTGCTCATCAATGAAAAAGATGTAAATCATATCATCATTGAAGCAACGGGTATTGCGCATCCTATTGAAATTATTATGGCATGCCAAGACCCTAGAATAGTTCAATATGTCCACCAACCACAAGTAATTGGTGTCGTTGATGCTGAACGCTTTTTAAATAGGGAGCAGTATACTGAATCTACAAAAAGATTGATGGAAGAACAACTTGAAGTGAGCAATGTGTTAATTGTGAATAAAATAGATCTTATCTCTGAAGAAGAACAACAACATTTAGAAGAGGCACTTAACCGCATCAATGCCAATGTTCCGCATATCTTAACGACTTATGGAAAGGTAGATGTCTCCAAATTATCACAATTTCGTGACGAAGTTGTTACACAACACACACATTCTCATCATCATGGTATAAATAGTATGCAATATACGTTTAGTGGGCCAATCGATCGTCAACTTTTTTATCAATTTATTTTACGTTTGCCCGATGAGGTCTTACGTTTGAAAGGTTACGTTCAGTTTCGAGATCATCCGAATGCTACATACGAATTCCAGTATGCATACGGGCTTCCCGATTATGGCGTCATAGATAAGGTGTTGCCATTAACGATAGTTATCATAGGAGAGCAACTAGACGTGAATAGACTAAGAAATAAACTTGATATGTTACAATTTTCATAATTAAGGAGAGTCAAAAGATGAACAATGAAGATAAACGCGAAAAGCAAATCAAATTCGAACGAAATTTGATTACTTTTCCATATTTAGGATTTGCCATCGTCGTACTATTATTTAATATATTTTATCCAGATATTAAAGTTACAATGGCGTTATTTGGTATATTTTTTGCATATAATTTAGGTATGCTCTTTATAGCATTTATTAGACATTTTAAGCGCACGCTTATCTTAACACTTATTTTAACGATCTTAAGTGGTGCAGCTTTCTTCACATTATTATATGTGTTCGGTCTAAGACACGATATATTTGGCTAGTCAGTTGGTCGCATCGAATTTATAGCTGAATAAGGATATTTGAAAAGCTTTGTTATTTCAATGTTATAATTATATTGAAATAGCAAGGCTTTTTAATTTTTAGATAGATAAATTTTATTTAGGAGGCTATTGTTAATGAGTACAAGAAGAAAGATTTCAATTATCGGCGCAGGTAACACTGGATCAACGTTGGCTTTTATTTTAGCTCAAAAAGAATTAGCAGATATAGTAATGATTGACCGTCCTCAATCAGAAGGGTTCGTTAAAGGTAAAGCGTTAGATATTTTAGAAAGTGGCCCTATATTTGGATTTGATACTCAGGTTCAAGGGTCTGTTCAAATTGAAGATATCCAAGATTCAGATATTGTTGTGATGACAGCTGGAATTCCTAGAAAGCCAGGAATGACAAGAGATGATTTAGTACAAACAAATGAAGAAATTGTGCATCAAACTTCCCGTAACATTGCTAAATATGCCCCGCAAGCGACGATTATAGTATTAACAAATCCAGTTGATGCGATGACGTATACCGCGCTGAAAGCTTCAGGTTTTCCTAAAGAACGTGTGATAGGCCAATCAGGTGTTCTCGATACCGCACGCTATCAAAGTTTTATAGCAGAAGAATTGCAAGTATCTGTGAAAGATATTAATGGACTTGTGCTTGGTGGACATGGAGACACGATGGTTCCACTTGTTGAATCAACTCAAGTAAATGGTGTACCAGTAAAAGATCTTATTTCTAAGGAAATCTTAGAACGTATTGTTGAACGTACGAGAAAAGGTGGCGCTGAAATCGTTGAATTATTAGGAAAAGGTTCAGCATATTACGCACCTGCGACTGCAATATATGAAATGATAGAAGCTATTTTAAAAGATCAAAAACGTTTACTACCTAGTATTGCTTATTTAGATGGTGAATATGGATTCTCAGATATTTGTTTAGGTGTGCCAACAATTCTTGGTAATCATGGTATTGAGAAAATCGTTGAAGTAAATCTGAATGATAAAGAGCAAGAACAATTGCAACACTCCGCTCAATCAGTTGAAAATGTTAAAAATGCTTTGAAAAATAATTAAATAATAATTTACTGATATAACCTACTTTATAGTTGTCAAAAACTATAGAGTAGGTTTTTAAATTCATTCATATTATTTAAGTATTCAAATATTTTAATTGTGAAAATATTTGATGATTATATGTACTTTCTTACGAAATCGCCATTTTAAAGCGCTTTCTTGATATAATTTAAGTGTAAATTTAGGTCAAGGAGATGATAGTGATGACTAAAGGGAATCATGAAGCTCAAACGCAAAGTCAACATTCACAAAGTAAAAAGGCATACAAGCCATTATGGATTATCATCAGTTTTGCTTTATTAATAGGCATTTTATTATTACCAACGCCTGCAGGATTACCTATTATGGCGAAAGCAGCACTCGCTATCTTAGCATTTGCAGTTATTATGTGGGTGACTGAAGCAGTTTCTTATCCTGTTTCAGCTGTACTTATTCTTGGATTGATTATTTTATTATTAGGTTTAAGTCCAGTTCAGAATTTAAGTGAAAAGCTAGGCAACCCTAAAAGTGGCGATGCAATATTAAAAGGTAGTGAGTTGCTAGGTACTAATAACGCTCTTTCACATGCATTTAGTGGTTTTTCAACTTCTGCAGTGGCATTAGTCGCAGCTGCATTATTCCTTGCAACAGCAATGCAAGAGACCAATTTACATAAGCGATTAGCACTACTCGTACTCTCTATAGTTGGAAATAAAACGAGAAATATAGTTATCGGAGCTATTTTAGTATCTATCGTTTTAGCTTTCTTTGTACCCTCAGCAACGGCACGTGCTGGCGCAGTTGTACCTATACTACTTGGTATGATTGCAGCGTTTAATATGAGTAAAGAGAGTAAGTTAGCATCCTTGCTCATTATTACCTCAGTTCAAGCTGTTTCAATTTGGAATATCGGTATTAAAACAGCTGCCGCTCAAAATATTGTAGCTATCAATTTCATTAATCAGAATTTAGGCCATGATGTATCATGGGGAGAGTGGTTCTTATACGCAGCGCCATGGTCAATATTAATGTCAATTGCTTTATACTTCATCATGATTAAAGTGATGCCACCTGAAAGAGATGCTATAGAAGGTGGGAAGGAATTAATTAAAAAAGAATTGAAAGACTTAGGTCCCGTTAGAGCAAGAGAGTGGCGTTTGATAGTCATCTCAATTTTGTTGTTACTCTTTTGGTCTACTGAAAAAGTACTTCATCCAATTGATTCTGCCTCGATCACATTAATTGCGCTAGGCGTTATGTTAATGCCAAAAGTCGGTGTAATTACTTGGAAAGGTGTAGAAAAGAAAATCCCTTGGGGAACAATTATCGTCTTTGGTGTTGGAATTTCACTTGGTAATGTACTATTAAAAACAGGAGCAGCCCAATGGTTAAGTGACCAAACTTTCGGTTTAATGGGGCTGAAAGGTCTCCCTATTATTGCAACGATTGCGTTAATTACGCTATTTAATATATTAATTCATTTGGGATTCGCAAGTGCCACAAGTTTATCTTCCGCACTTATTCCAGTATTTATTTCATTAACATCAACATTGCATTTAGGAGATCATGCGATAGGATTTGTATTAATTCAACAATTTGTAATTAGTTTCGGATTCTTATTACCTGTAAGTGCGCCTCAAAATATGCTCGCATACGGAACAGGTACATTTACTGTAAAAGATTTCTTAAAAGCTGGTATTCCATTAACCATAGTCGGTTACATTCTAGTCATTATATTTAGTTTAACCTATTGGAAATGGTTAGGACTAGTTTAGAAAGATTTGCATACTATCTTATGTTTTGAATAGGAGGTTGTGACATCATTGATGATCTCAGCCTCCTTTAACATATTGGCAGTAGAGGCCTGAATTGAAAATGCGCTTAAATAAAGGTCCTATCATTACTAGCCATCTTTGTCGTAAGGATTCCAACATAGTAAAGTTCTTTTTTTAGAAATTCTGTAGACATGCGCGTTGGGGGCAGGACAACGAAATTAATTTTGTTAAAGTGTATTTCCGCTCCTATTTGTTGTCTATTTCATAGGAAAATTGTGTAGTATTGGAGACTTCATTTTAGGGTATAAAGATAAAAAGATCTTAATGTTAGGTGGTAGCAACGATGACAGTAGGTGTCATTTTAAATAGAGTGTTTAGACTTGAAAATAACCCATTGTTTGAGTACATCTCTCAAAATAAGGAAGATATAGATCAATGCTATTTCATCATTCCTCAAGAAAAATTTGATAAAGAAGCGGAAATGAAGGCAAATTATTATTATGGTACATTGCAAAAGTTTGTGGATACTTTGCATGACTACGATATTCAACCGTTTCTTGTAGATTATGATGAACTCACTCATTTTTTCAAAGATAAAGGGATATCCGAGGTTGTCTTGGCAGGAGATATTATGAGTTACCATGAAGAAAAGTATGATATTTTACATCAAAGTGCGTCCTTTAAAAATGAAGGCATATCTGTGGTTACGGTTAGAGCGAATCATTATTTTAAACCGAGTAAAACACGCAATAATAAAGGAGAACCATATAAAGTATTCACAAGTTTTTATAAAAAATGGCGTCCTTATTTAATGAAAAGATCAGTATTTAACTATAATATTAAAGATATCGCAAAAATGGGTGTCAAATCACAACAAAAGGTAAAAGGTGACTATAGTCAATACGGTATAAGTGAGGCAGATGCTCAGTATCGATGGTCTGACTTTTTAGATAAAGATATTGAAAACTATAATACTAATCGAGAATATTTGCCTGAAGTGCTCACAAGTCAGTTAAGTATTTATTTAGCTTACGGCGTTTTGGATATTATTCAAATATTCAACGATTTGCTTGAGAATTATGACAAGGATGAACAGAATTACGAATCTTTTATTCGTGAGTTAATTTTTAGAGAATTTTATTATGTATTAATGACGTATTACCCTGAAACAGCGCATCAATCATTTAAAGACAAATATCGTGATTTGCAGTGGTCATATAATAAAGAAAATTTCAATTTATGGAAAGAAGGGAAAACAGGATTTCCTATTATTGATGCGGCTATGGGAGAACTTAATACGACAGGTTATATGCATAATCGTATGAGAATGGTCGTTTCTCAATTTCTCACTAAAGATTTATTTATCGATTGGACATGGGGTGAGGAGTACTTTAGACAAAAACTCATTGATTATGATTCTGCTTCAAATGTGCACGGTTGGCAATGGTCGGCTTCAACTGGCACAGATGCGGTGCCTTATTTTAGAATGTTTAATCCAGTGAGACAAAGTGAACGCTTTGATAAGGATGCTTTATATATTAAAAAGTTCGTACAAACATTGAATGATATCGATGCAAAATATTTACATGATACACATAAATACGAACGACAAATCAAAGAACAAGGGATAGAACTAGGTAAGGATTATCCAAAACAAATCGTCAATCACAGTGAAAGCAGAACACACGTGATGTCAGAATTTAAGGCGTTAGAATAAAGAAAATTATGCCCCTCCATTATAGTGATCGATAATGGAAGGGCATAATTTATATTTTGATTGCTATGCTTTTAAATTATTTTAATATGAAAAGACAAATATATACTGCTACGTACTCCAATAAAGTAAGAATATACATATATTTAAGTCTTAATTTAATGTTAAGTGGCACTTCCCAGTTCGGATAACGTCTTTCGTAATAAAAGACTTGCATAAGAAATAAACCGATACCTAAAGGCAAGCACATTAATAAGATGCTTTGAGTATAACTAAAACCTATATCATGCCAAAAATGCCCGACGATAAGCTGTAGAACGATGAGAATAATGATTAAAAGCGTAATATTGAAAATCATTTTTGTAATCTCACCCCTTTAACAATTAAGGCCAGTACAGCTTGCATCAAGACCATTAAAAGTACAAACATGAAAGTTTTTAAACTAAATACTGAGAGTACTTCTGTCACGATTTTTAGTGGTTCATTAATTAAATAAACCGTATGAAGTCTTAAAAATCGGCCTATATAAATACCTAATCCATTTAAGAACATAAGTACAACAATTAGTGTGCGGTTCAACCATACATGAGATGTAAAATGTTCTATCTCCATAAATATGAGAATCATGACATACATTGCTAAAAAGACACCTAGCATAAGATATGTGAAGAATATCCATTCAGTAAGATTCAATCCCACTAGAAAGTTAAATTGAAATTGGTTTAAATGTATTAAATCAGTAATCATATAAAAGGTATTAGGTACTAATAGTAAGAATACAAGTCCGAAAATAATAAATAACGGCCACTCGAATGCTTTTTTAGGTTTAAAGAGCTTTAAAAGTAAACATAATTCAAAAGGAATATATGCTAAAAATAAATTAAGCGTCATAAAGTTGAAGACTCTCGTTTCTGCTAACGAGATGGTAAATAAAATAATAAAGTATATCCTTGCAATATAACGTGGTTGCACTGTCATGCACTACTTTCCTAAAGTTTTAAAAAATTTGATAGTCGGATTTTAATGATAACTTTTAACCTAAGGCATATCAAATAATATGAGTATCGAATGATTTACAGTCTATCATTATTAAATGAAAGGTTAAGAAAATAGTTATGAAGGGTCTAATAAATTTAAACCTATCTCTTTGTTATGGATGCGATTGATATCGAGTGAAGTCATTGTAATGATAATTTCAGCAGTAGCAGAAACAATTGCTTTAGTCAGATGACCGCTGAGGGTTTCATATTGTTGAGTTCCAAATGTAGCGTGTAAATGTGCAAATGGTTTATCATCAATGTGTGAGATATTGCCTAGTAAGCTTATTAATTCTAATGGTTCTTTAATGTCTTTCGCTTCATATTCTTGTGTATTTAAGTTATAGAAATTTAAAGTTACAGCATCACATGCACCAATGCCACTTACTGAACCGAATTTACCATTATATTGTTGTGCGATTTTTGTGACTGAGTCTATAATGTCTTCCCCTTTTTCTAATACAAGTACAATTGTGTTGCCTTCAGTTTGATATTTCATAACATAACCCCCTTTGTTTGATAACTTTTATAAGTAAAAGTATACAGTGAAAAAAGGTGAAATGCTTAAATTTTAATGATGAGCTATTGTAATATGATATTGAAATAGTATACAATGTAGAAACTTTTAGTTACTTAAGTAATGAAACTACGTTTATTTAACTATTTAAAAATATAAAGAATTAGCTAAAACTAAGATTTAATATGAAATATCTTCAGAAAATTTATATAGAGAGGAGGTCACTTTATGAAAAAACAATTATTTACACTCTACTTCAATATTTTCCTTATATTTTTAGGAATAGGTCTTGTGATTCCAGTGTTACCCGTTTATTTAAAAGATTTAGGATTAAAAGGTAGTGATTTAGGTTTACTAGTTGCTGCATTTGCTTTGTCTCAAATGATTATTTCACCATTCGGCGGAACATTGGCAGATAAATTAGGAAAGAAACTCATTATTTGTATTGGACTCGTTTTATTCTCAATATCTGAATTTATGTTTGCTGCAGGACAAACATTTACAATATTAATCATCTCTCGTGTACTAGGGGGATTTAGTGCAGGAATGGTAATGCCTGGTGTCACAGGAATGATTGCTGACATCTCTCCAGGTGCAGATAAAGCGAAGAATTTTGGCTATATGTCTGCAATTATTAATTCAGGATTTATTTTAGGTCCTGGATTTGGCGGTTTCTTAGCTGAATTTTCTCATAGACTTCCGTTCTATTTTGCCGGAACTTTAGGTGCCATCGCGTTTATCATGTCTCTTGTTTTAATTCATAATCCTAAAAAAGAAACGACAGATGGTTTCCATCAATATCAACCTGAATTACTCACTAAAATCAATTGGAAAGTCTTTATCACGCCTGTCATTTTAACGTTAGTATTAGCCTTTGGTTTATCAGCATTTGAAACATTGTTCTCTTTATATACATCAGATAAAGCTAACTATACGCCTCAAGACATTTCTATTGCGATTACAGGCGGTGGAATATTTGGCGCATTATTCCAAGTATTCTTCTTTGATAAATTTATGAAGTATTTATCAGAGCTTAACTTCATTGCCTGGTCATTATTATATTCAGCAATTGTTCTTGTTATGCTCGTTGTTGCTAATGGTTACTGGACGATTATGGTTATCAGTTTTATTGTGTTTATTGGATTCGATATGATACGTCCTGCACTAACCAATTATTTCTCTAATATAGCAGGAGATCGACAAGGTTTTGCAGGTGGACTTAACTCGACATTCACGAGTATGGGGAATTTCGTCGGGCCGCTTGTAGCAGGTGCATTATTCGATATTAACTTAGAATTTCCGATTTACATGGCCATTGCAGTGTCTTTATGTGGAATTGTAATTATCTTTATTGAAAAGGGCCTAAGATCAAAGCGTAAGAAAACACAGCAATCATAATAATGAAGTATTTTAATCTCAAAGAAACAAGATTTAAGTTTTCTTTGGGATTTTTTAATACGTTTGCGATTGAGGAACATTTATAATGATTTCTACATATTTTATAGTCAAAAACCGAAAAATTAAATTTGATTAAGCATGCTTAATGCGTCTTTTATGTAACAAAAATAACAACTTCAGTAAAATTCATGTTACAAATATTACAATCTATTTAAATTGCAACCTACATATCTTTTTATGAAAATTATTATGTTAAGATAGATGAAAATCTCAAGAGAAATGTGGGTAAGGAGATGAATTTGAAAAATTTATTATTAAGTATTGTAGCAGTTATACTATCTATTTGTTTAGTAGGATTAATCTTCCTAGCTACAAATCAAAATGCTTTAGCAAAAGTACACCAAACGATATGTACATTTTCAAAAGCAAATAAAGTTTCTTACATCGAAGATACATTTAATTTACATTCAAACTATACTGCAAAAGCATCAGAAAAAGGCGAAAACGACAATAGTAAGCAAATCAATAATAAAAACTACAATAAAAAAGTTGATAACGGTCAAACTTCTTATGATTTCACACCACAAGAGTGTAATGTTATTGCTTTGAATTATGCAAACAATCATTTGAACACGAATTACGAAATTGACCATATGCACAGTCAATCACCAACTTCAGAATATGCTTTTACAGATATGCATGGTAAACATGAAACAGATATTACTGTCGATAAAAATGGTCACGTGAATACTAAAAAATTGTACACACATTAACAATCACTCTTTCAAATTCAACAGGAAGAGTGATTTTTATTATGTGAATGTCCAATGCATAGTTGTAATGACTGTATGATTGGTTAAATGATTCTTCCATTACATGATAAAATAGTTATCGAATGAAGTTATAATATTGAAGGTGAAAAAGATGGCTAAAACGAAAAAGACCAATGCGATGCGTATGCTAGATCGTGCAAAAATTGATTACGAAACTAACACTTATGAAGTAACCGAGAAACATCAACACGGTGAGCAAATTGCCAAAATGGTAGGGGCAAATGTTGAAGAAGTTTATAAAACGCTTGTATTAGAAAATGCGAATCATGAACACTTTGTCTTTGTTATTCCAGACAATGCATCATTAGATATGAAACAGGCCGCGCACGTAGTTAACGAGAAAAAGCTTAATTTAATGCCACTAGATCAATTAAAACAAGTTACTGGATACGTAAGAGGCGGATGTTCGCCAATTGGGATGAAACATTTATTCAAGACCACTATTGATCGTTCTGCTCAAAATTTGGATAAAATTTATGTGAGTGGTGGTCAACGTGGTATGCAGATTATCATTAAAGTCGAAGATTTAATTAAAATGACAGAAGCACAAGTTGCACATATTACACACGATTAACTTGTAAAATATAATATTGTGATTGATTTTGAAAGTATGAATCACAACCATTTAAATGGTTTAAACCTTGATATTACAGTCAGAAATAAAAACACCTCATAAAAAGGGTGTTTTTTATTTTTTCACAAAATGAATGTTTTTGATTGTTTTTGGAAATTTATGATTGAAAAATGTAAGCGTACTCATTATAATAATGATTGAGATGGGGTGACAAGATGATTTCAGAAAAACGTCATGATTTGATATTACAAGAATTAGCTAAAAAAGACTTTTTAACACTCCAAGAATTAATTGATCGCACGGATTGTAGTGCCTCAACGATTAGAAGAGATTTATCTAAACTACAAAAGATTGGGAAATTACAACGTGTTCATGGTGGTGCAACGCTCAATCAAAATCGAGTAGTAGAACCTGGCTTATCTGAAAAATTGACTCAGAATTTACGTGAAAAGCAAGAAATAGGTAAACGTGCTGCGCAAGAGATACAAGATAATGAATGTATCTTTTTAGATGCAGGGTCTTCAACTTTTGAAATGATTCAATATTTAGATGCCAAAGATATCATCGTTGTAACAAATGGTATGACGCATGTTGAGCAACTTTTGAAATATGGGATAAAAACACTAATGATAGGCGGACAAGTGAAAGAAACGACCATGGCAACAGTTGGTGCAAATGCATTGGAAACGTTAAGAAGATATTGTTTTGATCGCGCATTTATCGGAATGAATGGTATTGATTTGAAATACGGATTTACCACTCCGGATGAACAAGAAGCGTTAATTAAAGAAACGGCAATGAAACTTTCAAATGATAAGTACATATTAGTAGATCAAACGAAATTTAACCAAGTGTACTTTGCAAGAGTACCTAAGTCAGAAGGGATTAAAATCATTACATCTCATAAGGCATTTAAAAATAAAGTGACAGAGGAATATCTAAGTGAATATCACTTTGTAGGAGGTAAGTCATGATTTATACAGTAACATTTAATCCTTCCATCGATTACATCATGTTTACGGATGGGTTTAATTTAAAAGGATTAAATAGAGCAACCGCAACATATAAATTTGCAGGAGGTAAGGGTATCAATGTCTCAAGAGTACTTAAAACTTTAGATGTTGATTCTACTGCATTAGGTTTTGCTGGAGGATTTCCAGGAGAATTTATTTCTAAAACATTAGAAGATAGTCAAATCCAAACAGATTTTATTCAAGTAGATGAAGATACGCGTATTAATGTGAAACTTAAATCAGGTCAAGAGACCGAAATCAATGCACCAGGACCTAAAGTCACTGATGAACAATTTCAAGCGCTTCTAACAAAGATTAGAAATACAACAAGTGACGATACAGTCATTGTAGCGGGTAGCGTACCCAATAGTATTCCAAGTGATGCATATGCTCAAATAGCTGAAATTACTAAAGATACTGGCGCTAAACTTGTTGTAGATGCGGAAAAGGATTTAGTCGAAACAGTATTACCTTATCAACCATTTTTCATTAAACCAAATAAAGATGAACTCGAAGTGATGTTTAATACAACGGTAACGAGTGATGAAGACGTTGTTAAATATGGTAAGGAAATTCTTAAAATGGGTGCTCAATCCGTCATTATCTCGTTAGGTGGCGATGGTGCAATTTATGTAGATAAAAAGCAAAGTATTAAAGCCGTGAACCCTCAAGGGCAAGTAGTCAATACTGTTGGTTCTGGCGATAGTACAGTTGCAGGGATGGTTGCTGGCTTAGCCTCAGGTTTATCTATCCAAGACGCTTTCAAACAAGCAGTCGCTTCAGGAACAGCTACTGCATTTGATGAAGATTTAGCAACGAGGGATGCTATAGAAAAAATTAAATCTCAAGTTACAATTTCTGTACTTGATGGGGAGTGAAATAAATGAGAATCACAGAACTATTAACAAAAGACACAATCGCAATGGATTTATCTGCCTCAGATAAAAATGGTGTCATCGATGAGCTTGTAAATCAATTAGATAAAGCAGGAAAACTAAGTGATGTAGCGTCATTCAAAGAAGCAATTCACAATCGTGAATCACAAAGTACAACAGGTATTGGGGAAGGGATTGCTATTCCTCATGCCAAGGTAGCAGCGGTTAAATCACCAGCAATTGCCTTTGGGAAGTCTAAAGAAGGCGTGGATTACCAAAGTTTAGATATGCAACCCGCACACTTATTCTTTATGATTGCTGCACCAGAAGGTGGCGCTCAAACACATTTAGATGCACTAGCTAAACTTTCAGGCATTTTAATGGATGAAAATGTTCGCGAAAGATTAATACATGCTGAATCACCTGAAAAAGTATTGCAAATTATTGATGAAGCGGATGATGAAGCAACAAAAGAGGAAGAAGCAGAGGCGCAAGAGAATGAATCAAATGCAGGAGGAGCTACTGCTGGAAGTACAGAGTCAGGTCAAAGCGATGAGCCATATGTATTAGCTGTAACGGCTTGTCCAACAGGTATTGCACATACGTATATGGCACGCGATGCTTTGAAAAAACAAGCCGAAAAAATGGGTGTCAAAATAAAAGTAGAAACTAACGGTTCAAGTGGTGTTAAAAATCACTTAACAGAGCAAGACATTGAACGTGCTACAGGAATTATCGTAGCAGCTGATGTTCATGTTGAGACAGATCGTTTCAATGGAAAAAATGTGGTAGAAGTTCCAGTTGCGGACGGAATTAAACGTCCAGAAGAATTAATTAACACAGCATTAGACACAAACCGTAAACCATTTGTTGCTCGTGGCGATAGTGCTAGAGACAATAAAGATGAAAACGAAGAAAAACTGAGCCCTGGTAAAGCATTTTACAAACACTTAATGAATGGTGTTTCAAATATGTTACCACTTGTTATCGCTGGTGGTATTTTAATGGCAATTGTGTTCTTATTCGGAGCAAACTCTTTCGATCCTAAAAGTTCAGAACATAATGCGTTTGCTGAACAATTATGGAATATTGGTAAAAATAGTGCCTTCGCATTGATTATCCCAGTATTAGCAGGTTTCATCTCTCGTAGTATTTCAGATAAACCAGGTTTTGCTGCAGGTTTAGTTGGTGGTATGCTAGCTATTTCTGGCGGATCAGGATTTATTGGTGGTATTATTGCTGGTTTCCTAGCAGGTTACTTAACACAAGGAATTAAATATATTACGCGTAAATTACCTCAAGCAGTTGAAGGTTTAAAACCAACATTAATCTATCCAGTACTTTCAGTAACAATCACTGGTTTACTAATGGTATATATATTCAATCCACCCGCATCATGGCTCAATCATTTATTACTTCATGGTTTAAATAGCTTATCTGGCTCAAATATCATGTTACTAGGTTTAGTGATTGGTGCAATGATGGCTATCGATATGGGGGGACCATTTAACAAAGCAGCATATGTCTTCGCAACAGCGGCATTAACTGAAGGAAATGCTGCACCAATAACAGCAGCTATGATTGGTGGTATGATTCCACCATTAGCGATTGCGACAGCTATGTTAATCTTTAGAAAGAAATTTACGAAAGAACAAAAAGGTTCAATTGTTCCAAACTATGTGATGGGATTATCATTCATTACTGAAGGTGCTATCCCATTTGCAGCAGCCGACCCATTACGTGTAATTCCATCAATGATGGTTGGTTCAGGTGTTGCTGGTGCACTCGCCCTAAGTTTAGGTTCAAGAATTAATGCGCCACATGGCGGTATCATTGTTATACTTGCGACAGACTTTAGTCATTTTCTACAAACATTGCTTGCATTAGTTGTAGGTACATTGATTTCAGCATTATTATATGGTTTCTTAAAACCTAAAGTAACTGAAAATGAAATTCAAGCTTCTGAAGCAATGGATGAATAATAGAATTACGACAAGCTCTTGCCAAAATTAATGTAGTTGGCAGGAGCTTTTTTATATTAAATGGAACTTTATGAAACTCGATAACAATGTTAATCTTCAGAAAAAGTTGAGTAGATTCAAATAGAAATAAATGATATAGCGCGTAAAGAAAGCTATAATAAAATAGCTGAAGAATCATTAGATAATACAAAGAAAAGAAGGTTTCAATCATGTCAGAATATGTAATTACGAACGGAAAAGTATACACAGAAAATCAAGTGATCGACAAAGGATTCGTTCATATTAAAGACGGAAAAATCGCAGACGTAGGTGAAGGGCATTTTCAAGGAGTGGCCTCTCAAGAATCAATTCAACGTATTGATGCGGAGGGTCGACATATTATGCCTGGATTTATAGATATCCATATTCATGGCGGATATGGAGAGGATGCAATGGATGCGTCTTATGAAGGATTACAACATTTGGCAGAATCTTTATTATCAGAAGGGACAACGTCTTTCTTGGCAACGACGATGACACAGTCGACTGACAATATTAATCGTGCACTAAAAAATATTGTCGCATATCAAACGAAACAAGATGAACATTCTGCTGCTGAAATCGTAGGAATTCATCTCGAAGGTCCATTTATTTCTGAACATAAAGTAGGCGCACAACATCCAAAATATGTACAAAGACCTTCAGTTGAACAAATTCATGCCTTTCAAAATGTGGCTAATGGTTTAATCAAAATTATCACATTTGCACCTGAGGTAGACAATGCTAAAGAAACGTTGAATGCTATGAAAGATGATATTATTTTTTCAATAGGTCATACTGTAGCAACATTTGATGAGGCAAATGAAGCTGTTAAACACGGCGCGAAACATATCACACATTTATATAATGCAGCAACAGGATTTGCACATCGTGAACCAGGCGTGTTTGGTGCTGCTTGGTTAAACAAAGGTTTAAATACTGAAATGATTGTAGACGGTGTGCACTCACATCCTGCGTCTATAGCGCTCGCATATAAACTTAAAGGCAATGAACATTGTTATCTAATTACAGATGCGATGAGAGCTAAAGGAATGCCTGAAGGAGAGTATGATTTAGGTGGTCAAAATGTCATCGTTAAAGGTAAAGAAGCACGTCTTGCTAGTGGCGCACTAGCTGGTAGTATCTTGAAAATGAACGAAGGCCTTCAAAATTTAATGACATATACTGATGATAAACTAGAGAACTTATGGAGAGTAACAAGTTTAAATCAGGCAATTGCTTTAGGTATCGATGATGTTAAAGGAAGTATAAAAGTGGGTAAAGATGCAGATATTGTGATATTAGATGATGATTGCAATGTCATCAATACAATTAAAAATGGTGAGTGCCATCATTTTGATAAATAAAGTGTTTTATTGAATGGGGTAATTGTTTCCATTATAATGTAGCATTAGGTTTATATTTAACATTCTAGAAACGAAATATGATAAAATAGAAGAAATTACATTTTTTTCGGGGGTGTCACAATGGGAAGGTCTTAACATGTAGTCGTCGCTTGAGTATAAAAGATGATTTCAATACGTGTTACCCATGGGTGGCACATATAATATGGAGGTGAATCCCTAGAAATAGGGAATTAATTGGAAACTTCGACCATAATTAGTTTAATCACATTTTTTCTTTTGATTGCATTAACAACGGTATTCGTTGGATCAGAATTCGCACTTGTTAAAGTGAGAACGACACGAATTGAACAATTAGTTGAAGAAGGAAATAGAAGCGCTAAAATAGTAAAAAAAATGATCGCTAATCTAGACTATTATTTATCGGCATGCCAGTTAGGTATTACGGTGACTTCATTAGGTTTAGGTTGGTTAGGGGAGCCTACATTTGAAAAGTTATTGCATCCTCTATTCGATTTATTACATTTACCTGATGCGTTAACAACGACAATTTCGTTTGTTATCTCATTTATTGTAGTGACTTATTTACACGTGGTATTAGGTGAATTAGCACCTAAATCATTTGCGATTCAACACACTGAACAACTCGCATTACTTTATTCAAGACCACTTTATTACTTTGGTAATATTATGAAACCGTTAATTTGGTTAATGAATGGTTCAGCACGTGTAATTGTTAGAATGTTTGGTTTTGATCCTGATGCGCAAACCGATGCGATGTCAGAAGAAGAAATTAAAATTATTATAAATAATAGTTATAACGGCGGAGAAATCAATCAGACAGAGCTTGCATATATGCAGAATATCTTTTCATTTGATGAACGTCATGCCAAAGATATCATGGTGCCACGTACTCAAATGATCACCCTTAATGAACCATTTAACGTGGATGAATTACTTGAAACAATTAAAGAACATCAATTTACCCGCTATCCAATTACAGAGGATGGGGATAAAGACCATGTCAAAGGATTTATTAATGTTAAGGAATTTTTAACAGAATATGCTTCAGGAAAGCCTATCAAAATTGCAAATTACATTCATGAATTACCAATGATTTCTGAAACAACACGTATAAGTGATGCGCTTATTCGTATGCAAAGAGAACATGTCCATATGAGTCTAATCATTGACGAATATGGTGGTACGGCAGGTATCTTAACAATGGAAGATATCTTAGAAGAGATTGTTGGTGAAATTCGAGATGAGTTTGATGATGATGAGGTCAATGATATCGTTAAACTTGATGATTCTACCTATCAAATTAACGGTCGTGTACTACTAGACGACTTGAACGAACAATTTGGTATTGAATTTGAAGATTCCGAAGATATTGATACGATTGGCGGTTGGCTTCAATCACGTAATACCAACTTACAAAAAGATGATTACGTAGATACAGAATTTGATCGTTGGATTATTACTGAAGTCGATAATCATCAAATTATATGGATTAATTTAAAATATGAATTTAACCAATCAAGACCAACGATGGATGAAGAATCTGATGATGATCATTCTGAATCATAAAAGTAAAGCCTTAATAGGTTGAGAATTAAACTTAAATAATTATTAGCTTTTAGTCAGCTTGGCTCTAAGGTGAGTTCTTATATAGAAATCGTCTTAGAGCTTTTTCAATATTTAAGTGATGAAAATGTGCAAATAAACACTTTATTTGTGTGGTAAATAGGCCATAGGTTATGCTTATTGAGACGTACAGAACTATAGTTAAGGATGAATCATACTTATTTAGAGAAAGGTTTTCATTTTCAAGATGAATCTGCATCGGTAAGTATTTAAATGAAGATGTATAAATAAAGGAGAGATACATAGAATGGTTAATGATACGCAAGTCTTAAATAATGGGTACCCAATGCCCTCGATCGGATTAGGTGTATACAAGATCACTGATGAAGAAATGGACAATGTAGTAAAAACTGCATTAGACGCTGGTTATCGTGCATTCGACACAGCATATTTCTATGGAAATGAAGTGGCTTTAGGTAAAGCTTTAAACAATTCTGAGATGAATCGCGACGAATTATTTATCACTTCAAAGTTATGGAATGATTATCAAGGTTATGACAGTACCATTGAATACTTTAATCGCTCACTAGAGAACTTGGGTTTAGATTACATTGATTTATTCTTAATTCACTGGCCTTGTGAAAAGGATGGCTTATTTATTGAATCTTATAAAGCGATGGAAAAGTTATATGAAGAAGGTAAAGTTAAAGCGATTGGTGTATGTAACTTTAAGGAACATCATTTGAAAAAGTTAATGGACGCAACGGATGTTGTACCTCAAGTTAATCAGATTGAATTGCATCCTTATTTTAACCAAAAAGAGGTGCAAGAATTCTGTGATGAACATGATATTAAAGTCACTGCGTGGATGCCTTTAATGAGAAATAGAGGTCTCTTAGATCATCCAACCATTGTAGATATTGCACAACGTCATGGTAAAACACCTGCCCAAGTTGTATTACGTTGGCATTTGGCACATGATCGTATCATTATTCCAAAGTCTAAGACGCCAGAACGTATTCGAGAAAACTTTGATATTTTAGACTTTAATTTAGAACTTACAGAGGTAGCGGAGATTGATAGTTTAAACAAAAATGCACGTCAGGGTAAAGATCCTGATGACGTAAGTATTGGCGATTTAAAGTAGTTGGATAGGTAAGTCTTTTTAGTAATGAGGTTAAGGTTAAAAACTTTTATTAATTACATTATTTTTTGAAGTGAAAACGTCTATTATTTAATAATAATGAACAATTACAAATATTGAGCTAAAGTTAAGATTATGTAAATGAATAGTTTTGGCTAGAATATACTATTAAGAAATTGATAAAATATTATTAAATAACTTTATAGAAAAGGATGTAATTAAATGAAAATCAGAGTCATCGTTCCGTGTTATAACGAAGGCGAAGTCGTATTAAAGACATATGACAAGTTGACTGAAATTATGACAGAAGATAGTTTAGTCAAAAATTATGAATACGATTTACTGTTTATTGACGATGGTAGCAAGGATAATACAATCGATCATTTACAAAATCTTGCTGCTTATGATTCTCATGTCAAATTCCTTTCATTTAGTAGAAATTTCGGTAAAGAAGCCGCGATGATAGCTGGTTATCAAAATAGTATCAATCATGATGCAGTCGTAATGATTGATGGTGATTTACAACATCCTCCAGAATATATTCCTCACATGATTGAAGGGTTTATAGAAGGATATGATCAAGTTATTGCTAAAAGAGATCGTGAAGGTGAGAACTTCGCACGTAAATCCATGTCTCGATTATATTATAAAATAATCAACGCTTTCGTGGAGGACGTTCAATTCGAAGATGGCGTGGGTGACTTTAGATTACTCAGTCAACGAGCAGTTCAAGCACTGACATCACTTGATGAATATAATCGATTTTCAAAAGGATTGTTCGAATGGATAGGATATAATACTAAAGTCTTTACCTATGAGAATGTGACGCGTGAAGCAGGTGAGTCAAAGTGGACGTTTAGAAAGCTTTTAAATTATGGTATTGATGGATTAATATCATTCAATAATAAACCTTTACGTATGATGATTTACTTAGGTATGTTTACATTTTCAATTAGTATCTTATACATTATCTATCTATTAATTAATATTATAATCTCAGGTATCAATATTCCAGGATATTTCACTACAATTGCTGCAATACTCTTACTGGGAGGAATACAACTGATATCTATTGGTGTGATAGGTGAATATATCGGTCGTATTTATTATGAAGTTAAACGCAGACCGAAATATATTGTTCAGGCGACAAACCTTAAACCA
This sequence comes from Staphylococcus sp. HMSC036D05, assembly GCF_001836225.1. Taxonomy (NCBI): domain Bacteria; kingdom Bacillati; phylum Bacillota; class Bacilli; order Caryophanales; family Staphylococcaceae; genus Staphylococcus; species Staphylococcus sp. HMSC036D05. The sequence goes on along the minus strand of NZ_KV827781.1, from coordinate 1,072,496 downwards.
TCTGATAATGAAAATAAAACTAAAGAAGAACGTTCTGACGCTCAAACATCTCATTTTAAAGCTAAAGATGATTACTATCAATTTAGTGATTATCATAAAGATAGTGCACTTAAACAATCAAGTCATCAAGCTAATAATGAAGAAGAACAATATAAAGAACATGTCCATTAAAATAATGAAAAGGACAAAAATATTAATAGCGATAAGACGGTTTCAAATAGAAATCATCTTATCGCTATTTTAATGTGATGAAATATCAAATTTCTTTAACTTGAGTGTCATTGTAGTTCCCACATTAAGTTCACTTTCAACAATGATTGATCCATCAATTTGTTGAGCAAGTTCATTAGCAATGTACAATCCTAATCCTGAACCACCTGTTTTAGTATTTCTTGAGTCTTCTACTCTAAAAGTCCGCTCAAAAATACGAGATTGAAGTTCAGGTACAATTCCAATACCTTCATCTTTAATTGCGATGTTGATACAATCGTTTTCTTCATTTTCAGAAATAATAATATCGATGCGACTACCGTAATTAGAAAACTTTAAAGCGTTCTCTAATAAATTAGTCAAAATACGTTCTAATGGAGGTCGATATTGGTAGAATGCATCAATATTGTTACTGAAATTGACCTCTAGTGTTCGATTCTCTTGCTTAATTCGTTGTTCATAAGTTTGAAGAATAGTGACTAGTAATTGGTCGAGTTGAATTAATTCCAAAGGATAAGAACGACCAGTGTTAAGTGAAATCACGTGCGTCATGTCATCGAATAATGTAGAAAGACGATTTGCTTGTTTAATGAGTACGTCATAAGCAGCGTGAACTTCTTGTTTCTCACTAATGACCCCGTCGCGTAATCCTTCTGTATATGAGAGAATCCCTGCGAGTGGCGTTTTTAAATCATGGGCAAGATTTTGAATAATTTCCGTTTTTTCCTGTTGCTCGTTTTTAATCATGTCCATTTGTTTAGTGATTGCATCTGCCATCTTGTTAAATGAATCATTAAGTTCTTTAATTTCTCTTGGAGATTGAAATGTATCATCGTCAATTAAATGCTCGTCGTTAACGAATTGTTTTGTCTTGATGTTGAATTGTTTAATTTTCTGGATTAATGGCGTAATAAAAATACTACAAATTGAAAGTGTTAAACAACTTGTTATCATTGTCGTAATGGTTAATGTTAAGGTCATATGACCGTTGAACCACATCAGTTTGTATGCAATGACAAGTATAATGGTAGTTAAGAGTACACTTGAAATGACGCCGATGGTAATTTGGCTACGAATAGAGAACATGCTTATCGGCTCCTTTCAAATTTATATCCTAACCCCCATACCGTTGTGATTGTATATGTGATGAAATGATGTTTCTCTAATTTTTCACGTATTCTATGGATATGAACGTTGACAGTATTGGCGTCTTCATAATAGTCATATCCCCAAACCTTTTCTAAAAGTTCGGATTTAGATATGACATCATTTTCTCGCGAAGCCAGATACCATAGTAATTCAAATTCTTTTATACGCATAGGAATTTCTTGATTATCTATAGTTAATGTTTTACTTGAATTATTTAATATTAATCCATTAAATTCGAGTTGTTCTATTCTATTAGAAGATTGATATTTACTAATTCGCGTGAGTAGGTTATTTGTTCGTAATACGAGTTCTCTAGGACTAAACGGTTTCTTAACATAATCATCTGCGCCTAGTGTAAGTGCATAGATTGTGTCGTGTTCCTGTGTTTTAGCCGTTAAGTAAATAAAAGGAATATCAAGTTGCTTTGCTTTCATTTCTTTAACAATATCGTAACCAGAAACTTCAGGCATCATGATATCTAAAATCATGACATCGATGTCTGATGATAATAATTGGATTGCTTCTTTTCCATTCGTTGTCGTAGTGACTTGATAGCCCTCATATTCAAAGTATGTTTGGCATATATCTACAATGTCTTGCTCATCATCCACGATCAGTAAGTGTGTCATGCTTGTCTTCACCTCGGTTGTTACGTTCTCTCAAATGAGTGATAACTTCTTTAAGTGAAACTTTATTTAGTAATGAGTGACTCATCAATAAAATAATAAAGAAAGCTAATTGTAGAGGGTACGTAAAAATCATATCTGCTAAGATATAATTTATCATAACAAAGGCGCCAAAGAAACTTGCAGCATATGCGAAGACGCCTAAGATGAGTCCTAAACCGATGGCCATTTCTCCTAACGGAATGATAAAATTAAATAAACCTGTTGAATGTGAGACGATATTTTCAAAGAACCATTTATACCATTGAGGTGAATCGGTATTATCACGAATGACAGGCACTAATCCATTTAAAGTAAAATCTCCCGTAAATTTTTCCAAGCCTTGTCTGAAAATCACAATACCTGAAATAATACGAATGATAATAATGATTAATAAACTTAATTTCTTCATAGTTAATCCTCTCTCTTTCTCTAGTTGCAAACGTATGAATAAGCTAATTTAAGTTATTTCAATTTCGCTCCACCGAAAATAACATGTGCCTTTTCGCAATAAATTGTAACTTCATTGTATTTATTTAAATCGACATTTTTTAAATTAAAAGTTTGTTTTGATTTATTGTAATCTACAGTTGAGATTTTCTTACCTGATTTGATATCACCGTCTTTAGTTAAGAAGACATATAAATCTGGACCTTTAGATGACTTATAATTTTCTAACATTAATTTACCATTTTCAATTTTAGCCGTGCCTTCTACTTTTTCACCATTTTTGGATTTAAACGTACCGGATAGTTTTTTCGTTTTATCAGTTTTAACTTTACTTTCTTCTTGTTGCTTATCTTTGTGTTGAGAATGTTCTTGATCAGAATTAGAATTTCCACACGCACCTAATGTAAGTGATGTGACAATTGCGCCGACTGCAAATAAATATTTTGTATTCATGATGTATTCCTCTTTTCTATATGTATTTAAGATTAGTTTAAGCGGGATAACATTTTTAAACCATTAACTATTTCTTAACTACATTTAAAAAAGAATTAAATCAAAATTCTTTTTATTTATACTTTTGATAATGAATGTATAAATAGTGTGATGGTAGATAGAGGGGATTAAAAGAAGAAAAAATATATCTGCTTAAATATCAAGCAACAGTTTATTAGGAAATTTGTGTCTTTAAAGAGATTAAAACGAACAATGATATAAAATAAGCTCTAAGACAATTTCTATCAGGTAGTGAGCACCATAAAGTTAAATTTTAAACTAACTTTTGGATTGCCCACCAAATTAGAAATGATCTTAGAGCTAAGTATTTTGGGATTGATAACCCAATCTGAGTAATTTATTTAGAATAAATATGGGTGCTATTGTTTTCTTTTTACGAAGAAAATGCCTTGCCATAAAATAAATGCTATGAATAGGAAGTAAACAATCACGTATACATACCAAAACGGAGTTAAAATCATCATTATTATAAAAGATAAGATGATGACAAGGGTTCCGGTAGTAATAGGTCTTTTAACTTTGGTTAACAAAGAGATGTGTTCAATTTCAGACATCTTAAAGGTCCCGATAAATACTAACACTGCACCGAAGATAAATATTGCTGGTGCTAAATATGGTATAGACATGTATACAGATTGTTCACTAGAAATATCAGTGATAAATTGGGAAAGGCTTATAACAATAGCAAAGATTGTAGCTATAAATTTTTGTTCTGTAATCTGAAATGGATATAATTTTTTATTTAAATATATTTGTAAAAATGTCCATATTAAAAATAACAATACAGTAGATAAAGTAATGAAATTAAACTTATCTATCACATAAATATCAATAATACTGTTAAGCGATATCGCTAATAATATGGAGCTAAACTTAAGTTGATTGAATTGATGCCGATAAAGGTCAAAGCCAACAATAAGCAAGACGACGGCTATATTAACTAATATATATATAATCATGTTGAACTCCTATCCACAATTCTTCATTTCAACATTATATCAATTAACATAAACTTAATCATTACAAAACACTCAATAAGTCTTAACTTAATTATTTTAAACGCCTTTTTTATTACTCCACAATAATGTATGTAATTGTGGAAGTACATATACATGATTCATATCACTACTTTCCATGACACGGTCAACTAATTTTTCATATCTCTCTAGTAGTTTGTAAGTATGATGCTCGACGTCATCCTCTAAATAAGGATTACCCACTTGAAGATAAAATGGAATAGATGGGTAACGATGGTGAATCATTTTCGCAAATTCATAATCTTCTTCATTAAATATGACAACTTTGAGATTGAGGGTATGGTGTACACATTGTTCTATTACTGAATCTAAAATATCTAAATTAGGTTTCATTGTGGAACTTGGTGGTTTAGGACTGATCGTTAAATCATTAATTTGTGTCATCCACGGTTGGAATTTACTGCCTTGCGTTTCTAGAGCTGTATAAATATTCTTTTCCTCGAATAAGTCGACTAAATCTTGAATACCTTTAATCAAGGCAGGATTTCCACCTGAAATCGTGACATGGTTAAAATTATCTCCACCAACTTCGCGTAATTCTTCATATATTTCTTCGGCAGAGAGAAGGCGTATATCTTCTTTAGCGCTTCCATCCCAAGTGAAAGCAGAATCGCACCAACTACAGCGGTAATCACAACCTGCTGTACGCACAAACATGGTTTTACGTCCGATCACACGACCTTCTCCTTGTATTGTAGGGCCGAATACTTCTAAAACAGGTATTTTAGCCATGATTTACTTCGCTTCCTTTGGTCGGTAGACAACATAACTTGTAGGAGTTTCGCGTAAATATACTTGTACACATTGAGGTTGGTTATCACGGTCACTTAAATAATCTTGTACCATATTATAAATCGTTTGTGCGACGATTTCTGTAGAAGGACTTTTTCCTTTAAAAGGTGTTAAGTCATTCAACAAGTAATGGTCAAATTGATCATGTATTAACTTTTTCAAATCACTAAAATTCACTAAAAAACCATTATGATCCAACGTATCTCCTGCAATTGTTATATTAACGAAATACGTATGGCCATGCGTTCTCATGCATTTACCAGCATCTTCACTTGGAATGTAATGTGCTGCAGAAAAGTTGAAATCTTTATTTAATTCAAATTGATAGGGATGTGTGACACTTGGATAAATTTGTTGCATCATTCTATTCAGCTCCTTTACTTTCGAGGTAATGATGTAAACCACGGGCTCTTAATTTACAAGCAGGACACTCGCCACAACCATCACCAATGATACCGTTGTAGCATGTCAGTGTATTGTAACGAATATAGTCTAATACACCTAATTCGTCACTTAATTCCCAAGTCTGGGCTTTATCCAACCACATCAGTGGTGTATGGATGACAAAATCTTTATCCATCGATAGGCTAAGCGTAACATTCATAGATTTTACGAAGCTATCTCTACAATCTGGATATCCTGAGAAGTCAGTTTCACAAACGCCAGTAATGATGTGTTTTGCGTTGATTTGATAGGCTAATGCACCTGCAAAGGATAAGAATAATAAATTGCGTGCTGGGACAAATGTATTTGGGATACCGTCTTCATTTTCTTCAATGTCTAAATCATGTTGTGTAAGTGCATTGGGTGTGAGTTGAGATAATAATGACATGTCTAAAATGTGATGTTTTAAACCTTGCTCGTTGGCAATTTTTTTCGCTACTTCAATTTCGGTGTCATGTCTTTGACCATAATTAAATGTAACGAGTTCAACTTCTTTAAAATGTTTCTTAGCATAAAACAAACATGTCGTACTATCTTGGCCGCCACTAAATACGACAATTGCTTTATCTTTGTTTAAGTCACTTTCAGTCATTAGTATAGCTCCTTATCGTTATTAATTTTGTGCATAAAAAAAGTCTATCTCTATAAAAAAGATAGACGTGAAGATGTAAGGACACATATCATTTTAATGTTATAACTAAAAGTATATGTATACTCGCATTCATAGTAGTAGAATACTTGTCTAGTTTTTTATAGAGGGTTTCTGCTAGGAACCTCTTTTTATTTATTTTTGTACGCAAAATAGAATAAACGATATACTATATAAAATCAAGTCACGTTCTGTGATAATAGAGTGACAAAAGTAAAAATGATTAAAATTTAACTACGGAGCACATTTATGATAGTAATGATAGATAACCATGATTCATTTACATATAATTTAATAGATTATCTTACAGTCCAAACAACTGATGATGTTCAGGTCATATCCGTTGATCAAGTCACGATACCAATGCTTAAACAATTAGACCCTCAGGCAATTGTTATTTCTCCTGGGCCTGGTCGTCCAAGTGATTATCCCATACTTGCAACCATACTCACGGAATATTATCGAGATGTGCCTATATTAGGGGTATGTTTGGGCTTTCAAGTCATCGTTGAACACTTTGGCGGGCAAATTATACATAATGATAAACCAGTTCACGGTCATACCACAACGTTGCATCATTCAAATGAAGGAATCTTTAAGGACCTTCCTTTGTACTTTAATGTAATGCGATACCATTCGCTTATGGCCGATCCATTACAAATACCTCATTCACTAAAGGTTACTGCTTATAATAATGAAGGAATTGTTATGGCCGTACAGCACCGCGATTTTCATGTTTATGGTGTTCAATATCATCCAGAATCTATATTAAGTGAGTATGGACACGAACAGCTTAAGTTATTTTTAAATGAGGCAGGCGTTCAATATGCATATTGAATTCAATTATCGATATTACGAAGATGAGAATCAATCTAAAGATTATCATTTAATTATGGAAGAATGTTTAGACTCTGCAATTGCTTATCACCTTGATGAAGTGGGAGAGGTTGTTAATTTTGCGGAAAATGAACAACAAAAAGGGCGTTATGTGGCATTATATATGACGTACGAAGCGGCACCTTATTTTAATGATAAAATGAGCGTCAATATAATAGAAGAAAATCAAATATTGGCAGTGGCTTATTCATTTAAAGATGTTCGGCATAAAAAAGAAAATGCTAGTGCAAGTCACAACAGAAAATTAAATTCCACAAAACAAAAGCATCATTTTAAATTTCATGAAAGTGATGATGTTATGATGAGAAAAATTAAATTAATACAACAAGCAATTGTAGAAGGGCACACCTATCAAGTGAATTATACGACACGTTTGTATTCGGCCATTCATTTTCCTATAACAGCATTATATGACAAACTAACAGCACATCAGAATGGACACTACACAGCTTTATTAGATACACCAGAGATACAAGTGGCTTCGATTTCACCAGAGTTATTCTTCCAAAAAGGAGATTTCAAAGAGCATGACAATGTCATCTTAAGTAAACCGATGAAAGGCACGATGCCAAGAGGTCGGTCAATCGAGGAAGATGAACAGTTATACTACGCTTTGAAGCATTCAGCAAAGGATAGAGCTGAAAATGTCATGATAGTAGATTTACTTCGAAATGATATTACTCGAATTTCGCAAAGTGGCACGATAAACGTTGATCAACCATTTATGATTGAATGTTATGATACCGTATTTCAAATGACGAGTATGGTGAGCGGTCAATTAAAGCCACAGACAAATTTAGTCGATATCATGCGCGCACTATTTCCATGTGGTTCTATCACTGGTGCGCCTAAATTAAGTACCATGAAGTATATTCAACAGTTGGAAACATCGCCTCGATCAATTTATTGTGGCACGATTGGTGTGTTGTTGCCAGATGGCCGTATGATATTTAATATTCCTATACGTACAATTGAATATAGAAATCAAGAGGCGATTTATGGGGTGGGCGCTGGTATTACCATTGATTCTATCCCTGAAAATGAAGTGCAAGAATTTCACGATAAAACTAAGATTTTGGAGAATTTATAAGATGCAATTATTTGAAACGATGAGACTTGAAAATGGTGATATCCCAAGATTAGATTATCATTTTAAAAGAATTCAAAAGTCTAGTGCAGATTTAAAATTTAATTTAAATACTCAAAAATGGCATGAATTAATACAATTGATAAGAGAAATATATCCAAAAGGCGAATATCGGTTAAAAGTAACTTTGGAGCGCGATGGACACTTAGATTATATTGTTGCACCTTTACCGGAAAAGACACTATTCACTGCGCGTTTAGTTCAAAGAACGCATCACGTTAATCAGAAATATTTAGTGAATAAAACTTCAGAACGGCATTATTTAGAACATAATCATGAAACAGATTTAATTCTATTATATGATGAAACAGGAAAAATATTAGAATTCGATATTGGCAATATTATGATAGGTGAGGGGAATGACTTATACACTCCAACTTATCATCAGGACATTTTACTTGGATGTATGAGACAATCTCTTCTTGATCAAGGTAGAATGATAGAGAAAGATATTTATGTTGATGATTTAAAAAAGAAGATTCAAGCAAATCAAATTAATCTCTATTTAATCAATAGTTTACGAGAGGTTGCCGATGTCAAAATTTATATATAAAATTAGAATGAAAGATAATTTTAATAATTAAAAAGAGGTAGCCTATGGCATTATTATGGTTCGTTATATTGGTAGTGCTGGTAAGTCTAAATAAATATATTATACAAAAGTTGATGGCGAAACAGAGACACCTAAGTGCAAGAATGACTGCCACTATAACTTGCCTTTGTGCGTGTGTATTGGTTTATCTTTTAATAAAATCACTGATGCCACATGTCATTGATTTAATGAATGTGTTTTATCATCACTAATATGTATGAGGTGGAAATATGAAAGTATACAGTCAAGGCGATCAAGCCATTGTTGTATCTATAGAAAAAGATGTATCTCAAAAACTTACAGAAGATTTAATAGCGCTTAGATCATACTTAATTGATAAAGCATATCCATTTATTACTGAAATTGTACCTACCGAGTCTGATTTAATGATTTGTTATGATGCGAGAGATATGATTAAACATCACAATATACAATCACCATTTCTATATATGAAGGCTTTAATTGATTCTGTGCAATTAGAAATTAAACACAACGATGAAGCCCAACAACAATTAGAAGTGCCTATTGTTTATGGAGATGAGTTTGGACCCGATTTACCTGAATTATTGAAATACCTTAAACTTAAATTATCCGATTTTATCCAGTTACATACTGGCGAACAATATTTTGTTTCAATGATGGGATATTCTCCTGGATTTCCTTATTTAACAGGAATGCATAAAAAATTACACGTGAATCACACAAGTAAACAGAAAAAGTTTATTCCTGCTGGTTCTGTGATTATTGAAGGGAAAAAATGTGGCATCGTTACAACTGATACATACAACGATTGGTTAGTGATTGGTTATACGCCACTTCAGTTATTCTTTCCTGACCGTGAAGACTTCACATTATTAAAATTAGGAGATAATGTAAAGTTCGTTGCGAAAGAGAAAAATGAAATAGAGCTAGGAGATTTTAAATATGTCGATCATAATAGAAAATAGTGGTCTATTCAGTAGCTTTCAAGATTTTGGGAGAAATGGTTATGAGCATGATGGTGTAATCCCAGGTGGTGCGCTCGACGATTTAGCACATGAGATTGCAAATCGACTTGTAGCAAATGATAAGAATGAAGCTACACTTGAGATGACGCATAAAATGGCTGAAATTCGTTTCACTGAACCTGCACTTATTGCTTTGACAGGTGGAAACTTTAAAGCCGAAACACAAAACATCACAATCTATCCTAATAAATTATATCTTATAGAAGAAGGTGAAGTACTCAAATTTAGAGAAACAAGTCGTACTTCACGAGTTTATTTAGCTGTTGGTGGGGGTTTCAAGTTAGATAACTGGCTCAATTCTACTTCGACTGATTTTAATGTGAAAATTGGTGGTTTCAAAGGAAGAAAGCTTGAAAAAGGCGATGAGATTGAACTTAAACGAGCATATTCAAAGCGACATAAAAAGTTATTTGAAAATTTAGCTGAAACACGTACGACTGATTGGGGAATAGATGGATATGCATTATCCTTCAATTATATGTCAGATGTCTTCCATATTATTAAGAATAAAGGCACAGAAGACTTTAAAAAAGATGTAATTAATCGTTTTACTCTATCCGAATATAAAGTGTCGAGTAAGACCAATCGTGTAGGGATGTTGTTAGACGGCCAAAAAATTAAAGCTTATTACGACGATATGCCAGCGCATCAGTCTGTAAAAAAGGGAACAGTGCAAGTTAAAAGAGATGGTACGCCCATTGTGTTATTGAATGATCACTATACATTGGGCAGTTACCCACAAATTGGAACCATCGCAAGCTATCATTTAACGAAGTTAGCTCAAAAGCCACAAGGTTCAAAACTGAAATTCCAATTTATAGATATTGAAACCGCAGAAAAGAATTTAGTTAAATACAGTAATTGGTTAAATCAACTATTTCATGGTATAGAATATCGCATGCAGTTGGAAATGATGAAATAAAGCGCGCATGGTTTAAACAAAATTTATTGATCACTAATAATATGCTAGTCCTAAAGTATGATGAAATGATAAACATTAATCATTATAATTAGATATTGTTTTTATAAAGAAACTAAGCAAGTTGTTTAAGGGTATAGACTCCCTTGAACTTTAAAATTACACTTTTATATCATGTTTTTGCTTGATATTTGTGTGACATTACTATATATTTATAAATTGAACTATGTATTATTATTACAATTTGGTTACAAACTTCATTATTTCTTAATAATAAGTTAACAACCTTAAAGTATAAGTGAGTTCACTCGTGTAGTGTTACTCGCTTACATTGTTGTGTTAAAAGGTTAAATAACCTAATGAACGATGATGATCACAAATAAAACTGAGCCAATGGAACATAAAATTTTGTAAAACAACCAATAAAAATTGAATTGTCCGAAAGCGACAATATATCATTTTGATAATTAAATAATCATCTCAAAGTGACGTATCAAGTTTTGTAATTAATTTTTATCTAAAAACTTTGAAACTTTTTATTTAATTACATGACATTGGGATAAATGTTCAAAATGATTTATTACTATTAACGGAGGAAACAAACATGAGTTTACCCAAAAAGAAAATTAGTCTTTTTGCGTTTTTCTTATTAACGGTATTCACCGTTACCTTAAAGACGTATTTTTCATATTATGTTGATTTTTCTTTAGGTGTTAAGGGGCTAGTACAAAACTTAATATTACTTATGAATCCTTACAGTTTAATCGCACTTACATTGAGTGTGCTATTATTCTTCAAAGGTAAGAAAGCTTTCTGGTTCATTTTTATTGGAGGATTTCTATTAACATTTTTACTTTATGCGAATGTAGTGTACTTCCGATTCTTCTCAGATTTTTTAACTTTCAGTACACTGAACCAAGCTGGTAACGTTGAGTCAATGGGTGGCGCTGTAGGTGCTTCGTTTAAATGGTATGACTTTGTTTATTTCATTGACACAATTATCTACCTTATTATTTTAATTTTTAAACGTAATTGGTTAGATACTAGAGCATTTAGTAAGAAATTTGTTCCAGTTGTTATGGCTGCATCAGTAGCTTTATTCTTCTTAAATTTAGCATTTGCTGAAACAGATAGACCAGAATTATTAACAAGAACGTTTGACCATAAATATCTTGTTAAATATTTAGGACCATACAACTTCACTGTTTATGACGGTGTAAAAACAATCGAAAATAATCAACAAAAAGCGCTTGCATCAGAAGATGATTTAACAAAAGTACTTAATTACACGAAACAAAAGCGTACTGAGCCAAATAAAGAATATTATGGTGTAGCGAAAAAGAAAAATATCATTAAAATTCACTTAGAAAGTTTCCAAACTTTCCTAATCAATAAAAAGGTAAATGGTAAAGAAGTCACACCATTCTTGAATAAATTATCAAGTGGTAAGAAAGACTTTACTTATTTCCCTAACTTCTTCCATCAAACTGGACAAGGTAAAACATCAGACGCCGAGTTTACAATGGATAATAGTATGTATGGATTACCACAAGGTTCTGCATACTCACTAAAAGGCGATAACACTTACCAATCGTTACCAGCCATTTTAGACCAAAAGCAAGGTTACACATCTAATGTTATGCACGGTGACTATAAAACATTCTGGAACCGTGATCAGGTCTATAAACACTTTGGTATTGATAAATTCTACGATGCAACATATTACGATATGTCTGACGATAATATTGTTAACCTTGGTCTTAAAGATAAACCATTCTTTAAAGCATCAGCGGATTATCAATCTAAGATGAAACAACCGTTCTACTCACATATGATTACATTAACAAATCACTATCCATTTACATTGGATGAGAAAGATGCTTCAATCGATAAACCTAATACAGGTGATGCAACAGTAGACGGTTATATTCAAACGGCACACTACCTTGACCAAGCATTAGAAGAGTACATTACTGATCTTAAGAAAAAAGGTCTTTATGACAAGTCAGTAATTATGATTTATGGTGACCACTACGGTATCTCTGAAAATCATAACAACGCAATGGAAAAATTATTAGGTGAAAAAATCACTCCAGCTAAATTCACAGACTTGAACCGTACTGGTTTCTGGTTGAAAATACCTGGTAAACCAGGTGGCGTGAATAAAGAATATGCTGGTCAAATGGATGTAATGCCGACAGTACTACATTTATTAGGTATTGATAGTAAGAATTACTTAATGTTTGGTACAGACATGTTCTCAAAACAACATAATGATGTTGTTCCATTTAGAAATGGAGATTTCATTACCAAAGATTATAAATACGTAAATGGTAAGATTTACTCTAATAAAGACAATGAATTACTCACTAAGAAACCTAAGGACTTCGACAAGAATAAGAAACAGGTTGAAAAAGATCTTGAAATGAGTGACAGTGTTCTTAACGGTGACTTGTTCAGATTCTATAAAAACCCTGACTTCAAGAAAGTAAACCCATCTAAGTATGAATACAAAGCAGGTCCTAAAGGTAACGAGAAAAAATAATAATCTAACATCAATCTGGATTGAGTCGCTTAACTAAGTTTACTCAATCCAGATTTTTCCTTTCTACACAAAAGAGGACTATCAGATCCTTCGCTATTCGCGAAACATGTTATCTGATAGTCCTCTTTTTTATATAAGCGATTTGCAATCAATGCAATATAGCAAGAATGAATCATAACCACTTAACCAAGTGCAACATCAAGAATCATCATAATCGTAAATCCAAACATGAGGCTCATTGTAGCTAAATCTGTATTGTTACCAGATTGAGAATCTGGAATAAGTTCTTCCACAACAACGAAAATCATTGCACCTGCAGCAAAGGCTAATGCATAAGGTAAAACAGGATTGACCACTAAAATAGCCGCAGCACCAATTGTTGCAAAGATAGGTTCAACAATCGCCGAAGCTTGTCCGTAATTAAACGATTTCCAGCGAGATGCACCCGCAGCTCTAATTGGCATAGAGAGTGCTGCACCTTCTGGAATATTTTGGATACCGATACCGATGGCAAGTCCAATGGCACCTAGAAATGTAGCTTGACCATTTCCTGATGCAACGCCACCAAAGGCGACCCCAATAGATAATCCTTCAGGAATGTTATGAAGCGTGATTGCTAAAACAAGCAATGCATTTTTACTGAGAGAGGTTTTAACACCTTCTCGTTGTTGGTTTTTATCCTGAGCATTTTGATGAATATGAGGAATCACATAATCTAATACTCGTATAAATATGCCTCCAAGTACAAAGCCAATAGCAGCTGGAAGCCATGGTAATGAACTTCCTTTACTTGATTCGATTGCTGGTTGTAATAATGACCAAAAACTTGCTGCAATCATAATTCCGGCTGCAAAACCCTGCATAGAATTTAAAACTTTGTCATTTACTTTCTTAAACACAAACACAGCTGCAGCTCCAAGTGCTGTAAGTAACCATGTGATGATACCAGCTATGAGTGCTTGAATGTAAGGAGGCAAGTTTTCGAAGATTTGTGCCATAAGTAGGTCTCCTTGTATCATTTAAGCTTAAAAAGGTGTATAATATATAGAACTGAATTAAGCTTAACAAAATTATTTTAAAAATTCGATAGTTGACAAAATTCGATATTTGAAAAGGAAGATAAGCATGGAAGCATACAAAATTGAACATTTAAATAAATCCTATGCAGACAAAGTGATATTCGATAATTTGAACTTATCCATTTCTGAACACGAGAGAATTGGACTTGTTGGCATCAATGGAACAGGTAAGAGTACATTGCTCAAAGTCATTGGTGGATTAGATGAAGATTTTACTGCGGATATTACACATCCCAACCATTATCGAATTCGTTATTCTTCTCAGAAGCAAGATTTAGATGGGGAATTGACTGTGTTTGAAGCGGTATTAAGTTCAGATACGCCAACTTTACGAGTGATTAAAGACTATGAGAAAGCTGTGAATGCTTACGCAATCGACCAAAGTGAAGCACAATTCAATGCGATGATGAAAGCTCAAGAAGCCATGGACCAAAGCGATGCGTGGGATTATAATGCTGAAATTAAAACGATATTATCTAAATTAGGTATTAATGATACGACTAAATATGTTCGAGAACTATCAGGTGGACAACAAAAGCGAGTAGTTCTTGCCAAGACATTGATTGAACAGCCTGATTTATTATTACTAGACGAACCGACTAACCATTTAGATTTTGAATCGATTAACTGGCTAATTAATTATGTGAAACAATACCCGCATACAGTTTTATTTGTAACTCACGATCGTTACTTTTTAAATGAAGTATCGACAAGAATTATTGAATTGGATAGAGGTAAGTTAACAGCATATCCAGGTAACTACGAGGATTACATAGCAATGCGTGCTGAAAATGAAGTGATTGAACAAAAACAACAAGAAAAACAAAAATCACTATATAAGAAAGAACTAGCATGGATGCGCGCAGGCGTTAAAGCTAGAACTACAAAGCAACAAGCACGTATCAACCGATTCAATAATCTTGAAAGTGAAGTAAAAGGTCAGCATACTCAAGATAAAGGTGAATTGAATCTCGCGTATTCTAGATTAGGTAAACAAGTTTATGAATTAGAGCATGTGACGAAATCAATCAATGATAAAGTGCTATTTAAAGACATTACGGAAATTATACAGAGTGGACAACGTATAGGTGTTGTAGGGCCAAACGGCGCAGGTAAAACGACACTACTTAATATCTTAAGCAACGAAGATCACGACTTTGAAGGTGTATTAAAGATAGGTCAAACAGTAAAAGTTGCCTATTTTAAACAAACGGAAGAAACACTGGATCGTGATATACGAATGATTGATTATCTTCGTGAAGAAAGTGAAGTGGCTAAGGAGAAAGATGGCACTTCAATTTCAATCACACAACTATTAGAGCGCTTTTTATTCCCAAGTTCAACACACGGTAAGAAAATTTATAAACTTTCAGGTGGCGAACAAAAAAGGCTCTATTTATTAAGATTGTTAGTCCATAAACCTAATGTACTTTTATTAGATGAGCCTACAAATGACCTAGATACTGAAACGTTAACAATATTAGAAGATTATATTGACGATTTCGGTGGTTCAGTTATTACTGTAAGTCACGACCGTTATTTCTTGAATAAAGTTGCACAAGAATATTGGTATATTCATGACGGTTACATGGAAAAAATTATAGGCACATTTGAAGATTATGAAAAGTATAAAAAAGAACAAGAACGTCAGGCTGCATTAGCTAAACAATCAGCACAACAGTCAAAGCAAAAAACACAAGTAAGAAAGAAAACAGGGCTTTCTTATAAAGAGAAATTAGAATACGAAACATTAATGACACGTATTGATGAAACGGAAACAAGATTAGAAGAAATTGATGAAGAAATGGTAGCAGCAAGTGCTGACTATGCAAAGATTAAAGAATTAAATGAAGAAAAAGAACAGCTTGAACAAACATATGAAACAGACATCACGAGATGGAGTGAACTTGAAGAAATAAAAGAACAATAAGGGGACTGTAATCATGCAAGAAACTTTATCGCATTATTTTGGTTACGAAACATTTAGGCCAGGACAAAAGGAGATTATAACCAAAATATTAGACCATCGTAATACACTCGGAGTACTTCCAACCGGTGGCGGTAAATCAATATGTTATCAAGTACCTGGACTCATGCTTGGTGGTACAACTATAGTCATTAGTCCACTTATTTCATTAATGAAAGACCAAGTTGATCAGCTTAAAGCAATGGGGATTGAAGCTGCATACTTGAATAGTAGTCTAACTCAGAAGCAACAAAAAGATATTGAAGATAAACTTAAGCAGGGTGACATTCAATTTTTATATGTTGCACCAGAGCGATTTGAGAACACATTCTTCTTAAATTTACTTAGAAAGATTGATATTCATCTTATTGCTTTTGATGAAGCACACTGTATTTCAAAATGGGGACATGATTTTAGACCAAGTTATCAAAGTGTGATTCATAAAGTATTCACTTTACCTCAAGATTTCACGATAGTAGCCTTAACAGCTACTGCTACTGCTGAAGTTCAACAGGATATTATGGAAAAGTTAAATATCGGCAAGTATGATGAAATTAAGACAAGTACGAAACGCCGTAATTTAATTTTCAAAGTGAATCCAACCTACCAACGTCAAAAATTTGTTGTCGACTATGTCACTAGCCATGATGGACAAGCTGGGATTATTTATTGTTCTACACGTAAACAGGTAGAGGAACTTAATGAAGCATTAGAAAATGAAAAAGTTAAAAGTACAATTTATCACGCAGGTTTAACGAATAAAGAGCGTGAGGCTACACAAAATGATTTCTTATACGATCGTGTGGATGTTGTTGTAGCAACGAATGCGTTTGGTATGGGGATTGATAAATCAAATGTGAGATACGTGATTCATTATAATATGCCTGGAGATATTGAATCATATTATCAAGAAGCGGGACGTGCTGGTCGTGATGGATTGAAGAGTGAATGTATCCTTCTTTTTAGTGAACGTGATAAGGGATTACATGAATATTTTATTACAGTTTCTCAAGCAGATGATGATTATAAAGATAAAATGGGCGAAAAACTCACAAAGATGATTCAATATACGAAAACTAAGAAATGCTTAGAAGCTACGATTGTCCATTATTTTGAACCAAATGAAAAGTTAGAAGAATGCGAACAATGTAGTAATTGCGTGCAAGAAAATAAAACATATAACATGACACGTGAAGCTAAAATGATTATTAGTTGTATTGCAAGAATGAAACAACAAGAAAGCTACAGTGTGATAATTCAAGTTTTAAGAGGCGAAATCACAGATTACATTAAATACAATGATTATGATCAACTCACAACACATGGTTTAATGAAAGATTATACAACTTCAGAATTAGCGCATCTAATTGATGAATTACGATTTAAAGGTTATCTTAACGAAAATGATGAAATACTCATCTGCGATAACTCTGTGAAAAAGCTACTTAACGATAGTACAAAAGTTTATACCACACCATTTAAACAAAAGAGTAAAGAAAAAGTATACATCAATACTGTTGAAGGCGTAGACCGAGCACTCTATGGTGAACTTGTAGCAGTGCGTAAACAGTTAAGTGATAAATTAGGCATTGCACCGGTTAGTATCTTCTCAGACTATACGCTTGAAGAGTTTGCGAAACGTAAACCCGAATCTAAACAGGAAATGATTTCTATCGATGGTGTAGGAAGTTATAAACTAAAACATTACTGCCCTAAATTTTTAGAAAAAATCCAAACCTATAAAACAAGTATTTAAAATGACGATAAAGTAAAATAAATGAACGTTTTATCAACTTATCAACGGCTAGATCTAATATATTTTAGATTCAGTCGTTGTTTTTTATTAGAGCGACTTTTAGAAACAGAAATGAACCATCTAATTTTTCACTAAAATTTGGGACTTTCCATTTGTGTTTTTATACTATTTTCAATATGTGTAGAAGATTTAGAATCTTTAATAATATAATTCACGTTAAAATGTTATTTTTTAATTAAAAGTGATTTAATAGGGAATATAGTTTAAAATTGTCTACTTTTTGTAGGACGAATGAAGGTGAAATTGTGATTGAATTTAAGAATGTTACGAAACGATATGGAGATAATATTGCAGTAGATAATGTGAGTTTTAACATAGAAGAAGGGGAATTTTTTGTATTAATTGGACCATCAGGTTGCGGAAAAACAACTACACTCAAAATGATTAATCGATTAATCCCATTAAGTGAAGGGTACATCTATTTTAAAGAGAAACCAATCAGCGATTATCCAGTTTATGAAATGCGTTGGGATATTGGTTATGTACTCCAACAAATTGCATTATTCCCACATATGACTATTAAAGAGAATATTGCTCAAGTTCCTCAGATGAAAAAATGGAAAGATAAGGATATTGAACAACGCGTCGATGAATTATTAAGTATGGTTAATTTAGAACCTGAGAAATTCAAAAATAGAAAGCCAGACGAATTATCAGGCGGTCAACGTCAACGTGTAGGTGTTGTGCGTGCATTAGCAGCTGACCCACCTGTAATTATTATGGATGAGCCTTTTAGTGCACTAGACCCTATTAGTAGAGAGAATCTACAGGATGATTTAATTGACTTACAAACAAAAATTAAAAAGACGATTGTTTTCGTGACACATGATATTCAAGAAGCAATGAAGTTGGGAGATAGAATCTGTTTGTTGAATAATGGTCATGTTGAACAAATTGATACACCACAAGGTTTTAAAGACCATCCGCAGAGTGAGTTTGTTAAACAATTTATGGGTAGTCACCTTGAACAACAGAATGGTGATTCACTTGCGCAAATTCAAATTAAAGATTTAAATGTTCACCGTTCGCTTAATGAAATGTCTGCTACTTCCAACTACCCTGAAGTAAATGAAAGTCAGAATATCGAAAGTATTTATCATTTATTAGCACAAAATGATGGTGTGATTATTTTAAATAGTGACAATCAAGCGCAGTACTTATTAAAACGTGAAGACATTTTCAATTATTTATCGGAAAGAAAGGAGCGTATCACGCATGCATGAATTTCTAAGCACGTTAAGTGATAGAAAAGGACAACTCCTTTCTACGATTATTGAACATATTCAAATATCTTTTATCGCATTACTTATTGCAACAATTATTGCGGTACCTCTAGGAATACTTTTAACAAAAACTAAAAAACTATCAGAAATCGTGATGAATATTGCTGCGGTGCTCCAAACTATACCTTCATTAGCATTATTAGGATTGATGATTCCTATATTTGGAATCGGACGTGTACCTGCAATCATCGCGTTAGTCGTTTATGCATTATTACCAATATTGCGGAATACATATACTGGTATTAAAGAGGTTGATCCGTCATTAGTCGAAGCGGCTAAAGGTATTGGTATGAAACCATTCAGAAGACTGACTAAGGTAGAATTACCTATAGCGATGCCGGTCATCATGGCAGGTATTCGCACTGCAATGGTATTAATTATTGGTACTGCTACGTTAGCAGCTTTAATTGGTGCTGGTGGTTTAGGGGACCTCATTCTATTAGGTATTGATCGTAATGATAGTTCGCTTATTTTAATTGGTGCGATTCCAGCAGCTTTATTAGCTATCATTTTCGATTTAATTCTTAGATATATGGAAAAGCTTTCTTACAAAAAACTATTAATCACACTAGGTGCGATTGTGTTAGTGATTCTATTAGCAATTGTGATTCCATTATTCGCGCAAAAGGGTGACAAAATTACCCTCGCAGGTAAACTCGGTTCAGAACCTTCAGTGATTACTAACATGTACAAAATTCTAATAGAAGAGGAAACAGATGATACTGTGGATGTTAAAGATGGAATGGGGAAAACATCGTTCCTATTCAATGCATTGAAATCTGATGATATCGATGGTTATCTCGAGTTTACTGGAACAGTTCTTGGAGAATTGACAAAAGAAGATTTAAAATCTAAAAAAGAGCCAGCCGTTTATAATCAAGCGAAAACAAGCTTAGAGAAAAAGTATAAGATGACAATGTTAAAACCAATGAAGTATAACAACACA
Organism: Staphylococcus sp. HMSC036D05; assembly: GCF_001836225.1. Lineage (NCBI taxonomy): Bacteria > Bacillati > Bacillota > Bacilli > Caryophanales > Staphylococcaceae > Staphylococcus > Staphylococcus sp. HMSC036D05. The sequence continues at coordinate 1,052,390 of NZ_KV827781.1, read as the reverse complement.
TATGCGTTAGCAGTGAAGCGTGACTTTGCTAAGAAAAATAATATTAAAACAATTGGCGATTTACAAAAAGTTGAAGATAAGCTTAAACCAGGGTTCACTCTAGAGTTTAATGATAGACCAGATGGCTTTAAAGCAGTGAAAAAAGCCTATGATCTCAACATTTCAAATGTGAAAACAATGGAACCTAAATTACGTTATACTGCTGTTGAAAAAGGCGACATTAACTTAATCGACGCTTATTCAACAGATGCTGAATTAAAACAATATGACATGGTTGTATTGAAAGATGATAAACATGTATTCCCACCATATCAAGGTGCACCAATGTTTAAAGAGAAATTCCTTAAAGAACATCCAGAAATTAAGAAACCGCTCAATCAATTAGCTGGTAAAATTACGGATGAACAAATGCAAGAAATGAATTATAAAGTAACTGTTAAAAAAGAAGATCCTTATAAAGTGGCAAAAGCTTACTTAAAAAAAGAAGGGCTTGTTAAATAATCAATTTGAAATTCCTGGCATTGAATTGTCAGGAATTTTATTTATAAATAGGTTGAATGTCATTGATTTTAAATTACTCCATTGTATATAATGGGTATTAAGTTTTTTAAAATTTCAGTCAATTCAAGGGGAGAATTCGATTATGAAGAAACAATTAGAGCAACTATCAGCTTATGAACCTGGACTTTCTCCAGAAGCATTGAAAAACAAATACGGCATTGAAGGGGAGCTATTTAAATTAGCGTCTAATGAAAATTTATACGGTCCTACGCCTAAAGTGAAAGAAGCAATTAAACAGCACCTAGACGAATTATATTATTATCCTGAGTCAGGCTCACCAGGTCTTAGAAAGGCATTGAGTGAGCATTTAAATGTTGATGAATCACGTATTCTTTTTGGAGCAGGTTTAGATGAAGTGATATTAATGATTTCAAGAGCAGTGTTAACTCCAGGTGATAAAATCGTGACAAGTGAAGCTACGTTCGGTCAATACTATCATAACGCTATTGTTGAATCCGCAGATGTAGTACAAGTTCCGCTTAAAGATGGTGGATTTGATTTAGAGGGAATTTTACAAAGCATTGATGAACATACTGCATTAGTGTGGCTATGTAATCCAAATAATCCAACTGGTACATATTTTAATCACGAAACCTTATTCCATTTCCTAGAACGTGTTCCGAGTCATATCCCAGTGTTAATTGACGAGGCTTACGTTGAATTTGTAACTGCTAAAGACTTTCCTGATACATTAAAGTTGCAGGAAACATTTGATAATGCGTTTTTATTGCGCACATTTTCTAAAGCATATGGACTTGCAGGCTTAAGAGTAGGGTACGTGGTAGCTTCTGCAGACGCTATTGAAAAGTGGAACATCATTAGACCACCATTCAATGTGACTAGACTTTCAGAGTACGCAGCTATTGCTGCTTTAGAAGACCAAGCGTATTTGAATGAAATTACTCAAAAATATGCCGAAGAACGCGAGAAATTCTATGCAATCCCTCAAAGTGAACACTTTTTACCAAGTCAAACTAATTTTATCTTTGTGAAAACGACGAATAGTAAGGCGCTATATGATGAATTGTTAGAAGTAGGGTGTATTACACGTCCATTTCCTACTGGAGTAAGAATTACTATCGGTTTCCCTGAACAAAATCAAAAAATGATAGAAGTACTTCAAAACTTTAATTATTAGAAGAATTAAACTTTACTATTTATTTTAAAACGAAGTAGTATAGTCAAATTAGAGGCATATTTTAGACTGTTAACTCTGTAAAAAAGCATTTTCACATTGAGATAAAAATACATTATATGTGAATCCATTCAAATAATATCAATACTGCGTATTGCTTAGCTCCCTTGCCGCGGGCATGGCTTGGGAGTGATACAGAATTCTAGAATTTAAGAATTCGTATTATCACCCCCGCAAGGATGATTAGATGTTGAGCCTACATTAGCTCAACATCAATCAGCTACTGCGTAGCCTGTCTTTTAAAAAATCAACTGACTTACAAGTAGTCTCAAGACGCATGCTATTCCTGCAGGCGTGTCGCTATCAATACTACGTTAAGCAAATTCGAATACTCGGTTAATAAGGGTTTTCTATCAGTCTAATTCATTATTTCCTTTATAAACATTTTCTGAATTTGTTATTTCTGTGCTTAGCTTTAATTTTTGCTATACTAATATCTAAATTGAATTTTTATTATCAATAGGGAGTGCAAATGGAATGACGCGAGAAAAAATTGCGATAGATATGGATGAAGTCTTAGCTGATACACTAGGTGAAATCATTGATGCAGTAAATGAACGAGCTAATCTAGGGATTACTATCGAGGCTCTAAAAGGTAAAAAATTAAAACACATGATGCCTGAACATGAAGGATTGGTAACTGAAGTATTAAGAGAACCGGGCTTCTTTAGACGTTTAAAAGTGATGCCACATGCTCAAGAAGTAGTTAAGAAATTAAACGAGCATTATGATATTTATATTGCTACAGCAGCAATGGACGTCCCAACATCATTTCATGACAAATATGAATGGCTTTTAGAATTTTTCCCATTTTTAAATCCTCAACATTTTGTATTTTGTGGTAGAAAAAATATTGTCAATGCCGATTATCTCATCGACGATAACCCTAGACAACTTGAAATCTTTGAAGGTAAACCCGTTATGTTTACAGCATCTCATAATATTAATGATCATAGATTTGATCGAGTAAGCGGTTGGAGAGACGTAGAGAATTATTTCCTAGGAAATTAAGTAGGGACATTCAATGTGATATACGACACCCTTATAGAGCTTGGAATATCGTTCCAAAAATAATAGCAGTAAGATGATTTC
>NZ_KV827781.1:957801-1049442 GCF_001836225.1 Staphylococcus sp. HMSC036D05 | reverse complement strand
ATAATAGCAGTAAGATGATTTCAATTAGAATCGTCTTACTGCTAATTTTTATATTTAAAACTTAGTTGAGTATGACTTCACGTGCGTAGAGCGCCGTCGTGTCACTTTTTTAATTGGTAGGGTCTGGGAAAGTAAGAAGTTGAATCGCTTTAGGTAAAACTTCAATCTCGATAGGCGTTTCTAAGCTGATTTCACCATCAATATCGACTTTCATATTAGGCTCAGTAGAGAGCGTGAAATGTCGACCTGGAATATGCCCAATACCTTCAGTGATCTCATTCCAATTCATACTATCTCTTTTCTTGAAAATATCATTTAAAATACTAAAGCTTTGCTCATCAAATATGAACGCATTTGCTTCACCATCTTGAGGAGATAAATCGGTTAAAGGTATACGTCCGCCTCCAATATTAGGACCGTTAGCTATGAGAAGCATAGAAGTATGTCCTTTTTCTTCTCGACCATCGACATTGAGCGTAAAGTCAAATTTACTAGGGTTCATCAATGTCTTAACTGTAGACCCTATATAACTTAACTTTCCAAAAACATCTTTAGAACCTTCTTGGACATTTTCAGCATTTTGAACAATTAATCCTAAGCCCACAAAGTTTAGCACATATGTATCATTTACTTTCAATACATCATAAGAGCCAACCTGTGCTGAGAGCAATTGTGAACTTGCATTTTTAAAATTAGAATCTAAATTCAATGTCTTAGTGAAATCATTAAATGTCCCTCCAGGAATAATGCCGATAGGGAGGCTTAAATCATGTCGCATGACACCATTGACTAATTCATTGACTGTGCCATCTCCACCTAAGATAAATAAAATGTCGATATCTGTACCATATTCATGGTTTTTAATGGATTCACAATATTTAATAATGTCTCCTTCGTTTTCACTTAATTGTATTGATAAGTGTTTACACATTGAACTTAGAGATTTCGTTACTTCGCCAAGTCCTTCATATATATCTTTCAAACCACTATGTTCGTGGTAAAACAGGACGCCATGGTTATATTTATTTTCCATTATGCATGCCTACTTTCGTAAAATTCTCTTAATATATTAATTACCCTTTTTAGTGAAATAATAGCAAATGATTAGAAGTTATACCCATTATAAAATAAAAAAACTGCAAGTCGAAAATAATCGACTCGCAGTCATTATAAATTGATTAACGAATACCTTTCATCGCTTTAATGATTTTAGGACTAAAAGCAAGAATGATGAAGGTAATCACAGCTGTAGTAATACCTAAGAATATGAAATAATTTGTTTGACCTAGTGGATCAATTAATTTTACTAACGTACCATTAAATGCTTGAGCAGATGCATTTGTTAATAGCCATAAACTCATCATTTGTGCATTGAATGCTTTCGGTGCTAATTTAACTGCCGCACTGTTACCAGTAGGAGATAAGCACAATTCACCAACGACACAAATAATATATGAAAGGATAACCCAGTTGACTGAGAAATGTGAGCTGCCATAAATGTTACCGATAATACCCATCATGATATAAGATGCACCTGCCATTAAAGCACCTATAACAAATTTGATAGGTAGACTAGGTTGGCGTTTTCCTAATTTTTGCCATACTGCTGACACTACCGGTGCAAATAATAGGATAAATAATGGGTTAATAGATTGGAATATGGCTTCGCCGAAATTCGTTTTCCAACCAAATAGATTTAATTTCATGTCGGAATGTTCAATTCCGTATATATTAAGAACGTTAGAACCTTGTTCTTGAATTGCCCAGAAAAGCATTCCTAAAATAAATAAAGGGATAAATGCTTTAACACGAGAACGTTCTGTATCTGTGACTTCTTTACTACGGATCATTGTAGTGAAATAAACAATTGGTAGTGCGATACCTAATATAAGGACTGTATTACTTACTAAATCGAATGATAATGTATGTGTAATATAGGAAACAATCACTACAATAGCAATGATTGCTACGATAGCTCCGACGATTAAACTATATTTTTTCTTTTCGTCAGGTGAAAGTGGGTTTGTTGGCTTCATACCAACTTTACCAAGATTTTTACGATTAAATAAAACGTACCATACTAAACCAAGCGCCATACCGATCGCTGCGATTAAGAATCCACCGTGGAAATTTTTAACATTAATGAAGTGTTGTAAAATAATTGGTGAAATCAGTGCACCGAAGTTGACTGACATATAGAAAATAACGAATCCAGCATCCATACGTACATCATTTTCAGGATATAAACGACCCACAATATTTGAAATATTTGGTTTCATCAAACCTGAACCAATAATAATAAAGAACATTGATGCGAATAATCCAAACATTGCGAACGGTAAACTTAGACAAATATGCCCAAGGATAATTAATACTGCACCTATTAAAGTTGCACCACGTGTTCCTGTAATTCTATCTGCTATCCATCCTCCAGGAATAGAAGACATGTATATTAATGCACCGTATACGGACATAATTGACATTGCCGTAGTTTTGTCGATACCAAGTCCGTGATCTTGAATCGCAAAATACATATAAAAAATAAGCATTGCTCTCATACCGTAGTAGCTGAATCGCTCCCAAAACTCTACGAAAAAGAGTACGCCTAAACCTCGAGGATGCCCGAAGAATCCGTGCTGAGGTATTTCTTGAACTGCTTGTTCATGGGGATTATTTGTTGACATAATATCATCCCATCCTTTCTTCCCCTAATAACCATATTAAATTGTTTAAAAATGATTGTACTATTGTAGATAATAATTTTCAATAATTTTCAAAAAATAAAAATAATATGAATATTCAGTCTATTTATGGATTTCATTACATTTATATGATAATTTGTGTCTTTATTTATATTGTTATAAACATTCGTATAAATGAATCGATATAAATAAAATACGCTTTAACGTGTCAAAGTGCAATAGTTTTTTTATCAAATAAGAAAATAATTTTTATAACAAAAACCTCCATTGAATAAACACTTTCAATGGAGGGCGATATATTTAACGATTATCTATTTTTTCTGGATACATATCATGGTTCATTAAGCGATGTTCTGCCATTTTTTCATATTTTGAATTCGGGCGACCATAGTTTGTATAAGGATCAATTGAAATGCCACCTCTAGGAGTAAATTTACCCCAAACCTCAATATAGTGTGGATCCATTAATTCAATTAAATCATTCATAATAATATTCATACAATCCTCATGGAAATCGCCGTGATTTCTAAAGCTGAATAAATATAGCTTTAATGATTTAGACTCAACCATTTTGATATTAGGAATATATGAAATATAAATTGTTGCAAAATCTGGTTGGCCTGTAATAGGGCATAACGATGTAAACTCTGGGCAATTAAATTTAACGAAATAGTCACGCCCCTGATGCTTATTATCGAATGTTTCTAAAACATCTGGTCTGTAATCAAAATCATACGTATTGTTTTGATTTCCTAGTAATGTAATATCTTGTAATTCATCTTTTTGTCGTCCTTGTTCCATTATATTGGCTCCTTTAACTTTCTTTTATACTAGATTCTCTTCGTGCCTTTTCAAACATATAGTAACTTGCACCGATAATCACAACATAACCTACAGTCGCAAACATATCAGGTGTTTCTCCGAATAAGATAAAGCCGAATAATGCTGTGAAAATGATTGAAGCATACGTAAAGATTGAAATATCTTTTGCAGGAGCAAAACTATATGCTAGTGTGATACCAATTTGTCCAACGGCTGCTGACAATCCTGCACCTAGTAGATATAAGATTTGCACTGTTGTCATAGGTTCAAATGTAAAAATTGAGAAAGGTATCAATACGACCACTGAGAATAAAGAGAAATAAAATACAATTGTATATGGTTTCTCACGAGTGCTTAGTGCACGAACGCATGTATAAGCTGATGCGGCAAAGATACCTGAGAATAATCCTGCTATTGAAGGGATAACAGAAGAAGAAAATTCTGGTTTTACAATTAATAACATACCTAATATGGCTATAATCATAGCTGATATTTGATATTTGCGTACCTTTTCATGTAGGAAAATTAGACTTAAAAGAATCGTCCAAAATGGATTTAATTTCATAAGTGTATCGGCATCACTTAGAACCATATGGTCAATAGCATATATATTTAGCAATACACCTATTAGACCTAAAGTTGAGCGAGATATGAGTAGAGGTTGACTGCTCAACTTACCAAACATTGGTTGTTTATATTTAAAAATAAAAAATAATGGTATAAACATAGCTACAAAATTTCTAGCGAGCGATTTCTGAAATACAGGTAAATCTCCTGCAAGTCTAAAAAAGACTGACATAAAGCTAAATCCCACTGCAGAAATTAAAATAGCAATAATACCTTTTACTTTTGGATTCAATATTATCGCCTCAATACTATAAGATTAACGTAACTATATTAGCATAAATAAAATGGCTATGCATAAGTCCTTGCAAAATAAAAAATAGAGTTATATAATCTAAACACGAACACACGTTCTATTGTAGAGGCGTTATATCTTATAAGAATTTAATTGTGATTAATGAAAACATAAAGGTATAAAATACTTGTTGTTGTAGGTTGTATGAAACATCTGTGCGAGATTTTGACCTCAAGTGCATCGTAGAGGGGCATGATTATTTTTGATTAAAAAGCAAGTAAATACCCTTGAAAAAATTTTTTATTTCAGAATAATGAGCTCTAATAACGTAGTGGTGCACTTTCTGAAAGATTAACTATTTTTCGTCATTAAACTTTAACTTTCATAAATTTGAGCACTTATGTATAATGAAACACAGAATATAGTATTAAATTTCAAAATCAAACACTACATATTGTGTTTACGAATTAAAAGTTAATATGTGAAATACAATCATTTTAATGCAAATTCACACTAAAGAATATGATAAATTATTGCTATTTTAGTAATCAGTTACAAAAAAGATAATTTGTCATATAGTGATGATTTAAGTTTTGACTACTATATATAGGGGTTATTTACTTATAGAGATACTAAAAGCATTAAAAAGGGAGTAGAACTGAAATAAATTAGTAAAATTAATTTCGTTGTTCCACATCCAACTTGCATTGTTTGCAAAATTTCTTTATTAAGAAATTTTCTATGTTGGGACCCTGACGGCATGGATGACTAGGATTGAGAGCAACTTGATATAAGCAACTTTCATTTCAGACATCGACTGCTCATATATTAAATGAGGCTAAGTTAAACAATGATGTCCCAGTCGCATTTATAGATATGCTTTTCGATACAGTAAATTTAAGTATCAAAACTTTTAAATACAAAATTATATCGATGTACACCTCTACTTTAGTGGTGATTTTATTTTTTGAGCTAGTGAGTACTCGATATAACCATGACAGCTAAAGATTGAGGAAAGAAGGTGATCCAATGAAAGTAGTATATTTCTCATTTTCAGGCAATGTCAGACGCTTTATTCAAAGAGCAGGAATTGATGACACGATGGAAATTACTCAAGATAATTGTACAGAATCAGTAAGTGAACCTTATATCTTAGTTACTGGCACTATTGGATTTGGAGAAGTGCCACAACCCGTTCAATCTTTTTTAGAGGTAAATCACGCTCAATTACAAGCGGTAGCTGCAAGTGGAAATCGCAATTGGGGACAAAATTTTGCGAAAGCAGGCCGCACAATCTCAGAGGAATATAATGTTCCGTTATTGATGAAATTTGAAGTACAAGGCACGAATAACGATGTAATTGAATTTAAGGATAAGGTGGGTAATTTCAATGAAAACCATGGACGAGAAGAAATACAATCATATTGAATTAAATAATGAAGTAACTAAGCGAAAAGATAATGGTTTTTTCGACTTAGAGAAAGATCAAGAAGCTTTAAAAGTTTATCTTGAAGAAATCCATGATAAGACTATATATTTCGATGACGAAATCGAACGTTTACATTATCTTGTAGATAATAATTTCTATTTTAATGTGTTTGAAAAATATACTGAAGAAAGTTTAAGAGAAATTACTGAGTTTGCTAAATCAATCCATTTCCAATTTGCTAGTTATATGTCTGCAAGTAAGTTTTATAAAGACTATGCTCTAAAAACAAATGATAAAAGTCAATTTTTAGAAGATTATAACCAACACGTAGCAATTGTTGCCCTCTATTTGGCAAACGGTGACACTAAACAAGCTAAACAATTTATTTCTTCTATGGTTGAACAACGTTATCAACCAGCAACACCAACTTTCTTAAACGCAGGACGTGCGCGTCGTGGAGAACTTGTTTCATGTTTCTTATTAGAAGTAGATGACAGTTTAAACTCTATTAACTTTATTGATTCAACAGCTAAGCAATTGAGTAAAATTGGTGGCGGTGTTGCGATCAACTTATCTAAACTACGTGCACGTGGCGAAGCTATTAAAGGGATCAAAGGCGTTGCTAAAGGTGTATTACCAGTGGCAAAAGCACTTGAAGGTGGATTTAGTTATGCGGATCAATTAGGTCAACGTCCGGGTGCTGGCGCTGTATATTTAAATATTTTCCATTATGATGTGGAAGAGTTTTTAGATACTAAAAAGGTAAATGCTGACGAAGATTTACGTTTATCTACAATTTCTACTGGTCTTATCGTTCCATCTAAATTCTTTGATTTGGCTAAAGAAGGCAAAGATTTCTATATGTTTGCGCCACATACGGTTAAACAAGAATATGGTGTAACTTTAGATGATATCGATTTAGAGAAATATTATGATGATATGGTTGCTAATCCAAATATCGAGAAGAAGAAAAAAGATGCTCGTGAAATGTTAAATACAATTGCCCAAACGCAATTGCAATCTGGATATCCATATCTTATGTTTAAAGATAATGCTAATAAAGTACATGCGAACTCTAATATTGGCCAAATCAAAATGAGTAATTTATGTACTGAAATTTTCCAACTACAAGAAACATCTGTTATTAATGATTACGGTACTGAAGACGAAATTAAGCGTGATATTTCTTGTAATCTTGGTTCTTTAAACATTGTTAACGTGATGGAATCAGGTAAATTCAGAGATTCAGTCCATACTGGAATGGATGCTTTAACTGTAGTGAGTGATGAAGCTAATATTCAGAATGCACCAGGTGTTAAAAAAGCAAACAGCGAATTACATTCTGTTGGTTTAGGTGTAATGAATCTTCATGGCTATCTTGCTAAAAATAAAATCGGCTATGAATCTGAGGAAGCAAAAGATTTTGCTAACATTTTCTTCATGATGATGAACTACTATTCAATTGAACGTTCAATGGAAATTGCTAAAGAACGTGGAGAAAGATATCAAGATTTTGAGTCTTCAGATTATGCTAATGGTAAATATTTTGAATTTTATACTTCACAGGAATTTGAACCTCAATTTGAAAAAGTTCGTCAATTATTCGAAGGTCTAGATATTCCAACATCAGATGATTGGAAAGCATTACAAAAAGAAGTTGAACAATATGGACTATATCATGCGTATAGATTAGCGATTGCGCCTACTCAAAGTATTTCATATGTTCAAAATGCAACAAGTTCTGTAATGCCAATTGTAGATCAGATTGAACGTCGTACTTATGGCAATGCTGAAACGTTTTATCCTATGCCTTTCTTGTCACCTGAAACAATGTGGTATTACAAATCAGCATTTAATACTGACCAAATGAAATTAATTGATTTAGTTTCAACAATTCAAACTCACGTAGACCAAGGTATTTCAACTATTTTATATGTTAATTCAGAAATATCTACACGTGAACTTTCAAGATTATATGTTTATGCACATTACAAAGGATTAAAATCACTTTATTACACAAGAAATAAACTATTAAGTGTAGAAGAGTGTACAAGTTGTGCAATTTAATTAGATAACTCAAACAAATCAACCACTAGAGAATATTTCAATCACTTAGAAATGATGACATTCATCTATTTCTATGATTGAAATGCTCTATATTATACATAAACAGACAGGAGGATTTTCATGAAGGCAGTCAACTGGAATACCCAAGAAGATATGACGAATATGTTTTGGCGTCAAAATATCTCACAAATGTGGGTAGAAACAGAGTTTAAAGTTTCAAAAGATATTGCAAGTTGGAAGACACTATCAGATTCTGAAAGAGAAACATTTAAAAAAGCATTAGCAGGGTTAACTGGTCTGGATACACATCAAGCAGATGATGGTATGCCTTTGATTATGTTACACACGACTGATTTAAGAAAAAAAGCCGTGTACTCATTTATGGCTATGATGGAACAAATTCATGCTAAGAGTTACTCTCATATTTTTACAACATTACTTCCATCTAGTGAAACAAACTATTTACTAGATACATGGGTTATTGAAGAACCTCATTTAAAATATAAATCAGATAAAATTATCGATAATTATCATAAACTCTGGGGAAAAGAAGCTTCAATCTTTGACCAATATATAGCGAGAGTTTCAAGTGTATTCTTAGAAACATTCTTATTCTATTCTGGTTTCTATTATCCTCTTTATCTTGCTGGACAAGGTAAAATGACAACTTCTGGTGAAATTATTCGTAAAATTTTATTAGATGAATCAATTCATGGCGTATTCACTGGCTTAGATGCGCAAAGTTTACGTAATGAACTTTCAGAAAGTGAAAAGCAAAAAGCTGATCAAGAAATGTATAAATTATTAAATGAACTTTATGATAATGAAGTTTCATATACGCATTTACTATATGATGATATTGGTTTAACTGAAGATGTTCTAAACTATGTACGTTATAACGGTAATAAAGCATTATCTAACTTAGGATTTGAACCATATTTTGAAGAACGTGAATTTAATCCTATTATTGAAAATGCATTGGATACATCTACTAAGAACCATGACTTCTTCTCAGTTAAAGGTGATGGCTATACGTTAGCGTTAAACGTAGAGGCTTTACAAGATGAAGACTTTATCTTCGATAAATAAGATGACATATATTAAGGAGATTCCTATTAAAATGAGTAGGAATCTCCTTTTTTGCGTGTAAAAAGTTATAAATGATAAATAATGTTATGTATTACGAACTATTGTATAGAAATATTTATAAAGAAAATTTCAAAAAATGTGAAAAGCTATTGAAAAACGATAACATAATCTATAATATTAATGGTAATGATAATCATTATCATTTAAGTCGGTTATTTACTTCGCATCATACATATTTATTAAGGAGAATGACTAATGAAATTTATATTTAAAGGTTATACCTTATTTATTTTATTAGTGATTTTAACTATTGTCTCTTTATTTATAGGAGTGAGTCAGCTCTCTCTCTTAGATATTTTCCATTTAGATGATGAACAAATGAACATTTTGTTTTCAAGCCGTATTCCTAGAACGGTGAGTATCCTCCTTTCAGGAAGTTCACTTGCATTAGCAGGATTAATTATGCAACAGATGATGCAAAATAAATTTGTAAGCCCTACCACTGCAGGTACTATGGAATGGGCGAAATTAGGTATTTTAATTTCACTACTGTTCTTTCCAAAAGGACATATTTTAATCAAATTATTATTCGCTGTTGCTTTAAGTATTATTGGGACTTTTATATTTGTTAGATTAATTAATCTTATACGTGTAAAAGAGGTCATTTTTGTTCCACTCTTAGGGATTATGATTGGTGGTATTATATCCAGCTTTACCACATTTATAGCGTTAAGAACAAATGCGTTACAAAGCATTGGCAATTGGTTAACTGGAAATTTTGCCATTATAACGAGTGGTCGTTATGAGGTATTGTATCTCACTATACCTTTACTTATTCTAGCGTTTGTTTTTGCAAATCATTTTACAATTGCAGGTATGGGAAAAGACTTTAGTCATAATTTAGGTGTAAGTTATGAAAAAATCATTAATATCGCATTATTTATTACTGCAACGCTAACAGCTTTAGTCGTTGTTACAGTAGGAACGCTACCATTTTTAGGATTAATTGTACCGAATATTATCTCTATTTACAGAGGTGATCATTTGAAAAATGCATTACCGCACACACTCATGCTCGGTGCGATTTTTGTATTAACTGCTGATATTATTGGCAGAATCATTGTTTATCCTTATGAGATTAATATTGGGTTAACGATAGGTGTATTTGGCACAATTATTTTCCTGATCTTGTTAATGAAAGGTAGGAAAAATTATGCAAATGAGCTCTAACAAAAAAATAAGTATACTAGTCGTTATAGCAATTTGTATGGCCATTTTTTATTTATTTGTAGGTTTAGACTTTAATATATTTGAATATCAATTCCAAAGTCGTTTTAAAAAATTCATTCTCATCCTATTGGTAGGTGCAGCAATAGGAACCTCAGTAGTTATTTTTCAATCTATTACTACAAACAGATTATTAACTCCTTCCATTATGGGACTTGATTCAGTTTATTTATTTGTCAAAGTATTACCCATTTTTATATTAGGTGAGCAAGCTGCCGTAGTCACAAACATCTATCTTAATTTTTTAATTACCTTGATTGCTATGGTGTTATTTTCATTACTACTATTTCAAGTCATATTTAAACTAGGTCACTTTTCAGTCTATTTTATCCTATTAGTCGGCGTGATATTAGGAACATTCTTCCGTAGTATTACAAGTTTCCTCCAACTTATAATGAATCCAGAATCTTTCTTAGCGGTTCAAAGTGTCATGTTTGCTAGCTTTGAAGCATCAAATTCTAATTTAGTAAGTGTCTCAGGCATATTGTTAGTTATCTTAATTGTTGTAACAATTATACTTCGACCTTATTTAGATGTACTTCTATTAGGGCGAGCGCAAGCAATTAATTTAGGTGTATCTTATGAAAACATGACGCGGTTATTACTTATTTTGGTTGCCTTACTTGTCTCTATATCCACTGCACTAATAGGTCCTGTAACGTTTCTTGGTTTATTAACAGTCAACTTAGCACATGAATTCATGAAGACCTATGAACATAAATATATTTTACCTACGACCATACTTTTTAGTTGGATCAGTTTATTTATGGCGCAATGGGTAGTTGAAAACCTATTTGAAGCAACCACTGAATTCAGTTTAATAGTGGATTTAGTAGGTGGTAGTTACTTCATTTATTTACTTGTTAAAAGGAGAAGTGCAAATTGATTCAAATTCAAAATTTAGACAAAACGATTGAGAATAAACCTATTTTAAAGGATATTAGTGTTGATATTGAACAAGGGAAACTGACTTCTTTAATAGGACCTAATGGTGCTGGCAAAAGTACATTATTATCTGCGATGAGTCGCTTATTTAACTGTGACAATGGCACAATTTCGATTGAAGACAAAGTAATATCAGATTATAAAACTGATGATTTAGCTAAAAAATTAAGTATTTTAAAACAATCCAATCATACTGAAATGAATATTACTGTTGAGCAATTAGTTAACTTTGGTCGTTTTCCATATTCGAAAGGACGAATGAAGAAAGAAGACTATGACAAAGTAGACTATGCATTAGATTTATTACAACTAAAAGAAATTAGAAATCGTAATATCAAAACACTATCAGGAGGTCAGCGTCAGCGTGCATATATTGCTATGACAATTGCTCAAGATACTGACTATATATTACTGGATGAACCTCTAAATAATTTAGATATGAAACATTCAGTACAAATAATGCAAACGTTACGAGAATTGTGTCGTAAATTAAATAAAACAATCATTATCGTATTACACGATATTAATTTTGCTTCTTGTTATTCAGACAATATTATTGCACTTAAAAAGGGTGAAATTGTTAAAGCTGATGTTAAAGATAATGTTATTCAGTCTGACATATTGAAGAAATTATATGAAATGGATGTCCGTATAGAAGAAATAAGAGGACAACGTATTTGTCTTTATTATGATGAAACTACTTTTGACTCAGTTTAATCTTAGAAATTTAGACTCATAGTTAAAGGGGTGATGCATGCACAGAGATAAAAAGAAAAGTTTAAATGTAACGCTGCACTTAGGTCAAATTTTATTAAGGAGTCGTACAAATGAAAAAAACTGTCTTATTTTTATTATTATCTTTAGTTTTAGTTTTATCGGCTTGTAGTAATGGTTCGAATAATAATGATTCAGATTCTAAGAATAAAAATAGTGATTCAAAAGAAACTGTAACCATCAAGAATAACTTTGAAGCAAGCGGTAAGGAACGTGACGGAAGTGAGGCTAAAAAAATATCTAATACTGTCAAAGTTCCAAAGAATCCAAAAAATGCCGTAGTATTAGATTATGGTGCACTTGATGTGTTAAACGAATTAGGTGTGGCAGATAAAGTAAAAGGCTTACCTAAAGGAGAAAATAATCAATCATTACCTAAATTTTTAGATAAATTTAAAGATGATAAGTATATCAATACAGGGAATTTAAAAGAAGTGAACTTTGATAAGGTTGCGTCAGCGAAACCAGAAGTTATCTTCATTTCAGGAAGAACAGCTAATCAGAAAAATTTAGACGAATTTAAAAAAGCTGCACCAGATGCCAAAGTAGTATATGTCGGTACAAGTGATGATAACTTAGTTAAGGATATGAAGAAATATACAGAGAATTTAGGTAAAATCTATGATAAAGAAGATAAAGCCAAAAATATTAATAAAGATCTAGATAAAAAAATCTCTGGAATGAAAGATAAAACTAAAGGCTTTAATAAGAAAGTAATGTACTTATTGGTAAATGAAGGTGAATTATCAACATATGGTCCAGGGGGACGTTTTGGTGGTTTAGTATTTGATACATTAGGATTTAAACCTGCTGATAAAAAGGTAAGAAAAAGCCCACATGGTCAAAACATTAATAATGAATATATTAACAAACAAAATCCAGATGTGATTTTAGCAATGGATCGTGGTTCAGTTGTAGGTGGTAAATCAACGACTAATCAAGTTCTAAAAAATAAAGTTATTAAAAATGTACCAGCAATTAAAAGTAATAATGTTTATGAATTAGATCCTAAACTATGGTACTTCTCTTCTGGTTCTTCAACGACTACTATCAAACAAATTGATGAATTAAACAAAGTAATCGATAAAGCAGAAAAGTAATTTTATAAAAAAGCTCCTAAACTGATTTTTTAATGAAATCCAGTTTAGGAGCTTTAATATTATAATCAACGTCTTATCACGTTTTTCTATATTTCGAAATATAAATGGTAATGAAACTTACATCTGCTATTAAAATGTGCTTTGCAGTTGGGGCACATTTCAACCATCATATAATCATGTATACTCATTTCATGGTTACAAACGCCACACATAATCACTTTTTTATCAAACTCTTTTTCTGTCCATCTTTTTATAGCATGAGATTCATGCTCCTCATGACATTTGTAACACGGATAATATTTATTACAACATTTAAACTTAATAGCAATAACATCTAAAAAAGAATGATAGTGAGTACATCTGGTCTCTTTGTCTATAACTGATCCATATATTTTAGGCATAGATAGATGTACCTCCTTACAGAATTAGCTCTCAGGGTGCTCTCCAATAATACGTACTTCAGTTTTAAGTTCAACATCAAATTTTTCTTTTACTGTCTTTTGTACGTAATGAATTAAGTCTTCATAATCCGTAGCTGTACCATTATCTACATTGACCATAAATCCAGCATGTTTCTTAGAGACTTCTACGCCACCAATACGGTGACCTTGTAACTCAGAATCTTGAATAAGTTTTCCAGCAAAATGACCTGGAGGACGTTGGAATACACTTCCGCACGAAGGATATTCTAACGGTTGTTTTGATTCACGACGTTCAGTTAAATCATCCATTTTAGCTTGTATTTCATCTAATTTACCTGGTTCTAATGTGAAAGCTGCCTCAAGTACTACGAGGTGTTTCTTCTGAACAATACTATTTCGATAATCAAGTTCTAATTCTTCGGTAGTGAGTTTAATTAAGTCGCCTTCTTCGTTCACACAAAGTGCGTAATCAATACAATCTTTAACCTCTCCACCGTAGGCACCAGCATTCATAAATACTGCGCCACCAATTGAACCTGGAATTCCACATGCAAATTCTAGACCAGTTAATACATAATCACGTGCCACTCTTGAAACATCAATAATTGCAGCGCCACTACCAGCTATAATTGCATCGTCTGAAACATCAATATGATCTAAAGAAAGTAAACTTAGAACGATGCCCCGAATACCACCTTCGCGTATAATAATATTTGAACCGTTTCCTAAGTATGTAACAGGAATATTATTGTTATAAGCGTATTTAACAATCGATTGTACTTCTTCGTTTTTAGTAGGTGATAAATAGAAATCCGCTTCTCCACCTGTTTCAGTATAGGTATAACGTTTAAGTGGTTCGTCCACTTTAATAATGTCTTCGGGAATAATTGACTTTAAATCACGTAAGATGTCATTTTTATTCAACGTCTTGAACATCCTTTCTCAACTTCTTAATATAAGTACTATTATATCAACTTTAAAAGTTATTTGCGAAATTTGAATATATTATTTTAACATTATATAGACACATAGGGATGATGTATCTTATGTTTTATATATCAACTTAAATTAACTTAATTGCTTATGTATCTTTTCAAATAAGTTTTGTTTTTGATTTTCATACATACGAATCGTCTGGACATGTTTCAATATATCTTGCTTTTTCTTTGAAAATAATTGTGAAATTTCATTATCTTGAGATAATACTTTATCAACATTTTGATATTGTTCAAACAAAGGAGTATTTAACTGTATGATATGTAATCTTACTTCTTGTTTAAGTTCGTTAAAGTTATTAAAACGTGCCATCATCACTTTCTTTTTATAAGAGTGGTGTAATCGATAAAAACCAGCATAGTTTAATCGTTTCTCATCTAGCGCTGTAATATCATGTAAATTATCTACACCGACAAGCACGTCTAGTATAGGTTCTGTTTCATAATTAAAATGACGTGTACCACCGATATGTTGCGTGTATTTGACCGGTGAATCTAACAAGCCAAACAAAACATTTTTAACGCGAAGATATTCTTTCTCAAAAGATTTATGAGACTCATCTTTAACTAAAGGTTGGACATATGCGTACATAAATTACTCCTTAAAAAATTAATCATTCTCAAAAATACAGTAAAGTCTGACATACTATAACACAATTCATTTTCATAATAAATACGTTTATGTATAATGTTTAATGATAAGGGGTGCAGATATGAAAAAATTACTATTTATCACTACAATTGTTATTTTTGCTATTACTTTGACTGCATGTGGAAGTAAATCAACTAAAGATTTAAAGGATTTTGAACATCAATATAAAGATGTTAAGCAAAAGCAAGAAAATGTTGAAGAAGTTATAGATAAGATACATTTAAAAGAGTTAGATAATTTGAGTAAAACAGATACGACCGATAAAAATAAAAAAGAATTTATTGCACTTCAAAAGGATATTAATAATTATCTCATTCCCGAATTTAAAAAATATAAGAAATCTACACAACAATTACCGGCAAAAACAAATGATGTTAAAAAACTCCGCGCAACTTATTTAGAAAGTGTGAAATCAAAAGAATCTTCAATCAAAGATTTAAAATCATTTGTCGATTTATGTAATCGTTCAATTAAAGATAATGAAGACATATTAGATTATACGAAACTTTTCGAGAAGAATAGATCGCAAGTAGAGTCCGACATCAATAAAGCTACAAATAAAAGTGATGCAGATCAATTAACGTCTAAGCTAGAGGCAAATAATAAACAATTAAAATCTACAGCTAAAAAATATCTCGATTCTTCTACAACTGATTCAGATTCAGCTAAGAAAGCAATCAATGATCACATTTCACCGTTGATTGACAAGCAAATTAAAGATATTAACCAAACAAATATATCTGATTCACATGTAGATAATGCGAGAAAAAATGCGATTGAAATGTATTATAGTTTACAAAATTATTATGATACGCGTGTAGACACAATTGAAGTAAGTGAAAAATTATCTAAAATTGATGTCGATAAACTTCCAAAAGAGGGTAAAGATATCTCTAACAAAGATAAAGACTTCAATCAACAATATAATGAGTTAAAAGAAAAAGTAAATTAGATGAGATTTATATTAAATAAAATAAAAATTGATGGTTAACATTACACAGCAGAGTGTGTATAATTGTACCCACTGAGATGATTTTTGGGATATGAATATCACGCATATGCTCATAAAATGTGATAAATATTTTTAGAGGTGAATAGAATGGCTATTAAGCTGAGTTCAATTGACCAATTTGAACAAGTCTTAGAAGAGAACAAATATGTTTTTATATTAAAACACAGTGAAACTTGTCCAATTTCTGCAAATGCGTATGATCAATTCAATAAGTTTTTATATGAAAGAGATATTGATGGTTACTATTTAATCGTACAACAAGAGCGTAAATTATCGGACTATATTGCTGAAAAAACAAACGTAAAACATGAATCACCACAAGCTTTCTACTTTGTAGATGGTGAAATGAAATGGAATGCAGATCATGATGATATTAACGTTTCTCAACTTGCACAAGCTGAGGAATAAATCAAATCATTATTTTTAAAGAAATAGAGCTTGTCATAGATATCGTTTGACGATAGTTTATGGCAAGCTTTTCGTATGTTATGAAAATCAAACGTAAAAAATGTATAATGTGTTAATGAATAAGTGTTAGCGCACAGTTCGTTTTTATAAATTTAAAAATGAAATGTAAACGATAATGTTAATGATTATTTGAACTTAACATATTGTTTATCATTCATCATCGAATAGAGAATATTTTATATTATTTAAGTTGTAAATCATTTTCCAAAAAGAGAAAAGATATAAGGTGGTTAAGACAATGAAAGTTTTAGTAGCCATGGATGAATTCAATGGAATTATTTCTAGTTATCAAGCGAATAGATATGTTGAAGAAGCGGTAGCAAGTCAAATTGAAGATGCAGATGTTGTTCAAGTTCCTTTATTTAATGGACGTCACGAGTTAATGGATTCTGTATTTCTTTGGCAATCTGGAAGTAAGTATCGCGTTAAAGCACATGACGCTGATATGAATGAAGTCGAAGCGATGTATGGACGTACTGATAGTGGAATGACCGTGATAGAAGGGAACCTATTCTTAAATGGGAATCAACCTATCGATAAGCGTTCAAGTTATGGTTTAGGAGAAGTTTTAAAAGCAGCACTCGATAATGATGCGAAACACATCATCATCTCTTTAGGTGGCATTGGCAGCTTTGATGCTGGTGCAGGAATGTTACAAGCACTTGGTGCAAAATTTTATGATGATGAGGCCAATATTGTTGATGTAAGTGAAGGCGCTTATAAGATTAAATACATTAGAAGAATGGATTTATCTAATATTCATCCTCAACTTGCAGAGGCGCGATTACAATTAATGTCTGATTTTTCAAGTCGTTTATATGGTAAACAAAGTGAAATCATGCAAACGTACCAAGCGCACGGATTAACTCAAAATGAAGCTGCGGAAATTGATAATTTAGTATGGTATTTTAGTGAATTATTCAAAAGTGAACTTAAATTAGCTATTGGTCCTATTGAACGTGGTGGCGCGGGCGGTGGTATTGCTGCTGTCTTGAAAGGATTGTATCAAGCTGAAATTTTAACTAGTCATGAACTTGTTAATCAAATTACGCATTTAGAAGATTTAATTGAACAAGCTGATTTAATCATTTTTGGTGAAGGATTAAAAGAAGATGATCAAATTCTTGAAACGACGACATTACGAATTGCAGATTTAACATCTAAATATCATAAACCTGCAATTGCAATTTGTGCGACAAGTGATAAGTTTGATTTATTTGAGTCACAAGGTGTGACAGCAATGTTTAATACATTTATAGATATGCCAGAAACGTATACAGATTTCAAAATGGGTATTCAAATTCGACACTATACTGTTCAAGCACTTAAATTACTCAAAACGAGTTTAAATCAATAAAGTTTATCAATTTTAAAAAAAGCGTCGGGCGAAATTCTAAACTTTTCGCCCGACGTTTTACTATCTATAACACTTTAATTACTTTCTTTTTTAGCAACCTCTTCAGCAATTCCCACTACAACTTGAACTGCTTTTTCCATTACATCAATAGAAGCATATTCAAACGGACCATGGAAGTTACCACACCCTGTGAAGATATTTGGAGTAGGTAATCCCATGAATGATAATTGTGAACCATCTGTACCACCACGTATAGGTTCTGTGTTAGGTGTGATATCTAATTTCGCGAATACACGTTTAGGAATATCAATGATGTGATGTAAAGGTTTAATCTTTTCAGCCATATTATAATATTGATCGTGAACGTCAACTTTAACAGGATAACCTTCATAGTGAGTATTAATATCGTCGCGAATTTCCATCAAACGTTTTTTACGTAAGTCAAATTCCTTTTTATCGTGGTCACGAATAATATATTGAAGTGTCGCTTTCTCAACATTTCCTTCAAATTTCATCAGATGATAGAAACCTTCATAACCTTCTGTGCGTTCAGGGACTTCCTTAGGTGGAAGTAGGCTATTAAATTGTTGGCCTAAACTAATTGCATTGACCATCGCATTTTTAGCTGAACCAGGATGCACATTCACACCGTGACATGTCACCGTCGCTTCTGCTGCGTTAAAACTTTCAAATTGAAGCTCACCAAACTGACTTCCATCCATTGTATAAGCGAAATCAGCATTAAAGCGTTCAACATCAAATTTATGAGGACCTCTGCCAATTTCTTCATCCGGTGTAAATCCTATACGAATGTGTCCGTGTTTAATTTCTGGGTGCTCTATTAAATATTTAATACCTTCCATAATTTCTACCACACCGGCTTTATCGTCAGCTCCAAGTAATGAAGTTCCGTCTGTAACCATGAGTGTATGTCCGATAAGGTGATTTAATTCTGGAAAGACGCTCGGGTTAAGCACACGGTTTGTTTTACCTAATTGAAGTGCTTGACCATCGTAATTTTCAATGATTTGTGGGTTGACGCCAGTTGCATTAAAGTCTGGAGATGTGTCTACATGTGCTAAGAAACCGATTGTAGGTACGTCATAATCAACATTGCTTTCTAACGTCGCAAACAGGTAACCGTACTCGTCTATATCTGTAGATAATCCCAAAGTTTGAAGTTCACTTTCTAATAATCGTAATAAGTCCCATTGCTTTTCTGTAGAAGGTGTAGATTCTGAATTTGGATCAGATTGTGTGTCGATTTTTACATATCTTGTTAATCTGTCTATGATTTGTGCTTTCATTGTAATCATCCCCCTTAGAATTATACTCTGTTGTTCATATTATAAGATTTCTTATAAGTTTTACCTTTGATTTTACCATAATACTGTTTGATACGTGTGTAGATGTAGTAGATGATTTCTGAGACAAGAATACCAAAGGCGATGGCTCCGGAAATTAATGTGACTTCTAAGAAGGTGTTTACTGCGTTAGTATAATCGTTTGAAACTAAGTAACGTGTAGCTTCATATGCAGCGCCTCCTGGCACAAGTGGAATGATTCCTGGAACAATGAAGATAATGACGGGTCTTTTATAACGTCTGCTCATCGTATGGCTCATTAATCCTAATATTAGACTTCCTAGGAAAGAAGCGCCCACTTTCCCTAAGTCCATCCCAACAGTAAGTTGATAAATTGTCCAAGCGACTGCACCTACAAAACCGCAAGCGACAAGTAACTTTTTAGGGGCGTTAAATATAATTGAAAAAAGGACTGTGGAAATAAAGCTAATTGTAAAATGAAATAAGTAAAATAACATCGTTAACAGCCTTTCTTATAATAGTAATAATACAATTGCCACGCCGGCACCAATCGCAAAGGCAGTGAGTGCAGCTTCCACGCCACGTGACATTCCCGCAAGTAATTCACCAGCTAATAAGTCACGAATGGCATTGGTAATCAAAATTCCTGGAACGAGGGGCATTACACTGGCAATCGTAATAATATCTTGATTCTGAGCAATTCCTAATTTAGTGAAAATGGCAGCGATACTAATGACAACCGCTGATGCTACAAATTCTGAGAAGAATTTAATTTGAATGTATTTTTGTACAAAACTAAACGTTAAAAATGCTGCACCCCCAGCAATACATGCAATCCAGAAATCGGAAGCGGTTCCTCCAAACATAAATAAGAAAAAGCCACAAGCTACAAATGATGCGATGATATTCATTAAAAATGAATATTGTAATGATGCCTTTCTTAGGTGAATTAATTCAGTTTTAGCTTCATCAATTGTAAGTTGATTGTTGGAGATTTTTCGTGACAAACTGTTTGTTAGTGCGATTTTTTCTAAATCTGTGGTACGTTCGCGAATACGTATAAGTCTTGTACTCGTTCTATCATTAAGTGAAAAAATAATCGCAGTAGACGTAACGAAACTATATGTATCATGTAAACCGTAACTATGTGCAATACGATTCATTGTATCTTCAACGCGGTATGTTTCTGCGCCCGCTTCAAGTAAAATTCTACCTGCAATCAAGACTACATCAATCACTTTATTTTCATCGATAATAGTGATTGAATCTGACATACACGTTCACCTCCAAGATCGTTTTATTTTTTATGAACAATTGAAGTTTACAACTTGCGCCTGTAACTTTCAATAGACACCATGATTTTGATAAATGATTTCATATAAGTAAATGAATTACATAATTATTCCATACTTCAAATAACATATTATAAAGTTTAGGATGGTATACCAACACTTCGTATTGCTTAGCTCCCTTGCCGCGGGCATGGCTTGGGAGTGATACAGAATTCTAGAATTTAAGAATTCGTATTATCACCCCCGCAAGGATGATTAGATGTTGAGCCATTTTATGAGCTCAATATCAATCAGCTACTGCGGTAGCCTGTCTTTTAAAAATCAACTGACTTACAAGTAGTCTCAATACTCATGCTATTCCTGCAGGCGTGTCGCCATCAATACTTCGTTAAGTAAATGTGGTTTCTTATTTGAATAGGGATGACCGTAATCCGCTTAATAAATTTAAAAAAACTGCTATGCATAGATGGTATTTCAACACGTAGTTGAACATTCCTACATCTATGATAGCAGTATAATGACTTATAATTTAACTATAGGGTTAAACATGACTTTATTACGTCCTTCATTTTTAGCAACATGAACCATATCATCGGCATCTTTAAATACCTTACGTTGAGATTTGCGATCTTCTTGCGTTAAGTAACCAACACCAATTGAAACGGATAGTTTAATGACTTCTTTGTTTGGAAGATGGAATGATGATTTCTCCACTCCTGAACGAATGTTTTCTGCTAATTTAACACTTTGATCTAATGTATAATCTCGAATTACAACAGAAAATTCTTCGCCACCGTTTCTGAAAATTTTAAACTGATTTGGAACATAATTTTTTAATAGCTGTGACATTTGTTTAAGTACAGCGTCGCCTGATTGGTGTGAATAGGTATCATTAACATCTTTGAATCCATCAATATCGATCAGTAATAAAGCTAAGCTTTGAGTCTTCTCTTCAGCTTGACTTGAAACTTCATTTAAATGTCTATCAAATTCTTTAACATTGCCTAAACCTGTAAGGTAGTCATATTTGTCTTCATTTTCATAACGGTTAACCAATGAAAAGAAATGCCAAATATCAACAAATGTTATAGCGGAAGAGATTGTGATGATTAATGAAATTGGAATAAGTACAAGAATCTCGATTAAATCATAAATTGGGCTTACTAACGCTAAAATTAATAGAATAATGATACTTATTACATTTAAAATAAGTAAAGAGATGATGTCGTTTTGCTTTAAGAATGGTCCCACTGCGCTCACAATACCAGCTATGACGACTAAAGTGATGCCATAAATAATTGAATTGCCAAATATGAACACATCGACTAAGGCTACAATAAATGCTGAGGCGAGTGTATAAATCATATTTGTATAGCGTCCTAA
Organism: Staphylococcus sp. HMSC036D05; assembly: GCF_001836225.1. Classification (NCBI taxonomy): domain Bacteria; kingdom Bacillati; phylum Bacillota; class Bacilli; order Caryophanales; family Staphylococcaceae; genus Staphylococcus; species Staphylococcus sp. HMSC036D05. The sequence goes on along the minus strand of NZ_KV827781.1, from coordinate 1,027,462 downwards.
GAATAGTAATGGAACAAAAGTTAAGTGAACGAGATATTCGTTTTTAAATGGAATGGGATATGCAGCTAAAAGTAAAGAAACGAGTGTCATTAAAACTGTTACATATTCTTTAGAAAACACCATTCTTTTGTTCTCTGAATATTGTAATCTGTGAAATAAGTATATACCTGCAACCATGACAGATATGTTGTAAACGATTGCTTCAAACATTTCTTAACCGACTCCTTCGTTGACCATTAGCTATTGTAAGTGAAAACTTACAATTTGTCATCACTTAGCATCAGAAATTTCATACATAAAATGGTATTTAATGTTAAAATGGTCGCTTAAATGGTATGATAGAAAAAATGTATTTGAATTGAAATTCGAAAGTGTATGATAATTTTTTTATTATACCTTAAGTTATAATTGAAAACTTTATCGGGAAGGGCATTCCGATAGAAATGATACTAGGCTATAGGGGAGGGAGCGTTACTTACTCATTGTGGTAACGCTGATACGTCTAGAGGTAGTAACTAAAAAGAATTGTGTAGAAATGTCAACGCTATATCGTTGAAGAGATGGTGAGAGCTACACAATAAATATTTAGATATTGATTAACTTATTTGATGAAGGTGAACTGATGTATACTTTACTACTCATAGCATTTACCATGATAGTCAGTTTAATAATTACGCCCATTATCATTGTAGTATCGAAGAAATTGGATTTGGTAGATCGGCCTAATTTTAGAAAAGTACATACCAAACCGATCTCAGTGATGGGTGGAACTGTCATACTATTCTCCTTTTTAATAGGCATTTGGTTAGGCCATCCTATTGAAAGAGAGGTTAAACCGCTCATATTAGGTGCTATTATTATGTATCTTGTAGGGCTTATCGATGACATATATGATTTGAAACCGTACATTAAACTTGCAGGTCAAATTGTTGCGGCAGGCGTTGTAACATTTTATGGTATTACGATAGATTTTATCTCATTACCAATGGGACCTACAATTCATTTTGGTATTTTTAGCATACCGATTACTATTATTTGGATTGTGGCGATTACGAACGCGATTAATTTAATCGATGGATTAGATGGATTGGCATCTGGCGTTTCAGCAATAGGTTTAATGACCATAGGATTTATTGCAATTTTACAAGCTAATATCTTTATCATCATGATATGTTGTGTGCTTCTAGGCTCACTACTAGGGTTTTTATTTTATAATTTCCACCCAGCTAAGATTTTCCTAGGAGACAGTGGCGCGCTTATGATTGGTTTTATTATTGGCTTCTTATCTTTACTTGGTTTTAAAAATATTACGTTTATTGCGTTATTCTTCCCTATTGTAATCCTCGCTGTACCATTCATCGATACGCTGTTTGCAATGATTCGTCGAATGAAAAAGGGTCAGCATATTATGCAAGCTGATAAATCACATTTACATCATAAGTTACTAGCACTTGGATATACACATAGACAAACAGTGTTACTTATATATTCCATTGCAATTATGTTTAGTCTTTCGAGTGTGATTCTTTACTTATCACAACCACTCGGTGCACTCATGATGTTTATCTTGATTATTTTCACAATAGAATTGATTGTAGAGTTCACAGGTTTAATAGATGATAATTATCGTCCAGTTTTAAATTTAATCACTAGAAAAGGAGACCGTAAGCAACATCGATATGATGAGCAACAGCCTCCTAAATCATAAGAAACACTATCGCGTGTGAGGAAAGTTGAGTAGAACACCTCATTCGCAATAGTGTTTTTTTAGGTTAATACTTTATTTCATTATGTTGTAGCAATATCAAAAGGAAGAAGTTTAATATCTTCTTTTTCAATATCGTAATTACCTGCTGTGATTCGGTTTAAAAAGTGAATGAATGCTTCGTAATCTTCCTTTACGACATCAATTTGATAACTTACTTTATCGGTATAAAATTGATTTCTTAGTATATAAGGTGTTGAGGCAAGTTCATATTCAAATTTGCCAGTTTGATCATAACTAAGTGTTACGGTTACTGGAACCGCTTCTTTTAATTCCACTCTTCCGGCATCGTAAATCACATCTCTTACTGCACCGCTATAGGCACGAATGAGTCCGCCACCACCTAATTTAATCCCGCCAAAATAACGTGTAACGACTACACATACATCGTGAACATCAAGCTTTTTTAATATTTCAAGCATAGGTATACCTGCTGTACCACTGGGTTCGCCATCATCGTTAGCTTTCTGGATATTCATTTCGGGACCAACTGTATAGGCTGAACAATTGTGTGTGGCATCTTTATGTTTAGATTTAATTTCGTTAATAAATGATTTTGCTTCATCTTCAGAATGGACTGGTTTGATATACGCAATAAATCGAGATTTATTAATGACATTTTCAATCGAATGCGCTTCTTTAATTGTAATCAATGGTTTCGCCATTTGTTTTTGTCACCTGCAATTCCGTTCAATTTTCACTAATATTATTATACACATAACTTTCGTGTGTCTAAATCATTTAAATAAGATTTTCTTTTTCAAAAAAATATTGTATTATGACTATGAGTATAATTGAGGAGGACTAGTATGAAGATTGCAGTAATGGCCGATTCAACAGGTTATTTACCACAAGAAATCATTGATAAATATAATATACCGATTGCCCCGTTAAGTGTGACATTTGATGACGGACAAACATTTACAGAGAACGATGATTTCTCAATTGACGAATTTTATAAGAAAATGGCTTCATCTAAGACAATTCCAACTACTAGCCAACCAGCAATAGGTGAATGGTTAGAAAATTACGAGAAACTAAAAAACGAAGGATACACTGATGTTATTGTGATAAATTTATCTAGTGGTATTAGTGGCAGCTATCAATCTGCAACACAAGCAGGTGAGATGATTGAAGGTATCAACGTACATACTTTCGATTCAAGATTAGCAGCAATGATTGAAGGTAGCTTCGTGATTTACTCACTACAATTAGTAGAAAAAGGGTATACAGCTGAGGAAATTATTAAAGAATTACATGAAATCAGAGAACACATTGGTGCATATCTTATTGTTGATGATTTGAAAAACTTACAAAAAAGTGGCCGTATTACTGGTGCACAAGCATGGGTCGGCACTTTATTAAAAATGAAACCTGTACTTCGCTTTGAAGAAGATGGTAAAATTCATCCACATGAAAAAGTGCGTACTAAAAAACGTGCTCTTAAATCGTTAGAAAATAACATCTTTGAATTAATAGAAGGTTTAGATGAAGTTACAGTATTCGTGATTAATGGCGATAAAACTGAAGAAGGAAAGGCATTCTTGCAACAACTTAAAGATGATCATCCTCATGTGAATGTTCAGTATTCTGAATTCGGTCCAGTAGTTGCTTCTCATTTAGGTTCTGGTGGTTTAGGTGTAGGTTACTTCCCTAGAAAAATTGAAATTAATTAATATTTTGAAATAAAGTCTGAGACATGAATAAAGATTAAGTTTTTACGACGAAAGTTTAGTGAAATCTTAATTTTTAAAGTTGTTTCAGGCTTTTTTTGTGAAAGAAGTGATATGAAATCAAACATTACGGTAAACTTATTTTTCCTACGGTGCAGTTAAATGGTGAGAAGATTGCTTACCATACAAAAGGGATTATCGATAAAGATGGTCATCATTATTGTATTCAGTGCAGTAATAAAGATCATGATTACTTTTCCACTTATTATTCTTCATATTTAAAAGAAGAAATGATTTACTGCAGACGGTGTATTCAATTAGGAAGAATAGATAGTGTCACAGAATATCGAATTACAGAGAGTGTTCAGAACATCTCAGATGGTGCGTATGAGCTTCCCTTTACGTTGTCAGAACAACAACAATATGCATCGAAATCAATTGTTAATGCAATCAAACATTCAAAGAATCTCTTATTATATGCGGTCACAGGAGCAGGTAAGACAGAAATGATGTTTGAAGGCATACGTTTAGCTCGTCAGCTTGGTCATAATATAGCTATACTTTCACCTAGAGTCGATGTGGTCATTGAAATTAGTCAACGAATCAAAGATGCTTTCAAAAATGAAGAGATTGATATTCTTCATCAAAAACATTCTCAAGAATATAATGGTCATTTTGTGATCTCGACTGTCCATCAATTATTTAGGTTTAAACAACATTTCGATACTATTTTCATCGATGAAGTCGATGCTTTTCCTCTATCGATGGATCCCCAACTCACCATTGCTATTCAAACTGCTTCCAAATCTATTCATTCTCACATTTACATGACGGCCACGCCTCCACGTCATTTACTACAACAAATGTCTTCGAATCAAGTAATTAAACTTCCTGCCCGTTTCCATAGACATCCGCTTCCAGTACCTCAATTTAAATATTTCAAATTAAATGAATCACGTGTGCAACCGCAATTATTAAATATTTTTCAGAAACAAATGGATCAACAACGGTATACGTTAGTATTTTTTAATCATATTGAAACGATGCACCAGACCTATCTTAAATATCGAACATTGATACCTAATTTAATAAGTGTTTCTAGTGAAGATGCGCACAGGTTTGAAAAGGTAGAAGCATTACGAAGAGGTGAACATTTAATCGTATTTACTACGACTATTCTTGAAAGAGGTTTTACTATGGCGAAGTTAGACGTCATAGTTATGAATGCTGAAACATTTGAAAAGGCTGCATTGGTACAAATTGCTGGACGAGTTGGGCGTAAAATAGAAGCACCTCAAGGCCTTGTTTTATTTCTTCATGAAGGGGTCAGTCTATCTATGATTTTGGCTAAAAGAGATATTGTAGCGATGAATCGTTTAGGAATAGAAAAAGGGTGGTTAGATGTCTAGATGTTTACAATGTATGAATCCAATTCATGACGTGCTACATATTTATAATTTTTTTAAACCACCTCGACAATTTTGTGAGGAATGCGAAAAAAAGTGGGCAGCAATTAAATTACTCAATGATGATGAAGAGAGATGCGCCCGATGTCTTAACTTGAAGACGACTGATACACAGGTTTGTTTAGATTGTCAGTTTTTGGAAAATGATTTCCGCTTAATGGAACAATTATATTGTGACTATAAATATCAAGGAATAATGAAAGAAACAATACATCAATATAAATTTATGAGGGATTATGAACTTTCAAAAGTGTTGGCACAAAAATTAAAATTACCTCGAACAGACTATGATATGATCGTGCCTATACCATCTCCTAATGAGAGAGATGTAGAACGTACATATAATCCAGTAGCAACTGTTTTAGATAAAATGGGCGTTAAATATGTGAATATTTTAGGAACAAATCTACGACCAAAACAATCTAAATTAGGTAAATTAGAACGAGCGAAAGCGATGAATCCTTTTTATATCAAAGATGAAAAGATGGATTTAAGCGATAAAGTAATTTTACTTATTGATGATATTTATACTACAGGGTTAACAATACATCATGCAGGGTGTAAATTATCAGCATTAAATGTCAGAAAATTCAAAGTGTTTGCGTTTGCACGATAGGCTAAACGTGATAAAATATAGTTAAGGATTACCAATATTCGAGGTTAAAGGAGAGATGACTATGATTAGATTTGAAATTCATGGAGATAACCTCACTATCACAGATGCTATTCGCAACTATATTGAGGAAAAAATTGGTAAGTTGGAGCGTTATTTTAACAATGTGCCTAATGCAGTCGCACACGTTAAAGTTAAAACTTATTCTAACTCAGCTACTAAAATTGAAGTCACTATTCCATTAAAAGACGTTACATTAAGAGCTGAAGAAAGACACGATGATTTATACGCTGGCATTGATTTAATTACAAACAAATTAGAACGTCAAGTACGTAAATATAAAACACGTGTAAATCGTAAACATAGAGATCGTGGAGATCAAGAAGTCTTTGTAGCTGAAGTACAAGAAGCTACACCCGAAGAAGTCAGTGGTGCCGAAGAACCTGATAATGACAGCGATATTGAAATTATCCGTTCAAAACAATTCAGTTTAAAACCTATGGACTCTGAAGAGGCAGTATTACAAATGAACTTATTAGGACACGATTTCTTTATCTTTACGGATAGAGAAACAGATGGTACAAGTATCGTTTATCGTCGTAAAGATGGTAAATATGGTTTGATTGAAACAACTGAATAATTATAATTTGAAAGTGATATATAATTCTGTAGTTCGTCTACAGTTAGTTTGATGAGAGAGGTTTCTATTTAATCGAATAGAAACCTCTCTTTTTTATTTTATATAAATAACTCATAACGATTCATTCCATTATTACGGGGATACAAACTTTAATTGCAATATTTCAATAAGTATAGAGGTATCGAATTAGCGAATTTCAAAAGGACATAAATATTTCACTTTTAAAGAAATAAAACACTTGACTTTTGACAGCTTTTAATAGATATTATTAATATAAATATTTTATATTCTTTTTTAAAAGTTTAAATATAATTTGAAAGGAGTGTCACTTATGTTAAAAGCTTTTTCCCTAGTTTCAACAGCATCTGTCGCTTTAATGTCACTGTCGCTTTTTTATGCCCCTGATACCAATGCCAAAGGTTTATCTCATGAAAAATCAGAATTTTCAGCAAATGGACAAAAGCCTACTAGCTCTCAATCGAGTACTCAAGCTAACGCTTTAAAAAAGGTTAATGAAAAGAATTTAACTAGTAATCCAGATGACCCATCTCTCCCTAAAGATTCAAAGGTAAATAGGTACATAATTGAAAATCATCTCCAACATTCAAAGATTGTGAAAGATCCACGAATGAATAACCTCCCTAAAAATCCATATAAATTTAAATCGTATATTGGTATTGTGATTCATGAAGTAGGTGAAGACCATCGTTCATTGCAAGACTGGGTAGATCAAATGTATAGAACGTTCGATAGAGCATTTGTACATGCATTTGTAGATAATAATGAAATTCATATTACTGCACCTTCTGAATACTATGTATGGGGTGCGGGCGCAAAAGCTAATCCGTACTTCTATCAAATAGAACTTGTACGTCAGTATACATTTGAAGACTTTGCTAAATCTGTAAATAATCAAGCTTGGCTTGCAGCGTACATGTTAAAACAAAATGGTATTAAACCAACACTTGCAGATGACAATGAAGGCATAGGCTCTATCATTAGTCATAACGCAGTTTCTCAATATTGGGGTGGCACAGACCATGTTGACCCAATAGAGTATTATGCAAGATGGGGTTATGATATGCATCAATTATTCGAACTCGTAAAATATCACTACGACAATATCCCAGGATAAATTCAAAGAGAGAATTTCCAGAAGAATTTGAACACGTATTAAGAATACAAATTGAATCTAAATTTCATATGCTCCCTTCTGAAGTAGACATTGTATAAATGGAAACTTAGGAGGGGGTTATTTTATGTGAAATAGATATTAAAATAAATGATTGTGGTTAGCTCAAATCAACATTTATAAATATCGATTTGAATTATGAAACGCTTTATCAGTGTAGTCTCTTTTTTATGATTTAAATATAATTAATGGACACTAGAGATGACACTGTGCTATTGTGACTTGATGTTTTAAATAGAGGAAATTTCAATTTTTATTACTCAAATATCATGTTTTATAATATATTCGAAAATTATTTATTTATGACAAGAAAAAATTGTTCCAACCGTGTTAAAATAAACATGTTGTCAATTTAAATAAATTGAATTGAAAGTATAATTAGGAAGAGTTTTAATTTAACTTTCTAATAGTATATGAGAGTTTCATTTTCAGAGGAAGAAAATTGATAAAGTATAGCTTTCAAATTACCAATTGTATGAGTATATAAGTATAATTTTAATGGGATAAATGATAAGATAAATTGTTGTAAGCCAAACAGTTTTAGCTAAAGGAGCGACGCATGTAATGGGATTTTTATCGAAAATTGTTGACGGCAATAAAAAAGAAACGAAACGCTTAGGAAAATTAGCAGACAAAGTACTCGCATTAGAGGAAGATACTGCTTTATTAACTGATGAAGAAATTCGTGAAAAAACGAAAGCGTTCCAAAAAGAATTATCAGAAATTGAAGATGTTAAAAAACAAAATGATTATTTAGATAAGATTTTACCAGAAGCATATGCACTTGTGCGTGAAGGATCAAAACGTGTATTCAATATGATTCCGTATAAAGTACAGGTCATGGGTGGTATCGCGATTCACAAAGGCGATATTGCTGAAATGAGAACAGGGGAAGGTAAAACATTAACAGCTACAATGCCTACGTATTTAAATGCGTTAGCTGGACGTGGCGTTCATGTCATTACTGTCAATGAATATTTGGCAAGTTTTCAAAGTGAAGAAATGGCTGAACTATATAATTTCTTAGGTTTATCTGTAGGACTTAACTTAAATAGTAAATCTACTGAAGAGAAACGTGAAGCTTACGCTCAAGATATTACCTACAGTACAAATAACGAACTTGGTTTCGATTATTTAAGAGATAACATGGTGAACTATGCTGAAGAAAGAGTCATGCGTCCATTACATTTTGCAATCATTGATGAGGTTGACTCCATTTTAATCGATGAAGCAAGAACACCTCTGATTATTTCAGGAGAAGCTGAAAAGTCTACTTCTTTATACACGCAAGCGAATGTTTTCGCTAAAATGCTTAAAGCAGAAGATGATTATAATTTTGATGAAAAAACAAAAGCAGTTCATTTAACTGAACAAGGTGCTGACAAAGCTGAACGTATGTTCAAAGTAGACAATTTATACGACGTTCAAAATGTTGAAGTCATTAGCCATATTAATACGGCTTTACGTGCGCATGTAACGTTACAACGTGACGTCGATTACATGGTTGTTGATGGCGAAGTATTAATCGTTGACCAATTTACAGGTCGTACGATGCCGGGTCGTCGTTTCTCTGAAGGATTACACCAAGCTATCGAAGCTAAAGAAGGCGTAACTATTCAAAATGAATCTAAGACAATGGCATCTATTACATTCCAAAACTATTTCAGAATGTATAACAAATTAGCAGGTATGACGGGTACAGCTAAAACGGAAGAAGAAGAGTTCCGTAATATCTACAATATGACAGTTACTCAAATTCCTACTAATAAACCTGTTCAACGTGTGGATAAATCAGACCTTATTTATATCAGTCAAAAAGGTAAATTTGATGCAGTTGTAGAAGATGTTGTCGATAAACACAAAAAAGGACAACCTGTTTTACTTGGTACAGTTGCAGTTGAAACGTCAGAATATATTTCTAATTTACTTAAAAAACGCGGTATCAGACATGATGTATTAAACGCGAAAAACCATGAACGTGAAGCGGAAATTGTTGCTAATGCAGGTCAAAAAGGCGCTGTTACAATTGCAACAAACATGGCAGGTCGTGGTACTGATATCAAACTTGGCGATGGCGTAGAAGAATTAGGCGGCCTTGCAGTTATAGGTACTGAGCGACACGAATCACGTCGTATCGATGACCAATTACGTGGTCGTTCTGGACGTCAAGGTGATAGAGGTGACAGTCGATTCTACCTCTCATTACAAGACGAATTAATGGTACGTTTCGGCTCTGAACGTCTTCAAAAAATGATGAATCGTTTAGGTATGGATGATTCTACGCCAATTGAATCTAGAATGGTTTCAAGAGCGGTTGAATCAGCTCAAAAACGTGTTGAAGGTAACAACTTCGATGCGCGTAAACGTATCCTTGAATATGACGAAGTCTTACGTAAACAACGTGAAATTATCTATAATGAACGTAACGAAATTATCGACAGTGAGAATAGTTCACAAGTTGTCGATGCTATGCTTCGTTCAACATTACAACGTGCGATCAATTATCATATTCACGAAGATGACGATAATCCGGATTATGCTCCATTCATTAACTATGTGAATGATGTCTTTTTACAAGAAGGCGAGCTAACGGATTCTGAACTCAAAGGTAAAGATTCTGAAGATATCTTTGAAGTGGTTTGGGCTAAAATAGAAAAAGCCTATGCCAAACAGAAAGAAACTTTAGGCGATCAAATGAATGAATTTGAACGTATGATATTATTACGCTCAATCGATAGTCACTGGACTGACCATATCGATACGATGGATCAGTTGCGTCAAGGTATACACTTACGTTCATATGCACAACAAAACCCACTTCGTGATTATCAAAATGAAGGTCATGAATTATTTGATATGATGATGCAAAATATCGAAGAAGATACATGTAAATATATCTTGAAATCTGTTGTTCAATTCGAAGATGATATTGAACGTGAGAAAACGAAAGACTTAGGTGAAGCTAAGCACGTCACAGCAGAAGATGGTAAAGAAAAAGTAAAACCTCAACCTATTGTCAAAGGTGATCAAGTAGGACGTAATGATCCTTGTCCATGTGGCAGTGGTAAAAAATATAAAAATTGCCATGGTCAAGCATAATTGAAAAATAAGTTATATATAGTAGGGAGGCTGGGACATCATTTATTGTCTTAGCCTTCTTTAATATATGTAGTAGATGTCTAAATTGAAAGTGTGCCTATATCAAACTTCTTTCAACCTCTAGACATCCTTGATGGTGAGGCTCTTACACAGAGAATTTTTTAAGAAATTTTGCCAATAAGACAAGGTGGTGGGAGACAAGTAAATTTATTTTGCTCAATGATTCTTCTTTCACACTTCATTTATTATTGTTGTTTTTACAATGTGATTGCATATATTAAAGTTGTTGCCTTAATTTTCAAAAATATGAATTTCATGTATGATGTAAATGATACGTGTATAAAACTGCTAAAGATTGTATTAATAGGAGAGAAAATCAATGGAATTATCAGAAATTAAACGTAATATTGATGAATATCAGAATAACCTTAACCAAATTAGGGGGTCTCTTTGACTTAGAAAATAAAGAGACAAATATTCAAGAATATGAAGAAATGATGGCAGATCCAGGATTCTGGGATGATCAAAATAAAGCACAAGATATTATCGATAAAAATAATGCATTGAAATCTATCGTCAATGGTTATCATGATTTAGCCAATGAAGTTGAAGATATGAGTGCGACAAGAGAATTGCTTCAAGAAGAATATGATGAAGATATGAAAGCAGAACTTGAAGAGGAAGTTATCCAATTTAAAGAAAAAATGGATCAATATGAGTTGCAATTATTACTTGATGGACCGCATGATGCGAATAATGCGATTCTTGAACTTCACCCTGGTGCTGGCGGTACAGAATCTCAAGATTGGGCGAGCATGTTATTAAGAATGTATCAGAGATATGGTGAACAAAAAGGCTTTAAAGTTGAAACAGTTGATTACCTTCCAGGAGATGAAGCTGGAGTAAAGAGTGTGACACTGTTAATTAAAGGTCACAATGCATATGGCTATTTGAAAGCTGAAAAGGGTGTTCACCGATTAGTAAGAATTTCTCCCTTCGATTCTTCAGGTAGACGTCATACATCTTTTGCATCTTGTGATGTAATTCCTGATTTTGATAATGATGAAATCGAAATAGAAATTAATCCGGATGATATTACAGTAGATACATTTAGAGCTTCGGGTGCAGGCGGTCAACATATTAATAAAACAGAGTCTGCGATTAGAATTACGCACCATCCAACTGGTATCGTCGTTAATAACCAAAATGAACGGTCCCAAATTAAGAACCGTGAAGCCGCAATGAAAATGTTGAAATCGAAGTTATATCAACTTAAGTTGGAAGAACAAGAACGTGAGATGGCTGAAATTCGTGGTGAACAAAAAGAAATAGGTTGGGGCAGTCAGATTCGATCATACGTGTTCCATCCATATTCAATGGTTAAAGATCACCGCACAAATGAAGAAACAGGTAAGGTTGATGCTGTAATGGATGGCGAAATCGAGCCATTTATTGAAGCATATTTAAGAAAAGAAATGGATAATCAAGATTCATAATTTAAATATCACCTCATTTATTAGTTATTTATTTCTAGTAAATGAGGTTTTTCTTGTCAGGAAAATGTTCGAGTGGATAGTTAGAGATATTTAATTTTAAATAATAATATGTAGTCTGCAACTTATAATGTTACTGGAGCGTTTTGTTTATTCTCAAAAGTAACCCTTTACACCTTTATGATAGTAATAGTTAGCCACAATTATGTAGGTAACATGATGAAATTTACTTTTTAACTGTTATATTACATCGCTATAACAATACACTTTTCAAAAAGGCATTGTGCTATATTAAGACTTGTAAATTTAGAACAAACTAGCAAAGGAATGACAACTAGATGAAAAAATCGCTAACTGTAACTTTTAGTTCGATTGCAGCTTTTTTTGCAATCAACACTGCAGCTAACACTCAAGAAACAGAGGCGTCTCAACAAGACGTAAATTCACCAGACGTTGTTTCAACGAATCAATCTAACTTAGGTACTTATATCGTAAAAGCAGGAGATTGCTTATATAATATTGCTTTAGACCACGGTATTACTTTAGATCAATTATATGCATTAAACCCAGGTATTCAACCACTTATTTTCCCTGGAGATAAAATCGTAGTTTCTGAAAATGCAGCAACTGCTCAATATCATGTGACTTCTACAGAAAGTAATGAAACACCAGTTTCTCAAGCATCTTTTGAATCTACAGCAACAGATGAATCAGGCGTAACATATGAAAATTATGAAACACCAATTAATGTTTCACAAACATCATATGATGGCTTAAAAGGTATCTCTAATGCAGGTAACCTCTATACTGATGGGCAATGTACTTACTATGCATTTAATCGTCGTGCTGAATTAGGTAAACCAATTGGTAGTTTATGGGGAAATGCTAGCAACTGGGCAGCATCTGCAAGCCAAGCTGGTTTCAATGTTAATAACACACCTGAAGTCGGTGCAATCTTCCAAAGTGGACCAGGACAAAATGGTGCTGGTGCATATGGTCACGTAGGTGTAGTTGAGTCAGTAAATCCTAACGGTACATTAACTGTTTCAGAAATGAACTGGAACGGTGGAGTCAACGTTAAATCATATAGAACAATCTATAATCCTGGTTCATACAGTTATATTCATTAAACTATCATTTGAAATTAAGAAGTGGGACAGAAATATAATTTAGTAAAATTAATTTCGGTCTCCTGCACCCAACTTGCATTGTTTGCAGTATTTCTTAAAAAAGAAGTTCACTATGTTGGGGCTCTGCCAACAAGGATGATTAGGATTGAAAGAAGCTTGATATCAGTGAACTTTCAATTCAGTCATCTACTATCAATATGTTAAAGGAAGCTGAGATCATTATCTTGGCTTCTTTTTTGTTGAAAATAAATCTATAAAATATGAATTTACTTTCAATAATGAGATTGATTGATATAATAACTATAAGTAAAATATCTGCTTTATAAATATTATTTGTCAATAAGCGATAACTATAAAAATTAAACTAAGTTCGTGTATGAGGAGGTATCGTGATATGGGCGTACATCAATACTTTAAAAGACTTTCAGATTTAGAAAAATTAATAAGATTGCCAGGAAAATTTAAATACTTTGAGCATAATGTGGCGGCTCACTCCTTCAAAGTAACTAAAATTGCACAGTATTTAGCAACGGTTGAAGAATATCATGGCAATGAAATCAACTGGAAAAGTCTGTATGAAAAAGCGCTGAATCACGATTTTGCAGAAGTTTTTACAGGAGACATCAAGACGCCTGTTAAATATGCGAGTAGAGAACTGAAAAAATTGTTCTCTCAAGTCGAGGAAGAAATGGTTGATACTTTTATCAAAGAAGAAATTCCTGAACAATATCAAAACGTTTACCGAGAACGTCTCCAAGAAGGTAAAGATGATTCCTTAGAAGGACAAATACTTTCAGTAGCAGATAAGATTGATTTATTATATGAAACATTTGGAGAAATTCAAAAACGTAATCCAGAGCCTTTATTTTTCGAAATTTATGAAATGAGTTTAGAAACAATCATTCAATTTGACCACCTACATTCAGTTAAAGACTTTATAGATAATGTTATTCCTGAGATGTTAACTGAAAACTTTATTCCTAGAACTGAATTGCGTGAAACTACTATGACAATTTTAAATAGAAGAAATGGGTGACGATAATGATTTGGTATGCATGTGCCGCCTTTTTTCCTTGTATTTTAGTCGTGCTATTTAGCGTTGTAACGAGAAGTAAATGGATTGGCACACTATTAACACTTATTTTAATAGGAACATCTATCTATAAAGGGTTTTTCCATAATGAATGGATTATTTTTATAGATGTCGTAAGTCTATTGGCAGGCTATTTGATTATAGATAAATTAAAGTTTCATAAGAACCAAGAAGATTCTCGTTAGGATAATATGAATCGTAAAATAACTAAACATATCTTTTGAAGGTTTAAGAAGAATGTTTTATAGTATATTTACACATTAAAGACTTAAATTGAATAACTTTTTTAAACAAGCATAGTGCATCGCTATGTTTGTTTTTATTTTGAAAATAATCAATGATAAGCGAACAAATGTTTGCTTTAGAAGATATAAATTTGTTAAAATAGAACATAAATAAAACGTGAAAATTCAGTTCATAAACATGCATGTTAAACTAAATATAAGCGATAAATAAATAGGAGGCGTATGTCAGAATGGTCGAACACGTTCCATTTAAGTTGAATTCTGAATTCGAACCACAAGGGGATCAACCACAAGCAATACAAAAGATTGTTGATGGAGTAAATGAGGGGAAACGCCATCAAACGTTATTAGGGGCTACAGGAACTGGTAAAACATTCACCATGAGCAACGTGATCAAAGAGGTTGGTAAACCTACATTAATCATTGCACATAACAAAACATTAGCTGGACAACTTTACAGTGAGTTTAAAGAGTTCTTCCCTGAAAATAGAGTAGAATATTTCGTCAGTTATTATGACTATTATCAACCAGAAGCATATGTACCATCAACTGACACTTTCATCGAAAAAGACGCCTCAATTAACGATGAAATTGACCAATTACGTCACTCCGCTACAAGTGCGTTATTTGAGCGTGATGACGTCATTATTATTGCCAGCGTAAGTTGTATTTACGGCTTAGGTAATCCAGAAGAATATAAAGACTTAGTTGTAAGCGTACGCGTAGGAATGGAAATGGACCGTAGTGAACTTTTAAGAAAGTTAGTCGATGTTCAATATACTCGGAATGATATTGATTTCCAACGTGGTACGTTTAGAGTGCGAGGAGATGTTGTTGAAATATTCCCTGCATCTAGAGAAGAAATGTGTATTCGTGTTGAATTCTTCGGTGATGAAGTTGACCGAATTAGAGAAGTTAATTACTTAACAGGAGAAGTCATTCGCGAACGTGAACATTTTGCAATTTTCCCAGCTTCTCACTTCGTAACTCGAGAAGAAAAAATGAAAGTAGCAATTGAACGTATTGAAAAAGAATTAGAAGAACGATTAAAAGAATTACGTGATGAAAATAAATTATTGGAAGCTCAAAGACTTGAACAACGTACAAATTATGACTTAGAAATGATGAGAGAAATGGGCTTCTGTTCAGGAATCGAGAACTATTCAGTTCACCTTACATTAAGACCTTTAGGTTCTACACCATACACGTTACTTGATTATTTCGGAGACGATTGGCTTGTAATGATTGATGAATCACACGTTACGTTACCGCAGATTCGTGGTATGTATAACGGTGACAGAGCACGTAAACAAGTACTTGTAGATCATGGTTTCCGTTTACCAAGCGCGCTAGATAACCGCCCACTTAAATTTGAAGAGTTTGAAGATAAAACAAAACAATTAGTGTATGTATCTGCAACACCAGGACCATATGAGTTAGAACATACTGATGAGATGGTAGAACAAATTATCCGTCCAACAGGATTACTTGATCCTAAAGTGGATGTTCGACCAACTGAAAATCAAATTGATGACCTATTAAGTGAAATCCAAGAACGTGTAGAGCGAAACGAACGCGTCTTAGTTACAACATTAACTAAAAAGATGAGTGAAGATTTAACCACATACATGAAAGAAGCGGGAATTAAAGTGAATTACCTTCACTCTGAGATTAAAACATTGGAAAGAATTGAGATTATTCGTGACTTGCGAATGGGCACATATGATGCAATTGTAGGTATTAACTTGCTAAGAGAGGGTATTGATATACCTGAGGTTTCATTAGTAGTTATTCTTGATGCAGATAAAGAAGGATTTTTACGTTCAAATCGTTCACTTATCCAAACGATTGGTCGTGCTGCCCGTAATGATAAAGGTGAAGTTATTATGTATGCCGATAAAATCACTGATTCCATGCAATATGCAATTGATGAAACCCAAAGACGTCGGGATATACAAACGGCACATAATGAAAAATATGGTATCACGCCACGAACAATTAACAAAAAAATACATGATGTCATTAGTGCTACAGTGGAAAGTGATGAAACGAACGAACAGAAACAAACAGAACTACCTAAGAAAATGACTAAAAAAGAAAGACAAAAAACAATCGAAAATATAGAAAAAGAAATGAAAAAAGCAGCTAAAGATTTAGACTTTGAAAAAGCAACAGAATTAAGAGATATGTTATTTGAATTAAAAGCAGAAGGGTGACGTTTAAATGAAAGGACCGTCTATAGTAGTTAAAGGAGCTCGTGCACACAACTTAAAAGGGGTAGACATTGAATTACCTAAGAATAAACTTATTGTCATGACCGGGCTTTCAGGGTCTGGTAAATCTTCCTTAGCGTTCGACACCATTTATGCTGAAGGACAAAGACGCTACGTGGAATCGTTAAGTGCATATGCTCGTCAATTTTTAGGTCAAATGGATAAACCAGATGTAGATACAATTGAAGGTTTATCGCCTGCGATATCTATCGATCAAAAGACTACTAGTAAAAATCCTCGTTCAACTGTAGCTACAGTTACGGAGATTTATGACTATATTCGTCTACTATATGCTCGAGTTGGGAAGCCTTATTGTCCTTATCATGACATAGAAATTGAGTCGCAAACGGTTCAACAAATGGTGGACAGAATTTTAGAGCTTGAAGAACGCACTAAAATACAATTACTTGCCCCAGTTGTGTCCCATAGAAAAGGAACGCATGAAAAATTAATTGAAGATATCGGCAAGAAGGGGTATGTACGTCTTCGTGTAGATGGAGAAATCGTAGATGTTAATGAAGTCCCAGAGTTAGATAAGAATAAAAATCACACAATAGAAGTCGTTGTAGACCGTTTAGTAGTTAAAGATGGTATAGAAACGCGTTTAGCTGATTCAATTGAAACAGCTTTAGAATTAGCTGAAGGAAATTTAACAGTTGATGTTATCGATGGAGAAGAACTCAAGTTCTCTGAGAACCATGCATGTCCTTTATGTGGATTTTCAATTGGTGAATTAGAACCTAGAATGTTTAGTTTTAATAGTCCATTCGGTGCTTGTCCCACTTGTGATGGCTTAGGTCAAAAACTAACAGTAGACCTAGACTTAGTTGTGCCAGATAAAAATAAAACTTTAAATGAAGGTGCCATTGAACCATGGGAACCTACAAGCTCAGATTTCTATCCAACACTTTTAAAACGTGTGTGCGAAGTGTATCGAATTAACATGGATAAACCTTATAAGAAACTGACAGATAGACAAAAAGATATTTTAATGAACGGTTCTGGTGATAAGGAGATAGAGTTCACTTTCAAACAACGAAATGGCGGAACACGTAAACGTACAATGGTGTTTGAAGGTGTTGTTCCTAACGTTAATCGTCGCTATCATGAATCACCTTCAGAATATACACGTGAAATGATGAGTAAATATATGACAGAATTACCATGTGAAACATGTCATGGTAAACGTTTAAGCAAGGAAGCTTTATCAGTATATGTAGGCGGATTAAATATTGGCGAAGTTGTAGAATACTCAATTAAAAATGCTTTGAAATATTATGAAAACATTGAGTTGAGCGAACAAGATAGAGCGATTGCAAATCAAATTTTAAAAGAAATTATTTCAAGATTATCTTTCTTAAATAATGTAGGTTTAGAATATCTGACGCTAAATCGTTCGTCAGGTACTTTATCAGGTGGTGAAGCACAGCGAATTCGTCTTGCAACGCAAATAGGTTCAAGATTGACAGGTGTCTTGTATGTCTTAGATGAACCTTCCATTGGTTTGCATCAAAGAGATAATGATCGCTTAATTAATACTTTAAAAGAAATGCGTGATTTAGGTAATACACTCATCGTTGTAGAACATGATGATGATACGATGAGAGCTGCAGATTATTTAGTTGATGTTGGCCCTGGCGCTGGTAATCATGGTGGAGAAATCGTATCAAGTGGTACACCATCTAAAGTAATGAAGGATAAAAAATCTTTAACAGGTCAATATTTAAGTGGTAAAAAACGTATCGATGTACCTGAACATAGAAGAGAAATAACAGATAAGAAAATTAGTATTCAAGGCGCACGTAGCAACAACCTTAAAGATGTTAATATTGATTTTCCGCTTTCAGTTATGACAGTAGTTACTGGCGTATCAGGATCAGGTAAAAGTTCACTAGTAAATGAAATTTTATATAAATCTCTTGCTCAAAAAATTAATAAATCCAAAGTTAAACCTGGAAATTATGACAAAATTGATGGTATCGATCATTTAGATAAAATTATTGATATCGATCAATCTCCAATCGGTAGAACGCCTCGTTCGAATCCTGCAACTTATACTGGTGTATTTGATGACATTCGCGATGTTTTTGCGCAAACAAATGAAGCGAAAATACGTGGATATCAAAAAGGAAGATTTAGTTTTAACGTAAAAGGTGGCCGTTGTGAAGCTTGTAAAGGTGACGGCATCATTAAAATAGAAATGCATTTCTTACCTGACGTATACGTTCCATGTGAAGTTTGTGATGGTAAACGTTATAATCGTGAAACTTTAGAAGTCACTTACAAAGGTAAAAATATTGCAGATGTTTTAGAAATGACGGTTGAAGAAGCAACACACTTTTTCGAAAACATACCTAAAATTAAGAGAAAACTACAAACACTAGTAGATGTAGGACTTGGCTATATAACTTTAGGACAACAAGCAACAACACTTTCAGGTGGTGAAGCACAACGTGTGAAACTTGCATCTGAATTGCATAAACGTTCAACAGGTCGTTCAATTTATATTCTTGATGAACCTACGACAGGTTTACACGTGGATGATATCAGTCGCTTGTTGAAAGTGTTAAATCGTTTAGTGGAAAATGGAGATACCGTCGTAATTATTGAACATAACCTTGATGTCATTAAGACGGCAGATCATATCATTGACCTTGGACCTGAAGGCGGTGATGGCGGTGGTACCATTGTTGCTACCGGTACACCTGAAGAAATAGCACAAAACGAAGATTCTTATACTGGAAAGTACTTGAAACCAGTATTAGAAAGAGATAGTATTGAATAGTTTAGTTCATATAATAAACTTAGAATAGAATGTCTAGAGAGAGACTAGAATGCAATGAAATGTTCCTTACAAAGTAGCCAGTTTAACAACTCAAACTTTGAAGGGGCATGAACCACAGATGCGTTTTAGTCTCTCTTAGTTTTTATATGATGATCAATATCGATTTAAGTCAGAGACGCTTTGACACTTTTATGAGTCATTCATTGTAATTCGTCCAGTGCTTCATTTTCAAAAAGCAAAAGAATTTGTGACTTAAAATGTTCAAGTTAATAGTCATTTAAGAATGTTTTATATTTTAAAGCATCATTTTAATATAGATTGTGAGTTTATTTTTGATATGATAATAGAATAGAGAATAGAAATGAAGGGATATTGAAAATTGAGGTGAACCCATGTTAACAACAGAAAGATTGGTTAATACGCTTAATTTAGAAGTAATTGCCGGTGAACAAGGTTTAGATAGACCAATAAAGAATACAGACATTTCACGTCCAGGTTTAGAAATGGCAGGTTATTTCTCTCATTATGCTTCTGATAGAATTCAATTATTAGGAACTACAGAGCTATCATTTTATAACTTACTTCCTGATGAAGAAAAAGAAGGAAGAATGAGAAAATTGTGCCGACCAGAAACGCCCGCAATTATTGTTACGCGTGGATTAACTCCCCCTGAAGAATTAGTGAATGCTGCTAAAGAATTACATACACCGATTATCATAGCGAAAGATGCCACAACAAGTTTAATGAGTCGATTAACTACATTTTTAGAACATGAATTGGCTAAAACAACATCTCTCCATGGTGTGCTTGTAGATGTTTATGGCGTTGGTGTACTCATTACAGGTGATTCTGGTATAGGGAAAAGTGAAACAGCATTAGAGTTAGTGAAACGTGGTCACAGACTAGTTGCTGATGATAATGTTGAAATCAAAGAAATTACTAAAGATGAATTAATAGGAAAGCCACCTAAGTTAATCGAACATTTACTAGAGATTCGTGGTCTCGGCATAATCAATGTTATGACACTTTTCGGCGCAGGGTCTATTCTCACTGAAAAGCAAATCCGCTTAAATATTAACTTAGAAAATTGGAATAAAGATAAATTATATGATCGCGTAGGGCTAAACGAAGAAACCCTAAAGATTCTAGATACTGAAATTACTAAAAAGACCATCCCTGTTAGACCAGGTCGTAACGTCGCAGTCATCATTGAAGTTGCTGCAATGAATTATCGTCTTAATATCATGGGGATTAATACAGCAGAAGAATTTAGCGAACGATTAAATGAAGAGATTGTTCGCAATAGTCATAAAAGTGAGGAGTAATATGAAATGGGTTTAACGCTAGGTTATATCGATCCAGTTGCCTTTAACATTGGACCTATCCATGTTCGTTGGTATGGCATCATTATTGCTTGTGGCATTTTATTAGGTTATTTTATTGCGCAAGCCGCACTTAAGAATGTAGGGTTACATAAAGATACTTTAATAGATATCATATTTTATAGTGCCATTTTTGGTTTTATAGTAGCTAGATTGTATTTTGTTATTTTCCAATGGCCGTATTACATGGAAAATCCAGGAGAGATACCTAAAATATGGCATGGGGGTATCGCCATCCATGGTGGTTTAATAGGTGGTTTTATCACAGGTATCATTGTATGTAGAACCAAAAATCTTCACCCTTTCCAAATTGGAGATATAGTCGCTCCAAGTATTATCTTGGCTCAAGGTATTGGCAGATGGGGGAACTTTATGAACCATGAAGCGCATGGTGGACCTGTTTCAAAAGCATTCCTCGAACACCTACATTTGCCTGATTTTATTATTAGAAACATGTACATCGATGGTCAGTATTATCATCCTACATTTTTATATGAGTCTCTTTGGGATGTGCTTGGGTTCATTATTTTAATCACATTAAGAAAGCATTTGAAGTTAGGGGAAACATTTTTCGGCTATCTTATTTGGTATTCTATTGGACGATTCTTTGTCGAGGGTTTGAGAACAGACAGTTTAATGCTTACAAGTCACATTCGAGTGGCACAACTTGTTTCAGTGATTCTTATCGTAATAAGTATTATTTTAATTATTTATAGAAGAATTAAGTATCAACCTTCAACATTTAAAAATGCTGGACCATTAACATGGCCAGGCAAAAAGGTATAGTGGTTATATTGAGACGATTAAATAAAGAAAAATATCACAACGTTAATCCGTTATGGAAAATATATCAAATAGTGAAGTTTCCTAAAGTATTCAAACAGACGGTTATTATTGAAGTGTCGCGGTTTATACCAAGTATGAATTTAAAAAGTCATATATACCGTAAATTTCTAAAAATGACTGTGGGTCAAAACACAGCCTTTGCTTATAAAGTCTTACCTGACTTGTTTTATCCAGAGTTAATTTCTGTTGGCAATAACAGTGTTATTGGTTATAATACAACAATATTAACGCATGAGGTGCTCGTCGACGAGTGGAGATATGGCAAAGTTCACATTGGCGACCACACTTTAATTGGCGCAAATGTGACGATATTGCCGGGTGTTAAAATAGGAAACCATGTAAAGATTGGAGCTGGTACAGTGATTACTAAAGATGTACCAGATGACAGTTTTGCATATGGTAATCCTATGCAAATTGAAGTTTATAAAGGAGGTGACAATTAATGGCACATGCAGACAATAAAATTATTCCAATGATTTTTGATGAAGCATTTTATCGTAAAATGGCTACGCAAAAGTGGCAACAAAAAGACTATAAAAAAGCAGCGGACTATTATGAGAAAGTGCTTGAATTGTCACCTGAAGATTACGATATACAACTACATTATGCCCAATGTTTAACGAAATTAAACCTTGGGAGAAAGGCTGAGCACATATTTTACGAGAATATTGTTAATGACTTTCATGTAGCAGATAGTTTTTATGAGCTCAGTCAATTAAATATAGAACTTAATGAACCAAACAAGGCGTTCTTGTTTGGTATTAATTATGTACTTTTAACAAATGACCAAGAATTTAGGGAAGTTCTTGAAAAAACATTCGAAGTTACGTATACAAGTGAGCATAAAATTGAATTAGAAGCTCAATTATTTACGACGCAACTATTATTTCAGTTTTTATTCTCTCAAGGAAGATTAACTGACGCACGTGCATATATTTTAAGCCAAGATGAACATATTCAATCTCATCGCGTCATTCGTAATTTACTTGCAATGTGTTACTTATATTTAAGTGAGTATGAAACAGCCAAAGAGATGTTTGAAGAATTACTGAGTGAAGATAACTCAGATGTTCATGCATTATGTCACTACACACTATTACTTTATAATACGAACGAAATGGATAAATATAAGAGATATCTTAAAATATTGAATAAAGTAGTTCCGATGAATGACGATGAAAGTTTTAAACTGGGTATTGTCCTAAGTTATTTAAAACAATATCAAGCATCTCAAAACTTACTTTATCCTCTATATAAAAAAGGTAAATTTTTATCCATTCAAATGTATAATGCATTGAGCTTTAACTTTTATTACCTAGGTAATAAAGATGAAAGTGTAGAATTTTGGAATAAACTATTACAAATTTCTAAAGTCGACGTAGGATACGCGCCGTGGGTGCTTGAAGAAAGTAAATCTGTTTTCAATCAACGAATACTCCCATTACTATTAGATGATGACAGTCATTATAGACTATATGGAATCTTTTTATTAAATCAACTCAATGGTAAAGAAATATTAATGACGGAAGAGATTTGGTCAATTCTTGAATCAATGAATGATTATGAAAAGCTATACCTTACTTATCTCGTGCAAGGATTGACGCTCAATAAATTAGATTTTATTCATAGAGGGATGTTAAAACTTTATAACCTAGAGAATTTGAAATATGATACAACATTATTT
Source organism: Staphylococcus sp. HMSC036D05 (assembly GCF_001836225.1). Lineage (NCBI taxonomy): Bacteria > Bacillati > Bacillota > Bacilli > Caryophanales > Staphylococcaceae > Staphylococcus > Staphylococcus sp. HMSC036D05. The sequence continues at coordinate 1,004,083 of NZ_KV827781.1, read as the reverse complement.
ATTGAATGGATTGATCAAGCTGAAGCGATTATCTCTGAAAAGGTTGATTTAGCTGATGTAGATAGATACCTTGCCGCATTTGTTTATATGTTCTATCGACATACGAACAATGCATTGACCAAAAAAGAAATAATTGATTATTTTGACGTGACACGCTATAAATTAGATAAAACGATTGAGTTTTTAATGAGCATTTAAATTTATGAAATAAATGGTATGGTATATAATGCGCATAATGATTAATAACTAGGAGGCATTTTAAAATGACTGAAGTAGATTTTGACGTAGCGATTATTGGTGCGGGGCCTGCCGGTATGACAGCAGCAGTGTATGCATCTCGTGCAAATTTAAAAACAGTTATGATTGAACGTGGTATGCCAGGTGGACAAATGGCTAATACTGAAGAAGTGGAAAACTTCCCAGGTTTTGAAATGATTACGGGTCCAGACTTATCTACTAAAATGTTTGAACACGCGAAAAAATTTGGAGCGGAATATCAATATGGAGATATTAAATCTATAGAAGATAAAGGTGATTATAAAGTTATCAACTTAGGTAACAAAGAGATCACAGCTCATGCAGTAGTTATTTCAACTGGAGCAGAATATAAAAAAATCGGTGTTCCTGGTGAACAAGAACTTGGTGGACGAGGCGTAAGTTACTGTGCTGTTTGTGATGGTGCCTTCTTTAAAAACAAACGCTTATTTGTTATCGGTGGCGGTGACTCAGCAGTCGAAGAAGGAACATTCTTAACTAAATTTGCTGATAAAGTCACAATTGTTCATAGAAGAGATGAGTTACGTGCGCAAAATATCTTACAAGAACGTGCTTTCAAAAATGAAAAAGTTGACTTTATTTGGAGCCATACGTTAAAAACAATCAATGAAAAAGATGGAAAAGTAGGATCAGTTACTTTAGAATCTACGAAAGACGGTTCTGAACAAACATACGATGCTGATGGCGTGTTTATTTATATCGGTATGAAACCATTAACAGCACCGTTTACTAATTTAGGAATTACTAACGACAATGGTTATATTGTGACTAAAGCTGATATGAGTACAAGCGTGCCTGGTATTTTTGCTGCTGGGGACGTTCGTGATAAAGGCTTACGTCAGATTGTAACTGCAACAGGAGATGGTAGTATTGCTGCGCAAAGTGCGGCTGACTATATCACAGAGCTCAAAGATAAACTTGAAGCGTAATTTTTAAAATCTAACAAGAAGCTAGAACATTGATGATGATTTCAATTCGTGATCAATTGTTCTAGCTTTTTTAAATATGAAAATACATTCCTTTGGATATACGAGTGTGATAAGATTATTTTAATAGAATCAACGATAGACTGAAGAATTGAATTGGCGGTGACTTTTAAAATGAAAAACAACGAAAATGAAATAGGCAAAAGTGAATTATTAGTTGTTACAGGAATGTCTGGCGCGGGTAAATCATTAGTGATTCAAAGTCTCGAAGATATGGGATTCTTCTGTGTAGACAACTTGCCACCGGTTTTGTTACCAAAATTTGTAGAATTGATGGAGCAGGGTAATCCCTCTTTACAAAAAGTGGCGATTGCCATTGATTTGAGAGGGAAAGAACTTTTCAAATCATTAATTAAAGAGATAGACATTATCAAAAGTCGTAATGATGTCATCTTGGATGTCATGTTTTTAGAGGCGAAAACGGAAAAACTCATTTCGCGTTATAAAGAATCTAGAAGAGCACATCCATTAAATGAACAAGGGCAACGCTCACTTATAGAAGCTATCAATGAAGAGCGTAAACATCTTTCTGAAATTAGAAGTATTGCGAATTATGTCATTGATACGACGCAATTAAAACCGAAAGAATTAAAGGAACGCATTAGTAAATTTTATCTGGATGATCATTTCGAAACATTTAGTATTAATGTAACAAGTTTTGGTTTTAAACATGGTATACAAATGGATGCTGATTTAGTCTTTGATGTGAGATTTTTACCTAATCCATATTACGTTAAAGAATTACGTCCACTGACGGGGCTTGATGAACCGGTGTATAACTATGTCATGAAGTGGAAAGAAACAGAAATCTTCTTTAATAAGTTGACTGACCTTTTAAAATTTATGATTCCAGGATATAAAAAAGAAGGGAAGTCACAGCTTGTTATTGCAATTGGTTGCACAGGTGGTCAACATCGTTCAGTTGCGCTAGCGAAACGTCTAGGCGAATATCTTGATGAGATTTTTGATTACAATGTTTATGTGCATCATAGAGATGCGCATATCGAAAGTGGAGATAAAATATGAAACAAATAAAAGTAGTACTTATAGGTGGAGGAACAGGTTTATCCGTTTTAGCTAGAGGGTTAAGAGAATTCCCCATAGATATTACTGCTATTGTAACTGTTGCTGATAACGGAGGTAGCACTGGGAAAATTAGAGATGTGATGGATATTCCTGCACCAGGTGATATTCGAAATGTCATTGCAGCTTTAAGTGATTCAGAGTCCATCCTTACTCAACTTTTCCAGTACCGTTTTGGAGAAAATCAAGTCGACGGGCATTCTTTAGGTAATTTAGTTATTGCCGGAATGACAAGTATTACGAATGATTTCGGGCATGCGATTAAAGAATTAAGTAAAGTTTTAAATATTAAAGGGCAAGTTATTCCATCTACAAACACAAGTGTTCAACTTAATGCAGTGATGGAAGATGGAGAAATTGTATGTGGTGAAACGAATATCCCAAATACGCATAAAAAAATTGACCGCGTATTCCTAGAACCTGGAGATGTCGAGCCGATGGAAGAAGCGGTAAATGCACTTGAACACGCTGATTTAATTGTGCTCGGTCCCGGTTCATTGTATACGAGTGTGATATCGAATCTATGTGTGAAGGGGATATCTGAAGCATTACTACGTTCCGAAGCACCTAAACTGTACGTTTCTAATGTGATGACACAACCAGGCGAGACAGATAATTATGATGTGAAAGAACATATTGATGCCCTTTGTCAGCAGGTTGGTCAAGATTTTGTAGACTTTGTCATTTGTAGTAATGAAAAATATAGCCAAGCTACCTTACGTCGTTATGAAGAACAAAATTCTAAACCAGTTAAAGTTAATAAAGAAGAGTTGAAAAAGAACGGAATAAGAGTTTTAACGGCTTCAAATTTAATTGAAGTTTCAGATACACATCTCGTACGCCATAATACTAAAGTTCTATCAAAAATGATATATGAATTGGCATTAGACTTAACTAGTACAATTCAATTTAATCCGAATCGTAAACGTTAATAGTATTGGCAATAGAAACGTTTATGATATGATAACTTACGTGTGTTTAATTATTAAAATTCATAATCTCTATGTCGACCATACATAGATTAAAATAGAGTTGATTTAGGAAGGAATGAGTGTTCTATGAGCTTTGCATCCGACATGAAAAATGAATTAACACGCATTGAAGTAGATGAAGCAAATGCTAAAGCAGAGCTCAGTGCATTAATTCGTATGAATGGCGCACTTAGTTTATCGAATCAGCAATTTGTAATCAATGTACAGACTGAGAATGCGACAACCGCTCGTCGTATTTACTCTCTTATCAAACGAATTTTCAATGTAGAAGTTGAAATATTAGTTAGAAAAAAGATGAAATTAAAGAAAAATAATATTTATATTTGTCGCACTAAAATGTTAGCAAAAGAAATTTTAAATGATTTAGGCATTCTCAAAGAGGGCGTCTTCACTCATGAAATCGACCCTAATATGATTAAAGATGATGAAATGCGTCGTAGTTACTTAAGAGGGGCATTTCTTGCAGGTGGATCAGTGAATAATCCAGAGACGTCATCTTATCACCTTGAAATATTTTCTCAATATGAGAATCATTCTGAAGGCTTAACTAAATTAATGAATAGCTATGAATTAAATGCGAAACATTTAGAGCGGAAAAAAGGAAGTATTGCTTATTTAAAAGAAGCGGAAAAAATCTCAGATTTTCTAAGTTTAATCGGTGGTTATCAAGCATTGCTTAAATTTGAAGATGTGAGAATCGTACGTGATATGAGAAATTCGGTGAATAGATTGGTAAACTGTGAGACAGCTAATCTTAATAAAACAGTTAGTGCTGCGATGAAACAAGTTGAAAGTATTCAGCTAATAGATGAAGAAATAGGCTTAGATAATTTGCCAGATCGATTGAGAGAAGTAGCTAAATTACGTGTAGAACATCAAGAAATATCTTTAAAAGAATTAGGAGAAATGATTTCAACAGGACCTATCTCTAAATCTGGAATGAATCATCGACTGAGAAAGTTAAATGAGCTAGCAGACAAAATTCGTAATGGTGAACAAATTGAATTATAAAGAAAGGTATCTTTGAACGAGGTTCAAAAATACCTGCTTTGTTATGTCTTTTATGTTTATAGGTACCCCCTCGAGAGGAATTGAACCTCTATTATAAGAACCGGAATCTCATGTGTTATCCATTACACTACGAGGGGTAAATGAGGGTAGAATCATTTTTCTGTACTAAAGAAGTTGATAACAGTACAATTAAAACGATAATTCTAGTTTACAAATCTTAGAGTTAAGCGTCAAACTGAAATTTTAAAACTTAAAGTTGAATATTTTGACCATTTTTGACTTTTAAGGTAAAATAATTTATAACAGTTATTATAAGGAGGAAAAATAGATGAATTTAATTCCTACAGTTATAGAAACAACAAATCGCGGTGAACGCGCATATGATATTTATTCACGTTTATTAAAAGACCGTATTATCATGTTAGGTTCTCAAATTGATGATAATGTAGCAAATTCAATTGTATCTCAATTATTATTCTTACAAGCACAAGACTCTGAAAAAGATATCTACCTATATATTAACTCACCAGGTGGTAGTGTAACTGCTGGTTTTGCCATTTATGATACTATCCAACATATTAAACCAGATGTTCAAACTATTTGTATCGGTATGGCTGCGTCAATGGGTTCATTTTTACTAGCAGCTGGCGCTAAAGGTAAACGTTTTGCTTTACCAAATGCTGAAGTAATGATTCACCAACCATTAGGTGGAGCACAAGGTCAAGCAACTGAAATTGAAATTGCTGCCAACCATATCCTAAAAACTCGTGAAAAATTAAATCGTATTTTAGCAGAACGTACAGGTCAATCAATTGAAAAAATTCAACAAGATACTGACCGTGACAACTTCTTAACAGCAGAAGAAGCTAAATCATATGGTTTAATTGATGAAGTCATGGAACCAGAAGGTAAATAATAAACAAAATTCGAGGCTAGGGCATTTCCAATGTCCTAGTTTTTTTATGAAAAAAGGGACGATACAGAATTCTAGAAGTTAAGAATTCATATCATCGCCCCTGCAAACTCTTCTGACAGTCTTTATATTTCAATTTATAGTGTTATGAAACATAAAGAGGCGCGTCATTGCCTCTTCATATGCCAATAGTGACAATACCATAGACTGTCTCTATTTTAGTTTTTCTTTCCTTTGAACATTAAGCGTACAACAACAATTAATAACACTACTCCAATAATTATAAATAGCAAAGAAAGTAGTATCATTGCTATTGTATGTTCAAACGCAAAAATCCCATTTAAAATTAATAAAATACTAGCAATAATTAACAAAATATAAGTTAATTGATTGTCTTTCATTGTATAAACCTTCTTCGTACGTAGTTATTTCTTATGCTTCAACTAAATCATCTAAAGCATTTTTCAAGTTGTTAAATTTAAATTCAAAACCAAGTGCATGTAATTTATTCGGTAGAACCTTTTGAGTATCGAGAACAACTGTAGACATTTCACCTAGAACTAAGCGCATTGCTAATTTAGGCGCCCATGTTTCATGAGGTTTGTGCATTGCGCGTGCTAAAGTATAGCCAAATAAATTTTGTCTTTCAGGTATAGGCGCTGTCATATTAAACGGACCATGTGCATCTTTATTACCGATTGTGAATAAAATTCCTCTAATTAAATCATCAATGTGAATCCATGAATACCATTGTTGTCCTGAACCTAATTTACCACCTACATAGAAACGGTAAGGTAATTCCATTGTTTGCAATGCACCGCCATCATCAGAAAGAATAAGTCCGAATCTTCCTATGACTACGCGAGTTCCGAAGTCTTTGAATTTATTCGCAAAGCGTTCCCATTGATAAACAACATCTGATAAGAAATCAAAAGGTAACGTTTTATATAATTCAGTATAACTATAAAATAAATCTGGTGGATAATATCCCATCGCACTAGCATTAAATAACACTTCAGGCTTTTGAGTACGATCTTTGAATAATTCATATAAAGCTTGGGTTGATTGGATGCGGCTTACCATCATGATTTGTTTATGTGATTTTGTCCATCTTTTATTGAGAGTGGCACCTGCTAAGTTTATGACAATATCGATATCTGGAACTTTCTCTTGCCAACCCTCTTTTGACCAATTGACATATGAAATCTTAGCGTCGTTCGAAGTTTTATCTTGTCTTGTTAAGATCGTAATATGTGCATCGGTTTGCTTGATTTCATTTACTAAGTGGGAACCTACCATTCCTGTTCCACCTGTAATTAAATAGTGTTTCATTATTTCACCTCATTTTGAAAAATTAAAGCGCTAACCTTATTGATAGTCATTATTGATATTCAAATTTTATACATTTTTTAGCCAATAAGATGTCAAATACTTTTTTTAATTTGCATTTAAAATTAAAAGATATCAGTTATAATGAACTTGTACCTTCGATAATTAATTAAACATCTCTTAATTAGTATGAGTATACCCCATAATATACTAACGAAGGTAAATTTTGACTCCCTTTAGTAGTGGATCCATGCGAGCAACGTATGGATCCTTTTTATTTGTATTTTAAGGTATAATTATTGCTTTATACAAAAATTATTTTGATGAATATAAAATCTACAATCATTGTTTAATTTGTATTATTAATGGTTAAAAACAAATTACATTATTTAATTACTTAACCAATCATCCATTTTACAAAAAGTATGATACATATAATAAAAGATGTAATGATAAATCCGGCAACATGATTCGTTTTTTCTTCCTCATAATTATCATTCTCAATCATCATATATTTTAAACTTTTTTTAGACTTACTTTTTAAAAATTCATCATCATTAAATCCGTACATAAACATCACGTACCATTCGTATTAAGTTTAGATTAAGTTACTAAAAAAATAATGTTCACCTATGTGTATGATGTTATCATATACAGGATAGATATTTGTAAACGTACAACTTTTAAGTAATGGTAATTTATTGCAATTATTACATAGTTAGTCCATTATAATAAGTTGAATTCTGTAGTTTCGACATTATAAGTAATTGTAATGCGTTGAGGTCATCCTCAATTAAAAGTAATGAACAAGATTGAAATGCACGTTTAACAACAAACATATTTTTATTATAAATTAATTCCTAATAATTGAAAGAGAGGTAAGTAGAGAATGAGTGGCATGGCAAAAATAATTAGCACAATTATCGTATTATTATTACTAATTGGCTTAGCATTTGGAATATTCTCTTTTGTAGATAGTTCAAAAAAAGCGAATGAACGACTTAATAGTGAAAAAACAGAACAACATGATAAGTCTAAAGAGGATAAAAAAGATAAAGACAAAGACAAGAAAAAAGATAAAAAGTCTGATGAGAATAGCATGAACACGACACAACAAACGCAACAAACACAGCAAACGCAACAGACTCAACAAACACCGCCGCCGACTAAGCAAGCACCAACACAACAAAGAAATACGCAAGAAACACAACAAACAAAACAACAGAAAAAACAACCACGTTCAACGCAAGAAACTAAAACTGATGAAAAATCATCACAACAACCTAAAACACAAGAAAAAGAGGAACCAAAAGAAGATAATGCTTCTAAAGAACAACCAAGTTCAGAAGAGAAACCATCTTCTCAACAACCTCGTTCACAACAAAATAGCTCTCAGCAAAAGCAATCTAATAATAGTAATCAATCTGCGCAAAGAAATACAAGTCAGTCACAACAGTCAAGCGGTCAAAGAAATTCTAGTCAGTCACAACAATCAAGCAGTCAAAACTCAAATAGTAATCAATCACATAGTTCAAACGAAGATTAATAGTTTAAGCCAATGTCCACTTTTAGGGCATTGGCTTTTTAAGTACATATTAAAATAACCAGTAGATTAACATCGATAAGAGAAATGAAATAAACATAATTGAAAAGCAGCCTATAGAACATCCACAACCCGTATGCGTGCAACCATAAGAATATGTTTTATTGATGGTCTTACCATTTTCATATTGATGATGTTTATATGTAGACTGATGATTTTTAAAATAATCATCATCTTTATAACGTGAATCATCTGGATCGATGACTTCTATTTTATCCTCGGAACGTTTGTCGTTAGCCATTAATATCCCTTCTTTATAAAAAGCTTCATAACAATTTAATTATAAATGAAATGATTATGTAATCAAAACGAATGATTATTCACAAAAGACCGTGGGTAAAATTATCTCGTAAAGGTAATAACACAAAAATGTGAACTTTTTGGCGTCGTGAGATAGCAAAATCTAGATGTAAACGTTTTATTGTTAACTTTAATAAATATTAATAAAATTTTGAGTTAATTTGCTTGCAATTTATTATACGCAATAGTACTATTGCATGTGTAAAGAGGTTAATTTTTGTCCCAGGTGGGACTTAAAAAGTCAACCAATGGTTGTGAGCGACCCCTTAGATACCTTTTTATAAAGATATAAGGAGGAAGGTAGTAGTGAAAGACTTAATGAAAGTTCAACAAAAGCTCATACCTGATCTTGTAGATAAGATGTATCGACGTTTTTCAATTTTAACTACTATCTCACAAAATCAACCAGTTGGAAGACGAAGTTTAAGTGAGCACATGGATATGACTGAAAGGGTCTTACGATCTGAAACAGACATGTTAAAGAAACAAGAATTAATCAGAGTCAAATCAACTGGCATGGAAATCACTAATGAAGGAACTGAAGTACTATCGCAATTAAATGATTACTTCAATGTATATAGTGATGACAATAAAATGGCTCGAGCAATCAGAGATAAATTTCACATCAAAGATGTTCACGTCATTCCAGGAGATTCAGATTCTAATCAAACAGTTAAAAGAGAAATGGGGAGACAAGCTGGTCAGTTAGTTGAAAGCATTCTTTACGAAGATGCCATTGTTTCAGTAACTGGAGGATCTACAATGGCTTATGTAAGTGAATCCATTCATTTACTTCCATTCAATGTATTCTTCGTGCCGGCTAGAGGTGGACTTGGTGAAAACATGGTCTACCAAGCAAATACCATTTCATCAAGCATGGCTCAACAAGCTGGTGGTTACTATACAACGTTATATGTACCAGATAATGTGAGTGAAACGACATATAACACATTAATGTTAGAACCATCAGTTATTCACACGCTCGATAAAATAAAACAAGCAAATGTTACCATACATGGCATTGGTGATGCGCTGAAGATGGCGCATCGACGTCAATCACCTGAAGAAGTGATTGATAAACTTCAACATCATCAAGCCGTTGGAGAAGCTTTTGGATATTATTTTGATGCTCAAGGAAAGGTAGTTCATAAAGTGAAGACAATCGGACTACAATTAGAAGATCTTGAGAGTAAAGATTTTATCTTTGCTGTAGCAGGTGGACAATCTAAAGGAGAAGCGATTAAAGCTTATCTTTCGATTGCGCCTGACAACACTGTACTCATTACAGATGAAGCTGCAGCGAAAGTTATTTTACAATAGTAATAAAAAGTTTAATACTTTTTAAATATCATTTTTAAAGGAGGCCATTATAATGGCAATTAAAGTAGCAATTAATGGTTTTGGTAGAATTGGTCGTTTAGCATTCAGAAGAATCCAAGATGTAGAAGGTCTTGAAGTAGTAGCAGTTAACGACTTAACAGACGATGAAATGTTAGCTCATTTATTAAAATATGACACTATGCAAGGACGCTTCACTGGAGAAGTTGAAGTTATCGAAGGCGGATTCCGCGTAAACGGTAAAGAAATTAAATCATTCGACGAACCAGATGCAAGCAAATTACCTTGGGGTGACCTTGACATCGATGTAGTATTAGAATGTACTGGTTTCTACACTGATAAAGATAAAGCACAAGCACATATCGATGCAGGTGCTAAAAAAGTATTAATCTCAGCTCCAGCTACTGGTGATTTAAAAACAATCGTATTCAATACTAACCATGACGAATTAGATGGTTCAGAAACAGTTGTATCAGGTGCTTCTTGTACAACTAACTCATTAGCTCCTGTTGCTAAAGTATTAAATGATGAATTCGGTTTAGTTGAAGGTTTAATGACAACTATCCACGCTTACACAGGTGACCAAAATACTCAAGACGCACCTCACAGAAAAGGTGACAAACGTCGTGCTCGTGCAGCAGCAGAAAACATTATCCCTAACTCAACAGGTGCTGCTAAAGCAATCGGTAAAGTAATTCCTGAAATCGACGGTAAATTAGACGGTGGTGCACAACGTGTTCCAGTTGCTACAGGTTCATTAACAGAATTAACTGTAGTATTAGAAAAACAAGATGTAACTGCTGATCAAGTTAACGAAGCAATGAAACAAGCTTCTGACGAATCATTCGGTTACACTGAAGATGAAATCGTATCTTCTGACGTTGTAGGTATCACTTATGGTTCATTATTCGATGCAACTCAAACTCGTGTAATGACTGTTGGTGACCGTCAATTAGTTAAAGTAGCAGCTTGGTACGATAATGAAATGTCTTACACTTCTCAATTAGTTCGTACATTAGCTCACTTAGCTGAACTTTCTAAATAATTGAACCATAGTGTATAAGCACGTTATTCAAGTTATTTAAAGTACACATGTGAAGAGATTGAACTCTTCCAAACCTTCATAATTTGATTAGTGCTCTGTACTGTTTAATTAGATATAAAAGCTTATGAGTAAGCGGGGAGCACAGACGCTTCTCCGCTTATTTTTATATAAAGTTTTCCTATTAAAAGGAGGAAATTAATAATGGCTAAAAAAATCGTTTCAGATTTAGATTTAAAAGGTAAAGTAGTTCTCGAACGTGCAGACTTTAACGTTCCTTTAAAAGATGGAAAAATCACAAACGATAACCGTATTGTTCAAGCATTACCAACTATTAAATACATCATCGAACAAGGTGGTAAATTAGTATTATTCTCTCATTTAGGTAAAGTGAAAGAAGAAAGCGATAAAGCAGGTTTATCTTTAAAACCTGTAGCAGACGATTTATCTGAGAAATTAGGTAAAGAAGTTACTTTCGTTCCTGAAACTCGTGGTGAAAAACTAGAAACTGCTATTAAAAACCTAAATGAAGGTGATGTATTATTAGTTGAAAATACACGTTTCGAAGATATCGATGGTAAAAAAGAATCTAAAAATGACCCTGAATTAGGTAAATATTGGGCTTCATTAGGCGATGTATTTGTTAACGATGCTTTCGGTACAGCTCACCGTGAACATGCTTCAAATGTAGGGATTTCTACACACTTAGAAACAGCAGCTGGTTACTTAATGGAAAAAGAAATTAAATTTATCGGTGGCGTAGTTAACGACCCACATAAACCAGTTGTAGCAATCCTTGGTGGAGCTAAAGTATCAGATAAAATCAATGTAATTAAAAACTTAGTGAATATCGCTGATAAAATTTTAATTGGTGGCGGTATGGCTTACACATTTATGAAAGCACAAGGAAAAGAAATCGGTCTTTCATTATTAGAAGAAGATAAAATTGATTTTGCAAAAGATCTATTAGAAAACAATGGCGACCAAATCGTTTTACCAGTAGATTGTAAAGTTGCTAAAGAATTCTCTAATGATGCTAAAATCACTGAAGTATCCATCGATGATATCCCTGCAGACCAAGAAGCAATGGATATTGGACCTAAAACGGTTGAATTATTCAATAAAGAATTACAAGGCGCTCATACAGTAGTATGGAATGGACCAATGGGTGTATTCGAATTTAGTAACTTTGCCCAAGGTACTATCGGCGTATGTGAATCTATTGCTAACTTAAAAGACGCTACGACTATTATCGGTGGTGGTGACTCTGCAGCCGCTGCAATCTCACTAGGATTTGAAGATGATTTCACACATATCTCAACTGGTGGCGGCGCGTCATTAGAATATCTTGAAGGTAAAGAATTACCTGGAATTAAAGCAATTAATAATAAATAATTATTAATCGACGCTTAGTTAAGGCGAAAGTTTCTAAATGAAATGATTTGGGAAAATGAACAAGTGAAAGCCACAGTAAGCTTTCGTGTTTTAACCTTAAGTTATTCAAGTAATGATCGATATAAGCTTTTAAATTTAACACTAAATTATTAAGGAGTGTAACGAATGAGAACACCAATTATAGCCGGAAACTGGAAAATGAATAAAACAGTTCAAGAAGCTAAAGATTTCGTAAACGAATTACCAACATTACCTGATCCTAAAGAAGTAGAATCAGTAATCTGTGCGCCTACAATTCAATTAGACGCATTAGTAACTGCTGTTAAAGACGGCAAAGCACAAGGGTTAAAAATCGGTGCTCAAAATGCTTACTTTGAAGATAGCGGTGCATATACTGGTGAAACTTCACCTGTCGCATTAGCTGATTTAGGTGTTAAATATGTAGTGATTGGTCACTCTGAACGTCGTGACTATTTCCACGAAACAGACGAAGAAGTAAATAAAAAAGCTCATGCTATTTTCAATCATGGTATGACACCAATTATTTGTGTTGGTGAATCAGACGAAGAACGTGAAGCTGGCAAAGCTAATGAAGTTGTTGGCAACCAAGTTAAGAAAGCTGTAGAAGGTTTATCAGAAGAGCAACTTAAAGAAGTTGTCATCGCATATGAACCAATCTGGGCAATCGGTACAGGTAAATCATCAACTTCAGAAGATGCTAATGAAATGTGCGCACACGTTCGTAAAACATTAGCTGACTTATCTAGCCAAGACGTTGCAGAAGCAACTCGTATTCAATATGGTGGTAGTGTGAAACCAAATAATATTAAAGAATACATGGCTCAATCAGATATCGATGGTGCATTAGTAGGTGGCGCATCATTAAAAGTTGAAGATTTCGTACAATTGTTAGAAGGTGCAAAATAATTATGGCTAAGAAACCAACTGCCTTAATCATCCTAGATGGTTTTGCAAATCGTGAAAGTGAACATGGCAACGCTGTTAAATTAGCAAACAAACCTAATTTTGATCGTTATTATGAGAAATACCCAACGACTCAAATTGAAGCAAGTGGTTTAGATGTAGGTCTTCCAGAAGGACAAATGGGTAACTCTGAAGTTGGTCACATGAACATCGGTGCTGGACGAATCGTATATCAAAGTTTAACTCGCATTAACAAATCAATCGAAGATGGAGAATTCTTTGAAAATGATGTGTTAAACAACGCAATTAAACATGTAAAAGATAACAACTCAGCACTTCACGTGTTTGGTTTACTATCAGATGGTGGTGTTCACAGTCACTATAAACACTTATTTGCAATCTTAGAATTAGCTAAAAAACAAGGTGTAGATAAAGTTTACGTGCACGCTTTCTTAGATGGTCGTGACGTTGATCAAAAATCTGCCCTCAAATATATTGAAGAAACTGAAGCTAAATTCAAAGAATTAGGCGTTGGCCAATTCGCTTCAGTGTCTGGACGTTATTATGCAATGGATCGTGATAAACGTTGGGACCGTGAACAGAAAGCTTACAATGCTATCCGTAACTTTGAAGGCCCAACATACGCTTCAGCTAAAGAAGGTGTAGAAGCGAATTACAGTAATGACGTTACTGATGAATTCGTTGAACCATTCATTATTGATAATCAAAATAATGGCGTTAATGACGGCGATGCTGTTGTATTCTACAACTTCCGTCCTGACAGAGCTGCTCAACTTTCAGAAATTTTCACTAATAAAGCATTTGATGGTTTCGAAGTTGAACAAGTTAAAGATTTATTCTATGCAACGTTCACGAAATACAATGACGATGTAGATGCTGAAGTTGTATTTGAAAAAGTTGACTTAAACAATACAATTGGTGAAGTCGCACAAAACAATAATTTAAAACAATTACGTATTGCTGAGACTGAAAAGTATCCTCACGTGACTTACTTTATGAGTGGGGGTCGTAACGAGGAATTTGAAGGAGAACGTCGTCGACTTATCGACTCTCCAAAAGTTGCTACGTATGATTTAAAACCAGAAATGAGTGCATATGAAGTTAAAGATGCACTTTTAGAAGAGTTAGACAAAGGTGATTTAGATTTAATCTTATTAAACTTTGCTAACCCTGATATGGTAGGTCATAGTGGTATGCTTGAACCTACAATTAAAGCAATTGAGGCTGTAGACGAATGTCTTGGTGAAGTTGTAGACAAGATTTTAGAAATGGATGGTTATGCTATTATCACTGCTGACCATGGTAACTCAGACCAAGTGTTAACAGATGATGATCAACCAATGACGACGCATACAACTAATCCAGTTCCAGTTATTGTTACTAAAGAAGGCGTAACTTTACGTGAAACAGGTCGATTAGGAGATTTAGCTCCTACACTATTAGACTTGTTAAATGTAGAACAACCTTCTGATATGACTGGTGAATCATTGATTAATCATTAATTTTGATTATAAAAACACTCAAATTTTGGGAGGAATAAACGTACTCCCGAAATTTGAATATTACTTAGTAGAATTATTTTATTAAAATTATAAATAGGGCTATAATAGCTTTATAATATATTTAAAGGAGATATTAACATGCCAATTATTACAGATGTTTACGCTCGCGAAGTCTTAGATTCACGTGGTAATCCAACAGTTGAAGTTGAAGTTTTAACTGAAAGTGGTGCATTCGGTCGCGCATTAGTACCATCAGGTGCTTCTACAGGTGAACACGAAGCAGTTGAATTACGTGATGGAGATAAATCACGTTATTTAGGTAAAGGTGTGACTAAAGCTGTAGAAAACGTAAATGAAATTATCGCACCAGAAATCGTTGAAGGTGAATTTTCAGTATTAGATCAAGTATCTATCGATAAAATGATGATTCAATTAGACGGTACAAGTAACAAAGGTAAATTAGGTGCTAACGCTATCTTAGGTGTTTCTATTGCCGTAGCTCGTGCAGCAGCTGACTTATTAGGTCAACCTTTATATAAATATTTAGGTGGATTCAATGGTAAACAATTACCAGTACCAATGATGAACATTGTTAACGGTGGTTCTCACTCTGATGCACCAATCGCTTTCCAAGAGTTCATGATTTTACCAGTTGGTGCTGAATCATTTAAAGAATCATTACGTTGGGGTGCTGAAATCTTCCACAACTTGAAATCTATCCTTAGTGAACGTGGTTTAGAAACTGCAGTAGGTGACGAAGGTGGTTTCGCTCCTAAATTTGAAGGTACTGAAGATGCTGTTGAAACAATCATCAAAGCTATCGAAAAAGCTGGTTACAAACCAGGTGAAGATGTATTCTTAGGATTTGACTGTGCTTCTTCTGAATTCTACGAAAATGGTGTATATGATTACACTAAATTCGAAGGTGAACACGGTGCTAAACGTAGCGCAGCAGAACAAGTTGACTACTTAGAAGAATTAATTGGTAAATATCCTATCATCACTATTGAAGATGGTATGGACGAAAACGATTGGGAAGGTTGGAAACAATTAACTGATCGTATTGGCGATAAAGTTCAATTAGTAGGTGACGATTTATTCGTAACTAACACTGAAATTTTATCTAGAGGTATCGAACAAGGAATTGGTAACTCTATCTTAATTAAAGTGAACCAAATCGGTACTTTAACTGAAACATTTGATGCAATTGAAATGGCTCAAAAAGCTGGTTACACAGCAGTTGTTTCACACCGTTCAGGTGAAACTGAAGATACTACAATTGCTGACATTGCAGTTGCTACAAACGCTGGTCAAATTAAAACTGGTTCATTATCAAGAACTGATCGTATTGCTAAATACAATCAATTATTACGTATTGAAGATGAATTATACGAAACAGCTAAATTTGATGGAATTAAATCATTCTACAATTTAGACAAATAATATCTCTATAGCTAAATAAAAGAGTTCACGCTTATATCTTTAGGTTTCACGCCCTAAAGTAAATCTATTCCCGTTACAGAGTTGAGGCTGTAACGGGTTTTTTATGTTGAGAAATACAGTGGATTGGTGAAAAATTGATGAGTTTGATTTAACATCAAACCTTTTTGAGTAAGGGGCATCTCATTTAATTTACTTCGCTAAACTGATATAATTAATGAAAGTAATTCGGAAAAAGGAGTACCGTTATGGCAGATATCACAGAGTCAAGCGCTAGAGAAATAAGAGCCGGACGTTTAATCGCGATCAGTTCCTTTATATTTTGTATCTTACTTATTATTCATCATTTTGTAGTATTAGATGAAACCACGGCGAAATCATTGTTATCTTTAGCAGGACAGAAAACGTCAGACACTGCTGTGCATAATATTTTAAATAGTGATAGATATACTGGTGTCATGTACATTCTTGCTTACTTAGCAGGTGTTGTTGCACTATGGAATCGTCATCCCTATTTATGGTGGTTTATGTTTGCAGTTTATGTATCTAATGCTTTATTCACGTTAGTGAATTTATACATGTTTGTACAAGCAATTTTAGATGTGAAGAACGTTATCGCAATTTTACCAATCTTAATCGTTGTGATTGGCTCAATTGTTTTAGCAATTTATATGTTAGTCGTGTCAATCGCTCGTAAAAGCACTTTTAATAGATAGAAGTTTGATAATACGAATAGAGATGTGTTATAATTCGTCTCGTATATAATGAACGGAGGACAATTTTTATGCATACATTAATCATCGTTTTATTAATTATAGATTGTATTGCATTAGTGACTGTTGTATTACTCCAAGAAGGTAAAAGTAATGGACTTTCAGGTGCTATTAGTGGTGGCGCAGAACAGTTATTTGGTAAACAAAAGCAACGTGGCGTCGATTTATTCTTGCATAGATTAACAATTTTTTTAGCAATTATTTTCTTCGTACTTATGTTCTGTATCAGTTATTTAGGTATGTAGATAATAAGTTATTGAATGAAGTAAATGAATCTAATCAAGTCTGATGTACAATGTGATAAAGGAACACTATCCAACATTCACATTTGACATCAGCCTGAGTCCGACGATATGCTTGTCGGGCTTTTTTATTTTATAATAGATGATAGCAATGTTTTTAATACCTGTAATTAAGGGAATAGTCCAATTATGCATTTATCAAAGATTCAATTTAATTTTGAAAATGAAATCAATAACCTTAAATGATTTAAAGTTTAAATAGAGCTATCTAGTTCTCAATGAAAAGGGAGAGGAATTCAAACCATGCAAATTAAACTACCGAGACCATTCTTTTTCGAAGAAGGAAAACGAGCTGTATTATTACTACATGGTTTCACTGGAAATTCAGCTGATGTGAGACAATTAGGTCGTTACCTTCAGAAAAAGGGTTATACATCATATGCACCTCAATATGAAGGGCATTCAGCACCACCAGAGGAAATTTTAAAATCTAGCCCTTACGTATGGTTTAAGGATGTTTTAGATGGTTATGATTATCTAGTCGATCAAGGCTATGAGGAAATTGCTGTAGCCGGATTGTCACTAGGTGGGGTCTTCGCATTGAAGTTAAGCTTAAATCGCGATGTGAAGGGTATTGTAACAATGTGTGCACCAATGGATGGTAAGACTGAAGGAACAATATATGAAGGTTTTCTAGAATATGCCCGTAATTTTAAAAAGTATGAAGGCAAGGATCAGGAAACCATTGATAGAGAAATGGAGGATTTCCATCCTACAGAAACGCTTAAAGAGCTCAGTGACACATTGAAACGTGGCAAAGAACAAGTAGATGAGGTTATTGAACCTATTCTAGTTATACAAGCAGAGCAAGATAAAATGATTGATCCTCAATCAGCAAATTATATATACGAACATGTTGATTCCGATGAGAAAGACATCAAGTGGTATCATGAATCTGGTCATGTGATTACAATTGATAAAGAGAAAGAACAGGTCTTTGAAGATGTTTATCAATTTTTAGAATCATTAGATTGGACAGAATAAAAAGATGAAGAAGTAAGAAAGGAGGGGCATAATGAATTTAAAGCAATCCATTGAAGAAATAATTAAACAACCTGACTATGAACCAATGTCAGTGTCAGATTTTCAAGATGCGTTAGGTTTAAATAGTGCCGACTCATTTAGAGATTTAATTAAGGTGCTCGTTGAACTAGAACAAACTGGTTTAATTGAACGTACGAAGACAGATAGATATCAACGAAAAGAAACAAGTAAGTCCAATTCAAAACTAATTAAAGGAACGTTAAGTCAGAACAAGAAAGGCTTTGCATTCCTTCGACCAGAAGATGATGAGATGGAAGATATATTCATCCCACCAACTAAAATTAATAGAGCCTTAGATGGAGATACGGTCATCGTAGAAATTCAAAAATCTCGAGGCGAACACAAAGGTAAAGTTGAAGGCGAAGTTAAATCTATTGAGAAACATTCGGTGACACAAGTAGTAGGCACTTATAGTGAAGCGAAACACTTTGGCTTCGTCATACCTGATGACAAGCGTATCATGCAAGATATCTTTATTCCTAAAGGACAAAGTCTTGGTGCTGTAGATGGTCATAAGGTATTAGTTCAAATTACGAAATATGCTGATGGTACAGACAATCCTGAAGGTCATATTTCAGCAATTTTAGGTCATAAGAATGATCCCGGCGTCGATATTTTATCTATCATCTATCAACATGGCATTGAAATCGAATTTCCAGACAATGTGCTTAAAGAAGCCGAAGACGTGCCAGAAGAAATTGAACCGTCAGAAATTGAAGGTCGTCGTGATTTAAGAGATGATTTAACCATCACGATTGACGGTGCAGATGCTAAAGACTTAGACGATGCGATCGCCGTTAAAAAGCTGAAAAATGGTAATACTGAATTAACCGTAAGTATTGCAGATGTAAGTTACTATGTGAAGGAAGATTCTGCATTAGACCAAGAAGCATACGATAGAGCGACGAGTGTTTATTTAGTCGACCGAGTCATTCCAATGATTCCACACCGTTTAAGTAATGGTATTTGTTCATTGAATCCTGAAGTCGACCGATTAACATTGAGTTGTCGAATGGAAATCAATGCACGTGGAGAAGTCGTTAAACACGAAATCTTTGATAGTGTCATTCATTCTAATTACCGAATGACGTATGATGCAGTCAATAAAATCATTACTGTCCAAGATCCACAAGTACGTGCGCAATATAAAGAATTAACGCCAATGCTTGATTTAGCACAAGATTTATCCAATCGTTTAATCAGCATGCGTCGACGTCGTGGTGAAATTGACTTCGATATCAACGAAGCTAAAGTACTCGTAAATGAAGAAGGTATTCCTACAGACGTTCAAATGCGTGAACGTGGCGAAGGTGAACGTTTAATTGAGTCATTCATGTTAGCAGCTAATGAGACGGTGGCAGAGCATTTTAATAAAATGGAAGTTCCATTTATTTATCGTGTTCATGAGCAACCTAAATCCGAAAGATTAAGACAATTCTTCGACTTTATTACGAATTTCGGTATTATGATCAAAGGTACGGGCGAAGATATTCATCCTACAACGTTACAGAACATTCAAGAAGAAGTTGAAGGACGACCAGAACAAATGGTGATTTCAACTATGATGTTACGTTCAATGCAACAAGCACATTATGATGATGTCAATCTTGGACACTTTGGTCTATCAGCAGAGTATTATACGCATTTCACATCTCCAATTCGTCGTTATCCTGACTTAACCGTACATCGATTAATTCGTAAGTATTTAATTGAGAATTCTATGGATAAAAAGGAACTCAGACATTGGGAAGATACATTGCCTGAGCTTGCTGAACACACATCTCAACGTGAGCGCCGTGCAATTGAGGCTGAACGTGATACAGATGAGTTGAAGAAAGCTGAATATATGATTCAACACATTGGTGATGAATTCGAAGGTATCATTAGTTCAGTAGCGAACTTCGGTATGTTTGTAGAGTTACCTAATACCATTGAAGGTATGGTTCATATTGCTAATATGACTGACGATTACTATCATTTCGACGAACGTCAAATGGCTTTAATAGGTGAACGTCAAGCGAAAGTATTCCGTATTGGTGATGAAGTAAAAGTTAAAGTCACACATGTTGATGTAGACGAACGGATGATTGATTTTCAAATTGTGGGTATGCCTTTACCTAAAAATGATAAATCACAACGTCCAGCACGTGGTAAAACAATTCAAGCTAAGACGCGTGGTAAGTCATTAGATAAAGCTAAGGATGACCACAATAATAAAGGCAATAAGAAGAAACGCAAACAACGTAAGGGTAAAAATGCCCGTAAAAAAGATAAACAAGGTAAAACGAATCATAAACCATTCTATAAAGATAAAAGCGTGAAAAAGAAATCACGTCGTAAGAAAAAATAGTCAGCAAAGATGAGGTGAGAATGAATGGCTAAGAAAAAATCAAAATCACCAGGTACGTTAGCGGAGAATCGTAAAGCAAGACATGATTTTAATATTGAAGATACGATTGAAGCGGGTATTGCTTTACGAGGTACTGAAATTAAGTCTATTCGACGTGGAAGTGCGAACTTGAAAGATAGTTATGCTCAAGTAAAACGTGGCGAAATGTATTTAAATAACATGCATATTGCACCGTATGAAGAAGGCAATCGATTTAACCATGATCCATTACGTTCTCGCAAATTGTTACTTCATAAAAGAGAAATCCTCAAATTAGGGGAACGTACACGAGAAATTGGTTACTCGCTTATTCCTTTAAAGTTATATTTAAAGCATGGCCAATGTAAAGTCTTATTAGGCGTTGCACGTGGTAAGAAACTACATGATAAACGTCAAGCCCTTAAGGAAAAAGCAATGAAACGTGACATTGATCGAGCGGTCAAAGACCGTTATTAAGCACGTTTGTTGCTTAATCGAGTGCCATTTGGTATGATTATTGATGTTGTATTTTAAAAGGTGACATAGTCTATTACACCAAATGGCTTGTTTATAACAGTCATTAGTTAATTATTATAATTTTATTGCGGGGGCGTTTTTGGATTCGACAGGGGTCCCTCGAGCACACTAAGCGTGTCGGAGGGTTGTCTCCGACATCAACACATTTCAGTAAATATAACTGACAAATCAAACAATAATTTCGCAGTAGCTGCGTAATAGCACACTGCATCGCCTAACAGCATCTCCTACGTGCTGTTAACGCGATTCAACCCTAGTAGGATATGCTAAACACTGCCGTTTGAAGTCTGTTTAGATGAATACCAATCAAACTAGCATAATACTGGTTGTCTGTTGCTTACTATTATGCGAATTTAATCAATAGACTACACACGTAGAAAGGTGTGTATCAGGACCTCTGGACGCGGGTTCGAATCCCGCCGTCTCCATATTGAAACCCACAACCATTGCGGTTGTGGGTTTTTTAGTGTTTAGGGTGCGCAGAAAGTGCACAATATTAGCGCATATGAAAATGAACAGAGTAACGCTGTTACAATTGTAAAGCTTAGAGATTGGGAAATACTAGCTAAAGCAATTATTGATTGCTCAATTTGTGTAAAAGACTTTATCAATTTAGGACAAAATTCACTTAATCGTATGAGTTGAAATCCTAATTATTCTTACACACATCATTATTTAAAAGATATTCATTGTTGTCGCCAACAAGCAAGTCAGTTTAAAGGTATTACAAAAAATTGGAGCGAAGTCATGTATTTTAATCATGATAAATACAGATAATCATTGATCTAATATGATAAATCAACATCGAAACAAGAGGGTTTCGCTAATGAATATATAAAGACATTAAATGTTACTCAGAGTACTATAAAGGGAGGATATAACCCTAATAGTGCCCACGTAACTGACAGTAGGTTACTCTGTTTAGGTAGACGCTTATATTAAAAGTCGTAAAGATAACCTCATAGACGACATTATTCTTTCTGCTAAAAAGTTATTGTATCTATTAACACAATCAGCTATAGGTGATGAAACAGAAACAAAAAAGGTTGTAAAGAAGAGTTTATTTGAAAAGAAATCTGATACTGGAAGAATGAACTTTGTATATAAAGAACATGTAGAATAATATTGGTAGATTTGAGGAATAGTAAAATGGTAATATCAGTGGCTGCCCTGTTTTTTGGTATAATAATAAGGAAACAGTGTTCAACACTGGCATACTCTCATTTAGTATGTATGTTTTATTATGTACAGAGGACTTGTTAATGTTAAGTATTGAGAATCTGACTGCACCGTTTACTTTTAAATTATCCGCACACGTCACTGGGTGTCTTTATGTTCGCTTTTATGTTCTATCTATTTCTTTTTAAATAAGTTGTGTATTATATAATTAATTATGTTTAAAAGGGGAAAAAAATGGTCAACATTGCATGGGTTGTACCCTCATTGGGTGTTTTTAATAATCCTCAAGGAGATTTAGTTATTGAAAAACCTCTATCTTTTATTGACTTAGAAGCTTTACCAAACAACTTTTCTTTTAGTGTATCTTTTGGGATAATTAATTTAGAGGACGATGGTCAATATAAATTGAATTTTCAAATTATAGATCCAGCGCAAAAAGTAATTTTTGACATCAATGTAGAGATTGATCACCAAAAATTAATTAAAGATAACCCAGATAAAGAATTTAATAATGTGTTTGAATCGAATGCAAATTTCAATAATTTTAAATTTCAAAAAGAAGGGCTTTATACTATCAAATTGTCTATAGATAACTCCGAAGCTCAATCTAATTTTAATGTTAATTTGGTGTCGTAATTATGGTGAATAAAAAGGTTAGTAGACCAGAACAGTTTAATTTGCAAAACAAGGAAGAAAGAACAACTATTGATTCAAAACAATTAAAAAGGGCAAGTGGTAGTTACGAATTTAGTCCGAATTCAACTTCTACTTATGAAGAGGTGGCCATTATGAGTGAATTTGTGGATAGAAAAGAATTTGAACAATTCGAAAAAAGAATAGATGACAAATTTAAAACTTTAGATTCCAAAATTGATGATTTGCCAAATAGATTTAATGATAAATTACAAATTGCCTTAAACTCTCAACTGGAAACTTTTAGAAAAGAACGTAAAGAAGATAAAAAATCTATTATCACATGGACTCTTTCAGGTACTGGAGTAATAATTGCTCTAGTAAGTCTTATAGTAAAATTATTTTTTTGAGTAACTGTACCTTTGTTGGTACGGTTATTTTTGTTTCTATGTCAAATAGGACAGGGGATAAATTTTTAGAGGGTCTGAGACATAAAAATCTTAGACCCTTTTAAGTGTTCTATATAACGGATTTTTAATCAAGGCAGTGTCAAAAAAGTGTCAATAAAATAATTTTTTGACGTGTGGTTGACCTTGTTTTTTATGCGTCAAATAGTTATTTTGATTACTAATGATTATTATAAACGTGAAACTATATATTTTTGAGATTCAGGTCTATATTACTTTTTATTTTTTTGTTGATTTGCCCAATCTATTTGGTCTTGTATCCAACGTTCATGTGCTTTTTGTTCTCTTGGCGTTCTATAAATACCATTATGATCGTAATCATATCTTTGTTCATTATCGGTAGGTTGTTGTGCTATAGATGCATTATGTTGTTCTTCAGGTGTTGTACAACCTCCAATAGTACACTGCGTGCCATCTGGTTTAGTATATCCAATCATATCGTTATTACCTGGAGCTTGATACCATGTATCACCATCCGCATCCACCATACCGTTTACACTTTGGCCACTTTTAATTCTTTGAGACATTTCATCTTTGCTTAAAGGTCTATTATTATTTTCATTTATTTGCTGTTCTTGTGAATTCGAAGATTCTTGGTTTTTATTACTCTCTTTTTCATTTTGATTATTTTTACGTTCACTTTTTTGTTTCTTATCATTATTGTTAGAGTTTTTCTTATGAGATTTTTTACTTTCACTCTTGTGCTTGCTTTCATCTTTCTTTTCTTTTTCATGGCCACATGCACCTAAAATGAGTAAGCTACTGAAAATTAAAGCTGAAATCTTTTTCATTTAGTGTGTCTCCTTTCAAAATTTAAACTATAAAACTAGAAAGTAACTCAGCTTTAATCATCTAAATGATCAATAGCATATTTTGCTTCAGATTCTGTGAATTTTTCACCCTCTGGCGATTTTAGCATATCGTATATTGCATCATTAGACATATGCATATCTTTAGCATAAGATTTAGCTGTTTCTAATGCATTCTTATTATAATCAGCGTTTAAGTGATCAATGGCAAATTGTGCATCTTCTTTATTAAACTTCTCTCCAGTTTCAGATGTTAATATGTCATATATACCTTGCTTAGACATGTTCAAATCATCAGAGTAAGATTTGGCAGTTTCTAAAGCAGCTTTCTGTAATCGTGTAGCAGATTCTTCTTCTTTTGCACCTTTAGTTACTTCATCAAACCATTCTTGATATTTACCATTAGTTTGATCTACTGCAGCTTTATGATTCTCTTCGTCTTTATCATTTACAGAAGTACTGTTTGTATTTTCTGTTTCCTTTTTAGTCGTATCGGTAGCTTGTGTTTCATGATTATTTGTTTTGAGGTTACCAACATAAGTTGTACTAGATAACGCTATAACTACTATTGCCACTGTAACGATTGTCTTTGCAATGGATGGCCATTTACTATATCGCCACATTAAAAATAAACCTAGTGGAAAAATGAATATTAAAGTTAAAACAACAAACCATTCTTGTTTGTACCATGATGTTGATTCTTGTTGCATAAAAATATCCTCCTATTTATCTGATTATTGAGTAGTTAACTTTATTTGTTTTTTAGAGATTGTGTACCTATTATAAATTTAAACTTCAACCTCTACTAAAAGTTTAAATTAAATATAATTTATATAAAAAAAGAGAACGTAATTATACTAATACAATCTTTAGTAAAATTGGCGTTCTCTTTATCTATCGCTATTTTTTTATGTATTCTTTAAAATTTACTATATTTTTTATTTTCTTTAGTAACATTGAGAGTAATGTAAGTTATTATCGCATTCTTCACTAAATTCTGTTTTTCTGTAAAATAGGCTTACATTATTAATTAACATTAAGCATCTTTAAGAATCTTCGAAAAATTGGTTGTATCCATAATGAAAATGCCAATTAGAATAATAATTTAATACCAAATTAGCATTTGAAAGGAATAATTACAACAATTTATTTAATATTTTATAAAATGAATTATTGTATATTCATGATTCCTCGAAAATTAACTTTTACTTGAAGATGACGCAAATGATACTGCATCTGGTGGAGAATTATGTTATTTCCCTGATAATAGAGAACAATTCTTAAAAGTTAGTAGTTAAACTGTTTCACAATTGAAAT
Organism: Staphylococcus sp. HMSC036D05; assembly: GCF_001836225.1. NCBI lineage: Bacteria > Bacillati > Bacillota > Bacilli > Caryophanales > Staphylococcaceae > Staphylococcus > Staphylococcus sp. HMSC036D05. The sequence continues at coordinate 978,499 of NZ_KV827781.1, read as the reverse complement.
TCTCTGCCGTAGAGTTTGTGGATTTTTTGAGTTTCAAATATAAAATGTCGCAATTATCGCTATAATTATAAGTGACCAAATAAATAAAAAGGAGATAATACGCCTATAAGTTATTTTTCATCAATTATGCTTAAAATTTAAGGATGAATATACATTTTGATAATAAAGGTTAAATTAAAATATTTAAAGCTGTGTATAGACTGTTTTATTATGAAAGGGGCACATACATATTATTTTTTAATATGGAATTTATATGAAGTAGCAAAATATTCAATGACAAAGTGTTATCATAATTATAAAACTTGTCTACTATGTCACTTCAAAGGAATGATCATTTGAGTAAAAAAATAATTTTAATACTCATAATATTAGTTGGTATAATATTAATTGTAGGAAGCATTTATTTTAAACTGAAATATGACAATAAGAAAGAAAAAGAACAACAATACTATGATGAACAAAAAGAAAGAATTACATTATATATGAGGTATAATGTAAAAGGTTTTAAAAGTATTAAATTTACAGAAATTAGAAAAAACCCAATGGATGGATACGATATTAAAGGATACTTAAATGGCGACAAAAATATATCCTTTACAGCAGGAATAACTTCTATTGATGATTTTAATTTTGATGCAGATCTTTCATATTCAAAAGAATTAAGTGAAAAATTTATTAAAAATACAAAATCAGTATCACAAATAAAGAAAGAAAAATCGAAAAAAGAAGAGAAATAGAATAATTAATAAACGAGATTAGATTTAAAGAGCTTTGATAAGTGTAAAAAAGACAATTTCTATTGAAATAATATAGAGATTGCCTTTTTCATTTGCATTAGTTTAATTCTAATAATTCTTTTTTCTTTTGTTCATATTCCTCTTGAGTAATAGCCTCGATGTCTAATAATTCTTTAAGTTGTTTTATTTTGGACAAATTATCATTTTGAAGGTTATTTTGTGGTTCACTGTTTTTCTCATTTTCCATTTTTCTATTTACATATGTTACAAAATCATTGATTTCTTTATCATTAATATATTTCATTGTTACTTTGTTTCCACTGGAATAAAAAGTGATTTTATTGCCTGTTAGGCGTTTGCTTAATTCAAATGTGCTAATTCGATTGTAATCGAAATTCTCGAAATCATAGCCTGTTAATCGTTTTGAAAAGAATATAACTCTTTGATTTGTAGCTGCTAGAATACCATTTCTATATACATCCACACCTATTGTATGCGTTTCATAAATACCTTCAATAACGTATTGCAATTCTTCGCTCTCATTAAGTATAATATCTTTTAATTGTTGAATATTTTTCTTCTTGCTTGCCATAGTATTCCTTCTTTCGTTGATATAATTTTCATGAAAATTGTTATAAAGAACCGCATCTATCGAAATCTTAAATTTTAAAATTAAAATATTTATAGTTTAATCGATAAAATTGTTATAAAATATTATAAAATAACAAATTTAGAGGTGCAACATGAAAGATATATTAATAAATATTGGAGTATCATTATTTTTAGTAGCATTTATATTGCTAATAACGGCTCTTGTTTACGCGAAAAGAAAGAAAAAAATCAAAAAAATAATAATTGTTGCTGCAACTTGTTTTATAATCAGCATATTATTAATAGGACCTAATGGAGAACAAAAGCAAAACCATAGTGAAAAAGATAAAGTTACTCAAACACAAAGTAGTAAGAAGAACGATGTAAAAAGTAGTAAAAAATCAGAAAGCAATAATAAAAATACAGAAGAAAAGAAAAAAGACAATAATAGTAATCATAGAGAAGTAGTGACCCTTATTAAAGTTGTAGATGGTGATACTGTTAAATTTAATTATAAAGGTAAGAAAACTACTTTCAGATTATTACTGATAGATACTCCTGAAACAAAAGATCCAAGAAAACCGGTAGAAAAATATGGTCCTGAAGCAAGTGAATTTACTACAAATAAGTTAACCAGTGCTAAAAAGATAGAAGTTGAATTCGATAAAGGTCCGCATACTGATAAATATGGAAGAAGCTTAGCATATGTTTATGCGGATGGTGAAATGTTAAACAATGCTTTGGTTAGAAATGGGTTAGCTAGAGTAAAGTATGTTTTTCCTCCTAATGACACGTATGAAAGTAAATTGAAAGAGAGTGAATCATTGGCTAAAGCTGAGAAGTTAAATATATGGAGTGAAGATTCTGAAGAGGATAATAAAGATCAAAACAATAATCAGTCCGATAATCACTCAAATACTAACAATAATGATTCAAACAACAACAATAATAGTTTACCCGTACAATTTTCTAACTGTAAAGCACTTAGAGCAGTATATCCTGCGGGTGTGCCAATAGGTCATCCCGCATACAGCGCAAGGTTAGATGGAAATCATAATGGAGTTGCGTGTGAAATCAGATAGTTTTCATTTAGATAATATTCTTAAAATTATTATAGGCTAATCAAACTTCATAAAAGCAAATTTAAAGTCATGGATGCTACTAATAGAGCTAACCATGACTTTTGCATTTTAATATCCATTTCGGTTATTTGTATTGGCCTGGCCTTGATTGTTATTCCCGTTTGCTCCGTTATTTGAGTATTGTTGTGTATTGCTTTGTTGCGGATTTTTATTTGCAGCTCCTTGAGGATATTGAACATTATTTTGTGCTTTCCCGTTTGTTTGATTTTGTTGTTGATTTGCTGTGTTAGCTTGATTATTATTGGCTGCGTTCTGATTAGCGTTGTTGTTATTGTATTGGGATTGTTTAGTAGTGTTGTTCGCTTGAGATGCATTATTGTTAGTAGGATGATTTTGCTTGTTGTTTTGTTGCTTAGATTTAGATTTGTCGTCTTTATTTTTTGAATCTTTATCTTTATTTTTCTTTGCTAATTTACTATCTTTAATTTTATCTTTTGCGTTATTTATTTTTTTATCGCCTTTAGAGTCTTTTTTATTATCTTTTTTTGAATCAGACTTCTTACTACTATCAGTTTCTTTTTTGTCAGAACTATCAGTATGACTGCATGCGCCTAATACTAAAAAACTCGATAATAGGATGGTAAATAATTTCTTCATAAAAAGTTCGCTCCTATATTTTAAATATTGGTGTTAATAAATTATCTTTACCCAAAATCTACACGATTAATTTTAAATTTATGTAAAATTTCTATTTTCAAAATTTGAATATTTATAAAGGCATGAAAAAGCCCCTCTTATCAAGAGGGGAAAGGTAAACAATTATTTGTTACCGCCGAATAAACCTTTGAAGAATTCGATTGCTTTTTTGATTAAGTTGATGATGAACATTTGACTCACCTCCTATGTATTTATTAACTGTAGTATATTCTCATTGGATATATTTTAGTTGATTATTTCAAAAGTCGTAAAAAATTGTTCATAGATGTAAAATTTAACTTAAAATTTAATAATTTGGAATTCATTTCTGTTAAAATTGCAAAACAATAACAAATTTATTCAATATATATTATAAGAATAGTAGGGATTAATTTGTAAAAAATACCCTTCATTGAAGAAGGGTATTGCTACTACTCTAGAACAGTCTTATTTGAATACGTCTTTAAAGAATTCTATACCTTTTTTTAATAAATCAAAGATGAACATGTGAAACACCTCCAATTAATTGAGTATGTGTTTATCTTATAATACGAATTGGAGGATTTGTCATTAAATGCGTTAATTACAATATATGATTCCTTTGTGTCAAAAAAATAAATATTTTAATAATTGTGAATTCCTAACTGTAGGCCTAACTATTTTTCTCCTGATATACCGTCTTTGTCACGGTCTTTTTTAGGATCATAGCCAGGAGAACCCGCTACATGTTCACCAGGTTTAGGTGTGTCACTACCATAATTAGGCAAGTGATTAGAATCGTTAGAATGATTTACATTTGGATTAACATTCACATACGTTTGATAATAAATTGTTATCTTTAGAAACTTGAAGAATATAAATAATTTGAAGAATTAACTAAAAAGGCTTTACTTTTCTCAAAATAAGCGTATAGTGGAGGTTAAGTAATAAAGCACGTGAAGTTGATTGTTGAAATATTTTTATAGAATATTCTCTTTTGATTAATGGATTTGTTACAAATATTTAGTGCAAAAGCACGCGGAGGTATTCTATATGAATAACGGTACAGTTAAATGGTTTAATGCAGAAAAAGGTTTTGGATTCATCGAAAGAGAAGATGGCGGAGACGTATTCGTACATTTCTCAGCAATCGTTGAAGACGGTTATAAATCATTAGAAGAAGGTCAAAGCGTTGAATTCGACATCGTTGAAGGCGAACGTGGCGAACAAGCTTCAAACGTTGTTAAAATGTAATAACAATTTTCAAAGTCCTCTTCGGAGGGCTTTTTTATTTGGAAAATGATAACCATGTTACAATAACATTCAAGAATATATACGATGCTTTAATTCTACATACATATAAATATAAGGAGACAAGCATGAAAAAAGGGAAAATGATATTGAGTGAAATGACAACTTTGATGAAGTCTTTGAAGAACATTTTCAATATTATCAATGGTAATAAAGATTACTATAATCCTAAAATCGACTTGAAAAAGGATGACGATAATCTTAATAGTAAAAAGATTATTTTCTTAGGATCTTCAATTACATATGGTGCAGCTTCGAAGGGGATATCATTTGTCGAATATTTAACAACTGAATATGAAGTGAAGGGGATTAAGGAAGCTAAATCAGGGACTACGCTTGCAGGGGACAAGTCTGATAGCTACGTGAATAGATTGAAGAAATTAAACTTTGTGAATACAAAAATTGATGCAGTAGTTTGTCAGTTATCGACGAATGATGGGAGATTTGAGTATGAAATAGGTCAGATGAGTTCGTCGTTTGAGCAAGAGGATTTCGATATTAACACGACGATCGGCGCGATAGAATATATAATTAAGTATGTTCAAGCGAAATGGCGTTGTCCAATTATTTTTTATACTTGTATTAGAGAAAATGATGAAAACTATCGAGATTTAGTAAATCAGCTTCATCGTCTTAGAACAAAATGGGATATACATATTATAGATATATTTAATAATGAGGAAATTAATAGATTAGCTAAAAGTGATAAAGAAATGATGGCAGATGATGCTCACCCAACTAAAAAAGGGTACCGCTATTTATATACACCCATCATAGTAAGACAATTGGATGAGATATTATAAATTAAAGAGGATGTGCACGCGTTAAAGTTGGACTTTAAATCTAACTTTGGCAGTCGCACATCCTTTTTGTGATAATTGAAATATTTTTTCTTATTATAATGAATGACTTGTGAATATTGTTGTAACATTTCATATCGATAACTTTCGTTTGAATGATACTTTGAGTATCTAGAATATTTTGAGATTAGCTTGGAAGATTACTTAGCTATTTATTATTATTATCAGATGGGTTGCTATTATCTTTGTTTTTATTTACATCTTTACCATCTACACGTTCTGAATTTCTTTTAGCATCTTGTGATTTAGGATTATTCTTTTTGTTTGCACTTTGGCTTTCATTTTTAACTGTGTCGTTGCTATTTTGTTTCTTGGTATCTGTCTTTGTTTTATCTGATTTTTTAGTATTATGACTTTTTTCTTTTTTAGGTGTTGATTCAGATTTTTTGTCGTCCTTAGTTGAAGAAGTGTCTTTATTACCGCATGCTGTTAATATTAAAAAACTACTCAATAATAAAATTACAACTTTTTTCATAAAATCCTCCTCATATATTCTTATTTCACATATATTTTATACTAATAAGCATCATAAGTCTTTTAAAAACAAAAAATCGCCTATGCAGATACTTTAATAATGACGAAAATTAAAGTCTGCAAGGCGACAACAAGAAGTAATGTTAAACACTCACAGAGTGTAACATTTACAGATTACCATAAAACTATATTTGTGGCTATTTAATTTGGTTAAAATTAATATAATTAATGTTACTTTTTTGTTAACACAAATTGACAATTTTTTGAAAATGTACGCATTTTTAGTACGCAGCTTAAGTTTTCTATTTTTTATCGAAAATACTTATTTCTTCATTTTCATTTTTGACTGAAATATATAAATTATCATCATAAGTATTTACATGATTTTCATTAGATAAGTTGAATTCAGCAAGTATTTTAAACGACCCATTATCTATAGGTTCGACTATTGAAATATCATTATCATTTTTTTGAATAAGAAATTTTCGATTTGAATAATTATTTATTTTCCAGTCGTTCATATTATGTCACCTAACTAAAATTAATAATTTAACCAAAACTTTTTTCAATTTCAGTAAAAGCTTTAGTGGTTACTTTGATATTATAGATTTTATTTTCATCTATATCTCCCTCTAGATAACCTTCTTGAATGAGTACTTTGCAATTATAGATAAAATCATCATACTCACGGTCGCAAAAGTAATCATCTTGAGCTGTTACGGAATTTTTAAAATCGTTAGCTAATTCTTCTGATATTCCTTCGTTGGATCTCTCCATATATAGTTTATAAAACTTTGCAATTGTATATTTTTGTTCTTTCGTAAGTTCGTCCATGTATTATCCCTCCACACATATTACCTATGTCTATATACCCTAGATGAACGCTTAGAAAAACGCTAATATTTAATCAGACTTTAATAATTAAGCTAGAATTTCAATACTTCGTATTGCTTTAGCTCCCTTGCCGCGGGCATGGCTTGAGCCTGTAGTCTCAAGACGCATGCTATTCCTGCAGGCGTGTCGCAATCAATACTTCGTTAAATAAATGTGGATTCTCAGTTGACAAGGGTTACATAGTAGCTTGCATAGATTAATTTTTACTTTGTTGATAAGCACTAATATTTTTTGGGATTTTAAATGAATGTGAAGGCTATTTTAAATTTAATTCGCATTTTTTATGCCTTTTTGAACAGCATTCGCAAATTTATAGAATGTTTTAGTGTATTTTTTTGGATTACCACGTGTTGTTTTGTCTAATTTCTGATGTTTAAAGAATTCTTGTCTCAAAGCAGTAGTTAATTCTAGTTGAACACCTGAATCAGTATCATTCATGTTTACGAAATTATCTGACGATTGAGCGTCAATTTCCTTAGGACTTTCCTTCGCAGTAAATCCTTTTTTACGTAATTCTTTTGCAATAGACTTCGCCATGTCTCTGTCTTTACCACCAATATAGACGATAGGATCATCGCCAGAAAATCCATGTATAGAAATTGTTTCTTTAGTTTTATCTAACATTTTAATTAATTTTGGTTCATCGTAATTTGTAGAAGTGATATGCAGCTGATCATTATTATTAGTGCGTAGGCCTTCAAAAGAATAGAAATTATATTTTCCAACGTTTGAGATACGTCTTGCTAACTCAGTTGTCCCAGGTTCAATTCCGCCACCGTGAATGGCTGACACTAGAATACGCTTATCTTTTCGATGCTTTGTAACAACTTTCCAATCTTTATTTTTAGTCGTATGCTTTTTAAGTTCATTAAAATCACTGTAACGATCACTAGCCGGTTTTGATGGTGATTTTCTTGTATTATAAAAAATCATAACCACTAAGATAATGGCGATAATAATTATAGCTATGAATATATAGTATAGTTTTGAATATAGACTCCCTTTATCTTTCATTATGTCTCCTTTAATTTCAAAATTATAACTCATAAATGATAACAATGATTTTATCTAATTAACAAGTATTTTAACTTTTATTTAAAATTTTAAAATAATTGAACTTACTATAATAGGGTATACAATTAATGTTAAATACATGTATTTTTAATTTTAAAATTATTTTACGGAGGCGAAATTTTGGTTAATATTCAAGTAGTTCCAGCACATCCAAGTAATAAAAAAGCTGGCAAGTTAACTCATTTTGCAATTGATGAAATGGCAAAAGTCATTTTAGGTGAAACATCTAAAAATCGAATTAATTGTCAGTTACAGAAGTTATGGAAAAAAAGAGGTAATCGATTTAGCCATGATATTTCTTATGTAGCTAAAGAAGACGACAGAGTTTTAGGAGCAATCACGTGTGCATCGCTAGTTAAAATAGAAAAATCTATGGTTAAGACTGTTTTAGAAATAATAAAAATGAAAAAATTAAAAGCTCTGAAAATTATTTTCTCAAACCCTAAAAAATTATATTCTTTAATTACAATGGACGAAGGTAATAAAGATGAATTCCATATTAGTATGTTAGCGACGTTACCTGAAGCGCGAGGTAAAGGTGTAGGAACGCGTTTACTTAATTTTGCCGAGAAAAAAGCCCAAAAAGAAGGCTTTAAAAAATTATCATTAACAGTAGTTAAAGATAATGACAAAGCATTAAATCTATATAAGAAATTTGGATTCTCTATAGTAGGAGAAATCAATAAATCACCATTTTACCTTTATCAAATGAGAAAGAATATCTAATTTGATAATCATAAACGACAAATTTGTCATTTTATAACTACACACTCGAAATTATATAATAATTTTAATAAATACTTGAAATGTTTTCACACTCCCTTAACAATAATATGCTATTTTAAAATAAAGGGATGTGATGTTGTTATGAATAAGGAAATATTAAGAAGATATTTAAACGATGATAGCTTTAAAGCTGTAGCAGTGGTCATAGGAAATAAGAAAATCGTCTTAGAGAATGATCTTCATGTCGATTACGAAAACGAAATCATTATTTATCCGCTCAAGAATTGCACACGTATTATTCCTTTTAGCTCAATTTCATATTTAGATGTACTAGATAGAAACGAGCAGTTTGTTAATTATTTTAAAGAAGTCTAACTGACTAAAAATAACCCTCCAATCATAATAGCTAGGAAATCTCTACGCTATCATTTGGAGGGTTTAATTTTTAATACTTTTAACTAACTTTAATCGATAATCTTTGGTGAAATTATCTTTTAATGCATATGGAGAAATAATGTATAATCCATGATCACTCACGGCATTTTGATCAACACCATATTTATATGCTTGATAAATTATTTTTGTACAATATGTATATTTCGTACTTTTTAAATTAAGTGTGACAAGATAACGACTGTGACTATTCTCATAATGACGTTTAACCCAGTTAGCGGCTTTCTGACCAGCACCTGGTTTAACACTACGATAAACTTTAATCCATTCGTTTTTCCCCGTACCGAATCGATGCTTATAAGATTCAAATGATTCAGTGATGGGTTTATCGCCAGGACCTTCAATTTGAAGAACGGTATCTTCGTCGATTGCGATGCTAGAATGCCCGAAGAACCCGTATAACACTGGGCCTTTAGTGATTACGATATCTCCAGGTTTAAGTTTGAAGTCATTATTATCATTTGTCGCGACAGCATCTTTATTTTTAGTAAATTCATTTATCGAAAAAAGTGCTACTAATACAATGAAAAGGGCAATAATTAAGTATATGTATTTATGTATCGCTTTCATTATTAGTGAAAACTCCTTAAATTGAGTCATTAAATTAATTACTATATTAAATTAATATCTGTGAAAATTAAACATTAATTTCAAGAAATGGATTATCAAATAGAAAAATTAAAAACTCAGTTACGTGATTGTAACTGAGTGACAAAGTGTAAACAATTTTCATTAACATTCAATACATCAATACTGTTCTGTAAAAATTTTTGTTCATAAAAGTGAAATTGAAATTTATAATATACCAAAAATAAATGTATAAATGAGCATTGCAAAGCCGAAAATTAAGAAAATAACCGTAAAACCTAAATAAGATTCTTTTCTCTCTTCTTTTTTCGTTTTAAGCATAATAGCTAAAATAATTGCGCCTGCAACAATGAATATAATTGAAAGCCATAATAATATTTGAAAATGTAAATTCATCTTACTCCCTCCTTATATCAATATTTTCCCTATAGGAAGTCATAAAAAATTGGATAAATATAGTAAAGTGCTAAGACAATATTAATAAAGAACAAAATTTCACTTAAAAGATCAGTATAAATAATTGCTATTGTTAAACTCGTAAATAGAGCAATACCACAAATACATAATCCTGGTATTAACCATAGGTGATTATCAACGTTTGCATTATAGGTAATGAGTACATTAAAAGCTATAAATAGTATGGTTAAGATGATATTAATCACATTTACACTAATTATTTTCATAGGTGTTTCACCTCATTAGACACATGAATAGCAAAAGGTCATTTATATACTATAATATCATATCATTTAATACAGATAGGTAAATAAATACATTTTACATTTTTATTTATGCACAATTAGAAAGCATTGTAAAACAAATATATACAATGACAAAAACGTTTCTTAATTTAAAGAGTCATGATTTCGACAAAAATCAATCGAAGATTTAAAAGTTATCATTATTGCTATAATTATGGTTTGGAAGTATGATGATTACTTATTTTTTGAGAGTGATTAAAGTATGAAGATTTTTGAGGAATTAAAATTCTGAGGAATTTATGTAAAAAATGTGCAAAAAAAGAAATTTTGCACATAGACAATCTCGACTATTTTGGTATGATTAATAGCAAGCTTTTAATTAAATGATTGATTTTAATCAATTTTATAAAAGGGAAGAGATTTAATGACTTTTTATGATTTTATGTTAGGTTTTGTAAATGATGATACGCCGTTAGGTAGTTTAGCTAATCATATCTTAGAAGATACTCAATTTCCCCGAGAAGAGAAAAATAATAAAGAAATTCGCACGTACGTGATGACTCATTATCGAGATCACAACTTAATTGAGAGTACAAATAGAGCGATTAGTTTATATAAATTAATTTGAATAGTACCAATTATGAGTATTTAGTGCTTCCCACACATCTTTTGTTTTAAAATTAATTTCATTATTTCGAATGGAAAATGGTTCAATAACATCTTCGTCTAACCATGTATTAATCAATTCTCTTGGAACACCGTCTAACAACATATCAGTTTTACTAATAATGAAACATTCCCAGTCTAACGAGACTGTATTAGGATTTACATAATTGCATTGATTATGACTATCCATAGCAAAACACTCCTTATAATAAATGTAAACCTGATGTTAAGTTTTACCCAAGGTCGCAACTTTCAAACAATTTAATAGTCAAATACGTCAATTTGTATATTTTTTTAAAACTGATAGATTTCGTTTACTTCTGTTTTCTTTAGTGATTAAATGAAGGGGATAAAAAGAGAGAATCTATTCGTTTAGAATAATTTAAGTAATTGTTATTGAAGAGGTGTTTATTTTGACTAAAACATTATATTTAATGCGACATGGTCAAACAGTTTTTAATTTAAAAGGTAAAATACAAGGCGCTAGTGATTCACCCTTAACATCACTAGGTATTCAACAAGCTCAGGCTGCACGAAAATATTTCGAAACTCATAATATTACGTTTGATACGCTCGTTTCATCATCACAAGAGCGCGCTAGTGATACATTAGAGAATGTTGCTCCTGAGCGAAATTATCAACGTTTAAAAGGCATTAAAGAATGGAGTTTTGGTTTATTTGAGGGTGAAAGTGTTAGTCTATTGAATGCAACTTATGATCCTAAATTTTTGTATGATGACAAAATTGTTCCGTTTGAGGGAGAGTCTCGAGAGGAAGTTGAAACTCGTGTCTATCATACTCTTGAAAAAATCATGCAAAACTCGAATGGTGACACAGTTTTAGCTGTAAGTCATGGTAGTACAATTGGCTTATTTATAAGAGTGATTCTTGGTTATGACGAGGGCAGTAAATATGATATGGGTAATTGCCATATAGCAAAATTTGAATATGATAATAATGAATTCAAATTTGTAGAGATTATTGATCCAATCGTTTAAAAATAAAACTCATCAACTTACTTGTAAGAAATTAAATGATACAAGTGGTTGATGAGCTTTTTTTATCTGAAAAGGAGCATGAATATTTTTTGAACTATTATTAAAGCTACAATAACAATGATGATACTAGATAGTTTATTCACAAAGATTAATAGCTTACCGTTTTTATCTAAAGAACCTACTGATTTTCCTGCTAACGCTAAGAAAATGAACCATATCCATGAAACTGAAATACACGTTAATGTAAAAGCAAACTTTTCGTAACCAACGTATGCTGACGCACTTGTTCCTATCACACCAATTGTGTCCATTACTGCATGGGGATTTAAAAGAGAAACGGAAAGGGCAAAACTTATTTGTTTTGATGCGGACAGACTGTTGTCCTGTTTAACATTCTGAGTTTTCTCATTCCAAAGTGTCCAAGCTATATAAAATAGGAAAATAAGACCGAAAATATATATCACAAGTTGTAAAGTAGGTAAGGACATGAGTACGAGTGAAACACCTAGAACGGCTAAACTTATGAGTATAGTGTCGCATAATCCAGCTGTAATAATAACTGGTAATGTTTTAACGAGTTGTGGTTGGGTGGCCCCTTGGTTAAAAACAAATATATTTTGGGCACCTAATGGAAGTATAAGCCCGAGCGCCAAAAGGAAAGCATGTAAAATAGCTTCAATCATTTTAAATCACATCACTTTAATAAATGAAAATTTAGAAAATTCAAATTAATTATATCTTAAAAATAAAGTGAATGCATTTACTTTTCACCAGATTTAAAAAGTGATTAAAGTCATTGAAGAGATAAATATCGAATATATCGTAGATAGGGTATGATGTGAAATACCCCATATACGTACAAAATTGTTGATATATTCAATTATGAGTTAGCTAAATGATCACAAACATAATAAATCAACCAGTTTTCATCAAGGTATTCGTCATCAATTTTGCTCGCATTTTTTTCAAAAGCTAGATTTTCAAAACCGATAGAACTAAAGAAAACTTTGGCACTAATATTGTTAGAAGCGATAGTAGTCATTAACATTTCAATATTTTGAGTCTTAGCGTATTCAATAATATGATTAATCAATTCTCTATTGATGATTTCATCATTATTTTTAACAAAATTATTTTCAAGAATCGCTTTATGACGCTTACTTACAAATTTCATTTGTTTTAACGTACAAGTAGCGACAAGCTGGTCATCTTCAAATGCACCAAAAATATTCCAATATTTTGTTTCTTGAGAAAGAATGGTTTTAAGGCAATCTTCCGAAACATTTTCTAAATAATAGCGATCCCATGCGTAATTATGGTAACCGTTTGACATTAACTCTTTATATGCTTCTAAATCATCATTATTTAATAAACGGATATTGTTCATGTTGACCTCCAGATTTAAAGAAAATACAAAATTATAAAATACCTTTAGTTAAAGAGACTTATCAAATACATAATAAAAGAATTATTAAAAATACGCAATAATCGTTTTATGATAACAAAAAACATTTCTGAAAATATATTTAAGCGTAAATTTTAATATTAAAACTATTATTTTAAATATTAAGAACTTCTTGTCGCTTGAAATGATTTTAATACGCACTATTTTAACGAAATATTTATTCATTTAACTCTATTTACTAAATCTTAATAAATTTTATTTCAGGTGTATACAATTTATAAGCTTACTGAATTTAGATATAAAAAAGCCACCAACAAAATACGTAAATTTGTTGGTGGTTGAACCTATAATATATTCAATTACTATTTATTATTATTAATCTACAACTTCTACATTTAAGTTAACATCGATATTGCCACGTGTTGCTTTAGAATATGGACAGAAGTCATGTGCATCTTTTAAATATTTTTCTGCATCTTCTTGTGATAAAACGTTTTTAACTTTTGCGTCAATATCGACACTTAGTTTTGGACTTTCTGCATCTGGATCATCTTCTAAACGTACAGTTAATGTGACTTCAGGTTCAGCGTCACGTACTTTATTTTGTTTTAAGATAAGATCAAATGCACCGTTAAAGCATGAAGCATAGCCTGCTGCAAATAATTGTTCAGGGTTTGTAGCTTTTCCGTCAGCTTGTTGTGGTGGTAATACGTCTACATTTATTGCGTTATCGTCAGTGTGAACATGTCCTTTACGTCCACCTACGTTTGTAGCTTTAGTTTCATATTGAACTGCCATTATGATTACCTCCTAAATTCATTATACTTGTGTACTACCCGATGACTAATTTTTTAAATCATAGAGAATTTCATTTTCAGGAAAATGAATTAAATAACAGCAATTTGTAAGTGATAAAGCAATTAATATAAAATAAGTTTAATACGATGTTAGAAACGAGGTATATACTATGACACATGTTGATGTGGCAGCTACAATTGCACCGGAAAATCAAATTTCACAAACACTCTTAAATGATATTTACCAATATAGAGATTCGATTGATATTGTGGAATTAAGAATAGATCAATGGTTCGATTTTAATATGGAACAATTTAAAACGATTATTCATCAATTAAAACAATTAAAATTGGATTTTAAAATCCTTGTGACGTATCGAACATCAACGCAAGGCGGTAAAGGGGATATTGGAGAAACTGAATATTTAGAGTTACTGTATAAGTTAATCCAACACGCGCAGTTTGATATCTTAGATATTGAATGGAACGCGTCCATAGATGTAGAGGTTTACGGTAAGTTAATTCAACACGCGCAAGAGAATGGTCTAAAAGTGGTGTTATCGCATCATAATTTTCAAGAGACGCCTTCATTAGAGGAATTAAAATTTATTTATTTCAAAATGCAAAAATTGTCACCACAATATTTGAAGTTAGCAGTTATGCCTCATAGTAAAGAGGATGTCTTACATTTATTAGAGGCGATGAGTGTGACTTCTGATAGTACGCCATATCAAGTGATTGGCATCTCGATGTCTAAATTAGGTGTAATTAGTCGTACAGCTCAAGGCGTCTTCGGCGGTGCAGTTTCGTATGGTTGTTTGGGAGAACCGCAAGCTCCTGGTCAGATTCATGTTAAGGAGCTGAAACAGCAACTCCAATTTTATGAATCATAAACAGAAAAGTTGAATAAAATGTGACTGTGAATTATAATTGATAATTGTTATCAACGAACGTAGAAGGAGCGAATTAAAGTGGAATTACAAGAAGCTATATCTAATAGAAGAAGTATCAAGAAATTTAAACATGATATGGTTATTGACGATAAGGCATTATATGATGCTGTCGAAAAAGCTACAGACGCTCCAAATCACGGAATGAGAGAACCTTGGAGAGTCGTTCATGTTGCAAAAGATAAATTAGGTGATTTCAGTCAGGATATTACGAGATTTGCATTTCCTGATAATCCTGAAAAAAGAGAAGACCATTATAATGCAGTAACAAATCTAGGAGGTTTATTATTATTAATCTTAAAAGATGATCCTAGACAAAGACAAAGTCGTGAAAATTACTTTGCATTTGGGGCATTTGCTCAAAATTTAATGCTTCTCTTATATGAAGCGGGTATCGGAACATGTTGGAAATCACCACATTACATTTTCGAGCCTAAAGTGCGTAAAGCTTTAGATATTAAAAATGATGAAATTTTAGCTGGTTTCTTATATCTTACAGATTTAGAAGTAGAACCAACTAAAGCACAACGTAAAAATAAAAATTTAATCACTGAATTTGAATAAGGTTTAAAAAATTGAGTGTATGAAAATAAAAAAGGAGTTTTCCCTACATTAAACAGTAGAGAAAGCTCCTTTAACTTTTATTGATTTAAATTTTCATCTAAAAATGATTCCACTTGTTCTGGAGATTTCGCATTTGCTGAATGTAAATGCGCTAATTTTTCACCATTTTGGAAAATTAAAATACTAGGAATACCCATTACGTCATTTTCAGTGGTTACATCTTCTAATTCATCACGGTCTACGACGTACCAGCTATAGTTATTATATTTCTCAACAATAGGATCAATCCACATATCCATTGCTTTACAATCAGGACACCAATCGGCCTCGAATTTTACAATAACTGGATGATTACTGTTAATTGTTGAATTAAAATCTTCAGTTTTATGAATACCTTGCATCATTTATACTCCCTTTCAATATTAGTAAATTTATTATAACGAATGATATCTTTTTTATAAAAATATTAGCCTAAAAAGTAGAGCGTTTTCTTATAGAAAATGATATATTTGTCTTAATAGAGATAAGGAGGTAATAAACATATGATAAAATTTTATCAATATTCAAATTGTACGACTTGCAAGAAAGCCGCTAAATTTTTAGATGAATATGGTGTGAGCTACGAACCTATCGATATTGTTCAACACACACCCACTAAAAAAGAGTTTGAAGATATTATTGACAAAACAGGTGTAGAAATAAATAAATTATTTAATACACATGGTGCTAAATATCGTGAACTTGATTTGAAAAATAAATTAAAAGACATGTCAGATGATGAAAAATTAGATTTATTAGCATCTGATGGAATGTTGGTAAAACGTCCACTAGCTATCTCTGGAGAAAAAATCACTTTAGGTTTTAAAGAAGAAACGTACAAAAATACTTGGATATAATTTTTTAACACTCGTCGTAAAAAGTGAACATTAGAAATGAAAATGTATCAAATATCGTGTTTTACATAAATAAATACGAATTTTATCATATTAATTCTTTTAGATAATAGTTGATTGAACTATATCAGTGTGGCATCATTAAAATGTAATTAATAATTAGGAGGGGATTCTCGTGGCAGTACCGAGCGAATTTAAATATTCTAAAGAACATGAATGGGTTAAAATAGAAGATAATGTAGCAACAATTGGTATTACAGAGTACGCTCAAAACGAGTTAGGCGACATTGTATTTGTTGAACTACCTGAAACAGATGACGAATTAAATGAAGGCGATACTTTTGGTAGTGTAGAATCTGTTAAAACTGTATCAGAATTATACGCGCCTATCTCAGGTAAAATTGTAGAAATCAACGAAGAATTAGAAGATAGCCCAGAATTCGTTAATGAATCACCATACGAAAAAGCATGGATGGTTAAAGTAGAAATGAATGACGAAAGTCAATTAGATGCATTATTATCAGCAGACCAATATTCAGAAATGATTGGTGAATAGCATGTGTTAAACTCCTCGATTATTTTAATCAAGGAGTTTTATTTATAATATAAAAGAATTTTTACACTTTATTTTAAATCAGTGTTTAGTTTTCATTAACCATATGTAAGTTTGCCCGTTGTGATGTTTAGTTTTTCTAAATTCTGTGAATGGTTTAAGTGACAGTTAACTATCGACGCTTAGAAGGTGGATTGACATGACTATTGTGAATAAAGTTATCATTGTTGAAGGTAAATCGGATAAGAAAAGAGTGCAACAAGTTATCGCAGAGCCAGTAAGTATTATTTGTACACATGGGACCATGAGTATAGATAAAATTGATGATATGATAGAATCACTTTATGGTAAACAAGTTTATGTTCTTGCAGATTCTGATGACGAAGGAGAAAAAATTAGAAAATGGTTTAAACGATATTTAAGCGAAAGTGAACACATATATGTTGATAAAACATATTGTGAAGTTGCGAAATGTCCGAAAAATTATTTAGCTAATGTTTTGAATAGATATGGTTTCTCAGTGAAAAAAGAAAAGAATCTCATGCCTAATTTAAACACTGAAAGGTTAGTTCTAGTTAATGAATAGTTCAATTGATCTTGAAGATATAACAGAAAATTACAATGAAGAGAAACATCTTATATTTGGCTATACGCCAATGTGTGGAACGTGTAAAGTTTCAGAAAGAATGTTAGATATTGCGAATGATATTTTACAGCTTCCGGTTAAAAAGGTGGATCTTAATTTTCATCCTGAATTTAGTAAAGAAAAAGAAATTATGTCAGTGCCTGTTTTATTGGTGATGAATAAGGATCAAGAAGTAAAAAGAATCTATGCTTTTCAATCAGTCCCTTATTTGTTAGAAAATTTAAAATAGTTATTGACGAAACTTTAGTACGGTGGTAGGATTAAAACAAATTAAATGATGCGTAAACTCTTATCGAGAGAGGTGGAGGGATGTGCCCTACGAAGCCCGGCAACCGTCTGATATAGAAATGGTGCCAATTCACATAAAGTTTAACTTTAGAAGATGAGAGAAAGAAGATATACAAATGCTTTCTCAACTCTCTAAAGATTGAGGAAGCATTTTTTAATTTATATAAGCAATTTAAGGAGGCTATTAACGTGATTAAGTTAAACCAAATAGTGAAACGATATCATACTAAGAACAAAGATGTTCTAGCAGTTGATCACGTTGATTTAAATATTGATTCAGGCTCGATTTTTGGCGTTATTGGTTTCTCTGGTGCAGGTAAAAGTACGCTAATTAGAATGTTTAACAATCTAGAAGCGCCTACGTCTGGAGATGTCATTATTGATGGTGACAATATTAGTAAATTATCCAAATCAGAGTTGCGTAAAAAACGACAAAAAGTAAGTATGATTTTCCAACATTTCAACTTATTATGGTCAAGAACCGTATTAAAAAATATTACTTTCCCACTTGAAATTGCAGGAGTACCGAGTGGTAGAGCGAAGCAAAAAGCACTTGAACTTGTAGAACTTGTAGGATTGAAAGGCAGAGAGAGTGCGTATCCATCAGAATTATCAGGTGGACAAAAGCAAAGAGTAGGTATAGCTAGAGCGTTAGCAAATGACCCTGATGTTTTACTTTGTGACGAAGCAACGAGTGCTTTAGACCCTCAAACAACTGATGAAATTCTAGACTTATTACTTAAGGTAAGGGAACAACAAAACCTTACAATCGTATTAATTACTCATGAAATGCATGTGATTAGACGCATTTGCGATGAAGTCGCGGTAATGGAAAACGGTAAAGTCATAGAACAAGGAAAAGTTAGCGAAGTATTTGAAAATCCACAACATGCAGTTACTAAACGTTTTGTTAAGGATGATTTAAATGATGACTTTGAAGATGCTCTAGATGAATTAGAACCATTAGCGAGTGATTCTTACATAGTGAGATTAAACTTTACTGGGGATAATACGACAGAACCTATTGTTTCATATATTACTAAAACACATAATATAGACGTTAATATTCTTGAAGCTAATATCAAGAATACTAAGGATGGTTCTATAGGCTTCTTAGTTATTCAAATACCGCATATTGATAGTGATAACTTTGAACAATTTAAGAATGATCTTCATCAACAACATGTGAATGTGGAGGTGTTGAAACATGGGTAAATCATATGGCGAAATATTCCACGAAATGTTTACAATGCCTAATGTTCAGTGGCCAGATGTATGGCAAGCAATATTAGAGACACTATATATGACTGTTGTTTCTACTATATTTGCTTTCATCTTTGGTTTGATTTTAGGGGTGTTACTTTTCTTATCTGCGAAAAGTCATTCACCGGCAGCTCGAGTTTTCTACACAATTGTTTCATTTATAGTTAACTTATTTAGAGCGATACCATTTATCATTTTAATTTTATTACTTATACCGTTTACAAGTGTAATTCTTGGAACGATTAGTGGACCAACAGGCGCTTTACCAGCACTTATTATCGGTGCAGCACCATTTTATGCTCGCTTAGTAGAAATTGCCTTCAAAGAAATTGATAAGGGAGTTATCGAAGCGGCTTGGTCAATGGGTGCGAATACTTGGACAGTCGTACGCAAGGTACTACTTCCTGAGGCGATGCCTGCGTTAGTTTCAGGTATTACTGTGACAGCTATTGCTTTAGTCGGTTCAACTGCTATAGCTGGTGTCATTGGTGCCGGTGGTTTAGGTAACTTAGCCTACTTAACTGGTTTCACACGAAATCAAAATGATGTTATCTTAGTTTCAACTGTATTCATCTTAATCATAGTATTTATAATTCAATTCCTAGGGGATTGGCTTACAAATAAAATTGATAAACGCTAAAGAAAAGGGGACAATGTTCAATGAAAAAAATCTTAGGAATAATTTTAGTATTAGCATTAACAGTTGCTTTAGCTGCTTGCGGTGGTGGCGACAAGAGCAAAACAATCACA
Organism: Staphylococcus sp. HMSC036D05; assembly: GCF_001836225.1. Classification (NCBI taxonomy): domain Bacteria; kingdom Bacillati; phylum Bacillota; class Bacilli; order Caryophanales; family Staphylococcaceae; genus Staphylococcus; species Staphylococcus sp. HMSC036D05. The sequence goes on along the minus strand of NZ_KV827781.1, from coordinate 958,560 downwards.
GTAGGTGCATCACCAGCACCTCATGCTGAAATTTTAGAAAAAGCTAAACCATTATTGAAGAAAAAAGGTTACGATTTACAAATTAAAACAATTAACGATTACACTACACCTAATAAATTATTAGATAAAGGTGAAATTGATGCTAACTTCTTCCAACATACGCCATACTTAAAAACTGAAAGTAAAGAAAAAGGATATAAAATTGAATCTGCAGGAAACGTAGAACTTGAACCAATGGCTGTGTACTCTAAAAAGTACAAAAGTTTAAAAGACTTACCTAAAGGTGCAACAGTTTATGTTTCAAATAACCCTGCTGAACAAGGTCGTTTCTTAAAATTCTTCGTAGATGAAGGTTTAATTAAACTTAAAAAAGGCGTTAAAATTGAAGACGCTAAATTCAGTGACATCACTGAAAACAAGAAAGATATTAAATTTAACGACAAACAATCTGCTGAATACTTACCTAAAATCTATCAAAACCAAAAAGCTGATGCAGTCATCATTAACTCTAACTACGCAATCGATCAAAAATTAAGTCCTAAGAAAGATTCTATCGCATTAGAAAATGCTAAAGATAATCCATATGCTAACTTAATCGCTGTTAAAAAAGGACATAAAGATGATAAAAAAATCAAAGCTTTAATGGAAGTATTACAATCTAAAGAAATTCAAGACTACATTAAAGATAAATATGATGGTGCCGTGGTGCCTGCTAAGTAACAAAAAATCGGGAGCGGGACAGAAATATAATTTAACAAA
>NZ_KV827781.1:905190-957701 GCF_001836225.1 Staphylococcus sp. HMSC036D05 | reverse complement strand
CTCTATGTTGGGGCCCCGCCGGCAAGGATGTCTAGGATTGAGAGAAGCTTGATGTAAGCGCGCTTTCAATCCAGACATCTACTGCCAATATGTTAAAAGAGACTGAGATATTTAATATGTCCCAGTCTCGATTTTTAATTAAATATTATAATACTTTAAATAGTATGCCTACACCTACACCACCGTATCCCATTTGATAATCAAATTTTAGAATTTCTATATTTGGATTTTGTTCAAAAAAACGATTCACTTTCTTATTGAGTCCACTTTCAGTCATAGATGTAATGTTGGCGAAATTCATAACGTCACTCCTTAAATCATTTTAGGTACTTTTAATATATGAAAATTAAAGTATAAAGCAATCTTTTTAAGTTAAAAATTAAGCTTTTAACAGCATATGGATGTTTATTTAATATTTTAGAGGGTAAAAGTGATAAAGATAAAAGTCATAAGGAGGAAATTACAATGGCTGAAGATAACAAATTTGAACAAGCTAAAGGTAATATTAAAGAAACAGTAGGTAATGCTACAGACAATAAAGATTTAGAACAAGAAGGTAAAGAAGATAAAACTTCTGGCAAAGCAAAAGAATTTGTAGATAACGCAAAAGAAAAAGCAAATGACGTTATTGATAAATTCAAAGGTAATAAAGGAGACAACTAAGGTTGTCTAACCACTTAAATGAGCCCTCATGTACAGAAACGTACTTGAGGGCTTTGTTGTGTTCTAGCTTGTTATGAGGTTTCATTATGAGCTGTCATACGACCTAAGCTTAGACTTATTAGGAAACCTACAATTAATGTTGTTAATGAAATCGCCCAGGTTAATCCATTTTCAGGAAGACCTGGATAAACTGCGAAAATTGATCCAATAACAAAGCCGATGATTAGAGCGAAGGTCATAGTACTGTGATGATGTAAAAAATATTGAATAATGCGACTAGATACCATAAATCCAGTGAGAATTCCTAAACCAACGATAAGTAAAATAGGTAATGCTGAAAAATTCAACTTAACAAGTTCAGAAATTGAGAACATTACTGTGCCGTACGCACCAAAAACTAATAACATAAATGACCCAGAAATACCGGGTAGTAGCATTGCACTAGAGGCAAACATTCCAGCTATAAAATATTTAATAATAAGACTAAAAGATAAAGATAATGTTTCGCCGGAGTGTTTATCACCGTTATTTAGAAGAGTAATTACAAATAAAATGACGATGCCTACTAGCACCATTAAATAATGTTTAGTTTCGAAGGTACGCTTGAAATCTGAAACTTTAAGTAGATATGGAATAATACCGATGATTAGTCCAGTAAAGAAGAACATTGTAGAAATTTCGTAGTGACTTAACAAATAATTAAATAAGTTACTTAATATTGCTATGGCTAAACCCATTCCTATTATAATAGGAAGTAAAAATTTGAGGCTAGGCCAAAACCGTTTGGAAAACAGCCCACTAATTGAACTAATAAATCCGTCATATATACCTAATAGTAAGGCAATTGTTCCACCGCTCACGCCGGGAACTAAATCGCTGGTGCCCATACCAAAACCTTTAAGGATATTAATCCATTTGAAATTGTTCATGAATGGCTCCTTTCTATAAATGATTTAAAGGTTAAAGTGCATCATATCATAGAAATGAAATTTTAGGGCAATAAATACTTTAATATGTCTAAAAATTGGCTATTGAGAAATTAAGAGCTTGTTTATCATTTAATGAAATTTTACGCGTTAGATAAAAATAATTTTATTTAAAGAATAAATCTAAATTAGTGGTTCAAAAAGTTTATATTACCAACTAAGTGCGTTATAATAAAGAGAATTGAATATCACTAAGTCTTTTTGACTACAGATTAAAATTATTATAAACTAGTTAAGAAAACTTTATATTTTACGGAGGGAATATAAATGTCATCAACATTAGAAATCAAAGACCTACATGTGTCTATTGAGGATAAAGAAATTTTAAAAGGTGTAAATTTAACTGTCAACACAGGTGAAATACATGCAATCATGGGGCCTAACGGAACTGGTAAATCAACATTATCATCTGCAATCATGGGACACCCATCTTACGAAGTGACTCAGGGGGAAGTATTACTAGACGGCGTCAATATCTTAGAATTAGAAGTTGATGAGAGAGCTAAAGCTGGTTTATTCCTAGCTATGCAATATCCTTCAGAAATCACTGGCGTTACTAACGCTGACTTTATGCGTTCAGCTATCAATGCAAAACGTGAAGAAGGACAAGAAATCAACTTAATGCAATTTATTAAGAAGTTAGACAAAGAAATGGATTTCTTAGATATCGATCAAGACATGGCGCAACGTTATTTAAATGAAGGTTTCTCTGGTGGGGAGAAAAAACGTAACGAAATCTTACAATTAATGATGTTAGAACCGAAATTTGCTATTTTAGACGAAATTGACTCAGGTTTAGACATTGACGCATTGAAAGTTGTATCTAAAGGTATTAATCAAATGCGTGGAGAAGACTTTGGCGCATTAATGATTACGCACTATCAACGTTTATTAAACTATATTACACCGGATAAAGTACACGTTATGTATGGTGGTAAAGTTGTTAAATCTGGTGGACCAGAATTAGCTAAACGCCTTGAAGAAGAAGGTTACGAATGGGTTAAAGAAGAATTTGGTGCAACTGAATAGTCGTCAATCAGACTTTTAACATTGAGATGTTCACTTTTAATGATGAAAATGAACATGCCGAGCAACAAACTATTTCATCAAGCAGGAGGAAAAGAAAGTTATGACAACTGAAACTTTGAACATTTCTGAAGCACAACTTGTTGATTATTCAAAAGCGCACAATGAACCTTCTTGGATGACAGAATTACGTAAAAAAGCGTTGGAATTAACAGAAACTTTAGAAATGCCAAAACCTGATAAAACAAAATTACGAAAATGGAACTTTGATACATTTAAACAACACGAAACAAAAGGTAGTGCATATAATAATCTTGATGAACTACCAGAATCAGTAAAGCAAATCATTGATGTGGAGAACACTGAAAACTTAGTCATCCAACATAATAACGATTTAGCTTATACTCAAGTGTCAGACCAAGCTAAAAATGATGGTGTGATTATTGAAGGTTTATCAGAAGCATTAGTTAATCATAGTGACTTAGTTCAAAAATACTTTATGACAGAAGCTGTAGACATTGATGAACATCGTTTAACAGCTTTACACACTGCATTAATTAATGGTGGTGTATTCGTCTATGTACCTAAGAATGTAGTAGTTGAACATCCAATTCAATACGTTGTGTTACACGATGACGAGAATGCTAGTTTCTACAACCACGTTATCATTGTGACTGAAGAAAGCGCTGAAGTTACTTATGTAGAGAACTATTTATCTAACGCAAGTGGTGAAGGTAATCAAATTAATATTGTTTCAGAAGTGATTGCTGGAGCAAATTCAAATGTAGCTTATGGCTCAGTAGATTACTTAGATAAAGGTTTCACTGGTCACATTATTCGTCGTGGTACAACTGAAGCTGATGCATCTATTAAATGGGCATTAGGTTTAATGAACGAAGGTAGTCAAATTATCGACAACACAACAAACCTTGTAGGTGACCGCTCAACAAGTGAATTGAAATCAGTTGTTGTAGGTACAGGTGATCAAAAAATTAACCTAACTTCTAAAATTGTACAATATGGTAAAGAAACTGATGGTTACATCTTAAAACATGGTGTAATGAAAGAAAACGCATCTTCAGTATTTAACGGTATTGGTTATATTAAACATGGTGGTACGAAATCTATCGCTAACCAAGAATCTCGTGTGTTAATGCTTTCTGAGAATGCACGTGGTGACGCAAACCCAATTCTATTAATAGATGAAGATGATGTTGAAGCAGGTCACGCAGCATCAGTAGGTCGTGTAGACCCTGAACAATTGTATTACTTAATGAGTCGTGGTATTTCAAGAACAGAAGCAGAACGTTTAGTTATTCATGGATTCTTAGATCCTGTAGTTCGCGAATTACCAATCGAGGATGTTAAACGTCAATTAAGAGAAGTTATTGAACGTAAAGTTTCTAAATAAACTTATTTCGCACTATATAAAAAGTAAAACCAAAATACGATGAGATTTTTAATTATAGAAAGGTCGTGAATAAAGTGACCGAACGAACTTTTGATGTAAATTCTATCATCAAAGATTTCCCGATTCTTGAGCAACAAGTAAATGGAAAACGCTTAGCGTATCTTGATTCAACTGCAACAAGTCAAACACCAATACAAGTATTAAACGTTTTAGACGATTACTATAAGCGTTATAATTCAAACGTTCATCGAGGCGTTCATACTTTAGGATCACTAGCAACAGATGGATATGAAAGTGCACGTGAAACTGTGCGCCGTTTCATCAATGCTAAATATTTTGAAGAAATTATTTTCACTAGAGGTACAACAGCATCTATCAATATTGTTGCACGTAGTTATGGAGATGCAAACGTTGAAGAAGGCGATGAAATTGTTGTAACTGAGATGGAACACCATGCGAATATTGTTCCATGGCAACAATTAGCTCAACGTAAAAATGCATCATTAAAATTTATCCCAATGACAGACGAGGGCGAACTTAATCTTGATGACATTAAAGCAACAATCAATGATAAAACGAAAATTGTAGCCATTGCACATGTTTCAAATGTACTTGGAACAATTAATGATGTTAAGACGATAGCAGACATTGCACATGAACATGGCGCAATTATTAGTGTGGACGGTGCACAAGCAGCACCACATATGGCATTAGATATGCAAGAAATTGATGCAGATTTCTATAGCTTTAGTGGACATAAAATGCTTGGTCCTACTGGTATTGGTGTGCTTTACGGTAAACGTGATTTACTTAAAGACATGGAACCAGTCGAATTTGGTGGTGACATGATTGATTTCGTTAGTAAATATGATGCGACATGGGCAGATTTACCAACTAAATTTGAAGCGGGCACACCACTTATTGCTCAAGCGATTGGTTTAGGTGAAGCAATTCGCTACATTGAAGACCTTGGCTTCGATGCGATACACAAACATGAAAAAGAATTAACTGAGTATGCCTATGAACAAATGTCTTCTATTGAAGGATTAGACATTTATGGTCCACCTAAAGACCGTCGTGCAGGAGTGATTACATTTAATCTCTCTGATATTCATCCTCATGATGTCGCAACAGCTGTAGATACTGAGGGTGTTGCTGTACGTGCAGGTCATCATTGCGCTCAACCGCTAATGAAATGGCTCAATGTATCATCAACTGCACGTGCAAGCTTCTATGTATACAATACAAAAGAAGACGTAGATCAGTTAGTTCAAGCATTGAAACAAACGAAGGAGTTTTTCTCTTATGAATTTTAATAATTTAGATCAACTATACCGATCTGTAATTATGGATCATTATAAGAACCCTAGAAACAAAGGTGTTTTAGATAACGGCTCAATGACAGTAGATATGAACAATCCCACATGTGGTGACCGTATACGTTTAACATTTGATATTGAAGACGGGATAATTAATGATGCGAAGTTCGAAGGAGAAGGTTGCTCTATCTCAATGTCCAGTGCATCTATGATGACTGAAGCTGTAAAAGGTCATTCATTAGCTGAGGCGATGCAAATGAGCCAAGAGTTCACTAAGATGATGCTTGGTGAAGATTATGAAATTACTGAAGATATGGGAGACATTGAAGCTTTACAAGGTGTTTCTCAATTCCCAGCACGTATCAAATGTGCCACACTTGCTTGGAAAGCATTAGAAAAAGGCACAGTCGAAAAAGAAGGTAAAACAGAAGGTACTACTGAAGAAGAGTAATTTATTTACAAAGTTTCCTTCAGTGTATTTGAAAATGAATCGGGTAAACTCAAACTATAACAGCTGTATAGTCTTTAGATGAATATAGCATGTTGTTATAATATAGATATTACAACATTAAAGAATAGTCATTTTTAAATATTACACTTTAAACTATATAAAATTAAAAATCTCACACGCACGTCGTTTATTAATTATAAATTCAAGGAGTGATTAAAATGGCTAAAAAAGCACCTGATGTTGGAGATTATAAATATGGTTTCCACGATGAGGATGTGTCCATTTTCAGATCAGAGCGAGGTTTAACAGAAAATATCGTTACTGAAATTTCTAGAATGAAAGAAGAACCTCAATGGATGTTAGACTTCCGTCTTAAAGCATTGAAATTATTCTATAAAATGCCAATGCCACAATGGAGCGGAGATTTATCAGAATTAAACTTTGATGACATCACATATTACGTTAAACCATCAGAACATACTGAGCGTTCATGGGATGAAGTTCCTGAAGAAATCAAACGTACATTTGATAAATTAGGTATTCCTGAAGCTGAACAAAAATATTTAGCTGGTGTTTCTGCACAATATGAATCAGAAGTTGTTTATCATAATATGGAAAAAGAATTAGAAGAAAAAGGTATTATCTTCAAAGATACAGACAGTGCATTACGTGAAAATGAAGACCTATTTAGAGAATACTTTGCATCTGTTGTACCTGCAGCTGATAACAAATTCGCTGCACTTAACTCAGCTGTATGGTCAGGTGGTTCATTCATCTATGTACCTAAAAACGTTAAATTAGATACACCATTACAAGCGTATTTCCGTATTAACTCTGAAAACATGGGGCAATTCGAACGTACATTGATCATTGCTGATGAAGGTGCATCAGTAAACTATGTTGAAGGTTGTACTGCACCAGTTTATACAACAAGTTCATTACACTCAGCTGTAGTTGAAATCATTGTTCATAAAGATGCGCATGTTCGTTACACAACAATTCAAAACTGGGCCAACAACGTTTATAACTTAGTTACGAAACGTACGTTTGTCCATGAGAATGGTAATATGGAATGGGTTGACGGTAACTTAGGTTCTAAGTTGACTATGAAATACCCTAACTGTGTATTATTAGGTGAAGGTGCAAAAGGTAGCACATTATCTATTGCCTTTGCAGGTAAAGGACAAGTTCAAGATGCGGGTGCTAAAATGATTCACAAAGCACCAAACACATCTTCAACAATTGTATCTAAATCTATCTCTAAAAATGGCGGTAAAGTCATTTATCGTGGTATTGTTCATTTTGGACGTAAAGCTAAAGGTGCACGTTCAAATATCGAATGTGATACGTTAATCTTAGATAATGAATCTACTTCAGATACAATTCCATATAACGAAGTATTTAATGACAATATTTCATTAGAACACGAAGCGAAAGTGTCTAAAGTGTCAGAAGAACAATTATTCTATCTCATGAGCCGTGGTATTTCTGAAGAAGAAGCTACTGAAATGATTGTTATGGGCTTCATTGAACCATTCACAAAAGAATTACCAATGGAATATGCAGTAGAAATGAACCGTTTAATCAAATTCGAGATGGAAGGTTCAATTGGTTAATATATACTAGAGCTATAAATTTAATAATTATGAATAAACTGCCAACAATTCTTTATACGAGTTGTTGGCAGTTTTTTGTGGGAATAAAGATTTAATAAAAGGTTATTTGTGTAACAAATATCTGTTAATTAATTAGTAACAGAAAAATGGAGATTTTAAAGATTTGAAAACGAATCAGTATTCAAAGTTAGGCTACAATCCTAATGTTCCTAGCTATACCTTAGAATATAATCTAAATAATGAAGAAAATAATGTAAAAAACTTAGAGAAATTTATAATATCCCTACAAACAAAAAGCCAAAATTGATAATAGAAGGGCAAAGTAGTCTCAATCACGCAAGAGTAGGATATAAGAGTTTAGAATTTTCATTTATAAAGAGAACAGATGAAACAATTTCATTTACAGATAATGTGAACCTTCAACCGTCAAATACAAATTAAAATTCTCGAAATGTAAGTGACGAATTTTATCGACTATAGTTAATCAACTTTAATATTCTAATTATAATTTGATGAAGTTCTTTTGAAATAAAAATATGAGTAATATGCAATAGGAGGATAAAGTAGAGATCAACTTCTACCTTATCCTCTTATTTTATTAATGTATATAACTATAGGAACCAGCTTCGCTAGAAGAAATTGTTCTAGTTGAGACGATATAAGGGGCTACCCAGTTCATTTCTGAAATATAAACACTACCATCTGAATTGACACGCTCGACATAAGCGACATGGCCATATGGACCGTTTATTGTTTGAAGAATCGCACCTTTTTCTGGAGTATGGTCGACTTTGAATCCTGCGCTAGACGCTTGTCCAGCCCAATTTTTTGCATCTCCCCAGAACGTACTTATAGTATGTCCATCTTGAGCACGTTTATCAAACGCGTACCAAGTGCATTGACCTGCAGTGTATAAATTATTCTTATTCGTAAATAGTGGTTGTGAAATAATTTTACCATTACCTAAAGCTAACGGTTTCCCATCTTTAGTTTTAGCTTTTTCATTAAATTCTGAGACTTTAAGTTCATCATATAAGTCATCCATATCTAAGTTAGTAATCATGCCATGTTTATCTTTTTTGAAAGCTTGAGAAACATCAGCATTATGATCATCATCGTTGTTAAGGTTGGGAGGCGCAATTGGTGAACGGTTATTTTGTGGAGGAGTATCACTATTATTTATTTTTTCCCCTTGATCATTATTCCCATTTTGAACATCTGGTAATGGCGTTGACCCATTACTTCTATTTAATAAGTTATTAGAATTAGATTGATTCGATTCTTGAGGTTGATTAACTTTTTTCTGCGAAGTTGAATAACGATGTGCTACATTATTTTGTCCAGAAGAATGATTTGTAGAGGTATTATGTTGCCCATCATCATTATTATTTCTGCCATTATTTACATTCCCATTACTTTTCCCATATGTATAAGTAAAAGAACCATCAGATGGATTGACCTTAAAATCTGCGTTTGGATGTTCTTTTTTAGCTTCTTCGATTGTCCCGTAATTCTTAGCGTAACCTATATTATCTATATTAAGTATATTTAATATAGTAAGTGTAGAAATAGTTGATAATAATAATTTTTTGCTCATTAATCGCTAATCCTTTATTTGAAATTTTACTTTTATTATACACATAAAAAATACTTAAATGAATAAGGAATTTTAAATTTCTACATTTTTCGAAGTAAAAATAAATAATTATTGATAAATTTGAAGAAAACTATGTACATATACTTATAATTTTTATATTATTTACGTAAGGCACACTAAAACTTTTTTAGTATGTCTACATGCAAGATCTAACTCAAAATTTTCAGGAGGTTCTACAATATGGCACTTATTAAGATGAGTCCGGATGAAATCAGAGCTAAGTCACAATCTTACGGGAATGGATCTGAACAAATTCGTCAAATTTTATCTGATTTAACTCGTGCACAAGGAGAAATCGCTTCGAACTGGGAAGGTCAAGCATTTAATCGTTTCGAAGAGCAATTCCAACAACTTAGTCCAAAAGTTGAAAAATTTGCTCAATTATTAGAAGAAATTAAACAACAATTAAACAGCACTGCAGACGCAGTTCAAGAACAAGACCAACAGTTGTCTAATAACTTCGGATTACAATAATAATTTTGTGTATAGTAGAGCCACATTTCAATGTGGCTTTACTTTTCATCATGGGGAGAATGTTTTGAAAGGGAAATATAAAAATGAAAAAGAAAAATTGGATATATTCACTCATCATAATATTAATTATAGTGTTAGCCATAGTAGGACTAATTACTTTTGTACATACGAAATATGGAAATCAAGCTGAAAATCATACTAAAAATGAAACTAAAGATTATAAAAATATACATATTGCAATTATAAATGAAGACCAACCAACTAAATATAACGGTAAAAAAATTGAATTAGGTGAACCTTTTATTAAGAGGTTATCTGAGCATAGTAATTACAATTTTGAAACGGTATCAAGAAATATCGCGGAAAATGGACTTAAAGATGGTAAATATCAGGTAATGATTGTTATTCCTAAGAACTTTTCTAAATTAGCAATGCAATTAGATGAAAAAACACCATCAAAAATGTCTATTCAATATAAAACAGCTGTAGGACAAAAAGAGGATGTTGCTAAGAAAACTGAAAAAGTAGTAAGCGATGTTCTTAACGATTTTAATAAGAATTTAATCAATATTTATCTAACAAGTATCATTGATAATTTACATAACGCTCAAGAGAATGTGGGAGACATTATGAAGCGTGAACGTAATGTGGACCAAAATTTTGCCAACTATCTATTAAATCCGCTCAATGATTTTCCAGAATTATTTACGGATACATTAGTAAATTCACTCGTGGCAAATAAAGACATCACGTCATGGATTCAAAATTATAATCATTCACTTCTAAGTGCTAACTCAAATATATTTAACATCGATAATGATTATAACGCTTCTTCAATTGTTCAGGATCAAGGATCATTTTTCGATAAAAATATATCAGCATTAGAACAAACGTTAGATGATTATAAAACTCAAAAGGATAACATTAACGTTGGCGATTACATCTCAGAATTAAAACAAATGAATAAACAAATTGATCAACAATCGGAAGAACAAGACCGTTCTAAAGAAGAATATAATCAAACATTTAAAGAGAATTTAGAAAAAGTTAAAGATGATGTAAAAGAACAAGAATCACCATTTACAAAAGACATGATAGAAGATTATCGTCAGAAATTAACTGAGTCTTTAGAGGAACAACTTAGAAATAATCAAGATCTCAATGACGCATTAGACCAAATTAAACAAGATAATCAAAACATACAAGATACAATGATGAATCATCTTAAAAATACAATAGAAAACGATCATACAGGTTTCGATAATTATTATATTAGAAAGCTGACAAATGAAGATTTAGAAAATGCAGGGTTAAGTTGGAAAGCAACACGTGAATATCAACATATCCTAGATGACATGAATCAATTTATCAGTAAATATAATGAGGCAAACCCTGATCATCCAATTAAACAAGACGATTATCATGGAGAAATTAATGCGGATGATACATCTAAGTTAACTAATGAAGGTGTAAAATTCGAAAGAAAAGAAACAATTAAGAGTAAAGACATCAACAGATTGAGCATTGCGACTGATCCTAACTTCGATTTCGATGGTACTGTCTATATTAATGACAAAAAGTATGATGTTAAAGATCAAGACATTAAATTAGATACAACTCAGAAATCATATGATGTAGAAGTTAAAGGTACAGCTAAGTTGAAAGGCGACCATAAAAATCAAGAAGACTTCCTTAAAGATAAAACGATGCATCTACAACTTGTCTTCGGTCAAGCTGATAAAGATGATGAAAATAAGAAAGCGAATGTCGTAGATTTAAGTATCAATCATAACTTGGAAGGCAAATTAGTTAGTGGAGATTTAGACCAACAATTGCGTTCTCTAGATCAATTTAAATCAGAATACGATTTATATAAAGATAGTGATCTTGATCCTAAAAAACCAAAAATTGATAATAAAGCAATTGTGAATATGATGGTTGACCAAGTTATCAAAGATATGGAAAGTTTTAAAGACGATAAGTCTGCATTACTCAAAGAAATTGATTCTCTAAGCAATTCGTCAAACGACATGATTGATAAAATATTTGATAATAAACAAAGCGTTGAAAACAATAAAAAAGAACTTAATTCAATCATTGATAGTTTAAATGATGTTGAAAAGCAACTTGAAGAAGATCCTGAAACACCTAAAATCGAAAAAGATAAAGGTAAAGAATATACAACTTTATCAACGCATTTAGACGATCAAGTGAATAAATTATCTGAACGTAGTACGAAGTTACTTTCAGATAGTCAGAATTCTAAATCTACAGCTGATTCAATCAGTGGAGAATTAAATAAACTTGATGACAATGTCAATAATTTACATGCAAGTGGTAGAGCGCTTGGTACAAGAGCGAATGATTTAAATAAACAAATGGCAAACAATGATAAAGATAACCAACTCTTTGCTAAAGATTTTGCAAATGTACTGAAAAATTCTAAAGATGGAGATCGACAAAATAAAGCACTTAAAGACTTTATGAGTAATCCAATACAGAAACAAAACTTAGAAAACGTATTGGCTAATAATGGAGATAAAGATACGTTCTCACCAACATTACTCGTATTACTGATGTATCTTATCTCAATGATGACAGCATATGTGTTCTATAGTTATGAACGTGCAAAAGGTCAGATCAACTTTATTAAAGATGATTTTAGTAAAAATAATCATATATGGAACAGAGTCATTTCTTCAGCAATAGTGACATTTACTGGAATGGTTGAAGGACTTGCGATTGGTTTAATTGCTATGAATCGTTATCAAGTGATGCCAGGTTATAAGGTTAAATTCATTTTCATGATTCTAGTGACTATGATTGTGTTCGTCTTAATTAATACTTATCTATTAAGACAATTAAAATCTATCGGTATGTTTATCATGATTGTAATATTAGCAGTTTACTTTATCGCGATGAATTACTTGAATCCATCAGGAAGTGGTAGCACGTTAAATCGTTTATCACCATTATCTTACGTAGACTCAATGATTTATAACTATTTAAATGCTGAACATCCAGTAGGTCTCGCATTACTTGTTTTATCATTATTGGCAATTGTAGGATTTGTGTTAAATATGTTCATTAAACACTTTAAGAAAGAGAGGCTCATCTAATGATAATTGAAAGTATGATAGCAATGACATTGTTAACAGCTGATAATCATAGAGGTGACCTTAATATAGAAATTGACCAAGAAGATAAAGAGAATGTGAATAAAGATATAAAAGAATACGACACAACGTTATTTGATAAAGATAGTAAATCTATTAATGACGCAATAAAACAACAACAAAAGAATAAAGATGAAAAAGTTAAAAATAATTTGTTTCAAAACCAAGCGAGTCACACGACTCGCTTGGATGAAACAAAGCACGTATTGTTTTCCCATAAAAGTTCAAATAATGCTGTGGAGAGTGATAAGAGCCCCTATATACAAGACAAACAAAAGAGAAACATCTTTCCTTACATCTTGTTAAGTATAGGGGTTCTTTTGACGTTAGGATTTGTCATATTTTCCATTAGAAGAGGGAGAAGAAGTAAACAATGAACCAACATAAAAAAGTGACTATAGATTTTTCAAATTATCATATGGGGACTTATGATTTATCAGTTCCAATATATTTACCACTTAAAACATTGATTCCTTTAATTATTGATAGTTTAGGTATCGATATTCGTAATTTTAAAAACCAAGTTAAAGTAATTACGAAAAATCAATTATTAGTTGAAAATGATAGATTAGTAGATTTTCAAGTTGCAGATGGAGACATTTTGAAATTATTATAGGGAGAATTCAATCATGGCGAATAAAAAATCCAAAGAACTTAGTGAATTAGAAACATTAGATAATAAGCAAGATGTTAAAAAGCATGATAGAGAAGATATGAGAGAAATAACGAAGTCTTCTATTAAGAAAGAACATTATCATTTAATGTACTTACTCGAACAGAAAGCTACTTACTTTATTGATGCTGAATTGACCGAGTTGCGTGATAGTTATCAAGTCTATTATAAGATCTCAGATGATATCACATCTTTTCACAAAATAACTAAGTTCTCTAAAAATGAAAAATTAAGATATTTATTGAATATTGCTAAATTAGAAGATATTAAAAATACAAGATATACCTTCGTTTTAGCACCAAATGAGCTGTATTTTACTAAGGATGGCTTACCACTTCTAAAGACAAGAGGGTTAAAAAACATTGTGGAGCCGTTACCAATGTCGGACGAAGATTTTCTGACTCGATATAAAGCGTTAGTAATTACTTCGTTTAATAGTAAGGTTTCATTTGATTCACTCGTTGAAGGGAATTTGGAACTACATAAGGGAACGCCTTTTGAAAATCAAATTATTAATATCAAATCATTAGATGAATTGAAAGATTTTCTTAAGCAACAGTTTAATAAGCAACAAAAAGATTATTCTCAAAATTTCACATATGTTAGAAAAAGAAAATTCCAAATCTTTAAATGGTTAGCTATTGGGGCAAGTATTTTAGGATTGTTACTTATCGCATTTTTAGTGTATCTCTATTTTTCAGTTATGAAGAACCATGATCAAGTTGAAAAAGGTTACAAAGACTATGTTAAATCAGACTACACTCAAGTTTTGAATGACTATAAAGATTTAAATGGTAAGAATTTAGATAAAGAAGCGCTATATATTTATGCGAAAAGTTATGTTCAAACGAATAAGCAGGGATTAGAAAAAGATAAAAAAGAAAACTTATTAAATAATATTACTCCAAATTCTAATAAAGATTATTTACTTTATTGGGTTGAACTTGGACAAGGCCATTTAGATGAAGCATTGAATATCGCAACATATTTAGATGATAACGATATTATGAAACTCGCTTTAATTAATAAATTAAGTGATATTAAAAATAATTCAAATCTTTCAAATGACAAACGTTCAGAACAAACTAAGAAATATAATGATAAACTTCAAGATATTTTAGACAAAGAAAAAGAAGTTAAAGACGAAAAAGCTAAAAAGAAAGAAGAAGAAGCTAAGAAAAAAGATGAAAAAGTAAAACAACAAGAAGAAAACGAGAAAAAACAAAAGAAACAAGCTCAAAAAGATAAAGAAAAACGTCAAGAAGCAGAACGCAAAAAATAGTATAGGACTGGGGACTAACTATGCATAAATTGATTATTCAATATAATGACCAAATAAGCATGCTTAATTTAAGAAATGGTAAAACGTATACCATTAGTAATGATAAAGAAGCAGATATTACCTTTAATTTATTAGAAGAACCCATACACCTTGAACAAAATGAACAAGGTGTATGGCAAGCAAATCACACGTCAATATTTAAAGAACTTAAATATCAAACGAACAATGGCGAAGTAATATTCAATATTTATTTTAAAAATAATCTTACTTCATATGCGTATCCTTCATCTAAAGAAGTCATGACAATTGGTGAAAATGCGTTTGATGACATTCAAGTTGAAAGCTTGAATGATATTGTGATGGTTAAGGATATCCAACAAATTTATCACAATCATTTTATCAGAATTGTGCATAATACAAATAATACGCTATATATTAATTATGAAAAGCAATCGCAAGAAGTAAGTAAAGCGTATATAGGGGACCATGTATTTATAGACGGTATTTGGTTTGAAGTTCAAGAAGAAGGCCTCTCAATACTGTCGCATGGAGACATTCATTCTGAATTGATCGTACTCAATAATGATGAACCGGAAGCTGTGGATACAGATTATAACGATTATCACCGTTCGCCTAGAATCATTCATCGTGAACCTACGGAAACAATTAAAATTGAAAGACCACCTCAACCTGTTCAAAAGAATAACACCATGATTTGGCGAGCGATTATTCCACCTTTAGTAATGATTGCATTGACGGTAATTATCTTCTTAGTAAGACCTATAGGTGTCTATATTTTACTTATGCTTGGTATGAGTACCGTTACAATCATTTTCGGTATCACAACGTATTTCACTGAGAAAAAGAAATATAAAGAAGATGTCGAAAAACGAGAGAAAGATTATAAGAAGTATTTAGAAGAGAAAGCAACAGAAATTAACAAAGCCATCAAAGATCAACGCTTTAGTTTAAATTTTCATTATCCAACATTACCAGAAATTAAAGATATTGTTGAAACGAAGGCACCTAGAATATATGAAAAAACATCTCACCACCATGATTATCTTCACTATAAACTCGGCGTCGCAAATATTAAGAAATCATTTAAAATCGACTACCATGAAGAGGAATTCAATCAACGTCGTGACGAACTCTTTGACGATGCGAAAAGATTGTATGAATTCTATGGTGAAGTTGAACAAGCACCTTTAATCAATGATTTAACACATGGGCCAATCGCTTATGTTGGTACACGTCATCTTATTATAGAAGAAATTGAAAAAATGATTCTTCAATTATCAACGTTCCATAGTTACCATGAATTAGAATTTTTATTGGTAATTAGGGAAGATGAGAAGGACACATTCAGTTGGTCAAGATGGTTACCACATATGACGTTAGGCGCTCAAAATATTAGAGGGTTTGTTTACAATCAACGTACAAGAGACCAAATTCTAACGTCAATTTACAGCATGATTAAAGAGCGTATCCAAACAGTTCGAGAAAAGACACAAAGTAATGAAAAAGTTATATTCACGCCGCATCTTGTATTTATTATTACTGATATGTCTCTAATTATTGACCACGTTATTTTAGAATATGTGAACCAAGACTTAACAGATTATGGAATTTCGCTTATTTTCGTTGAAGATGTCATTGAAAGCTTACCAGAACATGTTGAAACGATTATTGATGTGAAATCTCGCACTGAAGGCGAACTTGTTATGAAAAATGAAGAGCTCGTGCAATTAAAATTCACGCCTGAAAATATTGATGGGGGCGATAAAGAGTATATTGCACGTCGCATCGCTAATTTAAATCATATTGAACATATGAAAAATGCGATTCCAGATAGCGTGACATTCTTACAAATGTATAACGTGAATGAAGTAAGTGAATTAGATATTAAGCATCGTTGGCAAGTTAATGAAACATTTAAAACAATGGCAGTACCATTAGGTGTAAGAGGTAAAGATGACATTCTCAATCTTAACTTACATGAAAAAGCACATGGACCACACGGTTTGATTGCTGGTACGACTGGTTCTGGTAAATCTGAAATTATCCAATCTTACATTCTTTCATTAGCGGTTAACTTCCATCCACATGAAGTGGCATTCTTATTAATCGACTATAAAGGTGGAGGTATGGCGAACTTATTTAAAGACTTGAAACACCTCGTTGGGACAATTACCAACTTAGACGGTGATGAAGCGATGAGAGCGTTAACGTCTATTAAAGCTGAATTACGCCAGCGTCAACGTTTATTTGGCAAACATGATGTGAACCATATTAACCAATATCACAAACTATTTAAAGATGGTATTGCAACAGAACCTATGCCACATTTATATATTATTTCGGATGAATTCGCCGAATTAAAATCTGAACAACCTGACTTTATGAAAGAGCTTGTATCAACTGCGCGTATCGGTCGTTCATTAGGAATTCATTTAATTTTAGCTACGCAAAAACCATCAGGTGTCGTTGATGACCAAATTTGGTCGAACTCTAAATTTAAATTGGCGTTGAAAGTGCAAGACCGTCAAGACAGTAATGAAATCTTAAAAACACCTGACGCTGCTGACATCACGTTACCAGGTCGTGCGTATTTACAAGTGGGTAATAATGAAATTTACGAATTGTTCCAATCTGCTTGGAGTGGTGCGACGTATGATGTTGCAGGGGATAATTATGAAGTTGAAGATAAGACGATTTATATGATCAATGATTATGGTCAGTTTGAAGCAATTAATAGAGACCTTAGTGGTTTGGAAAATGAAGAACCACAAGAAAGTCAAACAGAACTTGAAGCGGTGATTCATCACATTCAAGATGTTACACAACAACTAGCAATTGATGACTTAAAGCGTCCTTGGTTACCACCATTACCAGAAGCGGTGTATCAAGAAGATTTAATTGAAACAGATTTCACAAAATTATGGTCAGATCAACCTAGTGAAGTTGTATTAACGGTAGGCTTAAAAGATGTGCCTGAAGAACAATATCAAGGCCCGCTGGAATTAGAACTTAAAAAAGCAGGGCATATTGCGCTTATTGGAAGTCCTGGTTATGGGCGTACCAATTTCTTACACAATACTATTTTCGATATTGCAAGACATTATCGACCAGATCAAGCACATATGTATCTATTCGACTTTGGTACAAATGGTTTAATGCCAGTATCCGATGTTCCTCATGTGGCTGATTACTTTACAGTTGACCAAGAAGATAAAATCGCCAAGTCAATTAAGCGCATTAATCAATTAATCTCTGATCGTAAAAAGCTATTAAGTCAACAACGTGTAGTTAACATTGAACAATACAATCGTGAAACGAACGATGCGGTGCCAAATGTATTTATCATCATTGATAACTATGACACGGTTAAAGAATCACCATTCGTTGAAGAATATGAAGAAATGATGATGAAAGTGACACGTGAAGGTTTAGCACTTGGCGTGTATATCATTTTAACTGGTTCAAGATCTAATGCGATTAAGTCAGCCATTTTCACAAATATTAAAACACGAATTGCACTATATTTATTCGAAAATAACGAACTTACAAATATTATTGGCTCTTATAAAAAAGGAGTTAAAGACATCAAAGGACGAGCTGCGATTAATGATGATAACTTTACTCAGTTCCAAATTGCACAACCATTTAGAGTAGGCGAAGGCGAAACGTATAACAGTCACATTAAAGACGAAATCGCCAAAATGAACGAAAACTTCGTTGGCGATTACCCAGCACACATTCCAATGATGCCAGAGAAAGTAATCAGAGAAGACGTAGAACGAAGATACAATCTCGAACAACTTATCTTAGAAGAACACAAACTACCACTCGGATTAGATTTTGAAGACGTAGAGTTAGTGAGTTTAGATTTATCTTCTCCAAGCATAATGACTGCAAGAGTTCCTAAAGATTTAGAAAATTTAAATGATCGAGTATTTGAAGAGTTAGTAAAATTAAAATCTACAACTACGACAATATTAATCGATGCAGACGCCAATTTGGCAAATAAAAGGGAATATTTCAGTTCATATTATTCTAAACCAGAAGATTTAACGTTTATTAAACAAGGTTTCGATGTTGAAATTAAGAAAAGACTCAATGGAGAACGTTCAACAGATGATGCAAAAATTGTGTTTATTAATAACTTAAAAGCATTTATAACTATGACAGGATTAACTGACAAAAACATAAGAACGATGCTATCAGATGGTCCGAAAGTTAATGTAAATGTCATTATTAGTAGTATGTATAACGACATTATCGGAACATATGACAAAGAAACAAAACTTACACGTCAAATTATTAATCAAGCAGTTATCGTTTCTCGTTTATATGATCAAGACTTTTTACCGTCAAAAACAACTAGTAGAGAGCCGATGTTAAAACCAAACGAAATGCATTATTTCAATCACAATGAGTATGAAAAAATTAAATTAATTAATTGAGGGGGAGCCGATTATGGGAGAAGTTAAAGTAGAAACAGGTTCAACATCATCTAAAATCAACAATATATCTTCAGCGGGGTCAAATATTAAATTTAATGTAACCAATGATAGTCTAGACTCAACTAATATTAGTCCATTTGTGGGTTTTGCGTCTGCAATTGAATTAGTATCTAGTGCTATGTCTAATTATAGTTCGATAGTTACACAGGATGCTACTGCGATGAATAATGCAGTAGAAGATTTTAGTGATAATGATCAAAACCTTGCTAATCAAATTAACCAAAATACTTCTGGTTTGAATTAAGGAGTTGAAATCAATTGTCAAATAAAGCTGAACTTCGTCGTAAAAGGGCACAATATGTTTCTCAACGTAGTGATAAAGAAAATGAACTAAGTGATTTAAAATCCGATAAAAGTAGATTGAAAAAAGCAATAAAGACTGCAGAGTCAATACAGGAAGATTTTGATTCCGAAAAGAGTAAATACCATCGCATTAAGATCACCAGTAATGAATGGTCAGGAGAAACTAGAGATAAGTCGGATAATAAAAAAGATGATTTAGATGATGCAATTAAAGACTATAGTGAAAAATATGATGATATTTTAGAGCAAATGAATAAAGATTTAGACAAAATAGAACATAAAATTGAAGGAGTCGAAAGTGATATTTCAGGTTTAAATGCTAGTATAGCTGCTATTGATAGGGAACTTGGTAAAAACTAAAAGGGGGTACTTAAATTGGGAAATAAAGTGAAGATGGCTGAGGTACACTCACTTCAAAAAGCTGTTAATAGTTCACTAAATAATCTTTCAAATGACACTAAAACCTTGGAAAACAACTTAAATAATCTTAAAAGTGATGATAATTTCAAAGGTGAAACAGCATCAAGTATTAGTGCTTATAATGATAGTTTTCATATCGAAACTATTCACAGAATAGGTAAAATAAAAAATGAATTTGAATCTAAATTTAAAAGCGCGATAAATGCTTTTCATTCAGATGTAGATAATAACCATAGCGCTATTCTTGATGAAGATGGTATGTATGATTATAGAGACGATTTGAAAAACTCTATAAGTAATATAGAACAATCTAAAAATAAAATGAATAGTACTATTAAAAGTGTACAAGACATTACCGAAGCAAAAGTAATATCTAGTAATTCAGTTAAAGAAAAAGGAAACGATTTAACAAAATTTATAGAAAATACTATTGATGACTTTAAAGATTTTCAAGCTAAACATGACATGGATGACGCTGAATTGTTAGATATGATAGCACCAGTTGCCGCTATGACATCTAAAGTTAAAGATATGCCAACTAATCGCTCTACAATTCCAAATAATGCTGGACGTATAGCAAATTTATATACAATGAATTCAAAAGATAATCAGTTTACTAAAATGAAAAAAGAATTAGATAAGTATCGTAATGCAGTGTATGGAGGTAAAAAAGTTGCAAAAGTAACAAAATCTATTTTAGAAATTAAAAATCATATCATGGCAGCATATATTGCTGGTGATGGAAATTTTGGAGTTGGTAATAGAATTTTATCGTCTGGTAAAATTGGTCAACTTGGTAGTAAAAAAGTAAAATTAATAAATGCTACATTAAACACAAATATAGAAAATATTCAAGGAAAAAGGTTGCTCAAAGCTTCAAAATTTTTATTGAATAAAAATGGAATGAAAATGAGTGACAAAATCGCAAATGCTATAAAAATGACTCGAAATTTTGATGATGCAGAATTTAAAAGCATTCAAAAAGCAGTAGAAAAGTATACCAATAAAAGTCCATTGAGAAGCGGTGCTAAGGCAGGACTAGATAATATAATTAATCCCAAAATAAGAGAAACAATAAAAAATCCTAAGCTAATCAAGAAATTTACGCTAGAACAGTTAAATGAATATAAGAGTATGAATAAACTTGGGAAAGGATTAACATTTTTAAAATATGGAAGTAGAGCTCTTGGCCCAATTGGAGTAGTTACTGCAATAGGATCAAACGTAATGAGTAATAAATCCAAACAGAGAAAAGTTGTAGATTCTGCTGTTGACTTAGGTGCAATGGGTGCATCAGTTGCTACAGGTGCTGCTGTGGGGGCCGCTGTAGGTGGTCCACTTGGAGCAGTTGCAGGAACAATTGCAGGGGCTGGCGTGTCAGCAGCTTCTGATTGGAAAGTATTTAATGGGAAATCAGCAACGGACATTGCAAAGGATAAAGCAAATGAAGCGGTTAGTAGATTTAGAAATTCTAAAGCTTGGCACGACACATCTGAAGCTTTCAAAGGTTTTGGAAAGTCATTATCAAGCGTATTTTAAGGAGGAACATTATGTCCACTTCAGAATTATTAGACGATATAAGAAAACCAGGAGCTCAAATACTTAGTATATTTTTATTTTTAATATTGGGCTATGCATCATTAGTATTTCTTTTTGGTGCAGATATTAAAGATATGTATATAGGATTGAGGATTTTTCTAATAATTGAAATAATTATTATAATTATAAGTGTTATTCAATTTAAAGATTTTTTCAAATACGAAAATATTGATAATAAATTAAAGCTAAAAAAATATGCAAAATTTTTAACAATAATTAATATTTTAAGTACTTATAATGTAATATTTATGTTTCACAATATCTTTTATGTACTAGCTTTACAAAGTAAATATAATTTAGAAAATTTTTGGTTAGTAACTACAACAATAGTTTTACTTTTTTGTATTTTAGACTTAATCAGTAATTTGTTTATTTTGATAGAACTACCCAGAGTTGAAAAAGTAATAAATGGAAAGTTGAAATCAAAACTAGGTATAATCTTTAAACTTTTAGCACAATTAATATTTGTTGAGAAGATTATTGAGTATTTCACACTACCTTATTATTTAGATAATAAATTCACTATAATGGTTTCTATTATTATTATTTTTGCATCAAATGTAGGTGCGTATCTATATATGAAAAAATATGCAGATTTTAAAGCTAAAGTCTTGGAGGATTAAGTAATGCAGTTAGATATGTTAGTGATGCCGAATATAGCTAAAATGGAATTTTCTATGGACCCAAATTATTGGGAAGAGGAAATGTTAAGAATTAAATCTTTCTTTGTATCTAAGGACATTTACACTACAGGTCCAATTATTTTTACAAAAGAAATAATTGGTCTTGATGAAGCGAGTTTTACCACTTACATTGCTTTAAATGATGAAATTGAAGATATTCCAGAATTAAATATTGAATTTTTATCATCTCTAGAAGTTTTGCCAACAATTTCTCATAAGTGCTTTGATGATGATGATTTTGAACAAGTTTATCTAGAAATTCAAAGATATGCCCAAGAAAATAATGTAGTTTTAATGGATAAACCATACTATCATGTGGTAGTTGATTATTTTGATGGTCAAATTTATGAAATCCATGCAGAAGTTGATGTAGATGGAGTTGATATCGATGAATAAAATGGGCTATTCCTCTATGATGTACCGTAATGTTGCTTATAAAGAATATCTAGATATTCAATTAGATCAAACAAAAGAATGTGTTTTAGATTTCTATGAGAAATTAAGCAACCAAAACCTTCAGAAGAATGGACCTCTAATCATATCTTATACACAGATAATGAAGAGTCATCGTGTGAATATATTAATCCAAATGTCTGTAAATCAACCATTTTATAGTAATGAAATCTTACAATTTAGATCTTATTTATGTATTGACCATATGTTACAAGCTAGAATGCCTGGACAAGATTACGAAAGTGAAGAAGTTAAAGCACTTAATGAAATTGAAGCATTTTCAAAAGAAAATAAATTAAGAAGAATTTCACCATACTATCATATTATAAATGAATTTGATGACTATCATTGGATTGATTTGAAAGTCAAAGTTTTAGATAGAAAGGATTGAAATGATGTTCTTCTTATTATTAATAGTAGTATTTGGTTTTTATTATGTACTTTACCTGACAACCGTTATGCTCTCAGAAAGAATGAAAATATTACCAACGCTCCTTTACATATTTAGTATGATTTTATTTATAATCCCATTTATATTTAGTCCTAGTGATCAAAATGGTAAAGAAAATTATTTATTAGTTTTAGAAGCAGGAATTGTATTTTATGGTTGGATATTTATTAATTCATTATGGAAAAGACCACTCAAAGTAAAATTTAAAGTTTTAACAGAAGGTTCTAATAATAAAATTACTCAAAATGAATATGAACAAGTTGAAAGTTTGTCAATTAATTTACTACTTTCAAAATATAAATTTTACATATCATTATGTACTTTAATAGTTTTGTTTATTACTACCAAAATTTATGTAACTCCAGATATGATAGATGGAGTTATAGAGGGAATTCAAACAATAGTTATACTATTATTTTTCGTAATAATAGTTTATTTCATAATTGATATTATTTTATGGATAAAAAGAAAGAAATTTGCATTTATCACACTAAAGCCTATATTTGTTATATTCTTATTTATTTTATTGTTAGTATTTTTGCCATAATTTAAAATAAATATTTAAAAATTAAATAAAATGAATTGGGAAAAGAAGTGTTTATAAAGTATGAAAATCAAAAAATTAGGGAGATAAGTATTATGAAAAAAGTTTTAGTTATTTTATTGATGTTAACGATAGTTTTGGCAGGGTGTAATAATGGAGAAAAATATAAAAAAGATATTGATAAAGTTTATAAAGAACAAGAAAAGCTCAACAAAGAGATTTCACTGTTTAGTGATAAAGTAAATACTAAAATTGATCGAGATAAAAGTAATACTCATGTTTATAAAGATGGAAAAGTTATCATCATTGGCATTCAATTATTTAAAAAGGAAAATAAATTACATTACTTCTATTATAATATTAAGGATGGCAAAGCAAAATTTGATGAAGAAGCGGATCCAATGAAATATATGAAAAAACATGATGCAGATTATGAGGAAGAAAATCAAAAAGTTGAAAAGAAATAAATAAAGTAGTTAGCAGAAAATATAATGATTAATAACTTTAATAAAAATAGTTATATCATTGGTAATATTTTCGATTAATCTATATGAAAATGAATGAAATTTTCATATAATTGAATCATAGAATTTATATTTTATTAATCTATTTACTTAAGGAGAATTGTACGCATGGAAAAAGATGGAAAAGCTCTAAAGGTATGGGCGTGGATTTTTATAGTACTAACGTTTATTTTTGTATTATTTGCAATAGGAAGTATACTTTGTAGTATTAAATATAAAAAGTATGATGAGAAAAAAGGTGCACAATTATTACAAATATCAATTATCGTTGCAGTTGTTACTTTAGTTTTCAATATAAGTAAATTCTTTATGTAAATAGATACACTATAACCATAGTAGTATATTCAATATAAGAAATTTATCAATATTATACTGAAAACTGAAGCTTTAAAATGGCTTAGTATTTATATTAGAGATTTATTTCCTATATTATTTAGGAGATAAATCTTTTTTGTTTTATTAATTTTATCGAAAATAATATTTCTTAATATGCGGGTAAGGTGTTTTATGGAAAAGATAAAGAAAATAAACAAAATATTTTTATCATTTGAAATGATTCCTTTTGTAATATTTGCAGTGGGCATTTTTATACCGACAATAATTAGAATATTGGGTATACATGCTACAGATAAACAAAATTTTGGTGATAAAGTTGGTTTATATATATATATAATTATTGTATCAGTATATGCGATAACGATAATCATTGAAATAATTTGTTATTTTATGTTTTTAAAAAACTATAGATTTGATGTAACAAACGTTGAATTAAAAAATAGAGTGAAAGTTACAAAAGTTTTATCAGTTTTATATATGATACCTGGTCTGTGTGCTATTGTTTTTTATTTCCGATGCTTACATATCAGATCATTTAGAGATAATAAATATTCTGGACAACCAGCATACCACTTTTGGGAATTTTTTATCAAAGAAAATCGCAAACCTATAGAATTAAAAGATTTCTTTACTAAAAATCGTTAGTATGGAGAATAGATGAAAAAATTGTTCGTAGGAGTGTTAATTATTATGATGTCAACACTAAATGGTTGTAATAATAACCATGAAAATAATGAAAACAAATATCAAAATTAAATAAGCAAAGTACTAAAAATTCAAGAAGAAACTCATAAAGTAATGGTAGAAAAAGTGATAAAGTAAATAAAAATTTTAATAAGGAAAAAGTTAATCGATATGCATTTCAAAATGGTAAATTAATTGTACTTAGTTATCCTCTATACAAAAATAAAAGCCAATTATTCTATGCTACATATGAATTTAAGGGAGAAAAGAGATTTCAACCCTAAAAAATACATTCGAGAACATAAGGCTGATTATAAGGAAGAAAAATATAAGTAAATATGTAAAGGAGTATTTTTTTGAATAAAGCTATTAAAATCACCTCATTAATTGGATTAATTTTACAAAGTTTCTTAACTTTATTGTTCTTATTATTTTTTGTATTATCTATTACCGGAATTTTACATCCTGAATTAACAACATCTGTGAATGGTGAAACAACAGTACACGACACAGAAACTGCACAATCTACTTTTAGTTTAGTATTTGGAGTTTTACTATTCTTTGCGTTGCTTTCATTATTACTAGGTATATTTGGATTAAGAAAAATGAAAAGTAATTTAAAAGTAAGCAGTGTGTTTTACTTTATAGGGGCAGTTATCAGTGCTAATTTAATCACTTTTATATCTTGGATTACGTGTGGTGTTCTATTAATTTCTACTTATAAAGATAAACGTAAGGAGCACAACAATGAAACATACATGGTGGATTAGTTTAGCTATATCATGTATGTTTGGTTTGTTTAGTTCTTATGGGATTATTGTGGGAGTGGGTGCTTTAGGAATGATTGCACTTAACTTGATATTGCTTGTTATATATACTCCTAATCAAAATACTAAAGTATTAGAAAGTATTGCGAAGCCTACAACTTATTTAGCAATAATAGGAACATATCTTGTATTCGTCTTAATGAATGCTGTGTTTTATCTTATTATGAAAGAAACATTCAAAGTTATTGGTATAAGACTTTATGGAGACTTGTTTAATAAATTGGGAATTATTTCATTTGTATTAAGCATAGTTTTATTTACATTAGGAACATGGTTAGTTTTTAGAATACAACACCAAAGAATTAAAATGTAAAACTAAGTATATATTTCATTCTAAACTTGTAAATAATTATAAATTGGAATAACGTAGTTTCTCATTTGAGAACTTATTTAATTGATAGGGGATATTTAGGGTAAATGATATTAATATACAAGAATATTGTATTATTAAAATACAAAGATCGTATATGATCGCATTCGCACTAACTAATTTTATTTTATTAGGATTCTACTTATTTATATACATAGGTCCAAGAGTTAAAGGTGGGGTTTCTTTATACATGCAAATATATTTAATAACTACGTTAATACTGTGGTTATTATTATATTTACAAGAGAAAAAGTTAATATTTAAAAACTTCAATAATAAAAATTATAAGAGTAGGTTATCAATATACTTATTATTAAATATTTTAAATGGATATAACATTCCTTTTTTAGCAAGTTCTGGGTATGTTTTCTATTTTTCTGGAAGTAGAGATGACGCAAAAGACTATTGGTTTATTTTATTAGGCCTAATCTGTATATCTTTTCTTGGTTTATTTCTATTTTGTTTTTCAAACTTTGAAATGTTTGGAAATAAGAAAAATAACTTTATTAGTTTTATGGGTTTGTTAATAATATTGCTTTCTATAATTGTAATGTTGCATGTTTCATTTATAGTCCCTGTCGAATCTGAAGAAAATAGAACAATTTGGATGGGAGTCATTGCGTTATTGTGTGCCCATTTAATGGTAGGTAGAGTCTTATTTTATTTATCTGTACTTATTTTTGATATTAAAGAAGAAGGTCTCCAAATAAATTAACAATTATTTGAATGATACTGGTTTTACATACCGTTTTTACGAAAAACTACATATCAATTTATTTAGAGAATATATATTCTGGGCAACAAGCGTACCATTCTTTTCTTTGTGAATTTTTTATCTGAAAAAACCACAAATAGATTTTAAAAATTTTTAAATATGTATCATGCAATGTTAATGTCCCCATAATATCTTTTATATATTGACTTTGCATAGTAATTATAATTTAGAAAATAATCGCTCAATTTATTTATATAACTAAAATAGTTGAATATTTTATGCTTCCGAATTATTTGGATAATAAATTGTGGTTTTTGTTTCGCTAATGATTTATTTTTTAATTTTTATAGGAACATTCATATACAAAAAAATATGCTGATTTTAAAATTTATGTAAAGAATAACTAAATTTGGTTTTTAAATAGATAATATTTCTATCATAGGATTCAAATTTCTTAGTAGGGGAGTTTGTAAGTTGAAAAAAGAAGTGGTTTTTAATATAAAAAAAGCATATTTAACCCCATTTGGCATTGCTATAAATGGTCTGACAATTTTATTTTATGGGATACTATTACCTTTAAACAATACATATCAAAGATTACCCATATATATAATTGTTTTTATAGCACTGTGGTTATTAATAAATATCATATCCATATGTCAAGAAAGGAATAAAAGGATTGACCTTAATAAGAAACAAGTCCTAACTTATATGGCTGTGAATATATTATGCGGATATAGTTTGATAATCGCGATGAGTTCTATTTATTTTATAGGGGCAACTGTTAATGAATTTAATGTATTTAATTATTGGTTATATTTATTAATTATTCTTTTTGTTTCTTGGATAGGATTTCACCTCTTTTGTATAAGCAATTTTAAAATTATCAACTTATCAATTAACAATTTGATACAAATTATCGGGATTATTCTTACCCTTATATCTTTAATTTCTTTACTTTATTTGGGTTTTATTGTTCCAGTCACGGATGGTGAAAACAATTTTATATTTTGTGGACTGATAGCTTTATTATGTGTATACGCGCTTTTAATAAGAAGTTATTATAGTTATTCATGGTATTTATATTTAGTAAAAAATGGAGAAAAGGAAGCAGAACGTGAGAAAAGGGGATAATATCAATAAACTTCCTTTTCAACCAGAAAATTTAAAAATAGTTACTACAAAAAATTCAATTTTCCAACTACCTTCATAAAACATAGAGGATGAGAGTATTAAGTTTATAACTTAGTATTCTCATCTTTTTTAATACGTACCACATTGGAATTGGTCCCGTTTCAAATACGTATTTCTCGGGAAATAGTTTATTAATGCTTAAATTGATTATTTCTATAAGGAGAATGCATCATGATTGTTGCGATTGTTATTTTGATTTTTGTCTCGTTTTTCTTTTCGGGAAGTGAGACGGCTTTAACTGCGGCAAATCGTACTAAATTTCAAACAGAAGCTAAGAATGGTGATCGAAAGGCCAAAGGGTTAACTCGATTATTAGACAAGCCGAGTGAGTTTATAACTACAATCCTTATTGGTAATAATGTAGCAAACATTATTTTACCTATATTAGTGACGATTTTAGCTATTCGAATGGGTATTAATATAGGAATTGCAGCTACCATTATTACGATAGTGATTATTTTAATTTCAGAAGTGATTCCAAAATCAGTAGCTGCGACATTCCCTGACAAAATTTCACGTTTGGTTTATCCTGTGATCAATATTTGTGTCATTGTTTTAAAGCCGATAACAGTATTATTAAATAAAATGACTGACGGAATTAATCATATGCTTTCTCGAGGAAAGCCAGTTGAAAAACGTTTTAATAAGGAAGAAATACGTACGTTATTAAATATTGCTGGGCGAGAAGGCGCCTTTAATGAAGTGGAGAATGCACGTTTACAAAATGTAATGGACTTTGAGAAATTAAAAGTAACCGATGTAGATACAACGCCACGTGTGAATGTAGTGGCATTTTCAAAAGAAGTGACTTATGATGAAGCATATGAAACTGTGATGAATGAACCATATACACGTTATCCAGTATATGATGAAGATATTGATGATATTATTGGCGTCTTTCATTCAAAATACTTACTCGCGTGGAGTAAGCATAAAAATGATAGGATTACGAATTATGCTTCAAGTCCACTATTCGTTAATGAGCATAATCGTGCGGAATGGGTCTTACGTAAAATGACAGTGACACGTAAACATTTAGCCATCGTGCTTGATGAGTATGGTGGCACCGATGGGATTGTGTCACATGAAGATTTAATCGAGGAATTGTTAGGTATGGACATTGAGGACGAGATGGACCAAGAAGAGGAAGAAAAATTGAAAAATCAAAAGTTCCCGCAAAGTGTGGAACGACGATAACTGAGTTGTAAAGGGGAGAGCATGATGTGGAATGATAATGAAATGACCGAACGACTAGGCGTGCGCTATCCTATTATCCAAGCAGGTATGGCTGGTAGCACTACACCTCAACTGGTTGCGACTGTTAGTGAACAAGGTGGTTTAGGTACGATTGGTGCCGGTTATTTTAATGCTGAAAAGTTGGAAAAAGAAATTCAAGAAGTGAAACAATTAACTGACAAACCATTTGGTGTGAATTTATTTGTTCCTAGCGAGAACCATTATTTACCAGATCAAATTGAGCATATGAATGCATGGTTGAAACCCTATCGACGTGCATTTAACTTAGAAGAACCTGTAGTAAATGTGACCGAAGAAATACAATTCAAGCAAGCGATAGACATGATCATTAAATATCATGTGCCCGTGTGTTGCTTTACATTTGGTATTCCTGATCATGAAACGATACAGAAACTTAGAGAAGCTGAAGTAACATTGATTGGTACAGCTACTACTGTAGATGAAGCCATTGAGAACGAGCGTGCCGGTATGGATTTAATTGTTGCTCAAGGTAGTGAAGCGGGCGGACATAGAGGGTCATTTTTAAATAATGGAAAGTATGAACCAATGATTGGAACGATGTCTCTCGTGCCCCAAGTGGTGGATGCAGTGTCGTTACCTGTTGTCGCTGCAGGAGGCATCATGGATGGGCGAGGTCTTCTTGCTAGTATGATGTTAGGTGCTCAAGGTGTTCAGATGGGTACGGCGTTCTTAATTACTGATGAAAGTGCTGCGAATGATTTATTGAAAAATGCCATCCTAAATAGTAAAGAAACAGATACAGTTGTCACTAAAGTATTTAGCGGAAAGTATGCACGAGGTATTCATAATGCGTTTATCGATGAGATGAATCAATATGATGGAGAAATTCCTGATTATCCTATTCAAAATCAATTGACGAATAGTATTAGGAAGGCAGCCGCTAAAGATGGTAATCCAGAACTCACACATATGTGGAGTGGTCAGTCGCCACGACTTGCTGAGAAAATGCATGCGGCAATGATTATGGATAAAGTTGTATCACAAGTTGAGGAAAGATTAAAACAGAATTAAATCAAAATAGTGTCACAATTGGAGGGGACTCGGACAAAATTTGTTGTTTGAGTCTCCTTTAATATATTGGCAGTAGATGTCTGAATTGAAAGTGCACTTAAATTTTACTTCCCTCAATCAAAGTAAAAGTGATTCGATTTTAATCATTAAAGAATATGTAAATTTTAGATTGATAAAGTGAATCGCTGATTTATTGTATGGTATCATGTTGGTGGTGATAAATATGATAGAAATAGGTCTTACTGGTTGGGGTGACCATGATACATTATATGAAGATTTAGAGCGTAAAACGGATAAACTTAAGACTTATGCCAGTCATTTTCCAATAGTGGAATTGGATGCTTCATATTATGCGATTCAGCCAGAACGAAACATATTAAAATGGATAAATGAGACGCCCAAACGCTTTCAGTTTATCGTGAAAATACATCAAGCGTTAACGTTACATGCGGATTATAAAGATTTTGCAGAGACGCGTAACGAATTATTTGCTCAATTCAAAGCCATGATTCGACCTCTTAAAGAACATGGCAAACTTGCAATGGTATTAGTTCAATTTCCACCATGGTTTGATTGTAATGTTCAAAATATTAATTACATATTATATGTGAGGAAACAGTTAGACGATTTCCCAATGTGTGTGGAATTTCGACATCAATCTTGGTTTGATGAACGTTTCAAAGAACAAACATTATCTTTCTTAATGGAACACCAAATTATTCATTCTGTAGTTGATGAACCACAAGTGAAAGAAGGAAGTATTCCATTGGTCAATCGTATTACTCATGAAATTGCCTTCGTTCGTTATCACGGTCGTAATAGGCATGGCTGGACGAAGAAGGATATGACTGATCAAGAGTGGCGAGATGTAAGATATTTGTATAATTATAACGATGAAGAACTTTCAGATTTAGCACAAAAGGTGAAGATATTAAATCATAAAGCTAAAAAGGTTTATGTCGTTTTTAATAATAATTCTGGTGGTCATGCTGCCCAAAATGCTAAAACGTATCAAGATATTTTAGGTATTGATTACGAAGGATTAGCACCACAACAATTAAAATTATTCTAAGAGGCGAAATGTCATGTTATTAACTATTATTTTATTAGTGCTTATTGGAGGCCTTTCTGCAATACTTGGTTCAATCGTAGGTATAGGTGGAGGCATCATCATAGTACCAACACTTGTTTACTTAGGAGTGAATCATCATTTACTTCACGGTATCACACCACAGATTGCTATTGGTACATCTTCGGTCATTCTTATCGTTACCGGATTGTCTTCTTCATTAGGATATTTAAAAACGAAGCAAGTCGACATTAAAAATGGATCAATCTTTTTATTTGGGTTACTCCCAGGGTCTTTGATTGGTTCGTTTTTGAGTAGATATTTAACATTAGATTCTTTCAATTTATATTTTGGTATATTTATGATTTGTGTAGCCATTTTACTGATGGTTCGCCACAAAATTAAACCATTTAAAATCTTTGATAAGCCTCAATACGAACGTACATATGTAGATGTGGAAGGGAAAACTTATCATTACAGTGTGCCACCACTCTTTGCCTTCGTAGCTACTTTATTTATTGGAGTACTTACTGGACTATTTGGTATAGGTGGAGGCGCACTTATGACACCATTGATGCTCATCGTCTTTAGATTTCCACCTCATGTGGCTGTAGGTACAAGTATGATGATGATTTTCTTTTCAAGTGTGATGAGTTCAGTTGGACACATTGTGCAAGGCCATGTAGCGTGGGGTTACTCTATTGCGTTAATTATTTCTAGTATTATTGGTGCACAAATTGGAGTGAGAGTGAATCGTTCAATTAAATCTGACACTGTTGTCATGCTATTAAGAACAGTGATGTTACTTATAGGTGCATATTTAATTATCAAATCGTTATTATAATTTGATAAGCACTTCTACTTTTAGATAACGTATTTAAATGCTAAAGTAAAAAATAAGTACATAATAATCAATGATTGAAGAGGGGGTCTAGTTATGGAGTTAACGATTTATCATACAAACGATATTCATAGTCATTTAAATGAATATGCACGTATTCAAGCCTATTTAGCCGATCACCGTCCGCAACTTCATCATCCCTCACTTTACATAGATATTGGTGATCATGTTGACCTATCAGCGCCTGTTACAGAAGCCACTCTAGGTAAGAAGAATATTGAACTACTGAATGAAGCGCACTGTGATATTGCGACCATTGGTAATAATGAAGGTATGACTATTTCTCACGAAGCGTTGCAAAATCTTTATAACGAAGCGAAGTTCAAAGTGATTTGTGCGAATGTGTTTGACGAGCAAGGTCAGTTACCTAACCAAATTGCTTCTTCCTATATTAAAGAAATTGAAGGCGTACGCATTCTATTTGTAGCTGCGACAGCACCGTTCACGCCTTTCTATAGGGCGTTAGATTGGATTGTGACGGATCCTCTAGCCGCTATTAAAGACGAAATTGATGCACAACAAGGTCAGTTCGATATTTTAATTGTTATGAGCCATGTCGGTGTGTTCTTTGATGAGAAATTATGCCAAGAAATTCCTGAAATTGATGTTATTTTTGGGAGCCATACGCACCATTATTTTGAAAATGGAGAAATCAACAATGGCGTTTTAATGGCTGCGGCTGGAAAGTATGGGCATTATTTAGGCGAAGTCAACCTTACTATTGAGCAAGGTAAGGTAACTGATAAAAGAGCAAAGCTTCATCCACTTGACGGTTTACCTCAGGTAGAAACGCACTTTGACGAAGAAGGTAAAGCACTATTAAGTGAACCTGTGATTAGCCATCATGTGAAATTGCAGAAAAAAACAGATATGATTACTGAAACATCATATTTACTTGCTGAGAGTGTGTATGAATTTACCCATGCAGATTGCGCGATAGTGAATGCAGGCTTAATTGTAAATAGTATAGAAGCGGATGAAGTGACAGAGTACGACATTCATCGCATGTTACCACATCCTATCAACTTAGTGAGAGTACGATTAACTGGCGATGAATTAATCCAAGTGATTAAGAAAAGTCAAAAACAAGAGTACATCTATGAACATGCTCAAGGTTTAGGATTTAGGGGAGACATTTTCGGAGGATATATTCTATATAACATAGGTTTCATTGAGTCAGAAGATCGTTATTTTGTTAATAATGAGGAAATTCAAAGGGATAAGCAGTATACATTGGGCACTGTTGATATGTATACATTTGGGAGATATTTCCCTATTTTAAAAGGGTTACCGACTGATTATATTATGCCTGAATTTTTAAGAGACATTTTTAAGGAAAAGTTGCTTAGTCTTTAAATTTAACGTATATTAGATTTTAATTTATTGTTAATTTCGTTATAATATACGGAGAGAGAATAAACAGGAGGGTATGCGTTGTTATGGCGACTAAAAATGAAGAAATTTTACGTAAACCGGATTGGTTGAAAATAAAGCTTAACACGAACGAAAACTATACTGGCCTCAAAAAGATGATGCGTGAGAAGAATTTACATACGGTTTGTGAAGAAGCCAAGTGTCCTAATATACATGAATGTTGGGGAGCAAGACGTACAGCTACGTTTATGATATTAGGTGCAGTATGTACACGAGCATGTCGATTCTGTGCGGTAAAAACAGGGTTACCAAACGAATTAGACTTGAACGAGCCAGAACGTGTTGCTGAATCAGTGGAGTTAATGAACTTAAAACACGTTGTTATCACAGCAGTAGCACGTGATGATTTAAGAGACCAAGGGTCAAATGTATATGCTGAAACAGTACGTAAAGTAAGAGCGAGAAATCCATTTACAACGATAGAAATTTTACCATCAGATATGGGTGGTGACTATGAAGCACTTGAGACATTAATGGCTTCAAGACCAGACATTTTAAACCATAACATCGAAACAGTTCGTCGCTTAACGCCAAGAGTTCGTGCGCGCGCAACGTATGATAGAACATTAGAATTTTTACGTCGTTCTAAAGAATTACAACCAGATATTCCTACAAAATCTAGCTTAATGGTTGGCTTAGGGGAAACAATGGAAGAAATTTACGAAACAATGGACGATTTACGTGCAAATGATGTAGATATTTTAACAATTGGTCAATATTTACAGCCTTCTCGCAAACACCTTAAAGTTGAGAAATACTATACACCACTTGAGTTTGGCAAAATGAGAAAGATTGCTATGGATAAAGGATTCAAGCATTGCCAAGCAGGACCACTTGTACGTAGTTCATATCATGCCGATGAACAAGTTAACGAAGCGGCTAAAGAAAGACAACGTCAAGGGGAAGAACAATTAAGTAAATAAATCTATTTTAAAAGAGGTCGGGACAAAGACGTTTAGGGTTTGAACAGAGTAACTTTACGATAATTGTCCTAACCTTTTTTATATTAATAAAATTAGGTGAAATCATGATTAAAGTAGAAGAACAATACTTTGAATTAATTGAAGAATATAGAGATTGTTTTGACGACGAAATTTTTGCATCGAGATACTCAGATATTTTAGACAAATATGATTATGTGGTTGGCGACTTCGGATATGATCAATTACGTTTAAAAGGATTTTACAATGATAGTAATAGAAAAGCTGAAATTAGCAAGCGTTTTTCAAGTATTCAAGATTACTTGCTAGAATATTGCAATTTTGGATGTCCTTATTTCGTATTACGACATATTCCGGCCGATGAACTGATTGAAGAAGTAGAAGATGAAGAAGTGCTTATAGATAAACTTCATGATGTTAAGATACAACCGACCATTCAAGATACTGAAAATAAAGATGAACATAAATAAAAGTCCGTTAAGTCGAGTCAATATACCTCGATTTAATGGACTTTTTGCTTTAATATTTTTTGAATTTGAAGGTGATAAACTTTCGGTCTATACAAGCTCAATTGAATCTCTCTTCAATTACTGAATGACCTCATTTAAATATTCGATAATTTCATCGCCTTCTTCTTCTGTAACGCCTAAGATATGCGCAATATAACCCTCTTCTTCTATATCATCAGTACCGATTATTCCAAATTTATTGGTTTGCATGTTCAATACGAGTGTTTTACCGTAATGTCTATCTGTTTGAACGAGCATTAAATCATAACGACTGTGTTCGCCAACAAATCCCACGAATTGAACTTGGCTTTGTTCTTCGTCATCGTATAAGTACATATCAATCATGCGTGATGCGCTCCTTTATTTTCCAAAAAGTGTTACGTCTAAGTATAACGACAAATGAAGAGGACTGCAAAATTATGATATGATAATCATGATAGACGTATGAAGAGGTGACTAGGGAATGTATTTCGTAGATAAAGATAAATTAACTCAGAAATTAACATACTTACAAAATTTAACGCAAGATTATGGTGAAAATAAAGAAAATCATTATGCATTTGAGCGAATTGCACAAATGTTAATAGAATCTTCTGTGGATATTGGAAATATGATTATTGATGGATTTATATTGAGAGATCCAGGTAATTATAAAGATGTGATTGATATCTTAGAATTGGAAAATGTGATTTCTAAAGAGACTCAAACTCATATTAATGACACGGTAGATGTGAGAAAGCAGTTTGCTCATGATTATACAGAATTGAATATTGAAGAAATCGCTCCTTTATTTGATAAAGCTTTACCTTATTATAAGCAGTTTATTCAAGAAGTTGCGCAATTTCTTGAGAGTGAGAATGTCCCGATCACTGCATTTGGAAAAGGAGAGAATAAATAGTGAAGCATTATAAAGCATATTTAATCGATTTAGACGGTACCATGTATAAAGGTACAGATGAAATTGATGGTGCAGCACAATTTATCGATTATTTAAATCAAAACAATATTCCGCATTTATATGTAACGAATAATTCAACGAAAACGCCAGACGAAGTAACGGAAAAACTTCGCAATATGAAGATTGATGCTAAACCAGACGAAATTGTGACCTCAGCACTTGCGACTGCTGATTACATTTCAGAAGAACATCCTAATGCTTCTGTTTATATGTTAGGTGGTAATGGACTGAAAACAGCTTTAACTCAAGCTGGACTTACAGTTAAAGATGATGAACACGTAGATTATGTGGTAATTGGTTTAGACGAAGAAGTCACTTATGAAAAGCTCGCTCTGGCTACACTTGGCGTGCGTAATGGTGCTAAATTTATATCAACTAACCCAGATGTTTCTATACCTAAAGAAAGAGGATTCTTACCAGGTAATGGTGCAATTACTAGTGTTGTCAGCGTTTCGACAGGTGTTCAACCTCAATTTATTGGGAAACCAGAACCTATCATTATGAATAAAGCGATAGAAATTCTTGGGCTAGATAAATCAGATGTTGCTATGGTTGGTGACTTATATGATACAGATATCATGTCAGGAATTAATGTAGGTATTGATACGATACACGTTCAAACAGGCGTAACGACATATGAAGAGATTCAAACTAAAGACGTTCCACCTACACATTCATTTGCTGATTTAAATGTTGCAATCTCCGAACTTGAAAAGTAAACCTAGATAATAAGAACGTTAATAGAATGTGCAGAATAAGATTTTACTTTTTAGAAAGAAAG
This sequence comes from Staphylococcus sp. HMSC036D05, assembly GCF_001836225.1. Lineage (NCBI taxonomy): Bacteria > Bacillati > Bacillota > Bacilli > Caryophanales > Staphylococcaceae > Staphylococcus > Staphylococcus sp. HMSC036D05. The sequence continues at coordinate 920,456 of NZ_KV827781.1, read as the reverse complement.
GGAGTGATTAAATGAATAAAATACTGATTACCAGAAAGGTACCGCAACCATTTGTGGAACAATTAGAACGGATTGGCAATGTTGTCATGTGGGATAAAGAACTAACGCCCATGCCTAGAGAAGCATTCCTAGAGGAAATCAAAGACGCCACGGCATGTTTAAGTACTTTAAGTGAAAGAATAGATGAAGAAGTATTAAAAGAAGCATCAAACCTTAAGGTTATTGCGAACATGGCAGTCGGATATGACAATATCGACGTAAATAAGGCAAGTCAGTATGGTATAACAGTAACAAATACGCCTCATGTATTGACTGAAACAACCGCTGAATTAGGGTTTACATTGATGCTTACTGTGGCGCGACGAATTATAGAAGCGGCAACATATGTGCAAGAAGGCCAGTGGGAAAGCTGGGGACCGTATCTACTTTCAGGCAAAGATGTTTATGGTTCAACAGTTGGCATCTTTGGTATGGGCGATATTGGTAAGGCATTCGCTCATCGGTTGAAGGGGTTTAATACACGTATTTTATATCATAATCGCTCTCGTCATTCAGATGCTGAAAAGGAATTAAACGCCACATATGTCACTTTCGAAGAATTGTTAAAAGAGAGTGATTTTGTGATTTGTACAGCACCATTGACTCAAGAAACGGAAAACAAATTCGACGCTAAAGCTTTTGAGATGATGAAAAATGATGCCATATTTATCAATATTGGGCGAGGTGCCATCGTTGATGAAGAAGCATTAGTTGCAGCATTACAACGTCATGACATTTTAGCTTGTGGCCTGGATGTTTTACTTCAAGAACCTATTGATATGAATCATCCATTGTTACAACTACCAAATGCAGTGGTGTTGCCTCATATCGGTAGTGCTTCTCGCCGTACACGAGATCGAATGATTCAACTTTGTGCTGATAATATTTTAGCCGTTTTAGAAAATAAACCACCAATCACTGCTGTGGAATTTAAAAATTAGATAGACATAAAAGCTCATGTAATCATAGTTTGAAGCACGTGTTTTGATTACGTGAGTTTTTTGTGGCTTAATCTAACAATTTTGTTATACAGTCTGTAATTGTCTATTTATCTGTTTAGTTTTAAAATGATGTTGTTCTAATAAAAGTGAGAACGTTCAATCGTTTAAAATACGTGATGACTTTTTTATTCGTCATTCAATATTAAGTTAGCTCATTATACAAAGATTATAAAAATTGAATTGAATTATAATTCGAATACGATTATAATAAATTGTAAAACTAAAATATAAAAGTAGCTTTGTATTTTAAAAATCACGGTTCAAAACGTTAGATTTTAATAACGTATTTTATATAAGCAGAATAGTTGTTTATGAACGAATAAAATAGTCCAAGTTTGAGAGGTGCTATATGAAAGCTAAAGGTAAAGAACCTAACAAGCATTTTGAGAAAATGAAGCCTTACTTACTAACATTATTATATTTAGCTATATTTATAGCTTTGTATTTAATATACGGTAGTGGCGATACACATAATAACTTCATTTATAATGAATTCTAATGAGGGAGAGTAATTATGGCAGAAATAATTAATACGTTAAACCATTTCGTTAAGGTACAACCTGAAGCGATTGCGGTTAGACATACAAATGAAGTCTTAACTTATAAAGAATTAGATCATGCATCAAGTAAGCTAGCGCATCAATTACAAGATAGTAAGAAACCAATGGTCTTATATGGTCATATGTCTCCTTACATGATTGTAGGTATGATAGGTGCAATCAAAGCAGGTTGTGGTTATGTACCTATTGACACATCAGTTCCAGAAGAACGTGTGAAAATGATCATTGAAAAGGTACAACCAGAATATATTTTCAATACTTCAGAAGAAGATGTAGACCAATCTATTGCTGAAGTCATTTCTATCAAAGACGTTAAGGAATCTCAATTTCCAATCGTTTTCGATAGCCAAATGAAAACAAATGACGTTGTTTATACCATTTTTACATCTGGTTCGACAGGTGAGCCCAAAGGTGTACAAATCGAATATGCAAGTTTGATTGAATTTGCAAAATGGATGGTTTCACTTAATAAAGCAGGCGAAGGTAAAGAATGGCTTAACCAAGCGCCATTCTCGTTTGATTTATCTGTAATGGCGATTTACCCATGTTTAACATCAGGCGGAACTTTAAATTTAGTAGACAAAGATATGATTAAAAAGCCTAAACTACTAAATGAAATGTTAGTCAATACGCCTATTAATGTGTGGGTTTCAACTCCGTCATTCATAGAAATGTGTTTATTATTACCTAATCTTAATGAGGAACAATATGGTAGTTTAAATCAATTCTTCTTCTGTGGAGAAATCTTACCTCATAGAACAGCGAAAGCATTAGTAAGTAGATATCCTAACGCTACAATTTATAATACTTACGGTCCTACTGAAGCGACTGTAGCTGTGACTAGTATTCAAATTACACAAGATATATTAGATCAATACAATCCATTACCAGTTGGTGTGGCTAGACCTGGTACTACTTTATCAACAACAGATGAAGGTGAACTTGTCATTGAAGGTCAAAGTGTGAGCTTAGGTTACTTGAAGAATGAAGAGAAAACTTCAGCTGTTTTCAATTTTGAAGATGGTACAAGAACATATCATACAGGCGATAAAGCTAAAGAAGAAGACGGACAATGGTTTATCCAAGGACGTATTGATTTCCAAATCAAGCTTAATGGTTATCGAATGGAACTTGAAGAAATTGAAACACAATTGCGTCAATCTCAATATGTAAGAGAAGCAATTGTTGTACCAGTTTATAAAAATGGTAAAGTTGTACATCTCATTGGCGCAGTTGTGCCACATGAACCAGTTGAAGATAATTTAGCAATGACGACGAACATCAAACATGAACTTAAATCTCGCTTACCAGAGTATATGATTCCGAGAAAGTTCGAATGGATGGAACAGTTGCCACTTACATCAAATGGTAAATTAGATCGTAAAAAGATTGCAGAGGTAGTTAACGGATGATTCCATATGGAACGTTTACCTTCTTCTTAATTGCTTTTATTGTACTTATTCCAGTTATTATACTCGGATTTTTAGGTAAGCGAAGTTATATTTATAACGGTATAAGTACTGCCATTATGATTGTGTTAATCTTCTCTTCAGATAAACACAATTTATTCGGTCAAAAGTATTTAAGTGTACAACTATTGAGTTTTATTATTTATGTTATTTGGCAAGTCGCATTGATTATGTTCTACTATAAATCAAGACAGAAGAATAATACATTTGCTAAGTTTGTAACTGTAATGGTTTTATCCATTCTACCTTTAGCTTTGGTTAAAATATTACAAAGTACTTGGTTAGGCGGACATCAAATTCATTTTCATGAGAGCAAATTAATCGAATTTGTTGGATTCCTAGGTATTTCATATGTCACATTCAAAAGTGTTCAATTAATCATGGAAATTCGTGATGGTTCAATTAAAGAAATTAAAGTAGGGAAGTTAATTCAATTTATTTCATTCTTCCCAACGATTTCTTCTGGACCAATCGATCGTTATAAACGCTTTGTTAAAGACGATAAAAAGGTACCTACAGGTGAAGAATATAGAGAGCTTGTTCTTAAAGCTATCCACATGATTATGTTAGGTTTCTTATATAAATACATTATTGCGTATTTCATTCAAGTTTATGCGGTTAATCCGTTACAATTAAACTTACATGGCTTTACGCACATGTGGTTATACATGTACGCGTATAGTTTCTATTTATTCTTCGATTTCGCAGGATACAGTTTATTTGCGATAGCAGTAAGTTATTTATACGGAATTAAAACGCCACCGAACTTTAATCAACCATTCAAGGCTAGAAATATTAAAGATTTCTGGAACAGATGGCACATGACTTTATCGTTCTGGTTTAGAGATTGCATTTACATGAGATCATTATTCTATATGTCTCGTAAGAAGTTATTGAAAAGCCAATTCGCAATGTCTAATATGGCATTCTTCTTGAACTTCTTTATCATGGGTGTATGGCACGGTCTTGAAGTTTATTACATTGTATATGGTTTATACCATGCGGCATTGTTCATTGGTTATGGCTATTATGAACGTTGGCGTAAAAAGCATCCACCACGTTGGCAAAATGGATTTACAACCGCACTAAGTATCATTATTACATTCCATTTTGTAACATTTGGATTCTTAATTTTCTCAGGTAAATTTATTTAATAAAGGAGTAATTAATTATGGAATTTAGAGATCAAGTATTAGATTTATTAGCAGAAGTTGCTGAAAATGATATTGTAAAAGAAAACCCAGACGTTGAAATCTTTGAAGAAGGAATTATTGATTCATTCCAAACAGTTGGTTTACTTTTGGAAATTCAAAATAAATTAGATATTGAAGTTTCAATTATGGACTTTGATAGAGATGAGTGGGCAACTCCAAATAAAATCGTAGAAGCATTAGAAGAATTACGATGAAATTTAAACCTTTTTTACCTATCTTAATCAGTGGCGTGATATTCATTATTTTTGTTCTTTTACCAGCCAGTTGGTTTACAGGACTAGTAACGAATAAAACGCTAGCTGATAATAGAATTTCTCTAACTGATCAAGTTTTAAAAGGCACGCTCATTCAAAATAAATTATTTGAGTCAAATAAGTATTATCCTATCTTTGGTTCAAGTGAACTTGGTAAAGACGATCCATTTAATCCGGCAATTGCTTTGAATAAACACAATTCAAGCAAACAAACATTTTTACTTGGTACAGGTGGATCAACAGATTTGATTAATGCTGTTGAATTGGCATCTCAATACGATCAACTTAAAGGTAAGAAATTAACATTTATAATTTCTCCACAATGGTTTACAAACCATGGTTTAACAAACCAAAACTTTGATGCTCGTATGTCTCAAACTCAAATCAACCAAATGTTCAATCAGAAGGATATGCCAGCTGACTTAAAGAAACGTTATGCACAAAGATTATTACAATTCCCGCATGCTCACAACAAACCTTATTTAAGAGAGCAAGCGAAACATCCTGAAGACGTTTCAGGCAATTACATTTCAGCATTCAAAGAAAATCAACTTGTTAAAATTGAAGCGATTAAATCTTTATTCTCATTCAAGCAACCTCCATTAGCACATGTTAAACCTGCTACTAAAGAGGATGCATCATGGGATGAGATGAAAGATAAAGCGGTTGATATCGGTAAGGCAAATACTAAAACAAATCGTTTTGATATTAGAGATCCTTACTGGAAATTAATTAAAGAAAATAAACGTAAAGTTAAACGTGATTATGAGTTCAATATTAATTCTCCTGAATTCGATGACTTAAAATTATTAGTACAAACATTGCATGAAGCAGGTGCAGACGTACAATATGTAAGTATTCCATCCAATGGTAGATGGTATGACCATATCGGTATTGATAAAGATCGACGTGAAGGCGTTTATAAAAAAATTCACTCTACCGTTGTCGATAATGGTGGTAAGATTTACGATATGACTAATAAAGATTATGAAAAGTATGTAATTAGTGATGCTGTCCATATTGGATGGAAAGGTTGGGTCTACGTAGATCAACAAATTGCTAAACACATGAAAGGTCAAGATCCAAAAAATCATAAAGTAGATTACTCTAAAAATAAACCACCACGCGATACACACAAAGACCAAAAACATCATGAGAAAAAAGAAGATAAAAAAGCATAAAGATTAAAAAGAAGCCAAACACTAACCCAAATTGGTGAGTCTCTGAAAAGTTTGATTAAAATCTAACTTTCAGGGGATACCTCACAAAGTAGTGTTTGGCTTTTTTGTTATAAAAAATAAGCGCTCATTAGAGCACTTATCGCGTTTCTTATATATTGAATTAGAATACTTGTTCTACTTCGATAACGCCTGGAACTTCTTCGTGAAGTGCGCGTTCAATACCAGCTTTTAATGTGATTGTAGAACTTGGGCATGTACCACAAGCGCCGTGTAGTTGTAATTTAACAATACCATCTTCGACGTCTACGAGTGTACAGTCACCGCCGTCACGTAATAAAAATGGACGTAAGCGTTCAATGACTTCAGCTACTTGATCGAACATTGTTGCATTCTCAGTAGGCATGAGACATGTCTCCTTTCAAGTCATTTATTTCATAATCATTATTTATTCATTATAATAGATTCAGTAGTAAAAATCTATAAAACAAGATGGGGGATTTTGATGACTAAAATTAGTGTTGTTGTGTATGGCGCTGACGTGGTGTGTGCGAGTTGCGTTAATGCACCAACCTCAAAAGATACATTTGAGTGGTTACAACCATTACTTAAAAGAAAGTTTCCTGAACATCATTTTGAGTTCACCTATATTGATATTAATAAAGATAAAGAGAATTTGACGGATCATGATGAACAGTTTATTGAAAGAATTCATGAAGATGAGCTATTTTACCCTTTAGTGACAATGAACGATGAATATGTCGCTGATGGTTATATTCAAACGAAGCAAGTCACTCGTTTTATTGATGCTCACTTTGAAAATTAATTGAATATACAAATTGAAGGCAGGTTCTAGAATAAATAGAACTTGCCTTCATAAAGGTGTTTAACCATTATGATATTTATAAAGCCATAATACGCCGGACTTTAGTATGGAAGCTAAACGTCCAGTCACCGTGCGATCCATAATGTACGCGAAACCTTGTTTGTCCCCAAGTGATCCTAAGAAACCTTGAATTTTAATTTCAGGCATCTTTTCAGGAAGTGGTTCATTGTTCCACTGTTTCTTGAGCACATCAGCAATTTGATCGCCTTGATATTCAGCTAATTGAGCACTTGGTGCATGAGGAAGATCTGCACAATCGCCTACGACGTATACATTTTTGTATGTTGGAACTTGATGATATTGATTAAGAATGACACGTCCGGTATTACTGATATCGATAGGTAAATTTCTAACTACTTCAACAGGTTGGATACCAGCAGTCCATACTACTAAATCAATGTTTTCTGGTTCTCCATTATTATAAATTTTCCCTGGTTCAACGCGATCAATGATTGAATTCGGTACTACAGTAACATTATGTTTTGAGAACCAATTTGATATGTATTTACTTAACTTTTCAGGAAAATTTCTTAAAATACGTGGACCTCTGTCATAAAGTAAGATTTCTAAATCTGAGCGACTTTCACGTAGCTCACTTGCTAATTCGATACCACTTAATCCTGCGCCAACGATACCTACGCGAGCACCACTTGGTAATTCACTAATACTATGGAAAGTATCACGAGATTTAGACAAAGTCTGAATACTATGCGTGTATTCCTCTGCACCTGGTACATTATGATATTTATCTTCACAACCAAGACCTATAATAAGTTCATCGTAGTCAATTTTTGAATTTCCTACTGAGATAATTTGTGCGTCCAAATCGATGTCATTTATTTCTCCATAAACCGTATTAATTTGGTTATTATCAGGAAAGCGCATGCGCACATCTTTGTCGGATTTCGTTCCTGCTGCCAATGCATAGAATTCAGGCTTTAAACCGTGGAATGGCATACGATCAACTAACGTCACGTTGTACCCCTCGGGAATTGAATTAGGTAAAATACGTGACATAATTCGCATATTACCGTAACCCCCGCCTAGTAATACTAAGTTTTTCATTACCTTATACCCCTTTATTCAACATATTTTATTTATTAATTATTGAGACCCTTTTAAAAATATCTTTCATGTACCCGTTAACATCAAAGATAACTTTCGTAATATTTACTTAACCCCTGAATTTTAAAGTAAATATGTATGTGTAACACTATTATATCGGTTTTTCAAAATGACTACAAACAAATGTAGAATGCAATTTAATTTGTAAAAATAGTAAAAATGTAGGTTGTAGAAATCGTCAAGCTGACGGATAGTCATAGAGGCAGTAACTTTGTTATAATATGTGAACTAATAAATATTAAGAAGGTGTCTTATGTTCCCGTTAGTAGAATTTTGTGTCTCGAATATGGCAAAGGGCGGAGATATTGTCTACGAAAAACTAGAAAATGATCCAGGTGTTGATGTATTAGAATACGGATGCCTACAAAATTGTGGGATATGTTCTAGTGGGTTGTATGCACTTGTCGATGGTGATATCGTTGAAGGTGATACACCGGATGATTTATTAAATAACATTTATAAACATATTGAAGAAAATGATATTACGAATATGTTTTAATGAGAAAAGCAAATCATATTAGAATAGATTTAGTAGAATTTTATTATCAGAGAGAATGATCTTGGGAGGTAGTAATATGCCAACGGTAATCTTAACAGAAGCAGCAGCTTATGAAGTGAAAGATATGTTAGCAAGTAATGGTATGTCAGATGGCTATTTAAAAATTAAAGTAAATGGCGGTGGATGTACTGGGTTAACATACGGTATGTCTGCTGAAGAAACACCTGGCGATAATGACGAAGTGTTAGAGTATTATGGACTTAAAGTGCTCGTAGATAAATATGACGCACCAGTTTTAAATGGTACGACAATTGATTTTAAACAATCATTAATGGGTGGCGGTTTCCAAATCGATAACCCGAATGCCATCGCTTCATGTGGTTGTGGCAGTTCATTTAAAACAGCTAAAGTTTCAGGAAACCCTGAACAATGTTAATTATCCTATAACAAATTAAATACGATGACTTTGTTTTAAGGCAACCTAGATAGGTTGCTTTTTTGTATTTTAAAAATGTTTAAAAGGGTATAAGTCAGTGTGTAACTGTTTGGATAATAGTTAATTTAATGGATCGTCTCTTAATTAAAATTGGTACACATTTACAAATCATTTTAGGAAGCATTCGTTAAATTAAAAATTTCACAATCTCGCTTGTTGTAACTTGAAAATGTAGTGTAAAAGCTATAAAATTATAGTTGGATTAAAAATTGTCTTTTGTGTGAACAACTAAAGATTTGGCCTGATTAAAAGACGTTATAATTTAAGATGTCGAGGAAGTCTATAATGATAAGGCAATTTACTTTGTCATAAGTTTATAGCCTTAATCTTCATTTTGGTTAAAATATTATGAAAGCTTAGGTGAATTAGAGATGGCTCAAAATCGTAAGAAAGTATTAGTTTTAGGTGCCGGCTATGCTGGTTTACAAACTGTTACTAAATTACAAAAAGAAATTTCTTCTGATGAAGCAGAAATTACTTTAATCAACAAAAATGAATATCATTATGAATCAACATGGTTACATGAAGCTTCTGCTGGTACTATCAACTATGAAGACTTAATTTATCCAGTTGAAAGTGCTTTAAAACAAGATAAAGTAAATTTTGTTGTGGCTGAAGTAACAAAAATTGATCGCAATGCTAAACGTGTTGAAACTGATAAAGGTGTATACGACTACGATGTTTTAGTTGTAGCATTAGGTTTCGTAAGTGAAACATTTGGCATTGATGGTATGAAAGACTATGCTTTCCAAATTGAGAACGTTTTAACTTCTCGTAAATTATCTCGTCACATTGAAGATAAATTTGCTAACTATGCAGCTTCTAAAGAAAAAGATGACAAAGATTTAGCAATCTTAGTAGGTGGAGCTGGCTTTACTGGAATTGAATTTTTAGGTGAATTAACTGAAAGAATTCCAGAATTATGCAGTAAATATGGTATTGACCAAAGCAAAGTAAAAATTACTTGTGTTGAGGCTGCACCTAAAATGTTACCAATGTTCTCTGACGAACTTGTTAGCTATGCTGTAAACTTCTTAGAAGACCGCGGTGTAGAATTTAAAATTGCTACGCCAATCGTTGCTTGTAACGACAAAGGTTTCGTAGTAGAAGTAAACGGAGAAAAACAACAATTAGAAGCTGGTACTTCAGTTTGGACTGCTGGTGTTCGTGGTAGCCACTTAATGGAAGAATCATTTGAAGGTGTTAAACGTGGACGTATCATCAACAAACAAGATTTAACTATCGAAGGTCATGACGATATCTTTGTAATTGGTGACTGTTCAGCGTTTATTCCTGAAGGAGAAGAACGTCCATTACCAACTACAGCACAAATTGCGATGCAACAAGGTGAACATGTTGCTAAAAATATTAAACATATCTTAAACGGTGAAGCTAAAGAAGACTTCCACTATGTTAACCGTGGTACAGTTTGCTCATTAGGTTCTCATGATGGTGTAGGTATCGTTTATGGCAGAGATATTGCAGGTAAAAAAGCTGCATTCATGAAGAAAGTCATTGATACACGTGCTGTATTCAAAATTGGTGGCATAGGTTTAGCTTTCAAAAAAGGTAAATTCTAAACTAAGTCATATTAACATATTATGTATTTTGCCTCCTGCTCATGAGCGGGAGGTTTTTTTAATATTTATATCACAATATACATACACTTATGTGGAACGGAGGAAGATAATGAATTTTCAAATCAATAAAGAATCTAATCAACCTATAGAAACACTTGTGATTGGTTTACCAGATCATATTAATCAATTAAATGATGTGAAATACTATGACGAATCAATGACCGACCAACTTGAAACGTTAAAACAGCATCACATTATTGGCAGTTCAGTAGGAAAAGTATCTTCAACTATGTTTTATATAAATAACCAACCTAAACGTTTGTTAACAGTTGGATTAGGTAACTTAAAAAATCTGTCATATCAACAATTATTAAAGGTATGGGGGCATACTTTTCAATATATAAAGGCAGAACATATCAATGAAGCAGAGTTACTCTTAGATACGTTTATCTCTAAATATAATCATCCTTCAGAAGTTGCTAAAGCATTCGGCTTACAAAGTGAACAAGCCATTTATCAATTCGATAATTATAAATCAGATAAAAAGGCACCGTATCAACTAAATATTAGTATTCAAACAACGCATGAAGATATAAATTCTTATATTCAAGAAGGTCAGCAACTCGGACAGTCTATTAATCTTGCGCGAGAATTGAGTCAAATGCCGCCGAATATTTTGACACCGAAATACTTTGCCGAAGAAATTGATAAACATTTTAAAGAAAGTGAAGTTACGGTAGATATCAAAGATGCTGAAACGATTGTGTCTGAAGGGTTTGGTCTCCTTCATGCGGTAGGTAAAGGTTCTGTAAATGGCCCAAGATTAATTACGATGACATATAATGGTGGCAGGGAAGACGAAGCGCCACTTGCGTTAGTTGGTAAGGGAATTACATATGATTCAGGCGGCTATAGTATAAAGTCTAAGATGGGTATGCAGACAATGAAATTTGATATGTGCGGGGCTGCGAATGTCGTAGGTATGATAGATAGCATCGCGAAATTACGTTTACCTGTGAATGTGGTAGGAATTATTGCTTCTGCTGAGAATATGATTAACGAAGCCTCTATGAAACCTGATGATGTGTTTACTGCATTAAATGGTGAGACAGTTGAAATGTTAAATAGTGATGCTGAGGGTCGTATGGTATTGGGAGATGCTGTATTTTATGCCACACAATTCCAACCTCATCTTATATTGGATTTTGCAACATTAACTGGAGCTGCAGTAGTAGCACTTGGCGAAGATAAGGCAGCTGCCTTTCACTCTCACGCTGAAAATGAAATCAACAGCTTGTTAGATACTGCAAGGTCTGTTGATGAAAAGGTATTTGAATTACCAATGACAGAAACGGAAAAGCAATTAATAAAGAAATCAGATGTTGCGGATTTAGTTAATCACACAAATGGGCATGGTAAAGCATTATTTGCAGCAGCGTTTATTACTCACTTTAGTGGTCAGACGCCACATATTCATTTTGATATTGCAGGACCTGCTACGATTAACAGAGCTACATTCAAAGGACCTAAAGGACCTACAGGCTATATGATTCCTACTGTAATTGAATGGATGAAACAGCAATATAAATAAATATATTCACTCATAGAAATGGATAACAATATAAATTTAGAGATTAGTCGGATGACGGAAAATTCCCTTCAAAGTTTATATTTTAATTATGAATTTTTGTACGGGGGAAATCGTAAGCGACTGATCTCTTTTAACATTGACATTGAAATCATGTATTGCTACTATGTAGATTATAAATACTTTAGTTCGATAGAGTGATAAAGGATGGAGAGCGTCATGGTTAATGCAGTTGTCATAGCGGTAATACTAATGATTGTGTTATGTCTATGTAGATTAAACGTAGTCATTAGTTTATTTATCAGTGCACTTGTGGGTGGTTTAATTTCTGGCATGAGTGTTGAGAAAGTTATTAGTGTATTTGGAAAGAATATTACAGACGGTGCAGAAGTTGCATTGAGTTATGCTTTATTAGGAGGATTTGCGGCACTCATTTCTTATAGTGGGATTACTGATTACTTAGTCGGTAAAATCATTGAAGGTATTCACTCTGAAAATAGTAGGCTCTCCCGAATAAAAGTGAAAGTCATCATTATTATTGCCTTATTAGCAATGAGTATTATGAGTCAAAACTTAATTCCAGTACATATCGCATTTATTCCAATTGTTATACCACCATTAATTAGTTTATTTAATGATTTAAGGATTGATAGACGACTCATCGGTCTAGTCATAGGTTTCGGATTATGTTGGCCATATGTTCTACTTCCTTATGGTTTCGGTCAAATTTTCCAACAAATTATTCAAAGCGGTTTCCAAAAGGCACATCATCCAATTGAATTTAACATGATTTGGAAAGCGATGTTGATTCCATCAATGGGTTATATTGTAGGGCTGATATTAGGCCTTATCGTTTATAGAAAGCCACGTGATTACGAGCAACGCAATGTGAACAATCGTGAAACAGTGACTGAATTAAAGCCTTATGTGTTAATCGTGACTGTCATTGCGATATTAGCTACTTTCTTAGTTCAAACATTTACAGATTCTATGATATTTGGTGCACTTGCAGGTGTACTTGTCTTCTTTGTTTCAAGAGTATATAAGTGGTATGAATTAGACGAACAATTTGTAGATGGTATTAAAATAATGGCCTACATTGGTGTAGTTATTTTAACGGCAAATGGATTTGCTGGCGTGATGAATGCGACAGGGGATATTGATACCTTAGTGAAAGGTTTAACGAGTCTGACAGGTGATCATAAATTGATTAGTATTATAATGATGTACGTGATTGGTCTTATCGTTACGTTAGGCATTGGTTCTTCATTTGCGACCATTCCAATTATAGCTTCATTATTTATACCGTTTGGTGCATCCATTGGTCTTGATACGATGGCACTGATTGCGCTCATTGGTACTGCGAGTGCATTAGGTGATTCAGGTTCACCCGCTAGTGATTCAACATTAGGTCCAACGGCAGGGCTAAATATTGATGGTCAACACGATCATATTCGTGACACATGTGTGCCGAACTTCTTATTCTATAATATACCTCTAATGATTTTTGGTACGATAGCTGCTATGGTACTATAAAATATGAAATGAGGTGTAAAGCATGACGAATCTTTTAGAGACATTTGAAATGCGAATTGAAAATGAAGACAACGGCAAGGTAGTCATTTCTATGCCAGTCACTGACAAGGTAAAACAGCCTTTCGGTTATTTACATGGTGGGGCAAGTCTAGCTTTAGGTGAAACAGCATGCTCTATGGGAGCAGCAAATTTAATAGATACAAATCAATATATACCTTTAGGTTTAGAAATGAATGCGAATCATATACGCTCTACAAGAGAAGGTCGTGTAACTGCAACTGCAACGATTGTGCATCAAGGTCAGTCAACTCAAGTATGGAACGTTGAAATAAAAGATGACAATCATCAATTAATCAGCATTATGCGAGGCACAATAGCCATCAAACCAATCAAATAAATATTATACAAATAAAGCGCGTCCTTAGATTGTTAAAAAACATGTTGGTTTACAATCTAAGGACGCGCTTTTTTATACTACGATATCTTTTTACTTAAACGGCTTAACGCTTTACTAATACGTTCAGCACCTTCTTTACCACCCATAATGTTTCGAGCAAAGGGACCTAATTCAAGATCAGCAAGTCCGCCCATCACAAATAATTGTGGTAGCCACTCAAGATCATACGTTAATGATGGATAACCACACTCATTTAGCGGGGCATCTTCTTCGTGAATCAGAGCGCGCACAAATTGTTGAGCACCTAATTGATTTACAAATCCAGTTGCAAGTAGGATATGTTGGTAAGGATAGGTGTGACCTTCAGAAACAATTTGATTAGAACGCACTTCGTCAATAGGTGAATGATGTAGCTGTAATCTACCGGTTTGTTCATGCTTCTTCAAACGTAAGAATAATTCCATAGGCATTGACCCTTTATGGCGTTCTTGCTCAATGAGTTTCATACGTTCTTCAGATGATGAAATGGCTGATAATTGGTTCATTCGTTTAGGACCCAACCATCCTGGATCTGCATCGAAATCATGTATTTCAATTTGTTTATTAAGCCAAAGATGTATGATGTCATTGCTATTTTGATGGTTTAATAATTTCAAAGTTAAATGTGCAGCAGATATACCAGAACCTACAACATGATTTGTCTTATTGTCTATTTCAGCATTGTAATTAGAATCAAAGATATGTGTTGCTTTTGCATTCTCTTTAAATTGTTCAGGTATGAAAGGTCTATGATTACATCCACTCGCAATCACAACACAGTCAGTCGTGACCATCTTGCCACTCTTTAATTGGACTTGCCACTTACCTCTATGGCGGTTTAATTTAGATACGGTACCTTGAATGTGACAATCATTGAGTTCGTACTGGTGCACTAAATCATGGACATGATGCATAAACATATCTCTCTGTGGGCGTTTGTATGGACCATAATAAGCTGAGGTGTATTGATTTAATTTTGCGTATTGCTTGAGATGAAAGGGTTGGGGATGTATGTGATGCACGAATGGTGACCTCAAGAAAGGCATGCTAATACGCTGGGTGAACTGATTAAATTGTTCACATAAAGTTGTATAAGGATCAATAATGGTCAATTGCTCTTTTTCTAAACCTTCGTGTCTTAATTTGATTGCTGCCGTTGTTCCATGAATACCACCACCGATAATTGTCCAATGCATTCAAACCGCTCCTTTATTTTTTGAAAAGTTAAATCGAAATAATTACGATTTAAATAGTATCATATTTCATCTAAGAGTACAAAATAATTATCGGTAAGTAAGGCACATACGACTAAATTGCAAATTAAGAGAAAGATGTTGTGTAGCATCATCAAATAGGAGATTTTCATAAAAAAGTAGAGGCTGGGACATAATTAATTGTCTCAGCC
>NZ_KV827781.1:851121-905090 GCF_001836225.1 Staphylococcus sp. HMSC036D05 | reverse complement strand
TTTGCTAAATTATATTTCTGTCCCTCTCCCCATATCGCATGAATTCTACAATTTCGTATCCTTCATATCGTCTTTTATTTCATCTACTTTTGTTTCTTTACTATAAGGTGTTTGAATATTATAAGCTGCTTTCATAATCATATGACTTGAAAGGGGACCGGTGATAAAGACAAAGATAATTCCAATAATTAATTGCATATTGACATAACCTTCAGTACCAATGAAATATAAGAAAGAACCGAAGAGTAAGAACATGGCACCAAGTGTGGCCGCTTTACCAGCAGCATGTGCTCTAGAATATACATCTTTTAATCGTAATAAACCTATGGCTGCAAAGGCACTTATTAAAGCACCTAGTACGACAAAGATTATTGCAATACTAGTGACGATCGTTGCTATCATGCTTTATCACCTTACCTTCATCCATAAATTTAGAAAAGACTGCCGTCCCTAAAAAGGCGAGTATACCTACCATTAAAATAACTACAATCATATATTTAATATTTAGTAAAATACTAAATAAGGCAATGACTGCCATCAATTGTAGTCCAATCGCATCTAGTGCAACTACACGATCGGCTAAAGAAGGGCCTATAATGACACGTACGAGCATTGCTAACATTGATAATACGACAATAATGAGTGCAATTATGATAAATATATTATGTGTCATTATTTTTCACCCACCTTTCTTACTACCTTTTCTAGAGATGATTTGATACTTTCTACTTCTTCTTCCTTAGTACTAAAATCAATCGCATGGATATAGATTTTCTTGCGATCATCACTGATACCTAATACTACCGTCCCTGGAGTTAATGTAATGAGATTTGAAAGTAATACGATTTGCCAATCTGTCTTGAGGTCTGTTTCATACACGAAGAATCCTGGCTTATTCGTAATACTTGGTTTTAAAATAATTTTCAGGACATCAAAATTAGCCTTAATCAATTCACTTAAAAATGTGAGCACTAACATAATGATGCGATACACTCTTACCAAGTAGAATCGACCTGGCATGACACGATGTAGGAGGTAGACAAGAACAAGGCCAAAGATGAAGCCCAATACAAAGTTATTTAACGTGTAACTGTCTGTAACGAATAACCAAATCATTGCGACTAATAAGTTTACGATAAATTGTGCGGCCATATTATTTACCTCCTAAAACGCTATGAATATAAATATTTGGATCAGTAAATGTTTCAGCGCCATCTTTAATGATAGGGAACAGTACATCTGCCGATAATCCGAATAGGACTGTAATTACTGTCGATACTACTGCAATTGTAGTCAGGTATTTGACTTTCACTTTCTGCGTTGTATCATAGCCTCTTGCCTCGCCGAAGAAGCCTTTAAGGAAGATTCGAATCACTGAATATAGAACAATTAAGCTAGATAGGAGGACTATGATGCCGCTTAGGTAGAATCCCTTTTCAAATGTTGCCTGAACAATATAAAATTTCCCGTAAAAACCACTTAACGGTGGTATACCAGCAAGACTCAATACAGCGATAAAGAATGTCCATCCTAAAATAGGATATCCTTGAATTAAACCACCAAACTTGCGTAAATCGGTCGATTTCGTAATCTTATACATCACTCCGATGAGTAAGAACAGTGAAGCTTTAACTAACATATCGTGAATCGTATAGTATATTGCGCCCATCATTCCTGCCTCGTTCATCATGGCAACGCCAACTAAGATAACGCCAACCGCTATCATAATATTGTAAAGAATAATCTTCTTCGTATCGTAATAGGCTATTGCGCCTACACATCCGAAAATGATTGTCATTAACGCTAAGAAAAGAATCACATAGTGTGAAAAGCTAACCGTACTATTGAAGAATAAACTCAATGTTCTTGCAATGGCGTATACACCCACTTTGGTAAGTAGTGCACCAAAGAATGTAATAATAGCAACAGGTGGGGCATAATACGCACCTGGTAACCATACATACATAGGGAATACACCAGCTTTAGTGGCAAAGACGAAAATAAATAAGATAAAGACGATATTGACGAGACCACTATCGTGAACAGATAGATTAGATAATCTTTCACTAATATGTGCTAAGTTTAAAGTACCAACTACTGAATAAAGTACCGCGACACCCATAACAAAGAATGATGACGATACGACATTCACTAATATATATTTGATTGTTTCTTGGAGTTGGATTTTCGTGGTACCGATAACTAATAAACAATATGAAGACATTAAAAAGACTTCAAAGAATACAAACATGTTAAAGATATCACCAGTCGTAAATGCACCGATAATACCGATTAACATAAACATGATAGAAAAGTAATAGTAATAGCGTTCTCGATCTATACCAATGGAACGATATGAATATAAAATAATTAAAATCGTAATAATAATACTTGTGATGATAAGTAAAGCACTAAACACATCTAATACAAACACAATGCTGTAAGGTGCTTTCCATGAACCTAATTCTACTTTCAAAGGACCATCGTGTAATACATTTCTTAAATTAATGATCGCCACAATGAGTGTGAGTGCTGAACCAATCAGTGCAACATAACGCTTGATTATCGGGCGCTTTCCAATAAAGATGAGTAAAATTGCAGTTAGAATAGGTATCACAAGGGTTAAAACGAGCAAGTTACTCTCTGTCATCTTCCGGCGCTCCTTTCATACGTTCAACGTTATCTGTACCTAGTTCTTTATAAGTTCTAAAGGCAAGAACTAAGAAAAATGCTGTTGTAGCAAATGCGATAACGATAGCAGTTAAAATTAGTGCTTGTGGGATAGGATCGACATAGCTCGGAGTTCCTTTTTCATAGATAGGAACCGTACCATGTTTCAAACCGCCCATAGTAATTAAAAATAAATTTGCAGCGTGTGTTAGTAGCGTAGTCCCCATAATAATTCGTATCAAACTTTTAGACAAAACGAGATAGACACTAATTGCTGTGAGAATACCACTAACAAATATCATGATAATTTCCACTATTCGTTCTCTCCAATCGAAATAATAATTGTCATTACAGTTCCTACTACTGCACAAAGTACCCCAAAGTCGAAGAACATCGCAGTCGTCATATGCATAGGTTCAAGAAGGGGTAACGGAATGTCAAAAGTGACATGTGTGAAAAAGTTTTTTGACATGAACCAACTGGCAATCGGTGTGCCTACGCAGAATAACAAACCTACACCTATTAGAATTTTAAAATCTAACGGGAAGACTTTACGCATTGTTTTAACATCGAAAGCGATTGTAATGACTAAAAGTGCACTCGCAAATAATAAACCTCCGACGAATCCTCCTCCGGGTGTATAGTGCCCAGCTAGAAATAGTGAGAATCCAAAGATGATGACCATGAAGAAAATGACGATAGCTGCGTATTGAAACATTAAGTTATTCTTTTGTCTATTCATGGTCAGTCACCTCGCTTGATTGATTTTTCTGTTTAAGGCGTAACTTAATCATTGTATATACACCTAAACCGGCGATACCTAAGACAGATGATTCGAATAATGTATCCATGCCACGGAAGTCAACAAGAATAACGTTCACCATATTTTTGCCGTGTGCTAAATCGTAAACATGATCTTGATAATACTTCGTGATAGAACCAAAATGTCTATTTCCATAACCGATTAAACCTAAAATAATGACTACTAAACCTACGCCAATAGAAATCAAAGCATTCGTAACTTTAAATGCAGGCTTTTCATTGTAGCGGTTAAGGTTAGGTAAATGATAAAAGCATAATAAGAATAAAGCTGTTGAGATAGACTCAACTACAAACTGAGTTAAGGCTAAATCCGGTGCTTTAAAGAATATAAATAATACAGATATTGCATAACCGACTGCACTCAACATAATAATGCTAAATAAGCGTGATTTCGCAAATATAATCAAGAATGAGGCAATAAGTAAGAATATCACGATGCCACCTTCAAATATACGAAGCTGACTTACATCTTTAAAGGTAATGTGAAATGGCACACTTAATAAGGTTACGAATGTAAGTAGTATTAAGATGCCAAAAATAATGACTAAATTATTTCTAGAAAAACCTGTAACATAGCTATTTGTCATATTTTCAGAATAGCCTGGAACTACACGACCTGTCGTGTCATACCAATAGTTAAACTTAAGTTGATTAGGTTGTGCTTCGAGTAACCGAACCCAATAACTAAACGTAAGAATAAGTAAAATACCGACCACATAGATGACTAAAGTAGAGATAAATGCCGGCGTAATTCCATGGAAAAGATGGAATTCAGCAGTGATTCCAGTTGTTTGACTTACTGCTTGTGTTGCAGGTTCAATAATTGATTGAGTTAATATGCTTGGGAAAAGTCCAAATACCACCACTAATATAGTTAAAATAATTGGAGATAAAAGCATTAACATCGATGATTCATGTGCAGATTTCGGTAAACTGTCAGGTTTATATTTCCCAAAGAATATATGCATAATAAATTTAATAGAATAAACAAAGGTAAATATACTTCCTACTATCGCAATAATTGGGAAAATAATACCTAATGTGTTTAAGCTCATTAAATCTGCATGAGTAACGTCAATCATAGCCTCTAAAAACTTCTCTTTAGATAAGAAACCATTAAATGGTGGCACACCAGCCATACTTAATGCGGTGATGATAGTCATCGTGAATGAAATTGGCATGATTGTAAGTAATCCACCTAATTTCTTAACGTTACGAGTACCTGTAGCGTGATCTACACCACCAGTAATCATAAACAATGCACCTTTAAATGTAGCATGATTAATTAAATGGAAAATTGCAGCGACAAAACCTGCAACATACAGCTGACTATCAGCACCTTGATAATGGTAACTCACAGCACCAATACCTAACATTGACATAATCATACCGAGTTGAGACACAGTTGAAAACGCTAGGATTCCTTTTAAATCCTGTTGTTTCGTTGCATTCAGCGATGCCCAAAATAGTGTGATTAGTCCTACTAAAGTGATGGTCCACACCCAACCTTCAGAGATTGCAAAGATAGGTGTTATTCTTGCTACTAAATAAAGACCTGCTTTAACCATTGTCGCAGAGTGTAAGTAGGCACTTACTGGGGTAGGTGCTTCCATTGCATCAGGTAACCATATGTAAAATGGGACTTGAGCCGATTTTGTAAATGCGCCAATCATAACAAGTACCATTGCTAAGATAAAGTATGGACTGTTTTGAATCTCGCTCGCTTTTTCAATCATTGTTTGAATGCTGAATGTATCTGCAGCTAAAGATAAGAGGATGATACCTCCTAATAAACTAAGTCCACCTAACACTGTTAAGATAAGTGACTTTTGCGCACCATATATAGAAGCTTTCTTCTCTCTCCAAAATGAAATAAGTAAAAAGCTAGAAAATGAAGTTAACTCCCAAAATAGATATAAAATAATTAAGTTATCAGAGAGTACAACTCCTAACATTGCGCCCATAAATAGTAATAAATAACAATAAAAATTCCCGAGTTGCTCAGATTTACTTAAATAGCCAATAGAATATAAAACAACTAAGCTACCTATACCTGTGATGAGTAAACTAAACAACAGTCCGAGACCGTCCACATACAAATTGAAGTTCATTCCAAAATGTGGCATCCAATTTAAGGTTTTCATTACGGTATTACCTGACATTGTTATTGAAATTAAAGAAATAAAATAAATAAATAAGACAATTGGGACAGGTAATACAAACCATCCTAAGTGTATACGTTTAACGAATCGATATAGGATAGGAATAATGAGTGCAAATATTAACGGTAGGAGTACCGCAATATGTAACCAACTCACTATGTTGTCCTCCTTTAAAATATATTTATGAATAACATTATACATGAATGAACTTCTTCTGAAAAACCTCGTCAACGCTTATAGGCATTGATTTTAAAGGACTGTTAAATAAGAAGAAACACGTCAAAATTTGGGTAAAAATTTTTATAAATTCATGTCTATTGATGTTATTTTAATATGATTTTTAAGTGAATTTTCTTTTATATTGAATTGAATAATCTTCTTTAAGCGCGTTTAAATTTTTAAGTGATAGACGTGCATGTTCAGAATCGTCTTCTTCTAATTGGTGTTCTAAATTTGTAATGGCTTGTTGAAGTGAATCTTCATAGTTCATTTCTTCAACGTTGAATTCTCTCAGTTGTGAACGTTTGGCGTAACGTTTTTCGAAGTGACTTAGTGCTTTGCGTTCATGGAAGAAGACACCTTCAGTTTCATTTGGATTGTGCAAATCACCTTGTTTAGGATGTTTAATCACTTGTTCCACTTGGACTAAGACTTGATCCCCATCATCTTCTTTAATACTCACACCGTAGCTTCCTGTCTTGTAAGCAAATCGATATAACATGCTATATTCCTACCTTTCAAATGTGTTAATATATGCATATATCATAACACGAATGGAGAATTTAAATGACGAACTATCCTCAGTTAAATAAAGAGATTCAAGATAATGAAATTAAAGTTGTCATGCATACGAACAAAGGTGACATGACATTTAAGTTATTCCCAGACATTGCACCTAAAACAGTTGAAAATTTTGTTACACATTCTAAAAATGGATACTATGATGGTGTGACATTCCACAGAGTAATCAATGATTTCATGGTTCAAGGTGGTGACCCAACAGCTACAGGTATGGGCGGTGAAAGTATCTATGGTGGTGCTTTCGAAGACGAATTTTCATTAGAAGCATTCAATTTATATGGGGCACTTTCTATGGCAAACGCTGGACCTAATACAAATGGTTCTCAATTCTTTGTCGTTCAAATGAAAGAAGTTCCTGAAAATATGTTAAATCAATTACTTGACGGTGGCTGGCCACAACCAATTGTGGAAGCTTATGGTGAAAAGGGCGGTACACCTTGGTTAGATCAAAAACATACTGTATTTGGTCAATTAATTGATGGTGAATCTACTTTAGAAGATATTGCGAATACAAAAGTTGGTGCACAAGATAAACCAGTTTATGACGTGGTTATCGAATCAATTGATGTTGAAGAATAAATTTAAAAGATAAACGTTTGAGCTTTAAGTTGTAATGTGTCGATACAAACCATGCGACTTAAAGCTTTTTTATTTTGGTTAATCTTAGAAGTCGAGTAGGGTAGCATTACGTTTCGCACAATAATTTTTAGAATAATTGAAATTTATTATCGTTTTAGTTAGTCCAAAAAAATGATTTATGCTATGATATGTGTGTTAAGAAAAATCGAAATAAGGGGTTATCACGTTGAATAATCACTACAAAGTAGGTCAACATATCAAGGTACGTGTGACTGGTATTCAACCGTATGGCGCATTTGTTGAGACCCCTGACCATACTGAAGGACTTATCCATATCTCTGAAATCATGGATGATTATGTCCATAACTTGAAGAAATTTCTATCTGAAGGGCAAGTTGTTAAAGCTAAAATTTTATCAATCGATGAAGAAGGTAAACTGAACTTGTCTTTAAAGGATAATGATTACTTTAAAAATTATGAACGTAAAAAAGAAAAGCAGTCAGTCTTAGATGAAATAAGAGAGACGGAAAAGTATGGGTTTCAAACACTTGAAGAACGCTTACCGGTCTGGATCAAACAGTCAAAACGTGCGATTCGTAATGACTGAATGACTGTACATTCGTGCCATATGTGATGAAGCTTGCGAAGGGCAAGTAATCACATAATAACGATAATCTTTACGACATTATCTCGTGAAGGTTATCGTTTTTTCTTATATTTAGGGAGATGGGGAGATAACGAAAATCATTTTACGAAATGATATTTCCGTATTTCTCTCATGTCATGCCCGCGACAAAGGGGCTTAACAATAGGAAGTATGCTATTGTAACTCATCTTTTTGTATTGGCTAGTTTTATATGCACGTGCAAGCAAATAATTAGGGTTGTATGAAACTTACATGATATATTCATGACAGCATTAAAATAAGGAGAGTATCAATAACATGAATAGTAAATATGAACCTTTATTCGAACCAGTCGTTTTACCAAATGGCGTAGAGTTACGAAATCGATTTGTTTTAGCTCCGTTAACCCATATTTCATCAAATGATGATGGTACGATTTCTGATGTGGAAGTACCTTATATTGAGAAGCGCTCTAAAGATGTCGGTTTAGCTATCAATGCAGCAAGTAATATTAACGATGTAGGAAAAGCTTTTCCAGGACAGCCATCAGTTGCGCATGATTCAGATATAGAAGGATTAAAAACACTTGCACAAGCAATGAAGAAAAATGGTGCTAAAGCGCTCGTTCAAATTCATCATGGTGGCGCACAATCACTACCTAACTTAACACCTCAAGGTGATGTTGTAGCTCCAAGTCCTATGACACTTAAAAGTTTTGGACAAGAAGAAGCTCATGATGCACGTGAAATGACATCAGATGAAATCGAACAAACTATTAAAGATTTTGGTGAAGCTACACGTAGAGTAATTGAAGCAGGGTTTGATGGTGTGGAAATTCATGGTGCTAACCACTATCTTATTCATCAGTTTGTTTCTCCTTATTATAATAGAAGAAACGATGTATGGGCTGATAACCTCAAATTCCCAATGGCTGTAATTAATGAAGTTGTTAAAGCTAAGAAAGAATACGCTTCTGATGATTTTATTATCGGCTATAGATTATCACCAGAAGAAGTTGAATCACCAGGCATTTCAATGGAAATCACTGAACAATTAATTAACCAAATCGCTAATGAACCACTAGATTATATTCATGTATCCATCATGGATATTGATTCTGAAACACGTGAAGGTAAATATAAAGGAGAAAATCGTCTTAAACTTATCCATCATTGGATTAATGGTCGTATGCCGCTTGTGGGTATAGGTTCAGTATTTACACCTGATGATGCGTTACATGCTGTCAATGACGTGGGTGTAGAATTAGTTGCATTAGGACGAGAAATCTTACTTGACTATGACTTCGTTGGTAAAATTAAAGACGGTCGTGAAGATGAAATTATTAACGAATTCGATCCTAATAGAGAAGATAAGCATCATCTACCACCAAATTTATGGCAACAATTCAATGAAGGATTTTATCCATTACCACGTAAAGACAAATAGGAAATAAGTTTAATCCAAGTTCTACTTTTAACATGTAGGGCTTGGATTATTTTTTATACCAAAATATTGCAAACTGTATTTTAAAAATTGTGAAATTATAGAAAGTTTTGCTTGTAAATTGTAACAGAGTTGTGTCATTATACTTGTAAGGGCTTTCATAAATAAAATATACTTTTTCTAACTCTAAAATATTGTTGTGAAGAATGCCTTTGACACAGTGTTTGTTGGATTTTCATTTTCAATCAAAAATAAGTATGAGAGCCGTAAGAAATAAGTTATGATATTGGTAATACGTTTTCATTATTTTAAAACAAAGGGGAGATATTATGACTAAATCTGAAGAAATTATTGAATTAACAAACCACTATGGGGCACAGAACTACGTACCACTTCCAATTGTTATTTCAGAAGCAGAGGGTGTATGGGTTAAAGACCCAGAAGGCAATCAATATATGGACATGCTTTCAGCTTATTCGGCGGTGAATCAAGGGCATCGTCATCCGAAAATTATACAAGCATTGAAAGATCAAGCAGATAAAGTCACATTAGTATCGCGTGCATTTCACAGTGATAACTTGGGTTTATGGTATGAAAAAATTTGTAAATTAGCAGGCAAAGATAAAGCACTTCCGATGAATACAGGGGCTGAAGCAGTTGAAACTGCACTTAAAGCTGCACGACGTTGGGCATACGATGTTAAGGGCATTGAACCTAACAAAGCAGAGATTATTGCGTTTAATGGTAATTTCCATGGACGTACAATGGCGCCTGTATCATTGTCATCTGAAGCGGAATACCAACGTGGCTATGGCCCATTATTGGATGGCTTCCGTAAAGTTGATTTTGGTGATGTAGATAAACTTAAAGCAGCGATTAATGAGAACACTGCTGCTGTCTTGGTAGAGCCTATTCAAGGTGAAGCAGGCATTAATGTACCACCAGAAGGCTATCTTAAGGCAATTAGAGAATTATGTGATGCGCATAATATTTTATTTATTGCAGATGAGATTCAAGCAGGGTTAGGCCGTTCAGGTAAATTATTCGCTACAGATTGGGACAATGTTAAACCAGACGTTTATATACTAGGTAAAGCATTGGGCGGTGGCGTACTTCCTATTTCAGTTGTCTTAGCTGATAATGAGGTACTAGATGTGTTTACACCTGGGTCTCATGGCTCAACATTTGGTGGAAATCCACTCGCATGTGCCGTTTCAATTGCAGCATTAGATGTCATTGTTGATGAAGATTTACCAGGTCGTTCATTAGAATTAGGGGAGTATTTCAAATCTGAATTACAAAAAATTGAACATCCTTCTATTAAAGAAGTTCGTGGTCGAGGTTTATTCATTGGTATTGAACTTCATGAAAATGCTAGACCATACTGTGAAGCTTTGAAAGAAAAAGGTTTATTGTGTAAAGAAACACATGATACGGTGATTAGATTTGCACCACCATTAGTAATTACTAAAGAGGAATTAGACTTAGCGATAGAGAAGATTAAAAGTGTGTTTGAATAAGTTCAAAAAGTTGTAACATTCGCTTTGTAAACTCTTTAAAAAGCGTATACTTGTGTTACAATAACATTTGAAAGCGAAATCATTAGTTAAAAAAGAGGCGAATAGGATCATGACTGAGAATAATAATTTAGTGACTTCCACACAAGGAATTATTAAAGAGGCATTACACAAATTGGGATTTGACGACGGAATGTACGATCTTATTAAAGAACCATTAAGATTTTTACAAGTTCGCATTCCAGTGCGTATGGATGATGGTACCGTTAAAACATTTACTGGTTACCGTGCGCAACACAATGACGCTGTCGGTCCTACTAAAGGTGGGGTACGTTTCCATCCGGAAGTTGATGAAGAAGATGTTAAAGCATTATCTATGTGGATGACTTTAAAATGCGGTATTGTTGACTTACCATATGGTGGCGGTAAGGGTGGTATCGTTTGTGACCCACGTCAAATGAGTATTCATGAGGTTGAACGTTTATCTCGTGGTTATGTAAGAGCTATTTCTCAATTCGTTGGACCAAATAAAGATATTCCAGCACCTGATGTATTTACTAATTCACAAATTATGGCATGGATGATGGATGAGTACAGTGCACTTGATAAATTCAACTCACCAGGATTCATCACAGGTAAACCTATCGTATTAGGTGGTTCTCAAGGACGCGACCGTTCAACAGCATTAGGTGTTGTTATCGCAATTGAGCAAGCGGCTAAACGTAGAGGTATGAATGTTAAAGATGCTAAAGTAGTGATTCAAGGTTTTGGTAATGCTGGTAGTTTCTTAGCTAAATTTTTATATGACTTAGGTGCCAAAGTTGTTGGCATTAGTGACGCTTATGGTGCATTACATGACCCTAATGGTTTAGATATAGATTACTTATTAGATCGTCGCGATAGCTTCGGTACAGTAACAAACTTATTTGAAGATACAATTTCTAACCAAGAATTATTTGAATTAGATTGTGATATTTTAGTGCCAGCTGCGATCTCTAACCAAATTACAGAAGATAATGCGCATGATATTAAAGCTGACATTGTCGTTGAAGCGGCAAATGGACCAACGACGCCTGAAGCAACACGTATTTTAACTGAGCGTGGCATTTTACTTGTACCTGACGTACTTGCAAGTGCTGGCGGTGTAACAGTTTCTTACTTTGAATGGGTTCAAAATAACCAAGGTTATTATTGGACAGAAGAAGAAGTAAATGAAAAATTACGTGATAAATTAGTTACTGCATTCGATACAATTTATGAATTATCTCAAAATAGAAAAATTGATATGAGACTTGCTGCTTATATTGTTGGTATTAAGCGTACGGCAGAAGCTGCACGTTACCGCGGTTGGGCATAATAAGAATCAATTATAAAAAGACTTTGTGAAGCAATTCAAGCTAATCACAAAGTCTTTTTTTATATTCATTATTGTTGTGTTTTTGAAACTGCTTTATATTGATCCGCATAATTTGTGAAGACACCATCGACGCCATACTGATTTAATCGTCTCATATCATTTACGTCGTTAACTGTATAAGGGTGCACTAAGAATCCTAAATCTTTAAGGTGTCGAGAGTTTTTAATATTTAAATCTGTATATTCTGGACCTACGCCAATCGCATAAGACTTAATTGCTTTTAAATCTTGTTCTGAGGCATTTAATAATTCAAATTTATTCATCAATCTGATGAGTGGGACATGTGAGTTCATTTGATGTAACTTTTGTAAGCTATCTCCAGAAAATGACTGCAACATCACGTGACCATTTTTTAATGAATGATTAGAAAGCATACCATGTTGATTTAAAGTATTAAGTAATTGTTTCTCCATACCTGGATAAACATTAGGTGATTTTGTTTCAATATAGTAGTTCGCATTTTTACCATATCTATTTAAAATTTCATCTAATGTAGGTACTTTTGCATTTTTATATTTTTTATTCGCATATTCAGGATGTGCTTTGTTAAACCAACTTCCGGCATCTAACTTTTTCAATTGTTTCAAAGTATAATGATCTACTCGACCATGACCATTAGTGGTACGGTCTACAGTCTCATCGTGCATGGCGACCAAATGACCGTCCTTTGTTCGCTGTAAATCAATTTCTATGTATGACGCGCCTAATTCGTTATGGCTTTTATCATAGGATTGAAATGTATGTTCAGGGGCATATCCACTTGCACCTCTATGCGCGATGGTAGTGAATTTTTCTCCAGTTAAATTTTTAGCCCATTTTTTGTGCTTATCATTTGTTTTACCACTTACAGAATCAGCTTCTGGTTGTCGTTTAAACTGAGGGTGTTGAGAATTTTGATTTTTGCTGGATTGTGTTGTAGTGTTCGATGTTTGATGTGTTGCTGACTGTTGAGTTTGAGTAGATGTGCTTTTTGAATGGATAGAAGTGTTTTGGTTTCCTTTTAACCCAGTTTCATTGGCAAAAGTTGGTGCACTTACACTAGCTAGACCAATCGATAAAGCAGTCAAACTTGTGAAAATAACTTTTTTAGATTTGAACATAAAAACATCCTTTCAAATTAAAGTGATATCTTAAAATTACAATAATTTGAAAGGATGAAAGGCGATTTTACAATATATTAATTTAAAATTTAGTAACTTCAAAATTTATTAAAGTAATCTCAATAAACTGTATCATTTAGGTGTTTAATATTTACATTTGTGTTCTTATACTTACTAATTATGATTTAGCTAGTAAAGATTTAGCTACCTCTAATTGATGTTTTACAGATTCTTGTCCTGTTGATCCATAACTTTTACGACGTTTTAAGCAATTTTCCGGAGTTAAGTAGTCGTAAATATCTTCTTCTATACTCGAATGATGAGATTTATATTCAGATAAAGGTACATCTAGAAGGTAAATCCCTTGATGAATACAATCTAGAACAATCTTTCCAACGATTTCATGAGCTGTTCTGAAAGGCACATGCTTGCTTACTAAGTAATCTGCAAGTTCTGTTGCATTAGAAAAGTCTTTCTTCACAGTTTCACTAAGTCGATCTGTGTTAACTGTCATTGAAGCAACCATACCTTCAAATATACGTAAAGAACCTTTAATTGTGTGAATTGCATCAAATAGACCTTCTTTATCTTCTTGCATATCTTTGTTATATGCGAGAGGTAGCCCTTTGAGTGTAACCAACATGCTCATTAAGTGACCAGTCGTTCGACCAACTTTACCTCTGATGAGTTCAGCCATGTCTGGGTTTTTCTTTTGAGGCATAATTGATGATCCAGTTGAAAATGAATCTGATAGGGTAATGAATTTTGCTTCATCGGTTGACCAGAAAATGATTTCTTCGGCAAAACGAGAAAGGTGAACCATGGTAAGCGAAATATTATGCAATGTTTCTACGATGTAATCACGGTCGCTTACTGCGTCTAGACTATTTTCATATATATGCGCAAAGCCTAATAAATCTTGAGTTTCATGTCTATCAATCGGATGTGTTGTCCCACTTAAAGCTGCAGCGCCTAATGGGGAAATATCGATACGTTTCAGACTATCTTCAAAACGGCCTTTATCACGCTCTAACATCCAGAAGTAAGTCAATACGTGATGTGCAAATGAAATAGGTTGTGCGCGTTGAAGATGTGTATATCCAGGCATAATCGTCTCAACATGTTGGTCAGCCAGATTGACAATCGTATGCTGGAAGGATTCAATGAGCTCAATAATATGTTGGACTTGTGCTTTCGTGTATAAATGCATATCTGTTGCCACTTGATCATTTCTACTACGTCCGGTGTGCAATTTACCTCCAGCTTCACCGATACGTTGGATTAATTCATGTTCAATATTTAGATGTATATCTTCTAAAGAAGCTTTGAATTCAATATGACCTTCATTGAAATCTTTTTGAATTTCTTTTAACCCTTTAATAATTGCCTCTGCTTCATCTTGTGAAATAATATTTTGATTCGCGAGCATCGTTGCATGTGCAATACTGCCTTGTACATCTTGATTGATTAGATTTTTATCAAAATCTATTGAAGCATTAAAGTCATCAACCCAATCTTCAGGTTGCGCTTCAAATCTACCTCCCCAAGCTTTATTGCTCATTACTATAACCTCCATGTAACATCGCATTGACCTGTGTTGGTAATCCATAGATGTCGATAAAGCCAACAGCTGCTTCTTGATTAAATGCATCTTCTTTAGTGTATGTCGCAAGTTTTTCATCATATAAAGTATATGGAGACTGTCTACCATTAACGATAGCATTGCCTTTAAATAATTTAACTCTCACATCACCTTCAACATACTGCTGTGTGCTATCTATAAAGAGTTTTAGACTATCTGTAAGAGGTGAGAACCATAGCCCGTTATATATTTGCTCTGAAAATTGTTTTTCAATAACAGGTTTAAAATGTGCTACATCTTTCGTTAACGTAATGGTTTCCAATGCTTTATGCGCTTTAAGTAATACTTCCGCGCCTGGTGTTTCATAAATTTCTCTAGATTTAATACCTACCATTCTATTCTCAACATGGTCAATTCTTCCTATACCATGTTTTCCGGCAAGATCATTTAAGTACAAGATAAGGTCATCGAGTTGATAAGCTTTTCCATCGATTTGAACTGGAATACCTTGTTTAAATGAAATGATAATTTCGTCAGCCTCATCTGGTGTCTCTTCAAGAGGTGTTGTTAAGTCAAATGCGTCTTCAGGCGGGGCAGCATAAGGATCTTCTAAAATACCACATTCATTTGCTCTTCCCCATAAATTTTGGTCGATAGAGTAAGGTGAATCGTGATTAATTGATACAGGGATATTGTGTTGAATCGCATAATCAATTTCTTCTTCTCTACTCCAAGCCCATTCACGAACTGGGGCAAAAGCTTTTAAGTTAGGATTTAATGCTTTGATTGCCACTTCAAAGCGTACTTGGTCATTTCCTTTACCTGTACAACCATGTGCAATACCTACAGAATTTGTTTTTTCAGCTATTTCTACTAACTTTTTGGCGATTAATGGACGAGAAAGTGCAGAAACTAATGGATATGCATTTTCATACATTAAATTCCCTTTAATTGCATAGCTCACATAATCATCGCTAAATTCTTGAGTTGCATCGATAATGTGACATTCAATTGCACCCATATCTAACGCTTTTTGGTATACCACGTCTAAGTCTTTTCCTTCTCCCACGTCTAGGCAACATGCAACAACATCGTAACCCTTATCAATAAGCCATTGTACCGCAACGCTTGTATCTAAACCGCCTGAATAGGCTAAAACGATTTTTTCTTTCATAAGTTTACACCTCAAATGATTTTCAGAATTTTAATATGGCTACATCATAGCAGATTGTTAATGAAAATAAAACCATTTTATTACATAAATATTCAAAATTAAAAATCTGGTTGCTTTTCTCTATAATGATTAAAGTTCGATATAATAGTGTTTTTGATATATTTAAAAATTCTGTAAAATGAATAATATATTAATAGAAAGCTAGCGAAAGAACAGATTGTTTAATTATATTTTGTGATAAAAGTCACAGAAAACTCACTTTTCAATAGAAGAGTTAAACTTGTGAATTGAATAGCACATACAAACTTAGTAAAATTAATTTAGTACATAACATAGGAGGCAATAAGATGACTCATATTCAATTAGATTATGGTAAAACTTTAGAATTTTTCGACAAACATGAATTAGAACAACAAAAAGATATCGTTAAAACGATTCATCATACTATCCATAAAGGCACTGGTGCAGGTAACGACTTCTTAGGTTGGTTAGATTTACCAGTTGATTATGATAAAGAAGAATTTTCAAGAATTGTGGAAGCATCTAAACGTATTAAATCAAATTCTGATGTGCTTGTAGTGATTGGAATTGGGGGTTCATATTTAGGGGCACGTGCAGCAATCGAAATGTTAACTTCTTCATTTAGAACAAGTACTGAATATCCTGAAATTGTTTTTGTAGGAAATCATTTATCTTCAAGCTATACACAAGAATTAGTTCACTATTTAGCAGATAAAGATTTCTCAGTAAATGTAATTTCTAAATCTGGTACAACTACAGAACCTGCAGTTGCTTTCAGATTGTTTAAACAATTAGTTGAAGATAAATATGGTAAAGATGAAGCTAAGAAACGTATTTTTGCGACTACTGACAAATCAAAAGGCGCATTGAAACAATTAGCAGATAATGAAGGCTATGAAACATTTATTGTGCCTGATGATGTAGGTGGAAGATATTCTGTATTAACTGCAGTAGGTCTATTACCAATTGCAACAGCAGGTATCAATATTGAGTCCATTATGATTGGTGCAGCTAAAGCTCGTGAAGAATTATCATCAGAAGATTTAGACCAAAACATTGCGTACCAGTATGCAACTATTCGTAATATCTTATATAGCAAAGGCTATACAACTGAAATGTTAATTAACTATGAGCCTTCTATGCAATATTTCAATGAATGGTGGAAACAATTATACGGTGAATCTGAAGGTAAAGATTTCAAAGGTATCTATCCTTCAAGTGCCAATTACACAACAGATTTACATTCATTAGGACAATATGTTCAAGAGGGACGTCGTTTCTTATTCGAAACAGTTGTGAAAGTCAATCATCCGAAACATGATATTACAATTGAAAAGGATAGCGATGATCTAGATGGATTAAATTACTTAGCAGGTAAAACAATTGATGAAGTGAATACGAAAGCCTTCGAAGGTACATTATTAGCACACACTGACGGTGGCGTTCCTAATATTGTAGTTAACATCCCTCAATTAGATGAAGAAACTTTCGGTTATGTTGTTTACTTCTTTGAACTTGCTTGTGCGATGAGCGGCTATCAATTAGGTGTTAACCCATTCAACCAACCTGGTGTTGAAGCGTATAAACAAAACATGTTTGCATTATTAGGTAAACCAGGATATGAAGATAAGAAAAAAGAATTAGAAGACCGTTTATAATATGTAATATGATTAGGTCTCGTTTTACCATATATCATTAAAAATAAATGCCAATGTCTTGAGTTATATACTCGAGGTGTTGGCATTTTTACGTGAATCAATTAAAATATTGAATCACCATATTGCTCAATTTCATTCATAGAGCCTTACAACTAAGGACTGATTTATATTGTTAACAAAATTTTGTTGTTTCAAAAAGCGTAAATTACCACTATAATAATAAAGTAATATTAACCCTAGAAAGGATTTGATGTTTTGTCGTTTCATCAATTAGAAGAATGGTTTGACGTATTTCGGCAATTCGGATATATTCCTGGGTTCATCATGCTCTACCTTAGAGCAATTGTGCCTGTGTTACCTTTGACGCTATATGTTGTACTATTAATGCACGCATATGGTTCAATTCCGGGAATTATCATCAGTTGGTTAGGCATCGTAACTGGTACATTTACAGTATTTCTAGTGTGTAAGAAACTTGTGAATACTGAGAGAATGAAAAGTGTTAAAAGAAGAAAGTCCGTTCAGAGACTTATAAGTTTTGTAGATAGACAAGGTTTAATACCTTTATTTATATTATTATGCTTTCCATTTACACCAAATACGTTGATTAATCTAGTAGCGAGTTTATCTCATATCAAAGTTAAGTATTACTTTATTGTATTAACTATTTCAAAACTAATTTCAATCACTATTTTAGGAGTAATGGGAAGGGAAGTAACTACCATTTTTACTAATCCGATACGCGCGCTTATTATGCTATTATTACTCGTTGCACTTTGGTTTATTAGTAAAAAAGTAGAAAAACATTTCATGGGTTCTACTAAGGAGTGAAAATGTGCGACGTGCGATTAAATATTTGATTTCCTTAATTTTTGCAATTATTATTGTACTATTCATTCAAAGCTTTATTATTATAGGCGCAGTCATACCAGATCAAAGTATGTCCCCAACTTTAAATAAAGATGATAGAGTGATTGTAAATAAAATTAAAGTTACCTTCGATTTACTTGACCATGGTGATATTATTATGTATCGACAAGATGGGCGAGTTCATTTTAGCAGAATCATTGGTAAGCCTGGAGAATCAATTGAAATTAGAAATCATCATTTATACAGAGATGATAGACGTGTAAATGATAAGTATGCCAAACATAGACAAATCAATAACATTGCATTACGTGA
This sequence comes from Staphylococcus sp. HMSC036D05, assembly GCF_001836225.1. Classification (NCBI taxonomy): domain Bacteria; kingdom Bacillati; phylum Bacillota; class Bacilli; order Caryophanales; family Staphylococcaceae; genus Staphylococcus; species Staphylococcus sp. HMSC036D05. The sequence continues at coordinate 886,337 of NZ_KV827781.1, read as the reverse complement.
TATTAAAAATTCGGATGGAGATACAATTCCGCCTGGTTCATATGTCGTATTAAATGATAAAGATAGTGACAAATCAGACTCAAGACGCTATGGTTTGATTGACAAAAAGGATATCATTGGCGATGTAAGTTTAAAATATTACCCATTTAAAGAATTTGCCTATCAATTTTAGAAATTAGAAGAGGTGTAAAAGTTGAAAAAAGAAATTATGGAGTGGATTGTCGCCATTGCCGTAGCGCTTGCACTTATATTTATAATAGGAAAATTTGTAGCTAAGCCATACACAATTAAAGGTGATTCCATGGATCCTACGTTAAAAGATGGTGAACGTGTCATGGTTAACATCATTGGTTATAAAATCGGTGGTGTTGAAAAAGGAAATGTCATTGTCTTCCATGCTAATAAAAATGATGACTATGTCAAACGTGTGATTGGGACGCCAGGCGATAGTGTTCAATATAAAAACGATACATTATATATCAATGGTAAAAAGCAAGAAGAACCATATTTAAACTATAATGAAAAGCGTAAACAAATTGAGTATATTACTGGTACGTTTAAAGTTAAAGACTTACCAAATGCGAATCCTAAATCAAATGTGATACCTAAAGGTAAATATTTAGTATTAGGTGATAACCGTGAAGTAAGTAAAGATAGTCGTTCATTTGGTTTGATAGATAAAGATCAAATCGTAGGTAAAGTTTCATTTAGATTCTGGCCATTTAGCGAATTTAAATCTAATTTCAATCCAGATCACACTAAAAATTAAGCAAAAAACTTAACAGAAGAACATCAATGATGGGGATTTCTATAAATAAATTTTATAGAGATCTCCATTTCTATTTATATTAGAACAAGACTTTGATGTGATAATATTAAAGGTAAAGGAGTGAGGGAATGTCATGGAATTAAATACATATATCGGTAGAGCTGGTACGGGCAAATCAGCATCTATGCTTGATTATATAAAGAACGAAATGAAAAAAGATCCATTAGGTGACCCTATCATTTTAATTGCTCCAACACAAAGTACATTTCAACTTGAACAAGCCTTTGTCAATGATCCTGAACTGAATGGTAGTTTAAGAACAGAAGTCCTTCACTTTGAAAGATTAAGTCATCGTGTTTTTCAAGAAGTGGGCGGGTTTACAGAGCAAAGGTTATCTAAATCCGCAATGGAAATGATGATTTATCACATTGTCCAGCAACATGAGTCAGAACTTAAATTGTACCGTTCGCAATCCAGATATTATGGATTCAGTGAAAAGCTTGCTGAACAAATTCAAGACTTTAAAAAATATAGCGTCACACCTGACCATTTAGAACAATTTATTTCTGAACATCAATTACAAACACGAACGCAACATAAATTAGAAGACATTTCTCTCATATACAGACATTTAGAAGCACGTATGAGTGGAGAATTTATAACGACAGAGGATAGTTTAGAGCAATTTATAGATCAAATGTCGCAATCAGAATGGTTAAAACGTGCCGAAATATTTATTGATGGTTTCCATAACTTTTCAACACTTGAATATAGAATGATTGAAGCCCTTGTTCAACACGCGAAGAAAGTGACAGTACTATTAACCACGGATGGTAATCAAGACCAGTTTAGTTTATTTAGAAAGCCCTCTGAGGTTTTGACTCACTTAGAGGACATTGCCAGTCACTTAAATATTGAGCTGAATAAAACACAATTTAATCATCGTTACCGTTTTGAAAATAAGGACCTCAAACATTTAGAAAGTGACTTTGATGCGTTACAAATGACGCCACAAGGGCATTCAAATGCTATAGAAATACTTGAATCTTCCAGTATGCGAGAAGAAGTGAATGAATTAGCACGAAGAATCTTAAGAGACGTGCGCGATCATCAATTAAGGTTTCAAGATATTGCAATTTTGTATCGTGATGAGTCATATGCCTATTTATTCGACTCTATTTTTCCTTTGTATGATATTCCTTTTAATATAGATACGAAAAAATCAATGTCACATCATCCAATCATGGAAATGATTCGCTCTTTAATAGAAGTGATTCAATCCAATTGGAATATTAATGCCATGCTACGTTTATTCAAGACTGACATACTGACGTCGCAACTTAAGAATAGTAGTTATTTGATAGATTTACTTGAAAATTTTGCCCTAGAACGTGGTGTTTATGGTAAACGCTGGTTAGATGAAGACATTTTTAATGTTGAGCAGTTTAACAAGATGGGGCGTAAATCACATGCTTTAACGCCTGAAGAACGTGAAACATATGAAGAAGTCATTCGTCTGAAGAATCATGTGATCGATAAAGTGCTTTATTTTGAAAAAGCGATGAGCGAAGCAACTACTGTAAGAGATTTTGCGACTGCTTTTTACGAAAGTATGGAATATTTTGAATTACCAAATCAACTGATGACAGAAAGAGATGAATTAGATGTAGCAGGCGCGCATCAACAAGCTGAAGAAATTGACCAAATATGGAATGGTTTCATACAAATATTAGATGACTTAGTTACTGTATTTGATGCACAAGATATGACTTTGAAACAATTTCTTGAGGTGTTCGATATAGGTTTAGAACAACTTGAGTTCGTTATGATACCTCAAACATTGGATCAAGTTAGTATCGGTACAATGGATTTGGCTAAAGTGGATAATAAGCAACACGTTTATATGGTAGGTATGAATGATGGTTCCTTGCCACAGCCAGTATCTTCTTCTAGTTTGATTACTGATGAAGAGAAGAAATATTTCGAACAAAATGCTGATATAGAATTAAGTCCTACTTCAGATATTTTACAAATGGATGAAGCATTTGTTTGTTATATTGCTATGACACGTGCACGCCAGAAGGTGACATTTTCATATAGTTTAATGGGCAATTCTGGTGATGAAAAGGAAATCAGCCCGTTTCTATCACAAATTAAAGACATGTATCATCATTTAGAGATCACTAACATTCATCAAGAACATGAAGAACAACCAATCAGTCTAATGCAACATGTTCATCAAACTAAAATTGAATTATTTGATGCCTTACGTGCGTGGTTGGATCAAGAGGATGTAGATATAAGATGGCTCGATGCGTATCAAGTCATACGAGATGATGAGCGACTCAATCAAGGTCTAGACTATTTAATCACATCACTTACGTACGACAACGAAACAATACAACTTAACGAATCGTTAACGCAAGAATTATATGGAAAAACAATCAATGCAAGTGTGTCTCGTTTTGAAGGTTATCAACAATGTCCGTTTAAACATTATGCTTCACATGGTTTACGTTTAAATGAACGTACTAAGTATGAATTACAAAACTTTGATTTAGGAGATATTTTCCATTCAGTGCTGAAACATATCTCTGATCGCGTTGAAGGAGACTTTAAAAACTTAGATCGCAAGAAAATCAGAGCATTAACAGAAGAAGCGCTGGAAATGATTTTACCTAAAGTTCAATTTAATTTATTAAATTCTTCGGCGTATTATAAGTATTTATCTAGAAGAATAGGTTCAATTGTAGAGACAACATTAAGTGCATTGAAGTATCAAACTGGATTTTCAAAATTTGTACCTCAAAGATTCGAAACAGGTTTCCGCAAATCTCCTAAAAATAAAGAGGAATTGGTAGCACAACCTTTACACACTAAACAAGGTATTCCTATTAATATTCGGGGGCAGATTGACCGTATTGATACGTATACTAAAGGTGATCATAGTTATGTTAATATCATTGACTATAAATCATCAACAAGCAGCGCTACATTAGATTTAACGAAAGTATATTACGGTTTACAAATGCAGATGATGACCTACATGGATATCGTTTTGCAAAATCAAGAAAGATTAGCTCTCACAGATATTGTTAAACCTGGAGGTCTACTTTATTTCCATGTTCATGAACCACGTATTAAATTTGAAAATTGGTCCAAAATTGATGAAGAAAAATTAGATAAAGAATTAATTAAAAGCTTTAAGATGAGTGGTCTTCTAAATAGTGATGAAGAAGTCATTGATGCGATAGATAGTCGTATGGAACCAAGTTTCACTTCAGATATTGTCCCTCTTGGTCTAACAACTAAAGGTGCAATCAGTAAGAATACCAGTCGTGTAGCTGATGAAGACGTTATTCGCCAATTTATTCAACATAACAAGAATAACTTCATCGACACTGCGACACATATTATGGATGGTCACACTGAAGTGGCACCTTTAAAATACAAAAATACATTGCCATGTCAATTTTGTAGTTATCAATCTGTATGTCATGTCGATGGCATGATAGATAGTAAACGTTATCGCACAGTAGATGAAACCATTAAACCTCTGGAATTAATTCAAAAAATGATAGACGAAGGTGGTGACAAATGATGATTCCTACTAAACCGAATGATGTGATTTGGACTGACGCGCAATGGCGCAGTATTTATGCGAAAGGTCAAGACGTGCTTGTTGCTGCTGCAGCAGGATCAGGTAAAACAGCTGTCTTAGTAGAACGTATTATTCAGCGTATCTTAAGAGATAAAATTGATGTTGACCGCTTATTAGTCGTAACATTTACAAATTTAAGTGCACGTGAGATGAAACATCGTGTTGACCAGCGTATTCAAGAAGCTTCAATAGAAGAGCCGAATAATGAACATTTAAAAAATCAACGCATTAAAATCCATCAAGCTCAAATCTCAACGTTACATAGTTTTTGTTTGAAATTAATTCAACAACATTATGACGTATTAGATATTGATCCGAATTTCAGAACAAGTAATGAAGCTGAAAATGTGTTGTTACTCGATCAAACGATTGATGATGTTTTAGAACGCCATTATGATATTTTAGATCCAGATTTTATAGATTTAACCGAACAATTATCATCTGATAGAAATGATGATCAATTTAGAGACATTATTAAACGTATGTACTTCTTTAGTATTGCGAATCCTAATCCTTTCGAATGGTTGAATCAATTATCTCATCCTTATAGAGATGAAGAACAACAAGCTCAATTATTAAAATTATTAAATGATTTGGCTATGATTTTCTTAAAAGCAGCTCATGAAGAAATACAAAAGAGTTTCGATTTATTCTCTATGTTAGAGGATGTGGAGAAACATTTAGAAGTCGTTGAAGATGAGCGTCGATTTGTTTCTAAAGTGATAGAAGGAGAAGTCATTCACACTGACACGCTTGTGTCTCATCAATTTGTAAGTCGTTTTCCTTCTATATCCAAGAAAATTAAAGAAACAAATGAAGGTATGGAAGAGGCATTAAACGACGCTAAGAAACACTATGATCATTATAAAGAACTAGTCACTGAAGTGAAAAATAACTACTTTTCAAGAAGCGCAGAAGATTTGAAGTTAGATATGCAAAAATTGGCACCGAGAGTAGCATATTTAGCTCAAATCGTTAAAGATGTGATTGAGGCGTTTAGCAAGCAAAAACGTAGCCGCAATTTACTGGATTTCGCAGATTATGAACACTTTGCCTTACAAATTCTCACTAATGAGGATGGGACACCTTCTCACATTGCCGAAACGTATCGAGAACACTTTAAAGAAATACTTGTCGATGAGTATCAAGATACAAACCGTGTACAAGAAAAGATTTTGTCATGTATTAAAACGGGTGACGAACATAACGGGAATCTGTTCATGGTAGGTGATGTAAAACAGTCGATTTATAAATTTAGACAGGCTGATCCCAGTCTCTTTATTGAAAAATACAATCGCTTTACAAGTGATGGTCAAGATTCAGGCATGGTTATTGACTTGTCACAAAACTTCCGCTCTAGACAAGAGGTACTCTCTACAACAAATTATTTATTTAAACATATGATGGATGAAAATGTAGGAGAAATCACCTATGATGATGCGGCTCAACTTTATTACGGTGCGCCATATGATCAAGCTGAGAATCCCGTACAACTTCGTGCATTAATTGAAGCGGATAAGGAATCTAGTGATTTAACAGGAAGCGAACAAGAGGCGGACTACATTGTTGAACAAGTAAAAGATATCATCGAAAATAGACAAGTTTACGATATGAAAAATGGGACGTATAGAAATGCGACCTACAAAGATATAGTCATATTAGAGAGAAATACTGATAATGCTCGTAATCTTCAACAAGCGTTTAAAAATAGTGACATTCCTTTTCATGTTAAGAGTAAAAAGGGATACTTTGAACAAACTGAAGTTCGACTCGTATTATCTTTTTTACGAACTGTAGATAATCCTTTGCAAGATATTTATCTTGTTGGTTTAATGCGTTCAGTGATTTATCAATTTACAGAAGATGAATTAGCTGAAATTCGAGTGATAAGTCCTAACGATATCTATTTCTATCAATCAATAGAACATTATATTAATGATGACAACGCAAATGCTCAACTTGTTGATAAGTTAAAACGATTTATCAAAGATATAAAAAAATATCAGATTTATAGTCAAAGTGAACCTGTTTACCAGTTAATTGATAAATTTTATAACGACCACTTTGTTATTCAATATTTTAGTGGTCTTCTCGGTGGCAAGGGTAGAAGAGCTAATCTTTATGGACTCATTAATAAGGCTATAGAATTCGAAAATTCTAGCTTTAGAGGATTGTTCCAATTTATTCGATTTATTGATGAATTAATTGACCGTGGAAGAGACTTCGGTGAGGAAAATATTGTTGGGCCGAACGATAATGTCGTTAGAATGATGACTATTCATAGTAGTAAAGGTTTGGAATTCCCATTCGTCATCTATTCTGGTCTTTCTAAGAAATATAATGAAAGCGATCTTACTAAGCCAGTCATTTTAAATCAACAATATGGTTTAGGTATGGATTATTTCGATACTGAAAAGGAAATGATCTATCCATCTCTATCTTCAGTAGCTTACAGAGCAATTAATAGTAAAGAACATATTTCTGAGGAAATGCGATTAATTTACGTCGCATTAACGCGTGCGAAAGAACAACTCATCTTGATAGGTAGGGTTAAAAAAGAAAAAGAATTAACCGATCTTGAACAATTGGCAATTTCTGGGAATCATATTGCTGTAAATGAGCGTTTAACTGCTAAGAATTCATTTAAATTAATCTATAGTATACTTGCAAAGCATCAAAGTGCGTCATTACCTCATGATCAGAAGTTTGAAAAGGATATTGAAACACTCAATTCTGAAATGAAGCCAAGAGTGTCCATCGTTGTAGATCATTATGAAGATGTATCTGCTGAAGAAGTTACCCCTGAAAATGAACGCCGAACAGTGAGTGATATGGATGACATCAATAGTGGCGATGATGACGTTAAAGCTAAAATTCATCAACAACTGACATATCAATATCCATATCAAGAGGATACTTTGAAACCTTCAAAACAGTCTGTGTCTGAATTGAAGCGTCAGCTTGAAACAGAAGAAAGTGACACGAACTATGACAGAGTCAGACAATATCGTATTGGGGTCGCTACATATGAACGTCCTCAATTTTTAAGTCAAAATAAAAAGCGTAAAGCCAATGAAATCGGTACTTTAATGCATACAGTCATGCAGCATTTACCTTTTAAAGAAGGGCGTATGACTAGAGAAGAGCTAGACCAGTACGTGGATGAATTAATCGAACGTAATATTATTGAAGAAGATGCTAAAGCAGATATCAAATTTGATGAGATGATGAGTTTTATTGAAAGTGATCTGTATATGCAAATCGCACAAGCGGATAAAGTGTATACTGAATTACCATTTGTTGTGAATCAAGCGAAAGTAGATCAATTGCCTGAGTCGGAAGAAGACGTTTCAATTATTCAAGGTATGATTGATTTAATCTTCCAAAAGGATGGCGCATACTATTTCGTTGATTATAAAACAGATGCATTCAATAGAAGAAAAGGTATGACCGATGATGAAATTGGTCAACAACTTAAAGAAAAATATCAAATTCAAATGAAGTATTATCGTAATACGTTAGAGACAATACTTAAACAACCAGTTAAAGGATATCTCTATTTCTTCAAATTTGGTATGTTAGAAATTGATAAATAATCGAACAAATAAAAGATTAAAAAGTTAAAAATTTGCCATGTTTCTCGTAAGCGTATCGCATTCGAGAACATGGCTTTTTTAACAACTAAGAGAAATATGTTCTGTAAGAAATTTCTTAATTTTCTTACTTATATATTTGTTATTTGAACTCAGATATAGTTATAATATGTAATAAGATATAGATGAGGAGTTGATTATGAATGAAATTTCTATCATTCAAACACAATGACAGAACTTCATACGGTGTCAAAGTAAAACGTGAAGATGCTGTTTGGGATTTACCAATGGTCTTTGCAGAATTTGGTGAAGAAGATTTCCATCCTAAAACATTATTACAAGGCTTACAACAAAACCAAACACTAGATTTCCAAGAACAAGTGCGTAAAGCAGTAGTGGCTGCTGAAGATAGTGGAAGAGAAGAAGAATTTAAAATTTCATTTAACGATGTAGAGTTTTTACCACCTGTCACTCCACCTAATAACGTCATCGCGTTTGGACGTAATTACCAAGATCATGCAAGCGAGTTAAATCATGAAGTTGAACGTTTATATGTATTCACTAAAGCTGCATCATCTTTAACAGGTGATGAATCAACAATTCCTAATCACAAAGACATTACTGACCAATTAGATTATGAAGGCGAATTAGGTATCGTCATCGGTAAATCAGGAGAGAAGATTCCTAAAGCTTTAGCCTTAGATTATATTTACGGTTATACAATTATTAATGATATTACTGACCGTACAGCACAAAATGCTCACGACCAAGCTTTCTTATCTAAAAGTTTAACTGGTGCTTGTCCAATGGGGCCATATATCGTAACAAAAGATGAACTTCCTACTCCTGAGAATGTAAACATCGTTACTAAAGTCAACAACGAAATTCGTCAAGATGGTAGTACGGGAGAAATGATTCTTAAAATTGATGAATTAATCGAAGAAATTTCTAAATATGTTGCATTACATCCAGGCGATATTATCGCTACTGGTACACCTGCAGGCGTGGGTGCAGGTATGGAACCACCACAATTCTTACAACCTGGCGATGAAGTTAAAGTTACGATTGATAATATTGGTACGTTAACAACTTATATTTCTGAAGATAAATAATAAATGCTTTTCATTTATGTCTCTGTACTCTAATGAGTTTTAGACATGAATTTTTTAGAAACTACTTTATTATTTAAAGTGCATCCTAAAAGTTGGAGTAAAATTGAACTTTTTAGGGTGCGCTTTTTCTTGGAATAATATCATAAATTTAAAATGATGATTATTTTAATGAAGTTGTGAAATAAAAATAAGAGTGATGCTATCATTAACATTTCCTAAATATGTTATGATAGTTGAGAAAAATATATATGGGGGGACACATATGTTACATGTCCATATTTTAAGTTGGGTTTTAGCAATTATTTTGTTTATCGCGACTTATTTAAACTTTTCAAAAGTTCAAGGTGCAACACCTTACTTTAAACCATTACATATGGCATTGCGTTTATTCATGCTACTCACATTGATTTCCGGTTTCTGGGAATTAATAAAAGAGTTTATTGCTGCTGCACACGGTGGCGGCGGTAACCACATGTTATTAACATTAAAAATGTTATGTGGTTTAGCGGTGATCGCTTTTATGGAAGTATCTATTGCGAAAAGAAAGAAAAAAGAAGAAGGGCATAAATTCTTCTGGATTACAATCGCATTAATTGTTATAACTATGGTCATTGGTATTATTTTACCATGGGGTCCTATAACTAAAATGCTTGGTTTAGGATAGAATTGAATATAAATAATAAGCTGCGTACGTTACCACAACGGTACATACGCAGCTTTTTAATATTATCTTGCTTTGTAACCTATCATATTGATTAAATCTTTTGGATGACTGTAAGGAGGGGCATAAGCGACTTCAAATTCTGTCAATTCATCAACAGTCATTTGATTCATCATTGCCATTGACATAATATCTATTCTTTTGTCTACGCCTTCTTGACCGACTGCCGCAGCACGTAAAAGTTTACGAGAATCCTTTTCAAAGTAGACTCTTAAATGAAGGGGAGTATTTCCTGGGTAATAACCTGCATGCGTGCCTTGTTTCACTTCGACCATTTCATAATTGAAATGATCAAGTTCATTTGGTTTTACGCCAACACTCGCAAGTGTATAATCAAAGAATTTAACAATATTTGAACCTAGATAGCCTTTAAATGAAATAGAAGTATCTCCAACTAATTGTTCGGCAATAATACTTGCACCACGGTGTGCGCCCCATGCAAGTGGAACTTGTGCTTGTAAATCTACGTGACGATAAAACGATGTAATGACATCTCCTAAAGCATAAATATTAGGAATATTAGTTTGAAATTTGTCGTTCACTGGTACAAAACCATGTTCATCTAATTGAACATTTGAAGATTGAATAAACTTAGAGTTTGGATGTGTTCCAACACCTTCAATAATGAGGTCGTAATTTTCAACTTTACCAGAGGTGAAAGTGACTTGATGTTGATCAATTTTACTAATTTCTTCATTGAATCTATAAGAGATATTTCTTTTTTCTAATTCATCAATAATAGGTTGATTCATATCTTGATCCATTAGTTTGTTAATATGATTTGAGCGATGGATCAAAGTCACGTTCAAGCCACGTTCATGTAAATTTTCTAATACTTCTAAAGAAATGTAACCTGCACCTACGACGAGTGCATGCTTTGCATCCGTTTCACTTATAAATTGATCAATCGCTTCAGTATCTTCGAAGTTTCTTAGAGTGAATGCAATATCACTTTCAAACCCTAAAGAATTAGCGCTAGCACCAGGGCTTAATATAAGTGTGTCATATGCTTCTTCAAATGTTTCTCCAGATTGTCGATTGCATACAGTCACAGTTTGTTTATCATCATTAATTTCTATAACTTCATGATATGTTTTGACTTTAATTTGCTTTTTCTGATAAAAAGTTTCAGGTGTACAAGCCAATACGTTATCTCGTTCGTTAACGATTTCGCCGATATAATAAGGTAAAGCACAATTTGCAAAGCTCATGTCTCTGTCCTTTTCAAAAATAACTATCTCGCTTTCTTTATCTAAACGGCGAATTTGACTTGCGCAAGTAGCGCCACCTGCAACCGCACCGACGATAACAATTTTATTCACGATGTTAACTCCTTTATTTGTTTATAGGAAGGAGACTTCTAAGCACGTCTTCCCATTTACGATTTGTATATATTAGTAATAACGTAGATTTAAATCAAAGAAATCATTTAAGTAGCGACCAATGCCATCGTTATTATTACTGTATGTTGTATGATTTGCTACATCTTTTAAGTCTTGCAATCCATTGTCCATGGCAATACCGTATGTAGCATATTTAATCATTTCTATATCATTATCTTCGTCGCCAAATGCAATAATTCGATCGTCTGCGATATTGAGATATTGTTTTGCATATTCAATGCCTCGTGCTTTATTAATACCACGTTTAACGATTTCTATTACTGGAAAAGGTGCGCCCCAACGACGATGTTCAATATTTTCAGCATAAAAATGAGTGAGCATATCTTTAATTTCTGGAATATTATCTTCATCTGCTTCAACGAGTAAAGAAGTTGGAGATTCATTCAATTGCTCTAATAGATTACCTGTTTGTATTTTAGGATTCCCCATTGAAAAGCCTTCAAATAGACGGGGATCATGATTATTAATAAAGACATAATCTTTTACTTCAGCAATGATGTTAGTTACATGTGATTGTTGAAGAGCAGTAATGATATTCTTAGATATTTCAACATCTAAAACTTCATGAATTGTTTCAAAATCTTGAGCTTTTGGATGATGTACATAAGCGCCGTTAAAATTAACGACGGGTGTGTTCATGTTTAATTCATGATAGTAGATTTGACTTGCTCTATAAGGTCGACCAGTAGCAATCATAATGTAATGGCCGCGCTGTTGTAATTCAGTTAAAACTTGTTTTGTATAAGATGAGATTTCTTTGTTGTCGTTTAATAATGTTCCATCTAAGTCTAGACAAATTAAATATGGTTGCATAAATGACTCCTTGTGTTTCGTATTATCATGTATCAGTATCATAGCATTTTATTGGCGTTTTGTCGGATATTTGATATATTAGTATAAAGATAATTTAGAGAGGTGATACTCATGGAGGAAGCTTTAAAAGATAGCATCCTAGGAGCTCTTGAAATGGTTATTGACCCTGAATTGGGCATTGATATTGTCAATTTAGGTTTAGTATATAAAGTTGATGTAGACGACGAAGGTCTATGCACAGTTGAAATGACATTGACTTCTATGGGATGTCCTTTAGGACCACAAATTATAGAACAAATTAAAGGTGTTTTAGCAGAAATTCCTGAGATTTCTGATACAGAAGTTAATATTGTTTGGAACCCACCATGGAATAAAGATATGATGTCTCGTTATGCGAAGATCGCTCTAGGTGTTGGATAAATTTGTGTTTTTAAGGAATAGTTACACATTTTCTTTGTGAAAATGATAGTAGCTATTCTTTTTTGTGTGGAAAATGATAAAAAATATTTATGAAGTGATTATTTAACCTGAAATGGAGTTAAGAAATTTTTAATAAAATCAAACTGCTATTTAAATTGAATTAATGTTACAAATATATTACAATGTTTAACACTTACTACTTTTCGGGGAAAATTAATTCTCACATTAAAATAAATAACTTTATACTTTATTAATAGTATAATTAATAATATTGTGAAGAATTCGACATAAGTTGATAATGAGACACCAAGAATGGAACATAAGGTAATTAGTCAATTTACGGGAAAAATTGAATAAAATGTTTTATTCGAAGAGTGTGATTGAGAAGTTTGTCACTTCAATGAATCATTGTTAGAATCTCAATTTATTTATTTTTAGAAATTTATTATTAATAGGGAATGACTATAAAAAATGGAAAAAGAATTAAAGAAAGGTCATCAACGCGGTAAAAAAATGCGTTATATGCCTGGACTTGATGGTTTGCGCGCAATTGCGGTTCTTGGAATTATTATCTATCACTTAAATAAGAAATGGCTCACTGGCGGTTTCTTAGGAGTAGATACTTTCTTTGTTATCTCAGGTTTTTTGATAACAAGTCTATTATTAAAAGAATATGAAGAAACAGGAATTATTAACCTTAAAAGTTTCTGGATTAGACGTATAAAAAGACTTTTACCTGCGGTGTTAGCCTTATTGATTGTGGTTGGTTTTGCAACACTTGTTCTTGAACCTGATAATATCGTTAGGGTCAAGCATGACATTATTGCCGCAATTTTTTATGTATCTAACTGGTGGTATATAGCTAAAGATGTGAATTACTTTGAACAATTTTCATTTATGCCATTAAAACATCTATGGTCTTTAGCTATTGAAGAACAATTTTATCTGTTCTTCCCAGCAATATTAATTTTATTATTGATGACAATGAAGAAGTATAAAAATGTAGCGCTTGTATTTTGGATTATTTCTTTAATTTCACTTTTATTAATGGTTGTAATTTCTCAACCACATATGAATCATTCACGTGTATATTTTGGCACTGATACAAGACTACAAACATTACTGTTAGGTGTACTTCTTGCATTTATGTGGCCACCATTTAAACTTAAGGCAAATCCACCTAGGGCACTAAAAGCAACTATTGATACTGCCGGAATAGTCGGTTTGTTATTTTTAGTTGTTTTATTCTTTACAGTTAAAGATGAGAGTGACTGGATTTACAATGGCGGGTTTTATCTCATCTCAGCTATGTCTTTACTTATCATAGCGAGTGTCGTTCATCCTGCTACATTGGTATCTAAAGCCTTAGGTAATCCATTGTTTGTCTATATTGGTAAACGGTCATATAGTCTGTACTTGTGGCATTTTCCTATAATTAGTTTCATTCATAGTCATTATATAGACGGGCAAATTCCAGTTTATGTTTATTTCTTAGATATCATATTAACTGTTATGTTTGCCGAATTATCTTATCGATACGTAGAGACACCTTTCAGAAAGCAAGGACTTAAAGCGTTTGCTATTAAGAAGAGATTTAAACCTCAATTTATAAGAACTGTGGTAACAATTATATTAGCATTACCACTTATTCTGATACTTGCAGGTGCATTTGATAAATTAGGTAAAGATAAAATTTCTGATAAAGCACAATCATTTAATACAAATGAAAATGACAAATATCTGATCCATATGTTGCCTATTGATGACATTACGCTTACGAATGATGGAAAAACAAAAGAAGGTAAGAATGAGGATGAAGTGTATTCTGATATTAAACCATTACTAATCGGGGACTCGGTCATGGTCGATATTGGTGAACAGTTTAAATCTAGAGTTCCGAAGGCAAATATTGATGGTAAAGTGGGGCGAAACTTGTATCAAGCACTTCCATTAGTAGATAGCAATTATAAGAATTATAGTAAATCTTCTGACCAAGTTGTTTTAGAATTAGGTACTAATGGGGATTTCTCAAAAGAGCAATTAGATGATCTAATTGATAAATTTGGAAAAGCTCAAGTCTACCTTGTTAATACGAGAGTGCCAAGATCATATGAAGGCCATGTGAATCAGTTAATGGCAAATGCTGCTAAAAGTCACAAGAATGTAAAACTTGTTGATTGGTACAAACGTTCAGAAGGACATACAGAGTACTTTGCCCCAGATGGTATACATCTTGAAAATAGCGGTGTCGAAGCTCTAACAGATGAAATATTGAAAAATATGAAAAAGAAATAGGTTTAATGAGAAACTAGTTTGACGTTAATCAGCTAACGTTGGGCTAGTTTCTTTTTATGTAATTAAAGGTATAAAGAAACTAGATATTGTAGAATTTATTTTCAAAAATTAATAGAGAAAAAAGGTCAAAAAATAAGTGTAAATTGTTGAATATTGATGAAAGAGGGTCTATAATATAATTAAGGTCAAAGAAAGTCAAAGTCAAAAAACATTTGCTTTAGACCTATTTACTCTAAATAAATAGAGGTGAAAAAATTGGATATTAATCAAATGACTTACGCTGTTCAAGGCGCTTTACAAAAAGCAGTCGAAATCAGTAAAAAATATGAATTACAAAATATTGAAAATGAAGCACTTCTAAAAGCAACATTAGAAGAAAGTGAAAGCTTATTCAAAAGTGTATTAGAAAGAGCAAATATTGATGTCGATCAATTAACGAAAGCTTATGAAGATAAATTAAAAAATTATCCATCAGTACAAGGAGATAATGTACAATACGGACAATATATTAGTCCGAAAGCCAATGAATTATTAAATAAAGCAGAAACATATATGAAAGAATATGAAGACGAATTCATTTCTATGGAACATATATTACGCGCGGCTATGGACATTGATCAAACAACGCAACAATTTATTGGTAATAAAGCAGAAGTTATCAAAGAAATTATCACTAAAGTAAGAGGAGGAAATCATGTGACAACTCAAAATCCAGAAGTAAACTACGAAGCTTTAGAAAAATATGGTCGTGACTTAGTAGAAGAAGTTCGACAAGGTAAAATGGACCCTGTGATTGGTAGAGACGAAGAAATTCGTAATACAATTCGAATTTTAAGTCGAAAAACTAAAAACAATCCTGTATTAATCGGAGAACCAGGTGTAGGTAAAACTGCCATCGTAGAAGGTTTAGCACAACGTATCGTTAAAAAGGATGTGCCTGAATCATTACTAGATAAAACGATTTTCGAACTCGATTTAAGTGCTTTAGTCGCTGGTGCTAAATATAGAGGTGAATTTGAAGAACGTCTCAAAGCAGTACTTAAAGAAGTGAAAGAATCAGAAGGTCGTATTATTCTATTTATAGATGAAATTCACATGTTAGTCGGCGCTGGTAAAACTGAGGGCGCAATGGATGCAGGAAACATGTTGAAACCAATGTTAGCACGTGGTGAATTGCATTGTATTGGTGCAACAACGTTAAACGAATATAGAGAATATATTGAAAAAGATTCTGCCTTAGAGCGTCGTTTCCAAAAAGTAGGTGTCAGCGAACCAGATGTTGAAGATACAATTTCAATCTTACGTGGTTTAAAAGAACGTTATGAAGTGTATCATGGTGTTCGTATCCAAGACCGTGCGCTAGTCGCTGCGGCTGAATTATCAGATCGTTATATTACTGATCGATTCTTACCTGATAAAGCGATTGATTTAGTAGACCAAGCTTGTGCGACAATTCGTACTGAAATGGGCTCTAATCCAACTGAATTAGACCAAGTTAATCGTCGTGTAATGCAGTTGGAAATTGAAGAAAGCGCATTGAAAAATGAATCTGATAATGCAAGTAAACAACGACTACAAGAACTACAGGAAGAGCTTTCTAATGAAAAAGAAAAACAAGCATCATTACAATCTCGTGTAGAACAAGAAAAAGAAAAAATAGGTAAATTACAACAAAAACGAGCTGAATTAGATGAAAGTAGAAAAGCCCTCGAAGATGCACAAACAAATAACAACCTTGAGAAAGCTGCAGAATTACAATACGGTAAAATTCCACAATTAGAGAAAGAATTAAGAGAGTTAGAAGATGTCTTCCAAGATGAAACAGGTGAAGACAGCGACAGAATGATTCGTGAGGTTGTATCTGATGAAGAAATTGGCGATATTGTAAGTCAATGGACAGGTATTCCAGTCTCTAAACTTGTAGAAACTGAAAGAGAGAAATTATTGCACCTTGGCGATATACTTCATAAACGTGTCGTTGGTCAAGACAAAGCAGTAGACTTGGTTTCTGATGCCGTAGTTAGAGCACGTGCAGGTATCAAAGATCCAAATAGACCTATTGGTAGCTTCTTATTCTTAGGACCGACAGGTGTAGGTAAAACTGAATTAGCTAAATCACTTGCTGCTTCACTATTTGATTCTGAAAAACACATGATTCGAATTGATATGAGTGAATATATGGAAAAACATGCAGTCTCTCGTTTGATTGGTGCCCCTCCAGGCTATGTTGGTCATGATGAAGGCGGACAATTAACTGAAGCAGTTAGACGAAATCCTTATTCAGTTATTTTATTAGATGAAGTAGAAAAAGCGCACAGCGATGTCTTTAATGTGCTACTTCAAATATTAGATGAAGGTCGACTTACTGACTCTAAAGGACGCAGTGTTGATTTCAAAAATACAATTATCATCATGACAAGTAATATTGGATCACAAGTGTTACTTGAAAACGTTAAAGACGCTGGAGAAATTAGCGAAAGTACTGAGAAAGCGGTAATGGATAGCTTACATGCTTATTTCAAACCTGAAATCTTAAACCGTATGGATGATATTGTATTATTTAAACCATTATCAGTTAGTGATATGAGTATGATTGTCGATAAAATCTTAACTCAATTAAACATTAGATTATTAGAGCAACGTATCTCAATTGAAGTATCTGATAAAGCTAAAAAATGGCTAGGTGAAGAGGCTTATGAACCACAATTTGGTGCTAGACCATTAAAACGTTTTGTTCAAAGACAAATCGAAACACCACTTGCCCGCATGATGATTAAAGAAAGTCTACCTGAAGGTACAACAATTAAAGTAGATTTAAATTCTGACAATGAATTACAATTTGACGTTGAAAAAGCAGAAAATATTTAATGAAATAGAATGAATCAAACAAAGATCCAAGAAAGTGTGTGCAAGTCACTTTCTTGGATTTATTTTTTATTAAAGAATATTAATTTAAACGTCAGGGATTTTGTAGTAGTATATATTTATACTTTTATTTTGTAATAATACACGTATGTATTTATATATATCAATCATTAAATTAAAGGAGAAGTCAACATGAAAATCAACACTAATTTTAACAACAACATTATACCTTATGACTATGCTGCAGGTGCACAACCGATTGACTTAATTAACAATAATCCTATTAAATCATTTCCATTTAATATAGTAGATTTGCCACCAGGTACGCAATATATTGCTTGCACTTTAATTGATTATGATGCCGTTCCAGTATGTGGTTTCCCATGGATTCACTGGGTCGTGGCTAACGTGAGTGTCAATAGCGATACAATCGATATTGTTGAAGACTTTTCTAGAAATAAAGGTAACTTTGTACAAGGTAAGAACAGCTTTGCAACAGGTTTATTGGATGAAGATTTTTCAGAGATTGAAAATCATTATGTAGGACCTACGCCTCCAGATAAAGATCATTACTATGAACTTGTAGTTTATGCTTTAAGTGACAAGCTTAACTTGAAAAATGCTTTCTATTTAAATGAATTATTGCATCAAGTAGATTCTAAATTATTAGATAAAGCAAGAATTAATTTAGTAGGAAGAAAAGTTTAATGAAGCATCAATATTAGTTACTTTATGAATGATTTAATAAGCTGTATTTATTAAAAATAAAATAGAGTAAAAAAAGACGAGGTACGTTTGACACTGATGTCAACGTATCTCGTCTTTTATTCATGATGTTATGATTCGTATTGATCTGAACCTTTACTTGGTTTCATGATAGCACCAAAAATTGCTACAAAAATTGTAAACACAACAGCCATAATAATAGGGTTAATTACATTTAATGCTGGACCACTGTTTAGACTGTTTAATACAAAGTTTACCATTTCTAGCAATAATACTGCCCATATAAATGTCATGAGGTATTTCATTTGATTTGACCTCCGCTTTTATAATCGATATCTCTATTTTAAGTGAAATATTTAAATTTGTATAGTGTAAATCAATGCTTAACACATACATTGTAGCAATTTTGATTTGACTGATGTTTTTAAAATGATTGCGTGTTGCATAGGCATTTTAAAAATTAAAATTGAAATAATATTGAAGCGGATTCTTTATTAAGTGGATAAATATAGGCCTTTAACCAACGAGGAAAAGTGAATCTACTTGAGTTTAAAAACAAGTATGTGTTAAATTAATACCTGGTATTAAAAATTTATTTAAGAAGGTGTACGACCATGAACGTGGGTATTAAAGGTTTCGGCGCATACGCTCCGGAAAACATTGTAGACAATGCCTATTTTGAGCAATTTTTAGAAACATCCGATGAATGGATTTCTAAAATGACTGGTATTAAAGAAAGACATTGGGCAGATGAAGATCAAGACACATCTGACTTAGCATATAACGCAAGTATTAAAGCAATTGAAGATGCAGGAATTCAGCCTGAAGATATTGATATGATTATCGTAGCTACAGCTACAGGCGATATGCCATTCCCAAGTGTGGCTAATATTTTACAAGAGAGATTAGGCACTGGAAAGGTAGCCACAATGGATCAACTCGCTGCATGTTCAGGATTTATGTATTCAATGATTACAGCTAAACAATATATCCAATCTGGTGATTATAAAAATATTTTGGTTGTTGGTGCTGACAAATTATCTAAAATTACTGATCTCAATGACCGTTCAACAGCTGTGTTATTCGGTGATGGTGCCGGTGCAGTCGTGATGGGCGAGGTTTCTGAAGGTCGAGGTATCATCAGTTATGAAATGGGTTCTGATGGTAGCGGTGGAAAATACTTATATTTAGATAAAGAAACTGGTAAATTAAAAATGAATGGTAGAGAAGTATTTAAATTTGCTGTAAGAATAATGGGCGATGCCTCAACACGTGTTGTTGACAAAGCTGGTTTAACTTCAGATGATATCGATTTATTTATACCTCACCAAGCAAATATTCGAATTATGGAATCTGCAAGAGAAAGATTGGGTATAGAAAAAGAAAAGATGAGTGTTTCTGTTAATAAATATGGTAATACTTCAGCAGCTTCTATACCATTAAGTATTAACCAAGAATTACAAAACGGAAAAATCAAAGATGACGATAATTTAGTCTTAGTTGGCTTCGGCGGTGGCTTAACTTGGGGCGCAATCGTTATCAAATGGGGAAAATAGGAGGATAACGTATGAATGAAAAAAACAGAGTTGTTATAACGGGTATCGGAGCCTTATCTCCTATCGGTAACGATGCTAAAACAACATGGGAAAATGCTTTAAATGGAGTTAATGGTATCGATAGAATTACACGTATTGATACTGATAATTATAACGTGCATTTAGCAGGTGAATTAAAAGACTTTAATATTGAAGATCATATTGATAAGAAAGAAGCGCGTCGTATGGACCGTTTTACACAATATGCAGTTGTTGCAGCAAGAGAAGCGGTACAAGATGCAAAATTAGATATCAATGATGATACAGCTGATCGTATTGGTGTATGGATTGGCTCAGGTATTGGTGGTATGGAAACATTTGAAACGGCACATACAACACTTGTCGAAAGAGGACCTCGTCGTGTGAGTCCATTTTTCGTACCAATGTTAATCCCTGATATGGCTACTGGACAAGTATCTATTGATTTAGGTGCTAAAGGGCCTAACGGTTCAACTGTTACAGCATGTGCGACAGGTACGAACTCAATCGGTGAAGCATTTAAAGTCATCCAACGTGGTGACGCTGATGCGATGATAACTGGTGGTACAGAAGCGCCAATTACAGACATGGCAATTGCTGGATTTAGTGCAAGTCGTGCTTTATCTACAAATGATGATAAAGAAACCGCATGTCGTCCATTCCAAGAAGGTCGTGATGGCTTTGTTATGGGTGAAGGTGCAGGAATCGTTGTCCTTGAATCATTAGAATCAGCTAAAGCACGTGGTGCAGAAATTTATGCGGAAATAGTAGGTTATGGTTCAACTGGAGATGCTTATCATATTACTGCACCAGCGCCAGAAGGTGAAGGCGGTTCAAGAGCAATGCAAGCTGCTTTAGATGATGCAGGAATCGAAGCGAAAGATGTTCAATACTTAAATGCACACGGCACAAGTACGCCAGTAGGTGACTTATATGAAGTTAAAGCAATCCAAAATACATTTGGAGACGCTGCTAAAACATTAAAAGTAAGTTCAACTAAATCAATGACTGGTCACTTACTAGGTGCAACGGGTGGAATTGAGGCTATCTTCTCAGCCTTATCTATCAGAGACTCTAAAGTAGCACCTACAATTCATGCTGTGACACCAGATGAAGAATGTAATTTAGATTTCGTTCCTAATAAAGCTGAAGATTTAGAAATTACTTATGCGATGAGTAACAGCTTAGGCTTTGGTGGACACAACGCAGTGTTAGTATTTAAGAAATTTGAAGACTAATTGAATATAAATAAAAATCTTCAAGTGGGTTTATAAATGACGCACTTGAAGATTTTTTATATTGAAAATGAAATAACAATAGCTAAAACGAAATAAAAAAGATTAATGAGTAATATAGGGATCACCCATGATGAAATCATGTAGTGGTCCTTTTTAATATGTTTAGGGTTAAAAAATTCATCATCTTCTATGGTTTGTTTTTTCTTAGTTGAAGAAAGTTGATATTTTAAACGACGAAAACCATAACTTGTTGCATCGAAAATACCTTCTTGAACGATGAGTAAAGCAAAAACAATGATAAAAAAAGTTAAAGATACATAAAATAGTATATTAATGAAATTCAGTAATTCATGTGCAGTCAATAGCCAAATGATAAATGATAAGAAGGGCGTCAGTCCAGTGCCAATTAGTATAGATTTAAAACGCATAGGTGTACACCTCCGTTAACAATATTATACATATTTTACCTCATTACTATGATTACGAAAATATTGTAATGGAGTTTATTGCTACAATACATATTACATTGTTAATTTATTATTTACTATATTACTTTAAAGTAAAACTATATTGCAATTGTATGAAAACTGTATATATAATATGTATAAATATTTCTGAAAATTGCGAAGGGAATGTTAATTTTGAAAATTTAATATTATAGGGGGAGATTAAATGACGAGGTATATTCTTAAGCGATTAGGTTATATGTTTGTATCATTATTTATTATTATTACGATTACATTTTTCTTAATGAAATTGATGCCAGGTTCACCATTTAATGATGCAAAGTTGAATCCACAACAAAAAGAGATACTTAATGAAAAATATGGTTTGAACGATCCAGTGGCTGTTCAATATTTTCATTACATCAAAAATGTGGTCACAGGAGATTTTGGGAATTCATTCCAATATCATAATATGCCAGTTTGGGACTTAGTGAAGCCAAGGCTGATACCATCTATGGAAATGGGTATTACAGCAATGATTATCGGGGTGATTGTGGGGCTCATATTAGGAGTTGCTGCTACTACAAAGCAGAATACATGGGTGGATTATACAACTACTGTTATCTCAGTTATTGCAGTTTCAGTTCCTTCATTTGTTTTAGCTGTACTACTACAGTATGTATTTGCAGTTAAATTAAGATGGTTTCCAGTTGCGGGGTGGGAAGGCTTTTCAACTGCAGTTCTACCTTCACTTGCGTTATCTGCAACTGTATTAGCAACTGTAGCAAGATACATAAGGGCAGAAATGATTGAAGTACTAAGTTCAGATTATATTCTTTTGGCGCGAGCTAAAGGTAATTCTACGTTAAGGGTCTTATTTGGGCACGCCTTAAGAAATGCGCTCATACCTATCATTACAATTATCGTTCCAATGTTAGCCAGTATTTTAACAGGTACATTGACGATTGAGAATATATTTGGCGTACCAGGATTAGGGGACCAGTTCGTCAGATCGATTACAACAAATGATTTCTCGGTCATCATGGCTACAACAATACTTTTCAGCACTTTATTTATTGTGTCTATCTTCATTGTAGATATTCTTTACGGCATCATTGATCCAAGAATTCGTGTACAAGGAGGTAAGAAATAATGAGTGATATGAAAAGACCTATTAAATTAAACGATGATGTATCTAACGCGGCAATGACACATACTTCAGAGGGAATATCTAATTCAGATTTTGTTATCCGAGAGTTAGATTTAAATCAAGAACCTGAAATGCAGCGTGAAAGTAAAAACTTTTGGCAAGATGCATGGAGTCAACTTAGAAGAAATAAATTAGCTGTAGTTGGAATGATTGGTTTACTAATTATTATCATTTTGGCGTTTGTCGGACCATTGATGAATAAACATGACTACGCTGAACAACACGTAGAATACCGTAATTTACCGGCAAAGGTTCCTGTATTAGATAAAGTTCCATTTTTACCATTTAATGGGGAAGGTGCAGATGGAAAGGATGCTTATAAAGAAGCAGGTGCTAAAGAAAATTATTGGTTTGGTACCGACCAACTTGGACGTGATTTATGGACACGAACTTGGAAAGGGGCACAGATTTCATTATATATCGGTATCGTTGCTGCACTTTTAGATATTTTTATTGGAGTTGTGTATGGTGCAATTTCAGGATTTTTTGGGGGTAGAGTGGACGATATAATGCAAAGAATTCTTGAAATTATTGCCTCTATTCCAAATTTAATTGTCGTTATCTTATTTGTATTAATCTTTGAACCTTCAATTTGGACAATCATATTAGCGATGTCCATTACTGGTTGGCTCGGAATGAGCAGAGTTGTACGTGGGGAATTTTTAAAATTAAAAAACCAAGAGTTTGTAATGGCTTCTCGAACACTAGGTGCTTCTAAATGGAAATTAATATTTAAACATATTTTACCAAATACTTTAGGTGCGATTGTTGTTACTTCAATGTTTACTGTGCCTAGCGCGATATTCTTTGAAGCATTTCTAAGCTTTATAGGGATAGGAGTACCGGCACCACAAACGTCGCTAGGTTCACTCGTAAATGATGGACGTGCAATGTTACTCATTCATCCACACGAATTATTTATACCAGCAATCATTTTAAGTTTGTTAATTTTATTTTTCTATCTATTTAGCGATGGGTTACGTGATGCATTTGACCCTAAGATGCGTAAGTAAAGGAGGCAAAAGTTATGACAGAGAGAATTTTAGAAGTCAATGACTTGCATGTGTCCTTTGATATTACTGCAGGGGAAGTGCAAGCTGTTAGAGGTGTAGATTTTTATTTAAACAAAGGGGAAACGTTAGCTATTGTAGGTGAGTCTGGTTCAGGAAAATCTGTAACAACAAAAGCTATTACGAAACTTTTCCAAGGGGATGCTGGAAGAATTAAAAAAGGAGAAATTTTATTTTTAGGTGAAGATTTGGCCCAAAAATCTGAAAAAGAATTAATTCAATTAAGAGGTAGAGATATTTCAATGATTTTCCAAGACCCTATGACATCATTAAATCCAACGATGCAAATTGGTAAACAAGTCATGGAACCCTTAATTAAGCATAGAAATTATAGTAAATCACAAGCGAAGCAACGTGCGCTAGAAATTTTAAACTTAGTAGGTTTACCACATGCGGAAAAGAGATTTAAAGCATATCCACATCAATTCTCTGGCGGTCAGCGTCAAAGAATTGTTATCGCAACAGCATTAGCATGTGAACCCAAAGTACTTATTGCAGATGAGCCAACAACGGCTTTAGATGTGACAATGCAAGCTCAAATACTCGATTTGATGAAAAAGCTTCAAGATAAAATCGAGACATCTATTATTTTTATTACACACGATTTAGGCGTTGTAGCAAATATTGCGGATAAAGTGGCAGTGATGTATGGGGGACAGATGATTGAGACAGGAGATGTAAATGAAATTTTTTATGATCCTAAACATCCTTATACGTGGGGGTTGCTTTCTTCAATGCCTGATTTAACTACAAGTAATGATACTGACTTAATTGCAATTCCAGGGACACCACCTGATTTACTTCATCCTCCTAAAGGTGATGCCTTTGCACGTCGTAGTCGATATGCTTTGGATATTGATTTTAAAGAAGAGCCACCATGGTTCAGGATTTCACCAACACACTTTGTCAAATCTTGGTTATTAGACGAACGTGCGCCTCAAGTGACACCACCTGAAATGGTTCAACGACGATTAAGACATATGCCTAATAACTACGAGCAACCACAAAAAGTAGAGAGGGTGTCGTTTAATGGAAAATAGCGAAAAGGTTCTATTAGAAATAAAAAATTTAAAACAATATTTTAATCAAGGTAAGAAAAATGAAGTCAGAGCGATTGATAATATAAGTTTTAATATCTATAAAGGGGAAACTTTAGGCTTAGTTGGAGAGTCTGGTTGCGGAAAATCAACTACTGGTAAAGCAATCATTAAATTAAACGACATTACAAGTGGTGCAATAGAGTATGAAGGTATTGATATTCAAAAAATTCGAAAACGTAAAGATTTATTGAAGTTTAATAAGAAAATACAGATGATATTCCAAGACCCGTATGCGTCGCTCAATCCACGTCTTAAAGTGATGGATATTGTAGGAGAAGGTATTGATATCCATAAACTTGCTAGTAGTAAGCGGGATCGAAAGAAACGTGTATATGACTTGTTAGAAACGGTTGGTTTAGGTAAAGAACATGCAAATCGTTATCCTCATGAATTTTCAGGAGGGCAAAGACAACGTATTGGTATTGCACGCGCATTGGCTGTGGAACCAGAGTTTATTATCGCTGATGAACCGATTTCTGCTTTAGACGTATCAATTCAAGCTCAAGTAGTCAATTTATTGCTTCGTCTACAACGAGAGCGTGGGATAACATTTTTATTTATCGCGCATGATTTATCTATGGTTAAATATATTTCCGATAGAATTGCAGTGATGCATTTTGGAAAAATAGTAGAGCTTGGTCCTGCAGATGAAATTTATAATCACCCTTTACATGACTATACGAAATCTCTATTAAGTGCTATTCCACAACCTGACCCTGAGAGTGAAAGAACACGTCAACGTGTGTCTTATGAAGAAGATGCTTCTCTTAACAATTATCGACATTTGAATGAAATTAGACCAAATCATTACGTTTTTACAACGAAGGAAGAAGCGGAAAAATTAAGTGAAGCTTACGCTACTCAAAATATATAACTTAAAGGGAAGGGGGAAATGAGAGATGAATAAATTTAAATTCTTAATGTTTATATTGAGTTTAATCATTGTTTTATCCGCTTGTAGTAATAAAAAAAGTTTATACTCAGACGAAGGACAAGTTTTCAGAAAGGTTATTCCTCAAGATATGACAACATTGGATACAGCCTTAATCACTGATGCTGTATCTGGAGATATCGTTGCTCAAGCTTTTGAAGGTTTATACTCTATTAATAAAAAAGACAAAGCAGAACCAGCGATTGCTAAATCCTTTCCAAAAAAGAGCAATGGTGGTAAAACATTGACGATTAATTTGAGAAAAAATGCAAAATGGTCTAACGGCGATCCAGTCACAGCACAAGATTTCGTCTTTGCGTGGCGTAAAGTAGTCGATCCAAAGACAGCATCAGAATTTGCTTACATCATGTCAGATATTAAGAATGCTGATGCTATTAATTCAGGTAAAAAGCCTGTAAAAGACTTAGGAATTAAAGCATTAGGAAAATATAAATTACAAATTGATTTAGAACGACCAGTGCCATATATTAATGAACTTTTAGCACTAAACACATTTAATCCTCAGGATGAAAAAATTGCCCGAAAATATGGTGAACAGTATGGTACAACTGCAGATAAAGCAGTATATAATGGACCTTTTAAAGTAACCAATTGGCAAGTAGAAGATAAAATTCAAATGGTGAAAAATGATAAGTATTGGGATAAGAAGCATGTCAAGCTCGATAGAGTGAACTTTAAAGTATTAAAAGATGGTCAAGCTGGTGCTTCACTCTACGATACGGGGTCTGTTGATGATACAACAATTTCATCTGAACAAGTTGATAAATATAAAGGGAATAAAGCGCTTAACTATAGGTTAACAGCAGGAACTTTCTTCATTAAAATGAATGAAAAACAAATACCTGAGTTTAAAAATAAATATTTAAGATTAGCAATTGCTCAATCTATTAATAAAAAAGGATATGTTGATTCAGTTCTTAATAATGGTTCATTACCATCGAATAACTTTACGGCTATTGGAACTGCTAAAATACCGGAGGGAAAAGATTTTGCAAGTACAATAAAATCTCCATTAACTTATAATGATAAAAAAGCACGCACGAATTGGCATAAAGCTCAAAAACAATTAGGTAAGAAGAAATTTGAGTTTACAATGAATACGGAAGATACACCAGCTCAGAAAATTTCAGCAGAGTATATTAAATCCCAAGTTGAAAAGAACTTACCAGGCGTTACATTAAAGATTAAACAAATGCCATTTAAACAGAAAACGACATCAGAACTATCTGGTAATTTTGAAACAAGTTATTCTGGTTGGGTACCTGATTATCCAGATCCAACTGCATTTTTACAAACTATGACTAAAGGTAATGCTCAAAATAATACGGATTGGAGCAACAAGGAATACGATCAGTTATTGAAAGATGCAAATGGCAAACTTTTAAGAAAAACAGATGAGCGCAATGCTGCATTACAAAAAGCAGAAAATATTTTGTTAAATGATGCACCAGTCGC
This sequence comes from Staphylococcus sp. HMSC036D05, assembly GCF_001836225.1. Taxonomy (NCBI): domain Bacteria; kingdom Bacillati; phylum Bacillota; class Bacilli; order Caryophanales; family Staphylococcaceae; genus Staphylococcus; species Staphylococcus sp. HMSC036D05. The sequence goes on along the minus strand of NZ_KV827781.1, from coordinate 858,914 downwards.
CCCTATTTATCAAAAAGGCGAAGCACATTTAACTAATCCACAAGTAAAAGGACTTGTTTATCATAAGGTTGGACCAGATACTACATTGAAAGATGTGTATATCGATAAATCTATTGATAGAAAAACAGGCAAGAAAAAATAAAATAATCTAAAGTAGAAGCGGTACTGGATAGTTGAATCCAGTGCCGCTTTTGTGGTTTATAGAGCTTATCTAAGTTTTGTTAAAAATACATAAGATTTTCAAATATTAAAATATATATCAAAAACATATTGCGCATAACATATGTTGCTATTTATAATATACATAATATTCTGAAAAAGGAGTGATAATATTGAAATCATATTTTTTAAAACGCTTGGGATATATGTTTGTTTCTTTATTCATAATTATCAGCATAACTTTTTTCTTAATGAAATTGATGCCTGGTTCACCTTTCAATGATGCAAAATTATCTCCTGAACAAAAGCAAATATTATCGGAAAAATATGGATTAAACGACCCTGTCGGTGTTCAATATCTAAACTATTTAAAAAATGTTATAAGTGGAGACTTTGGGAATTCTTTTCAATATCACAATCAGCCAGTTTGGGATTTAATAAGCCCTAGGTTAATTCCATCATTAGAAATGGGATTGATTGCAGTAATGATTGGTATTGTACTAGGTTTATTTCTTGGAGTAATAGCAGCAGTAAAACAAAATACATGGATAGATTATATGGCGACTACTGTTTCAGTAATAGCTGTCTCAGTTCCATCATTTGTTTTAGCAGTACTTTTGCAAAACGTTTTTTCAGTTCAATTAAGATGGTTTCCAGTTGCTGGGTGGGAAGGACTACCTACAATAGTTTTACCATCTTTGTCTCTATCAGCTATCGTTATGGCTACTGTTTCAAGGTATATCAGATCTGAAATGATTGAAATACTTAATTCTGATTATATTCTTTTAGCTTACGCTAAAGGAGTGCCACAATATAAAATTATATTTGTACATGCTTTGAGAAATGCGTTAATACCGGTTATTACTGTCATAGTTCCTATGACTGCCAGCATAATGACTGGAACATTAACAATTGAAAATATTTTTGGTGTACCAGGATTAGGCGACCAATTTGTAAGATCTATAGCTACAAATGATTTCTCTTTAATTATGGCAATTACTATATTATTTAGTTCATTCTTCATAGTATCTATATTTGTAGTTGATATTTTATACGGAATAATTGATCCAAGGATTAGAGTTAAAGGAGGTAAATAGATGAGTAACAGTAATTTAATAAATGAATTTAGTGATAAAGATTTTACCTTCAAAGATAAAAAAACAGTAGAAGATAATATAATAACTAGAAAATCTAAAAATTTTTGGCAAGATGCTTGGACACAAATGAAAAGAAATAAACTAGCTATAGTAGGATTAGTAGGACTTATAATAATTATTATTTTAGCTTTGATAGGTCCTTCAATAAGTAAGTATGATTATGCAGATCAAAATATTCAATATAGAAATCTTCCAGCTAAGATGCCGGTTTTAGATAAAGTGAAATTTCTTCCATTCGATGGTGTTGATTTTAATGGGGACAATACATATAAAAAAGAAAATGTTAATGAAAATTTTTGGTTCGGTACTGATCAATTAGGAAGAGATTTATGGGCTCGCACTTGGAAAGGTACTCAAGTATCTTTATTTATTGGTATAGTAGCAGCAATTTTAGATATATGTGTTGGTGTTATGTATGGTGCTATATCAGGTTATTTTGGTGGCAAGATAGATGTAGTTATGCAAAGAATCATTGAGATTTTAGCTTCGATCCCTACTTTGATAATAGTGATATTGTTTGTATTAATATTTGAACCTTCTATTTGGACTATTATTTTAGCAATGACCGTTACTGGTTGGTTAGGTATGAGTAGGGTAGTTCGTGGAGAATTTATAAAGTTAAGAAATCAAGAGTACGTATTAGCATCAAAAACATTGGGTGCTTCAAATTTAAGGATTATTTTTAAACATATATTACCGAATACTCTTGGAGCAATAATAGTTACCTCTATGTTTACCATTCCAAATGCAATATTTTTTGAAGCTTTTTTGAGTTTTATTGGAATAGGTGTGCCAGCACCCAAAACTTCCCTTGGTTCACTAGTAAATGATGGTAGAGCAATGTTACTAATTCACCCACATGAACTATTTATACCTGCAACAATACTGAGTTTATTAATTTTATTCTTTTATTTATTTAGTGATGGATTGCGTGATGCATTTGATCCAAAAATGCGTAAGTAGGAGGTATGAGTTGATGGTTAACAAAATACTAGATATTAAAAATTTACAAGTCTCTTTTTTTATTGAAGATGGAGAAATACAAGCAGTTAGAAATGTAGATTTTCATGTTTTAGAGGGAGAAACCTTGGCCATTGTAGGAGAGTCAGGTTCTGGAAAGTCAGTAGTTACTAAGGCAATTACAAAATTATTTGATACTAATATAGGGAAAATAAAAAATGGAGAAATTTTATTTTTAGGAGATAATTTAGCTGTTAAAAATAATAAGGAATTGAGTAAAATACGAGGGAAAGAAATCTCAATGATTTTTCAAGATCCTATGACTTCACTTAATCCTACTATGAAAATAGGAAAACAAATAATGGAGCCTCTAATATACCATAAAAACCTAAATAAAAATGAGGCGAAGAATAGGGCAATGGAGTTATTAGATTTAGTAGGAATAGATAAAAGCGAAGAAAAATTTAATTCATATCCACATCAGTTTTCTGGTGGTCAACGACAAAGAATTGTTATCGCTATTGCTTTAGCATGTGAACCAAAATTATTGATTGCTGACGAACCAACTACAGCCCTTGATGTTACTACTCAAATTCAGATTCTAGATTTGATGAAGGAAATACAAAAGAAAGTTAATACGTCTATTATATTTATAACGCATGATTTAGGTGTTGTAGCAAACATAGCAGATAGAGTAGCTGTAATGTATGCAGGTGAAATTATAGAAACTGGCAGTGTTGAGGAAATATTTTATGATTCAAGACACCCATATACTTGGGGATTATTGTCATCAATGCCGGATTTAGATACAAAAGATAATGAAACTTTAATTTCTATAGCTGGCACACCTCCTGATTTACTTAATCCTCCTAAAGGAGACGCTTTTTCAAGACGTAGTGATTATGCTTTGGAGATAGATTTTAAAAAGGAACCGCCTTTATATGCTATATCTCCAACACATATTGTTAAATCTTGGTTGTTAGATGAAAGAGTATCTGTGGTAGACCCTCCTAATATTGTTAAAAATAAAAGAAGAAAGATGCCACTAAATTATAAAATGCCACTGTTATTAAGTGAGGTGTCAGCTAGTGGAGAGTAAAAATAGAGTTCTTTGTGAAGTTAAAAATATAAGTAAAACTTATAATTTAAAAAGAATTAATGAAAAGAAAGCTTTAAATAATGTATCATTTAAAATCCTTAAAGGAGAAACATTTGGAATAGTAGGGGAATCAGGATGCGGGAAATCTACATTAGGAAAAATCATAATAAATCTAATCAATAATGATAAAGGTGAAATCATATTTGATAATCAAGAAATACATAATTTAAAAAGAAAAAAAGATATTTTGAAATTAAATAAACGTATTCAAATGATATTTCAAGATCCTTATGCTTCACTTAATCCAAGGATGAAAATTATGGATATAGTGGCTGAGGGCATAGATATTCACAAATTAGCTAAAAATAAAAGTGAAAGAGAACAAAAAGTATATGAATTATTGGCTAAAGTAGGATTAAATAAAGAGCATGCTAATAGATATCCGCACGAATTTTCAGGGGGTCAGAGACAAAGGATAGGCATTGCTAGAGCTTTAGCGGTTGAACCAGAATTTATAATTGCTGATGAACCCATATCTGCATTAGATGTTTCTATCCAAGCACAAATAATAAATTTACTTTTACATTTACAAGAACAAGAAGGTTTAACGATTTTATTTATCGCACATGATTTATCTATGGTTAAGTATATCTCCGATAGGGTTGCAGTAATGCATAAAGGTGAAATTGTTGAAATTGGTTCTTGTGAGGAAATATTCATGAATCCATTGCACGAGTATACTAAATCATTATTTAATTCAATACCTAAATTAGATCCTAATTATGAAAAAACACGTATCAATAAAACTTATAAAGATATTAATCAGGATATTGATAGATCTTTATATGAGATAAACTCGCAGCATTTCGTACTTACTACTGAAAAGCGAGCAAAAGAAATAAAGGCATCTAAGTTAAAAGTGAAGTAGATTAGGAGAGGCTGATAGAAGTGAGTAAATATTTTAGAACAACGATTATGTTAATTATATCAATTTTGATTTTAAGTTCATGTTCTCAAAATAAGGGTATGTATTCTGATGAAGGACAAGTCTTTAGAAAAGTTATACCACAAGATATGACAACTCTTGATACAGCAATGATTACGGATATGGTATCTAATGATATTGCAGAGCAAACCTTTGAAGGGTTGTTCTCATTAGATAAAAATGATAAAGCTACTTTAGCACTTGCAAAAAACATGCCTAAAAAATCAAAAGATGGTAAGACATTAACCTTTGATTTAAAAGAAGATGCTAAATGGAGCAATGGCGATGAGGTAACCGCAAATGATTTTGTTTATGCTTGGAGAAAAGTTGTCAATCCTAAAACAGGTTCCGAGTATGCATATATTATGACGGATATTAAAAATGCTGACGAAATCAATGCAGGTAAAAAGCCGGTTGATTCTTTAGGAATAAAAGCTATTAATAAACATAAATTAGAAATACAATTAAATCGACCTATTCCTTACATAAATGAACTTCTGACTTTAAGTACCTTTTATCCACAAAATGAAAAAGTTTCAAAAAGATATGGAGAAAAATATGGAACTAAGGTGGAAAATACAGTTTTCAATGGTCCATTTAAAGTAGATAAATGGAAACATGAAGATAAAATTTTACTATCAAAAAACAATGAATATTGGGATAAGAAAAATGTTAAGTTGGAAAAAGTTAACTATAAAGTACTTAAAGACAAGCAAGTTGGGGCTTCTTTGTATGAAACTGGTTCTGTAGATGACACTTTGATAACTGCTGATCAAGTCAGTAAATATAAAGATTCAAAAGCTTTAAAAAAGAGGATAACTTCTGGAAACTTCTATATCAAATTTAATCAAAAAAAGGTTAAGGAATTTAATAATAAGAATTTACGTTTAGCTATTGCACAATCTATAAATAAACAAGGTTATGTTGATGCGGTTAAAAATGACGGTTCTTTACCTTCGAATACATTAACTGCAAAAGGAGTGGCTAAAGTTGAAGGAGATAAAGATTATGCTTCAACTATTAATTCTCCTCTAGAATATAATCCTAAACTAGCTAAAGAAAACTGGGAAAAAGCAAAAAGAGAATTGAAATTAAAAACATTTACTTTTACGATGAATACTGAAGATACTCCTGATGCAAAGATATCTGCAGAGTATATAAAATCTCAAGTAGAAAAAAATCTTCCTGGCATCACATTAAAAATAAAGCAATTACCTTTTAAACAAAGAATAGCGTTAGAAACAAAGATGAATTATGAAGCATCATTAAGTGGTTGGGGAGCAGATTATTCAGATCCAACCTCATATTTAGGAACAATGACTAAAGATAATCCTCAAAATAACACTGGGTGGAATGATTCCTCTTATGATACTTCATTTAATGATGTGAATGATAAATTACTAAAAAATATAAAGAAAAGAAACGCGTCTATGAAAGGTATGGAGGAATTATTACTTCATGATGCACCAATTGCCCCAATTTATCAAAAGGGAGAGGCGCATCTAACTAACCCTCAAGTAAAAGGTTTAATTTATCATGTAGTTGGTCCTGACACTACACTTAAAAATGTCTATATTGATAAATCTATTGATAGAGATACAGGCAAGAAAAAGTAAGATGATTTAAAACAATAGCGGTCCTGGATAATTAGTCCAGAACCGCTATTGTTTTACTTTTATATTATCTTTTACGTCCTAATCCCATTGCTTTTTCCATTTTTTTCAATGTTTTAAATGAAGCTTTATGCGCTTTGTCTCTACCTTTATCTAAGATGTCGTCTAATTCATCTGAATTATAAAAGCTTTCATATTTTTCTTGGAAATTAATAAGGAATTCTTTAACGATTTCAGCTAAGTCGCCTTTAAACTTACCATAGCCTTCGCCTTCGTATCTTGCTTCAATATCTTTAATAGGTTCATCAGTTAAACCAGAATAAATTGATAATAAATTAGAAACGCCAGGTTTATTATCTCGGTCGAATTTAATAACCCCGTCAGAGTCTGTTACAGCACTTTTGATTTTTTTAGCAGCCACATTTGGCTCATCTAAAAGTGAAATAAAGTTTTTCTGATTATCATCACTTTTACTCATTTTCTTAGTAGGGTCTTGTAAACTCATTACGCGCCCGCCAACCTTAGGCATACGGATTTCTGGTTTTACTAAAACATCATTATAACGACTGTTAAAACGATCTACTAAGTTACGTGTAAGTTCCATATGTTGTTTTTGGTCGTCTCCTACTGGAACGATATTTGTATTATAAATAACGATATCGGCTGCCATTAAAGGAGGATAAGTTAATAAACCTGCTGGTACGCCATCGACACGTTTTTGAGCTTTATCTTTAAACTGTGTCATACGTTCAAGTTCACCTATTGAAGCAATTGTTGTAAGCATCCAACCAGCTTGCACGTGCGCAGGAACTTCAGATTGAATAAAGAGTGTTGATTTATCTGAATCAATTCCTGTTGCTAAATAAATTGCTGCTAATTGTCGAATTTGTTTACGTAATTTCAAACGATCTTGTGGTACTGTAATGGCGTGTTGATCAACGATACAGAAAAAACAATCATAGTCATCTTGTACATCTACGAATTGTTTTAGTGCACCTATATAATTGCCAATAGTAGGAATACCACTCGGTTGAATTCCTGAAAATAAAGTTTCCATATTAGATGCCTACTTTCTAATTAATATTGTTTAGATAACATTATAACAGTATTTCGTTAAATTGTAAGTTGTGTTAGAATATTAGTATATTTGGGTATACACAATATACAAATTAATTATTTGATGAATTTCAAGATTTCTCAGAAAAATTAGGATTTTCTCATTTAATTTTAATCTTAGGTGGTTATACTATTAAGTGTAAGATTAAGAAAGCTTAAAAATTCAATTTCTTAAATCGATAATTATATTAAAAATAATGAATTTAATTCATTCAATAGGAGAGTGAGATGTATGGTAACATTATTTACTTCACCAAGTTGCACATCTTGCCGTAAAGCGAAAGCATGGTTACAAGAACATGACATTCTATATACGGAGCGTAACATTTTTTCTGAACATTTAACAATTGATGAAATTAAACAAATTTTAAAAATGACTGAAGACGGAACTGATGAAATTATTTCAACTCGTTCTAAAACATATCAAAAATTGAATGTAGACATTGATTCTTTACCTTTACAAGATTTATATTCTATCATTCAAGATAACCCAGGTTTATTACGTCGTCCTATTATTTTAGATGACAAACGTTTACAAGTTGGATACAACGAGGATGAAATTAGACGTTTCTTACCAAGAAAAGTTCGTACGTTCCAATTACAAGAAGCTCAACGTTTGGTTGACTAATAACCAATATAACTATGTGATTTAATCACTTTACTAAAAGATTCAAGGGAGAGGGACAGAAATATAATTTAGCAAA
>NZ_KV827781.1:818604-851021 GCF_001836225.1 Staphylococcus sp. HMSC036D05 | reverse complement strand
ATTTCTTAAAAAGAAATTCTCTGTGTTGGGACCCCGCCGGCAAGGATGGCTAGGATTAAAGGAAGCTTGATATAAGCGCACTTTTATTCAGACATCTACTGCCAATATGTTAAAGAAGGCTGAGACAATTAATTATGTCCCAGTCTCTTTTGCATGTTGCGACTTATTATTGACGGATGGTTTTTTGGCGTCAAAATAGGGAATATGTTAATATGAATATCCAAATGAAAATAGTTAAATTTAATCAAACAAATAGATTGTAATTTACGTTCCGTTCTAATACAATATGATTACTATTCATCGACTGTAAGGAGTGAGATGATATGAGAATAGAACGCGTTGATGATACAACAGTTAAATTGTTTATAACATACAGCGACATTGAAGCACGTGGTTTTAACCGTGAAGATTTATGGACTAACCGTAAACGTGGCGAAGAATTCTTCTGGTCAATGATGGACGAAATTAATGAAGAAGAAGATTTTGTGGTAGAAGGTCCTTTATGGATTCAAGTACATGCTTTCGAAAAAGGTGTGGAAGTTACCATCTCTAAATCTAAAAATGAAGATGCAATGAACATGTCTGATGAAGATACAAATGATCAGTTTGATGATCAAGTTAATGAATTACTAGCTCAAACCTTAGACGGTGAAGATAATTTAGAAGAGTTATTTGAACAACGCAGTCAACAGAAGAAAGCAGAACAAAAAGCTAATCATGAACGTACTCAAAAACGTTCAAATGTTAGAACAGTAATTGTTAAATTTGACGATTTAGAACATGTCATTAATTATGCATATCACAATAACCAAAATACGAGTGAATACGAAGATTTATTATATATGATTAATAATCAGTATTATTATTCAATCCATTTTGATGACTCTGTTTCTCAAGAAGCCATTAATGATAGCTATAGTCAATTATTAGAATTTGCTTATCCAACTGATAAGACAGAAGTTTATTTAAATGACTACGCTAAAATCATCATGAGTCATAATGTTACTTCTCAAGTTCGTAGATATTTTACTGACGCAGAAGAATAATTAGAGTTCTTTTACAAGGTGCCTGATAAAGGCGCCTTTTTTTATTTTTTAAAAGTAAAAATACCTACAACCTCGTTGTAATATATGAGGTGAAGAGATGTTAGTAGCGATTGGTGAAAATAATCAAAGAATTTTAGCTAAAAATGCATCAAAAAAACAAATGTATGTGTGTCCACATTGTCAATCCGAAGTCGTGTTTCGACGTGGAGAGAAAGTCATTCCTCATTTTGCACATAAAGTAAAAGGTTCTAGACCGTGCTATAAAAACGAAACGTATGAACATTATCAAACGAAAATATTATTAGCTCAGAAATTTGAGAAATTAAATCATCATGTACAAATTGAGCCTTATTATGGTGGGGTAAATCAATATCCTGATTTAGTTATTGATAATAAATTTGCTATAGAAGTCCAATTTTCTAGAATAAGTGTAAATGAAATTATGAAAAGAACTAGAGGACTAGAAAGCATTGGATTAAGCGTTTATTGGTTGATTAGTGATATAGTAATCAAAAAGAACATCATGAAACTTAATCAATTTCAAGCTACATTTATTAACCCTATGAGTCGGACACTTTTCACATGGAGTATCGACAAAGCAGAATTGGTAATTTATAGACATCTTCAAAATATTGGTGGGAAAAAATTTGTAGCTAAAAGTTATACATCAAATTTAACAACGCTTTTTGATAAAGGTAATCACAGACATTATAAAGTCTATCAATTAACTAGAACCAAAATTTTAAACTACATTAAGCAATGTAGATGGAAAAATTCTGTATTAGAGCCAACTTTAAGTGCAATGTATCAATTACGAATGAATGATGAAAAAGTTTGCGATAGATTAGGATTTATTTTTGAAAATCAAATATACATCGAAACACATCCTATTGAATGGCAGCTTCAATATTTATTACTAAGACGAGATTTTAAGAGTTATGAAGCGTGTCAATTATTGATGGGGAAAGTTAAATTCAGGTGTTTTGCATGCTATAGGTACAACAAATTCACAGTATTGAAGAATCTAGTAAACGAATTTGAGAAAATGTATTTTATTAAATGCTTAAACGTGCAAAAGTAGTGCTAAAATGAGAAAATTAAGCTATTGATATAATCAAGGAGGTTTACTTTATGAGTCAACAATTAACAAGAGAAGAACAGGAACGTAAATATCCTGAATATACATGGGATTTAACTACAATTTTCAAAGATGATAATGCTTTCGAAGAAGCCTTTAAAGAAGTTGAAAATGAAATAGGTAAAGAAGAGCAGTTTAAAGGTCACTTAGGGGATAGTCCTGAAACGCTATACAACGCTTTAGCGTTTGAAGATGAATTAGGAACTAAACTGGAAAAAGTTTATGTCTATGCACACCTTAAACAAGACCAAGATACTGCTAATGATAAATATACTGGATTAGAAGCACGTGCACATCAATTGGTAATTAAATATAGTTCTGCGTGGAGCTTTTTAGTACCTGAAATACTTCAAATTGATGAGTCTACAATTGAATCTTTTGTTTCATCATACGATAAATTAAAACGTTACGAGTTTGATTTGAAACTCATCAATGAAAAGCGTCCACATATTTTAGATGCGAATACAGAAAAATTATTAACTGAAGCACAAGATGCTTTATCAACGCCTTCAAATGTTTATGGCATGTTTAGTAATGCAGATTTAGAATTTGAAGACGCAATTGATAAAGATGGGAATGCACATTCACTCACTCAAGGTACATTTATCAAATATCTTGAGTCAGACGATCGTCATTTAAGAGAATCAGCTTTTAGAAATGTATACAAAGCTTACGGCTCACATAATAATACATTAGGTGCAACATTAGCTGGTGAGGTAAAGAAAAATGTGTTTAATGCTAGAACACATAACTATAATTCTGCTCGTGAACGCGCATTAAGTAATAATCATATACCAGAAGAAGTATACGATAACTTAGTTAAAACAGTGCACAAATATCTTCCGTTGTTACACAAATATACGAAATTAAGAAAAGAGTTATTAGGTATTGAAGACTTAAAAATGTATGATTTATATACGCCTCTAGTTAAGGATGTAAAATTTGAAATGCCTTATGAAGAAGCTAAATCATGGATGCTAAAAGCTTTAGAACCAATGGGTGAAGAATATTTAAATGTAGTTAAAGAAGGTTTAGAGAATCGATGGGTCGATGTATATGAAAACAAAGGTAAACGTTCTGGGGGTTACTCATCTGGTGCGCATTTAACAAATCCTTTTATTTTATTAAATTGGTCTAATACTGTTTCTGATTTATACACATTAGTACATGAGTTTGGTCATTCAGCACATAGTTATTTTAGTCGTCAAAATCAACCATCAAATTTAAGCGATTATACAATTTTCGTTGCTGAAGTAGCATCTACATGTAACGAAGCATTATTAAGCGATTATATGGATAAGCATTTAGACGATGAGCGTCGTTTACTTTTATTAAATCAAGAATTAGAACGTTTCAGAGCAACGTTATTCCGCCAAACTATGTTTGCTGAATTTGAACATAAAATTCACCAAATAGAAGAAGCTGGGGAACCACTCACACCGACTCGTATGAATGAAGAATACGCGAAGCTTAATAAGCAATACTTTGGCGATGCTGTTGAAACAGATGAAGATATTAGTAAAGAATGGTCTCGTATTCCACACTTTTATATGAATTATTATGTATATCAATACGCTACTGGTTATAGTGCAGCACAAAGTTTAAGTCATCAAATTTTAACAGAAGGTAAGCCGGCAGTTGAAAGATATATTAATGAATTCTTGAAAAAAGGTAGTTCAAATTATCCTATTGATATCTTGAAAAATGCGGGTGTAGATATGACTACTCCTAAACCAATTGAAGAAGCATGTGAGGTATTTGAACAAAAATTAGACGCTTTTGAAAAACTTATGAAAGCTTAACATGATTGAATTCGCTTACAATTTGAACAGATTGTGACAATTTAAATTTATAATTAATCAAAGGTTGAAAAGGGGTATGTACCGTGTTATATTATGAACATGAAATTAATCACATAACAAACATACCCCTTTGTTTGAAGTGAAAAATTTCTCCCATCCCCTTTGTTTAGCGTCGTGTAATCAGACACGGCGTTTTTTTATGTTCAAATTTAAATCGCTAACTTTTGCATGTGTAAAATATACATTTTATATGCATAAAAGAGTATAAGAATACTCGTATATAGATATGAAAAAGGACGACTAATTTTCTAGTCGTCCTTTTTCATATCTATGATTCAATTAACACTGAGGCATTTTGGATTTCCAAAAATCGCCTTCAGGATACTGTAATTTCTCAACCTTTTGTTGCAGTGATAGTTTTTTTAATTCTTTATTTAATAATTTTTCTGGCCATTCGTATATAGTTAATAATTCTTCCATTGTAACTAATTGTTTCTTTTGAATATATTGTTCTAATTTAGGCGGAAGATTCTTTTCGATAGGTTTGCCCATTAACTCATTAATAATATAAGTATAAATATGGTATGGATATAAGCCTTCGACTTTTAAACCTTCTTCATGCACATCTTCACTGAAGAAAACGAGAGAAGGCGCTTGTTCGATATCCATTTCGCGAGCAATATGAAGATCAACTTTTAAACTGTCTGTGAGTTTACTTTTTTGTAAATCTTCCTTGAAAACTTCATAATCTATACCTGCATTTTTTATGCAATCACAAATCATGTCTTCTGTAATAATATCACGCTTAGGTATTATTTCATTCTGCATTAAATGAATAAATCTCTCAGCTCTTATACGACCTTGTAGTTCTGCAGCTTTATATGCAAGAGCGATATTATCGAAATCAGAAGTACTTTGAGCTTGACACTTTGTTAAAACCTTTAGAGATGGATTTAAGATATGTCTTACTCGGATATATTGATTATATTCAATTCTTAATTTAGATAAGATAGCTGATAATTTAAAACACTCTTTACTAAAAGGATCAAAAAATGAATAGATTTCTATTTTACTTACAGGTGACAGATTTGTCTCTTCACGACTCTTATTATCCATTATTCTTAATTCTTCAGCCATGTATATTCACCTACAATTATTTTTCGGAATTTACCATGTGATTAGCAGTTAAACGTAGTCTTTCGAATAAATAATCACCGACACCTGCAGGGAAGTTTGCATGTTGAATCGCTGTATACATGTTTTCTAACCATGCATCACGTTCGTATTCAGTAATTGTAAATTCCATATGTCTTCTTTTTAACATGGGATGCCCATGTTCTTGAGTATATAAGTCTGGTCCACCAAGAAACTGAGTTAAAAACTGCTTTTGTTTTCGACTTGTTTCCCTAAAATCCCCTGGAAATAGATAATTAATTCGTTCGTCTTTTTCGACTAGATAATAAAAGTGGTCAATCATTTGATACAATGCTGCTGGACCTACTATCTCATATGGTGTTTTAGACATAATATCACCGTGTTCCATTAATATATATCTAATATAACATGAATTTTTACATTTGAAAGTAATTTGCCCTTATGGGAAATCTCGTTATTTTTTGCTTGAATTTTGCTTTTCTTCAAAAAATCGTTGAACTTTATTTAACGGTTTCTCATGACTTAAATTAAACTCTTGAAGTAAATGATTAAACTTTTCATAACCTTCATCGTATGAATGAACTTCAAATTCAAGTTCATAATCGGTTTTACCTAGATATTCACTTTGGTCTAAAACTAAAAGTTCATTTTGAAATTGCGTTTCTAATCTATGAGTGGTAAGCGCTCCTAAAATGATAAGTTCTTTATCGGAAACGCCAAATTGATTTTCAATAATATCCCTGATGTCTTCAGGTAGTTGAGACAATGAGATTGTTGTATCTATTTTAGGAGAAATATTAATCTCGTGGTTATACTCGGTTAAACCAACTTTTGCAGGTACCTTTAAGGTCATTTCATATTGATTGTCTTTAACTCTTATACGCAATGCTGATTGATGTTTCTTCAATTTGAAATCATTCGTATCAATATAATAGTTCGTTTGAGTAAAGGGTTTATCATTTTCAAAATAAGTGTTACGAATTTGATGATATACGTTTTCATTTAAAATTTGCTTGAACTCAATTTCATTATTTGTTGCCATTATTAACACCTCGTTTAAACGCTTCTGAGTATTTCTAATTATGAAGAAAGTTCTTGTTAAATTAAAGTAATTTAATCATTGTAAGTAGCAATCTGAAATTTTTTTCTGAGATCTTTTTTTACCTGAAAATAAATTTAATATTTGCTAAGATTTCTAAAGTTGAAAATAAGTTGTGAAAATATGAATTTTAGTGAGTTGTACTATGATTTCTATGTAAGTTGTGGCGTGTTTTGTAAGTATATATTATGTTAAACTAGTATGGAATAAGGAGGAAGACAGGCATGCGTATTTATATAAATGAAATTAAAGTAGAAGAAGATGGCATTTATTGCTTCTCTGAGGATCCTACAGACGGATTAGAAGAAGTTGGACAAATGCTTGTTGATAGTGATAATTACGGTTTCGCATACATACTTGATGACGGCGAATCGTATTCTTATTTAATTTTTGTACAAGAGACATGGTCGATGTTACATGAAAATAGAGATAAGAAGGTTATCATAAATAATCATTTAGAATTAGAGCACTTCCAAGAAGAATTAGATTATATATTAGATAATATTGAAGGAAATAATAACTATGGTAAGGAGTTTGTTTCAGCTGTTGAAAAAACTTTCGAACTAGAGTGAAGCGGAGTGAAACAAAATGAACCAATGGGATCAATTTTTAACACCTTATAAACAAGCGGTAGATGAGCTAAAAGTAAAACTCAAAGGTTTACGTAAACAATATGAAGTAGGTGAAAATACGTCACCTATCGAGTTTGTTACAGGAAGAGTAAAACCAATATCAAGCATCATTGATAAAGCTAATAAAAGAGGTATTCCGTTTGACCGCTTACATGAAGAAATGTATGACATTGCTGGCTTGAGAATGATGTGTCAATTCGTAGATGATATCGATGTGGTAGTGGACATACTAAGACAGCGAAGAGACTTTAAGGTTATTGAAGAACGAGATTATATTCGTAATACAAAAGAGAGTGGTTATCGTTCTTATCATGTCATCATTGAGTATCCAATTGAAACGCTTAATGGACAAAAACATATCTTAGCAGAGATTCAAATTAGAACTTTAGCAATGAACTTTTGGGCAACAATAGAACATACGCTTCGTTACAAATATGATGGCGATTATCCTGATGAAATTCAACATCGTCTTGAAAGAGCTGCTGAAGCAGCATATTTACTTGATGAGGAAATGTCCGAGATTAAGGATGAAATTCAAGAGGCACAAAAATATTATACTCAGAAACGTGCCAAGAAACATGAAAATGACTAATGAGGTGTAAATGATGCGTTATACAATCCTAACTAAAGGTGATTCAAAATCGAATGCATTAAAACATAAAATGATAAATCATATGAAGGATTTTCAAATGGTAGAGGATAGTGAAAATCCCGAAATCGTCATATCTGTTGGTGGGGACGGCACGTTACTTCAAGCATTCCATCAATATAGTCATATGCTTTCAAAAGTTGCGTTTGTAGGTATACACACCGGTCATTTAGGATTCTATGCAGACTGGTTACCTCATGAAGTCGAGAAGTTAATTATTGAAATCAATAATTCTGAATTCCAAGTTATTGAATATCCTTTATTAGAACTTATCGTGAGATATAACGATAACGGTTATGAAACGCGATATCTTGCTTTAAATGAAGCCACCATGAAAACTGAAAATGGTTCAACATTAGTTGTGGACGTTAATATTCGTGGCAAACATTTTGAACGATTTAGAGGAGATGGGCTATGTATTTCAACACCTTCTGGTTCAACAGCTTACAATAAAGCTTTAGGAGGCGCACTCATTCATCCATCATTAGAAGCGATGCAAATAGCTGAAATAGCTTCAATTAATAATCGTGTGTTTAGAACTGTGGGATCGCCTTTGGTATTACCAAAGCATCATACTTGTCTAATTATGCCTGTCAATCATGACACAATTAGAACAACAATTGACCACGTAAGTATTAAACATAAAAATGTAAATGCCATTCAATTTAGAGTAGCAAATGAAAAAGTAAGGTTTGCGAGATTTCGACCATTTCCTTTTTGGAAAAGAGTGCACGATTCATTTATCTCAAGTGATGATGAAAGATGATTTTCACTTATGTAATAAAGGAATTTGAAACAGTTAAATCTTTCTTGCAGAGACATGATTACTCTAAAAAGACTATTAGCGCCATTAAACGTAATGGCGCTTTAATTGTAAATAAGCAACCTGTAACCGTCAGGAAAGAAATGTCTTTTGGTGATCATTTAGAAGTCCATATGCCAATAGAGCGACCTAGTTCAAATTTAATCCCTTATCAAAAAGCATTGGAAATTATTTTCGAGGACGATTTTCTAGTTATAGTTAACAAACCTCAATATCAAAACTGTGCGCCTTCTAGAGAACATCCTCATGAGAGTTTAGTGGAGCAGGTGTTAGCATATTTAATCAATAAAGGCGAACAGTCAAACCCGCACATAGTTACTAGGTTAGATCGTAATACGATGGGAATAGTTGTATTTGCTAAGTATGGACATGTCCATCATTTATTTTCAAAAGTTAAGTTTGAAAAGGAATATGTCTGTCTTGCATATGGTCGGACAAAATCAAAAGGTGTCATTGAAGCACCTATAGTAAGGGATAATAAGAGTATTATTACTCGTAAAATTTCAAAAGAAGGTAAATATGCTAAAACAAGTTACTACACATTAGTTCAAAAAGACAATGCGAGTTTGTGTAAGGTCAAATTACATACCGGACGTACGCATCAAATCCGTGTGCACTTTCAGCATATAGAGCACCCGATAGTTGGCGATGACTTATATGGAGGACATCATAGACAGATAAAAGGACAAAGTTTACAATGTTGTGCAGTTAAATTTGTTCATCCAATTTACAAAAATGAAATATCAATAAATATTGATTACAAACAATTAATTTATTTATTTAACATGCTATAATAAATATGCTTTGGAGGTGTAATGAATGTCTAACGACGCAGAGACTAAAGAGAATGTGCGTGAAGACGTATATAATGAAGAATTATTAGATAGATTATTAGATGAAAATGATATAGATCAGTTTAGAGATGAATTTTTATCTATGCACAATTACGAACAAAGTGAGTACTTTGAGGATACAGACGATGATAAAAGACAAAAAATATTTGAGTTTTTATCTCCGAAAGAAGTAGCAAATTTCTTCGATCAATTAGATATTGACGATGAAGATTACGAAGACCTTTTTGATAAGATTAATGCTACGTATGCAAGTCATGTTTTAGAAGAAATGTCTTATGATAACTCAGTAGATATTTTAAATGAGTTATCTAAATCTAAAGTCGCTAGCTTACTTACACTAATGGATAAAGATGAAGCAAATGAGATAAAAGCTTTATTACATTATGAAGAAGATACCGCCGGCGGTATCATGACTACAGAATATATTTCTCTTAAAACTACGACACCTGTTAAAGAAGCACTGATGCATGTTAAGGAACAAGCTCCAGATGCTGAAACAATTTACGTTATCTTCGCTGTGAATGAAGCAGGTCAACTTGTAGGAGTACTTTCTTTAAGAGACTTAATTGTTGCGGAGAATGATTCATATATAGAAGATGTTATGAGTGAACGTGTCATTAGTGTAAATGTCGCTGATGACCAAGAAAACGTTGCACAAGTTATGAGAGATTATGACTTTATCGCAGTACCAGTTGTAGATTACCAAAATCATTTATTAGGTATCATTACTATAGACGATATCTTAGATGTCATGGATGAAGAGGCTAGTGAAGACTACTCACGTTTAGCCGGTGTCTCTGATATAGACTCTACAAGTGATTCTGTTGTAAAAACTGCGACTAAACGTCTTCCGTGGCTTATCGTCTTAACGTTCTTAGGGATGATAACGGCAACAATTCTAGGTAGTTTCGAAGATACTTTATCGAAGGTTGCTTTATTAGCTGCGTTTATACCTATTATTAGTGGGATGTCTGGAAATTCAGGTACTCAATCGTTAGCCGTTTCAGTACGTAATATTTCAACTGGAGAAATAAATGAACAAAGTAAATTTAGAATTGCATTAAGAGAGGCCGGTAGTGGATTTTTATCTGGACTCATTTGTGCTATTGTACTTTTCTTAATTATTGTAGTTATATACAGACAACCGTTATTAGCACTTATTGTAGGTGGAAGTCTAACTTGTGCTATGACAGTGGGTACATTAGTAGGTTCAATGATTCCGCTTCTTATGAATAAATTTAAAATTGACCCAGCAGTTGCAAGTGGTCCATTTATTACAACAATTAATGATATTGTCAGTATGTTAATTTATTTCGGTTTAGCAACTTCATTTATGTCATATTTAACTTAGGAGGTCTCATGGAGTTTTTATCATTAGTTATTGTAGTTGTTGCTGCATTTTTAACTCCAATTATCGTTAACCGACTTAATATTAATTTCTTGCCTGTCGTTGTGGCAGAGATTTTGATGGGAATTATCATTGGCCATTCTCTTCTCAACATAGTAGAGAGAGATTCGGTACTTAATATTTTATCTACATTAGGTTTTATATTTTTAATGTTTTTAAGCGGTTTAGAAATTGATTTCAAGGCTTTTAAAAAGGATTCCCGTTCAAGACAAGGTGAAAATAAACAAGAAACACATATACCGAGTCATTTAAACCTAGCATTAACTGTATTTGGTTTTATCATGCTTATTTCAATCATTTTAGCCTACATATTCAAGTGGTTAGGTTTAGTAGATGACGTACTATTAATGGTAATCATAATATCTACCATATCTTTAGGCGTTGTGGTTCCGACACTTAAAGAAATGAATATTATGCGTACAACGATAGGTCAATTCATACTATTAGTCGCAGTTTTGGCTGACTTAGTTACAATGATTTTATTAACGATCTATGGTGCTATCAACGGTCATGGTGGTAGTACGATTTGGTTAACTGGTATATTAATCGTTTTCACTGTCATTTTCTACATATTAGGTGGACTATTTAAAAGAATGTCGTTTTTACAAAAGTTAATGGATGGGACGACACAAATAGGGATTCGTGCAGTTTTTGCATTGATTATTTTACTAGTAGCTCTTGCTGAGGGCGTAGGCGCTGAATATATACTAGGCGCATTCTTAGCAGGTGTAGTCGTGTCTTTACTTAATCCAGATGAAGAAATGGTAGAAAAGTTAGATTCTTTCGGTTACGGATTCTTTATACCGATATTCTTTATTATGGTGGGTGTGGACTTAAATATTCCGTCCTTAATTAAAGAACCATCGATACTTTTAATTATTCCTGTACTTATTTTAGCTTTTATCGTTTCAAAACTTATACCAGTATTCTTTATCAAGCGTTGGTTTGATACAAAAACGACGATTGCTTCAGCATTTTTATTAACTTCTACACTTTCATTAGTTATTGCAGCAGCAAAAATTGCAGAGCAACTCAAAACAATTTCAGCGGAAACGTCAGGCATTTTAATTTTAAGTGCTGTCATTACATGCGTTTTTGTGCCGATTATTTTCAAAAAAATGTTTCCAATTCCAAATGAAGTTAATCGTCGCATAGAAGTGAGTTTAATTGGTAAGAACCAGTTAACAATTCCAATTGCACAGAATTTGACCTCTCAATTGTATGATATATCACTTTATTATCGAAAGGATTTAAGTGACAGTAGAAAATTATCAGATGAAATTACAATGGTAGAGATTTCTGATTATGAAGAAGACTTACTAGAACGTTTAGGACTTTTTGAACGAGATATTGTGGTATGCGCAACGAATGATGATGAAATTAATAGAAAAGTTGCTTTAATGGCTAAGAAGCATGAAGTGAATCGTGTGATTTGTAGATTAGAAAATTCAAACGAAGATGCTGAAATTAAAGCACAAGGTATTGAAGTATTCAGTAACTACCTTAGTAATAAAATATTATTAAAAGGTTTAATTGAAACACCGAATATGTTAAATCTTTTAAGTAATGTGGAAACATCACTATATGAAATTCAAATGTTAAATCATCAATATGAAAATATTCAATTACGTAATTTCCCATTCGGAGGAGACATTATATTTGTTCGAATTTTACGTAATAACGAATCCATAGTGCCTCATGGTGATACACAATTGCGTTATAAAGACCGATTAATTGTTACAGGATCAAAAGAATATGTTGATGAACTTAAACAAGAATTAGAATTTTATTATTAAATTCAAATAACCCATAGTTAACGAACTGGTGCATGATAAAATGCGCCAGTTCTTTTAAGTAGGGTTGAGTATAAGTCTTTCGTGGCATGCTAAATCACTTTATTATCAGGTACTAAAAGTGTTAAACTGTATATGGTAAATAGGTTATAAATGAAGTTGGTTTTTAACCATAAATAAACATTAATTATTTTATTATTAAGGAGTTATACTGCAATGTTAAATTTGGAGAATAAAACATATGTCATTATGGGTATTGCGAATAAACGTAGTATCGGTTTTGGCGTTGCTAAAGTATTAGACAAATTAGGTGCGAAATTAGTATTTACATATCGTAAAGATCGTAGTCGCAAAGAATTAGAAAAATTATTAGAACAATTAAATCAATCTGAACATCATTTATATCAAATTGATGTGCAAAGTGATGAAGACGTTATCAATGGTTTTGCTAAAATTGGTGAAGAAGTAGGTAACATTGATGGTGTATATCATTCAATTGCTTTCGCTAATATGGAAGATTTAAGAGGTCGTTTCTCTGAAACATCTCGTGACGGTTTCTTACTTGCACAAGACATTAGTTCTTATTCATTAACAATTGTTGCACACGAAGCTAAGAAATTGATGCCTGAAGGCGGTAGCATTGTCGCAACAACTTATCTTGGTGGAGAATTTGCGGTTCAAAACTATAATGTGATGGGTGTTGCTAAAGCAAGCTTAGAAGCTAATGTGAAATATTTAGCTTTAGATTTAGGAGAAGATAATATCCGTGTGAATGCTATTTCAGCTGGTCCTATTCGTACTTTAAGTGCAAAAGGTGTAGGCGGATTTAATACAATTCTTAAAGAAATTGAAGAACGTGCACCATTAAAACGTAATGTGGATCAAGAAGAGGTTGGTAAAACAGCAGCTTACTTATTAAGTGATTTATCAAGCGGTGTAACTGGTGAGAACATCCACGTTGATAGTGGTTTCCACGCAATTAAATAATAACTTCATTTAAATATTGAAGTGTGTGAAGTGGTTGAGTTGCAAGCTCAACCGCTTTTTCTTTATTCAAATAAACACCACTTACGAAAAGGTAAGTGGTGTTTATATATCAAGTTATTGTTAATCTTTAACATTGCTATTCGCTTTATCAATGATACGTTGGCGATATTTAAATATATTGCTAACTAATGTTTTAAGTACTGCATATAATGGTACAGCGATAAGAATTAAAGTAAAGCCACCTAAATCTCCTGCTGCCAAGATCACAACAATGATTGTTAGAGGATGGATACTTAAAGATTTACCCATAACGTTAGGCGTAATTACATTACCTTCAAGTTGTTGAGCAACTAAAGTTACAATACATACCCAAATGA
Organism: Staphylococcus sp. HMSC036D05; assembly: GCF_001836225.1. NCBI lineage: Bacteria > Bacillati > Bacillota > Bacilli > Caryophanales > Staphylococcaceae > Staphylococcus > Staphylococcus sp. HMSC036D05. Next base: position 837,258 of record NZ_KV827781.1, on the reverse strand, counting down.
ATGTTGTTGGTCCATCGATAATACCTAGAATAGCGGCAGGCGCAAATGATAGCCATGGTCCTAGGAAAGGAATTAAGTTAGCTACGCCGGCGAATAATACTAGTAACGGCGTATAAGGCAATCCAATGATAGTATAACCAATATATAAAATGATACCTAGTATGACACTAACCGTTACTTGACCTTGGATATAAGATTTTAAAGTGAAGTTTAAGTCTTTTAGTAAATCTACTACGAATACTTTACGTTCACCTTTGAAAAATTTACCAATAGCAGGAATGAATTTTTCATGATCTTTTAACATATAGATTAAGAAGAAAGGCACCATGATTAATAAGAAAACTGTTGAAATAAATGATGTGATATATGTGACTGAATTAGATAAGATTGAAGTTACACCATCACCCATAGATCTAACAGCTTTATTAATGCGGTGTGTCACATCGTCAGGTAGTTTATCCATTTGTTTTAAAGAGAAGTTGATGAGATGTTCAGCTTCTTTTTGCAATGCTGGTGTTTGTTTGATTAAGTTATTTATATTGGAAATAATAATCGGTGCGATAAATGAAACTACAATAGCAATGATTGCTATTAAACCGATAAATATTGTTAGAATACTTGCCCATCGTGGAAATCCCCACTTTTCAAGCAAATTTTGAAATGGTAAACATATGTAAAATAGAAAACCACTAATTAAGAATGGAAGGAATACAGAGCCGATAATTGTAGCAATTGGTGTAAATACATTGTGTACTTCCATAAATAGTTTGATGAGTATGAACAGCATGATGAAAAATATGCCAGTTCTGAACCAAACTTTATTGAACATAAACCTCTTTCCTCCTATTACGTTTCATTTATTTATTCCTAATAAGTATATCTTAAAAACCTATCTTTAAAAAGAGAAAAATGCTTTCCTAGTCATCGTTAAGAATGATGAGAATCAGAAAATATGATTTGAACAATGAACATGATTTAGTAAACGACTTTGATTTTTAAAATGTGATTTAAACATGATATTCAATCGTTAAATTGATTTTCAAGAATTTAAAAGTAGTTTAAGTATTGGTACAATAATACTACTACGACGAGGGGGCTCATATATGACAGAGTTTAATGCTGGAAAGATAAATAAAAAGGTAATACATAGTGATATTTTAGATAGAGATGTAACGCTCTCCATTTATTTGCCAGAGGAGTATACAGAACTATTTAAGTATCAAGTTATTTTATGTTTTGATGGATTAGATTTCTTAAGATTTGGTAGAATACAACGTGCTTATGAACAATTGAGAAAGGATAATGACATACAAAGAGCAATTATTGTAGGATTTCATTATGAAGATGTTGATAAACGTAGAGAAGAATTCCATCCTTCTGGAAGCCGTTCTCATCTAACAGTACAAGCTGTTGGTAAAGAGATTCTGCCGTATGTTGACTCTACTTTTCCAACTTATAAAGTAGGTAACGCTAGATTACTTATCGGGGACAGTTTGGCTGGTAGTATTGCTTTAATGACAGCTTTAACGTATCCGACGATTTTCAGTCAGGTTGCAATGTTAAGCCCGATGTATAACCAAAATATTAAACAGAAATTAGAAAGTTGTGATGATAGAAAGCAACTTACTTTATGGCATGCAATTGGTTTAGAGGAAGAAGATTTTACTTTACCTACTAATGGTGAAAGAGCTAATTTTCTCACACCAAATAGAGAACTTTCTGAGCTCATTAAAGGCTATGATATGGATTATTATTATACTGAATTTGAAGGCGGTCATAGTTGGAAATCGTGGAAACCTATGTTAGGAGATATCTTAAAATATTTCTTAAGCGATGTTATTCCAGATTAAGTTCTTGTTTTAAAAGATATATTTAACATTATAAAAATGATTTAGAAGTTTCTTGAAAAGTAAATATCTTAAATGTAGAAATTTCTAAAATGTAATTGTTTTCACTTTTAAAGTAACGGTTTTCAAAAAATTTTGATATAATGGAAATATGTTAAACAAAGGAGGAATTTAAATGATTTTAGGATTAGCATTAGTTCCGTCTGAGTCATTTCAAGATGAGGTGAATGCATACCGTAAGCGTTATGATACGCATTATGCGCAAATTATGCCTCATATTACAATTAAATCTCAATTTGAAATCGACGATAATGAATTAAATTCTATTAAAGAAGAAGTGAAAAAACGTATTAGCGACATTCAACCTGTCGATGTACATGCGACAAAAGCTTCAAATTTTGCTCCAACAACAAATGTGATTTACTTCAAAGTGGCAAAAACTGATTCATTAGAAAAATTATTCGATCAATTTAACACTGACGAGTTTTATGGTAAAGCTGAACATACTTTTGTTCCGCATTTTACAATTGCACAAGGCCTTTCAAGCCAAGAGTTCGAAGATATTTATGGTCAAGTTAAATTAGCAGGGGTAGATCATAAAGAAACAATTAGTGAACTTTCTTTACTACAATATAGTGAAGAAGACGATAAATGGTCAGTAATAGAGACATTTAAGTTAGGATAATAAAAATATATGGAAGTGGGGCAGACATTTCATTTGGCAAATTATTTTTGTTGTTCCACATCCAACTTGCATTATTTACAGAATTTCATAAAAAAGAAATTCTCTATGTTGGGAATTGTCGGCAAGGATGGCTATGATTGAAAGAAGCTTTGTTTAAGCGCTATCCCAATTCAGACATTTATTGCCAATATGTTAAAGAAAGCTGAGATAATCATGTCTTAGCTTTCTTTTTTACTAAGATAAAAGAAAAACGTTCAGAACTCAAAAATTCTGAACGCTTTAGTGATCTATTATGATTTGGAGTTTTGTTTACCACTAATAAAGTAATAACCGTAAAATACAGCGAGCGATATAAAGATTAAAGCTGAAAAATAGAATGTATTATTTAAACTATTTGTAAATTGTGTAATTAAACCACCGATTAAAGGACCTATCATAGATCCGAAACCTTGAACACTATTAAATACGCCCCAAGTTTCCTCTTGTTCGTCGGGGTTAATATGTCCAGCCATAAACGTATTCCACGCTGGTAACAAAATTCCGTACATTAATCCAATAAACAGGGCAATGACCCATACGATATAAATATTAGTTACCATTGATAGTCCGAATATTAGGATAGTATATAAGATGAATCCACCGAAAATAATACTATACATAAATCCGCGACTGTTATTGTCAATAATCTTCGATAAAAATAACATTGAAACTGCGCAACCAATACCGCCAATAATGATAGCAACAGTATATTCAACGGTAGAAACTTTAACTACTTTAGTAGCATATTTAGGTAAAATTGGGACTAGTGCTGCTATAGCTGCACCTTGTAATAATATCCCGGGAAATAAAACAAGGTGGCGTTTTGTTACATCTACAATTTGTTTAAGTTGCTCGGGAACTGGTTTAGTATTATAGTTAGTTAATTTAATGTTAACAAAGTAATATAAAATCCAAGCTATAAGAACAACTAATGACATCATAAATGCAAATCGAGTCGGATGTAATTTGATTAATAAATTCATTACAACCATACCGACTAATAAACCAAGTAACCATGAAAAATAAACATAGCCCATCTGTTTGCCACGATTATTTTCCTCGACACTAGACAGCATGATCACCCATATAGGGCTCACAGCAATACCCAGCATAATTGAACTAAAGATAATTACAAAAGGTGAGGCTGGAAACCAAATCACTAAAAATAAACTTACAAATGCGAGTAAAAAGCCAGCAGTAAGTACCACTTTGGCACCAAATTTCTTGAGTAAGAAACCAATGACAAAGTTCGTAGCTGCATCAGCTATAAAATGAATGGAAAATGCAAATGAAGTAATTGCAATTGCAATCGACGTCACAGTAGGTAAGAAGTTAATATAACTTAGTATGTACATGCCTCGTGCAAATTCCATTAAGAATAAAATAACTAACATAATAACGAAATTTCTGTTATTAGAATAATTATTTAACGAAGAATCTTGCATATAAAGGAACCTTTCCGTATATTTCTTCAGGTTGTGATGAGTGACCAATTAAGTCTAATAAGTCTCTACATAATTTTTGAGTTGAATAACTTACCTTTGATTCTCGCATTTGATTAGTCATATTTTCCAATTTATGTTCATGATTGGTTAAATCGGATACGATATTGATTGCTTCATTAGGTGTATCTGCAATCTTGCCGAATCCTTTTTCTTCGAAATAATGAGCATTTTCAAGTTCTTGTCCAGGAGCAGGATTTAAGAAAATCATCGGAATACATCTTGTTAATCCTTCGGAAATTGTAATCCCGCCTGGTTTAGTAATCATGAGCTGACTTGAAGCCATCCATTCATTCATATAATTTGTGTAGCCAAGAATTAAAACGCTTGGATTATCTTTAAATTTTGATTTTAATGAGCGTTTGAGTTCTTTACTACGCCCACATATCATCACCACTTGAGAGTGAGGACTCTTATCTAATATTTCATTAATCATGTAATCGAACCCTTTAGATACGCCGAATGCACCAGCTGACATTAAAATCGTAGGTTTATTCGGGTCTAAATGATGTTTGGCTAACCAAGCTTCTTTATTGATAGGTTCTTCAAATTTATCTGCAATTGGAATACCTGTAACTTTAATATGAGAGGCTGGAACACCAGCTTCTACGAAATCTTGTTTCGTATCTTTTGTAGCTACGTAATATCTTTGCGAATCCGGAGTAATCCAGTTCTTATGCATACGATAATCAGTCATGACAGTGGCAATTGGGATGTTAATGTTGAATTGTTCTGTTAATACTGACATCACTGGTGTAGGGAATGTTAATAAGATTAAGTCCGGTTTCTCTTTAATAAGTAAATTAATTAACTTATTTAATCCATAATATTTATAAAAACATTTATCAAGCTCGTTAGGGCGGCTATAATAAAAACGTTTATACATATTTCTAAAATATCTAAAGCTATTGATGTACCATTTTTTACATATAGAAGTCATAATTGGATGAGCTTCCATAAATAAATCATGTTGTATTACTGATAAATGATCGAGGTTCATTTCATTCAATTGGTTGACAATACTTTGCGTGACTTGCATATGACCGTTACCAAAAGAGCCAGTAATAATCAATATCTTTTTATTTTGAGTAACCATTTATAGCCACCCTCCATTAATTTTTAAAATTTATAATAAGTGTAACGTATTTTCATACATTATAAAAGGAATTAAGCGACAATAAATCTTAGCAATCATCCACTATAAATGCAGTGTGCAACACTTTTTAAATAGTTTAACTACTATGCAAACTAAATAACTAAAATTTTTATTTATGCATTATACCATACTCATCTTCAAAATAAGTTTTAAATTACTCAAATAAAAATTCGTTGTAACTCAAAAGTATCTTAGCAAAATCTTTATAATTTCTTAACCTATTTTCATACTAGCATTATTTGTAGAAATTGTATCGGGATGAAAAGGGTTATGGAAATATTTTAAAGATATTTTTACTTTAGCTTAATAAAATAGCTTCATATTAACATTAAAATCATATATAGATAGTTAAAATGAAATAATACTAAATATTGAAGAATTCATTTGGAACACATTGAATTGCACAAATAAGAATAAATTTATCAACACTCACAAAACGTGTATAATAGAATTATTGTAAAAAAAGGAGCGATACATTTTGAATGCAAGTGCGTTGTTCGAAAAAATAAGAGTAAAAAACGTAATTGGAACGTTAGATATAAATGTAGATGATATTACTACTGATTCACGTACAGCCAAAGAAGGAAGTATATTCGTTGCTTCTAAAGGATATACAGTCGATAGTCATAAATTTTGTCAAAATGTCATTGAACAAGGATGTCGTATTGTTGTCGTGAATAGAGAACTAGAACTTGAGGGAGACGTGACACAAGTCATTGTTCCTGACACTTTACGTGTTGCGAGTTTGCTTGCCCATACGTTATTTGATTTTCCGAGTCATCAATTAACAACATACGGTGTGACAGGTACCAACGGCAAAACTTCAATTGCTACGATGATTCATTTAATTTATAGAAAGTTAAATAAAAGTAGTGCATATTTAGGAACAAATGGATTCCAAATTAATGAAAAGAAAACGAAAGGTGCAAACACTACACCAGAAACGGTCTCTTTAACTAAGAAAATTAAAGAAGCTGTGGATGAGGGTGCTGAAGCAATGACGTTGGAAGTGTCTAGTCATGGTTTATCTCTTGGACGCTTAAGAGGCGTTGAATTTGATGTAGCTATCTTCTCAAATTTAACTCAAGATCATTTGGATTTCCATGGCACAATGGAAGCATATGGTCATGCTAAATCATTATTATTTAGCCAACTCGGTGAAGACTTATCTAAAGAAAAATATGTTGTGTTGAATAATGACGATGATTTTTCAGGTTACTTAGCAAGTGTCACGCCTTATGAAGTATTTACATATGGTATAGATAACGAAGCACAATTTATGGCTAAAAATATTAATGAATCTCTTCAAGGTGTCGAGTTTGATTTGAGTACACCATTCGGAGATTATCATGTGAAGTCACCATATGTTGGGCGTTTCAACATTTCTAATATTATGGCAGCTATCATTGCGGTATGGAGTAAAGGTGCCACAATGGAAGAAATTATTAATGCTGTAACTTCTTTAGAACCTGTGGAAGGCCGTTTAGAAGTGCTTGACCCATCATTACCAATCGATTTAATTATTGACTATGCACATACTGCAGACGGAATGAATAAATTAATTGATGCTGTGCAACCATTTGTAAAACAAAAATTAATATTCTTAGTTGGCATGGCTGGTGAAAGAGATATGACTAAAACTCCAGAAATGGGTAGTGTTGCTTGTCGTGCAGATTATGTTATCTTTACTCCAGACAACCCTGCTAACGATGACCCTAAAATGCTTACAGCCGAATTGGCTAAAGGCGCTACACATGATAATTATGTGGAATTTGACGATCGTGCAGAAGGCATTAGACATGCAATAGATGTAGCTGAACCTGGCGATACTGTCGTATTAGCCTCTAAAGGTAGAGAACCTTATCAAATCATGCCAGGACATGTGAAAGTGCCGCATAGAGATGATTTAATCGGATTAGAAGCTGCGTATAAGAAATTTGGCGGTGGCCCTGTTGAAGATTAAGCAACTTTGCCATAATAGTTTAAGAATGAATGTCTATTTTTACCAAAATGTAGATAAGGAAGTTATGATGATCGCGATTCCAGATATATACTGGTCTGTTGAACTGCCTATTGAAATGTCTAAAGATGAAATTCATGAAGAACTATTAATGCAATTTTTTAATTTTTATACGGAAAATGAAGCGGACGCACTTGCACGCGACATTTGTGAATTAATCGCAACAAACTAAAAGGAGAATAAATGAATGAATTTAAAGGAAGAAGTAGAGTCTAGAAAAACATTTGCCATCATCTCACATCCCGATGCTGGTAAAACGACCTTAACTGAAAAATTGTTATACTTCAGTGGTGCGATAAGAGAAGCAGGTACTGTTAAAGGTAAAAAGTCAGGAAAATTCGCAACAAGTGACTGGATGAAAGTAGAACAAGAACGTGGTATCTCAGTTACAAGTTCTGTGATGCAATTCGATTATGATGACTATAAAATTAATATCTTAGATACACCAGGACACGAAGACTTCTCTGAGGATACGTACCGTACATTAATGGCAGTGGATAGTGCTGTAATGGTCATTGACTGTGCGAAAGGGATTGAGCCTCAAACACTTAAATTATTTAAAGTTTGTAAAATGCGAGGCATTCCAATTTTTACTTTCATAAATAAGCTCGACCGAGTAGGTAAAGAGCCGTTTGAGTTATTAGATGAGATCGAAGAAACTTTAAATATTGAAACGTATCCTATGAATTGGCCTATAGGTATGGGACAAAACTTTTTCGGCATTATTGATAGAGAATCTAAAACAATTGAACCATTCAGAGATGAAGAGAATTTATTACATCTAAACGAAGATTATGAACTAGAAGAAAATCATGAGATAAAAAATGATAGTGCTTTTGAACAAGCAATTGAAGAAATGATGCTTGTAGAAGAAGCGGGTGAAGACTTTGACAATGATGCGTTATTAAACGGAGAACTTACACCAGTTTTCTTTGGTTCTGCTTTAGCTAATTTTGGTGTGCAAAACTTCTTGAATGCATATGTTGATCACGCGCCTATGCCAAATGCACGTCAAACAAATGAAGAGGTTGAAGTAAGTCCATTTGATACTGATTTTTCAGGTTTTATTTTCAAAATTCAAGCAAATATGGATCCAAAACATCGTGACAGAATTGCCTTCATGCGTGTTGTCAGTGGTGCGTTTGAAAGAGGTATGGACGTCACATTACAAAGAACGAGTAAAAAACAAAAGATCACACGTTCTACATCATTCATGGCGGATGATAAAGAAACAGTTAACCACGCAGTAGCGGGAGATATTATTGGTTTATACGATACAGGTAATTATCAAATCGGTGATACACTGGTTGGTGGTAAACAGAAATATAGTTTCCAAGATTTACCACAGTTTACACCTGAAATATTTATGAAAGTTTCTGCTAAAAATGTGATGAAACAAAAGCATTTCCATAAAGGAATTGAACAGCTCGTGCAAGAAGGTGCAATTCAATACTATAAAACACTACATACCAATCAAATCATTCTTGGTGCTGTGGGACAATTACAATTTGAAGTTTTTGAACACCGTATGAAGAATGAATACAATGTAGATGTAGTAATGGAACCGGTTGGACGTAAAATTGCACGTTGGATTGAAAATGAAGAAGATATTAAAGACAACATGAATACGTCACGTTCAATTCTTGTGAAAGACAGATACGATAATTACGTGTTCCTATTTGAAAATGAATTTGCGACAAGATGGTTTGAAGAAAAGTTCCCTGATATTAAATTATACAGTTTATTATAAGTTGTAAGTTTAACTTTCATTTTGAAGGGTATTTAATGGGTATCTTTAAGGAAAGTATATAACGAATTTAATATAATTTAGATTGAGTTAGTTATACAAACTATGTATACTATTATTAACAAATGAATACCTATGACACGTTTGTCAGAGGGGAGTAACTTGAGGATAGTAAATGCTAATCAAAGTGATTAGTAGAATACTATTTAACACTTTATCGTCATTACGAAGGTAAGTCTTCCGGTAAAGTGGGCAATACTATTGCTTAGTGAGACCTTTGCTAGGATATAGCATAGGTCTCTTTATTTGTATTTCGAAATAAAAGGAGTTGTCCACTATGGATCCAAGTTTGATTTTACCTTATTTATGGGTGCTTGTAGTACTTGTGTTCTTAGAAGGATTATTAGCAGCTGATAACGCAATTGTTATGGCTGTGATGGTCAAACATTTACCACCAGAGCAACGTAAAAAAGCATTGTTTTATGGTTTATTAGGTGCATTTATATTTAGATTTATTGCTTTATTCTTAATTAGTATTATTGCGAATTTCTGGTGGATCCAAGCAATTGGTGCAATTTATTTAATTTATATGTCTATTAAAAACTTATGGGATTTCTTCCATAAATCTGACGAAGAGCATCATAAAGAAACGGGAGATGACCACCACTATGATGAATCAGGTAATGAAAAGAAGGTTGGACCTAAAGCTTTTTGGGGCACAGTCTTCAAGGTAGAATTTGCTGATATAGCATTCGCAATTGATTCTATGTTAGCAGCCCTAGCTATTGCGGTGACGTTACCTAAGATGGGCATCCATTTCGGTGGAATGGATTTAGGCCAATTTATCGTTATGTTCTTAGGTGGTATGATAGGTGTCATTCTCATGAGATTCGCTGCTAATTGGTTTGTTGAACTTCTAAACAAATACCCTGGTTTAGAAGGTGCAGCATTCGCGATTGTTGGATGGGTTGGTATTAAGCTAGTAGTAATGGTACTGGCACATCCTGATATTGGTGTCTTACCTGAAGAATTTCCACACGGGGCACTATGGCAGTCAATCTTCTGGGCGGTACTTATTTTATTAGTACTTATAGGATGGTTTACTTCTGTAATTAAAAATAAAAAGAATCAAAAGTAATGATATTAGTTTTGAAATGCTCCACTCACTTAAAATTTGAGTGGAGTTTCTTTTTAACTTTGTTGTGTTGAACATTGCAGTTTTATAGTTTAAATATTAGAATTTAAACTATGAACTAAATCATTATGAATTTGGAAAAGCTTAGAAATAACTTATATATATTTTTTTACATATCATACGAATCAAAGTAATTTTAGGAGTGGGTCATCAAGTGGATAATGATAAAAAGCAAGTCATACCCCGTAGCCAGTATCGTCGTAAACGACGAGAATTTTTTCATAATGAAGAAAGAGAAGAACGTATAAGACGAGAACGTGAAGCACAAGAGAAAAAAGTTGAAAAAGCACAGCAACAATCTAAGATGAATGAAGAGCGTGTGAAAGATAACTTACGTAAAGCTAGAATAGAGAAATTAACTCAGGAAGAAATTCAACAGCAACATGAGTTAGCTCAGGAAAGACAAAATGGTGAAAATCAAGAATTACCAGAAAGTCGGTTAGAACAGTCAGAAACTAACAAAACTAAAGATGGTTTAAATTTACCAGAAGACCAACGAAATAATAAAGAACATAGTCAAATTGCGCAAAATAAAGACAATAGAGAAAATAAGGTACCTTATTCAATAACAAATCATCACCAAGATGTAGATAGTAAAGATAATAATCTTTCTAAGGATGAAGGAAATCAACCACAGTCATCTAAAGCAGATATAGTGGATAATAAAGAAATAACTCGTGATAAAAATGAGATTCATAAAGATTCAGCTACACGTAATGGACCAGAAAAAAATCACAAGACAGCAGAAAAAAGTAAACATGAAAATAAAAAACCTTACTCACCTATAAATAATCAATCTACAGAATCTACAAATCAAAATATTGAAAAGGACAATAATCATTCATCACAAGAGACCTCACATAATCAACATCACGAAAACAAAGGTGATCATTTTGATCACATTATAAATGTGATTACCTCATTCTTTAAAAAACATTGGCCTAAATTACTGATTATTATAGGAATCATCTTATTGTTATTAATACTTAATGCTATTTTTACTACAGTAAATAAAAATGATCACACAAATGATAGTGCATTTAATGGGGCGAATAAAAATTATACTACAACAATGAAGAATGCGAATAACACTGTCAAATCAGTAGTCACTGTTCAAAATGATTTATCAAATAATACTACTGTACCAAAAAGTAAATCTGGCTCAGATAATGAAATTGGATCAGGTGTCGTCTACAAAAAAGTGGACGACTCTATTTATATTTTAACGAATGCACATGTTGTAGGTGACAAAGAAAAACAGAAAGTTACATATAGTAATAATAAATCAGTTGAAGGTAAAGTCATTGGTAAAGACAAATGGTCAGATATAGCTGTGGTTAAAGCTAAAATTTCAGACGATAGTATCAAAACTATTACGATGGGAGATTCAAATAATTTAGTATTAGGTGAATCTATTTTAGTCGTGGGCAATCCATTAGGTGTAGACTTTAAAGGCAGTGTTTCTAAGGGGATTATTTCAGGTTTAGACCGTCATGTACCTGTAGATATAGATAAAAATGGTAGTTATGATGTATTAATGAAAGCATTTCAAATTGATGCTCCTGTAAATCCTGGTAATTCAGGTGGCGCAGTTGTTGATAAAGATGGTAGGCTAATCGGTATAGTTTCTTTAAAAATTGATATGGAAAATGTCGAGGGCATGGCTTTTGCTATTCCAATTAATGATGTACGTAAAATAGCGCAACAATTAGAAGATAAAGGAAAAGTAAAATATCCGAATACTGGCATTAAAATTAAAAATGTAGCAGATATGGATGAGTCAGAACGTAATTCTTCAAATTTACCTTCTAATGTAAACAACGGTGTCTTAATTGGAGACGTTGAAAAAAATGGTTTAGGTGAAAAATCAGGCTTGAAAAAAGATGATGTAATAGTAGAATTAGATGGTAAAACTGTTGAAGATAATCTACGTTACAGACAGATAATATTTAGTCATAAAGACGATTTAAAAACTTTAACAGCTAAAATATACAGAAATGGTTCAGAAAAAAATATCAAAATTAAATTGAAATAAACGTTGAGGTGAAATCTATGTCTATTTTAAGTCAATTACTTAAGAAATCGAGTCCTCAACAAGGGATTGTACTATATTATCTCTTCGCAATTGTGGTTGCATTCTTATTATTAAATCTACCTTATGTGCATAAACCTGGTGTAAATGTTAATCCTATTGATACATTATTTGTTGCAGTTTCAGGAATTAGTGTGACAGGGTTATCTCCAGTAAGTATTGGAGACACTTATTCTACGTTTGGACAAATTATCATATTAGTTATCTTAAATATTGGTGGAATTGGTGTTATGGCCATCGGTACACTGTTATGGGTAGTTTTAGGCAAACACATTGGTATAAGAGAACGTCAACTTATTATGTTAGATAATAATAAGGATACAATGAGTGGTACAGTTAAACTGATTTTGGAAATTGTAAGAACAATATTTGTGATTGAACTTGTAGGAGGATTATTATTAGCTTTTTATTTTTATCGAGATAATCCTGACTTGAAAAATGCTTTTATGCAGGGAATATTTGTTTCAGTTTCAGCAACGACCAATGGTGGTCTAGATATTACTGGTCAATCACTTGTACCCTATGCCAAAGACTACTTTGTTCAAACCATAGTGATGTTCTTAATTGTATTAGGGTCAATTGGATTTCCCGTGCTATTAGAATTAAAAGCGTATTTAAAGAATAGAGTTACTAATTTTAGGTTCTCATTATTTACTAAAATTACAACGTCTACATACTTATTTTTATTTGTATTTGGTGTTATATCAATTTTCTTACTTGAACATAACCATGCTTTTAAGGGATTAAGTTGGCATCAATCTTTATTCTATTCATTATTCCAGTCAGCGACTACTAGAAGTGCTGGTTTACAAACAATAGATGCATCGCATTTCAGTGATGCAACGAATATTATTATGAGTATATTAATGTTTATTGGTTCCTCTCCAAGTTCAGTTGGGGGAGGAATTAGAACGACTACCTTTGCAATTCTTATACTTTTTGTGATTAATTTTAATAATACTGCTGATAAAACAGCTATAAAGGCATTTAATAGGGAAGTTCACATTATGGATATCCAAAGATCCTTCGCAGTATTTACAATGGCATCAATTTTAACGTTTATAAGTATGATTGTGATATCAGCCACTGAACAAGGTAAGTTATCATTTTTACAAGTGTTCTTTGAAGTCATGTCAGCTTTTGGGACTTGTGGACTGAGTCTAGGTGCGACTGCTGACAACATTAGTAATATAACTAAAATTGTATTAATGGTTCTTATGTTTATAGGACGTGTTGGCTTAATTTCATTCATTATCATGCTTGCAGGACGTAAAGAACCAGATAAATATAGCTATCCTAAAGAACGTATACAAATTGGTTAAAAATTATGAAAGCACTTTTGGTAAAATATTTTATTTTGCTGAAAGTGTTTTTATTTTAACTTGAAAATCATTACGTAACTTAATAATTGGCCATTAGTTTAATAACACTCGATACTGCTTCCATGTTAAACTTAATCTATTGAGAGGAGTGGCCTGATGGAAAAGAATGAAAATATAACTGTAGATGTCATCGCAACTTCAGATATGCATAGTCACTTCTTAAATGGTGATTATGGATCTAATATTTACAGAGCAGGAACTTACGTAAAAAATGCACGTAAACTAAATAAACATGTCATTTTATTAGATAGCGGAGGAAGTTTAGCCGGTTCACTTGCTGCTTTCTATTATGCAGTTGTCGCTCCTTATAAGCGACATCCAATGATTAAATTAATGAATGCTATGCAATATGATGCTAGTGGTATAAGTCCTAATGAATTTAAATTTGGTCTATCATTTTTAACGCGATCTGTTGCATTGGCTCGATTTCCATGGTTATCTGCGAATATAGAGTATACGGTAACTAGAGAGCCATATTTTTCAACGCCATATACAATTAAAAATTACGATGATTTAAAAATAGCCATCGTCGGATTAACAGCGGACGGACTTATGAAAAATGAATATGCCGAAATGGAAGATGATGTCAGTATTGAAAAGACGTTATTATCTGCTAAGCGATGGATTAGATATATCCATGAAGTAGAGGAACCGGATTTCCTTATTGTTATCTATCATGGCGGACTCAATAAAATTAGCAAACAAAACAAAAGAAATGAACAAAATGCAAACGAAGCTGAAAAAATTATGGAAGAATTAGGTGTGATAGATTTAATTATTACCGCACATCAACATCAAACTGTAGTTGGTAAAGATCATGAGACAGTTTATGTTCAAGCGGGGCAAAATGCCGAAGAATTAGTCCATCTCTCCATACACTTTAAAAAGCGTACGACCTCATATGAAATTGATAATATAGATTCGAAAGTCATAGATTTAAATAATTATGAAGAAGATGAGTTATTACTCAAAGAAACGTATTATGATCGTAAGGCTGTAGAATATTGGGCAGACGAGGTAATATCTAATAATAAATTTAATCTCGAAATTAACGGTATCGAGGAGATAATTTGTAAGCCTCATCCATTTGCCCAATTACTTCATGATGGTATTAGGAATGCATATGATTACAAAATTTCTTGTGTGCATATACCTAAGAATGGTGAAGAAGGGTTAAACGGTGTCATTCGTAATAGAGATTTATATGATGCTTATCCTCATCCAGATAAACCAGTTGATTTAACTGTTAAAGGGAAAAATATCAAAGACATCATTGAATATAGTTACTCTCATATTGAATTTGAACAGGGAACATTGAGTTTAACGATTGTAGATGAAACTTTATTTACATTTTGGCAAGGTTTTAATTATACAGTTGATATGAATAAAGAACCTTATCATAGGGTCGAAATAGAAGACTTAGATAGTGAACGAATGTATAGAATAACTATGACGGATTATTGTTATAGAAACTATAAAGAATATTTAGAAGATGCAATCATTCATGAAACATATGGAGAAACTATGGGTGGCTTGATTAGAAACAATTTAAAAAACACAAACTATGATGTAAAAGTTGAAAATAATTTTAAAGTTAACCTTTAAATAAACCCGTCACTATTATCAACGAGACACGAGGTAAATTTACTTCATTAAAAAAGCATTTCTTAGCCTAAAGTAATCAGACTAAGAAATGCTTTTTATCCGTGAAAAATCAATAATAATATTATAGCAACAATCTGAGCAATAGAAGTTGTAGCTATACGTCTAGTATATTCGTAACTTGCTGATAAAATTAATTGAGTTATAAATATAAAGAATACTATCCACCAGTTATCTAGATAAATGAATAAGGAACTTGAACAAATTGCGACTATAAGTATGCTTAACCATTTAGGTAATTTGTATCGAATTAATTCCTTCTGTAAGACGGTTCTCATATATAATTCATGACATGGAATCACGAACAATAAAGTGACGAGCATTTGCCATTTAAAATAAACACCCGTTCTAGATAATTCTTTAATTAACGATGCGTATGATAAATCTGATGAAATAAGTGAAAAAATAAGTTGTACAATAATAAGTACAATACTTGTAATTATACCAATCCCAATTGAAGTTAATAAACGTTTTGATGCAATGTCTCTTTGATAAAACACATAACTTATTCCTGCTATTAGCATAATGCCAGTATATAAGTACCAGTACTCTTGGTGTTCACCCCACATCACAAATAAAATAGCGTGAAATACGATGAAACTTATAATAAACCAAATTAAAGCTTTAGAAACATTTTTCATTATAATTAACCTTCTTGTTCAACGATTTTATATCGCTTATGATTAATGACAGTCTTCTCAGGTAAATCTAGTTCATTAAAGTTTTCCATGATTGTTAAATCTACAATAACAGAATTGTCATTAATTTTCTCAACACGGCCTCTTAAACCATCATAAAATTCTACAATATTACCTACTTCTGCAACAGTCATAATGAGTCCTCCCTTAAATCATAGCTAGGTAATATTGTACTAAAATTTACATAACAAATAAACTAATATCTTTAAAAAAACTCTATTTGCAGATTTAATTATGAAAAGTAAGACATAAATGAGTATATAATTGGAAATTTTATTATAAATCATTCATAACTAGGGTAAGGGCATATAGAGAGACTTTTTAAGGAGAGGAATGTTATGAAGTTTATTAGTAATAATAATATTACTGATCCCACACTAAACTTAGCAATGGAGGAATATGTTCTTAAAAATCTTCCATCTGAGGAAAGTTATTTCTTATTCTATATTAATAGACCTTCAATTATCGTAGGTAAAAATCAGAATACGATAGAAGAAGTTAATAAAGCGTACATTGATCAACATAAAATTGATGTCGTTCGACGTATATCTGGTGGCGGTGCAGTTTATCATGACACTGGAAATTTAAATTTTAGTTTTATTACTGATGATGATGGTAATAGTTTCCACAACTTCAAAAAATTCACAATGCCGATTGTTCAAGCTTTACAATCACTTGGTGTCAACGCTGAAATGACAGGACGAAATGATATTCAAGTGGGAGAAGCTAAAATTTCGGGAAATGCTATGGTGAAAGTGAAAAATAGAATGTTCAGCCATGGTACGTTGATGTTAAATTGTGAATTAGACGAAGTTCAAAATGCTTTGAAAGTTAATCCTGCTAAGATTAAATCTAAAGGTGTGAAATCAGTTAGAAAGCGTGTTGCTAATATTGATGAGTTTTTAGAAGAACCTTTAGACATTAATGAATTTAAACAAATTATTCTTAAAACTATTTTTGGGGAAAATGAAGTAGAAGAATATGTTTTAACTGATGAAGATTGGAATAACATTGAAAGGTTGAGCAATGAGAAATATCGTACTTGGGAGTGGAATTACGGTAATAATCCTAAATATAATTTTGAGCGTGAAGAAAAATTTGAAAAAGGGTTCATACAAATCAAATTGGATGTTAAAAAAGGTCGTATAGAACATGCTAAGATATTTGGTGATTTCTTTGGTGAAGGAGATATTACTGAGTTAGAGCGTGCACTTGTAGGTTGCTTACATGATTTTGAACATTTAGAAGAAGCATTAGCAAATTATGACTTTTATCACTATTTTGGTGATATTGATAAATATGAAATTATTAGATTAATGTCTTAATTATATTAAAAAGGTCTATTCTCAAACTTAAATTAAGTAGGGAATAGACCTTTTATAATGAGTGACTCGAATCTAAATTATTCACTGAGAAAAGCCTCCAATTTTTTATATTCTTCTGTATACTGAATAAAATTTTCCTTATTTTTGTTAACAAGTGCTTCATCGATAAGCGTTTTAAGTTGTTTCTTTCTCGCTTCCCTTAGTGCTTCATCGATAACGAGTTCAACACCTAAATCGTTTACAGTGGTCACAAAGTCTTCGAGAGTAGTGTGTTTAACATTAGTATTATGATTCATAAAAAATCACTACCTTTCTTTTTTATTTATATATGAGTAGTATACAGTTTTTGTATTTTGAAATCAATGAATATTCTGACATTTAGAAAGAAATATGTGTAAAAAGAAAATAAAAGTAGAACTTGATTTAATTTATGCTTCGTATAAACTAATATTAAGTTATTATTATTAAAAGAAAATAGTAACAATAATTAATATTTTTGTGAAGTGAGGTAATCAAATGACTAATTTTAGTGAATCAATCTATGTTATTAGAAAAGGTGACATGTTAATTCGCCCAAGGTATGATGAATATCAACAAACTTCAGGAGCTGAGATTATTAGATTTGATAAAACTAGAAAGGAGAGTCCTTTTAAAGTACAAAGAATTATTGAAAGGTCTTGCAAATTTTATGGTAATAGCTATTTGAGCAAGAAGTCTGAAACTAATCGAATTACTGGTATTACTAGTAAACCACCTATTTTACTTACTCCTTTATTTCCAACTTACTTTTTCCCAACTCATTCTGATCGACAAGAAGAAAATATATGGATTAACATGCATTATATTGAAAGTATTAAAGAACTTAAAAATCGTAAAAGTAAAATCACATTTGCTAATAATGAATCGTTTATATTAAATGTTTCGTATCATAGTTTATGGCATCAATATACGAATGCAATTATTTATTACTACATGGTCGATAAGCAAGCGCGTATGAAATCAAATGATCCTGAGCAACCTATTGACTATAATCAATCCTCATTAAATATTTTTGAAGCTTTATCTAGATACTCTCTTTTTGAAGAAAAATAGCCGTAAATTCTAGCATTTTAATATTAATAATTGTTTTGAACTTCGTGTGTTTATTTTTAAAATATGCGGAACGTTAATATTAAATTAGTGTAAATGTTCCGTATATTTTTTTAAGATATCTCTTGAAAAACTCAACAAGATTGATATAATAATATTTGTGCTTGATAGAGATACATAAAATAACATTAATCCGCAGTAGCTCAGTGGTAGAG
>NZ_KV827781.1:785372-818504 GCF_001836225.1 Staphylococcus sp. HMSC036D05 | reverse complement strand
CGTAGGTTCGAATCCTACCTGCGGAGCCATATGGAAACGTACTCAAGTTGGCTGAAGAGGCGCCCCTGCTAAGGGTGTAGGTCGCGAGAGCGGCGCGAGGGTTCGAATCCCTCCGTTTCCGTACAATAATACAAATTAGTAAACTTTTGTTTTACTGAATTACGTTAGAACGTTGTTAAATCAACGTTCTTTTTTATTTTGGTAGAAATTTGTAAAAGTTTGTTTTAAATATTTTGGTCAATTCGTGGTCAATTTTAATTGAGTTATTGTCAAGTTGTCCATTTCGTTGACCACTTAAAAATTTATTATATTAACGAGCTTTGCATCTTCTTCACTTTTTAATTCCTCTAATAAATGGCTATATACACGCCATGTGATTTCAAAATTTGAATGTTCTAATCATTTGATTATTCTCATTTAAGAATCTATAAAGAGCAGCCTTATAAGAAAATAGGAATAATATTCAAAAAAGTTGAAAGTGTTCACTATCAAATTGGTGTTTTTGATATAATATAATAAAATTATTTAATTAAGGTGATTTTGTATGAGGTATTTGAAACATATTAAAGGTGTTTTACTTTCGATCAGTATTTGTATATTGATGATATTATTAACTGGATGTGGAAAAAGTAGCGATGGTCTTGTTGGAAAAGAATTAAAAGGTGTAGTAGATGGAAAAACTGATGCTATATTTACTTTTAAAGATGATGGTACCTTCAAGGTAGTTTCAGCACAAGGAAAACCAAATGCTGGTGAAGAATTTACAGGAAAATATGAAATAAAAGAAGAAAATAGCAAAAAATATTTAATACTATCTTATTTTTCTAAATATATTTTTGGGGCAGATATAAAAAATAAAGGATATGTGGAGTATGCAGTAAATGGAAAAGATAGTTATGTATACGAATTAGAAAAAGATGGAGATAATTATAAGCTGGAAGCTCCTAAAGAGGGAAAACTAAAAAATGATGTAAGACTTATTGGTAATGATAATTAATAATATTTAAAACTTGTTTACATTTTAAGATAGGATTTAGCAATCACATGAAGTGGTTGTTAAATCCTATTTTTGGTGTACTGCGCTAAAGTTAATCTAAAAATTACAATCTGTCTAGTGAGTCAATGGTTCATAGATGGGTAGTTAATATCATGGAAAAATGGCGACCACTTTATATGGCCGCCAGTATTAAATGTAAAACACCAAGTATTCTAGTGATTGTGTTGCCTTTCATTACTTTAATTTTAAGAAATGTTTTTTATTTCTCTATCAAAGTTTGAGTATTTTATCGAAAGTATTCCAGCTTCTTGAATAAAATCTATACTAGATTTAGGGATTTCTTTATCTAAATCATTTAATATAAAAATAAATTCGTTAGGTCGATGTCTTTTTACTTTTTTAGCATAGATGGCGTCAGTTAGTTTTGATTTTAATATCATTGAATTGTTTGGTGATGAAATTGCATTAATAAACTTTTCTTTTTTGTCCTTTTTAGTATTTAAAACAAAGTCAAATGTATGACTCATACCGCTAGAACTTACGATTGTTAAATCTCTATTATAAGCTATATTATAATCATCTAATTTTTGTGCTACGTCTTCAGTAAATATATTCTTTATTTTATGGTCTGATAACAGATACATATCACTTATAAAAATTAGACATTGGAGCAGGCGATGTTTGGATATGCTAAATTTCTCGTAAGATGTATTTACATAAAATTCTTTGGTATTATTATTAAATTTAATTCCATAAGCAGAAATTTGTTCTTCAAGAAGTTTTAAACGAAGTTTGGAATTTTTAAAGTAGACACCGTTATTTTCTAAGTGAAACATTGTGTAACCATCATCTGTTAATTGTATATTGTTATTTTGAGGAGTATATACAGCATAGATGATTAAATTATCCATGGATGCATCTTTGAAAGGAGTGTCAATTCTAACTACATTTTCTTCAATATCTGAGAATTTAACTTTATCAGAATACCAATTTAAATAGCTTGATATTAATTCTTTAGCTGAGAAGTTAGTCACATTATCACCCTTTCTTTAATTTTCTTTTATGTTATTATATTCCAAAAAATATAAATAAGCATTATAAATATCATATATTTGTGGGAATTTAGTTAAATCGATAGGATAGGCGTACCTATCTTTTTTTTCGTATTTATTGGAGTATATGTGTACATGAGTTTTAGGAGCTTTTGTATTATCAGGATTAGTGTGTTCTCCTCCATTTATATCAAATCTTACGAGAGTATGATGAGTAGCTTTAAATATAATTGAAATTGAGAATCTACATTTTTCTAAATTTCCTCGTTTAATAGCTACAAAATACTCTAATCCTAATTCAAAACTTAAAATATTTTGTCTCAAATTTAATGAGTTAGCTATTAATCCGTTTAAAAGATTTTTGTCTATTAGTGTTTCTGGATACTTAAGTTCTTTGATAAGCTTTTTAATTTGATTGTCATTAAGATTATTGAGATCCAACGTTTCATTACTCCTTTCAAAAATGATGTCTAAACTAAAAGATGTATTAGGATTAATGTAGGTAATCTATTGCTTTGGTTATATATGTGTATTAATAATATTGTACTACGTGTAAATTGGAGCATATAGTTTATTTTATTAAAAATTTTAAGATGGATTAATATTACTGTTTAATGTATAGCTTTAATAAGTAGGTAACGTAACAAAAAGTTTTTCAATATACTATTGGTTAAATTTATCTTGAAATTTAAATGTCAAAGCCTCGGGAATATATTATTACACATTTGTAATAATAATACTAAAATATAGAACTATTTCTGAAAGCGTATTAATATGTTAGTGAAAAGAATTAAATTATTCTTTTAAAAATATATTAAGGAGTGATTCAAGTGAAAGGTGTTAAAGAGAAGAAAGAACTATTTGACCTTGACGTTAAAGTAAACGCGAAAGAAATCGACGATTCTGAATCAGGTCCACCACCTAATACAAGTTTAATTTGGTGTACTCCTGGATGCGCTAAATATATGTAATTTTTATAGTAAATATTGTTGATTTAAATGCAGTGATTGAGCAGAGTTCCTTTATAAGAGCTCTGCTTTATTTATAGAGGTGAATAAATGAAAAGTATTTTTAATACATCAAACTATTACATTATTAGGGCTCCTTTATTTCCTATATCTATTTATAATAATTATTTAAAACATGAGGGGATAGATTATTCTTCGTTTTTCAATCATCCAATCATTGAAGAAACTATTATGACTACCACATATCAGTTATATAAAAGTTTGACTAACATTTCATTTGATAGTGAGTCCAAGAAAGCACGTAATGCCAAACAGAGTTTCTTAAAGTATCTGATTAGAATGAGTACAAGGGGCACGCCATATGGTCTATTAAGTGGTATATCATTAGGACAATTTGACGATAAAACAAATATACAAATCTCTGATGATATTAACGAATATGATAAACACGTTAAAATAGATGGATCATGGTTATGTAAATTAATTAGATTTCTAGAAAGTCATTATAAGTATTATAAAGATAGTTTTGTTATTTGGAATGAAAGAAATTATATTATCAATCAACGCATATATTTGGATAATCAAACATGTCTCATTCAAGAAAATAATCATGAAATCATTTCTATAAAATATAATGACATACTTAAGTGCATTAAAGAAAGCTTAAGTGAAAATATAACTTTTAAAGACCTTTTAAAATTAATTTCAAAAACGTTTTCAATTAATGATGAGAAGGAAATAAAAAATTTTATACAAAATTTATTAGATAAAGAAATCATTTTTACTAGTTTAAGAACTGCTTTAAACAAAGAACATCCCTTAGCTTATTTATTATACTTTTATGGAGAGGTTAATGATGATTTCATCAAATCACTTCAATTCGTACACTATGAAATGATGAGATACCAAAATATGAAAGTTGGAGAAGGTAAGGAAACCTTTTTGAGAATTAGAAAGTTAATGAGTGATTTATTTAAAGCTAAAGAATATATCCAAATTGATACTAGGATTCAAACTAAAAATAATTGTTTGAGTAACAGACTTGCTGAAAATGTGAGTGAAGCAGCATATCTTCTTTGGCTAATCTCTCCTAACGATTTGGGAACTAGCACTATACATGAGTTTCATTATGATTTTATGGAGAAATATGGTTTTGAACAAATTGTTAATTTAAAGGAATTACTTTCCGATATAAATGGAATGGGTTATCCCAATAATGAAAATAAACCGATTAAAAATGATATTCCATTTTTAAAAGAAAAATATTATTATGCAATTTCTCATAATAAAGAGATAGAAATCACTGAAAATGAACTATTAGATTTAGAAAAGAAAAATACCATTTCTTTAAAAAGAGCGCCCTTAACTTCAGAAATTTATAGTGAGTTTTATTATGGAAATACTATAAAAGGATATGATGAATTTTTAGTGATTAGTCCTATAGTCTCTTCTTACAATGCTGGTGCAACGATGGGGCGTTTTTCTCAGGAGTTTGAAAAAGATTTACGAAGTCAATTAGATGAGGAAATAAATGAACAATATATTGAATATAGTAAAGAAAATAATACTGAAGTTATTCATATAAATGAAATTCCTAAATATGCAAGAAATTTAAATATTAATCATTCTGGTTCTACGAAATTGAGTGAACTTGAACTGGATATGCCATATAGTTCAATTGTATTAGATGAGTTATACGTTGGAAGTACTTTTGATAAATTATATTTATTTTCTAAAAATTTAAATTCAAGGGTCATATTTATAACTCATTCTATGTTAAATTTTGTTTTATGTTCTGATTTATATCGGTTTCTTAGAGAGGTATCGTTAGGTAATACGAAGTTTATTCAACCTATCAAGGACAATGGAATAGATGGATTTAATTATTGTCCTAGAATTAGATATAAGAATGTCATTTTAAAACCAGCTACATGGAAATTAAATAAAGATATGTTCACTCATTGTGAAAAGGAAAAATGGATTAATCAATTTCACGAGATTCAGCTTTTTTATGATATCCCTAATGATGTCACTATGACTTTTGGAGATAATAGGCTAACTATTAATTTGTCTAATCATGCTCATATTTCCATATTAAAAAAAGAAATTGAAAAGCAGGGTAGGGTAAGTCTTTTAGAGAATTTTATACAAGATGCTAATAATGATAGAGTGATAGAAATTGTGACGCCAATATATAGAAAAGTTAAGTCTAATGAAAAACGAATAACAATACCTAAAAATATTTATAAACAATCGAAATCAAAAAGAGATTGGCTTTCAATACATTTATTTATTGATGAAAACTATCAAAATGATTTTACCATTCAGTTTATATTACCGTGTTTAAGAGAGTTGTTAGATAATAGTAAATTAGAAAAATTCTTTTTTATTAAATATAAAGAAAATGAACACTTCATTAAACTCCGGTTGTTAAATAAGAATAATGATTCAGCACAGTTGTACAATTATATATTGCAATGGAAACAGCAATGGCTTGATAAATCAGAATTATCTCATTTTGCAATTGTCGATTATCAACCTGAAATATATAGATATGGTGGTAGTGAAACAATTGAAATAGTTGAGGATTACTTTATGTACGATAGTTGGTTGGCTATACATATCATTAATCAAACGTTTAAATATCCTAAAGCGTTTGTAGTAGCTATAAGCATTATTTTTCTACTGAATGAATTAGAAATAAGCCAAGAAGAAATTAATGAAATTAGGTCTAACAATGTTGAAGACTTATATCGTAACAACGAGATCAGAGAATATAAAAATGAGTTGGTTAAACTTACTAATCCTAAAGATAATTATCGTTACTTACACGAAAAGTTACCTAATCTTCATCATATTTTATGTCAAAACTATAATGAAATAGAAAAATTGAAAGTTGCTTTAGGTAAAGATCTGTCCACACCTAGAACACATATTATTGGTAGCTTAATTCATATGAGATGTAATAGAATATTTGGCGTTAATCGTAATAAAGAGAAATTTGTACTTTCTATTTTTAATGAAATTGAGAAAACAAAGAAATACTGGTGTGGTGAGGCTGTAAATGAAGAATGCTGAAGCATTGATAAAAAAAGAAGTCGAATTCTTATCTCAATACGAAATTGCAACAGCTCAAATTGAAAATAATAGTGAGTATTGGAGTTCTTATACATTGTCACATGGCTATCCTGGAATAATATTATTCTTAAATGAATATCAAAAAAATTTCCGTATCAATCTAGATGAATTGATACATAAGTATATTTTGAGGATAGGTGAAGAATTAGAAAGAAGGATTGAAGGTTACTCATTATTTAGTGGGATTTCAGGAATAGCATTCTCAATAGATATCGTTTCAGATAATAGCACTCATTATCAAACAATTTTGCAGAAATTAGATAATTATTTAATCGATTTTATTAACAGAAAAATGGCATCTATCAATATAGAGGCTAATCCAAAAAAATGCGATGTAGTACAAGGCTTAGCGGGTGTTGGGAGGTATTTGTTAAATAGAGTATGGGCTAATCCTAAGGTGGTAACTAGTTTAATAGACATAATGAAGTACTTTAGAGATTTACATTATTCAAAAAATCATTGGATTATCTCAAAGGAAAATCAGTTTTTAAATATAGATAAAGAAAGGTATTCTTCAGGAAATATTAATTTGGGTTTGGCTCATGGTATATTAGGTCCATTCTCACTCTTAGCTCTAAGTAAACTTAAAGGAATTGAATTAAATAATCATATAAGTTTACTTTCTGATATAACCGATTACTTATTTAAGTCGGAATTTCAAAATGAGTGTGGATGGCTAGATCGTTATGATATTGCGGAAATGTATTATCCATCTTACGCTATAAGAAATGGTTGGTGTTATGGAGATACTGGGGTAATGAATACGATTTGGCTATTAGGTATGGCTCAAAAAGATGAAGAACTCATCGAAAAAGCTAAAAATATAATGATAAAAATAATTAGATTAAATAATGATAATTTAATTAGTCCAACTTTTTGTCATGGACTTGCTTCTCATTTTACGATTCTGAATAACGTAAATAGATATTTTAATATAGAAGAAGTAAATAATTATCTTAACTTAATCTTAGATAAGATATTGTCATATTATTCTTCTGAAAATCAATTTATGTTTCATGATATCGAAATTGTTAATAGTCAAACACGGTTCAAAAATAAGGTTGGATTATTAGAAGGGCAGATAGGTATTCTTTTATCATTATTAGATTATCAAAATAGTCAAAGTAACGCTTTAGAAAAGAGTTGGAAAAATATGTTTTTAATTAGCTAGTAATAAGGACTTGGTGCTGCATTATTATTGCATGAGACGAAGTATTAATCTTTTTATCATATCCATTTTATATCAATACTGCGCTTGATTTATGAAAGGTTTCAACCACTTATAACTTACTCGTATTACTATCTTTCATCTGGTTCATGAAAACAAAATAATTTCAATTATCAATATTAAATCCTCAAAGTAATATAACTTCGTTTACTTTGAGGACTTTTTAAATTTATATAGAGGTGACGTATTTAATTACTTATCTTTGATTACTAACTTATAGCCTGTAGCCCTTTTATTAATAATTTCTAAATTATCGCAAGTTTGGAGGTTGCATCTTAATCGATGAATGTAAACATTTATTGTATTAGAGTCTATATATTCTAAAGTGTTCCAAACTTGATTTTTAAGATCTTTGCTAGAAACATATTGATTGATATGTTGATATAGATGATTTAAAATCTGCAATTCTATGTGAGATAATGCATATTTTTGATTATTGAAAATAAATAATTGTTTCTCAAAATCGATGAACAACTTAGGTCTTAAGTAATGTAAGTGTTTTTTAATTTCATTAATAATGCGACATTCTATAAGATAATGTTCTTCATCACTGAGAATGATATACATAGCTACGCCTATTTCATAAAAGTAATACTTTCTTTCTCTATTCTTATTTTTCGTTATAACGATTACAGGTAAAGAACTAACTTTGTTTTTTATCATTTGGTCATATTCGTCACCAGATTCCCAAATGATAAGCAAATCAGGATTAGTACGCTTTGAATTAATAACAATACAGTCATTAATTTCTAGTATTTTTTCTTTTTCTTGATTATTTAAAGAAGGTAAAATCTGAATGTTAAACACTTATAAATACTCACTCCTTCAAAGTACTACAAAATCTATATTGAGCTATTTCTTATAGCACTTACTATCTTATTTTTCTTTGTGCCTTTTATTCATCTGTTTTATTTAATCATTTATAAGAACTCCTATCTGCAAAAATACAAATAAATAGCTTTATATAATTAGAAAATTCTGAATATTAATTTTAACAATTAACAGCTACAATTATTTATACATGGTAGTGATGTGCTATGGCTTCTATATGAGTTGATTTAATTGTAAGGGGTTTCATTAAAATATTCCATAATTTTACAATTAATTTTTTCAACAGTTTTATTACATTATTGTAATGAAAGGGCACTATTCATTTATTGTTATTTTATATTAATTAAAAAAACGAACTAATCGCATTTGATTAGTTCGAAGTGTGAATAAAGTATTATACTTTATAGTTTAAAAGCTATTCATGTTATGAAAGGTTGAAAAATAATTTAATATTCCAATCTCATTTTGTTAAATGATATTTCTATTCCACTCACTACTTTTCTTTATTGTCACTGTCATTTTTGTTATCTTGGCTTGATTTTCCTGAAATAAGGTTTCTAATAACTTTGACAATATAGCCAGTGACTAAGATTCTAAATACTCTTCTTAAAATATCCATAATCATTCTCCCTTTATTAAAGTTTTATTATCTAGTTACTACCCGAATTATGATTCTCTTAAAAGTAAATTTTAGAATTTTAGAAAATTTCATACAGCATCAAAGTTAAAACAATCGTTTTAGTAATAATTTTATTTAATCAAATAAATTATATATAATGACATTGCAACCTAATTTATAAAGGGGAAGGTATGATGATTAGAAAGGCTCGTCCAAGTGATAACAAACAGATTGCTGAATTGTGTTATATCATATGGGAAGATATGGAACTAGATATAACACAGGCCTTGACTCAAGAACGTGTCATTGAAGCAATTGAATTAAGCATTGTAAATGTTAAATATCGTACGTATTATGATCATATTTGGGTATATGAGAAAGATGGCAGCGTTGCGGGATGTATCATTGCTTATCCTGGGAAACAAGAGTTAGATTTGGAACAACAGTGGTTAGATTTACCACTCGAAGATGATATTCGTGAATTAGGTACGCCTTTACCTCAAAAAGAAGCTTATGATGATGAAGTTTATATTGAAGCGGTAGCTACTTTTCCGGAATATCGTGGACAGGGAATTGCTACGCAGTTATTTAAATATTTGATTGATAGTGATCCGAAGGCAAAGTGGAGTTTGAATTGTGATTATGATAATGAGGGTGCGCTAAAGCTATATAAAAAGTTAGGCTTCGAAGATGTAGGGGACATTGATTTATATGGTCATAAGTATCATCATATGACACTAAATTAAAAACTCGACAATTGAAGATGATTTCATTTGACACTAAATTAAAAACTCGACAAATGAATATGATTTCATTGCCGAGTTCATTATCAAAAATATGAAATTAGATACCGCCACAAAGTGCACTAATATATATACCTAATGCATATAAAAGTCCAAAGAATGTGTTGGCTTTGCCTGTAGCAGCCATTGCTGGCATCATTGTTGCTGGTGTATCGTTCTTATTGAATCGTCTTACAGCTTTAATTGGCATAGGGAATGATAACAATACTAATAAATAGAATAGTGAACCCGGTGCTCTAAATAGTGCTGTGAAAATGACGAACACATAAGCAACAATATACATTGCAGCCATGAAAATGATTGATGCACGTTTACCTAATAAAATAGGTAAAGTTTTTCTGCCACTTTCTTTGTCTTTAACACGGTCGCGGATATTATTAGCCATATTAATGAGGCCAATAGTAATAACGATTGGAATACTAATCCAGAATGCATAGCCTTGGACGTTTCCAGTTTGGATGAAGAATGATAATACAATGATAATCATACCCATAAATAAGCCAGAGAATAGCTCACCAAATGGAGTCCATGAAATTGGCATTGGTCCGCCAGTATAAAGGTAACCGATAGCCATACAAATGATTCCGACTGGAATAATCCAGAATGAACTTTGAATAGCTAAAAAGATACCTAATAGTGCTGCGATAATGTAAAATGCAATTGCTATGTTCATGACAAGTTTCGGACTCATACCATTTCGCACGATGGCGCCACCGATACCTACAGAATTGTGGTCATCAAGACCTTTTTTGAAATCATAGTATTCATTAAACATATTCGTTGCTGCTTGTATCAATAAACATGCAATTAACATGGCTAAGAATAAACTAAATTTCAGATGGTCTTCACTACCAAGTAGATAAATTTTCGCAGTGGCTGTGCCAACTAAAACCGGTACAACTGCTGCGGTTAAGGTATGAGGTCTCATTAACTGCCAGTATTTCTTAACGGTTGAGTATTGTTGATATTGATCTGACATATTATGCATAACCTCTTATTTTTATATATTTATCATAAATATTTTAAAGGAATCATAGCTAAAGGTCAATTGACGTGAAAAATTGCATTTTTAGTTTAAGCAATAATGATAACACTTACGTATAAAAGTGATACAATACATTAATGAGTCAAATTCGAAGGAGAAAGAAGTGAAATAAGAATGGCTGTGAATGTAAAAGAAGAAGACATTGTCGATAAGTTATACGCAAGTACCAAAGACTGGGTTTCTGTAGAAGTCGAAATAGACAGAACGATTGAACCAAGTGCTTTGTTCCGTTTAACAGAACAAGAAGCGGGAGACCGTTTTTACATGCGATTGAACGACAATTATTCTTCATATTTTGGATATCACGCTGTTCAAAGGTTTAAAAATAACTTTGAAAATAAGCAGTCTATCTTTAGGGAATGGGAAAAATTAAAAGATGAAATCGAATTAATTCATCCAGATACAAGTAGACACCATCTTAGATTATGTGGCGGATTTCAATTTTCAAGTCATAAGTCTGATGATGAGTGGCGAGAGTATGGATTGAATCACTTTGTATTACCTAAAGTATTGATATCTAATGAAGGGGAACGTACATTCATCACTTATACTACTGAACGTCAAGATTTTGATATTGAAGCGTTCAAACAATTGGTTTCGTATTTCGAGCACACGAAAGTTGATTCTTCGGAAACAGAACGAGGTAACGTCACACGTATGGAAGATATTTATAAAGATGATTGGCGTGAACTCGTTGAAGAATCCATTGAAAAGATTGATGAATCTAAAAAAATTGTTCTTGCACGTAGACGTTTAATTAAGTTTGATAAAGAAATTGATATTCCTTATGTGTTGAATCGAGCACTCCAGAATGAGAAGAATAGTTATATTTTCTTATTAGAATCTAATCAATCTATATTCTTTTCACAAACACCTGAACAATTAATTAAAGTTGAAGATGGCATTCTTTCGACAAAGGCTGTAGCAGGTACAATTAAACGTTCTCATAATGAAGCAGAAGATGAAGAGAATATTAAGGCGTTCTTAAAAGATAAGAAAAACCTAGGTGAACATCAGTTTGTTGTTGAAAGTATCTTGAATGATATTAAACCCTTTGTGCAAGATATCGATTATAATGAAACGCCAAATATTCTAAAGAATGATCATTTATATCATTTATATACAGAAATAAAAGGTCATTTAAACGACAAATCATACATTGGTTTAATCGATTGCTTACATCCAACACCAGCGTTGGGTGGTTATCCTAAAGCCGAAGCATTAGAATTTATTGAGAATAATGAATTCGGTACGCGTGGCCTCTATGGATCTCCTGTAGGTTATATTGACGTGTACGATGATTGTGAATTTATCGTAGCGATTCGTTCCATGTTGATTAAGGGTGATCAAGCAACGTTATTTGCAGGTTGTGGTATTGTTAAGAATTCTGATCCTGATAGCGAAGTTGCAGAAACGGCAGTCAAATTTTCACCAATGATGAATGCATTAGGAGTAGATAATTATGACGAATCATAGCGATGCTTTGACACAACAAGTGTTTACGTTTGCATCAGAATTATATGCGTATGGCGTAAGAGAAGTTGTTATTAGTCCAGGATCTCGTTCTACACCATTAGCGCTTGCATTTGAGGCACATCCGAAAATTAAAACCTGGATACATCCTGATGAACGTAGCGCAGCATTCTTCGCTTTAGGGCTGATTAAAGGAAGCGGAAAGCCAGTTGCGATATTATGTACGTCAGGTACAGCAGCTGCGAACTACACGCCTGCAATTGCTGAATGTCAAATTAGTCGAGTGCCACTGATTGTGTTAACAAGTGATAGACCACATGAATTACGTAGTGTGGGCGCACCGCAGGCAATCAATCAAGTTAATATGTTTAGTAATTATGTTAATTTCCAATTTGATCTACCTATCGCGGATGGCACTGAGCAAATGCTTTATACGATTCACTATCAAATGCAAATTGCTAGCCAGTATTTATACGGCCCACATCGAGGCCCGATTCATTTTAATATGCCTTTTAGAGAGCCATTAACACCTGATATGAATCGTGTAGATTTACTGAAGTCTCAAGTTAAAACATTACCGCATTATCAAAAGAGCATTGCGGTAAAAGGGATTAGTGCGATATTGCAAAAGAAAAAAGGTCTTATTATTGTAGGAGATATGCAACATCAAGAAGTCGACCAAATTCTGACGTACGCTACAGTTTATGATATGCCGATTTTAGCTGACCCATTAAGTCAATTACGTAAAAGTAATCATCCCAATGTGATTACAACATATGATTTACTTTATCGTGCAGGCTTAGATTTAGATGTGGATTTCGTTATTCGTGTGGGTAAACCGGTAATTTCTAAGAAATTAAACCAATGGTTAAAACGTACGAAAGCGTACCAAATTTTAGTGCAGAATAATGATAAAATTGATGTTTTCCCAATGCCACCTAATATTTCATATGAAATTTCGGCAAATGATTTCTTTAGATCATTGATGGAGGAAGAGAGTGTTCAACGTAAAGATTGGTTGGAACTATGGCAATCACTAGAACAGCAGTCTCGAGTTGAAATTAAAGACTATCTCAATCATGCATCTGATGAAGCGGTTTATGTAGGAGAGGTCATTCATAAATTATCTAAAGGTGACGCACTTTTTGTAGGTAACAGCATGCCAATCCGAGACGTTGATAATTTAATGTTTGAAACTGAAGCCGAAGTTTATGCCAATCGTGGCGCTAATGGGATCGATGGCGTCGTATCTACTGCTATTGGAATGGCAGCACATAAAAAAGTAACGTTATTAATCGGTGATTTATCATTTTATCATGATATGAATGGCTTATTAATGGCGAAATTAAATGACATCAACATTAATATTGTTTTAGTGAACAATGATGGTGGAGGTATCTTCTCTTATCTTCCTCAAAAAGATTCGGCCAGTGACTATTTCGAACGTTTATTTGGCACGCCAACTGGCTTAGATTTTGAACATGCGGCGTTACTTTATGATTTTACTTTTGAACGTTTTGAAAGCTTAAATGACTTTAAATATGCGGAATTATCTTCTATGGATTCTCATATTTATGAGGTATTAACTAGTCGAGAAGATAATATGCAACAACATCAAATTTTATATAAGAAATTGAGTGATATCGTTAATGTTACACTTTAAATTTTTTGAATCTGAAAATGATAGCAAGCAATTGCTTGTTATGTTACATGGTTTTATTAGTGATTCAACAACGTACGATAGTCATATGGCGTATTTGAGTCAACATGTGAATGTATTAACGATTGATTTACCCGGACATGGTCAAGATAATTCAGACATGCAAGATACTTGGGATTTCCCGTATATTGCTCATGCACTTGATGAGGTACTGTCGCAATTTGACACGTATGACGTGTACCTACTCGGCTATTCTATGGGCGGCCGCGTAGCGCTATACTATGCTTTATATGGCAGTGTAGCGCTACGAGGGCTGCTCTTAGAGAGTACTTCAGCGGGGATTCAAGATGAGGCGGATAAAGTGGAACGTGTTCAAGTGGATGCGGCTCGTGCGAAGGTGCTTGAGATTGCTGGGTTGGAGATATTTGTGAATGATTGGGAGAAGTTGCCGCTTTTCCGGTCGCAGTATGAGCTTGATGCTGAGGTGCGGAAAGCCATACGGGCGAATCGAATGAGCCAGAACCCTGTGAGGTTGGCTAAAGCGCTACGTGATTATGGTACGGGCAATATGCCGAATCTTTGGCCTCAAATTTCATCGATAGCTGTTCGCACGTTCATTTTAACGGGTGAAAAGGATGAAAAATTTGTTCGTATTGGTCAAAAATTAACTGAAGCGATACCTCATAGTCGTACGGTAAACATTTCGAATGTTGGGCATACAATTCATGTGGAAGATAGTACGGAATTTGATACAATGGTAGTAGGTTTTTTAAAGGAGGAGCAAAATGACTAGACAGTGGGAAACACTTAGAGAATATGATGAAATTAAATATGAATTTTTCGAAGGAATTGCAAAAGTAACGATTAATCGTCCAGAAGTACGTAATGCGTTTACACCTAAAACAGTAGCTGAAATGATTGACGCATTCTCACGTGCACGTGATGATCAAAATATATCAGTCATTATCTTAACTGGTGAAGGCGACAAAGCTTTCTGTTCAGGTGGAGATCAAAAGAAACGTGGACATGGTGGTTATGTAGGCGAAGATGAGATTCCTCGTTTAAATGTATTAGATTTACAACGCTTAATTCGTGTCATTCCTAAACCAGTTATCGCAATGGTTAGAGGCTATGCGATTGGTGGCGGTAACGTATTAAACGTTGTATGTGACTTAACTATTGCTGCTGATAATGCAATCTTTGGTCAAACAGGACCTAAAGTAGGTTCATTTGATGCAGGTTACGGTTCAGGTTATTTAGCTCGTATCGTGGGTCATAAAAAAGCGAGAGAAATTTGGTACTTATGTCGCCAATACAATGCTCAAGAAGCTTTAGATATGGGACTCGTTAACACAGTCGTACCTTTAGATAAAGTTGAAGATGAAACAGTTCAATGGTGTAAAGAAATGATGAAACATTCTCCAACTGCACTTCGTTTCTTAAAAGCAGCGATGAACGCAGATACTGATGGTTTAGCTGGCTTACAACAAATGGCTGGGGACGCAACATTACTTTACTATACAACTGATGAAGCGAAAGAGGGCCGTGACGCTTTCAAAGAGAAACGTGATCCTGATTTCGACCAATTCCCTAAATTCCCATAAGCGTTTAGTGAATATATAAATAAATCCACTTGATTGATAAGATGATGTCAATCGAGTGGATTTTTTGTTTATTGATGAATTTTAGATGAAAAGAAGGGCGAGATGCTATGACATTTTATCAGGATAATTCTCTTGTAAATATTTTTCTAAACGGCGCATGCCTTCTTTAAGCATTTCCATTTCATAGGCATATGAGATACGAATATAACCTTTACCTATATTTGTGAATGAAGATCCAGGAACAATGGCAACATGTGCTTGCTCTAAAACATCTACACAAAAATCAAAGTCATTGTCGGTGAATTTTTTAATACTAGGAAAAATGTAGAATGCGCCTTGTGGTTGAGCAGTTAAGTCAAATCCGAGTGATTCTAGTTTATCTTTTAAGTAATCGCGACGTTTCATGTAGGCTTCATTCATATATTGAGGTGCTTCTAATCCTTCATTTAAAGCAGCGATACAGGCAATTTGAGCTGGAACATTGGCACAAATGCAATTGTAGGCATGCATAAATGTTAATTTTTCAATTAAGTATTCTGGACCTATTAAAAAGCCTATGCGAATACCAGTTGCAGAATGTGACTTACTTAAACCACCAATAAGCAACAATTGGTCTCTAATTTCTTCAAATTCTGCAAATGACGTATGATTGCCTTTGAATGTATTTTCAGCATAAATTTCATCACTAATAATAAATAGTTCTTTATCGACGAGTGTTTCTACGATAGCTTTAACCTCTGAGCGCTCTAGAATAACGCCTGTAGGATTAGTAGGATAGTTGAGTAATATAGCTTTCGTTTTACGCGTCATATGGCTCTTAATAAGCTCTGGAGTCACTTTGAACTCAGATTGCGTTGTATCCATATAAATAGGAGATCCACCTAATGTTTCAATAAGCGGAATATAGCCTGCATAAATGGGACCTGGGATTAAAATTTCGTCTCCTGGTTCAATGATACTTCGAAGAGAGGTGTCTAATGCTTCGCTGGCACCATTTGTGACAATGATTTCCTCTTCGCTATAGGTAAATCCATATTTTTGATTAAAGTAGTGGCTGATCGCTTGTCTTGTTTCTGGTAGCCCTTTATTGTGTGAATAACTTGTTTTATCTTCTTTTATCGCATTGATATATGCCTCTTTAACCACGTCTGGCATGGGGAAGTCTGGTTGGCCAATGGTTAAGTTTACGCAATCATCGATGTGTTTAATTCGATTTGAAAATTGACGTATGCTTGGCGCTCTTAAAAACTTTGAATTTGTATTTAATGATAGCTTCATTTTCCGAAAACACCTCTAAAAAAATACCAAAATGTAGTATTTGAATTGTTAAAATAGTCTCATAATTCTTTCAAATTATTACTATCATAACATATTTATAGCACTACATTCTGGTATGAAATACATTAATATTTAATTGTTAATCCCTAAATTCTGAAGGTCTGCGTAAGTTAATCACAGGATTCGTCCATTTGCAAACAAATCTTGATGATAAAATGAAAACAATAATACCTGAACTTACCAATAAGAATAAATAAGTTAATATTGAAACGTTGTCTTTGAATGGATATATTTCAAAACCTCTTAAGACGCCAATAACAATGCCGTGAAGTAAGTAAACAAACATTGTTCGACGTCCAATATAGGTATAGAAACGCTTCTTCTGGGATGTCAGATTAAGGAATGCGCCCATTGTTACTAGAATAATGATATATAAGAGTAATCGTTTGAATGGGCTATACACGTCTTCACCGTTACTTTCTAACGATGTATAAGGAGAACTACCTAATAGCCAATCACCGTTGATAGGGTGGATAACATAACCTATAAAGAAGGCTACTAGAATAATGATTGATATGGGTACCCACTTTTTATTACGTAGTTTCATAGTGTGTTCCTTAGTGACTAAATGACCTATATAAAAAATAGGAAAGAATACAATGGTTCTTGAAATACTCATATAACTATCTATATTCCCTGAAAATCCTGCTAACACTGATACCAGTATTGCTACAGATAACACGATATAAGGATTGTATCTACGAACAATAACTAGTACGACGTGGAAGAAGAATAGTGTAAGTAAGAACCATAATGCAAAGACAGGGTTAAATGGATCTAATTGAATTGCATCTTCTTTGCCCGTTAAATAATAATATATCGAAAAGAATGCGAAAAAAATGACATATGGTACAAGTAATTTCTTCGCAATTTTTTCAAGGTAATGTGGCTTATCTAGATTTTTAGCAAAATAGCCTGAAATAAATAGAAATGTCGGCATATGAAAACTATAAATAAGCAAATATAGAGCTGATAAATATTTATCTTCGGTAGTATAAGGTTGTAAAAGATGACCGAAGACAACTAAAAATATGAGTACTGCACGGGCATTATCGAAAAAATAATCCCTATCCTTGATGGCTGTCATAAAGCGTCTCCTTTTTCTCTCTGTTTAGACTTCTTCTAATTTAGTATACTTCTAGGTAATTATGCAACGAATTTGTGCAAAGTGTATAATAGTATTGTATATTTTATAAATAAAGCATATAATATTAACAACTTAATATAGTGGAGTAGAACAACATGTATAAACAACTTGAAAAACTTATAACACTTACAAATAATGATTTAAATTTAGTAAACAGACGTTTCGGACAGCGCACAGATATTACCTCTGAGCAATTAGAATTATTACGTATTTTATATAATTACGATCGTTTATCACAATATGATTTAACGATGAAAATAAGCCGAGAACAATCAATCGTATCTCGATGGATTAAGAAACTAGTATTAAAAGGATATATTACGAGTCAACAATCTCATGAAGATTTACGATGTAAGGAATTAATTTTAACTGATGAGGCTCGCTCACTTATTCAACAAATTAACACTGCAAGATGTGAATTGATTGAAGCAAGATGCCAGTGTTTATCGCCTGAGGAAATTGAAAGCCTAAATCAACTATTAAATAAATTGAATAGTAGACATATTTACATTTAATGCACGCTTTATTTTAATTTTTGTTTTAGGGTGCAATATACATCTAATTAAATATTTGACTAAAAAGGTAAGTAACTTTGAAGTAATGCTTTATTACTCATCAAAGTTGCTTATTTTTTATTGGAGAAAAAGAATGGGAGGGGGAGGTTGATTTTGGTATAGAGTTGAGTTGTTAATGCTCTTCTATGTTTAATGTGAGAAATTTAATTTGGAATTTATAAGAGTAATTATGACGGTTAACTCGTTGATATATAAGAAAGGGAGTGGGACAGAAATATAATTTAGCAAAATTATTTTCGTTGTCCCTCTCCCAACTTTCATTGTTTGCAGAATTTCTTAAAAAGAAATTCTCTGTGTTGGGGCCCCGCCGGCAAGGATGGCTAGGATTGAAAGAAGCTTGATATAAGCGCACTTTTAATTCAGACATCTACTGCAAATATGTTAAAGAAGCTGAGACAATTAATTATGTCCCAGCCGCTTAACATTAATAATTATTTATATTTTGGAATTTCGTAGTATTTACCAACTTCACCAATTTTATCGTAAAAGCCTTTAATAGTTTGAGCATTTACAGTTGCCCAGTGAATATCTGTAGCATATTGATGAGTACCTGGATTTGATGGGTTCCAACGCATTTTATAAAGCGTATTTTGTCCTGCTTTAATATAAGATTGACCGATGAATTTAGCTCCACCAATAATTGCCTTAGATACTGAATCCCATCCAGCGTTTTTGGCATATTTGATGCCTTCAATTAATGGGCTACTGTCATAAGCGCCTATACCAAAGACATTATGATATTTCGTTTTTGTTTTATCAGTGAATTTACCATTTACAACGTCTCCACCTTTAGCTAATTGTGAAGTACCATTTCCAGTTTCGACTAAAGCATGTGCGACTAAGTAAATTTCATTGATGCCATACTTTTTAGCTGCTTCACTAAATGCTGCACCTTGTCCTTCTAATACGCCTTGTCCTTTTAATAATTCATTAAGAGCTGCTACAGATAAAGATTGAGGCTGATCTAAGCGTAAGAATTGATATCTAGCACCTGAATCTTTAGTTAACTTGTTAGGGTCCATAGCGTCTTTGATTTCATTATAATTAGCATTTGTCCATTGGCCTGGAACCTTTTGAATTTGTGGAGTATCATAAAGGTCATTTTGTATCTCTGCAGCATGAGCTAAAGTATATCCAGTATTAACATATTTTACAGATTCTTTAGCGACATCTGTTGATTTAATCCATACATATTTACCATTTGTTAATTTTCCGTAATACCAAGTTACACCATTGATATTTTTTTGTTTAGAAACTACAAATGTCTTGTCGTAATAAGGTTTTAATGAGTAACGTGCATTTTTGCCAAGATCTTCATAGTAATAGCTATTACTATTGTTAATTACAAATGTGTAATTATAAGGACGAGCTTGTACATCTTTATTACTTTGGATAAGGTCTTTTGCTGCAATCCAACCAGTACGATTGTTTACAGTTCCATATAGATACAAGTCTTTTCCAACATAAAGTGATTTTGAAGCATTAAATGTTTTACTAGCAATTGTATTTGATGGAAGTAATTGTTGATTTTTAGTACCCCAAGCAATAGAGTATAATCCATTATTTGTTTGGCTAACTTTATATTGGCCAGTGGCTTTAGATTGGTTACCAATATTTTGACTTGTTACATCTTTAACATTTACCCAGCCTAATGGTGTGTTTCGAGTACTATCTTGAAGTAAGACATACGTGTTATTTCCTTCAGTACGTTGTTTCGTAATGATGTAAGTGCGGTTACCATATTTAGCACCACTTTTAGCTTTTTTATCAAATACAGAAGCTCTGATACCTGAATTGTTAGCTTTAACTTGCGCGATTTTATTTATCGTTTGAGTCGAGTTAGTGTTAGACGCTTTAGCAGATGTTTGCGTTGTAGCAGCTCTATCTGCTGTTGTAGCTTTACTATTCGTACTTACGGCTTTAGTAGAAGTCTTTGGTTTAGATACTGCTACTTTAGATTGAGTAGGAGTAGTTAGATAGTATTTGCTAACCCAACCAGATTTACCATTTACTGTACCATATAAATAAGTAGCTTTATCGATCTGTTGTTGTTTTGTAGCTTTAAATGTTTGGTTTCCAGAACCTGAGACAGTGCTAGCAACTTGGTTATATGTACCCCAAGGCACTGTATATAATTTAACACCAGGTTTAATATTATAATTTTGATTAACTTTGACAGGTGATTTAGCAGTGTTGTAAACAACATCGTCTTGTTTTACCCAACCATATTTTTTACCAGTATTATAATCTTCTACAAGGTAGAATTTATCATTTCCTAAAGTAGCTGATTTTGTAACTGATAATGTACGTTGAACTTGATCAGTAGTTTTACCTTTTTTGTCGTAAACAGTTGTGTAAACACCATTATTTTTAGCTTTAATTTGAGCAACACCACTGTTAGCAGAAACAGTTAATTTATTATTACTTGAACTATTATCTGTAGATGGTTTACTTGGTTTCGTATTAGACGATGAAGGTGTTGTTAAGTAATATTTACTAATCCAACCAGATTTACCGTTCACTGTTCCGTATAAATAAATGGCTTTATCAATTTGTTGTTGTTTTGTAGCTTTAAATGTTTGATTTCCAGAACCTGAAACCTTTGAAGCTACTTGACTAGGCGTACCCCAAGGTACTGTGTATAAAGTTGAACCAGCTTTTACATTATATGTTTGGTTAACTTTAACAGGTGATTTAGCTGTATTATAAACAACATCGCCTTGTTTTACCCAGCCATACTTTTTACCAGTGTTGTAATCTTCGACTAAATAGAATTTATTATTGCCAAGTGTTGCAGATTTAGTAACAGATAATGTTTTTTGAGCTTGATCTGTTGAATGTCCTTTTTCGTCATAAACAGTTGTGTAAAGGCCGCTATTGCTAGGTTTAATTTGAGCAACACCACTATTAGCAGAAACAGTTAATTTATTGTTGTTTGAACTATCTGATGGTTTAGATGGCTTAGATGGACTTGTAGAAGATGTACCCCAAGGTGCCACTTGACCAGTTTTGATTAAATATTTTTCATAAATTAAGTCATAAAGCTCTGCATAAGAGTAGTTATGGCTTCTAAAGTATTGATGAGGGTCTGTATGGTCAGTTCCGCCTAGATATCTAGTAATTGCATAGTGCGTCCATACTGTACCTTGACCATCGTTTTCAGCGCTATCAGGTTTTAAACCATAGTATTGAAGTTGTGTCGCAGCATAATCAGCATAGTTGTTCATAGAACGTGCAAAGGAATCATAATCGTGAGTGTGTACAATCTCAACATTAATGAAACGTTCGTTACCTTGTGGCCCAGCACCCCAAGATAGATAATCAGTAGGAGCTGTTTCTACAATTCTGTTACCGTCTACAAAGGCATGAACAAAGGCTGATTGGTAATTATTCTTCATGTAATTAATTTCGCCATCAATTGTTGAATTATCATTTGCAGTATCATGTACAACGATACCTTCTGGGCGACCTACACCATTTCTATATCCATATTTAGGGAAAT
The DNA here is from genome assembly GCF_001836225.1 of Staphylococcus sp. HMSC036D05. Taxonomy (NCBI): domain Bacteria; kingdom Bacillati; phylum Bacillota; class Bacilli; order Caryophanales; family Staphylococcaceae; genus Staphylococcus; species Staphylococcus sp. HMSC036D05. The sequence continues at coordinate 796,524 of NZ_KV827781.1, read as the reverse complement.
AAGAAGTGTAGTTTTCTTCAATTTGTGGAGCTTTATAGTTTTTCTTACGAATATAATCATTGATTGAAGATTTCACTTGAGGTGTGTATTTAGGTAAAGAAGAAGTCGTTTTCTTATTTACTGCATACATCATTCTAGGTTTGGCAACTGAACTGAATGTTGAAACTTTGTTATTACTTTCAGTTGTCGTGTTATTAGCTTGAGTGTTAGAAACTTTTGTATTTTGAGTTGCTGATTTGCTAGTATTTGTACTGTTAGTACTATTTTTAATAGTAGGATTTGATTCCGACTTAGTATTTACATTGTTTTGTGCTGAAAGTGATGCAACTTGAGGTTGGTCAGCTTTAGTATTTTTACTTTGAGCGTTTGTAGTATCAACGTCATCTTCATCATCGTCAAAATTATAACCTGAACTATTTGTATGACTTACCTTAGTATTAGATTTCTCAGTTGAATCTGTTGTTGCCTGTTGAGATGTTTTATTGTTAGATGCTTGATTAGATGTAGCTTCTTGTTTTTCTTGATTATTAAGGTTATTAGTTTGATTAGAAGAGGCTTGAATATTGTTATTACTGTTTTCATCTTTATTAACATTTTCAACAGTTGATTCTTGTTGTTCAGTTTTTGAAATTTCTTTATTCGTGTTGTCTACTTTTGAAGTTTTATTGTCTTCAGAAGTGACAGCATCTTTAGAAATGTCATTATTGTTAATATCTTTAGTTGAATCTTGATATGTATTGACTGATGGTGTACTTGTTTCCTTTGAATCTGTAGGTTGATTTGAATTATTCGATTGTTCTTGTTGAGAAGCTTTACTAGAAGAATCGTTTAACTCATCTAATGATGCATCATAATTGTTAGAAGTAGTATCTTGTTTAGATTGAACTTTTGTTGGATCTTGATAAGTTTGAGTGCCTGAAACATTTTGTGCAGATTGTGTCACTTCATTTTTAGCTTGTTCGGCTTGCTTAAGTGTGGCTTGGTCATCAAGTACATTTGAATTTTTAGTTTGATCTTGTGTTTCTTCTGCAGCATGTGCATGGTGGGCAGTAAAGGCAGTTCCAAATAACGTTAATGCAACCATCGACGGTAATTTGTAATTGAATTTCTTCGTCATATTTATTTACTCCTCTTAATATGTTATTTTGAGTCAATTATAATATTAGTTGTAATTTCTGTATTACTTTTAACAGATTTGTAATATAACTTTAACCTGTAGCTTATAAAGATTTTTTGTAAAATTTTTGTCCAAACCACTGATTTCAGCGTTCCTCAGTAAAAAGGGGACTCGAAATTTATACGTAGTATTACATTTTTGATTTTAAATTAAGTTGCTTTCTCGATGAAAGGTCATTCTATAGTTTTCTTCATAATAATGTGCTCTATATTCTCTTCTATAAAGGTTTCCCCGTGAGTGCTATATCCAAGACGAGTATAAAAGCCTTGTGCTTGTGTTTGAGCATGCATCATCAATTCTTTAAAATTCAAATCTTTGGCAATTTCTTCAATGGCTTCCATTAATTGAATGCCATAACCTAAACCTCTGTTTTCTTTTGTAATCGCGACACGTTCAATTTTCCCTGAATAGTTATCAATTGGTCTTATTCTTGCAGTAGCAAAAGGTTCTCCATTCACTTTGTAACCAATAATATGGTAAGAAATCGATTCTTTATCATCAATTTCATTGGCTAGTGGAACATTTTGTTCTTCAACGAATACTTTTTTTCTAACTGTATAACAATCGTTCAACATATTATCATCAAGCACTTTTTTAAACATTTTAAACACCTCCATTATCTCTAGTTCTTCCCGAAATTAAGTAAATAAATCAAAAACAAGATGAAAATTTATTGAATTTTTCACACATAAAAATGTACACACTTTAAATCGAAGTCGTCATCGTTTTTGATAAAAGCATAAAAAAACCGCTAATAAAGCTAACTAACTTATTAGCGGTTAAGTACTATTTTATTTATTAATGAAAGGATCAAGCTATTTTATAAAGCTTCCTTTCGAACAATGGCACAATATTGCCAAAATATACGTAATTGTGCAATATTCCAGTTATTCATTCCCATTGTAAAACCTGATGGTTTAAAGAGATTCACATCTGTAACTTCAAGAGCAGCAGCTATTAAATATTGTAATGGTATGCTAATACTTTTCATTGTTTCTGTAATACCATTTTCATCATAAACCCATGTGAATGGTAATTCAGATTCGAATACATCCACTTTATCGAAAATTTCAGGTAGGGCAACAATATAACATGCGCCGTCTACTACTGGATTATCGATACTATTCTTATAATAAATTAAAAGGGCCTCATAATTTTCTCTATGTTCATGATTAACATAGAAGAATTCATTTCGAAATAGCGCCATATCTTTACTATGGATAATTTGTTGTTCTAACATATTAAACATGCCGTTAATATGGGCGACTTTTTCGTATGTTTTACGACTCATTGCTTTAGCTCCTCTCTTAAATGTACCAATACTGAAATATGAATACTCATTCAATCTTTTATTGTACGTTCATATTATTGCCATCATTCATAGTATTGTTTTGATAATCATTTTGTTGATATTGGTCTTGATAATTATTCTCGTAAGTATTTTGGTTATCTGTAGTTTGATTATTTTGAACGTTATTCTGTTCATTATCATTGTTATTGTTACTATCATTATCGTCACTTGTAGTATCTTTTTGATTTTTACGTAATAAACTGTCATCTAGTTCTGTTAGAGGTACGAGTGAACCATAATGTTTGATAACTCTGTAATCTAAAAATTCATCTTTATCTGTTATTTTAGATAAGCCTAAATCAGAGCGCAAGATATTTGAATATTTCATAATGCTTTTTACGCTTGGATTGTAATAATAAATGCCGTCTAAGTAGTCATCTTTACCTTCAAGTTGTGAAGTTTTTATATCTGTGTCGCCAGATAAATACATTTTTGCTAAAGCTTTAATTTCTTTTTTAGTAAGGTTGTGTTTAGCATTTTTACCAACAATCGTTACTACATTATCTAATTTATCAATAGAATCTAAACTTTGTGCTTTTTGGAAAAGAATTTTAATTAAGTCCATTTGTCTTTGTCCGCGTTTTAAGTCTGAATCTTGATGTCTTGTTCTGGCTACTGCTAAAGCTTGATCACCATTAAGTTTTTGATAACCTTTTTTAATTTTAATTCTTCCAGTATCATCACTATTTGGTTCGTTTAAGTTATAAGGCACATCGTAATAAATGCCACCTAATTCATCAACTGCTTCAACGAAAGCTTTCATATTAACGCGAACATAATAGTCAACTGGTACATTCATTGTTGCTTCGACTGAATCCATTGAAGCAATTGGGCCACCATAGGCATGCGCATGTGTAATTTTATCGTAATAACCAACTTTAGGTATATAACTAATTGTATCTCGTGGGATACTAAGCATTCTAATTTGATGCTTTTTCTGATTGAATGTGGATAATATCATTGCATCTGATCGGGAATGTTCTATACTTTGTCCATTCTTTTCTCTACCTTCATTATCATCTATTCCTAAGAATAAAATTGAAATAGGTTGTTTTTCAGGATTAACTTTTGAATCTCTTAAATTTGATTGACGTTGTGCGTCATTTTTATCTTGAGACTTTTCAAAAGCGGATTCTGAACTTTTATATAATTGAGTAGCAAATAGGATCGGACCAACGACAAGAACTAATGTTAATAATATTAAAAAATACTTTAAAAATTTGTTCATCGGGAGTGCTCCTAATTTATTTTAAAATTTATCATTATCTAATTCTAAGTTGTTATGTAAGCATTATTAATAGAAGTACGATTACATTTCGTACTTATGCACTATAGCCTTAAATTGTATTACTTTATTAGCAAAATTACAACTCTTAGATTCATATTAATTTTACATTCTTCAAACAAAATTTACATTTAAATCTACAATGTGATTGAATTTATATCGATTAGAAATCTTTATGGTACTAAAGTACTATAGAATTATTTTTAAATAAGCGTATTATCTAATTAAAGTGATTTATCTAAAGTGTTAAGTTATAATAATGCTTAGCTAAACAAATACATAACTTGCTAAATTAGATTTTAGTGACAGTTACAGATAACCAAATTTTTCATCATAGATTTAACATGCTACTTTCCTTTACAATGATTGTTTTTAGAAAGGAGATTACTCATGAAACAAGAATGGATAAAACGATTGGATGAAAGTTTGATTCGACCGTTTTATGAGCAACAAAATGATATAGAGATAGAAGAAGGATTAACAACTCAATTGTCTTTTGGGACTGCAGGTATTAGAGGTATATTCGGTATAGGTCCTGGAAGAATGAATGCTTTCACGGTAAGAAAAGTAGCTTTAGGTATAGCTCAATTTTTTAAATCGAGGAATAAAGAAGCGAGTATTGTTGTTTTTTATGATTCTAGATTACTTTCTGATTCATTTTCAAAAGAGATTTCAACTACACTTGCACAAAATAATGTAAAAGTTATCACATCCGATATTTATAAATCCACGCCGGAACTTTCGTATGCAGTAAGATATTATGGTGCAGATGGCGGTATTATGATTACTGCGAGTCATAATCCTAAAAATTATAATGGCATTAAGGTTTATAACGAATATGGAGGACAACTGCTACCAAAAGATTCTGAAATATTAAGTAATTATATTGAAGAAGTTGAAAATCCTCTGGATGTTGTAGGTGGGGAGTTCGAAGCACTAGTTAACGCTAACAAAATTGTTTATGCCAAAGACGATGTTAGAAATAGTTATAAAAATAAAGTCATCCAAGCGACAGGAAAAATTGAAAAGAAAAATGCCAAAACAGTATTAACAAGTCTTCATGGAACAAGCTTACCTATCGTTTCTGAAATATTGGATGAGTTGAATTATGATAATTACATTATCGAAAAGGAACAATCAAAGCCAGATGGGACGTTTCCAACTGTTGACAGTCCTAATCCTGAAGATGAGTCTGCTTTTAATGCTAGTAAGATGCTCGCAGAGGAAAATGACGCACAATTGATTATAGCTACAGATCCTGATGCAGATAGACTAGGTGTAGTTGAACGTTTAGATAATGGAGAATGTAGATTTATTAGTGGCAATGAACTAGGACTTATTTTGATGAAATTACGATATCAAGATTTAATTGACGCTTCATATGAAAACTTATATATCGTTAAGTCGATTGTGACAAGTGAACTGAGTGATAAACTTGCTGAAGCACTTAACGTTAAAGTTTATAACGTGCTTACAGGATTTAAATATATATCGGAAATTTTAAATTCAAAAGATAACAGTGCTGAGAAGTTGTTACTTGCTTTTGAAGAAAGTAATGGGTATATGGTTGAGCCATTTGTTAGAGACAAAGATGCGATTCAAATTGTACCGTTGATCATTAAGTACAAGAATTTACTTTATGAGAACAATATTACTTTAACAGATACGCTGAATGACATATATCGTGCAATTGGTCATTATAGAAATGTTAATTTAAGTCCAGTTTTTGAAGGAAGAGAAGGACAGCTCAAAATAAAAGAGATTATTGATTCCTTTAGAAATGAATCTATACACCAAATATGTGGGTTAGATGTTAAAGTAATAGAAGATTATCAGTTAGGTACCATTGAATATATGGATAGTGGCGAAAAAGAGCCAACATATTTACCTAATTCGAACTTAATACGTCTAATATTTGATGAAGGATTTATAGCGATTAGGCCATCTGGAACTGAACCTAAAATAAAAATATATTTTTCACTTAATGTAGAAGATATTGAAAGTGTAATCAAAGATTTTCAAAAAACTTATATTGAATATTAAAGACTTGAATGTGTGAGGCCAACAAAAGAAGATGAAACTTAATAAATTTAAAATAATATTTTTTATTGTCGTATTAGTTGTATTAATCGTATTAGTGGGATTAATAGGATTTAGATGGAGTAAGCATCAACATATCGAAAATCAAGTTTTAAAAAACGAAAATGATAATACCCACTATATTGAAAAAAGAGATAAAACAGTTAAAGCTCCTAAGAAGTTAAAAACAGTTCTTGATAAAAAAGAACCAATGTATGAACAAATTAATAAATATTTAAAATCAACGAATTTTAACGGGACAGTCGCAGTTTTTGATAATGGTAAAATAAAAATGAATAAAGGCTATGGTTATCAAGATATAGAAAAAGGGAAGAAAAACACTGCTAATACAATGTATTTAATAGGTTCTTCTCAAAAATTTACTACTGGATTAATGTTAAAGCAATTAGAATTAGAACATAAGGTTAATTTACATGATCCTGTAACCAAGTATTTACCATGGTTTAAAACAGATAAAGAAATTACAATTAAAGATTTAATGTTACATAAAAGTGGATTATATAAATATGAAGCTTCTACTAATATTAAAAATTTAGACCAAGCAGTATTATCAATTCAAAAACGTGGCATAGATGATTCTATTTATCATAAACATAGTTACAACGATGCAAACTATTTAGTATTAGCTAAAGTCATCGAAAAAGTTACAGGAAAACCATACGTTAAAAACTATTATCAACGCCTAGGAAATAAATACCATTTAAAACATACTTCATTTTATGATGAAAAACCGTTACAAAGTGAGATGGCAAAAGGATATAAATTCAAAAATAATAGCTTCTCATTCTTACGTCCAAATGTATTAGATCAATACTATGGAGCAGGGAACTTATACATGGCACCATATGATATGGGTAAATTGATTTATGCGCTACAACAAGATCAATTATTTAATTCTAAAGTAACAAAACCGATGCTTCATGAGTTAGGAACAGAAGAGTATCCAGAAGAATATCGGTATGGTTTCTATGTGACACCATATTTAAATAGAATAAATGGCGTATTCTTCGGACAAATATTTACAGTTTATTTTAACGATCGATACATCGTCATTTTAGGTACTAACGTTAAAAATACCAATGGTTTCGTTCCAAATGAAGATAAAATGAAACATATTTTCTATAATATTCTTAATCAAAAGAAACCATATAATACACCAGGCGTAAAAGTTCAATAAAAAAGACAGATATGCCATTAATCTATTTTAAAGTGCATCCAAAATTTCATTTTTGGGTGTGCTTTTTTTCGAGATTAATGGCTATTTGTTAATCATTTTATTTACAATAATTGAGTGCTTCTAAGAAAACCTCTTCATACATGTTCTCTACAGGAGATAACACGACTGTACAATTCGGATAATGCGATTTGAAATCTACTACTGTTGCTCCTTTAGTATAACGACCATCTAACTCAATTTGTACATCTGCTTCAATCACATTAAATGCTTGTGGACTTATTAAATAGAGGATAGTGAATACATCATAAATTTTAACACCATATTCAAAATCTTCGCTTCTATAATGTTGAAATATATCATGAAGCATTAATCCAGTTTCATTTGTGTTTTTGAATTTTTTCACAAAGTCATGTGTAAACATAGCTTCTCTCGCTAAATCAAGACCAATCATTGTTAAAGGTAATCCAGAATTGAACACAACTTGAGCGGCTTCAGGATCGCAATAAATATTGAACTCAGCTAATGGTGTGACATTACCTCGACCGGTACTTCCTCCCATAAGAACAATTTCTTTAATATGTTTTGTTACTTCTGGATAAGTTGAAAGGAGTATGGCTATATTCGTTAATGGACCTATGGCTATGATAGTAACAGGCTCTTCGGAATTTAATAATGTCGTTTTCATAGCCTCTACAGCATGAGTAGATGCTAAGTCCTTTTCAGAAATAGGTGGAAATTCGTAGCCATCCATACCTGATTCACCATGAACAGGAATCGCATCGACAATTTCATTTAATAATGGTCTCGAAGCACCTCTGTGGACAGGGACATCGCTATTAAAGAATCGTTTCAATTTCAAAGCATTGGCGGTTGTCTTTTCAATTCCAACATTTCCATTAACTGTAGTAATCATCTTCAAATTAAATTCGGGATGACATAGGGCAAGACTTATCGCTGCCGCATCATCTATACCTGGATCTGTATCAATAATAATTGGTGTAACCATCATTTCTCTTCTCCTTCTTGAAAATAAATTCCCATTAAGCGTAACACTATAGTAATGTAATTTCGACAATAAAAAAAGCAAGCTAACATATAAAATGCTAGCTTGCTTGTGATTAACAAAGCCATGAGCTTGATAATCTGACTCATTTTTATAAGTGGTGAGAGTGACCACCTTGCATTACCCAGTATGTTCCGATAACGATAGCTAGAGTAATGATAATTGCGAAGATAACTTTGAATGTTTGAAGACGTCCATCTCTACCTTCAGTTAAGTGCATGAACATTAATAATTGAACTGCAGCTTGGATAAATGCGAAACCGAAGATAATTGTTACCTTAGCATGGAATGTCATTGATGTGTATAGTGTTACGAAAACTGCTAAAAGCGTTAATACGATAGAAGCAATAAATCCGACTGTATGTTTTACGATTGTATTCATCCGCTATACACCATCCCTATCATATATACGGCAGTGAAGATGAAGATCCAAACAACATCTAAGAAGTGCCAGTATAAACTTACTATAAATAACTTAGGAGCATTGTAAGAATCTAAACCGCGTGTGCCGATTTGGATTAATAAGCAAATGATCCAAACAATACCTACAGATACGTGACATCCGTGCGTACCTAATAGGATGAAGAAACTAGACCAGAAGGAACCGATAGTTGGGTTAACTCCTTCTTGTGCATAGTGTGCGAATTCGTAAATTTCAAAACCTACGAATACAAGCCCTAATAGTACAGTGATGATCATCCAAATCATCATTAAGTTTTGTTTCTCTTTACGCATGTAGTAAATTGCAATACCACAAGTGTAAGAACTTAATAATAATGAAAATGTCATTATTAGTACAAGAGGCAATTCAAATAACTCAGTAGTCATTTTGTGTGCGTAATCGCCACCGTGTTGCAAAGTTAATAACGTTGCGAATAGGGTACCGAATAACGCGAATTCAGCTGTAAGGAATATCCAGAAGCCAAGTTTATTTAATTCGCCTTCATGACTACGTGAATCGATTGTTTTTGTATCATGACTCATGACTTACAGCCTCCCTTTCTTTAATACGAGCTTCTCTTAAGCGTTTTTCAGTTTCAGCAACTTCAGAAGCAGGGATATGGTAACCATGATCAATTTGGAAACTTCTCCAAATCATAGTAATGAAAATACCTGCTAAGCAAATAATTGCAGGAACTAAAGTTTCAAAGATTAAGAAGAAACCGCCGATTGTAAAGAAGATACCCATCCAGAAACCTACTGGAGTATCGTTTGGCATATGAATATCTTTGTAATTATGGTTGTCTAAGTAATGACGACCATGTTCTTTCATATCAACAAATGTATCGTAGTCATTCCAGTCTGGAGTGATTGCAAAGTTGTATTTAGGTGGAATCGCTGATGCTGTTGTCCACTCTAAAGTACGACCAAGTCCATCCCAGTTATCACCAGTAGCTTCACGTGGTGCTTTGATGTGACTGTATACGATACTTGCTACTAAGAATAGGAAGCCGATTCCCATTAATAATGCACCGATAGTTGAGATGAAGTTTAATAACCACCAACCATCAGAAGGCATGTAAGTGTATAAACGACGTGGCATACCATCTAATCCTAGGATGAATTGTGGTAAGAAACAAACGTTGAATCCAATCATGAATAACCAGAAGCACCATTTGTTTAACGTTTCGTTTAATTTGTAACCCATCATTTTTGGATACCAGAAGATTAAACCAGCTAAGCAGGCAAATACTACACCAGTAACCAATGTATAGTGGAAGTGGGCTACTAAGAAATAAGTGTTGTGATATTGATAGTCCGCAGATGCCATCGCTAACATTACACCAGTAACCCCACCTAATAGGAAGTTAGGGATGAATGCTAATGAGAATAGCATAGGTGACTCAAATGTGATTCTACCTTTATATAGTGTTAATAACCAGTTGAATAGTTTAACACCGGTAGGAACACCGATTAACATTGTTGAAATTGAGAAGAATGAGTTGATTAATGCACCATTACCCATTGTGAAGAAATGGTGAACCCAAACTAAGAAACTTAAGAACGCAATACCTGCAGTCGCCCAAACCATGCTTTGGTGACCGAATAGGCGTTTACGTGCGAAAGTTGGAATAATTTCAGAGTAAATACCAAATGCAGGCAAGATAACGATATATACCTCAGGGTGCCCCCAAACCCAGAAGAAGTTTGCCCATAACATTGGCATACCGCCATCTGCTACTGTAAAGAAGTGTGTACCAAATATTCTATCTGTTGTCATTAAAGCTAACGCTACTGTTAAAACAGGGAAAGCTAAAATAACAATTAATGTAGTAATAAATGTTGTTACAGTAAACATTGGCATTTGCATAAACTTCATTGTAGGAGTTTTACATCTAAGTATTGTTACAAAGAAGTTAATACCGGTCATCAATGTACCTAAACCGGAAATCTGTATTGCAACTAAATAATAGTTGACACCTGGTCCAGGACTAAATTCACCAGCAAGTGGTGCGTAGTTAGTCCAACCTGCAGCTGGAGATCCACCTACGATAAATGAAAGGTTGAATAAAATCATACCAGCGAAGAATAGCCAGAAACTAACGTTGTTCATTACAGGGAAGGCAACATCACGTGCACCAATTTGTAATGGAACTACGATATTCCATAAACCAAAGATGAAAGGCATCGCCATGAAGATAATCATGATTACACCGTGCGTACTGAAAATTTCATCATAGTGGTTTGCTTCCAAGAATTTATTATCTGGAATAGTTAATTGAGTACGAATTAATAACGCGTCAATACCACCACGAACGAACATTAATACGGCACAGATTAAATACATTACACCGATTTTTTTATGGTCTACGGATGTGAACCATTCTCTATATAGATATTTCCATAATTTAAAATACGTAATTACTGCGATAAGTCCGATAACTAAGAACGGGGCACCAATTTGTGCCATGATAATCATCCAGTTACCTTTAACGAGTAATTCATCCCATGGAAAATTCATTAATGTCCACCTCCATGATCATCATGTTCTTTTTTTT
>NZ_KV827781.1:719204-785272 GCF_001836225.1 Staphylococcus sp. HMSC036D05 | reverse complement strand
TTTTTTTTGAAGTTTAGACGCATTTTCGTCTTTTGCTCCTTTAGAAATTTTTTCCATTTCTTTAGAGTTATGGTCCTCTTCTTTTTTGAACTCATTGTCATATTTTTCATTGTTGCCGAGAATTATTGGTTTCATACCATGACGTTCATAGTTTGCGTTTGTAACTTTAACCTTACGGGCAGGTTTAATTGGTTTGTCCTTAACATCTTTATAAAGATCTTCTTCTGATGTGAAGTTAGGATCTTTCTGAACGAAGTTATATCGTTTATATGCGTAAAAGATATATTCAGGATCAGCCGCTGGGTCAACAAACGCCATATGAGTACCATTAAATGTTAATTCTTTGTTAGGTGTACTTGGTAAGATTTGTTTGTCAAAAGTATCTTGACTTAATGTTTTCTTACCTTTAGCTTCTTTAACCCATTTATCGAAATCACTTTGGCTTACAGAGTGAACTTTAAATGTTTGACGTGCAAATCCGTCACCATTGAAGTTAGAGTTACGACCTCTGAAGGTACCTAATTGATCGGCTGTTAAAGTCCAATTCATTGTCATACCAGTCATAGCATATTTCTGACCACCTAATTGTGGAATCCAGAAACTTGTCATTGTATCCATCGCTTGAAGCTTGAATACGACTGGACGATCTTTAGGAATTGTTAATGTATTAACAGTTTCGATGTGTTGATCTGGGTAGGCAAAGAACCATTTGTAACCAGCGCTTACTGCGTAAACCACAAGTGGGTCCTTGTCTTTTTGAGGTGGTTTCTCGTAATCGTATAATGTTTTAACTGTTGGGACAGCTAATGCAATAACGATTAAAATAGGTACCACAAACCAAATTGTTTCAATTAAAGAATTGTGGTGCATCTTGCCTGATTCTGCATTTTTATTATAGCTATACTTATAAATAAAGAATGCAAACATGGCAAGCACAACGACAACAATAACAAGCATGAAGATGATTGAGTAGATGATCAAGAACTTCTGACTACTTGCTACTGGCCCTTTTGCATTAAAAACTTCTATATTTGAGCAGCCACTAAGTAAAATTAGTGTGCCAAATAATAGAAGCAAAGACTTAAATTTTGACACTTTTTTTGACCTCCTAATACTACAAATGTAGGGCTTACCATTAATTTTAGTTTATTACACAATATTTACAAGTACCTGTATTAAAAAAAATATTGTTATATGTAAAGAATATGCATTGATATAAGGTATGACGGGGATTGTAAGATTTGTTAAAATTATGTGTACATTTTGTGAAAATCGACAAATTTAACAAAATTACATGTAATACAATATAAAATTGAGAAACGTTATCAATTAGAGGGTTTGAGAGGATTTATAAACAAAAAAAGTTGAGAAAATTTCTCAACTTTGTAAATAATTATTTATTTTACTTCAATATATCTTGTGGAAGTTTGTTCGGCTCCGTCAGAATCAGTCACTTTATATTTAACTTCATATTTACCTACTTTTGATGTATCTACTAGACCGTCGACTTTAATTTTATGTGTTAAGTCTCCATCTTCTTTATCATAAGCACTTACACCATTTAATAAATTGTAGTCTTCACCTTTTTCAATAACAATGTCGTTAACGCCTCGTAATTGAGGTTCGGTATTTGAAGTAGCTTGGGCATTTAAATTAGGTGTCACTAGGGTAGCTGAAACGCCAAGTGCCGATAATGACTGAATTAATTTGTTCATAACGTAACCTCCGTCTGATAGTCATTTATGATTTAAGTCTAATATACTTTATATTCGATATTTATACATCATACTATGGTCTTAATATAACCTAGTATTAATCTAAATTAAATATATTTTTGGTAAATTTCGTTTAAGTTTATGTAAATTGAAAGTTTTGTGAAATATTTAGCATTTCGTTTAATTTTTAAATAAATAGGAATAAACTGTAATTGCGTCAAATTAATAGGCCTTTAAAAAGACCTTAATGTGGGAGTGGAAATAATGTTAACAGAAAAAGAAAAAAGTATCGTTAAAGAAACAGTGCCTGTACTTCAAGATAAAGGTGTGGAAATTACTTCACATTTTTATAAAAGAATGTTTAAACAACACCCTGAGTTGAAAAATATGTTCAACCAAACAAATCAACAAAAAGGTCTTCAATCTACTGCACTTGCGCAAAGTGTCTTAGCAGCGGCTGTAAATATAGATCATTTAGAAAACATCATGCCAGTTGTAAAAGAAGTTGCGTATAAACATTGTGCACTTCAAGTTCCGCCAGCAGGTTATGATATTGTTGGAGAAAATCTTATTGCAGCCATTAAAGAAGTTGTTGGGTTAGACGATAGTCATGACATTATAAAAACTTGGAAAAAAGCATATCAGGAAATAGCTGATGTATTTATATCTGTAGAAAAAGATATCTATAGCCAAATGGCTTGGGATGGTTTCCAACCATTTAAAATTGAAAAAATTAATCAAATTTCTTCTGATATCAAATCATTCACTGTAGTATCTGATGAATATAATTTAAGCCAATTTGTACCAGGTCAATATATTACGGTCGATGTAAGTAGTGAGAAAATGCCATATCGTGCTAAACGTCACTATTCTATCGTTGAAGGAAATAAACAACATTTAACATTCGCAGTTAAACGTGATGTAACTACTGATCACGAAGGTGAAGTTTCTACTATATTACACGATGAGTTATCAGAAGGAGATTCAATTAACCTTTCTGCTCCAGTTGGTCCATTCAAAGTGAGTAACTTATCTAATGAACAGTTATTCTTAGGCTCAGGAATTGGAATTACTCCATTAGTTCCTATGTTTAATGAAGTTGTTGAAAATGGTTCAAAAGCTAAATTTATACAAGTTATTAATGATGTGAATGATATACCTTTTGAATCTTTAATTACTGAAATAGCTGATAAAAATGAAAATGCTGATTATCAACTTTATGATAAAAATGAACAAGGCTATTTAGATAAAGAAAAATTAAAAGCATATATAAATGAAGAAACTGAAATTTATATTTGTGGAGGAACACATTTCTTAAAATCAATTATTGAAGCATTGAAAGAATTAAATGTAGATGCTAGTAAGATTCATTATGAAACATTTATTCCTAAACTAAGTGTTAATGTATAAAACTGTATAGAATAGAATATAAATTTTAAAATAAAAGCTCTAAGATGATTTCTAATTGTAATTTGCACCTCGAAAAGTCGGACCAAAAATCCAACTATATGGTGATTATTACATTGAAGAAATGGTCTTAGAGCTTATTTTGTAATAATAATATATATATATTTATTAAGAATTAAACTTTTACGTCAGTAACAATTCAATATTGAGAGGCATTCTACTTAATGCCGCGACGCATTTTTTCTGCAAGTAATGTGTTATTAAGTACCATTGTAATTGTTAATGGTCCTACGCCTCCAGGTACAGGCGTAATAGCGCCAGCGATTTCTTTTACTTCTTCATAGTCAACATCGCCTTTTAATTTACCGTTTTCATCTGGCGTATTTCCGACGTCTATGATAACGGCACCCTCTTTAACCACATCTTTACTAACTAATCCGGGTTTACCTACAGCGCTCACAATAACGTCAGCATCTTTTAAATGTTTACTCATGTCTTTTGTACGAGAATGTAACACAGTAACAGTTGCATTAGCTTGTAATAATAATTTGGAAACTGGTTGACCTACAATGTGACTTCGGCCAATCACTACCGCGTGTTTACCTTCTAAATCAATATCTGCATGTTTTAGAATTTCCATAATACCTAATGGCGTACATGGGACGAAAGTTTGCTCATCAATATAAAGCTTCCCTATGTTAGAAGGGTGAAAGCCATCGACATCTTTATCAGGATTAATAGATTCTAAAACTTTTTGTTCGCTTACTTGTTTAGGTAGAGGAACTTGGACAAGTATTCCGCTAACTGAATCATCATTGTTAAGTCTTTCTAATTCTTTTAATACGTCTTCTTCGGAAGTTGTTTCATCTAAATGGACAATTTCAGAAATCATTCCTATTTTTTCAGCAGCTTTTTTCTTCGCTTTGACATAACTTTGACTTGCGCCATCATTTCCGACTAGTATGACTGACAATTTCGGAGTATAACCTTGCTTATTTAATTCTTCGACTTGTTGTTGTAGACCTTGTCTATATTCTTTTGCGATTTGCTTACCATCTAAAATTTTAGCAACCACTTAAAACGCCTCCTTATTTTAATTAATATCTTAACTTTAACACTAATATTAATCTAATTAATAGTCAAAAGACGTAAATTAAATTTAAATTTAATATTAAAGTTCGATTTTTGATTGAAAAAGTATGACATGATTGTTATGCTATATCTGTAATATACAACTATTTCTTATCACAATACAAACTTTTGAAAGGGTGTGCAAAGTGAGAGTAGCAGTCATTATGGGCAGTTCTTCAGACTGGGAAATTATGAAAGAAAGTTGCAAAATGTTAGAAGAATTTGAAATACCGTACGATAAAAAGGTTGTTTCTGCACATCGTACGCCTCAGTTAATGTTCGAATTCGCTAGCGAAGCACGTCAAAATGGTTATGACATTATTATCGCAGGTGCAGGGGGCGCAGCACATTTACCAGGAATGGTAGCATCAATGACAACTTTACCTGTAATAGGTGTTCCCATTGAGTCGAAAAGTTTAAAAGGTTTAGATTCATTGCTTTCAATCGTACAAATGCCTGGAGGTATACCAGTAGCCACAACAGCTATAGGCAAATCCGGAGCGAAAAATGCTGGAATTCTAGCGGCAAGAATGCTAGGAATAAACAATTCAACAGTTCAAAAGAATTTGGAAAATTATGAAAAATCTCTAGTTAATAAAGTGGAGGCAATGCAAAATGAGCTTCAATAAATTAAAATTCGGTTCAACAATCGGAATTATTGGCGGAGGACAATTAGGGAAGATGATGTCACAATCTGCGCAGAAAATGGGCTACAAAGTGATTGTGTTAGATCCTAACGAAGATAGTCCGTGTCGATACGTTGCACATCAATTTATCCATGCTGAATATGATGATGAACAAGCTTTAAATGAACTAGGTGAGAAAACTGACGTCATTACTTATGAATTTGAAAATATTTCCTCAAAGCAGCTTAAACAACTGACAGAACATTATAATGTACCTCAAGGTTTCCAAGCGATCCAATTACTTCAGGATCGATTAACGGAAAAGCAAACATTACAAGAAGCAGGAGCGCAAATTGTTCCTTTTCTACAAATTAAAAATTCACAAGATTTAACACATGCGATTGAAACATTAGGTTATCCATTCATCGTTAAAACTCGTTTCGGTGGCTATGATGGCAAAGGCCAAATATTAGTTAAACAGGAATCAGATATTCAAGAAGCAATGTCATTAATTGAAAATCAAGAATGCGTAGCTGAACAATATCTTGATATCGATAAAGAAGTGTCTCTTACTGTCACAATTGGTAACGAGCAACAAACCACGTATTTCCCATTACAAGAAAACGAACATAGAAATCAAATTTTATTTAAAACAATCGTGCCTGCTAGAACAGATAAAGAAAAAGAGGCACGTAAAGAGATAGATAAGATTACGAACGTCATCCATTTTGTAGGTACATTTACAGTTGAATTTTTCATAGATAAGAATAATAAACTTTATGTAAATGAAATCGCGCCACGTCCACATAACTCAGGACATTACTCTATAGAGGCATGTGATTTCTCACAATTTGATACACACATATTAGCCGTCACTGGTCAGAAATTACCTCAACAGATAGAAGTGCTTAAACCTGCTGTAATGATGAATTTACTCGGTCGTGATTTAGATTTACTTGAAAATGAATTCGGAAATCATCCGGAATGGCATGTTCATATTTATGGTAAATCACAAAGAAAGCCCGACAGAAAAATGGGACACATGACATTACTAACTGATGATGTGAATCAAACTGAACAATATATGTTAATGAAGTTCGAAGGGAGAGACAAATAAGTGTCATTATTATATGAAGGAAAAGCAAAACGAGTATACACAACAGATACAGAACATCAACTGCGAGTAGAATACAAAGATGAAGTAACCGCAGGCAACGGGGTCAAAAAAGACACAATGCCTGGCAAAGGAAAGTTAAATAATCAAATCACATCCATTATATTTGATTATTTAACTCACCACGACATCAATAACCATTTCATTAAGCAACTCTCTGAAACAGAACAATTAGTCGAACAAGTAGACATTATCCCATTGGAAGTAGTAGTGAGAAATATCGCCACTGGTTCTATTACCAAACGATTAGGCTTTGAAAAAGGACACAAATTTGAAGAACCATTAGTCGAATTTTTCTATAAGAATGATGACCTTAACGACCCGCTTATTACAGACGATCACGTGAAATTGCTCCACATTGCAAACGATGAAGAAATCGCACAATTAAAACAAATGGCAAAAGAAATTAATCAAGTGTTAGTACAGCTCATGGACGAAATGTTATTAAGACTTGTCGATTTCAAAGTCGAATTCGGTAAAACACACGATGGCACTATTCTATTAGCAGATGAAATTTCACCTGACACATGTCGTATATGGGATAAGCATTCAGATACTAACTTCGATAAAGACGTTTACAGAAATGACACTGGCTCACTCATTGACACATACCAAACATTTTTAGATAAATTGGAGGATCTTAAATCATGAAAACAATCGAATTACACATCACTTTACAACCCCAGGTGCTAGATACACAAGGACAAGCTTTAAACAGAGCCGTTCACGATTTAGGTTATACGCAAGTGAATGACATTCGAGTAGGTAAAGTTTTATACATGACAGTGGATGAAGCTACAGATGAAGCCGTGGATAACATTATTACAACATTAAGTGAAAAGTTATTTGCGAACACAGTCATTGAAGAATATAGCTATAAAGTGATTGATGAAAAGGAGAATGCATAAGATGAAATTTGCAGTTCTTGTATTTCCAGGTTCAAACTGCGATAGAGATATGTATAATGCAGCGATTAAATCTGGTGTAGATGCAGCATATATCGATTATCGCGAAACAAGTCTAGAGGGGTTTGACGGAGTACTGATTCCTGGAGGCTTTTCATTCGGTGATTATTTAAGATCAGGTGCAATGGCAAGTGTTGCTCCTATTATTAATGAAGTGAAACGTTTAGCACAAGAAGGTAAGCCAGTCCTTGGAGTGTGTAATGGATTCCAAATTTTAACAGAAATTGGTTTACTTCCAGGTGCATTACTACATAATGATTCACACCTCTTCATAAGTAGAAACGAAACATTAACGATTACTAATAACCAAACACCATTTACACATTTATATGAAGCAAATCAAGAGGTTGTTTATCCAGTTGCCCATGGCGAAGGTCATTATTACTGTACCGATGACATGTTTACTGAACTTGAACGAAACAACCAAATTATACTTAAATATACGGATAATCCAAATGGCTCATATGAAGATATTGCTGGAATCGTCAATAAAGAAGGAAATGTATGTGGGATGATGCCACATCCTGAACGTGCGCTTGAAACATTGTTAGGCACAGATAGTGGTGTGAAATTGTTTGAATCAATGGTCAAAAGTTGGAGGGAACAACATGTCTAAATTTATCGAACCAAGTATTGAAGAAATTAAACTTGAAAAACTTTATCAAGATATGGGGCTCAGTGATAAAGAATACGATAAAGTAGTAGAAATTCTTGGCAGAGAACCCAACTTTACAGAAGTAGGCATATTCTCAGTCATGTGGAGTGAACATTGTTCATACAAGCATTCTAAACCTTTCTTAAAGCAATTCCCAACAACAGGTGAACATGTGTTGATGGGTCCAGGTGAAGGTGCTGGTGTCGTGGACATTGGAGATAATCAAGCCGTTGTATTCAAAGTGGAATCACATAACCATCCATCAGCGATTGAACCTTATCAAGGTGCAGCAACTGGTGTAGGCGGCATCATAAGAGATATCGTCTCAATAGGGGCACGTCCAATTAACTTACTTAATAGTTTGCGATTTGGTGAATTATCAGTCAAACAAAATCAACGTTTACTTAAAGGTGTTGTGAGTGGGATTGGCGGTTATGGCAACTGTATTGGTATTCCTACAACAGCAGGAGAAATTGAGTTCGACGATCGTTATGATGGCAATCCTCTTGTCAATGCGATGTGTGTGGGTGTCATTGATCACGACATGGTTCAAAAAGGGACTGCAAAAGGTATCGGCAATTCAGTGATTTATGTCGGTTTGAAAACAGGACGTGATGGCATTCATGGTGCAACATTTGCCTCTGAAGAACTAACGGAAGAAAGTGAAAGTAAACGTCCTTCCGTACAAATTGGTGATCCGTTTGTAGGTAAGAAACTCATGGAAGCTACACTCGAAGCAATTACTTATGACGAGCTTGTTGGTATTCAAGATATGGGTGCTGCTGGTTTAACCTCTTCTTCATCAGAAATGGCTGCAAAAGGTGGAAGTGGTCTTCATTTAAGACTCGATCAAGTTCCAACTAGAGAACCTGGTATTTCACCGTATGAAATGATGCTTTCTGAAACACAAGAACGAATGCTACTCGTTGTTGAAAAAGGCACTGAACAAAAGTTCCTAGACTTATTTGATAAACATGAACTTGATAGTGCAGTTATTGGTGAAGTGACGGATACTGACAGATTCGTTTTAACATATGAAGACGAAGTATTTGCTGATATTCCTGTACAACCTCTATCTGATGAAGCACCTGTATATATTCTTGAAGGAGAAGAAAAGGAATATAACACTTCTAAAAATGATTACAGCCATGTTGATGTGCAATATGTCTTTTCAAAATTATTAAAACATCCAACCATTGCATCGAAACATTATTTATATGAGCAGTATGATCAGCAAGTAGGCGCAAATACTATTGTTAAACCAGGATTACAATCTTCAGTCGTACGTGTTGAAGGTACAAATAAAGCGATTGCTTCAACGATCGATGGAGAAGCACGTTACGTATTTAATCAACCTTATGAAGGTGGAAAGATGGTCGTTGCAGAAGCCTATCGTAACTTAATTGCTGTAGGTGCTACACCACTTGCGATGACAGATTGCTTGAATTACGGTTCTCCTGAAAAGAAAGAAATTTATCAACAATTAATTGATTCGACGAAAGGCATGTCTGAAGCATGTGAAGTACTAAAGACACCTGTAGTGTCAGGTAATGTTTCTTTATATAACGAAACGCGTGGTACATCTATTTTCCCAACACCAGTTGTAGGTATGGTAGGACTGATTGAAGATATTAATTATTTAAATGATTTCCATCCTAAAGCTGGAGAAACACTGTATTTAGTTGGTGATACACGTGATGATTTCGGTGGAAGCCAAATTGAGAAATTATTATATGGTTCAGTAAATCATGAATTTGAAGCGATTGATTTAAGTGATGAAGTTGAAAAGGGTGAACAAATTAAGAATGCCATTCGTCATGGTGTAGCGTCACATGTTCAAACAGTAGGTAAAGGCGGATTACTCCTTACATTAGCTAAAATTAGTGCTTATTATAACATGGGACTTGAGGTTCAACTTGATGTCACTAATGCACAATTATTTAGTGAAACGCAAGGACGCTATATTGTATCGGTTAAAGAAGGGCAAACCCTAGATATCGACCATGCTAAAGAAATTGGACGATTGACTCAAGATGGATTATTCAAAGTATCTAATTCAGAAATTTCTATTTCGGAAAAGGTCTCAGACATTAAACAAACATGGGAAGGAGCAATTGCTCAATGTTTAACTACTCAGGACTAAATGAGGAATGTGGCGTATTTGGTATTTGGAATCATCCTGAAGCAGCACAATTAACGTATATGGGACTTCATAGTTTACAGCATCGTGGTCAAGAAGGTGCAGGTATCGTGGTTTCTGATGATGAACATCTTAAAGGAGAAAGAGGATTAGGATTACTCACAGAAGCGATTAAAGATACGCAATTAGAACAATTAAAAGGTCATCCTCATGCGATTGGACATGTCCGTTATGCCACTTCAGGAAATAAAGGGATTGAAAATATTCAACCTTTCTTATATCACTTCTATGACATGAGCGTAGGGATTTGCCATAACGGTAATTTAATCAATGCACAATCTTTACGACAAAACTTGGAAAAGCATGGCGCCATTTTCCATTCGTCTTCAGATACAGAAGTGATTATGCACTTAATTCGACGTAGTAAGGCGCCTTCTTTCGAAGAGGCACTAAAAGAAAGCTTACGTCAAATTAAAGGTGGTTTCACCTTTGCAATACTAACAAAAGATGCATTATATGGTGCGGTTGATCCTAATGAGATTCGTCCACTTGTAGTCGGTAAAACTGAAAATGGTGCATACATTTTGGCAAGTGAAACGTGTGCCATTGATGTATTAGGTGCGGAGTATGTCCAAGATATACATGCTGGCGAATACGTCATTATTAACGATGAAGGTATCGAAGTGAAATCATATACGCGTCATACGAATACTGCTATTTCTGCAATGGAATATATTTATTTTGCAAGACCTGACTCAACCATCGCAGGTAAAAACGTGCATGCTGTAAGAAAAGCATCAGGTAAACGACTTGCAGAAGAAAGTCCTGCAGAAGCGGACATGGTCATTGGCGTTCCAAACTCTTCATTATCAGCTGCCAGTGGTTACGCTGAACAAATCGGTTTGCCATATGAAATGGGACTTGTGAAGAACCAATATGTAGCCCGTACGTTTATCCAACCGACTCAAGAATTACGTGAACAAGGCGTACGTGTCAAACTGTCAGCAGTTAAAGATATCGTTGATGGAAAGGATATCATTCTGGTTGATGATTCTATTGTGAGGGGCACAACATCAAAACGAATCGTGAAGATGTTGAAAGATTCAGGTGCCAACCAAGTGCATGTAAGAATTGCTTCACCAGAGTTTATGTTCCCAAGTTTTTATGGCATTGATGTTTCCACAACTGCTGAATTGATTTCAGCGAGTAAGTCACCTGAAGAGATTAGAGACTATATTGGTGCTGATTCACTAGCGTATTTAAGTGTTGATGGACTTATCGATTCAATAGGATTAAATTACGATGCACCGTATAACGGATTATGCGTGGAAAGCTTTACAGGAGATTATCCTGCTGGACTTTATGACTATGAAAAGAATTACAAAGCGCATTTAAGTGATCGTCAAAAAGCATATATAGCAAATAATAAACATTATTTTGATAGTGAGGGAAATTTACATGTCTAAAGCTTATGAACAATCAGGTGTAAATATTCATGCAGGCTACGAAGCGGTAGAAAGAATTTCAAGTCATGTTGAACGCACAATGCGTAATGAAGTCTTAGGTGGATTAGGTGGCTTTGGTGCTACTTTCGATTTGTCTCAACTCAATATGAAAGCACCTGTACTAGTTTCAGGTACAGACGGTGTTGGTACGAAATTAAAACTTGCTATTGATTACAATAAACACGACACCATCGGCATCGATGCAGTAGCAATGTGTGTGAATGACATTTTAACTACAGGTGCTGAACCATTATATTTCTTAGATTATATAGCGACGAATAAAGTGGTACCAGAAATCATTGAGCAGATTGTTAAAGGTGTCAGTGATGGTTGCGAACAAACGAACACAGCATTAATCGGTGGTGAAACTGCCGAAATGGGTGAAATGTATCATGAAGGTGAATATGACATTGCTGGTTTTGCTGTAGGGGCTGTCGAGAAAGAAGACTACATTGATGGTTCTAAAGTTGAAGCAGGACAAGCTGTCATAGGCTTAGTATCTAACGGTGTACATTCTAATGGTTATAGTTTAGTTCGTAAATTAATCGCTCAATCAGGCATCAATTTGAACGATGATTTTCATGGTCAATCATATTTAGACACATTCTTAACACCTACGGAATTATATGTGAAACCGATACTTGAACTGAAAAAGCATATTAACATTAAAGCAATGAATCATATTACTGGTGGCGGTTTTTATGAAAATATACCAAGAGCGTTGCCTAAAGGTTTATCAGCACAAATCGATACACAATCTTTCCCAACATTAAAAGTCTTTGATTGGCTACAACTACAAGCAAAGATTAGTACTGATGAAATGTATCATATCTTCAATATGGGGATTGGATACACAGTCATCGTAGATAAAAAGGATGTACAAAAAGCCTTAACAACTTTACGTGCACTTGATACACAAGCATATGAAATTGGTGAAATTATTGAAGATGCGGAAACACCTATACATTTACTGGGGGTAGAATCGTGATTAAGATAGCGATTTTTGCTTCTGGTTCAGGTAGTAACTTTGAAAATATTGTAAATCATGTGCAAAAAGGGGATTTACCTGGTATTGAAGTCACAGCGCTATACACGGACAAAGCGGGTGTAAAGTGCATTGAACGTGCTGAAAAATTAAATATTCCAGTCCACATCAATCAACCGAAAGATTTTATATCTAAATCATCATATGAACAACACTTACTAAAACTGTTATCCAACGAAGGGGTTCAATGGATTATTTTAGCAGGATATATGAGATTGGTCGGTGAAGATTTACTTCATGCATATGAAGGACGTATGTTAAATATACATCCTTCACTATTGCCTAAATATAAGGGGTTAGATGCAATAGGACAAGCATATGAAAGTGGAGATAAAGTGACAGGTTCGACTGTACACTTTGTTGATAGTGGCATGGATACGGGAGAAATTATTGAACAACAACAATGTGATATTAAACCGGACGACACAAAAGAAGATTTAGAAGAGAGAGTCAAAAATTTAGAATATGAACTTTATCCAAGAGTTATCGCTAAAATCATTAAATAGAGGAGTATCTTAAACAATGAAAAAAGCTATTTTAAGTGTTTCTAACAAAAGTGGAATTGTAGAATTCGCCAAATCATTAACTCAATTAGATTATGAATTATATTCTACTGGGGGTACAAAACGAGCTTTAGAAGAAGCAGGTGTTACTGTTAAATCAGTATCTGAGCTAACACAATTTCCTGAAATTATGGATGGACGAGTTAAAACATTGCATCCAGCGGTACATGGTGGCATTTTAGCTGATCGTGACAAAGAAGAACACCTTAATCAATTAAGAGAACAACATATTGATCTCATTGATATGGTTGTTGTTAATCTCTATCCTTTTCAAAAGACTGTGGAAAACCCTGATGTTACTGAAGAAGATGCAATAGAAAACATTGATATCGGTGGACCAACAATGTTGCGTGCAGCTGCGAAAAACTTCAAACATGTGACGACAATTGTACATCCATCTGATTACAACGAAGTCATTGATAGAATTAAGAATGATCAATTAGATGAAACATTTAGAAAAAATTTAATGGTTAAAGTATTTGAACATACAAATCAATATGATCAAGCGATTGTGAGTTTCTTTAAAGGGGATAAAGAAACACTAAGATATGGAGAGAATCCACAACAATCAGCATATTTTGTAAGAACGTCAGATAGTAAACATACTATTGCTGGAGCGAAGCAATTACATGGTAAACAACTAAGCTTCAATAACATTAAAGATGCGGATGCAGCGCTTAGTTTAGTGAAGAAATTTGATGAACCTACTGCAGTGGCTGTCAAACATATGAACCCTTGTGGTGTAGGTGTTGGTCAAACA
The DNA here is from genome assembly GCF_001836225.1 of Staphylococcus sp. HMSC036D05. Taxonomy (NCBI): domain Bacteria; kingdom Bacillati; phylum Bacillota; class Bacilli; order Caryophanales; family Staphylococcaceae; genus Staphylococcus; species Staphylococcus sp. HMSC036D05. The sequence goes on along the minus strand of NZ_KV827781.1, from coordinate 771,586 downwards.
ATTGAAGAAGCATTTAAACACGCATATGATGCGGATAATCAGTCAATATTTGGTGGAATTATTGCGTTGAATCGTACAGTTGATACTAAACTCGCAGAGACGCTTCATTCAATCTTTTTAGAAGTGGTTATCGCGCCTAAATTTACTGAAGAAGCACTTGAAATTTTAACTCAAAAGAAAAATATTCGTTTATTAGAAATTGATATGACAATTGATAATGCTGAACAAGAATTTGTTTCAGTATCTGGTGGTTATTTAGTACAAGATAAAGATAATAAAGATGTTTCTCGTGAAGAAATGACTGTTGCAACTGATGTACAACCGACTGAAGCACAATGGGATGCAATGCTATTAGGTTGGAAAGTTGTAAGCTCTGTGAAGAGTAATGCAGTTATTTTAAGTAATCATAAACAAACGGTGGGTATCGGTGCTGGACAAATGAATCGCGTCGGTTCAGCTAAAATTGCTATTGAAAGAGCCATTGAAATTAATGATAATGTAGCACTTGTTTCTGACGGATTCTTCCCAATGGGAGACACGGTAGAATATGCTGCTGAACATGGTATTAAAGCAATTATTCAACCTGGTGGTTCTATTAAAGATCAAGATTCAATTGATATGGCTAATAAGTACGGTATCACGATGGTAATGACTGGTATGCGTCACTTTAAACACTAAGTTTCACTTATAGAAAGGGGTCAACTGATGAAAGTATTAATTATAGGAGCTGGCGGTCGTGAACATGCACTCGCTTCAAAGATTCATCAATCTGCTATTGTAGATAAGGTTTACGCCATTCCCGGGAATGAAGCAATGGTGAACGTTGCGGAAATTCATAACGAGATTGCAGAATCTGATCAACAAGCTATAGTTCATTTCGCTAAACAAACTCATATTGATTGGGTTGTTATCGGTCCTGAACAACCTTTAATCGATGGTTTAGCAGATTTACTTAGAAATGAAGGAATTAAAGTTTTCGGTCCAGGTCAAGCGGCTGCACAAATAGAAGGTTCTAAACTCTTTGCCAAACAGTTAATGGAAAAGTATTCCATTCCTACTGCAGACTATAAAGAAGTATCGAATCGTAAAGATGCACTAGCTTATGTAGAAACGTGTGAGTTACCCGTTGTCATCAAAAAAGACGGCTTAGCAGCTGGTAAGGGTGTAATCATTGCTCATACTAAAGATGAAGCAATTGATGGGGTTAAAGCGGTTTATCCTGAAGAACAAGGCCAAGTTGTGTTTGAAAGCTTCTTAGAGGGTGAGGAATTCTCTCTCATGACTTTCGTGAATGGAGATTATGCAGTGCCATTTGATTGTATTGCACAAGACCATAAGCGTGCGTATGACAATGACGAAGGTCCTAACACTGGTGGTATGGGTGCGTATTGCCCAGTTCCGAACATTAATGATGAAGTACTTCAACAAACGAATGCGCGTATCGCTCAGCCTATCGCACGTGCGATGTCACAAGAAGGTTATCACTTTTTTGGTCTACTCTATATCGGAGCCATTTTAACTAAAGAAGGACCTAAAGTGATAGAGTTTAATGCTCGATTTGGTGATCCAGAAGCACAAGTGTTATTAACGCGTATGGAAAGTGATTTAATGCAACATATTGTAGATTTAGACGAACGTCAGCCTATTGACTTTAAGTGGAAAGATGAAGCGGTAGTAGGTGTAATGTTAGCGTCTAAAGGTTATCCAGGTGCCTATGACAAAGGTCATGAAGTAAGTGGATTCGACTTAGACTCACGTTATTTTGTGAGTGGTTTAAAGAAAGACGGTGATCATTACGTCAACTCTGGTGGACGTGTGATTTTAGCTATCGGTGAAGGTATAACAGTTAAGGATGCGCAAACCGCTGCTTATGACAATGCCAAAAAAATAAAAAGCGACAATCTTTTCTATCGTAGTGATATTGGAGATAAAGCGATTAAATAAAGAATGAAGATTGACTCAAAAATAATAGCTCTAAGATGCATTTCGTTGAAGAAACATCTTAGAGCTATTGTTATATCATTTACTACCTGTATGAGTATGAAGCAACGAGCTTCGTTTATTGATAAAAGCTGATTATCTCACTTCAAAAGGAATATTCTATTTGAAGGATACGTTTGTTTATCCTAATTTTCCAAAACGAACATCATGAATACCAGTTAATGGTACATAACTAGATAATAAGAATGATAATCCAATAATGACTAATAGACAGAGTATAAATACTAAATCTTTATATGAAAAAGGTGTCTGATAATAATACGTTCTTGGTCCATCTTTGAATCCTTTAGATTCCATTGCGACTGAAAGTTGATGTGCACGTCTAATATTTTGACTTAATAATGGGATAACTAAATGATTTAAACGTTTGATGCCTTTATGATTTGAAGCATCAATCATTTGATATCGCATTTTTAATGAACGGCGCAATTGAATCAGTGAACTAATGATTAATGGAACCATTCTAATTGCTGCCATAAAGGCATATGCGATTTTTGGTTTTACTTTCAAATGTTGCATTAAACTGTAGAAAATCATGACGATTTGAGAGGTTAATGCAATGAGAATACCAAACATTGAAACAGTAATCGTTCTTAGAGATAAATGTAAACCTCTTACAATACTTTCCTCACTGATTTGAATGATGCCGAATTTCACTAACATATGTTCACCATCACCATATAGAATCATAAATAATGAAGAAAGTAGGGCGAATAGGGCGGTTACTATTATAAAGAGACCTGTAATTTTAAATTCAGTGCCGTTAAATAGAAGTAAGAAAATAAACATCAGTATAACGATATAAATCATAAAATCAAAATTATGAATAAATATAATAAAGAAAAAAAGTGCAACTCCTAATATTAATTTAGTAATTATATTTACATCATCTACGAAGGTGTGGTGTTTTTTCCATCTTTCAAACATTGCGTTCACCTTCAATCTCTATAAGTTTACCATCTTCTACATGTAATCGACGCGTTGGGTAACGATGTATAATCTCTGGATCATGTGTCACCATTATAATTGTTTGACCTTGTTTCACTCGTTCTTGGAAAAGTTTGATAAGTTGAAATGTATTATGACTATCCAGTCCAAATGTAGGCTCATCTAATAATACGATATCTGCTTTAGAACTTAGGGCGGTAGCAACACTTAGACGTCGTTTTTGTCCAGTTGATATTTCAAAAGGATGTTGGTTTTGAACCTTATCCAAATGAAGTAACTCGAGTAATTGCATCGTTTCTTGTTTAGCATTTTCAGAATCTAAATGGTTGTAGTGGATATGAACCTCATCATATACAGAATTAGTAATAAATTGTAACTCTGGGTTCTGATATACAAGATACATATGTTGTGCTGCGTGTTTAATCTTCTTCAATTCTTTATTGTCGTAAGTCATTAGACCTTTATATTTGATTAATTGTAGCATGGATTCTAATAATGAAGTTTTACCTGCACCATTTTTGCCGGTAATAGTTAACCATTCTCCGGCGCCAAATTTAAATTCATCAACGGAAAATAATGTTTTCTTACCACGAATGATTGCGCCATGTTCAAATTTAAATAACGCTTTATTAGACATAGGAGCAAGTGGCACAGGGCGAGGGGCATTATCCCAAGCTTTTGGGTGCCAAACGCCATATTCAGTTAATAAATGTTCATAGTGATTAAGAATATGGTCAGGGGTATCATCTGCAATAATTTGTCCTTCATAATTCATTAGAAGAACGCGATTCACATGTTGCCAGATATGTTTAACTTTATGTTCAACAATTAATACCGTTTGATTGTCCCATAACTCAATTAATTTCTTCCATAAATCTTCAGTCGCTTTGACATCTAACATAGCAGTGGGTTCGTCTAGAAATAATGTTTCAGCTTTTTGCAATATCGTTTCTACAATGGCTAATTTTTGCTTCATACCACCACTTAAATGATTAATATAAGTTTGATCGGTCACTTTTAAATCGACTGATTCAAGTGCGTGTTTAATTTCCTTGTCCATCTCACTACGAGGGACTTGTCTGTTTTCAAGAACGAAAGCCAGTTCTTCATACACTTTTGGCATACAGAATTGTGTATCAGGATCTTGAAAAATAACACCACTTTGGCGGTCAATTTCTAATTCATCATATTTCATAGGTAGCTCAATCAAATTAGGAACAATGCCACTAAGTACATTAAGCAACGTGCTTTTACCCGATCCAGATGGACCGAGTAAAAGCACTTTTTCTTTATCATTAATTTTAATATTTAAGTTATCAAATATTTTTCTATCCCCGTTTGGATATTTCAAACGTAAGTTTTTTACTTTTAACAATTAAAAAATCCCCTTATAGGTTGTCGTAGTCATTTTGAGAAGCTGGTCTAAAGAGCTTGGTTACTCCCGTCTTATCGAGTGCTTTAACAATCCAATAAGAAATTAATCCTGTAATCACAATACCACTAATTGCTCGGAACAGAATAAATAGGAATAAGTTCCATCCAGCAACTTCATTTAAATAACCGTAGAAATAATCGACAGGGAAAGTTGCGATGGCAGTCACAAAACCGGCAAGCATTGCTACTGCTGCTGAGCGTGACTGATATTTAAAGATTGCAAATACGATTTCACACGCTAAACCCTGAAGTAAAGCGTAAATAATTGTTGGAATATCAAATTTACCCATAACGATTGTTTCCCCAGCGCCAGCTGCTAACTCTGCTAATATAGCTATCCCTGGTTTAGGAATAATGAGGTAACACACAACAGCTGCCATAAACCATACGCCGTATGTAAGCTGTTCTAGATGAATACCTGCAACTTGAACAATATTGTAGAAGAACCACCATAAGTTATAAATGATAGCAAATACTACAGAAATCAATACTGTTACAAGTATTTCTGATAGTTTTAAACCTTTTGACATTACTTTTCCTCCTAAAAAAACGCACAACCCTCCCTAGGAAAGTTGTGCGTCAGAAAATATATCTAAATGTTTCAAGTTCATTAGATTCTATAGTTAACAACACTTTCCTACGCTAGTATCTAGCTAGATCAGGTTCAAAGGGTTTGAGGTTAAACCTCATCTCAGTATATATACATACACCCCTAGTGCGTTCGTATATTTAATTTAACTTTAATGTATGATTTTTCTAAAGTATTGTCAAGATAGTTTTGTCATTTAAAATATAGTTTAAATATTTTTTAGAATAAAATGAATTGAATCAATAAAAGTGTATAGGGATAGAAATAGCATTTAGCAAAATGAATTGCGTTCTTCCACACTCAACTTGTTTTGTTTGCAAAATATACTTGAAAAAGAAATTCTCCATGTTGAGGCCCACGGGCAAGGAGGGCTAGAATAGAGGGAACTTACTATAAGCGCACTTTCAAGTCAAGCCTGTACGTTTACATGAAAGAGGCTGAGATATGAAATGATATCCCAGCCTCATAATAATATATTGTTATTAGTCTAATGTATCTTGAACATCTTTTTTGGTTTGTTCAGTATCATTAGATTTTTCTTCGTTTTGTTCTTTTAGTTTTTCTTCTGCTTCTTTTGCTTTTTCAGCTGATTTCTTTTCAAATTCTTCTTTTCCCATAATAATTTCCACCCCTTATATAGGAATTATTGTTTACACATTACATTTACCCCGTTATCCTATTAATAAACCTTTGTAGGTCTCTAGACGTATTTATGGTTAATTTAAAGACAATTAGAAAATCTTCATATATAATAACGTTTGAGGTGAACAGTATGTCTTTTCTTAAGAAACACACCGAGATCATATTTAGCTATATTATCGGTATCGTTTCACTTTTCACAGGTCTCATCATTCTCATAAATCTACCATTAATTAAGCAGTTTAATGGTGATAAAAAAGTTAATACACATGTACATAATGTATGGGAATTTCTTAATGCATTCTTCGGTGAAATTATTAAAGTGATGAGTAGGTTTATAGGTAGTTTCCCAATTATAAGTGCCATTATCATTATTTTATTTGGTATCTTAGTCATGTTATTAGGTCATACTTTATTTAGAACAATTAAATATGACTATGACATTTCTATTTTCTTTTTAGTTGTTGGTATTTTGTATTTCATCATTACATTATTATTAATGACTCAAGTATATGGTTTCTTCGCAATTGTATTTATCATACCGTTCATCGTACATATTGGTTACATTGTTTATAAAGATGAATTAAACAAACATAATCATAAAAATCATTTTATGTGGATTATTGTAACGTATGGTATCAGTTATTTAATTACGCAAATAGCTTTATATGGACGTATTGATTCTAACGAAATTGAATCCATCGATATTTTAAGTGTGAATGCCTTCTTCATTATTATGTGGTTGTTAGGACAAATGTCTATTTGGAATTTCTTATTCTTAAGACGTTCATTACCATTAACGAAAGAAGAACTCGGTGAGGAAGAACCAGAACTTTCTAGAACGAATAAAGGAAATGTATCTAATCAAACTAAAGTTCATTTTAAACAACTACAAGATAAGACAACAGAATATGCACGCAAGACGAGAAGAAGTGTAGATTTAGATAAAATTAGAGCTAAAAGGGATAAATTCAAAGAGAAAGTTAAAAATATTGTCGATATTCAAGAGGATGATATTCCTAATTGGATGAGAAAGCCAAAATGGATTAAACCTATGTATGTTCAGTTGTTATGTGGCGTAGTTATTTTATTCTTTACTTTCTTAGAATTTAATAACCGCAACTCACTGTTCTTATCAGGAGAGTGGGAGTTATCACAAACACAATACGTTGTAGAATGGGTAACGCTTATTTTATTACTCTTCATAGTCATCATCTATATTGCTACGACTTTAACTTACTATCTAAGAGGTAAATTTTATTATTTACAACTCTTTATGGGTAGTATATTGTTCTTTAAATTCTTAACTGAATTTATCAACATCATGATTCACGGTTTATTACTATCAATCTTTATTACGCCTATTTTATTACTCATGTTAATTGCGATTATTGTCGCTTATTCATTACAATTACGTGAGAAGCCGTAAGTGAATGATTGATCAAAGCCATTGTTATTGATATTTCAATGACAGTGGCTTTTTTTACGTATTATTAGATTCTATTATTTGTTAAAATGATTTTTGAAATTGAACTTACGATTTTTTGAAAATAAAAGATAGAAACTGAAATAAATAGAAAGAGAGGTTTAATGATGATGAAGATTGCTACTTTAAATAAAGGTAAAGAGACAAAGTATCTCAATCATTATCCACTTATTGATGAAGATGATATTTATGCGCACGACCATTTAAAAGAAGGAGATTTAGTCAAAATTGTAACTGCGCAACAGCAATATATTGCTACGGGTTATGTAGGACGCCAACACAAAGGGTTAGGTTGGGTATTAAGTTACGATGAGAACGAAGTTATCGACACTAACTTTTTCATTAAGTTATTCGAAAAGGCATTAGAAGAAAGAGAATATTATTTTAATATCGAAGGTACCAATGCATTTAGACTTTTTAATGCTGAAGGAGATGGTGTAGGGGGACTCACTATCGATAATTATGATGGGCATTTATTAATACAATGGTACTCTAAAGGCATTTATAAATTCAGATACAATGTCATAGAAGCGGTGAAGGCAGTCTTTGGTTTTACATCTATTTATGAAAAAATGAGATTTAAAGATACGGAATATACAGGTGGATTTGTAGAAGGTGAGGCGCCTGATTTCCCTATAATTATAGAAGAAAACTTTACGTTTTATAATGTGGATTTAGAAGATGGATTGATGACAGGTATCTTTCTTGATCAAAAGGAAGTGCGAAAGAAATTACGTGATCAATTCTCTGAAGATAGAAATGTATTGAACCTATTTAGTTATACGGGTGCCTTTTCAGTGATAGCAGCTCAAAATGCACGATCAACTACTAGCGTTGACTTAGCAAATCGTTCAAGAGGGTTAACTGAAGAGAATTTTGGACTCAATGGTATTGATCCTAAATCCGAATATATTTATGTCATGGATACATTTGATTTCTATAATTATGCAGCACGTCATGGTCATCAGTATGAAACAATCGTTATTGATCCACCTAGTTTTGCCCGAAATAAGAAAAAGACATTTTCAGTGCAAAAAGATTATGATGCACTAATTGAAGGTGCATTAAACATTTTAGCACCAGAAGGATCATTATTATTATGTACAAATTCAAGTGCTTTTCCATTGAAATCCTTTAAAAATGTGATTAAAAAGACATTGGCTGATGCAGGTGTAGAATTTGAAATAAGCGAAGTGATGGGCTTGCCAAAAGACTTTAAGACACATCCACACTATAAACCTTCAAAATATTTAAAAGCAGTATTTATAAATATTAAGCATTAATTTGTCTAAAATGGGTATAATGATTTATTGAGATGAAACTATGAAAGGGTGTAAGAATATGGGTATTAGAAGTAAATTTACTAATGATATTACAAATAAAGTAGGTAATTCACTTTTAAATATTGAAGAAATTAAAGAAAAAAGTAACTTACCCACGACACAAGAGGAATTAAAGCAACGTCGCGAGAAGGCTTTAACACTTGTTAAGAAGAAATCGTTACTTTCTTCTGGTGCGAGCGTTGTACCAATTCCAGGTTTAGACTTTGGTGTAGATATTAAATTAATGAGAGATATTATAGAAGATGTTAATAAAATCTATGGACTAGACCATAAACAAGTGAATTCTCTTGGAGATGACGTTAAAGAAAGAATTATGTCTGCAGCTGCGATTCAAGGAAGTCAATTTGTAGGAAGAAAAGTATCAGAAGCATTATTGAAAGTTGTAATCAAAGATGTTGCTAAACGTGCGGCTGCCAAGCAAACAAGATGGTTCCCAGTGATTGGTCAAGCTGTATCAGCTTCAATCAGTTACTACTTTATGAGTAAGCTTGGTAAAGATCACGTAGAAAAATGTGAAAAAGTTATCAATAACTTGTAGTAAATGATATAATTTTCACTGAAATGTAAATAATGACACTGAAATCGGTTTTAAACGAATTGAATTTAGCAACCGGTTTTGGTAAAGTTATTGTATAAAATCTATGTTAGATTGTAATAATATTGAAGATTCTAACTATACGAAGGAGAATATAATTATGGAACAAAAATCATATGTAATTATCGATGAGACAGGGATTCACGCTCGCCCTGCTACAATGTTAGTTCAAACTGCATCAAAATTTGATTCAGATATTCAATTAGAATATAACGGGAAGAAAGTAAACTTAAAATCAATCATGGGTGTTATGAGTTTAGGTGTAGGTAAAGATGCTGAAATCACTATTTATGCTGACGGTAGCGATGAAACTGATGCTATTGAATCAATCAGTGATGTCTTATCAAAAGAAGGATTAACTAAATAATTATGTCTAACTTAATTAAAGGGATTGCTGCGTCAGACGGCGTAGCAATCGCAAAAGCTTACTTATTAGTAGAACCTGATTTATCTTTTGACAGTAATGAAAAGGTCACTGATGTAGAAGGCGAAGTTAATAAATTCAATAAAGCTATCGAAGCATCTAAAGTTGAATTAACTAAGATTAGAAACAATGCAGAAGTTCAATTAGGCGCTGATAAAGCAGCTATTTTTGATGCTCATTTATTAGTTTTAGATGATCCAGAGTTAATTCAACCTATCCAAGATAAAATTAAAAATGACAAAGTCAACGCAGCTACTGCGTTAAATGATGTAACAACTCAATTTGTTACCATTTTCGAATCTATGGATAATGAATACATGAAAGAACGTGCTGCTGATATTAGAGACGTTTCTAAACGTGTATTAGCGCATATTCTAGGCGTAGATTTACCAAATCCAAGCATGATTGATGAAAGTGTCGTTATTATTGGTAACGACTTAACACCTTCAGATACTGCACAATTGAATAAAGAATTTGTGCAAGGTTTTGTAACTAATATTGGTGGTAGAACAAGTCACTCTGCAATTATGAGTCGTTCACTTGAAATTGCAGCAGTCGTGGGTACACAGTCTATCACGCAACAAGTTAAACAGGGTGATATGATTATTGTCGATGGTATTACAGGTGACGTAATTATTGATCCGACTGAAGATGAGTTAATTGCTTATCAAAATAAACGCGAACGTTTCTTTGAAGATAAAAAGGAATTACAAAAACTACGTGATGCTGATACAGTAACTGTTGATGGCGTACATGCAGAGCTTGCAGCGAATATTGGTACACCTAACGATTTACCAGGTGTCATTGAAAATGGCGCACAAGGTATCGGTTTATACCGTACAGAATTCCTTTATATGGGAAGAGACCAAATGCCAACCGAAGAAGAGCAATTTGAAGCTTATAAAAAAGTATTAGAAACAATGGACGGTAAACGTGTTGTTGTTCGTACTTTAGATATCGGTGGAGATAAGGAACTTCCATACTTAAACTTACCTGAAGAAATGAATCCTTTCTTAGGTTATAGAGCAATCCGTCTATGCTTAGCGCAACAAGATATTTTCAGACCGCAATTGCGTGCCTTATTACGTGCATCTGCTTACGGTAAATTAAATATCATGTTCCCAATGGTTGCTACAATTAAAGAATTCCGTGATGCTAAAGCTATTCTTTTAGAGGAAAAGAAAAATCTTGAAAATGAAGGTTATGACATTTCTGATGATATTGAATTAGGTATCATGGTGGAAATTCCAGCAACTGCAGCGTTAGCAGATGTATTTGCGAAAGAAGTGGACTTCTTCAGTATCGGTACAAATGATTTAATACAATATACATTAGCTGCTGACCGTATGTCAGAACGTGTATCTTATTTATATCAACCATACAACCCATCTATTTTACGTTTAGTGAAACAAGTGATTGAAGCTTCTCATAAAGAAGGTAAATGGACTGGCATGTGTGGTGAAATGGCCGGAGACGAAACAGCGATTCCATTATTATTAGGTTTAGGTTTAGATGAGTTCTCAATGAGTGCTACGTCTATTCTTAAAGCGAGAAGACAAATTAATGGTCTAAGTAAGAATGAAATGGCTGAATTAGCTAACCGCGCGATTGAATGTGCAACACAAGAAGAAGTTATGGAATTAGTTAACAACAAAGCTAAATAATTTGACTACAAGAGAGTAAGTACACCAGTGTATTTACTCTCTTTCTCTCTCTTAAAAGGGTAGAGCAAGCGTATTAGAGAAGGGCTAAGATTAAGTGAATGAAGCTATAGGGCGTTCTTCTTTCAATGTTAGATTACGTTCATGCAGACATTCATGTCTAACCGTACTCAAAATAAATCACTCAACATCAAAGAATTGAATATGTTGAGTGATTTTTATGTGTTTAATTAATTTTCGATATTTAAAGTGGAGTTAATTTTATCCATATCTACGCTATACATGGGTTCACCTTTTAATAGAATAAATGGCGTTGCAAATGCGTCATAATTGATCATTTCATTTCGATATTGAGTGTTTTTAATATTCTTTTCAGTATATTCAATACCATGTTCTGAGAGGTAATTTTTTACAAACGTACATGGTGGACATTCATCTTGAGTATAAATGATGATGTTAGAAGTCATATTTAACGTCCTTTCGTCTTTATTTCTGAAAATACTATACAGAAAAGTATATATGATTTCAACTATGTGAACATTATGTGTCCTGTCAAAAAATGGACATACAAATTTAGAGCAACTTAATTTAGTTCAAGCTCTCAGAGATTTATAATTTTAAACATTGTGACTCCAATTTTCAATATATTAGAAAAAAAGGTGATAAATATGGATTCAGTTGAAATTAGCCGATTTCTCACTGGTATGACACTAGCAGTGCATATCATATTTGCTACAATCGGCGTGGGTATGCCATTAATGTTTGCGATTGCAGAATTTATTGGCATTAGAAAAAATGATGCAAACTATATTGCATTAGCTAAAAGATGGTCAAAAGGGTACACAATCACTGTAGCCGTTGGGGTCGTAACAGGTACTATTATTGGGTTACAACTTTCGCTCGTTTGGCCGACATTCATGAAAATGGGCGGACATGTCATCGCTTTACCATTATTCATGGAAACTTTTGCATTCTTCTTTGAAGCAATCTTCTTGAGTATATATCTTTATACTTGGGATAGATTTAAAAATAAATGGACACATTTTATTATTTCATTACCAGTTATTATCGGTGGTTCATTTTCAGCGTTCTTTATAACGTCTGTAAACTCATTTATGAATACACCAGCTGGTTTCGAAATGAAACATGGACGCATGGTTAATGTTCAACCACTAGAAGCGATGTTTAACTCATCCTTCATCGTAAGAGCATTTCACGTTGTTGCTACAGCTGGTATGACAATGGCATTTATACTGGCGGCTATTGCAGCATTTAAATTATTACGAAATAGATACTCAGAAGATAGACAGTATCATAAGAAAGCATTGAAAATGACGATGATCGTAGGTTTCTTATCAACAATATTATCTATGGTAGCTGGTGACCTTTCAGCTAAGTTCTTACACAAAGTTCAACCTGAAAAATTAGCTGCTTATGAATGGCATTATGATACGCAATCACACGCTAATTTAGTATTCTTTGGTGTACTAAATGAAAAGACGCATGAAGTTTCTGGCGCAATTGAAATTCCAGGATTACTTAGTTTCTTAGCGGACGATAGTTTTAAAACAAAAGTTAAAGGTTTAAATGATTTCCCTAAACATGATTTGCCACCTATGATTGTCCATTACTTCTTTGATTTAATGGTTTCAATGGGGGTCTTCTGTTTTGTCATTTCAGGAATTTACATGTTAATTCTATTCTTCAAGAAATTACGTAAATTTATAACAAACAAAGCTGTATTATATGCTATCTTGTTGACTGGTCCAGCGTCATTACTTGCTATAGAATTTGGTTGGTTCTTAACAGAAATGGGGCGCCAACCATGGATTATTAGAGGATACATGCGTGTGTCTCAAGCTGCTACCCAAGCAGGTGGTATTACATTAGTCACGATCCTGTTCGGTATATTATATTTCGTCCTCATGGTTACAGCAGCGTATGTGTTAATTCGCATGTATAGAAACAAACCTGCATATCAAGATGTAGATAAAGTGATTGAAAAGAGAGGTGGAACAAAATGATATACGCCCATATCGGAATAACAGTATTATGGATATTTTTATTTTGTTACATCATCGTCGCTTCAATAGATTTTGGTGCAGGATTTTTCGCATTACATTCTAAAATTACTGGTGAAGAAAAGAAAATAAATCATTTAATTCATCGTTACCTTAACCCAGTATGGGAAGTTACGAATGTTTTCTTCGTATTCTTCTTTGTAGGATTCGTTGGATTCTTCCCAGATTCTGCCAAATATTTAGGCACGGTACTACTTGTACCAGGTTCAATTGCTTTAATTCTTATTTCAATTCGAAGTAGTTTTTATGCCTTTGAAAATTATGGACAAGATACGAAATTGCCATGGATTTGCTTATATGGTTTAACAGGATTACTTATACCGGCATCATTAGCTACCGCTTTAACAATTTCAGAAGGTGGCTATATACGAGAACATGGATCTCATATAGATTTAAACTGGGTACAGTTACTACTTAGTCCATTTGCGTGGTCGGTTGTATTCTTAGCAATTATCTCTGTGCTTTATATTTCATCAGGTTTCTTAACATTTTACGCAAGTAAAGCACAAGATAAGCCAGCCTACGATTTAACGAGACAGTGGCACATATTCTGGGGCCCACCAATGATTATTATTTCATTATTTGTCTTCTTATCATTAAGAATTCAAAATGCTGATCATTTTAATAATGCTGTATTCAATTACTGGTGGATGTTTGCATTGAGCTTTGTCTTTTTCCTAATTGCAGGTGCATTAACGATATTCAAGAAAAACCATGGCTTAGCGTTTATTATGGTTATCTTACAAATGTTTTTTGCATTCTTTGGATATGGAATGAGTAAGTTACCTTATCTACTGCATCCATTTGTTAAAATTACAGGTACTCATGTTAACCCTGAAATGGGATTAGCTTTAGTCGTTGCCTTTATTTTAGGTTTACTTTTATTAATTCCATCGTTAATATTATTATTAAGATTATTTGTTTTCGACAAAGATTATGTAGAAGGAAAGAAATAATATAATCTATGAGGATAAGGGAGAGTATGGAGGTCTTATTATCATACATCATCTCTTTTCCTCTTTTATTTAGTGGAGGACGTATATGGAAAAAGAGTATGTCGTAATAGGACTAGGCCGTTTCGGTGGCAGTATTGTTAGAGAACTTAATGCTTTAGATATGGACGTCATGGCGATTGATAGCGATGAGAATCGTGTTAATGAATATAGTGATATTGCTACACATGCTGTCGTTGCTGATACCACAGATGAAGCAGTGATGAAAAGTTTAGGAATACGAAATTTTGATCATGTTATTGTAGCTATTGGTGAAAATATTCAATCAAGTACTTTAACTACGCTTATTTTAAAAGAACTGGGCGTAAAAAAGGTAACCGCTAAAGCACAGAACGATTATCATGCTAAAATTTTAAATAAAATAGGTGCAGATACAGTCGTACATCCAGAACGAGATATGGGTAGACGTATTGCACATAATGTTGCAAGTGCAAGCGTGCTTGACTATTTAGAGCTAGCTGATGAGCATTCTATTGTAGAACTTAAAGCTACTGAAAAAATGGCCGGTCAAAGCATCATTGATCTAGATATTCGAGCACAATATGGGATTAATATTATAGCTATTAAACGAGCAAAAGAATTTATTGTTTCTCCAGATCCTAATATTAATATAGAAATCGGTGACATATTAATTATGATTGGTCACGATAACGACTTAGGTCGTTTTGAGAAAAACATTAGTAAATAAACGCAATTTGAGTTAGTCTACAAATTAAATAGATAGTTAGACAACGTTCTCCAATAATAGAAATATTGGGGAGCGTTTTTTTATTTAGAGAAAGAATTGAAACTTGGTGTAATTTGTTTACCACATTTTTATATTACATTATAAATAAACTTGATTGAATAGTATTCTAATTAATAAACGTTTAATATTATATAATGTTTTGTAAACACTTAAGAAAAAGAATATATCATTTAGGGAAGATAACAAAAATATATAAACATTGATGTTAGCATTATTTATGACAAATAGTATATAAGGAGAGTAGGTATGTATCAGTTTATTTTAAAATGCACATCAATGTTAGCGATTATTTTACTTTTATGTGGTTGTTCCACTTTTAAATATGGGAATACTAAGAAGCCTCAAAATCATACCAAATGCGTGACAATCTATGGTGATTACAAATGCGCATATTGTAAACAAATTGAAGCGTCTATTGTTCCTAAGCTCAAAAAAGATTACATCAACAAGGGTAAGGCTGAAGTGAAGTTCGTCAATCTTGGATTTCTAGGAAAGGATTCAATGAATGCTGGAAGGGCTACACATGCAGTTAAACTCATATCTGATGATGAATATTTAAAATTAAATCGACTTATTTTCAAAGCGCAGCCGAAGAATAGCCATCAAACGTGGATTACTAAACGTACAGTGGATAAACAAATAGATAAACTTGATTTAAATAAGTATGAAAAAAATAAAGTTAAGAAGATGTACAGAGATAAAGATAGTAAAGCATGGAAAATGGCTAACGATGATAAAAAAGCTGCTAAAAAGAAAGATGTTAAAAAAGTACCTTTAGTATATATAAATGGAGAAAAAGTTAAAAACCCCTATAAGTATAAAGAGTACAAAAAACTATTAGATAACAAGCAAACATAAGCGTTCCAACTAGGGTAAATTAAAGAAAAGACGAGATTGGAACCACAATTGATATAAAAAAGCTCTAAGACACTTTCATCAAAGAAAGCGACTTAGAGCTTATTATTTTGGGTATATATCCCGATTTATTAACTTCTACAATTACTTAGTTTCTTGTTTATTATTATTTTTACTATTTGATTGCTTATGATTACCTTTATCTTCATTAACTTTCATAATGACTGGTAAAATCATAGGTCTACGAGCAGTCTTTTCAAATAGATAAGGTTGAAGTGTTTCAATAATAGAAGACTTAATTTGGTGCCATTGAATATCTTTATTACCATTCAACTTAGAAATAACATCTGTTTTAATTTTACGTTGCGCATCATAAATTAATTGACCTGACTCACGCATGTAGACAAATCCGCGTGAAATGATATCTGGACCAGACAATAATTTATTGGTATTGAAGTCAATACTTACGACAACAATTACTAAGCCTTCTTCAGAAAGTAA
This sequence comes from Staphylococcus sp. HMSC036D05, assembly GCF_001836225.1. Lineage (NCBI taxonomy): Bacteria > Bacillati > Bacillota > Bacilli > Caryophanales > Staphylococcaceae > Staphylococcus > Staphylococcus sp. HMSC036D05. The sequence goes on along the minus strand of NZ_KV827781.1, from coordinate 755,268 downwards.
TTTACGATCTCGAATAACAACATTACCTATGTCGCCAATGCCGCTACCATCTACAAGAACATTTCCTGAAGGGATTCTTCCAGCTTTTCGTGCAGAATCATGTGTTAATGCTAATACATCTCCGATATCGAAAATAAATACATTATCTTCATCAACACCACATTCAACACCCGTTTCACCATGCGCTTTCAACATACGATACTCACCGTGAATAGGTAAGAAGTATTTAGGTTGAATTAAACGTAACATCAACTGTTGATCACCTTGAGAACCGTGACCTGAGGTATGAATGTTTGAAATTTTACTATGAATGACATCAGCACCTGCTTTATATAAAGCATTAATAGTGCGGTTGATACTTTTCGTATTACCTGGAATAGGAGATGAACTAAATACGACTGTATCTTCAGGAATAATTTTAATTTGTTTATGCGTACCGTTGGCAATTCTTGATAAAGCTGCCATCGGTTCACCTTGAGAACCTGTACAAAGAATTAATAATTCATGTTTAGGGATATTATTAATCTTATTTGGTTCTATAAATGTTTCAGGTGGTGCTTTAATATATCCGAGTTCCATACCAATTTTGATATTATTTTCCATTGAACGACCAAAGGTAACAATTTTACGATTATATTTAATCGCAGCTTCTACAGCTTGTTGTACACGGTAAATATTAGAAGCAAATGTTGCAAAGATGATACGTCCTTTACAATTTCTGAAAATCTTATCGACGTTTTGTCCAACTTCACGTTCACTAAGTGTAAAGTCAGGTACAAGTGCATTTGTAGAATCAGAAAGTAAACATAGAACGCCTTCTTCACCAATTTTTGCCATTTTAGCGATATTCGCAGGTTCACCCACAGGAGTAAAATCGAATTTAAAGTCACCAGTGTGGACGATTTTACCTTCAGGGGTATCAACGATGACACCATATGCCTCTGGAATACTATGTGTAGTGAGATAGAATGAAATTTCAAAGTGTTTAGATTTAATCACACTATTTTCATCTATTTCATGAAGTTCGGTAGTTCTAAGTAAATGATGTTCTTCTAACTTGTTACGTATGAGACCTAACGCTAATGGACCACCGTAAATAGGTACATTAATTTGCTTTAATAGGAAGGGCACACCGCCTATATGGTCTTCGTGGCCATGTGTAATAAACAGGCCAACAATTTTATCTTGATTCTGTTCTAAGTAAGTGTAATCTGGAATAACATAGTCTATACCTAAAAGGTTATCGTCAGGGAATTTAATACCTGCATCGATGATAACGATTTCATTCTTGTACTCGATTGCATAGGTATTCTTTCCGACTTCACCTAGACCACCAAGTGCGTATACACCTACTTCATTAGAATGTAATTGCTTCATTATTCAGCATTCTCCACATTAAAATGAGTTGAATGTTCTTTTTCATAGTCTAAATGTGCGCCCTCTAATTTTGTAATAAACTCAATATTGAAATTACGGTCTTTTAAATAACGTCTCACTTGTTCTTCTGTTTGTCCTTCAACATAAATTGTTTGTGTGTTCTCACGGACGATAACTTCGTCTTTATTATGTTGATAAAATACTTTAAATACTGCCATTTTATATATTTCCTCCTAGATTAAAATTCTACAATTTATTTACGACCCTAGTGTGAAATACTCGGGTTATTAAAGAGTTTGATCCATATTAAAATTTATTTCTTCAATAATTTAGTGTTCTAATTTTTAATTTAGAAACATACCAGCTCAATCTAAACTTTGGTTTCTTCAACGCTCGTTTAATTTCACTGCCCAGTATGCTTTCTAGGGTAATAGTGTCGTTCATTATTTGAAATTAGTATTGAATTACTAAGATTTCAGTTAAGTTATATTTTACATGATGTATTTGAATAAATAAAGCAGTTTTATCTTATCCAGTCGACAAACTTTTAAAGGATAATCTTTTAATTTTCAAACAATCTAATTTAGACATCGTTAATATTCGTTCGTGATAAATGGTGTATATTGTGTCATGTAATGAATTTTAAAAAATACATAAAAAGACACTTCGCCAAATGTAATTAAATCATTACATAGTGAAGTGCCGTTATTTTAAAAACTTGGATTAAACCTCTACTGCATCTTCATGAGGTTTAAGTGGATTGTTAGCGTCAATGTGGTCATAAAACATGACGCCATTTAAATGGTCAATTTCATGTTGGAATACAATCGCAGGGTAACCTTTAAGTCTTAGTTTAACTTCATTTCCGTCAATGTCTTGAGCTTTGATTGTTACTCTATTATGACGGTGTACTAAACCTGGAATGTTTTCATCAACACTTAGACAACCTTCGCCAGTAGGTAGGTAAGCTTCCTGAACACTATGGCTCATTACTTTAGGGTTTACGAGCATATAATCATATGATTTACCATTACCATCATCCGGTAAATAAACTGCAATCATACGTTTAGCAACATTTATTTGTGGTGCAGCTAAGCCTACACCTGAACGTAAACCATAACGTTTAGCGATTTCTTCATCTTGACTATTAATTAGAAACTCTCGCATTGAGCGTAATGTTTCTTTATCTTCTTCTGAAATTGGGAAACTTAATTCTTTAGCCTTTTCACGAAGTGTTGGATGACCATCTTTTATAATATCTTTCATTGTTAACATGTCATACACCTTCCTTATTAAATAATATATCAGATACTACAGTTGTAAGTACATTATTAGATACTCAATATGACATATTGATTTAATTTTATTAGTGAAAAATAAATCAAACTCATACAAGACATCACAGACACTAATCAATAGCTTTATTCCTCTGTATTGATTTATAATCAATTATTATTTAATATTACAAGCGAACAACTATGAGGAGGTAACAGTTAATGAAGTTTGGTAAAACTGTCGCAATTGTCCTAACGTCAACAGTGTTATTAGCTGGATGTACAACTGACAAAAAAGAAATAAAAAAATATGATGATCAGGTTCAAAAAGCTTTTGACCAAGAAAAAACAGTCAATTCTACTAGTAAGAAAATTAATAAATTAGAAGAAGATAAACAAAAATTATTCAAAAAAGTTAATGACAAAGATCAAAATACAAGAAAGCAAGCAGCTGAAGATATTGTAGACAATGTTAAGAAACGTCAGAATGAATTTAAAAATGAAGAGGAAGCTTTAAGCAAATCAGAAAAAGAATTTAAAAAAGCGAATCAATATATGAATCATATTGATAATTCAACTAAGAAAAAAGAAGTTACACAACTTAATGATGCTATTAAAGAAAAATACAAAGCACATGATGCATATGCAAAGGCTTACAAAAAGGCGCTTAATAAAGAAAAAGAACTGTTTACTTACTTAAATCAAGATGGTGCAACACAATCTGAAGTAGATAGTAAATCTAAAGATTTATCTCGTGCTTATAAAGATATGAATAAAAAGTTCAATGCCTACTCAAAAGCGATGAGAAAGGTAACTCAAGAGAAACAAGATGTTGATCAATTGAAGTAGTGAAAAATATTGATACAGTTATGCGGAAAGTACTATAACAGACCGTGTAACTGTATCTTTTTGTATTGAAACAGAACTTTATGAAATCGTTTAACAGGTAAATTCATTTGTGATACAATTAGGGAGGATAAAATGAATTTCTATTTACATGGGAAAGGTATGGTGAATTGAATGGCTCCTAAGTTACAAGCCCAATTCGATGCAGTTAAAGTATTAAATGAAACTCAATCGAAATTTGAAATGGTTCAAATTTTGGATGAGGATGGTAATGTCGTAAATGAAGACTTAGTACCTGATTTAACAGATGAACAATTAGTAGAATTAATGGAAAGAATGGTATGGACACGTATCCTTGATCAACGTTCAATCTCATTAAATAGACAAGGACGTTTAGGTTTCTACGCGCCTACAGCTGGTCAAGAAGCATCTCAACTTGCTTCACAGTATGCGTTAGAAAAAGAAGATTTCATCCTACCTGGTTACCGTGATGTTCCACAAATTATTTGGCATGGTTTACCACTTACAGAAGCTTTCTTATTCTCAAGAGGACACTTCAAAGGTAACCAATTCCCTGAAGGCGTTAATGCGTTAAGCCCGCAAATTATTATCGGTGCTCAATACGTACAAACTGCTGGTGTAGCATTTGGTCTTAAGAAACGCGGTAAAAACGCTGTAGCTATTACTTACACAGGTGATGGTGGTTCATCACAAGGTGACTTCTATGAAGGAATCAACTTCGCTTCAGCATATAAAGCACCTGCAATTTTTGTAATACAAAATAATAATTATGCTATTTCTACACCTCGTAGTAAACAAACTGCTGCTACTACATTAGCTCAAAAAGCAGTTTCAGTAGGTATACCTGGTATTCAAGTAGATGGTATGGATGCTTTAGCAGTATATCAAGCGACTTTAGAAGCGCGTGAACGTGCTGTCGCAGGTGAAGGACCTACTGTCATTGAAACTTTAACTTATCGTTATGGACCACATACAATGGCTGGTGACGATCCTACTCGTTATAGAACTTCAGATGAAGATGCAGAATGGGAGAAAAAAGACCCATTAGTTCGTTTCAGAAAATATTTAGAAGCTAAAGGTTTATGGAACGAAGATAAAGAAAATGAAGTCATTGAGCGTGCTAAATCTGAAATTAAAGCAGCTATTAAAGAGGCCGACAATACAGATAAACAAACTGTTACTTCTCTAATGGATATTATGTATGAAGATATGCCTCAAAATTTATCAGAACAATATGAAATTTACAAAGAGAAGGAGTCGAAGTAAGCCATGGCACAAATGACAATGGTTCAAGCGATTAACGACGCGCTTAAAAGTGAACTTAAAAGAGACGAAGACGTATTAGTCTTTGGTGAAGACGTTGGTGTTAACGGCGGTGTATTCCGTGTTACTGAAGGATTACAAAAAGAATTTGGTGAAGATCGAGTATTCGATACGCCTTTAGCTGAATCAGGTATTGGTGGTTTAGCTTTAGGTTTAGCTGTAACAGGATATCGACCAGTTATGGAAATCCAATTCTTAGGATTCGTATTTGAAGTATTTGACGAAGTTGCTGGTCAAATCGCTCGTACACGTTTCCGTTCAGGTGGTTCTAAACCTGCACCTGTAACTGTTCGCGCACCATTTGGTGGGGGAGTACATACTCCAGAATTACACGCAGATAACTTAGAAGGTATTTTAGCTCAATCTCCTGGGTTAAAAGTTGTTATTCCATCAGGTCCATATGATGCGAAAGGCTTATTAATTTCAGCGATTCAAAGTAATGACCCTGTTGTATACTTAGAACACATGAAATTATATCGTTCATTCCGTGAAGAAGTACCTGAAGAAGAATATACAATTGATATTGGTAAAGCTAATGTCAAAAAAGAAGGTAACGATATCTCACTTATCGCATATGGCGCTATGGTACAAGAATCATTAAAAGCAGCAGAAGAACTTGAAAAAGACGGACATTCTGTTGAAGTGATTGACTTACGCACAGTTCAACCTATTGATATTGAGACTTTAGTAGCTTCAGTAGAGAAAACAGGTCGTGCGGTTGTTGTTCAAGAAGCACAACGTCAAGCTGGTGTTGGTGCTCAAGTAGCTGCTGAATTAGCAGAACGTGCAATCCTTTCATTAGAAGCACCGATTGCTCGTGTTGCTGCAGCTGATACAGTGTATCCATTTACTCAAGCTGAAAATGTATGGTTACCTAATAAAAATGACATTGTTGAGCAAGCTAAAGCGACATTAGAATTCTAATTCGATTTAGTTTCTACGAATTATTTAGCTATCTATAGCATTGAGTAATGAATAAGTGTAAACTAAGTTGTAAGGGCTTCCTTAACTTGCAACTTTAGTATATAAATTTTTGAAATGATTTTGATCAAGTAAAAATCTTAGGAGGACAAGAACGTGGCATTTGAATTTAGATTACCCGATATTGGGGAAGGTATCCACGAAGGTGAAATTGTTAAATGGTTTGTTAAAGCTGGAGATACCATCGAAGAAGATGATGTCTTAGCAGAAGTACAAAACGATAAATCCGTAGTAGAAATACCTTCACCAGTTAGCGGAACTGTAGAAGAAGTTTTAGTAGATGAAGGAACTGTTGCAGTAGTTGGTGACGTTATTGTAAAAATTGATGCTCCTGATGCTGAAGAAATGCAATTTAAAGGTAGTCATAGTGATGATTCTTCTTCTAAACAAGAAGAACAACAAGAAGAAGCACCTGCTAAAGAAGAAACAACTTCATCACAATCTCAAGAAACTTCAACATCTTCAAGTCAAGAAGCAGAAGTTGATGAGAACAAAACTGTTAAAGCTATGCCTTCTGTACGTAAATACGCACGTGAAAACGGTGTAAACATCAAAGCTGTTACGGGCTCAGGTAAAAACGGACGTATTACTAAAGAAGACGTAGATGCATACTTAAACGGAGGAAGCGCAGATTCAGCTTCTAACGAAAGTGCTGCTTCATCAGCTGCATCAACAGGTATCGAAGAAACGAGTGCTTCAACTAGTCAATCATTACCTGAAGGTGACTTCCCAGAAACTACTGAGAAGATTCCTGCTATGCGTAAAGCAATCGCTAAAGCAATGGTTAACTCTAAACATACAGCACCTCATGTTACTTTAATGGATGAAATTGATGTGCAAGCGTTATGGGATCACCGTAAGAAATTTAAAGAAATTGCAGCTGAACAAGGTACGAAACTAACGTTCTTACCATATGTTGTAAAAGCATTAGTTTCAGCACTTAAAAAATATCCAGCACTTAACACTTCATTTAATGAAGAAGCTGGTGAAGTTGTACACAAACATTATTGGAATATCGGTATCGCAGCTGACACTGACAGAGGCTTACTAGTACCTGTAGTGAAACATGCTGACCGTAAATCAATCTTTGAAATTTCAGATGAAATCAATGAACTTGCTGTTAAAGCACGTGATGGTAAATTGACTTCTGAAGAAATGAAAGGTGCAACTTGTACAATTAGTAATATCGGTTCAGCTGGTGGACAATGGTTCACTCCAGTTATCAATCACCCAGAAGTAGCCATCTTAGGAATCGGCCGAATTGCTCAAAAACCTATTGTTAAGGATGGAGAAATTATAGCAGCTCCAGTACTTGCATTATCATTAAGCTTTGACCATAGACAAATTGATGGTGCGACTGGACAAAATGCTATGAATCACATTAAACGTTTATTAAATAATCCAGAACTATTATTAATGGAGGGGTAAAAACATGGTAGTTGGAGATTTCCCAATTGAAACAGATACTATTGTAATCGGAGCAGGTCCTGGTGGATATGTTGCAGCAATCCGCGCAGCACAATTAGGACAAAAAGTAACAATCGTTGAGAAAGGTAATTTAGGTGGCGTGTGCTTAAACGTTGGTTGTATTCCTTCTAAAGCATTACTACATGCTTCTCATCGTTTTGTTGAAGCGCAACATTCAGAAAACTTAGGGGTTATTGCTGAAAGCGTTTCTTTAAACTATGAAAAAGTCCAAGAATTCAAATCATCAGTAGTTAATAAATTAACTGGCGGTGTTGAAGGATTATTAAAAGGTAACAAAGTTGAAATCGTTAAAGGTGAAGCTTACTTTGTAGACAATAATAGTCTTCGTGTAATGGACGAAAAGAGTGCTCAAACTTACAATTTCAAACATGCAATTATTGCAACTGGTTCTAGACCAATTGAAATTCCTAACTTTGAATTCGGTGAACGCGTTATTGACTCAACGGGCGCATTAAACTTACAAGAAGTTCCAGGTAAACTTGTTGTTGTCGGTGGCGGATATATCGGTTCTGAATTAGGTACAGCATTTGCAAACTTCGGTTCAGAAGTAACAATCCTTGAAGGTGCGAAAGACATCTTAGGCGGATTTGAAAAACAAATGACACAACCAGTTAAAAAAGGCATGAAAGAAAAAGGTATCGAAATTGTCACTGAAGCGATGGCTAAATCTGCTGAAGAAACTGAAAACGGTGTTAAAGTTACTTATGAAGCTAAAGGCGAAGAACAAACAATCGAAGCTGATTACGTATTAGTAACAGTTGGACGTCGTCCAAACACTGATGAATTAGGTTTAGAAGAATTAGGTCTTAAATTCGCTGATCGTGGCTTATTAGAAGTAGATAAACAAAGCCGTACTTCTATTGAAAATATCTTTGCAATTGGTGATATCGTACCTGGTTTACCACTTGCACATAAAGCAAGTTATGAAGCTAAAGTTGCTGCTGAAGCCATTGATGGTCAAGCAGCAGAAGTTGATTACATTGGTATGCCTGCAGTATGCTTCACTGAGCCAGAATTAGCTCAAGTAGGATACACTGAAGCACAAGCTAAAGAAGAAGGTTTATCAATCAAAGCTTCTAAATTCCCATACGCAGCTAACGGACGTGCGTTATCATTAGATGACACTAACGGTTTCGTTAAACTCATCACACTTAAAGAAGACGATACAATTATCGGTGCGCAAGTTGTTGGTACTGGTGCTTCTGATATTATCTCTGAATTAGGTTTAGCAATTGAATCAGGTATGAATGCTGAAGATATCGCATTAACTGTTCATGCTCATCCAACTTTAGGTGAAATGTCAATGGAAGCTGCTGAAAAAGCAATTGGATATCCAATCCATACTATGTAATTAAACCTTAATTAAAATAGTTAAGGATTAATCATTATATATAGCTGAGACTCGTTATTCACGGGTCTCAGTTTTTTTATGCACTTATTCAAACTAGTTGTTTTATGAAAAAAGCTCCGATACACTAAAAATACATCATTAACATTAGGAGGCTAGAATTAAATGGAATATCAATATCCTCTAGATTTAGATTGGACAAATGAAGAAATGATGAAAGTCATTCATTTTTTTAATAAAATTGAAAATTATTATGAATCCTCTGTCAAAGGTGAAGAGGTTAAGCATGCTTATAAACAATTTAAAGAAATTGTGCCAGGTAAAGCTGAAGAAAAACAAATCTTTAAAGAGTTTGAAAATAAAAGTGGATACAATAGTTATAAAGTTGTTCAAGAGGTTAATAAACATCCTGAACAGCAAATATTTGGTAAAGAAGTTTGAAATATATCCTTATTGATTTAAAACATAAAATAATGACATATTCATTTATTTGAACATATCTCATAAAACTATTGCTTACAAAGCTATATTCTGTTACTTTTATAAAGCATTAAACAAAATGTTTGATATTAGTAAACTTAATATAGCTTTTTTAGGTGGTTAAATAATGGATATAGGAAGTAAATTGCGCAACTTAAGACGTATTAAAAACTTAACTCAGGAAGAACTTGCAGAACGTACCGATTTATCGAAAGGGTATATTTCACAGATTGAAAGTCAACATGCGTCTCCAAGTATGGAAACCTTTTTGAGTATATTGGAAGTATTAGGTACTTCGGCAAGTGACTTTTTTAAAGAAAGTACTAACGAGAAAGTTTTATATAAAAAAGCAGATCAAGTTACATATGATGAATATGATCGCGGGTACATACTGAACTGGCTTGTTACGGATTCTAATGAATTTGAAATGGAGCCACTCATTCTTACATTACGACCAGGCGCATCCTATAAGAATTTCAAACCATCTGATTCAGACACATTTATTTATTGTTTAGAAGGTGAAGTGTCTTTATTATTAGGTAATCAAACATATCAAGCTACCACTCGGGATGTTCTTTATTTTAAAGCTAAAGATAAACATCGCTTATTTAATGACACAAATGAAGAAGTGAAGATTTTAATAGTTGCCACAGCTTCATATTTATAGGGAGGAATGTTCATGAATCCATTACTTTCATTTAAATCTGTAAGTAAAGGTTATGACGGTGTACAAATTTTAGACGAAATAGATATAGATATTGAGTCAGGGCATTTTTATACATTATTAGGGCCTTCAGGCTGTGGTAAGACAACGATATTAAAGTTAATCGCTGGATTCGAATATCCTGATAGTGGTGAAGTTATTTATCAGAATAAACCTATAGGGAAATTACCGCCGAACAAACGTAAAGTGAATACAGTGTTCCAGGATTATGCGCTATTTCCCCATCTTAACGTTTATGACAATATTGCTTATGGTTTAAAATTAAAAAAACAAAGCAAATCGGAAATAGATAAAAAGGTGACTGAAGCACTAAAATTAGTTAAGTTATCTGGTTATGAACAAAGGCAAATAGAGGGTATGAGTGGTGGTCAAAAACAACGTGTAGCGATTGCGCGTGCCATTGTCAATGAACCTGAAATTTTGTTACTTGACGAATCTTTATCTGCATTGGATTTGAAATTACGTACAGAAATGCAATATGAATTGAGAGAACTTCAATCTCGTTTAGGTATTACCTTTATATTTGTTACACACGATCAAGAAGAAGCATTAGCACTAAGTGATTATATATTTGTGATGAAAGACGGTAAAATTCAACAATTCGGGACACCTATTGATATTTATGATGAGCCAGTCAATCGTTTTGTTGCTGACTTTATTGGCGAATCTAATATTGTTGAAGGTCGCATGGTTGAAGACTTTGTCGTAAATATTTATGGTCAAGATTTTGAATGTGTAGATATGGGTATCCCAGAAAATAAAAAAGTCGAAGTGGTTATACGTCCTGAAGACATTTCACTCATTGATAAGGAGCAAGGGCTTTTCAAAGCAAGAGTGGATTCTATGTTATTTAGAGGTGTCCATTACGAAATTTGTTGTATCGATAGAAAAGGATACGAGTGGGTGATTCAATCGACTAAGAAAGCTGAAGTTGGCAGTGAAGTAGGCCTATTCTTTGAACCTGAAGCGATTCACATTATGGTGCCAGGTGAGACTGAGGAAGAGTTTGATAAACGAATTGAGAGTTATGAGGATGTAGATAATGCGTAATATCAATAAATTATTAATTATTCCTTATTTATTGTGGATGGTAATATTTATCATCATTCCAGTCATTTTACTTGTATATTTTTCATTTATGGATGTGCATGGCCATTTTAGCTTTACCAACTATGAACAAATTTTCACGATGCGATATTTCAAAATGTTCATAGATTCAATATGGTATGCAATTCTCATTACATTGATTACTTTAGTCGTTAGTTATCCAGCGGCATATTTTATCACGCATTCTAAGTATCAAAATATTTTATTGATGATAATGATTATTCCGACATGGATTAATTTACTGCTGAAGACCTATGCATTTATAGGATTATTAAGTCATGATGGTATTATAAATCAAACACTTCACATCTTTCACTTGCCAGTATTCAACATGCTGTTTACAAGTGGTGCGTTTCTACTTGTTGCAAGTTATATTTATATTCCATTTATGATACTACCAATTTTTAATAGTATGAAAGCAATCCCTAATCATTTATTGCAAGCGTCCAGTGATTTAGGTGCTAGCCCAATGACAACCTTTAGAAAAGTTATCATGCCTTTAACTAAAGAAGGTGTCATGACGGGTATTCAAGTTACATTTATTCCTGCATTGTCGCTGTTTATGATTACTCGACTGATTGCTGGTAATAAAGTTATTAATATCGGAACTTCAATTGAAGAACAATTCTTAACGATTCAAAATTATGGCATGGGTTCAACCATTGCATTGTTCTTAATTATATTTATGGCGTTCATATTAATTGTAACGAAATCTAAATCATCGAATGGGAAGGGGTGAATGACGTGAAGTGGTATGGAAAGTTGTACATAGGAATACTCATCGCAATCTTATATATACCTATTCTATTTTTAATGGTATATTCTTTTAATTCAGCTGGAAATATGATTCATTTTGAGCATTTCACGTTAGAACATTATCAAACGCTTTTCCAAGATGACCGATTAATGTCTGTGATATTTAATACGATTGCCATTGCATTGTTAGCTGCCTCAATCTCAACAGTCATCGGTACCTTTGGTGCGATTGCTTTATACTATTTACGTAACAAGAAATTTAAAGTTACTTTACTGACTTTGAATAATGTACTGATGGTGTCATCAGATGTTGTTATTGGTGCTTCATTTTTAATTATGTTTACAGCAATTGGACATTTTACAGGCTTAGGTTTAGGATTTTCTACAGTTTTAGCATCACATATAGCATTTTGTATACCGATCGTGGTGATTATCGTGCTACCGCAACTATATGAGATGAACGATAATATGCTGAATGCTGCTAGAGATTTAGGTGCTAATGAATCGCAATTGTTAAGTAGTGTTATTATCCCTAATATTATGCCTTCCATTATTGGTGGATTTTTCATGGCATTGACTTATTCATTAGATGACTTTACAGTAAGCTTTTTCGTAACAGGAAATGGCTTTAGTGTTTTATCTGTAGAAGTTTACGCGATGGCTAGAAAAGGTATAAGTATGGAGATAAACGCTATTTCTACAATTTTATTTGTAGCTATATTAATAGGCATAATAGGATATTATGCTATTCAACACTTCGTTAAACGACAAAAGATGGTGAAGCGGGGTGTAAATGAATGAAACGATTTTTACAACTCATCATTTCTGCAATAGTCATTGGCGTATTATGTTTAGTTGTAAGTCATTGGTTTAAATCAAAGGAGAACACCCCAACACATGAAAAGATTTATGTTTATAATTGGGGTGAATATATCGATCCTAGTTTAATTAAAAAGTTTGAAAAAGAGACTGGTATACAAGTGGTTTATGAAACATTTGATTCTAATGAAGCAATGGAGGCTAAGATTCGTAATGGTGGTACACATTATGACGTAGCATTCCCAAGTGAGTATACGGTCCAAAAATTAAAACGTTCAAATTTGTTAGTACCCTTGGATCATAAAAAAATTCCTAATATGAAAAATCTTGATCCGGATTATACGAATATGACATATGATCCACATAATAAATATTCTTTACCATATTTCTTTGGTACAGTGGGTATCCTATATAATAAGGAAAAATATCCTCACGCAAACTTTAATAGTTGGAGTGATTTGTATCAATCTAAATATAAAAATGATATTTTATTAGTGGACGGTGCTAGGGAAATCATGGGCATGGGTCTGAATAAACTCGGATATAGTTTAAATGATAAAAACCCTTCCCATATTAAAGAAGCGGAAAAAGATTTAAAAAAATTAGCGCCACAAGTGCGAGGTGTCGTAGGTGATGAAATTACGATGATGCTTCAACAAAACGAAGGTAATATTGCTGTTGTTTGGAGTGGCGTAGCCGCACCTTTAGTACAAGATAATGACAAATTTGATTACGTGATACCTAAAGAAGGTTCTAATCTTTGGTTTGATAACATGGTTATTCCTAAAACAGCACAAAATAAAGAAGGTGCATATAAATTTATGAACTTTTTATTAGATGCGAAAAATAATAAACAGAATACGGAATGGGTAGGCTATGCAACACCTAACAAAGCAGCAAGAAATCAATTGCCTAAAGATGTTAGAGATGATGATAGATTTTATCCTACAAAGAAAGAACAGAATCGCTTAGAGGTATATAAAGATTTAGGACAAAAAACGCTTGGAGATTATAATGAAAGTTTTTTAAATTTCAAAATGTCTCTGAAATAATGTAGAGATAAATGGTAGTTATTTATTCGTTTATCCTATATAATGATTTGATAGTAAAGTAAGGAGTTGTAGCGGATGTCAGGAGAGCAATACACACAAATTAAGCGTCCAGTCAGTCGGCTAACTGAAAAAGTTTTAGGTTGGTTTAGTTGGGTATTCTTACTCATATTGACGATTATAACTATGTTTATTGCACTCGTATCATTTAGTAATGATACGTCAATAGCTAATTTAGAAAGTTCATTAAATAACAATGAACTGATACAACAAATTTTAGGAAACAATGATTTAAGTACAACTCAATTTGTCATTTGGTTACAAAATGGTGTATGGGCGATTATTGTTTACTTTATCGTTTGTCTATTAATTTCTTTTTTAGCATTAATATCAATGAATATTAGAATTCTTTCAGGTTTCTTATTTCTATTGGCAGCAGTAGTTACGATTCCTTTAGTATTATTAGTGGTCACTTTAATTATTCCAATTTTATTCTTTATCATCGCAATTATGATGTTTGCTAGAAGGAATAAAGTTGAGACAGTGCCTGCATATTATAACGATGATTATGGTCAACCATACTATGATGAACGTGAATATTATGATCATCACGAACCTCATTCTAGACCTCGAGATGACTATTATGAAGAGAACTATCATCAAGGTTATTACGATGAATATGAACAACCACGAGACGAAAAGGAAAATAGAAATACAAGAAGACAACTTAGAAAAGAACGTCGACAAAAAGAAGCATTTGAAGCGCAACAATATGAACAGCCATATGATAATCATTTAGATCATGACTACGCTAATAGAGAACAGTATGAGGAAACAGATGATAAATATTCACAATTTCCTAAACGTGCTGTAGAAAGTGAATATACTTCTAGTCAGAATACTGAGGAAGAACCTGAAGTGATGTCTAGACAGGCAAAATATAACAAGAAATCTAAAAAAGCGAATCGCGAAGATCAAATGCAAGAGAATGATTATCAGGATAATGATGATTATAGTTATGGTTATGACGATGGTTACAATAATTATCAGGAACCAATAGAACCTCAAGTTGATCCTAAAGAACTTAAGGCACAGCGGAAGAGAGAAAAAGCTGAAATTCGTGCGAAGAAAAAAGAAAAGAAAAAAGCTTATAATAAACGCATGAAAGAAAAAAGAAAAAATCAACCAAGTGCTGTTAATCAACGTCGAATGAATTATGAAGAGCGACGTCAAATGTTCCACGGTAATCATGATGATGAAGGTACAAAAGAGAACACAACTGAACAAGAAGACAATAGTGAAAATAAATAATACTAATCATTGTTAGGCTGGGGCATAATCAATTTATTACCCCAGCCTTTTTTGTATGCATTCGCGATACAACTTAAATTTTAGTATGATTAAGGTAAGAAGATTATTTGAGGTGGTGCATAGAATTATGAACAGAAAAACAGAAATCATTTTAGCATGGGTAGCGAATGGGCTAAGTATCATGTACTTACTATTAACAGGGATGTCACTCATTGTTATGAAAAGTAGTGAGAATCAACAACAATATAACGATATACTCAAACAATTCTATGGAAGCGAACAAAATGTTACTCCTGATATTTTATTTGCATCTATGATTATTTCAATTGGCTTTTTAGCCTTTTCTACTTTGCTTGGTGTTGTAGGGGCGTTAATTATCAAAGGACGTAAAAATTTAGCAGGTTGTTTATTTATAGCAGCAGCGATTACAGGAATTGTTACTATGAATCTTATTGCTATGATTTTATGGATTATTGTAGCTGTATTGCTATTTTCTAAAAAAGATAGTCGTCATCAAAGTTACTTTAATAATACGAATGGTACGCAGAATTCAAATGAGCGTCGTAATCTAGCAAACAATGATAATTTAAACCAGAATCATACTCGCCAAGATGAGTGGGACCCAGAAAAAGAACTTAAGGATCGTAAAAAAGATGACCCTTATATATATTAGTTGATTGGACATAAAAAAAGATGGCGTATGCCATCTTTTTTTATAACTCTTGAAACGTTTGAATAATTAAATAAATATTTAATCCACTTAGTATTACAATCAGCGTCCATGAAATGATGTTAACCCACATTTTATTAATAAATGGTCCCATTAATTTCTTATTACTTGTAGCCAATTGAAGCGGTATTAATGAAAAAGGTAACGCTATACTTAAGAATACTTGTGAAAATACTAGTAATTGTTCTATTTTTTCAGCATTACCTCTGAAAATGATTAAACAAATAATAACTGGTATGACTGCAAGCGAACGTGTGATTAGACGACGCATCCAGTTAGGAATGGATAATCTTAAGAATCCTTCCATAACGATTTGTCCTGCTAACGTTCCAGTAATCGTTGAGTTCTGTCCTGATGCTAATAGGGCAACTGCAAATAGTGTACTCATCACACCGCCCATTGCTGCACCTAATGCCGGTTCAGTTTTCAACGCATGATATAAATCATAGAAACCACCTAAATCGTTAGTTTTAGTTCCGAAAAAGAGGGCAGCACCTAGTGTTAGTAATAAACAATTGACTACAAATGCAATAGATAATTGAAGATTTGAATCAATCGTTGCGTATTTAATAGCTTGTGCTTTTTCTTGATTATCATGACGGTTATACTTACGTGATTGCACGATAGATGAATGTAGATATAAATTATGTGGCATGATTGTAGCCCCAATAATACCTAAAGCGATATATAGTATGCCATGGTTTGTCACAATTTCTTTATGTGGAACAAACCCATTTAGAATATCAGTTAATTGTGGTGAAGAAATAAACACTTCAAACACGAATATTGCTAGAACTGTAAATATTAAAGTACCTACAATGGCTTCAATCTTTCTGAAACCGAAACGCATAATAAATAGTAATAGGAATACATCGAATACTGTGATTAATGCACCAACGATTAGTGGAATGCCGAAAATTAAATCTAAAGCAATCGCACTCCCAATCACTTCGGCGATATCAGTGGCAATGATTGCTAACTCTGCAATAATCCAGAAAACTATCGCAATGGGTTTACTTAAAAAATGACGTGTCATTTGTGCAAGATCTTTACCAGTTGCTATTCCTAATCTTACCGTCATACTTTGTAATAACATCGCTGCCAAACTTGAGATTAAAATCACGAATAGCAAGGTATAACCGTATTGCGCGCCACCTTGCATAGATGTAATCCAGTTTCCTGGATCCATGTAACCCACAGCTACTAATAATCCAGGCCCGAGAAATGCTAGAAATTTCTGACTTGCACTACCTTTATGATCAAAATGAATAGTATTATTGATTTCATCTAAGCTTTGATGTTGTTCATAATTGTTGTCTTTTATACTCAATAAACTCACCTCTAAAATCTTATGAAAATATATTAACCTAAACAAAAAGTTAGGTCAACCTAAAAATATTGCATCACATTAAAAAAGCTTGAATAGCATTGTATTAAATACTACTCAAACTTTATAAATCAAAATTATTTTATTGATAAAATTTTAAGAACTGATCAAATGTTTCTTCTACGAATTGTAAGAAAGCTTTGTCGCTTTTCAATCTTTTATCAGAAGGTTCAATTGCTCGTGCTACGAAAAACTCACCTTTTTTCACGTTAATTGCGCGATCAATTGCTTTTTTAAGATCATCTTCACTCATATCTTTAATAAGTGTTTTTTCAGGTTTCATGTGATCTAAACATAAGCTATAGTCGTTAGGTAATGCTTTGATTTTATCAAAATGCTTTTTAAAGATTTTCATTTGTTCGGCTTTATTTTTAGCCTCATGCATGACACCGAACATAATAAATAGTTGATCTCTAAATAATCCAATTTGGAAATGAGGTAACATCTTATAACCACGTTTATTAGGTGCGAATGCAACCCAAGTATCTACAGGTGGGTTCACGCTTCGACGTGCATGTTTCGCTACGTGAGGATAGAATTCTTCACCTGTTTGTGAACTGAAATAATCAGCGAAATAGTCTCCTAATTGATTTAACTGTGGTCTAACATGCTCATTCAGTGCTTCCATTCTATTCTCTAAACCATCAACATCAAATGCTTTAAAATCTTTTGGCGCAAATGTATATTTAGTCATTTTATGCCTCCTCATGTATTGATTACCGTTATTGTAGCACAAGTATTTATCTATTATCTAAAGTTAGAACCTTACTTATGAGGGTTTCAAATTTTACAATTAAGGTATATCAATATGTATTAATATAATTTTCGAGAAAACATCATGTATAATGTTAAGTAATAGGAGATGATACGATGGCACTATACGATTTTGCTAAAGGTATAATATTAGAGGCTGGGAATAAAGTAAGACATTGGATGAAAGAAGACTTGGATATTGAAACGAAGTCTAATCCTAATGATTTAGTTACAAATGTTGATAAAGCTACTGAAAATTTCCTTTATGAAACAATACACCACAATTATCCAGACCACCGTGTGATAGGGGAAGAAGGGCACGGACATGAATTAACGGATACGAAGGGTGTCATTTGGGTTATTGATCCAATTGATGGAACGCTTAACTTTGTACATCAACAAGAAAATTTCGCTATTTCAATTGGGATTTATTATAATGGGGAACCTTATGCTGGTTTTGTTTACGATGTCATGAAGGATGTTCTATATCATACAAAGGTTGGAGAAGGTGCCTATGAAAATACTCATCTACTTAAGCCTCTAGAAGATACTGAACTTAAAACAAGTATCATTGGAATCAATCCTAATTGGTTAACCAAACCGATTATGGGCAAGATATTTATGCCAATTGTAAATGATGCAAGAAGTGCACGTGCTTATGGAAGTGCTGCACTCGAAATTATAAGTGTGGCTAAAGGACAACTCGCTGCATATCTCACTCCAAGATTGCAACCATGGGACTATGCCGGTGGTTTGATGATTTTGAATGAAGTTGGAGGAATAGGTACAAACTTATTAGGTGACCCATTGGAAATGAATCGACCTAATTCTATAGTAATGGCAAATAAACAATTACATGACCAAATATTAAATCAATATTTAAGCGAGTTTAAAGAGACCATCGCGTCGCATCATGAAAAGCGATTTGGTAGAAAGTAATGGGAAAGCCGACAAGACACAACGTTTTGTTCTGAAAATGATATAATGAAATTTTGAAATAAAATGAGCTCCTAAAATGAAAGTGAATATCCTTCATTTTGGGAGCTATTATGCTTATATTAATGGTCTAGCCAGTTTGTAACATGATTCAAAATAAATTAATCAGATGATTTCTTTATAGCCAATTATTTTCACGGTATTTCTTTTTAACTGTGAAGCCAACGCCAAATGTTGCAATGAGTAGTATAAATGTTAAAATCATCATTGGAACATTTGCAGCGCCTACTGCAAAGCTAAATAAAGTTAAGAAAACGACTGCTAAAATAGAGAACACCCAGAAGATGCCTTTTGATTTTTTTTGTTGCATCCCATACCCCACCTTTTACTTATCTTTTCACTAATATATGATATAATAAAACAGTTGTAATTAAAAGTGGGAGTTTACTCAAGAAAGGAAATTTATAAAATGACTAATTTAAGAGAAGATGTTCGTAATATAGCGATTATTGCGCACGTTGACCATGGTAAAACAACTTTAGTAGATGAGTTGCTTAAACAGTCTGGTATTTTCAGAGAGAATGAACATGTCGACGAACGTGCAATGGATTCAAACGATTTAGAAAGAGAACGTGGTATTACGATTCTTGCTAAAAATACGGCGATTGATTATAAGGGCACACGTATTAATATATTAGATACACCTGGACACGCCGATTTCGGTGGGGAAGTTGAACGTATCATGAAAATGGTAGACGGTGTTGTACTTGTTGTCGATGCTTATGAAGGTACAATGCCTCAAACACGCTTTGTGCTTAAAAAAGCATTAGAGCAAAACTTAAAACCTGTAGTAGTTGTAAATAAAATCGATAAACCTGCTGCACGACCAGAAGGTGTAGTAGATGAAGTATTAGACTTATTTATCGAATTAGAAGCAAATGATGAACAATTAGACTTCCCAGTTGTTTATGCATCAGCAGTAAATGGTACAGCAAGTCTTGAGTCAGATAAACAAGATGAAAATATGCAATCTCTTTATGAAACAATTATTGATTACGTACCTGCACCTGTTGACAATCATGATGAGCCATTACAATTCCAAGTTGCATTATTAGACTATAATGACTACGTTGGCCGTATTGGTATTGGACGTGTATTCAGAGGTAAGATGCGTGTTGGTGATAATGTCTCATTAATTAAATTAGATGGGTCTATTAAGAACTTCCGTGTAACTAAAATCTTCGGTTATTTCGGATTAAAACGTGAAGAAATTGAAGAAGCACAAGCAGGCGACTTGATTGCTGTATCAGGAATGGAAGACATTAACGTTGGTGAAACAGTTACTCCACATGATCATCAAGAAGCGTTACCTGTATTACGTATTGATGAACCAACACTTGAGATGACTTTCCGTGTTAATAATTCACCATTCGCTGGTCGTGAAGGTGACTACGTAACTGCACGCCAAATTCAAGAAAGATTAGAACAACAACTTGAAACAGACGTTTCATTAAAGGTTACACCAACAGACCAACCAGATGCATGGGTTGTAGCTGGACGTGGTGAATTACATTTATCAATCTTAATTGAAAACATGAGACGTGAAGGTTTCGAATTACAAGTTTCTAAACCTCAAGTTATCTTACGAGAAATTGATGGCGTATTAAGCGAACCATTTGAACGTGTACAATGTGAGGTTCCTTCAGAAAATGCCGGTGCAGTTATCGAATCATTAGGTGCACGTAAAGGTGAAATGTTAGACATGTTGACAACAGATAACGGTCTAACTCGTTTAATCTTTATGGTTCCAGCGCGTGGTATGATTGGTTATACAACTGAATTTATGTCTATGACACGTGGTTATGGTATTATCAACCATACTTTCGAAGAGTTCAGACCTCGTGTTAAAGCTCAAATTGGTGGACGTCGTAATGGTGCATTGATTTCAATGGACCAAGGACAAGCAACATCATATGCGATTATTAACTTAGAAGACCGTGGTGTAAACTTTATGGAACCAGGTACAGAAGTTTATGAAGGTATGATTGTTGGTGAGCATAACCGTGAAAATGATTTAACAGTTAATATCACTAAAGCGAAACATCAAACTAACGTACGTTCAGCAACGAAAGACCAAACACAAACGATGAATCGTCCTAGAATTTTAACGCTTGAAGAAGCGCTACAATTTATCAATGACGATGAGTTAGTAGAGGTAACACCAGAAAGTATTAGATTAAGAAAGAAAATATTAAATAAATCTGCACGTGAAAAAGAAGCAAAACGTGTTAAACAAATGATGCAAGAAGATCAATAAGATATAGAAAAGGTGCGACTCAAGCTCTAAAATGACTTGAGTCGCACCTTTTTATTAGTTACGATTCATTATTATTTTATGAGTTACTATCTTGCTTTTGAGGATTCTCATTGATCACTTGTGGTTGGCGTTGCTTAGGCGTGTCTAAACGACTCTTACAATCATCACACATAAAAGTGCGAATAGGGTTATTTCTTAGACGTTTAGCTTCCAAAGTATTCTCATCTATGAATACTTTAGTTTCACAAATGATACATTGAACTTCTAACACATTAAATCACCTCAATATGAGTTACATATTTAAATTCATATGTATACCCTTCTTCAGGAATGTAAACAAAGCTATCTACTGCGTTATCGCTGTATAAACGTTTGCCATCTTTTGCGAATTGGAAGAATAAATAAGGTAATAAATCCATTGGTACTTCAATAGAATGCTCTTCATTATATAATTTAATCGCTTTTGCTTCTTGATGTGGTTCAGCATTTTTGAAAAATGGAGTCATATTAATCACAAATGTACCTTCTAGAACTGAACGTTTTTTATATTTAATTTCAGAATCAAGCGTAGGCGGATTTGTTTGTCCTTCTAGAATTGCTCGATTCCATTCAGTGTTATCTTCAAACTTAACTGGACGAGTACCGTCGAATACCCCACGTTCTAAATCGTCGATACTTACCTTTCTGTCATCAAAAATCCAAGTTGTACTATCTAATGAGATAGGGAACTTGACTGCGCCTTTAATTTGAATCATATATGCCCACTCCCTAATTTTTTATCTTCAATTATTTTAACATAAATTCATACCGACTTAATTCAAATTCACTTGCTTTTTAATATCTATTAAGATAAACTTCTAATGTGAAGATATTAATTGAAATGATAGGGGGAATATGTCATGGCTAACCAATCGAAATTAAATAATGCGGCATATGACCAGTTGAATAAAGATGCGGATAGAATTTTACATCTAATTAAAGTTCAAATGGATAACTTAACTTTACCTTCTTGTCCGCTTTATGAAGAAGTGCTAGATACTCAAATGTTTGGCCTTCAAAAAGAGGTTGATTTTGCTGTTCAACTTGGTTTAGTTGATAAAGAAGATGGTAAGCAATTAATGTTAAGACTGGAAAAAGAACTTTCTAAATTACATGAAGCTTTCACAAACGTTTAATGTTTTATTTATCATAGATAACATAACGCACTTATTTAAAGTGTCGAAATAATTGCGTTGATTCAATATATAATCACGACCACGTATAAACATCCATTGTACATATACGTTATCGTATCAGTGACTGAGATGGTATCTAATTCGATATCTTACTCAGTCATTTTTGTTTAATTGTTTTTAAAATAAATGCGCACTTAACCTAATAATATTTGTTAATTCTAAGGATTCAAGTATATAATAGGTAAGACAGCTTTTTAAAAAGTGAAGATAAATTTACTAAGTCAACGAAGTGATTAACTTTAAAAATTTAGAATTGGATGATCTAGTATATGAATAATTTTAAAAATATAATGCGGTATATTGGAAAAACTTCTAAATTTATCGATTATCCATTGTTGGTTACATATGTAGTCCTTTGTTTGATTGGATTAGTAATGGTTTATAGTGCAAGTATGGTCGCTGCGACTAAAGGTACCTTAATCGGTGGTGTAGCCGTTTCTGGAACGTACTTTTATAATAGACAGCTACTGTACGTCATTATGAGTTTCGCCATCGTATTCTTTATGGCATTCATCATGAATGTGAAAATCCTGAAGAAACCTAATGTTCAAAAGGGAATGATGATTGGTATATTCCTACTTTTACTTTTAACATTAGTTATTGGTAAAAATATCAATGGTTCTAAAAGTTGGATTAATTTAGGATTTATGAACCTACAAGCATCAGAGTTACTTAAAATTGCCATTATTCTTTACATACCTTTTATGATTGAAAAGAAAATGCCGGCAGTGAGACAAAACATCAAGTTAATCTTAGGTCCAATTCTATTTGTAGTAACTTGTCTGGTACTTGTACTTTTCCAAAAAGACGTCGGACAAACAATGTTAATACTGATTATATTTTTCTCTATCATTTTCTATTCTGGCATCGGTGTACAGAACATGTTGAAATGGGGAATATTAGTATTTATAGGCTTTGTTATCATCGCCACCTTTATGTTGATTTTACACATGGTTCCAAGTTACTTAGAGGCGCGTTTTAGCACATTAACTAATCCATTTGGTCAGGAATCTGGTACGGGTTATCATATTTCCAACTCTTTAATGGCAATAGGTAATGGAGGCTTATTCGGACGTGGACTTGGCAACAGTATAATGAAACTAGGGTATCTACCTGAACCACATACCGATTTTATTTTCGCAGTCATCTGTGAGGAATTAGGTCTTGTGGGTGGATTAATCGTTATTATTTTAGAATATTTCATTGTATATCGTGCGTTCCAATTAGCGAATAAAACACCTTCACATTTCTATAAATTAGTATGTGTCGGTATCGCAAGTTATATAGGAAGTCAGACATTTGTAAACATTGGTGGTATTTCTGCGACGATTCCGTTAACAGGTGTCCCGTTACCATTTATTAGTTTTGGTGGTTCAGCCATGATTAGTTTAAGTATTGCGATGGGACTTTTATTAATTACCGCTAAACAAATCAAACAAGATGATAAACGTCTTAAACAACGTAAAATCGATATCAAACGCCGTTATAATTGAATATAAAAGAGAGACAATCTATTGAAGTTGTGTCCTTACTATGTAGGAATCACTTCTCTATAGGTTGTCTTTTTTTGTCTATAAACTAAATTAGACTGGTGAAAATTTTAAAATTCTGTAAAGGAAAGATGTCAAACTAGCATATGAGAAATATAGATGATAATATTAAGTTATCAATAGTAATAAGTTTTATTGAAGTTAAATCATAAACATGATCGTTATTTCATTTTGAAGTTGTGAGAAAAGTTTTGATTCAACAAAATGTTACAAAACGATAAATTGTTTTTAACTTTGTAAATTACTATAGAATTATTCAAGCATTTAAGATAAAATTTTATTATCTAATTAGTTAGAAAATTCAAAATATTACGAGGGGTGTCTCAGCTTTTGAAACATATAAAGAAGTTACTTGTTGCTAACCGTGGTGAAATCGCCATTAGGATTTTTAGAGCAGCAGCAGAATTAAATATCAGTACAGTAGCAATATATTCTAATGAAGATAAAAGTTCATTACATAGATATAAGGCAGATGAGTCCTATCTCGTTGGTAGTGATTTAGGTCCTGCTGAAAGTTATTTAAATATTGAACGAATTATCGAGGTAGCAAAACGTGCAGGTGTCGATGCGATTCACCCTGGGTATGGTTTTCTAAGTGAGAATGAACAATTTGCGCGTCGTTGTGCAGAAGAAGGTATTAAGTTTATTGGTCCTCATTTAGAACATTTAGGTATGTTTGGAGATAAAGTTAAGGCAAGAACAACAGCCATTCGCGCCAATTTACCTGTGATTCCAGGTACTGATGGGCCAATTGAAAGCTTTGAAGCGGCACAGCAATTTGCTCTTGAAGCTGGTTTTCCACTGATGATTAAAGCTACAAGTGGTGGCGGTGGTAAAGGGATGCGTATTGTTCGTGAAGAGAGTGAACTTGAAGATGCCTTTCACCGTGCTAAGTCAGAAGCTGAAAAGTCTTTCGGCAATAGCGAAGTTTACATTGAGAGATACATTGATAATCCGAAACATATTGAAGTGCAAGTAATTGGTGACGAACAAGGTAACATCATACATTTATATGAAAGAGATTGTTCAGTTCAACGACGCCATCAAAAAGTTGTAGAAGTCGCACCTTCAGTTGGTTTATCGGAAAGTTTGAGAGAACGTATTTGTGAAGCGGCTATTCAACTCATGGAGAATATTAAATATGTCAATGCTGGGACAGTTGAATTTTTAGTTTCAGGCGATGAATTCTTCTTCATAGAGGTGAATCCACGTGTTCAAGTTGAACATACTATCACTGAAATGATTACAGGAATTGACATTGTTAAAACACAAATCTTAGTTGCTGATGGCGAATCGTTATTTGGTGAGAGAATAGCAATGCCACAACAACAAGATATCCAAACACTTGGGTATGCAATTCAATGTCGTATTACAACAGAAGACCCAACCAATGATTTCATGCCTGATTCAGGTACAATTATCGCTTATCGTTCAAGTGGCGGATTTGGTGTAAGATTAGATGCTGGTGATGGTTTCCAAGGTGCTGAAATCTCTCCTTATTACGATTCATTACTTGTTAAACTCTCTACGCATGCATTTTCATTTAAGCAAGCCGAAGAGAAGATGGAACGTTCATTACGTGAAATGCGTATCCGTGGTGTGAAAACGAACATACCTTTCTTAATTAATGTGATGCGTAACGATAAATTCAGAAGTGGCGATTATACAACTAAATTTATAGAAGAAACGCCAGAATTATTTGATATTGCACCGACGCTTGATAGAGGTACGAAGACACTTGAATATATTGGGAATGTGACGATTAACGGTTTCCCAAATGTAGCGCAACGTCTTAAACCAGAGTATGAATCTACTTCTATACCTAAAGTGTCTCACGAGCGTATCAATCATTTATCTGGTACGAAACAAATTCTAGATGAACAAGGCCCTAAAGGCGTAGCAGATTGGGTTAGAGCACAGGAAGATGTATTAATTACGGATACAACTTTTAGAGATGCGCATCAATCTTTACTAGCTACACGTGTAAGAACGAAAGATATGATGAATATCGCCTCTAAAACGGCTGAAGTATTTAAAGATAGCTTTTCTTTAGAGATGTGGGGCGGGGCAACATTTGATGTTGCTTATAATTTCTTAAAGGAAAATCCATGGGAACGTCTTGAACGTCTACGTAAAGCAATCCCAAATGTATTATTCCAAATGCTTTTACGTGCATCCAATGCAGTAGGATATAAAAATTATCCTGATAACGTCATTAAAAAGTTTGTAGAGGAAAGTGCTAAAGCAGGCGTAGATGTATTCCGTATATTTGATTCATTAAACTGGGTAGATCAAATGAAAGTCGCAAACGAGGCCGTTCAAGAAGCAGGTAAAATTTCTGAAGGTGCAATTTGTTATACTGGAGATATTTTGAATGTTGAACGGTCTAATATTTATACATTAGATTATTATGTGAAAATGGCTAAAGAACTCGAAAGAGAAGGGTTCCATATTTTAGCAATTAAAGATATGGCAGGCCTACTGAAACCAAAAGCAGCGAATGAATTAATTGGAGAATTACGATCAGCAGTCGATTTACCAATTCATCTGCATACACATGATACGAGTGGAAATGGCTTACTCACGTATAAACAAGCGATTGATGCAGGTGTTGATATTATTGATACAGCTGTCGCGTCTATGAGCGGGTTAACAAGTCAACCTAGTGCAAACTCTCTTTACTACGCATTGAATGGGTTCCCTCGTAATTTAAGAACTGATATTGAGGGATTAGAAGAACTGAGCCATTATTGGGCAACAGTTCGTCCATATTATACGGACTTTGAAAGTGACATTAAATCACCTAATACTGAAATTTACCAACATGAAATGCCGGGCGGACAATATTCAAATTTAAGTCAACAAGCTAAAAGTTTAGGCTTAGGAGAGCGTTTCGATGAAGTTAAAGATATGTATCGTAGAGTGAATTTCTTATTTGGAGATATTGTCAAGGTGACACCATCATCTAAAGTGGTCGGAGATATGGCACTTTACATGGTACAGAATGATTTGGATGAATCGTCAGTACTTAGCGAAGGTCATAAACTTGATTTCCCTGAATCGGTAGTCTCATTCTTTAAAGGAGAAATTGGTCAACCGGTAAACGGATTTAATCAAAAGTTACAAGATGTCATTCTTAAAGGACAAGTTCCACTTACTGAAAGACCAGGAGAATATTTAGAACCTGTGGACTTTGAAGCAATTCGTGAAGCGTTAGCTGAGAAACAACATGACGAAGTGACTGAGCAAGATGTGATTAGCTATGTCTTATATCCAAAGGTTTATGAGCAATATATTCAAACGAAAGCTCAATATGGTAATTTATCGTTATTAGATACACCAACATTCTTATTTGGTATGCGTAATGGTGAAACAGTAGAAATTGAAATTGATACTGGTAAACGTTTAATTATTAAACTTGAAACGATTAGTGAACCTGATGAAAATGGTAATCGTACTATTTACTACGCAATGAATGGTCAAGCACGTCGTATTTATATTAAAGATGAAAATGTAAAGACGAATGCGAATGTAAAACCAAAAGCTGATAAAACGAATCCTAGTCATATTGGGGCACAAATGCCTGGTTCAGTAACAGAAGTGAAAGTATCTGTAGGCGATGAAGTAAAAGCAAATCAACCATTGCTAATTACTGAAGCGATGAAGATGGAAACTACTATACAAGCACCTTTTGATGGTGTAATTAAACAAGTGAATGTAGTCAGTGGCGATGCGATTGCGACAGGCGATTTACTCGTTGAAATAGAAAAGCTATCCTAACATGCCCGCCCGCCCAATTGTGTGACAATACGTCAGTTTACACAATTGGGCGGGCTTCTGTATTCGCCAACGATAGCGGTTTGGTACTTCAGCATAGATAAATACGCGCCCTTCAAGGATAATTTACGTGAGTATACCTTGAAGGGCGCGTATTTATAATGTGTAATAGCTTATGAACTTTAGTGTGTGTTTGTTCGATAAATGAGGTTACTTCATACTGCGAGTTGTTCTTAACATCAACAAGATGAAGTAAGCGATCATACCAAATAAGAATGTAATAAACAATGCATGGAATAATGCGACGATTAAATTCACATTCGTAATCACTGATAATGCACCAGTAATGACTTGTAAAATAACTAAAATAAACGCTGCTGTATAGCCATATCTTACAGTACGATTATCTGAATAATTCTTAATCGCGTGAATAAATGTGAACATAATCCACATGAAAGTAATAAACGCCATACCTCTATGTGCAAACTGTACCCAGTCATGTGCGTTATGAGGCACAATATCATTGAAAGGTACAGGCCAAGCACCGTAAGCAAGACTTGATTTCGTATGTCTTACCAATGCACCCGTATAAATAGTAAGATAGACAATAATGGCCATTAACCATGTCAACGTACGAAGCGGCTTTTTAATAAATAATTCATCAGCTTCATATTTCTGGTCGACAGAGAATATAATTAAAGTCATTACAAATACAGATGAAAAACTAATTAAAGAAATACCGAAATGTAATGCTAGGACATATGCATTTTGTTGCCATATCACGGCGGCAGCTCCAATAAGTGCTTGGATAAGTAAGAAAGCAACACTGATGATTGAAAGTGGTTTTATTTCTTTAATATACCCAATATTCTTCCATGCTGTAATTACTAACCAAAGGACAACAATAAGAGAAAGACCTGATACTGCTCTGTGACTTAGCTCAATAATTGTATGAATTGGTAAGTTCTGAGGAAGAAGTGCACCATTACATAATGGCCATGATGAACCACAGCCATCTTCTGATCCTGTTTTAGTTACGAGGGCACCACCTAATTGAACAAAGGTCATAATAATCGTAGCTAAAACACCTAACCATTTAAGGTTTTGCTTTCTAAACAATGATAAACACCCCATCATTAACTAAAGTACTCACTTTTAAATGATATGTAGAAACTAGCTTTATTATCAATTAAACGTTGAGTTTAACTTCAAAGTTAAGCCTTAAACTACTTCATGAGACACTTGTGATGACACTTGATGATTCAGTACTTTAGATTAATGTACATATTTTTACTTTTAACCTATTATAACAAGAATACCATTTTTAATTGTGTCACAAAATCGACGATTTATAATGTCGCTAAAGTGTCACAATTTAATTTTATAAAACCTAGTCTTTTAATAAAAATTGCTATATCATTGTACTATATGAAAAATTCAAGGAGGGGAACTATGAACAAAGATCAAACTTTGTCACAGGATACGGGCCGTGTAACCTTCAAAGAATTACAACAAATTATTAAGATGGGTCTCGTTCAAGGTAATTTAATTCCTGCATTTGCAGGCGCTTGGCTTGCAGTTGTAATGACAAACCATTCCTTCCTATCGTCTATTCCTCAAATATTGATGATGATTGTTGGGTCTACCCTAATCATGGGGGGCGCATGTGCGTTAAATAACTATTACGATCAAGATATTGATAGCATCATGCCTAGTAAACAAGGTAGACCAACTGTAAACGATAGAATCTCAGACAGAAACTTATTAATTTTAAGCTTCGGGATGATGTTAATAGGTGAAGCTTGTCTATTCTTAATAAACGTGCCATCAGGCGTTTTAGGTTTAATTGGTATCGTAGGATATGTTTCTTATTACTCCATTTGGTCTAAACGACACACAACTTGGAATACCGTTGTAGGAAGCTTTCCAGGTGCTGTACCGCCATTAATTGGTTGGGTAGCAATAGATGGTCAAATGAGCTTGGCTGCCATTGCACTATTCTTAGTCGTATTTTGTTGGCAACCGGTTCACTTTTACGCATTAGCCATTAAACGAAGTGACGAATATTCATTAGCGAATATTCCAATGTTACCATCCGTTAAAGGCTTCAAACGTACGAGAATAAGCATGTTTATTTGGTTAATATTCTTATTGCCGTTACCATTCTTATTATCAAACTTAGGTGTCACTTTTGTAGTCATTGCTACATTACTCAACCTAGGATGGTTAGCTTTAGGATTTACAACCTTCAAAAAGGATTCAGACCAAACGAAATGGGCGACAAAAATGTTCATCTATTCATTGAACTACTTAGTCGTATTTTTCGTACTCGTTGTTGTCGTTTCATTAATAAAAATGATATAAAATTACTTAAGTAAGGATGAAACTTATGAGCGTACCCATTTTACCCACGATCAGTACTTCATGTATTGTCATTAGTGCGATATTAGTCGCTATCGGTTGGAGATTAATCTGGAAACGTCAAATTGATAAACATAAAAAAGTCATGTTATGGGCAGCAATTTTTGCATTAACTTTCTTTATTATTTATGCAAGTAGAACAATTTTCATTGGAAATACCGCTTTCGGTGGACCAGACTCAGTGAAGATTTACTACACTATCTTTTTAGTTTTCCATATTAATTTAGCTACGATTGGTGGCGTGCTAGGATTATTTCAAATTATTTTAGCATTTAAAGATAAATTCAATATTCATAGAAAGATTGGACCTATTGCTTCAATTATTTGGTTCTTCACTGCGATTACAGGCGTAGCTGTTTACATTCTTTTATATGTACTTTATCCAGGTGGAGAAACAACGTCATTAATTAAAGCAACATTAGGACTTTAGTTCATAACTAAGTTCAATCTATTTCACAATACTGATGAGACTTCATATGAGGTTTTATCAGTTTTTTTATTAAAATTAAACCAAATTAACGTGGCGAAAGTGAAATAGTCTGACAAGTATGACCACTTGTCTTGATAAATAGCAGAATATTTTTGTACAATAAATATAATTCTTTAGAGGTGGGTGAGAAATGAAAAAGTTAGTTATCAAAGTAGTAGGCGTCATTTTTTTAATTACTTTTTTAATTTATTTATTTTACTCACCACGTCTCAAATTTGATGTCTTAGAGAACCCGAATAAAGGAAATAAAAGTAATCATACTGAGCAATTTGAGAAGTCCAACAATCATACTGAAAATCCTAAACCCAAACAAGGTGTTGGAACATGGATAGGTAAGAATATTGACTTTATGACGAAACACTATGGACAAGCTGATCGAACATATCCTTTTAAAAATGGCTATAAGAATTACATATTTAAAAAAAGTGACCAATATTATATTGTGAGCACTAAAAAAGATATCATTACGTCAGTGTACGCCACAGGGGACAACGTTAAAGTGAATCCATTAAAAATTGGTGAAAGTGCCTCTCATCTTTTTGAAAATACAAGTATTAATCCAGAACCTACAATTCAATCAAAGGGTAAAACATATCGATTCGAAATGTCCGATGAAGATATGAAGACACAAACATTAATTAAATATGGGAACATTTACGCCCAGGTGTATTCAGATCAAGAAACAAATAAAATTTTAGCTGTACGCTTTATAGATGCAGATACACTAACAGCACTTCAACCCTATAAAATTAATAAGCAAGAAAATAGTAGCTCTAATGACCAAGCGTCTATTCCTTATGAACAAAATCCTAATCAGCTGATTACATTATACGAAGTGACAAATGAGATGAGACATCTTAAAGGTCTAAAACCTCTTAAAACAAATAATGATATTGCTCATATCGCGTCTATTAATCTATATGAAGCCACAGACAATGGATCTGATAGTGTTGAATTTACTGAGAATGCTCTTACGCAACAACTAGACGAAAACAATGTGACATATAAATCTACAAGTCAGAACGTTGGGTATGACTTTGACGATGTACCAACATTAATCCATAGTTGGATGAACTCTGACATTCATCGCTCTCGAATGTTAAATAATAAATATGATGAAATGGGCGGCGAAGTGATGAAAGATTATTATTCATTAATATTCTTGGAAAAATAAAATCGAAAGGGTGAAAACATGATTACTGAAGAAACGTTATCAATTTTAGATGAAATAGAAAATCTCTCTGATATGATTGTTCAATCAGAGGTGTATCAATCGTATCAACATGCTAAAGATTATTTGGAAAATGATGATGAAGCACATTTACTTTATCAAGCATTCTTAAAGTCGAAAGATCAATACGATGATGTTATGAGATTTGGCAAATATCACCCTGACTATAAACGAATTATGATGGAAACACGTCAACGTAAACGTGCATATGAAATGCTTCCAGTTGTCATGGATTACAAAACAAAGGAAGTCGCACTCCAAAACCTAATCGATGAAGTAGTGACAAAAATAGCATTTGCAGTTTCTGAAAATGTGAAAATTGAAGCAGGCAACCCGTTCTTCCAAACAGGACATAACGGATGCGCAACAGGTGGTTCATGTAACTGTTCATTATAATGGTTGAGAACAGATGAGATGATATAAAAACTTAATTTAACTATAAAAACACTTTCGATGGTAGACAAATGAAGCCCCCATCGAAAGTGTTTTTTATTATTGGAGTTATAGGTAAATGAGATTTGCTATTTGCTTTAAAGCATTAAGAAGTAAACGAGTGTTTTAATTTCTAGTAATACATTTTGACAATTGAGCTAGATTAGAAATAACAAATTTACAAAAACTAAGTAATTAAGATTAATAGTAAGAATAGAAAACTCATTGTACGAAGATGATATTCTATTATTTCTTTTCTAATTGTTATATTTAACCTGAAATACCTTATTTGTAGGTATAGGTAATGAGTAGCCTCGTTAAACAAATAATAAAAATATTATGGGATTTTTGTAATTATAATATTTGAGTTCTATTAGAAGTATAGTATAGGAAAAAGATTAGTGTTATATTAATACATATAGTACCAATAATAATGATATGTTTTTATATTTGGAAATTATATAAAAGGAAACATTATATTAAAACTTAACTAATATATGAATGGAAACCCAATTTGAATTAGAGGTCATTTATGAAAAATAAGAAAAAGCAAACAATCTTTCTCATTGGTTTAGCTGTAATTATTTGTTTAACTATAGGATATATTTTGCACAAAAATAAGAAAGAAAATTACATAGAAACACAAGAGGAACGCATAAATTTATATTTCAAATACAATATTAATAATTATAAGTCCATGAAAACTACTAGTTTTAAAAAAGATCCAATGGGAGGGTATTTTGTTAAGGGTTATATAAATAATAATAAGAAGTTTTATTTTCATGCTTTAATAACAGACACGAATAATTATCAATTTAATGGGGATATTGGGTACAATCCTAAAACTCTAGGAAAATTATTCAAGAAGGATAATCCTAAAAAGTTGTTAAATCCAAGTGATATTATAAAAAAACGTGATTTAGATAAGACAAAATACGAAGCTGAACCTCCATTATTTTTTGCTTTATAATAATGTATTTTATGCCATTTCTAAGACATTAAGTATTACTTAAAAATCCTAAAAACGGAGGTTTTGAATGGAAAACAGTAAAAAGAAAATAATCTTTCTCATAGGTTTAATTGTAATTATTTGTTTAACTATTGGATATACTCTACATATAAATAAGAAAGAAAATTACGTAGAAACTCAAAAGAAACGCATAGATCTATTTTTTAAATATAACTTAAAAAAATATACTTCTATAAAGATTGTTAAAGTTGAAAAAAATCCAATGGGTGATTACTTTATTAAAGGATACATTAATAATGATAAAAATTATTATTTTAACGCTCATGCTTCTTTCGAGGAAAACTTTCAGTTTGATGGGATTATAAGTTACAGTTCAACCACTTTAAGAAAGTTATTTAAAAAGGAAAATCCTAAGTATATATTGGATCCTAGTGAAATTATTGAAAAAGAGCATCTAGATAAATCAAAATACGAAGCAGATCCTCCTGCATTTTTCTGGTTTTAATTAATATAAATTTATTGCTTTGCTCAATTTCTATATTAGTTAACTTAAAATAGAAAAGAGAGGTTACTAATGCGTAAGAAAGTACTGATGTTCATAATCTTAATTATGACAATATTAATAGTTGTGGTATATATTTCCCATGTTAATAAAAAGAACCACTATATAGAAGTTCAGAAAAGTAGACTCGAATTATACTTTAAATATAACTTAAAAAAATATAATTCTATGAAAATAACTAAAGTTCAAAAGACTCCAATGGGAGATTATTTAATAAAAGGCTACATTAATAAGGATAAAGATTATGATTTCATTGCATATTGTTCTTATGAGCATAACTTTCAGTTTAATGGAATTATAAGTTATACTCAAGCTACTTTGGGGAAGTTGTTTAAAGAGGATGAACCTAAAGATAAGTGGAAACCTGACGAAATAATCAAAAAAGAACATTTAGATAAAACAAAGTACGAAGCTAATCCACCATTATTTATATGGTTTTAGAAATATTATAAGAACTGATGTGCACACACAAAGCTATTTAGGAATTCAACTTTAATGGCGCATATTAATTTATTATAAAATAAAAATATGAAATACATATTTGATTTGATTAATATTTTTGTGGTTTTATTTTGAGTAACTTTTAAAAATATATAAAAAGTTTTATTAGAAAAAAATTTGATTAAATTCGTTAGATGGTAATTTGAAGTATATCTATCATTGGTTACCTATTTTGGATAATGTATCTTGTGAATTTTTATCCACCAATAACAAAAGGCGAAAAAGGAAGTTATTTATGAAAAATAAGAGAAAGAAAATACTCCTTTGCTCAGTTTTAACTGTAATCATTTGTTTAGCTTTAGGATATATTTTGCATAAAAATAAGAGAGATAGTTACATAGAAACCCAAGAAAAAAGAATAGATTTATATTTTAAATATAATCTAAAAAAGTATGACTCTATGAAAATTGTTAAAGTTGAAAAAAAACCAATGGGAGGATACTTTATTGATGGTTACGTTAATCATAATAAAGATTATAATTTTACTGCGTATGCTTCCCATGAGAGTAATTTTCAATTTAATGGAGATACTAGTTACGAACCAAAAACTTTAGGAAAATTATTTAAGGAGGAGGAAGCTAAAGATAAGCGGAAACCTGATGAGATAATCAAAAAAGAGCATTTAGATAAATCAAAATACGAAGCAGATCCACCAATGTTTTTTATTTTTTGATTATCATTTTTGTTATTTTCCTTAGACATAATATCCTGAAAATATGTTAAAAAGAGAGGTTATGAATGAAAAATAAGAAAAAGAGAATAATCCTTCTCATCTTTATAGCTGCAATCATTTGTTTAACTATAGGATATATTTTGCACAAAAATAAGAAAGAAAATTACATAGAAACACAAGAGGAACGCATAAATTTGTATTTCAAATACAATCTAAAAAATTATAACTCTATGCATGTAACTGCATTTAGAAAGAATCCGACGGGAGCTTACTTTGTAAGTGGTTATATTAATAAAAATAAAAAATATCATTTCAAAGCTCAAATATCTACTGTTGATAATCTTCAATTTAAAGGTGATTTTATTTACAATCCTAAGACTTTTGGGAAGTTACTAAAAAATGAAGAGGGACACGATTCGATAAATACTGATGAAATTATCAAGAAAAAACATCTAGATAAAACAAAATACGAAGCATACCCTCCGGCATTTTTCTGGTTTTAATTAATATAATTTTATAGCTTTGATTTCTATATTAGCTAACTTAAAATAGAAAAGAGAGATTATTAATGCGAAAGAAAACATTGTTGTTCATAATATTAATTATGACAATATTAATAGCAGTAGGATATATTTCCCATGTAAGTAAAAAGAATCATTATATAGAAGTTCAAAAAAGTAGAATTGATTTATATTTTAAATATAACCTAAAAAAATATACTTCTATGAAAATAACTAAAGTTCAAAAAACTTCAATGGGAGATTATTTAATAAAAGGTTACATTAATAATGATAAAGATTATTATTTTACTGCATACTGCTCTTATGAGCATAACTTTCAGTTTAATGGAATCATAAGGTATCCTCAAGCTACTTTTGGGAAGTTATTTAAAGAGGATGAACCAAAGAATAAGTGGAAACCTGACGAAATAATCAAAAAAGAACATTTAGATAAAACAAAGTACGAAGCTAATCCACCAATGTTGGTCTGGTTTTAGACATACATTTTATGATGATCTATGCTATCGTTAAAAATGACAAAAGGATAGATTATTGATGAAAAATAAGAAAATACTTATTCCTATAATTATATTTGTGATTGTATTATTAATTACAGGTGTAGGATATATTTCACATGTGAATAAAAAGAATCATTATATCGATACTCAAAAAAGTAGAATTGATTTATATTTTAA
>NZ_KV827781.1:718877-719104 GCF_001836225.1 Staphylococcus sp. HMSC036D05 | reverse complement strand
TCTATGAAAATAACTAAAGTTCAAAAAACTCCAATGGGAGATTACTTTATAGATGGTTATGTAAATGGTAAGAAAGATTATGATTTTAAGGCTTCCATATATATAGATGATAATAATCAATATACTGGAAATATAAGCTACAATCCTAAAACTTTAGGGAAAATGTTTAAGCAAGAAGACCCTAAAGATAGTCGGACACCTGACGAAATAATCAAAAAAGAACATTT
>NZ_KV827781.1:708590-718777 GCF_001836225.1 Staphylococcus sp. HMSC036D05 | reverse complement strand
GAAATAATCAAAAAAGAACATTTAGATAAATCGAAATATGAAGCAGACCCTCCGGCATTTTTCTGGTTTTAACCGTACATTAAAATATAAAACAAAAATGATGTGCACTTCTAAAGAGAGTTAGGAGTGTACATCATTTTATTTCATATCCCAATTATATCGCTCAAAATTTGAGGCATCATTGATTATCTCAGTACTTTTTAACAAATTGGCTGCAGATGGTTGAATTATATGCCCCTTCCGGCAACATACAGTTTTAATTTTTTAGTAAGGTTTCTTTAAATTGCTTTGCCAGGTCAGGGCGGTCAGTGACTATGGTATGAACGCCTTTATGATACAAGTCTGTCATTAAATCAATACTATTAATGCCATAGAAACCTGGTACGATATTATTAAGATTTAGCCAATCAATAAAGCGTTTAGAGGTCAATGGAATGCCTTTAAATTCTGTTGGCATTTGAAACGTATCTGCTTGTGGAGTAAATGTGCTTCCAAGCATGCTATTAAATTTAATGAAACCTTCAGCAACTTCAGCTTGGCTTGCACCGACTGCTATTTCTCCTTTGCTGTATTCGACAAAACGTTGGATTTGAGTTTTATGGAAACTTGTGACAAGCACACGGTCTTGTGCTTGGTGTTTAACAATATTGTTGTACATGATTTCAGGAGCGAGACGGCCTTCGTACGTATTTGGAGCGTCTTTTAAATCTACATTTATATACATATTTGGATACATTTCAAGTAGTTCTTCAAATGAAAGAATTTTAGCATGAGGATGGTTACGATATGGTGTATCCCCATTAATATCTGTAAAATGATACCCTGCATCTAATTGTTTCAATTCTGCTAATGTATGTTCGCTCACTTTACCTGAACCATTGGTCGTACGGTCGACAAGTGCGTCATGAAAGACGATTAATTTACCGTCTTGTGTTAAACGTACATCCGTTTCAAATCCATCTAATCCGTGTTCCACAGCATTATCAAATGCTAGTTGTGTTTGTTCAGGTCGAACGGCCATGCCACCTCTATGTGCAAATAAGTAGGGTGCTTGACCAGAGAAGAATTCAGGGATTGTTTTAACTTCTTTTGGTGATTTATTCTTATTGAAGTAGAATAAGCTACCAAGTATCCCAGCTGTAGCTAAGGAACCATTAATCAACCATTTTTTAGTGTTACTCATATGTGAGCCTCCTCGTTTTTAATAGAATTAGCTTAACAAATATTATCCTAATATTAAATTATATCGATATCGTGTCATAGTTGATGAGGGACTTCATTTTCCAAATATTAAATTATAAAGAGTATAAATAAACAACACTCAGAGACGTGTCATAGTGATTTCAATACGCACACAGACGTGATATGATTACAAATGTATAAATAATGGAGTGAGCGAGATATGAATTTAATTCCTAGAGTAAGTTTAATTATTTATTTAAAGCATATTAAGCATGAACGTCAAATTAGAAAATATGGACATATAGTTCATTCAAATAAACAAAGAAAATATGTCGTCATGTATGTTGACGAAGCAGATGCTGATAGTATTGTTCATAAATTAATGCAACTTAAATACGTTCGCGCTATCGACGGATCACCTTATAAATTTCTAAAGAAAACGTATGAGAAAGAAAAACATGAAATGCTTTAAGAAAATATCGTTTATTGTAAAGGTGGAATCCAGCGTTGGAGACGTAAGACACTGATAAGATAGTTAAAGTATAAATCTAAGTCAGGATAGGTCTCGGGCGGTTGTACATCAATGCCTACGACTGGGATATCGTACTTTCCAGCTTCTGTATTGATGATGTCGAATTTCTTGTTACCATCTGGATAAGGATAGTTAAGGGCATTAACCATGATGTACATCGCTTGAAAATGATTGCCAGATGTTGGATTCATAACCATTGCTACTGAGGATAATTGTTTCTCAGATTGTGGTGAATGAAAGTAAATGATGCGATTAATTCGGGGATGATTATACTCGATGAGCGTAGTGAATTCGAACAAGTCGGTTAAACCTTCTCCGATTTTGATAAAAGATTGTTTCATAAGATTATCATTCTCCTTTGTTACAACAAATTATATTAAATAACCTATTGAAATGGAAGTGTGAGCAAATGCGTGTAATAGCAGGAAAACATAAAAGTAAAGCTTTAGAAAGTCTTGAAGGGCGAAATACCCGTCCAACTATGGATAAAGTAAAAGAGGGCATCTTTAATAGTTTGCACGAGGTTTCAGGTTTGGGGTTAGACTTGTTTGCAGGAAGCGGTGCCCTTGGTATAGAA
The DNA here is from genome assembly GCF_001836225.1 of Staphylococcus sp. HMSC036D05. Lineage (NCBI taxonomy): Bacteria > Bacillati > Bacillota > Bacilli > Caryophanales > Staphylococcaceae > Staphylococcus > Staphylococcus sp. HMSC036D05. The sequence continues at coordinate 716,486 of NZ_KV827781.1, read as the reverse complement.
GCATTGTCGCGTGGTATGGAGAAAGTCATTTTCGTGGATCAAAACTTTAAAGCAGTCAAAGTGATAAAGGCGAATTTAAACCAATTAGATCTCATGTCACAAGCTGAAGTTTATAAGAACAATGCTGATAGAGCGCTTAAAGCACTCGCTAAACGTGAGATACAATTTGATATCATCTTCCTAGATCCACCTTATAAAAAGGGACTCATAGATGAGGCGATTGAGAGAATTTCGGAGTTTAATTTATTAAAAGAAAATGGTATTATCGTTTGTGAGTTTAGTAATCATGAGGATATTCAATATGAGCCATTCCAATTGATTAAGCGTTATCATTATGGTTTAACAGATACTTTGTTACTTGAAAAAGGAGAATAATATGAGTAAGACAAGAGCAGTTATTCCCGGTAGTTTCGATCCTATTACATACGGTCATTTAGACATTATAGAACGAAGTGCCGATCGCTTTGATGAGATTCATGTTTGCGTGTTAAAGAATAGCAGCAAAGGTGGAACATTTGATTCAGAAGAACGAATAGATTTAATCAAAGATTCAGTCCAACATTTATCGAATGTTGAAGTTCATCATTTCAATGGATTACTCGTCGATTTCTGTGATCAAGTTGGAGCTAAGACAATTATTAGAGGTCTTAGAGCGGTCAGTGATTTTGAATACGAGTTACGATTGACGTCGATGAATAAAAAACTGAATAGTGACATTGAAACGATGTATATGATGACAAGTACTAAATATTCGTTTATTAGTTCAAGCATTGTTAAAGAAGTAGCAGCGTATAAAGCGGATATTTCAGCTTTCGTGCCACCACATGTAGAGAAGGCGCTAAAAGACAAGTTTGATGTTTAAAAAATAACCATTTCAACGTGTACCATATTTGCAATCAATAACTATTGAAATTGTTGTATGGTTCGGGTTGAAATGGTTTTATTTACGTATGATGGGTGTATTGAAATCGGTTTGTGTTTGATGACTCATTAGATTATACACGTGTGTTGCTTTAATTTCATTTTGGAAATAGTGGGCATTTTTTTGGTTAATATTGGTAATATATTGACGTTCAGGAAATTTATTTTTTAAATGTTTTAAATAATTTCTACCTACGTCGTTCATTCCTAATATTCTTACAGCATGTATATCTTTATGTACATCATGAGACTTTATATTTAATAATATGGTCATAAGAATGCGCTGAATATGTGTATAAGTGTAACGTTTAGTTTTAAGATTCTGCATAAACGCTTTAAATGAATGACTTTGTTGAATCATTGATTTCAATCGATTTTCAAATCCTTCATTTATATTATATATGGATTTCAAATCTTCTTGATGTTGAACGGTTAATTGATATTTAATAAACGGAAATGTATCTTCTGCTGTAACATGTGGTGCTTTATATAAATTATGAGCTACTTGTGGAACAACGTTTCGCCAATGATGATTTCCCTGTAGCAGAGACTGACGTATCGATGTACCACTCGCAAATTGATGATGCGTTATTTCTGAATGGTGATGATGTGAACCTTCTCGTTTAATTGTCATCGCTTCTATTTGAGGCGCGAATTGATTGATTGCTTTAAGGTAACTCATTCCTAGCAAGTTATTAGGGGATTGTAAGAGTTCATGGCTATCCGTGAGTTCACTTAATATACGAGGATAACTCTTGCCTTCTTTAAGTTTACTTTTAAAATCAGGATGACTTTCTAAAGTTGAAATTTGATCTGCAAGTTGTTGAAGATCATTCAAATCTGCACTTTCACTTCCAAAAGAAATGGTATCGATATCAAGGTATTGCGCCACTTTCACAGCCATTTCCGCAAAAGTATCACCCGAAGATAGGCTAGCGAGAAGCGGAAGTTCAACCACTAAATCAACGCCTGTGAGCGCCATTTCAGTTCGAGTGAATTTATTGTAGATGGCAGGTTCACCACGCATAACAAAGTTGCCACTCATCAACGCAATTGTTACATTTGAATTAGAGCGTTGTTTAGATTGTTGAGCATGATATAAATGCCCATTATGAAAAGGATTATATTCAGTAATGAGGCCAACACTTTTCATTTGCAATTCGTCCTTTCAGTATTCATCATTAGTATTGTAACAGAACTATATATGTTAAGAAAAAATCTTGACAACTTTTGTTGGGAAAGTTAAAATAAATTTTGTGCTTGTTAGAGGTGAAGCCATATGAAATGGTCAATAACACAGTTAAGAAAGTATCAAGGTAAGCCATTTGAGTTTAACCAAACGGCTCATTTTGATCATTTGAAAGAATCATTAGATTTAATTGATCTATCAGAAATAAATGTTGAAGGCCAATTAACAGTGAAATCCAATGAAGTCATTGCTGATATGCATGTGACTGGAACATATACGATGCCTTGTGCACGTACACTCGTACCAGTTGAAGTGCCGTTAGATGTAACAACTTCAGAAGTTTTTGACTTAGAGGGCTATAATGATTATATCGATAGTGAAGATCAAGAAGATGAACATTATCATCTTGTTTCTGACGGTATGATTAATATTAAAGACATTGCTGAAGAACTTGTAATTATTGAAAAGCCTATGTGCGCCTTCTCTGAAAATAGCAATCAAATGCTAACAGAAGGTAATGGTTGGGAAGTCATTGATGAAGATCAATTGATTGAAGTTCAACAAGAACAAGATAATGATGATTCTGAAAGTAAGCAAGTTGATCCAAGGCTTCAGAAATTACAACAATTATACGATAAAGAGCAATAGCAGTTTAATTAATGATATAATAGTATTAATTGAACTGACATTTTGAATTAAGTGTCTATTCTAAGGAGGATTAATCATGGCAGTACCAAAAAGAAGAACGTCTAAAACTAGAAAAAATAAACGCCGTACGCATTTCAAAATTTCAGTACCTGGTATGACTGAATGCCCAAGCTGTGGCGAATACAAATTATCTCACCGTGTATGTAAAAACTGTGGTTCTTACAATGGTGAAGAAATCGTTTCTAAATAATATAGAATTTATTTATTTTTATCCAACAATCTGTATGAGGTTGTTGGATTTTTTATGTCCATTTATAAGAATGACCTACAGCTTTAGATAGAGGTAACTGTAGGTCATTGTGCATCATCAAGTTATGATGAATGCTTTATGAAATTAGTGTTTTTTATTACTTTTACGTGTTTGACGTTTTAACAGTAATACACCTGCGAAGAATGATAATACACTTGCCCAAATTGTTGGTGTAGTTGTATCAGCACCAGTATTAGGTAACGTTTTAGATTTATCAGATTGATGTTTAGTTTCATGCTTTTTATTTTTAGTGATAGACGTGTCATCATTATTAGTATTTTTACCTTTTACTTTTGTCTTGTCTTTTTTAGTGATTTTGATTGTTTCCTTTTTGTGAGTTGGTGTAGTTGGTGTCTTATTCGGATCCTTCATGTGTGGTGTCTCAGGTTCTTTATTCGGGATTCTTTCAGGTACTTTCTCAGGCTCTTTCTTCGGATCATTATTTACAATTCTAATTTTGTAATTTCCTTTATAACCGATTTTAGGTACTTCAACGCTTACAAACGCCTGATAGACTTTCTTACCTTCTACGTAAGGGAACGTGATAGTACGTGTATCATGTTCTTTATCTTTAGCAATTGTTGTTACACGTGTACCTTCAACTTTAAATTCTTTCCAATAAGAATCATTGTTTAATGTAAGAACAACAAGTTGATTACCTTTTTCATCAACGGCTACTTTGAAAGGTTTTTGAATATAATTCTCCATTACTGACGGTTGATCTTTTAAGCTCTTTAGAACAGAGAAATCAACGGCTTTTTCATCTTTTAATACTGTAGGCGTTGGTGTTGCATTTTCAAACTCTGTTTTGACTGGAGTGACTTCAGTTGTATTTGTAGTTGCATTGTTAGTAGTATCGGTCTGCGGTTTTTCCACAATAGGGAAGTCGAGATCAAGGGTAGTATCTACTTCATTACCAGCTTTGTCATATTTAGAAACTACAGTTGTTTTAAGTTGAATTTTATCTAATAATTTATCCGTAGTTAAAACTGCTTCTTTCACTTTATCAGCTTGTTCAGTTAATAGTACATTTTCACCGTTGTGAGTAATTTTAGAGAATTGATACTTCGTTCTCTTCGTGATAAGTGTGTTACCGTTTGCTTCTTTTACTTTAAAAGTATATTTGAACTTGTCTCCATCTTTTTCAACTTTGACGTCTTTTTCAAACAAATTAGCATAAGTAGAAGTTTGAGAATTATCTTTTTGATATTTTAATTCACCTTGAATTGTAACTGGATATGCATTAGGAATTTTGTTTGCTTCGACTTCATGATCTGCTACAGATGATTGAGTCGATGCTGTTGTTTGATTTGCTGGTTTTGTTTGTGTTGTAGAAGGTGTAGCTTTAGCCGGTTTAGCTGGCTTTGATGGTACTTCTTTAGGGTCGTTCCATAGCGCATCATTAAATTTTCGAGCACTGTCATAATACAATTGAAGTGTTACGTCATGTGCTTGGTCTCGACCTTTGCTTGGATTATTAACATTTTCCGGATATTTAGTCGTACCAGTAAGTTGGATTTTTTCTAATAAATCTTTTGAAGTTACAGAGAATTCTTTAATTCTATTCTTGTCATTGATTGTTCTTAATTCTAATGGTTGGTCTTTGTATTCCATTTTGAAAAGGTCAAAGTCATAAAATTCGCCACCCACATCTGCAATTCCAGGGTGTAAGCGTACAGTGTATTTATATAAATCATTTACTTTTTCAATTTTAACGTTAGGATTCAGCGCCCCCTCATAAAGAGAAGTTTCTTCATTATTCATCGCATTTCTAAAGTGACCACTTACAAAGAGTGGAAGTTCTTTATGTAATTTACTTTTATCGTAGACTACATCGTCGTAAAGATTCTTGTAAGTTGTAGCTTGATAGTCCTTTGCGGTAATCTTTTTGTCTGATTGGCTGTTAGGTTTCGTTGTTGTTTGTGAACTTGAATTGTTTGTTGGTGAAGTCGATGGTTGAATGTTGTTTTGGTTTTGCGATGAATCTGCTTGGTTTTTATGATTAGACGTATTAGTCGTTGTAGTTGTTCCAGTAGGGGGTGTACCATCGTTGTTTTGACCAGTAGTAGTTGTTGTCTTAGTATCTGATTGAGTAGATGAATTTTCTGCTGCTTGTGCATCGTGACTTGAACTTAGGAAGAGGGCAGTTCCTAATGTGATTGAAGCTACGCCAACTGTTAATTTACGAATGGAAAAGTAATTGGCATAACTTAGTGTATGATTCTTCTGATGTTTGTTCATGTTGTTAACAACTCCTAAGATAGATTTCTAAATGATAAACCTTATCAATTAGCTTAGGATTATTATACACTATTTATTTTTAAATTGAATAGTATTTTTAAAATATTTTATATTTTTATTTGTGCAATTAAAAAACAAGTACATCGCTTAATGATGTACTTGTTATAGTGGTCTAAATAATATTAAATATTTTTATTACTTTTTCTTTTAATAAAGAATAGTGATGAAAATAGTGCAATTAGACTAAATATTACACCGTTATTAGATTCTTTATGAGAACCAGTTTGAGGTAACTCATTAGTAGATTTTGAATCACTATCATTTTTATTAACTTTAGAATCTTTACCTGTTTTGCCACCTGTAACGGGATTTTTAACATCTTTTTTAGGTTGTTTGACTTTCTTATCTTTTTTAGGTTGTTTGTCTTTTTTATCCTTTCTATCCTTTTCAGAAGGGTTAGTAGTCGATTTGTTTTGTTTAGAAGTAGTGTCAGTTTGAGTTGTTGTAGGTTTTTCAACTTTATTGTCGTCTTTTTTACCTGTTTCAGACGGTGTTTCAGCTTTAACATCTTGTTTTTGAGTCTCAGTATTGTTCACTGAAGTTGTAGGTTTTTCAGGAGTAGAGCTTTCAGTTTTATCAGTAGCAGGTTGTTGATCTTGGGTAGTGTCATTTTGTTTAGGCTGCTCTTGAGGAGTTGTTGGTTCTGGATCCTCAATTGTAGGAATGACACTTTCTAATTCAATATGTGTTGTATATTCGTGATCATATTTTAATGCAGGTATTACAATATGTACTTTACTAATAATATTATTCATACCAGGAGTTACTTCTATGTTAACTGTTTTAGTGTCTTTTTCAGTATTATCATCTACCACTGTAGTAGGTAATTCTGTCTCACTTTCATCAAAAAATTGAAAACTCTTCCACCAAGAAGCATTCTCTAGCGTAATTTGGAAATAATATTTATCATTTTTCTTAATTACTTTACCAGGATGTTGAACATATTGATCCATGTGAGAAACTTCATTCGTTTTATCTTTCTGAACTTGGAAATTTAATGATTCTGAAAGCTCAGCTGATTGTGAAGAATCGCTTTTTGTATTGTTAGCTTGAGCGTTTTGGTCTTGAACAGTAGTAGGTTGAGTATTTTGAGTATTTGAATTTTGTGTAGCTGATGTATTTTTAGGTTGGTTTTGTACTTGTTGAGTTGATTGATCTTTATTTTGAACATTTTGATTTGTAGATACATTATCATTTTGGTTTCCTGAATTTTCATCGGCTTTAGCTTCTTGATGAGCACCGATAATAAGTGCTGAACCTAAAGTGATTGAAGCTACACCAAATTTAAGTTTTCTAATTGAAAAGTTATTCTTAAAAATAAAAGTATTTTTCTTATGATGTTTTTTCATGTTGTTAACAACTCCTATGTAATTTTTCAATTGATAGCATTTATCAATTAATACATAGATATTATACACTAACTGAAAATTAAGTGAATAGTTTTTATATTATTTTATTATTATATTACGCCGAATAAAAAGACGAGCTAATCTTTCAAATGATTAACTCGTCTCTATGATTATCTAACTATTTAGATGATTTTCTTTGTCTTCTGAATAGAAGTAGTGCAGATGCTAAAGAGATTGTACCGAATACAGTTGTAGTATAAGCAGCTTCACTACTTACACCAGTATCAGGTAATTCAGTTTTTTCTTTTTTAACATTTGTAGTTGTTGTTTTGTGATCGCCGACAGTTGTTACGTGATGTTTAACATCTTGGTCGTCAGTGTCGTTTTTATCAGGAGTAGTTGTAGTATCAGGTTTAGTTTCAGTATCAGTTTTAGTAGGTGGTTTAACTGTAGTATCTCCACCGTTATTTTGATCAGGAGTTGGTCCTTCTTGTTGATCTGTATCTGGTTTAGTAGTATCAGGTTTGTGTTCATCATCTGGTTTAACTTGAGTATTTTGATCTGTACCTGTACCTGGTTTAACACCAGCACCTAATTGGTCATGTTGATCTGGAGTTGTAGTACCCGGTTTAGTTTGAGTATCAGGTTTAGCTTCAGTGCCTTGATCAGGATTAGTAGGTGGTTTGACTGTAGTGTCCCCAGCGTTATTTTCATCAGGCTTACCAGTTTGTTGACCTGTACCTGCATTTTGATCAGTTCCAGGCGTACCTGGTTTTTCTTGGCCATCTGGTTTAGTTTGACCTGCATTTTCACCTGGAGTAGGTGTTACTGTATTATCAGTACCATTTTCACCAGGTTTAGTGTTGTCAGGCGTACCTTGACCTTGTTGGTCAGTACCTGGTTTAGTCTCAGTACCTTGACCAGGTTGAGTATTATTTTCAGGAGCAGGTGTTACTGTAGTACCAGCACCAGCTTGATTGTTTTGATCTGGTGTTGTACCCGGTTGAGGCGTAGTTGTACCTGTTTGAGTGCCACCTTGACCTTGTTGTTCTGTATTACCAGGTGTTTGGTCAGGAGTAGTACCAGGTTTAGTACCAGCGTCTTGTCCTGGTGCGCCAGTACCATTTTGGTCTGGTGTAGTTGCATCAGGTTTAGTTTGAGTATCAGGTTTAGCTTCA
>NZ_KV827781.1:682206-708490 GCF_001836225.1 Staphylococcus sp. HMSC036D05 | reverse complement strand
TTTAGTTTGAGTATCAGGTTTAGCTTCAGTACCTTGATCAGGAGCAGTAGGTGGTTTAACTGTAGTGTCTCCAGCGTTATTTTGGTCTGGCGTACCAGTTTGTTGACCAGTACCAGCATTTTGATCGGTTTCAGGTGCACCTGGTTTTTCTTGATTTTCTTGACCATTTGGTTTAGTTTGACCTGCATTTTCACCTGGAGTAGGTGTTACTGTAGTACCAGCACCATTTTCACCTGGTTTAGTGTTTTCAGGTGTACCAGTTCCTGTTGCACCTTGGCCTTGTTGTTCATTACCCGGTTTAGTTTCAGTACCTTGAGCAGGCGTACCAGTTTGTTGACCAGTACCTGCGTTTTGGTCATTACCAGGTTTAGCTTCAGTACCTTGGGCAGGAGTTCCAGTTGCACCTTGACCAGCTTGAGTATTATTTTCAGGGGCAGGCGTTACTGTAGTACCAGCGCCAGCTTGATTGTTTTGATCTGTTTGTTGACCTTGTGTGCCTGGAGTAGGTTTAGCTTCAGCATTTGTATTTGGAGTAGAAGCATCAGGTTTTGATGCGCCAGCTTGTGTAGTATCTTGACCTTGTTGGTTGTTACCTGGAGTTTGACTTGCGTCAGTGTTACCTGGTTTAGCAGTGTCTTGACCTGCAGTAGTATCAGGTTTAGCTGGAGTGCCTCCTGTTGCTCCGGCTTGATCTTGTTGATTGTTATTACCAGTTGTTGGAGCAGGCGTTACTGCAGTTCCAGCACCATTTTCACCTGGTTTAGTATCAGCACCTTGAGCAGCTGTACCAGTTTGTTGACCAGTAGTAGCGTTTTGATCAGCTCCTGGTGTACCTTGACCTTGTTGACCAGCACTTTGAGCAGGCGTTACTGAAGCGTCTGCTTGATTATTTTGAGGTGTACCAGCATTTTGTTCAGCTTGATTACCTGCTGGAGTTGTTCCTGCTTCTGGTTTAGCTTGAGCAGGTGCACCAGTATCTTGCGCATTATTAGGTGTACCTGTTTGTGCTCCGCCAGCTTGATTATTTTGATCGTTTTGAGCGCCTTGAGCAGGTGTAGCAGTTCCAGGATTACCAGCAGCAGGTTGACCAGTTGTTTCAACTGTTCCTACAGTTTCTCTTTGGAAACCAGTACCAGTCGTACCTTGAGGATTTTCTTCAGCATGTGCTTGTCCGAAGAATAAGAATGAACCTACAATAATTGAGGCAGTACCAACTGTAAATTTTCTGATTGAGTAATGATTTTTCTTTGTGGGGGTGTTGTTAGAAAAATGATTAGGTTTGTTCATAACTTTTCTCTCCTTTGATAAGTAGTTCTCTCAGTTGTGTTTTGAGAAGTTATAGAATTAGAGTGAAATAGAGCATTATCAAATGATAATGGACAAACAATATATTAGCATATTTCACAAGCATTAAACAACTAATTAAAAATATTATCAAATTTTTGTTGACATTGATAACTATTATCATTTATTCTTTTAACAAGAATTAGAGTGGAAAGTGTTTACATTCATCACTCTCATGGAGGTTTTTGAATTGAAAGTGACATATAAATCACTAAGTTTTATCCTAGTTTTATTTATATTTTTATTTAGTTGGGTTCCAAATGTAAGTCATGCGGCTGAAGGGAAATCAATCAATTTCGAAGTTCTCAAATATAATACGAATGATACTTCAATGGCGAATGATTATTTTGAAAAGCCAGCAAAATTAATTGAAAAAGACGGTAAAAAGGTACTTCAAATTACAGTCAATCATAGTCATTGGATTACTGGAATGAGTATCGATGGTCACAAAGAAAAAATCATTAATAAAGATGCCAGTAAAGATATTAGAACGTCAGAATTTGAAGTAAGCAAAGCTTCAGGTAAAGTGAATGGTACAATCTCTGTTTATATTAATGAACCAGTAAATGGTAAACCTTTTAAATATGACCATCATTACAATATTACTTTTAAATTTGATGGGAAAGATTCGGGAGCTACTGGCTCACCAAATATCGTGCAAGATAAATCCAATGTAGAAAATCCTCAAACTAGTGGTGGAATTCCAACATATACATATTTGATTCCAATTGTTTCTTTATTTGCATTGATTACAATTTCAGTTATGACATTTAAGTTGAAAAAAGGTAACCAATAATGAATCAATGGGGCCGTATAAAGGCGAAAAACTTTATTATCGCTTTGACTTTATGCGTAACTTTAATAAATGAAAATCACACATATCTAGCTAAGGCTGATGATGAGACTCAATCATCAGCCGATTCTTATATAGAAAGAAAAATAAAAAATGGTAAGACTGATACCACAATACATAATGATAAAGATATAAAGAAACAAGCTGTGCAATTTTATGTGCGACGTCAAAATGATAAGGAACCTTCGCACATGAACGACTATGTTGATCATCCTGGATTTTTAGTAAATATCGATGGGAAAACCTATTTCGAAATAACGATTCTAAATAGAAAATGGTGGCAGAGTTTTCACTTTTATCAAAAAAATAAAGAATTAAAAATAACTACAACTGATGAGGATAAAGACAAAGATACTATAACTATACGTATGCCTATCAATGACATAAAAGAAGAAATAAAGTCTCGTATCCATATCAATATACCTTCATTAAAATATGACCATCATTATGTGACGTATATCGTTATGACTAATAAAGATAAATTGGAAATTAATCATAAAAACAAAGTAAATACATGTGACGATAAAGAATGCAATTTAAATAGTAATAAATTTGATGAAAATAATAATGTTGAAAAAAATTCAGACGTTTTGCCTAACCAAACTTTAATTCCAGAAGATAATGTAAGTTCAAAACAAAAGAAACTTTTATCACAAGAAACGTTAAAGTACGAAAATCAACATCAATTGTTCAAAGATAGCATGGGTAATTCTAACGCAATAACTACTAACAATCATTTTCCAGTGACACCTTCATTTGGAAATACTCAGTCAAAGTCTAAACCAAGTCATCCAACTCAGTTAAATCCTTTTCAAAATAAAAAAGATAAACCAAATCCTAATTTCAATAGAGATGCCGATAAGAAACCTCAACCTAAAAAGGAATTTAAAGAAATGAAACCTTCACATCATACAAAGACATATGTGATTTTAGGTTCACTAATTTTATTGGCATTATTAGTACTAATAGCTACATATTTTGTTAATAGAAAGAGTGAGTCTAAAAAATGAAAATAACCAGGTTAATTACTACTTTAATAATATTTATCATTTTACTAAGCGGTTGTGACTCTAGTGGTAAAGATAAAAAGAAAGATAGTGCGCAAACAAAAGAATTTCGAATCGTACCAACGACAGTCGCATTAACAATGACACTAGATAAACTCGATTTGCCAATAGTCGGCAAACCAACTTCATATAAGAAATTACCAGAACGATATAAAAATGTACCTGAAGTAGGGCAACCAATGGAACCGAGTGTAGAAGCGGTTAAAAAAGTAAATCCAACACATGTATTAAGTGTTTCTACGATTAAAGATGAGATGAAACCATTTTACAAACAGTTGAATATGAAGGGGTATTTCTATGATTATGACAGTCTAAATGGGATGGAAAAATCTATAACTGAATTAGGGAAGCAATTTAATAGAGAGAAAAAAGCTAAAGAATTGAATGATCATCTTAATACTGTAAAGGCAAATATTGAAAGCAAAGTTGCGAAAGAGAAGAAACATCCTAAAGTACTGATACTTATGGGGATTCCAGGAAGTTATTTAGTAGCCACAGATCAATCTTATATTGGAGATCTTGTAAAAATTGCTGGGGGAGAAAATGTCATTCAAGATCGCTCAAAGCAATATATTTCTTCGAATACCGAGCATCTTGTTAACGTCAATCCAGATATCATATTGAGACTCCCACATGGTATGCCCGATGAAGTTAAAAAAATGTTCCAGAAAGAATTTAAACAAAATGATATTTGGAAACACTTTAAAGCTGTAAAGAACAACCAAGTCTATGATTTGGAAGAAATTCCATTTGGCATCACTGCGAATGTAGATGCTGATGATGCCATGACACAACTCTATAATCTATTTTATAAAAAGTAATGGAGATAAATAATGTTTCAACAACATCCTAGAATATTAGTTATTATTTCACTTATCTTACTTTGTATTACCATCTATATTTCGTTTGTAATAGGAACGATACCAATCCATTTTAAAGACATACTTCTGAAGATTTCAACTGGGGAAGCGTCGAATATAGATACCATTATAGATTTAAGATTACCTAGAATATTGATTGCCTTATGTGTAGGAGCCATGTTGTCAGCTTCCGGAGCTCTACTACAAGCAGTTTTACAGAACCCTTTGGCTGAAGCGCAACTACTCGGAGTATCTTCCGGTGCTTTGGTAGCAAGAACGATTTTATTATTACTTGCACCGCAACTCTTTTTCTATATTCCTTTACTTAGTTTTGTTGGAGGGATGCTACCATTTTTAATGTTGTTCATTTTAAGTGTTAAGTTTAAACTGCTACCAACACGTATGATATTGATTGGGGTAGCCATGTTTGCAATGTTAACTGGTTTGTTAGATTTATTTGCTCAGAATCCATTTTTGAAAATGCCTCAAGGTTTCACTATGAAAACATGGAATGATGTCAAAATGATTGTGCTTTCAGCAGTGATAGGTTTAGCAATGACAATCATTTTAATGTCTAAGGTAAATTTATTAGCTTTAGAGGAGAAACAAGCGAATAATTTAGGTTTCCATATTACGAAATATCGATTAATAGTTGGAATGGTTGCAGTATTTCTAGCAAGCGCATCGTCTGCGATTGTCGGTCCACTTGCATTTGTGGGTTTAATCATTCCTCATATTGTAAGGAAACTTATAGGCGCAAATTATAAGCAAGTCCTTCCACTATCCATAATTATAGGCGCATGGTTTGTAGTAATGACTGACTTACTAGGTAGAACGGTTCATCCGCCTCTTGAAATACCGGCTAATGTCATCATGATGTTAATTGGAGGCCCTGTATTAATTTATCTCATTTGTAAAGGAGCGGTTAATGATGCATACTGAGGGACTTCATTTTCAATATAAGAATGAAGCAGAAATCATTAAAAATATTTCATTAACATTTAGCTCAAATGCCATCACTTCAATTATAGGCCCCAACGGTTGTGGTAAATCAACATTATTGAAATTACTTTCTCGTAATTTGAAACCTTCGTCTGGAGTAATTTATCTTAATCAACAGGATTTGAAAAAGTTTAGTAAAAAGACGTTGGCACATGAACTCGCAACGGTTCATCAAACGATGAAAATTCCTGAAGGTTTTACAGTGAGAGAATATATTGAATTAGGTCGTTATAGTTATGGGAGTGTGTTGAATAGAGATCAACATAAAGAAAGGATTATTCAACATACTATTCAACAATTAAATTTGGAACATCTACAACATAAAAAGTTAATTACTTTGTCAGGTGGAGAAGCTCAAAGAGTATTTCTGGCTACAGCTCTCGTTCAGGAGCCACAATACATATTACTAGATGAACCAACGACGTATTTAGATATTCATTATCAATATCAAGTTTTAGATACAATTCGACTTTTGAAGGAACGCTATAACATTACATTTATTATGGTACTTCATGATATTAATCAAGCGATTGAGTACAGTGATGAAGTCATATGTTTGAGTACCGATGGGGTGCTTGCACAAGGTGAACCAAGCCAAGTAATTAATGAAAAGATTCTAAAAGAAATGTACCAAATAGACGCTAAAATTATTCAGGATGATGAATGTGGCATGATTATTTGTAGAAAAAGGGTGACACCATCAAGTGACTAAAATCATAAGAATCGTTCAAATCATATTAATTGTCGTCATCATTGTTTTTAGTTACCAATTAGTCAAAACGTATCTTGAAGATAAGGCTTCAGCTAAGCGCTACGCTGAACTTCAGAAGGAATTTCAATTTGAGTCTTTAACTTCTAAAAGTGAAACGAGACCTCAATTTAATAAATTAGAAGCTATTAATAAAGATATTGTGGGTTGGCTTCAGCTTAAAGGGACTACGTTAAATTATCCTGTGCTACAAGGTAAAACAAATCATGAATATTTGAGGCAGGATTTCGAACATGAGAAGAGTCGTAAGGGTAGTATTTTCATGGATTATAGGAATTCTGTGAAGAATCCAAACTTAAATACAATTATTTATGGTCATCATATGGGTGATGACACGATGTTTGATGTTCTAGAAAAATATTTAAAACAAGAATATTATCATCGTCATCAAGACATTCAATATGATACGAAATATGGTAAATATAAGCTACAAGTATTTAGTGCGTATCAAACTACAACCAAAGATAACTATATTCAAACAGATTTCGCATCAAGCTCAGAGTTTCAACAATTTATAAATAAAACAAAACAAAAATCAGTGATTCAATCTCATGTTGAAGTCAGTAATCAAGATAAGTTAGTGACCTTATCAACATGTGAGGATGCTTATAATCAAACATCTGGAAGAATCGTTGTGGTCGCAAAATTAGTCAAAATAAATTAACAGAAAAGAGGAAAACATCATGAAATTTATGGCAGAAAACAAATTAAAATTAGACAAAGGGACAGCAACTGGTATTATAGAAAGATTCTACACAAGGCATGGCATTGAAACATTAGAAGGTTTCAAAGGAATGTTCGTTACAAAAACTCAAGAACAAGACGACTTTGATGAAGTGAAAATCTTAACTTTATGGGAATCTGAACAAGCATTTACAGACTGGTTGAAATCTGACGTATTCAAGAAAGCACACAAAAATGTGCGTCATCAATCTGCAGATGCTACGAGTCCAATTCTTGAAAATGTCGTAAAAAAATACGATATAGGGTATCAATATTTTAAGTAATCATTTAAATGAGTATGTATATAGTTCAAGTTATAGCTTAAATTACACACACTTATGTTCAAAATATTAAATGCAATCCTATGAAGCAAGTCGATGCAGTCATTCCAATTGAATAGGCTCCCGATTTGCTTTTATTTTTTACCATTGAGTTGATAATAGAATGAATGTAAGGTTTGAAATCCGCTCAAATTGAATTACAATATATACATCACTTTAAGAGTTGGAGAGTCTGTATAATGGAACAAATTACGTCTGCTCAAAATAATAAAATAAAAAATGCCAATAAATTAAAAAAGAAACGTGACCGTGATAAAACAGGACAGGCTTTGATTGAAGGTATTCATCTTATTGAAGAGGCTCAGCAAAGCGGTATTACGATTCAACAATTATTTGTCATAGAACCAGACAGAACTGATGAGGCGCTTTTAAACTATGCGCATGAAACGTATGAAATTAATATGAAAGTTGCTGAGGCGCTCTCAGGTACTGTTACGCCACAAGGTTTCTTTGCAGTGATTGATAAACCACAATATGATGTGTCGAAAGCACAACAAGTGTTATTAATTGATCGTATTCAAGATCCAGGTAACTTAGGCACGCTCATTCGTACGGCTGATGCTGCAGGTTTAGATTTAATTGTAATGGAAAAGGGCACTGCTGATCCTTATCAAGATAAAGTCATGCGTGCAAGTCAAGGAAGCATCTTCCATATTCCAGTTGTAACGGAAGATTTGGCGAACTACATGAACAATTTTGATGGGCCAGTTTACGGTACTGCACTTGAAAATGCGGTGAGCTTTAAAGAAATAGAATCTCAATCAACATTCGCTTTGCTATTAGGCAATGAAGGCGAAGGGGTTAATCAGGAATTGTTACAACAAACAACGAAAAATTTAATTATTCCAATTTACGGTAAAGCGGAAAGTTTAAATGTAGCTATTGCTGGAAGTATACTGTTATATCAGTTGAAAGGTTGACCCTATGTTCAAAGTTCGGCTATAATAATGAATGAAATTTATAAGAATTAAAGCAATCATTATCAATTTAAACATCACTTAAACAACTAAATGAACTACCAATAAAAAGACGTAAATTATTTAAAGGGTTGCCAAGGGAGAATGACCGCGACTGAAAGTTATTCCAACCTGAAATAATTTTTTTCATCTTTTTGGTTACTTAAAGAAATTTAAGTCGGAATTGTCATTCCGTTATCAATAGATTTACAAGTGTATGCTTATGCATAAATTTGGGTGGTACCACGGAAAGCTTTCGTCCCAGTTTGATTTGGGGTGGAAGCTTTTTTTGATGTTGAAGTTTGAGTGTTTTATTTTCCGAAATCAAAATTGAAAAGTGGCATTTAAAAAGGAGGAGTTTGGTCATGACTCAAAATGATACGATGGCTGAGTTAAAACAACAAGCGCTTGTTGATATTAATGAAGCTAATGATGAACGTGCATTACAAGATGTGAAAGTTAAGTATTTAGGTAAAAAGGGTTCTGTAAGTGGATTAATGAAGAATATGAAAGATTTACCTAATGAAGAAAAGCCTGCTTACGGACAAAAAGTGAATGAACTACGTCAAACGATTCAAAATGAATTAGATGAAAGACAAAAAATACTTAAAGAAGAAAAATTAAATCAACAACTTGCAGAAGAAACTATTGATGTGACTTTACCTAGTCGACATATTGAAATTGGTTCTAAACATCCGTTAACAAGAACGGTCGAAGAAATTGAAGATTTATTCCTAGGTTTAGGTTATGAAATTGTTGATGGTTATGAAGTTGAACAAGATTATTACAATTTTGAAGCTTTGAATTTGCCTAAATCTCATCCTGCAAGAGATATGCAAGACAGTTTTTACATTACTGAAGAAATTTTAATGCGTACACATACGTCTCCAGTTCAAGCGAGAACAATGGAAAAACGTGAAGGCAAAGGTCCGGTTAAAATTATTTGTCCTGGTAAAGTGTATCGCCGTGACTCAGATGATGCGACACATAGTCACCAATTCACACAAATTGAAGGTTTAGTCGTCGATAAAAATATTAAAATGAGTGACTTGAAAGGGACATTAGACCTACTTGCGAAAAAACTTTTTGGTCCAGAACGCGAAATTCGTTTGCGTCCAAGTTATTTCCCATTCACAGAACCTTCTGTTGAAGTAGATATTTCTTGTTTTAAATGTAAAGGTAAAGGATGTAACGTATGTAAGCATACCGGTTGGATTGAAATTTTAGGTGCAGGAATGGTACACCCTAATGTACTCGAAATGGCTGGATTTGATTCTAATGAATATTCAGGATTTGCATTTGGTATGGGTCCAGATCGTATTGCAATGTTGAAATATGGTATTGAAGATATTCGTCATTTCTACACAAATGATGTACGTTTCTTAGATCAATTTAAAGCAGTGGAAGATAGAGGTGACCAGTAATGTTGATTTCAAATGAATGGTTAAAAGATTACGTAGATGTAAACCAATCAGTTCAAGATTTAGCTGAAAAAATTACAAGAACTGGTATCGAAGTAGACGATATTATTGATTATACAAAAGATATTAAAAATTTAGTGGTAGGTTATGTCGTTTCAAAATCCCCACACCCAGATGCCGACAAATTAAATATTTGCCAGGTTGATTTAGGTGAGGACGAACCAGTTCAAATCGTATGTGGTGCGCCAAATGTTGACGAAGGTCAATATGTGATTGTCGCAAAAGTAGGTGGCCGTTTACCAGGTGGCGTTAAAATAAAACGAGCGAAGTTACGTGGTGAACGTTCTGAAGGTATGATTTGTTCTTTACAAGAAATTGGTATTTCAAGTCATGTGACGCCAAAAGCATTTGAAAATGGCATTTTCGCCTTCCCTACAGAAGTCACACCAGGTACAGATGCACTTGAAGCGTTATATCTTAATGATCAAGTCATGGAATTTGATTTAACACCTAACCGTGCGGATGCGTTAAGCATGGTAGGAACAGCATATGAAGTTGCTGCATTATATCAAACGGACATGGCGAAACCTCAAACTTCTAGTCAAGAAAGTAGTATTTCTGCGAAAGATGAATTATCAGTTTCCGTTAAAAATGAGGACAAAGTACCTTATTATAGTGCAAGAGTTGTTCACGATGTCACAATTGCACCATCACCAATCTGGATGCAAGCACGTTTAATGAAAGCAGGCATTCGACCAATTAATAATGTAGTAGATATTTCTAATTATGTATTATTAGAATATGGTCAACCTCTTCATATGTTTGACCAAGATCAAATTGGTTCAAAAATGATTGAAGTACGACAAGCGAATGAAGATGAGAAGATGACAACGTTAGATGATGTAGAGCGTCAACTTTTAAATACGGACATCGTTATTACAAACGGCCGTGAACCGATTGCTTTAGGTGGTGTGATGGGCGGAGACTTCTCTGAAGTAACGGATCAAACACGTAATGTTATAGTAGAAGGTGCCATTTTTGACCCAGTGTCAATTCGTCATACATCTCGTCGTTTAAATTTAAGAAGCGAATCTTCAAGTCGCTTTGAAAAGGGTATAGCAACAGAATTTGTAGATGAAGCTGTAGACAGAGCTTGTTATTTACTAGAAACGTATGCTTCTGGTACAGTCCTAAGCGATAGAGTATCAGCTGGCGATTTAGGCTCATTTGTTACTCCAATTGAAATTACTGCTGAAAAGGTTAATCAAACAATTGGATTTAGCCTAAGTGATGAAGATATTGTTAATATCTTTGAACAACTCGGTTTTGACACTGAAAATAAAGATGGTCAATTGACAGTGAATGTGCCGTCACGTCGTAAAGATATCTCAATTAAAGAAGATTTAATTGAAGAAGTTGCACGTATTTACGGTTACGATAATATTCCGTCTACACTTCCAGTCTTCGATGATGTAACGAGTGGATCTCTTACGGATCGTCAGTATAAAACACGTACTGTTAAAGACACTTTAGAAGGTGCGGGTCTTGATCAAGCCATCACATATTCATTAGTATCTAAAGACCATGCTAAAGATTTTGCATTACAAGATCGTTCAACTATAGAACTATTAATGCCAATGAGCGAGGCGCATTCTACCTTGAGACAAAGTCTTTTACCACATTTAATTGAAGCTGTAGCATATAATGTTGCTCGTAAAAATACAGACGTAAAATTATATGAAATTGGTCGTGTCTTCTTTGGTAATGGAGAAGGAGAATTACCTGATGAAGTTGAATACTTAAGTGGTATCTTAACAGGTCAATATGTGAATCATGCTTGGCAAGGTAAGAAAGAAACTGTTGATTTTTACTTAGCTAAAGGTGTCGTGGACCGTGTTGCTGAAAAACTAAATCTCAAATTTGATTATCGCGCAGGTAAAATCAATGGATTACATCCAGGTAGAACTGCCATCGTCTCTTTAAATGGCGAGGATATTGGATTTATCGGAGAATTACATCCAACATTAGCGGCAGACAATGATTTAAAACGTACGTATGTGTTTGAACTTAACTATGATGCAATAATGAACGTTTCTGTAGGTTATATCAATTATGAACCTATTCCTAGATTCCCAGGTGTCACTCGAGATATTGCCTTAGAAGTGAATCATGAAGTCCCAGCATCTGAACTATTATCTACAATTCATGAAAATGGTGAAGATATCTTAAACGATACGTTGGTATTTGATGTTTACGAAGGTGAACATTTAGAGGAAGGTAAGAAATCAGTTGCGATTAGATTGAGTTATTTAGATACAGAAAATACACTTACAGATGAACGTGTCACTGCTGTACACGATAAAATTTTAGAAGCACTTCAACAACAAGGTGCAACAATTAGATAATTGGAGCGTGATGACTAGAATTGAAAGAAGCTTCATATAAGCGCATAAGCGCACTTTCAGTTATCACTGCCAATATGTTAAAAAGCTGAGATATCGAGTGATATCTCAGCTTTTATCTGTTTAATTATATTTTTTATCGATTAAAGCGAGTGCTTTGTCTCGATTTTTAAAATGCTTTTTAGAAATAGCATCTAGTTTACCAATTCCATACTTTTGTATGACCTTTGCTGCGAATAAATCTACTTTATTACTTGCGCCTTTTGGAACATCCATATTAATTTGGCGTGTGATATGATCCATATGTTTTACGAAAGCATAGCGAGAAATAATACTTGCGGCTGCAATAGCTAAAGATTTAGATTCACCTTTCGTCTCGAACTTAGTCTTTTTAGGAAACGGTAGTTCAGATAGCGCATAATGTTGATACACTTCTCGTTTAGCAAATTGGTCAATAACGATATAATCTAAGTCTTCGATTTCAATTTTTTGAGTAACATTTTTAATTGCTTCATTATGTAGAACTGCTTTCATTTTAACTTGTGACCAGCCCATTTTTTGACGTTCGTTATATTTAACGTTATCAAGTGTAAGCAATGAGTGAGGAATAAATGTAATTAATTGCTCTGCAATTTCTACAATTTTAGTATCGGTTAATTTTTTCGAATCATCGACACCAAGTGTCTTTAATACTTGAGCGTTTTTTTCTGAAACATAGGCAGCACAGACAGTTAAAGGCCCAAAGTAATCGCCACTACCGGCTTCGTCACTGCCAATGCAATTATGTGAATTGTATTTAATAGTAGATGAAACGTTAGTTGATGGCTTAGTTGAAGCTGTCGGAGTAGCTGAAGCGTCATTTGGCAACAATTGTAGCGCTACTGTTTCAGCACTTTTTCCCTGAAACATCACTTTACCTGAGTTATAAATGTTAATCGTTGTGTTTTGATGTTTCGTTCTTGCTTTCATTCCTTGAGGCAAATTGCTCGTTTCAAATTGTATTTTAGACATTAAATTTTGAATTTCGTTTTGTGTTAATTTATGAACGACATTTCCCATTTTTCAATCCTCACTTTTAACTACGTATTTCTACATTTTATCAAATTTTACTAATGAAAACATTTAAGCCAAACAACTTAATTTTAGATTACATCATCAACACGAGTTGGTCGTTTCAATGTTTTGTTAACAGCTACTTACATAATTAAATACTCTCATGTATAATGTGTGTTGATAAGTAAAAAAGTACATATCTCATATGAGGTCATGATAAACGGTGATGTTCGAACCTCTTTGAGAAGTCAACTAAAGAAAGTTAAAATCATTTAAATATAAGGTCAGGAGCAATTAAATATGGGTGAATTTAAAAATAGAATAAATGTTACGATTAACGATAAACATTTCACAATTATTGGCGAAGATAGTCCTGAACATATCCGTTATGTTGCACATCTTGTAGATGAGAAGATGCAAGAGTTAGGTCAAAAATCAGCAGGCTTAGATACAACACGCAAATCGATTTTAACAGCAGTAAATATTATGCATGAAAAGGTTTTACTAGAAGAAGAAAATCGTCGATTACAACAAGAAATCAATCAATTAAAACAAAGTGAAGAATAGATGATTTTCGATTTCATCGTTATTATCATTATTGCTTATTTCATGGTGATTGGTTTTCGAAGAGGCATTTGGTTGTCGACATTACATTTTATTTCTTCAATTGTATCATTATGGATTGCATATCAATTCTATCAACCTATTGCAAAGAGGCTGATTGTTTTTTTACCGTTTCCTAAAACAGTTGCCTATGATACAGAGTATGCAATTCATTTTAATTCATTGCAACAAAGGTTTGAAAATATCGTCGCTTTTATTTTATTAGTGATTTTAGTCAAGCTTATTTTGTATCTAATTATTGTTACATTTGATAAGATAGTGGCGTATAAGAAACTACATTTAGTAAGTCGTATAATGGGAGTGATTTTAGGGATATTAATGAGTTTGATTGTCATTCAAATTGGACTTTATTTAATTTCTCTGTATCCAGATACGTTTATACAGAACCAAATTTCACAATCACTATTATGTAAACGATGGATTTTAAATATGCCGTTTGTATCGCATTTTATTTTAAATTTATAAACTATGATATGAGGTCAGGACAAGAGCGAACTTTGATGTTGTGTCCTGGTCTTCTTTTTATGGAGAGATGTATATGACTAAAAAAGATGTAATTCAATTATTAGAGAAAATAGCAACTTATATGGAATTAAAAGATGAAAATACCTTTAAAGTATCTGCATATAGAAAGGCAGCACAAAGTTTAGAAATTGATGAACGTCCATTGGATGAAATTGAGGATGTTACAGAGCTTAAAGGTATTGGTAAAGGCGTGGGGGACGTTATTAATGAATATAGAGAAACAGGTCAATCTACAGCTCTAGAAGAACTACAAAAGGAAGTACCTGAAGGTTTAGTCCCGTTATTGAAGATTCAAGGCTTAGGTAGTAAGAAAATAGCTAAATTATATAAAGAGCTTCATATTACTGATAAAGTAAGTTTACAAAAGGCTTGTGAAGAGGGAAAAGTAAGTGAATTAAGTGGATTCGCTAAGAAAACAGAACAAAACATTTTAGAAGCGGTTAAAGCTCTAGGCGCTAAAAAAGAACGCTACCCGATTGACCAAATGAGAGGATTAAACAATGAAATCATTGAATTTATTAAACAATTGGATGATGTTGATAATTATTCTTCAGCGGGTAGTTTTAGACGTTACAAAGAAATGAGTAAGGATTTAGATTTTATTATTAGCACGCGCGCTCCTGAAAAGGTACAACAACAATTGCTTGAAATTCCAAATAAAATAAAAGAAGTGGCGGTAGGAGATACGAAGGTGTCTTTAGAGTTATCATATGACGATGAGACGATTGGTGTAGACTTCAGATTGATAGAACCTGAAGCTTTTTATCATACGCTTCAACATTTCACTGGTTCAAAAGATCACAATATTCGTATTCGTCAATTAGCTAAGGAACGTAATGAAAAAGTAAGTGAATACGGAATTGAACAAGCGGATGGAAATTTATTACAGTACCAGAGTGAGGAAGAAATATATCAACACTTTAATGTGAATTGGATTGCACCAGCGATGCGTGAAGATGGTAGTGAATTTGATAAAGATTTAAGCGATATCATTCAATTAAATGATATTAATGGTGATATTCATATGCATACAACCTATAGTGATGGTGCTTTTTCAATTAGAGATATGATTGAGGCAAATATTGCTAAAGGTTATCAGTTTATGGTTATTACAGACCACTCTCAAAGTTTAAAAGTTGCAAATGGATTACAGGTTGAGCGTCTTCTACGCCAAAATGAAGAAATTAAAAAGTTAAATGAAGAATATAAAGACATTGATATATATTCTGGTACGGAAATGGATATTTTGCCAGATGGTTCATTAGATTATGAAGATGACGTTCTAAAACAACTTGATTATGTTATTGCCGCGATTCACCAAAGTTTTAATCAATCTGAAGAAGAAATTATGAAACGATTAGAAACGGCATGTAGAAATCCATATGTTCGTCATATCGCTCATCCAACAGGCCGAATTATTGGACGCCGTCCTGGTTATGAACCTAATATAGAGAAATTGATGCAACTCGCTGAGGAAACTCATACCATTTTAGAAATAAATGCGAATCCTAAGCGTTTAGACCTCAATGCCGAAACGGTACGTAAATACCCAAATGTGAAGTTAACTATCAATACGGACGCTCATCATACGAATCATTTGGAATTTATGAAATATGGTGTTGCGACTGCACAAAAAGGTTTTGTTAAAAAAGATAGAGTGATTAATACGTTATCACGTGAAGCGTTTAAATCATTCATTGAAAATAATATTAAATTGAAGAAATAGAGGGATTGCATGAGACAGAAAACATTAGATGTCTTGGAATTCGATAAAATTAAATCATTTGTCGCTGAAGAAACGATAAGTGATTTAGGTCGTGAAAAGGTAGAGCAAATGGCTCCAGCGACAGATTTTGACACTGTAGAATTTCAAATTAATGAAACCGATGAAATTTCTCAAATCTACAATAAACATCGTTTACCAAGTTTGAGTGGCCTAGCAAAGGTATCACCACTCATTCATAGAGCGAATATTGGTGGAGTACTGAATGTCACAGAACTCAATGTGATTAAACGATTGATTCAAGTACAAAATCAATTCAAGACATTCTATAACCAACTTTTAGAAGAAGATGAAGAAGTAAAGTATCCTATTTTAGATGAAAAAATGAATCAGCTACCTGTATTGAGTGATTTATTCCAAGAAATTAAAGATAAATGTGACACATATGATTTATTTGATCATGCAAGTTATGCATTACAGGGAATTAGAAGTAAAATTTCTAGTACAAATCAACGCATTCGTCAAAATTTAGATCGTATTGTTAAAAGTCAAAGTAATCAAAAGAAATTATCTGATGCGATTGTAACAGTTAGAAATGATCGCAATGTGATTCCTGTCAAAGCGGAATATCGTCAAGATTTCAATGGTATTGTTCATGATCAATCAGCTTCTGGACAGACACTTTACATCGAACCGAGTTCTGTAGTTGAAATGAATAATCAAATCAGCCGTTTACGTAATGATGAGGCGGTAGAACGAGAACGAATTCTTACTGAACTGACTGGGCAAGTAGCTGCAGAGGCTGATGCGTTACTCATTGCTGAATCTGTGATGGGCCAAATCGATTTCTTAACAGCTAAAGCGCGCTATGCACGTTCAATTAAGGGGACGAAACCTACTTTTAAAAAGGAAAGAACGGTTTATTTACCTAATGCGTTTCATCCATTATTAGAAAAGGAAACAGTCGTTGCGAACACGATTGAATTTATTGATGATGTGGAAACGGTCATTATTACTGGACCGAATACAGGTGGTAAAACAGTTACACTCAAAACGCTAGGGCTTATTATCGTGATGGCGCAATCAGGGTTATTAGTACCTACTTTAGATGGCAGTCAGTTAAGTGTTTTCGAAAATGTGTACTGCGATATTGGCGATGAACAGTCGATAGAACAGTCACTATCAACATTTTCTTCTCATATGAAAAATATAGTCGAGATCTTACATGAAGCAGATAAAAATAGCTTAATATTATTTGATGAATTAGGAGCTGGAACTGATCCGAGTGAAGGTGCTGCCTTAGCAATGAGTATACTCGATTACGTTCGCAACTTAGGATCACTTGTCATGGCGACAACACATTATCCTGAATTGAAAGCTTATAGTTACAATCGTGAGGGTGTGATGAACGCGAGTGTTGAATTTGATGTGGATACGTTAAGTCCGACCTATAAACTATTGATGGGTGTACCTGGACGTTCTAATGCATTCGATATTTCTAAAAAGTTAGGTCTCAGCCTCAACATCATTAATAAAGCGAAGACAATGATTGGTACAGATGAACAAGAAATCAATTCAATGATTGAATCATTGGAGAGAAATTCTAAACGTGTGGATGAACAAAGAATTGAGTTAGATCGACTTGTACGTGAAGCTCAAGAAACGCACGATGCACTATCAAAACAATATCAGCAATACCAAAATTACGAAAAATCATTAATGGATGAAGCTAAGGAAAAAGCAAATCAACGCGTGAAATCAGCAACTAAAGAAGCGGACTCAATTCTTAAAGAATTGAGAGATTTAAGGGATAATAAAGGTGCTGAGGTTAAAGAACATGAATTAATTGATAAGAAAAAACAATTAGATGAACAATATGAAGAAAAATCAATTAAACAAAATGTTCAGAAGAAGAAATATGATAAGATTAACGCTGGTGATGAAGTGAAAGTACTGTCCTATGGTCAAAAAGGGGAAGTGCTAGAACTCGTAGGCGAAAATGAAGCGGTAGTACAAATGGGTATTATTAAAATGAAATTACCTATTGAAGATTTAGAGAAAACGAAGAAGAAAAAAGAAAAACCGACGAAAATGGTTACTCGTCAAAATAGACAAACGATTAAAACTGAACTTGATCTAAGAGGTTATCGTTATGAAGAAGCGTTAACGGAATTGGATCAATACCTCGATCAAGCAGTGTTAAGTAATTACGAGCAAGTCTATATAATACATGGTAAAGGTACCGGTGCACTTCAAAAAGGTGTGCAACAGCACTTAAAAAAACATAAAAGTGTAAGCAACTTTAGAGGTGGTATGCCAAGTGAAGGTGGATTTGGTGTTACTGTAGCAGAACTTAAATAAAGTGTTGTTGATTTTGAGAGAGCACTGCATTTGATTTTTTGAGAAAATAACGTACAATGAACGCAGTATTATTGATAATTAAAAACGATATGATAGAGCAAAACGATAACAATACTTTAATTGAGCAATAGCAATGCAGTTACGCTTAAAGTCTGTTATAATTTGCTCATCATTGAAAAATTAAGGAGGATTGGCATTTATGGCAATCGTAAAAGTAACTGATTCTGATTTCGATACAAAAATTGAATCTGGCGTTAAATTAGTAGATTTCTGGGCTACTTGGTGTGGACCTTGTAAAATGATCGCTCCAGTTTTAGAAGAATTAGCTGGGGACTATGATGGTAAAGCTGATATTTTAAAATTAGATGTTGATGAAAACCCATCAACTGCTGCGAAATACGAAGTAATGAGTATTCCAACTTTAATCGTATTTAAAGATGGTCAACCAGTTGATAAAGTTGTAGGTTTCCAACCTAAAGAAAACTTAGCAGAAGTATTAGATAAACACCTATAAGAAATAGATGACTGAAGACTGGGGCATTTCATTAAGTAAATGCTCCAGCTTTATTATGTTATTGGAACATTTATTTTCAAAAAATTGAAGAAAGGAGGAGGCCATTGGAGGATTATCAAAAGAAAATTAAAGAAAAACTCAATGTCGTACCTTTAGAACCTGGTTGCTATTTAATGAAGGATAGAAATGCTCAGGTTATTTATGTGGGGAAAGCGAAAAAGTTAAGAAACCGACTACGTTCTTACTTTACTGGTGCGCACGATGCTAAAACAACCCGACTCGTAAGTGAAATAAGAAATTTCGAGTTTATCGTCACGTCTAGTGAAACGGAGTCGTTGTTATTGGAATTAAACTTAATTAAACAGTATCAGCCACGATACAATATATTACTTAAAGACGATAAAAGTTATCCATTTATTAAGATTACAAAAGAAAAGCATCCACGTCTTATAGTGACTCGTACGGTAAAGAAAGGGACTGGAAAATATTTTGGACCTTATCCCAATGCTTATTCTGCACAAGAGACTAAAAAATTACTAGACCGTATTTATCCATTTAGAAAATGTGATAATATGCCGGATAAATTATGCCTATATTATCATATTGGGCAATGTATGGGTCCTTGTGTCTATGATGTTGATTTGAATGTGTACGCTCAAATGACAAAAGAAATTACGGACTTTCTAAATGGTGAAGATAAGACCATTATTAATAATCTCGAAGATAAAATGGCTAAAGCGAGTGAATCTCTCGATTTCGAACAAGCGAAAGAGTATCGTGATATGATTCAACATATTCATAATTTAACTAAGAAACAAAAAATTATGTCTACGGATAATACGATTAGAGATGTCTTTGGTTATAGCGTGTCCAAAGGTTGGATGTGTGTCCAAGTATTCTTCATCAGACAGGGAAATATGATTAAACGCGATGCAACGATGATACCCATTCAGCAGACGGAAGAAGAAGAGTTCTATACATTTATTGGTCAATTTTATAGTCTCAATCAACATATCCTTCCGAAAGAAGTTCACGTTCCGAAAAATCTTGATAAAGATATTATTAAATCAGTTGTTGATACTAAAATTGTTCAACCATCTCGTGGTAGCAAAAAAGAAATGATTGATTTAGCCAATCATAATGCCGAGGTCCAATTAGAGAATAAATTTGAATTGATTGCGAGAGATGAATCTCGCACAGTAAAAGCGATTGAAGAATTAGGTGAACGTATGGGAATTCAAACACCTATTAGAATAGAAGCTTTTGATAATTCTAATATTCAAGGCGTGGATCCAGTTTCTGCGATGGTTACATTCGTAGATGGTAAACCAGATAAGAAAGGCTACCGTAAATATAAGATTAAAACAGTAGAAGGCCCTGATGATTATAAGTCAATGCGCGAAGTTGTTCGACGTCGATACACGCGTGTATTAAATGAGGGTCTACCATTACCAGATTTAATTATTGTTGATGGTGGTAAAGGTCATATGAATGGTGTAATGGATGTCCTTGAAAATGAATTGGGATTAGATATTCCTGTCGCTGGTCTCCAAAAGAATGATAAACACCAAACATCAGAATTACTCTATGGTGCAAGTGCAGAAGTTGTTCCATTAAAGAAAAATAGCCAAGCGTTTTATTTACTTCATCGAATACAAGATGAGGTACACCGTTTTGCAATTACATTTCATAGACAAACTCGACAAAAAACTGGACTCAAATCAGTATTAGATGATGTAGATGGCATCGGCTCCAAGAGAAAAACTACACTTTTAAGAACATTTGGCTCTATTAAGAAGATGAAAGAAGCCAGCTTAGATGATTTAAAAAAATCTGGTTTACCTGAAAAAGTTGCGAAAAACCTACAACAAGCCCTACAAAATAAATAAAAATTTAAAAAAATGGGTGTGAGAATTATTCTCATGCCCAAAAATACTAGAAATAATGTTACAATATGGTTAACAAAAAGCTAATTTTTTTAAGGTTGTGTGGAAGCGTTTTCTAAATGAGAAGTGTTATCAATTAGGTATTGATAACAACAGCCATGAGTCGTCACATCTTTATTAAAGAATTCTATTAAATCACTAGCCTTTTACTTTTTTAAGCAATACTTGTGTGTGGATTCATAACTCATTTACTTTCTTTGTAATGTTTTGGCGTGCAAGTACAAAATAAAGAAGTAAATGTTTGCTAGTCTTTTATATGGAATTTCGGGGCATATTGCATACAATTTTGGGGGAATTAGCAAATTTAATTATTTGTTTCACAGGGGGGACTCCTTTTGGCTCAATCAAAAAACGAATTTTACCTTAGACGACTTCATTCGTTATTAGGTATTATCCCAATCGGTGCATTTTTAATTGTTCACCTATTGGTAAACCATCAAGCAACACAAGGCGCAGAAGCTTTCAATAAAGCATCTGGTTTTATGGAATCATTACCATTTCTTTTAGTGGTTGAATTTGTACTTATCTACATTCCATTGTTATACCATGGTTTATTTGGACTACATATTGCATTTACTGCTAAGGAAAACATCGGACATTATTCTTTATTCAGAAACTGGATGTTCTTTTTCCAACGTGTTAGTGGTATTTTAGCGTTCGTATTTATTGCAATGCACTTATGGCAAACACGCTTACAGAAAGCATTTTTCGGTAAAGCAGTAGATTACAATATGATGCATGAAACATTGAAAAATCCATTATGGGCAATTTTCTATATCATTTGTATTATTGCTGTGGTATTCCACTTCGCAAATGGTTTATGGTCATTCTGTGTGACGTGGGGCTTTTTACAATCTAAGAAATCTCAACGTGTATTCACATGGATTTCATTAATTGTATTCTTAGTGGTTTCTTATATCGGTGTATCAGCTATTATCGCGTTTATGTAATTGAGAAACATTTCAACTTAAGTCTTAGATTTATAATATCAGGGGAGTGACATTTCTATGGCAGAGAAAAAAGTTATTGTTGTCGGTGGAGGACTTGCCGGTCTGATGTCAACAATTAAAGCGGCAGAACAAGGTGCGCATGTAGATTTATTCTCATTAGTGCCTGTAAAACGTTCGCACTCTGTTTGTGCCCAAGGGGGCATCAATGGTGCGGTTAATACGAAAGGTGAAGGAGATTCTCCGTGGATTCACTTCGATGACACTGTTTATGGGGGAGACTTCTTAGCTAACCAACCACCAGTAAAAGCGATGGCTGAAGCGGCACCGAAAATCATCCATTTATTAGACAGAATGGGCGTTATGTTCAGTAGAACAAACGAAGGTTTATTAGACTTTAGACGTTTCGGTGGTACGCTTTACCACAGAACAGCATTCGCAGGTGCTACGACAGGGCAACAATTATTATATGCACTTGACGAACAAGTTCGTTCTTTTGAAGTAGATGGATTAGTAACGAAATACGAAGGCTGGGAATTCCTAGGTATCGTTAAAGATGATGAAGATGCTGCAAGAGGTATCGTTGCTCAAAATATGACAACATCAGAAATTAAATCATTTGGTTCTGATGCCGTTATCATGGCAACAGGTGGCCCTGGTATCATCTTCGGTAAAACAACGAACTCAATGATTAATACAGGTTCAGCTGCATCAATTGTTTACCAACAAGGTGCAATTTATGCAAATGGTGAGTTTATCCAAATCCACCCAACAGCTATTCCTGGTGATGACAAATTACGTCTGATGAGTGAATCAGCTCGTGGTGAAGGTGGACGTATTTGGACATATAAAGATGGTAAACCATGGTACTTCTTAGAAGAGAAATATCCAGATTACGGTAACTTAGTACCTCGTGATATTGCCACACGTGAAATCTTTGATGTATGTATTAACCAAAAATTAGGTATCAATGGTGAGAACATGGTATACCTTGATTTATCTCACAAAGATCCACATGAATTAGATGTTAAATTAGGTGGTATCATTGAGATTTATGAAAAATTCACTGGTGACGATCCACGTAAAGTACCAATGAAAATTTTCCCAGCGGTTCACTACTCAATGGGCGGATTATATGTTGACTATGATCAAATGACGAATATCAAAGGTTTATTCGCAGCTGGTGAATGTGATTTCTCTCAACATGGTGGTAACCGTTTAGGTGCCAACTCATTACTATCAGCAATTTATGGTGGTACTGTAGCTGGACCAAATGCGATCAAATATGTTCAAGATATTGAGACATCTTATACTGAATTAGATGAAAGTATCTACGAAAAACGCGTAAAAGAAGAACAAGAACGATTCGATAAATTGTTAAATATGCGTGGTACTGAAAATGCGTATAAACTTCACCGTGAACTAGGTGAAATTATGACAGCCAACGTAACAGTAGTACGTGAAAATGATAAATTATTAGAAACAGATCAGAAAATTCAAGAATTAATGAAACGCTATGAAGATATCGATATGGAAGATACACAAACTTGGAGTAACCAAGCCGTATTCTTCACGCGTCAATTATGGAATATGCTAGTATTAGCACGTGTTATTACTATTGGGGCTTACAACCGTAATGAATCTCGTGGTGCTCACTACAAACCAGAATTCCCAGATCGTAACGATGATGAATGGTTAAAAACTACAATGGCTCATTACAAAGGTAGAACTGAAAAACCAGAATTTACTTACGAGCCAGTAGATGTAAGTTTAATCCCACCACGTAAACGTGATTACACTAGTAAGTCTAAAGGAGGTAAAAAATAATGGCTGAACAATCAGTAAAAAATACTCCAGACACTCAAGGTAATCAACAAACAGAAGAAAAGAATCAACAACCTAAACAAAAAACGGTTAAATTAATTATTAAACGTCAAGACAATAATGAATCTAAACCATACGAAGAAACATTTGAAATTCCATATAAAGAAAATTTAAATGTTATCGCTTGTTTAATGGAAATCAGACGTAACCCAGTGAATGCAAAAGGTGAAAAAACAACACCAGTAACTTGGGATATGAACTGTCTTGAAGAAGTATGTGGTGCTTGTTCAATGGTAATCAATGGTCGTGCGAGACAATCATGTTCTGCCATCGTTGATCAATTAGAACAACCTATTCGTTTAGAACCAATGAGCACATTCCCAGTGATTCGTGACTTACAAGTAGACCGTTCAAGAATGTTTGACAACTTAAAACGTATGAAAGCTTGGATCCCAATCGATGGTACTTATGATTTAGGACCAGGACCACGTATGCCAGAGAAAAAACGTCAAACAGCATATGAATTATCTAAATGTATGACTTGTGGTGTTTGCTTGGAAGTATGTCCAAACGTAACACCTAATAATAAATTCGTAGGTGCTCAAGCGATTTCACAAGTACGTCTATTCGACTTACATCCAACTGGTTCAATGACTAAGGATGAACGTTTAGATGCATTAATGAGCACAGGTGGTTTACAAGAATGTGGTAACTCTCAAAACTGTGTGAATGCTTGTCCTAAAGGTATTCCTTTAACAACTTCAATTGCAGCATTAAACCGAGAAACTTCATTCCATATGTTTAAATCATTCTTCGGTTCTGATCACAAAGTAGATTAATATATATAATGTAACGGCTAAGGCTATCAAGTCTTAGTCGTTTTTTGTATTTTTATTTAATTTTGAAAATAAAGGCTTGAAAGATTGAATGATTAAAAATAACATTCATCGATATTGCGGTTATTTTAAAAAATAAATATTGAAGCAAAAATCGTAATAATCAACAGCGAAAGTCCATTGTGATAAAATGAAAGTTAACTGAAAAAATAAGGATGAAGACATATGAATAAACCTATAGGTGTTATTGACTCCGGTGTAGGAGGCTTAACGGTAGCTAAAGAGATAATGAGACAATTACCTAACGAAACGATATATTATCTTGGTGATATCGGCCGATGTCCATATGGTCCTAGACCCGGTGAAGAAGTGAAACAGTTTACTACTGAAATAGCTCAAAAATTAATGGAGTTTAATATCAAAATGTTAGTGATTGCATGCAATACTGCAACTGCCGTCGCATTGGAACATTTACAAAAATTACTGCCTATCCCTGTTATTGGCGTTATTGAACCTGGTGCAAGAACAGCCATTATGACGACCAAAAATCAAAATGTATTAGTATTAGGTACGGAAGGTACAATTAAATCTGAAGCATATCGTACACATATTAAAAAGATTAATCCCAATGTGAATGTATACGGTGTTGCTTGTCCAGGCTTCGTTCCATTAGTTGAACAAATGAGATACAACGACCCAACGATTACAAGTATTGTCATTCACCAAACATTGAAACAATGGAGAAATAGTGATGCGGATACAGTCATATTAGGATGTACGCATTATCCATTACTTTATAAACCAATTTATGATTACTTTGACGGTACAAAAACTGTTATTTCTTCTGGACTAGAAACGGCACGTGAAGTGAGCGCATTATTAACATTCAGTAACGAACATGCAAGTTATACTGAACATCCAAAACACCGTTTCTTCGCTACTGGAGATACGACACACATTGAGAACATTATTGCTGAATGGCTAAAGATGAATGTACATGTTGAACGAATTACTTTAGATAACTAGATAAAGGGGGAACCGATGACTATGGAAGATATTGTCATTGCTACAAACAACCAAGGTAAAATTAATGACTTTAAAGCGATATTTAAAGATGATCACGTGATTGGTATTTCTGAACTGATTCAAGACTTCGATGTGGAAGAAACTGGTACGACGTTTGAAGAGAATGCAATATTAAAGTCAGAAGCAGCGGCTAAAGTACTTAATAAACGAGTGATTGCTGATGATAGTGGTCTTGAAGTCTTCGCACTTGATGGGGAGCCTGGTGTATATTCCGCACGTTATGCAGGTTTAGATAAGAGCGACGATGCCAATATTGATAAGTTATTATCTAATTTGGAAAATGAGTCCGACCGTCGTGCGCAATTTGTTTGTGTTATTAGCATGAGTGCCCCAGGTGAAGAAACCAAAACGTTTAAAGGAACAGTTTCTGGTGAGATAACTCGTGAAAGAAGTGGAGAGAATGGCTTCGGGTATGATCCCGTTTTCTTTGTACCTGATAAAGATCGTACTATGGCAGAAATATCTAATGAAGAAAAAAGTAAAATAAGTCACAGAAGTAATGCGATTCAAAAGTTGAATGCATACTTAGAAGGTGAGAACCATGTCTAAATGGATTATAGTGAGTGATAATCATAATGAAGCAGGGATTCTATATGAAGTGTTTGAAGCGCACAAAGACGCAGATGTATTTCTTCATCTAGGAGATTCTCAATTTCAATATGATGATACGGAATTAAGTTTATATCATAGAGTAAAAGGCAATTGTGATTTTTATCCTGAGTTTCCTGAGGAAGAAATAATTGAAAATAGCGGTATTAAAGCTTTTTATACACATGGTCATTTTTATGATGTTAATCGCACACGCATGAAACTTGCTGAAAAGGCTAAATCTCTCGCTTGTCAATTTGCATTTTATGGACATACTCATATAGCTAAATATGAAAATATTGGTGGAATTCACGTCATTAATCCAGGTAGTATTTCACAATCACGAAGTAATATAGAAGAGACATTTGCCGAACTGCTTATTGATGATACGAATAAGCAAGCAAAACTAAACTTTAGAAATAGAGAAAATAAAGTTATCGATACAGTTAAGATAGTTATTTAAACAGTTAAGCATGGTAAGGGAGTGACACAGAAATATAATTTAGCAAAATTATTTTC
>NZ_KV827781.1:657644-682106 GCF_001836225.1 Staphylococcus sp. HMSC036D05 | reverse complement strand
GAAATATAATTTAGCAAAATTATTTTCGTTATCCCTCATTCAATTTGCATTGTTTGCAAAATTTCTTTAAAAAAAATTTTCTATGTTGAAGACCCACCAGCAAAGATGACTAGAATCGATAGGAGCTTGATATATGTGCAACTTCAATTCATCTATATATACTTCCTATATGTTTAAAGAGGCTGAGATATTAAATCGAAGTGATTCCTTTAAAGTTTTCATTTTTAAATGTCACTTTGGAGGGAGCGTATCAAAGACTATATCTCAGACTGCATATATTTATACATATAAAATGAAAAGTAAATAGTGTATTATAATTATAGTCTGTAATACACTTTTATTGTTCGAGGAGAAGAAAAATATGTCATTAATGAACAAATCGATTCATTTAACAACAAAATTATATCAGAAGAAAGTTCCAATCGTACCTAGAGTTATGCAATGGTTTAACAGAGCATTGTTTTCAACTGATATACCTAAAAGCGTTAAAATTGGAAAAGGTACTAAATTCGCTCACAGTGGTTTAGGTTGTGTTATACATGAAAGAACAGTTATCGGAAAAAACTGTAAGATACTCCAAAACGTAACTATTGGAGGCAATTCAAAAGGTGGAACACCAGTAATTAAGGATAATGTGTTAATTGGTGCTGGAGCGACTATAATTGGGGATGTGACAATTGGAGATAATGCTAAAATTGGAGCGATGGCTTTAGTTATTGAAGATGTACCTGAAAATGGAATAATAGTCGCTAACAAAGGAAAGATTTTACAAAAATAAATTTTATGTATTATATGGAATAGAAATATCATAATTGTACTTCAATTATTAACCACGTCACTAAAAGGCGTGGTTTTTTATTTATACCTCAAAAAATCAAACATACAATGGTAGGAACTAATTTTGTTTCACAACATTTTTGGTGAAGTCTTGGTGCAGTTTAGGTTTGTATTATATAGTGTGCTATTAATAGACAAAATAAAAAGAACTCCGTCGTTACGGAGTTCTCAATGTCGAAAAGTGTTTAACTTTAGGTTATTAGCGTCCTGGGAGGGATTCGAACCCCCGACCGATGGCTTAGAAGGCCATTGCTCTATCCAGCTGAGCTACCAGGACATTTTTTAACACAAGAATTATTATATCTAAACAGGAGGCTTTTAGCAATAGCTGACTTATAAAAAATGTTTATATTTTTCACTATAGCAGTGCATTTTATCCTTAAATGTTAATTAATTGTAAAGGTGCAAGGAATTTTTAACAATTAAATTGCAAACAATACAGTGATGAATGCCAAACTGTTGTGTAAACGTTTACATTCGACAGTTATGACCTTTAATTGCCGTCTTAAGAAAATATGAACAAATTGTGCCATATGGGCTTTATAGTATAAGTAACAAAACGATAGATAAACAAACAACACAAGTTCATTCATCGTTTTAAATTAATTAACTCACGCATTATTCTAATATACTATAAGGAGTGTTTGTAATGGAAAAATTATTCGACGCAATTAAAAATACTGTAGATGCTGGTATTAACCACGATTGGACTAAATTAGGTACAAGCATCGTAGACATCGTTCAAAACGGTGTAAGTGTTATTTCTAAATTAATCGGTGCTTAATTTTTAAATATTAATACAAATATTAAGGAGAGATTAACATGGAAAAATTAGCGGACGCAATCGCAAACGTAGTAAAAGCAGGACAAGATCACGATTGGACTAAATTAGGTACAAGCATTGTAGATATCGTAGAAAATGGTGTTAACTTACTTACTAAAGTATTCGGTGGATAATAAATAAATTTAAATAAAGAAAGGGAGAAATTTTCATGACTAAATTAGCAGAAGCAATCTCAAATGCAGTAAAAGCAGGACAAGATCACGATTGGGCAAAATTAGGAACTAGCATCGTAGGAATCGCAGAAAACGGAATTAGCTTATTAGGTAAAGTATTCGGATTCTAAGTTAAACAAATTACAAATATTACAATAATCAATTACTAAAGGGAGAGATAAGAATGGAAAAATTAGCAGAAGCAATCGCAAATACAGTAAAAGCAGGACAAGACCACGATTGGTCAAAATTAGGAACTAGTATCGTTGGTATCGCTGAAAATGGTATTGGTTTATTAAGCAAAGTATTTGGCGGTTAATTTTCACGCTAAATTATCAATCTTATTAAAAGTTAGGGAGAGATTTTCATGACAAAATTAGCAGACGCAATTGCAAATGCAGTTAAAGCAGGACAAGATCAAGACTGGGCAAAATTAGGTACAAGCATCGTAGGAATTGCAGAAAATGGAATCAGCTTATTAGGTAAAGTATTCGGATTCTAATTTTCTTAATATATAAATGGACCAGGGCAAGCGCTCTGGTCTTTTTTTAATGTCAAAATATTTGATAATATGAAATGTATGAATTACTTTAATCATATTTGGACTAGGAGAATTAGTAATGACATATAAAAATATATTCTTAGATTTTGATGATACAATTGTAGATTTTTTTGATGCTGAGGAGAAGGCTTTTTATAATATGGCACATCAGTATCACCATTTTCCTAGTGAAAAAGATTTTCTACATTTTAGAAAGGTCAATCAAGCGCATTGGGAAGCTTTTCAACAAAATAAATTAACTAAAGAACAAGTTTTATCACACAGATTCATCAATTATTTTAAAGACTATCAAATTGAAGTTAATGGTAAAGAAGCTGATGAAATATTTCGAGACGAATTAGCCAAAGCACCTTTAAAATTTTTTGATCATACTATTCAAACTATCGAACAGCTTCAACACAATCACTGTTTATATATTGTTACTAATGGAGTGACAATAACGCAGCAGCGTCGAATTGCACAGACCAATTTTAATGAGATATTTGATGGGATTTTTATTTCGGAACAAACAGGTTATCAAAAACCTATGCCTGAGTTTTTTGATTACATTTTCGAAAAAATCGGAGAAAATGAAAGGGAATAAACAATGATAGTTGGGGATTCATTGACTTCTGATATTATGGGAGGATTAAATGCAAATATTGCAACGTGTTGGTTTAATAAACGGAATAAAATAAATCAAACTGATATTCAACCACATTATGAAATAAGTGATTTATCAGAACTTATCGATATAGTTGAATAATAGATGAGAAAATGAAAAATTAATTTCTTTCCGACAAAAAATGATAGCGTAAGATTATTACACATAAATAATAGCCCATAAAGTGAATGTATTTAAAAGTTCATTTTAAGGGCTATTATTATAATAATGCGCTATTTATCAATTAATAATAAGACATTTTTATTCAGTTTTTTAATGACATTTGAACAAAGAATTTAAATTACAATGTTCACTTTAATCAAAGGCATAGTTATAATTACGGTTTCCAAATTAAAATATCATGACCTTCTGGATTTTTAGCTTCTACATCTTCAAAACCTTGTTTCAAGAAATAATTCTTTGAATTATTACGCGCAATTGCTTTAATTGGTTTGTCTTTTTCCTTAGCGAAGTCGATGAGTTTTTTAGCATAACCACGACCTTGGTATTTCTCTAATACTTCTAATTTCCATAATAAAATATAGTCTTCACAATCTGGGAAATAGGTTTCTTCAACTTCACCTTTATCAAGCAATGCCATTCTTGCTGCTAATTTATCTCCGACAAAGATACCATAAAAAGGTGAGTCAGAACTTGCGTCAATCATTTGTCCTTTTAACTCTTCAACCATATAAAGATCTTTATTTCCGAACTCTCTAAAATCTTCGAAAAGTTCGTCTGTTTTATAATTAATCTCTAAATGTTTTACCTCACTCATATTTTACTCCCCCTTTGTTTCTTTTCTTTATTATACCCTATTTTAAAGGTGAGTTTCATTTATTTAAAATAATAGAAATTTTAAGTTTTAATAAGTGTTTATATAAATTCTTTTAAGCCGTTAAATTGTCATCAAAGCGCTTAGTCTTTATACTATATGAGTAATAGTGCTACTGAAGGAGTAAAAACATGAATTGCAATGTAATAAAGTTAAATGAAGATAATCAGTTTATCAATAAAATAAAAAACGGCGATTCTCAAATCACACGATTTTTCGAATACGATGCAAGTAAGAAAGATAGCTTTGCAAGAAGATTAGCGACGCCAAATAATGGAAGAGAAACAGAGTTAGCCAACGTCATAGAATCTTATATGAATGATTTGGATTTAACAAAACAACAAATTGAGAACTTAGATGCCTTAGCAAATGGTGCAAAAGTAGTCATCGGTGGGCAACAAGCAGGATTGTTTGGTGGTCCTTTGTATACTTTTCATAAAATATTTTCAATCGTAACGCTGTGTAATGAATTGTCAGAACAATATCATAAACAAATTGTTCCTGTTTTTTGGATTGCTGGAGAGGATCATGATTTTGATGAAGTGAATCATACCTATGTATTCAATGATAAAAAAGCCTCTCTTAATAAAATCAAATATCATACTATGACTCCACCTGAAAGTAATGTCTCTCGTTTTAC
Source organism: Staphylococcus sp. HMSC036D05 (assembly GCF_001836225.1). Lineage (NCBI taxonomy): Bacteria > Bacillati > Bacillota > Bacilli > Caryophanales > Staphylococcaceae > Staphylococcus > Staphylococcus sp. HMSC036D05. The sequence goes on along the minus strand of NZ_KV827781.1, from coordinate 677,593 downwards.
TCCTGATAAAGATGCTTTGATTGATGCGTTAGATAGCTTTTTTAAAGAATTAAAGGAGACGACGCATAGTTTAGAAGTATATGAAATGTGCAAGAACATAATTCATCGCTACAATAACTGGACCGATATTTTCAAAGGCCTTTTACATGAGGTGTTTAAAGAATATGGCGTTCTGTTTATAGATGCACAATATACAGATTTAAGACGTATGGAAAGACCAATTCTTAAGGAAATGTTAGAACAGCACGACGAGTTAGATCAAGCTTTTCGTGAGACACAAAACAATACAGAAGCGCAAGGTTTAACTCCTATGATTCAAACTGAGACAAATACTCATTTATTCATTCACGAAGATAACATGAGACAGTTGCTAACTTATAAAAATGGGAAGTTTATAACAAGTAAATCTGAAAATAGTTACTCAAAAGAAGAAATATTAGAAATCATTGATAATGAACCTGAAAGAATATCTAATAATGTAGTAACACGTCCTATAATGGAAGAATGGTTGTTTAATACAGTGGCATATATTGGTGGACCAAGTGAAATTAAGTATTGGGCCGAACTTAAAGAAGTTTTTCAACTTTTAAAAGTCGAAATGCCAATAGTATTACCAAGATTAAGAATAAGTTACATGTATGAAAGAACTGAGAAATTGCTCTCTCAATATGATTTAACTACCGAAACAATTATTTCAAACGGTGTGGAGAATGATAGACAACGATTTGTACGTGAACAAGCCTCTAATGAACTTATTTCTCAAGTGGAAGAAATGAAAGTTCAACAACAGCAACTTACAGATAAACTCAAATTACAAGTTGCAGGAAACCATGATAATGAAATGCTAATTGAAAAGAATAATGAAATTCATCAAAAACAATACGATTACTTATTAAAACGGTATTTGCTAAATGTAGAAAGAGAAAATGATATTAGCATGCGTCAATTTAGAGAAATTAATGAAGTTCTCCATCCAATGGGTGGATTACAAGAAAGAATTTGGAATTCGTTACAAATTATGAATGATTTTGGGAAAAATGTGTTCAGTCCCTCCACCTATCCACCACTTCATTACACTTTTGATCATATTATTATAAAACCTTGATATAACGGCGTTTAAGCCCATTTTATCTTTTTGATAAAATGGGCTTTTTTGTGTTTGAGCAAATAATTTGAACTATTTTTGCATAATTAGTGGAGGATAGTGGGGAGATGTGGTAAATTATAAATAAGGTGAGGTGATAAAAAATGTTCATGGGAGAATACGATCATCAATTAGATACAAAAGGACGTATGATTATACCGTCCAAGTTTCGTTATGACTTAAATGAACGTTTTATTATCACTAGAGGCCTTGATAAATGCTTGTTTGGATACACGCTTGAAGAATGGCAACAAATTGAAGAGAAGATGAAGACCTTACCTATGACTAAAAAAGATGCACGTAAATTTATGCGTATGTTCTTCTCTGGTGCTGTTGAAGTTGAACTAGATAAGCAAGGGCGTATTAACATTCCTCAAAATTTAAGGAAATACGCTAATTTAACCAAAGAATGTACAGTAATTGGGGTTTCAAATCGTATTGAGATTTGGGACAGAGAAACTTGGAACGATTTCTATGAAGAATCTGAAGATAGTTTCGAAGATATTGCTGAAGATTTAATAGATTTTGATTTTTAAATGGAGGAATTAAAGTGTTTCATCACATCAGCGTTATGTTAAACGAAACCATTGATTATTTAAATATAAAAGAAGATGGTGTGTATGTTGATTGTACGCTTGGTGGTGCAGGGCACGCCCTTTATTTACTTAATCAATTAAATGATGAAGGTAGACTTATAGCGATTGATCAAGATTTAACAGCCATAGAAAATGCAAAGGAAGTTTTAAAAGAACATTTGCACAAAGTCACTTTTGTTCATAACAACTTTCGAGAACTAACGAATATTTTAAAAGAACTCAACATTGAAAAGGTAGATGGCATCTATTATGACCTCGGTGTTTCGAGTCCGCAATTAGATGTCCCTGAAAGAGGATTTAGTTATCATCATGATGCGAAATTAGACATGCGTATGGATCAAACTCAATCATTATCTGCATACGAAGTAGTGAATGAATGGTCCTACGAAGCATTAGTTAAGATTTTTTATCGTTATGGAGAAGAGAAGTTCTCAAAGCAAATTGCTAGAAGAATTGAAGCGAATCGTGAACAACAACCGATTGAGACGACTTTACAACTTGTCGATATCATCAAAGAAGGCATACCCGCGAAAGCAAGACGTAAAGGCGGTCATCCTGCTAAGAGAGTTTTTCAAGCAATTCGAATAGCTGTTAACGATGAATTATCCGCGTTTGAAGATTCAATTGAACAAGCAATTGAAAATGTAAAGGTGAACGGAAGAATTTCGGTCATCACGTTCCATTCATTGGAAGATCGCTTATGTAAGCAAATCTTTCAAGAGTACGAAAAAGGACCGGAAGTTCCGAGAGGATTACCAATTATTCCTGAAGCATACTCGCCGAAATTAAAACGTGTAAATCGCAAACCGATAACCGCTACTGAAGAAGATTTAGACGAAAACAATCGTGCGCGTAGTGCAAAACTACGTGTTGCAGAAATTTTAAAATAAGGAGTAATTGAAATGGCTGTAGAAAAAATTTATCAACCCTATGATGAAGCAACACAAACCAGTATCCCACAAAGACAACCGCAATCTCGTCCTGAGAAACAAACAGTCAAAAGAAAAGTGGTTGTACAATTAACTAGATTCGAAAAAGTTTTATACATAACACTTATTACTGTAATTGCCATGATTAGTATATATATGCTATCTTTAAAAATGGATGCGTACGACACGCGAGGAAAAATTGCAGATTTAGATCAAAAAATAGAAAAACAATCTAGTGAAAACAGCGCATTAAAATCTGAAATCAAGAAAAACTCTTCTTATGAACGCATTTACGATAAGGCTAAAAAACAAGGTATGAGCCTACAGAACGACAATGTAAAGGTAGTGCGTAATAATGGCGAAGCGAAAAATTAAAATTAAAAAAAATAAAATAGGGGCAGTCCTACTAGTTGGTTTATTCGGACTGCTCTTTTTTATATTGGTTTTAAGGTTCTCATACATTATGATTACTGGTCATTCTAATGGTCAGGATTTAGTGATGAAGGCAAATGAAAAGTATTTAGTAAAAAATTCGGAACAACCAGAACGAGGAAAGATATATGACCGAAATGGTAAAGTTCTAGCCGAAGATGTCGAAAGATACAAGGTAGTAGCAGTCGTGGATAAAAAGGCGAGTCAAAATAGTAAAAAACCACGTCATGTCGTTGATAAAAAGAAAACAGCAAAACAATTATCTAAAGTTATAGATATGAAACCTAGTGAAATTGAAAAACGTTTAAATCAGAAAAAAGCCTTCCAAGTGGAATTCGGTCAAAAAGGTACAAATCTGACTTATCAAGATAAAGAAAAAATTGAAAAAATGGATATGCCTGGTATTTCACTATATCCAGAGACAGAACGTTTCTATCCTAATGGCAATTTTGCTTCCCATTTAATTGGAATGGCACAAAAAGATCCAGACACTGGTCAATTAAACGGAGCATTAGGTGTTGAAAAGATTTTCAATAGTTATTTAAACGGTACACAAGGCGCACTTAAATATATTCAAGATATTTGGGGTTATATTGCTCCTAATACTAAAAAAGAACAACAACCTAAGCGTGGAGATGACGTTCATTTAACACTTGATTCTAATATTCAAGTCTTCGTCGAAGAAGCGCTCGATGGTATGGTAGAAAAATATGCTCCTAAAGACTTATTCGCTGTAGTGATGGATGCAAAAACAGGAGAAATTCTCGCTTACAGTCAGCGTCCTACTTTTAATCCAGAAACAGGAAAAGACTTTGGTAAAAAGTGGGCAAATGACTTATATCAAAACACGTATGAACCTGGTTCAACATTTAAAACATACGGTTTAGCTGCAGCAATTCAAGAAGGTAAGTTTAAACCAGATGAAAAATATAAGTCAGGACATCGAGATATCATGGGCTCAGAGATTTCAGACTGGAATAAAACAGGTTGGGGTAGAATCCCAATGTCACTAGGATTTACTTATTCATCCAATACATTGATGATGCACTTACAAGACTTAGTAGGCGCTGATAAAATGAAATCTTGGTATGAACGCTTTGGATTTGGTAAAAAAACAGGCGGAATGTTTGATGGCGAAGCAGCTGGGCATATTGGTTGGTCTAATGAATTGCAACAAAAAACAACTGCATTTGGACAATCTACGACAGTAACGCCGGTACAAATGATTCAAGCGCAATCAGCTTTCTTTAATAAAGGAAATATGCTAAAACCTTGGTTTGTTAGTAGTATTGACAACCCTGTCACTAAGAAAAATTACTATAGTGGGGAAAAACAATATGCAGGTAAACCAGTGACTGCAGATACAGCCAAAAAAGTAGAAAACGAACTTGATAAAGTTGTTAACAGTAAACAAAGTCATGCAATGAATTATCGTGTTAAAGGCTATGATATTGAGGGTAAAACAGGTACAGCACAAGTGGCCGATTCAAATGGTGGAGGTTACGTTAAAGGTGAAAATCCATACTTTGTAAGCTTTATCGGTGATGCACCTAAGAAGAACCCGAAAGTCATTGTTTATGCTGGTATGAGTTTAGCTCAGAAAAATGATGAAGAAGCTTATGAAATGGGTGTAAGTAAAGCATTTAAACCAATCATGGAGAATACACTTAAGTATCTAAATGTTGGTAAATCAAGCGACTCTACATCAAAAGCAGATTACAGCAAGGTACCGAATGTTGAAGGTCAAGAAATGCAAAAAGCAGAGGATAGCTTGAATGCTCAATCGCTTAAACCAGTTACAATCGGTAGTGGCAAACAAATTAAAGCGCAATCTGTAAAAGCAGGCACTAAAATATTGCCACACAGTAAAGTATTATTACTCACTGATGGTGATGTAACAATGCCTGATATGACAGGTTGGACTAAGGAAGATGTGTTAGCATTCGAAGACCTGACCCACATCAAAGTTTCAACTAAAGGTAATGGTTTCGTTACAAATCAAAATGTAACTAAAGGTCAAACATTGAAAAGTAAAGACAAAATTGAAGTTACTTTATCAGCAGACAAGACAGATGAAAACGATGACGAGTCTGACGATACGGGTTCTGATAAACAATCAAAATCTGACGATAAATCATCAGATAAGCATAAATCAGACTCATCTTCAAAATCAGATTCAAAGAATAGTTCAAGTTCTGACTCTAAAAAAGACTCCAATAGCAATTCAAATAATAAATCAAGTTCCAATGACGATAGTTAACGGAACTGAGTAAACAAATGAGGTTGGGATTATCATTTTAGGGATTAACTTAGAAATGGTCCCAACCTTATTTATTAATATTTTAAGTTTTATATGAAAACAAAGAGAAAACTGATAAACTATTAAAGGTTATTTACAATCAAACGAGTAAAAATTAGAAAGTGAAGAAAAGGAGATTCATATGTTCTTTATATATGCGATCATCGCACTACTCATAACATTTATATTAGTTCCAGTGCTTATTCCAACTTTAAAAAGAATGAAGTTTGGACAAAGCATTAGAGAAGAAGGTCCACAAAGCCACATGAAAAAAACAGGAACACCTACGATGGGTGGGCTTACATTTTTAATTAGTATCATTATTACTTCTGTGATTGCGATTATTTTTGTTGATAAATCAAATCCAATCATCTTGTTATTATTCGTTACTATAGGCTTTGGATTAATCGGATTCATTGATGATTACATTATTGTAGTTAAAAAGAACAACCAAGGTTTAACAAGTAAACAAAAATTCTTAGCTCAAATATTAATTGCAGTTATTTTCTTTGTATTAAGTGACGTATTTCATTTAATCAATTTTACTACAAATTTACATATTCCATTTTCTAACTTCGATATCCCATTATCATTTGCCTATGTCTTATTCATTGTCTTCTGGCAAGTTGGATTTTCAAATGCGGTGAATTTAACTGATGGATTAGACGGATTAGCTACAGGATTATCTATTATAGGATTTGCAATGTATGCGATTATGAGTTTTATTCTTGATTCACCAGCTATTGGTATATTCTGTATTATCATGGTATTTGCTTTATTAGGTTTCCTTCCTTATAACTTAAATCCTGCAAAGGTATTTATGGGGGATACAGGTAGTTTAGCTTTAGGTGGTATCTTCGCTACTGTTTCAATCATGCTTAATCAAGAGCTGTCACTTATATTTATCGGTTTAGTTTTCGTTATTGAAACCTTATCAGTAATGTTACAAGTTGCTTCTTATAAATTAACTAAAAAGCGCATTTTCAAAATGAGTCCAATTCACCATCATTTCGAATTAAGTGGTTGGGGTGAATGGAAAGTTGTAACTGTATTTTGGACGGTAGGTTTAATTTCAGGATTAATCGGATTATGGATTGGAGTGCATTAGAATGCTAAATTACACAGAATTAGAAAATAAAAATGTTCTAGTAGTAGGATTAGCTAAAAGTGGATATGAAGCAGCAAAAATATTAGCTAAATTAGGTGCGAATGTCATAGTGAATGATGGCAAGGATCTTTCACAGGATGCACACGCTAAAGATCTCGAATCAATGGGCATCGAAGTCGTAAGTGGCGGACATCCTTTATCTTTACTAGATAATAATCCAATTATTGTTAAGAATCCTGGTATACCTTACACTGTTTCAATTATCGACGAAGCTGTACGTAGAGGATTAAAAATATTAACTGAAGTAGAATTAAGTTATCTTATATCAGAAGCGCCAATTATTGCAGTAACTGGTACAAATGGTAAGACAACTGTCACGTCACTTATCGGTGATATGTTTAAAAAAAGTGTATTAACAGGTCGTCTATCTGGAAATATTGGATATGTTGCTTCTAAAGTCGCTCAAGAGGCTCGTCCTGATGAATATTTAATTACAGAGCTTTCTTCTTTCCAATTATTAGGAATTGAAAAGTATAGACCTCATATTGCAATTATTACGAATATTTACTCAGCACATCTCGATTATCATGAAACATTAGAGAACTATCAAAACGCGAAGAAACAAATTTATAAAAACCAAACTAAAGATGATTACTTAATTTGTAATTATCATCAAAGACATTTAATTGAGTCGGAAAATCTTAAGGCGAAAACCATGTATTTTTCTACTCAGCAAGAAGTGGACGGTATTTATATTAAAGACGGATTCATTGTATATAATGGCATTCGTATCATAAATGTTAAAGATTTAGTTTTACCAGGCGAGCACAACTTAGAAAATATTTTGGCTGCAGTATTAGCTGCCATTTTGGCAGGCGTACCAGTTAAAGCCATCGTAGATAGTCTGACAACTTTCTCAGGAATTGATCATAGACTTCAATACATTGGTACAAATCGTACGAATAAATACTACAATGATTCCAAAGCAACTAATACTTTAGCTACACAATTTGCTTTAAATTCATTTAAACAACCTATTATATGGTTATGTGGTGGATTAGATAGAGGCAATGACTTTGATGAGTTAATTCCATATATGAATAATGTTCGTATTATGGTTGTTTTTGGCGAAACTCAGGAAAAGTTTGCTAAACTAGGTAATAGCCAAGGTAAATACGTAATCAAAGCTACAGACGTTGAAGATGCTGTTGATAAGATTCAAGAAGTAATTGAACCAAATGATGTGGTGTTACTATCACCAGCTTGTGCAAGTTGGGATCAATATAATACATTTGAAGAACGTGGTGAGAAATTTATCGAAAGATTCCGAGCACACTTGCCATCTTATTAAGGAGTGTGAATGCTCATGGATGAAAAAAATAAACATAGTAATGATAAAGTGTCGCGTATAGAAGATTTCACTTCACATCAAAGAGAAGAAAGCGATAACGATGATTTAGGGCTTTTCAGAAGAAATAAAGACTTTCGAAATCGTAAAAGAAAACGTTTCGGCGATAAAGTGAACGAAGAGGAATTGGCAAATCATGAACATCAAAGAGAGGACGATACTCAAGATAAGCATTTAGAACAAAATGTTGAGAATAGTTCAAATCAAGATTCACCTCATGATGCCTTAGATAAAAGTAATGATACTAAACAAGATGAGACGATCGATGTGGATAGTGATGACAATCTTAATGAATCACAAGCACATAACGACAATCTTGAAGAGAAGAACGAGACTGATCAACAAGAAGATAAAGAGGCTTCTTCTGATAGCGATAATGAACTCAAATCAACTGAGGACAATGCGCAAGATAAAAAAGAGGATAAAAAGAAAGGTTTGCTTGGCTCATTACCGTTTATAAATAAAAATAAGCGTTCGTCAGGTAATAAAGATCAACAGGTCGAGCCTAATAGACCTATGACGCTTGAAGAAAAAAGAGCGTTACGTCGACAACGACAAAAGAGGATTCAATATACAATTATTACGCTATTAGTACTATTGATTGTTATTTTCTTACTATATATGTTCACACCACTGAGCAAGATTTCAAATGTGAATGTTAAGGGTAATAACAACGTGAGCACGAGTAAAATTAATAAAGAACTTCATGTTACTTCTCATTCTAGAATGTATACGTTTAGTAAGCGTAAAGCAATTAATAATTTAAAGAAAAACCCTTTAATCAAAGACGTAGAAATTCATAAACAATTACCTAATACTTTAAATGTTAAAGTGACAGAGTATCAGGTAGTCGGTTTAGAAAAAAACAAAGATAATTATGTGCCAATCATCGAAGATGGCAAAGAATTAAAAGACTATAGTGATGATGTTTCACACGATGGTCCAATCATTGATGGTTTCAAAGGCAACAAAAAAACAAGTATGATTAAAGCTTTATCTGAAATGTCACCAGAAGTTAGGAGTATGATTGCCGAAGTAAGCTATGCCCCAGCAAAGAATAAGCAAAATAGAATAAAGATTTTTACAAAGGATGATATTCAAGTTGTAGGAGATATTACAACAATTGCTAATAAAATGAAATATTATCCGCAGATGTCTCAATCGCTAAGTAGAGACGATTCTGGTAACCTTAAAACGGATGGATACATTGATTTATCAGTAGGTGCATCATTTATTCCTTATGGAGGTTCATCAGGAGCTGAATCAGAAACTGATCAGAATGTAACAAAATCGACACAACAAGAAAGTGAAGCAAAAGAAGAGTTACAAAGTGTATTGAATAAAATTAATAAACAATCAAAAGATAATAATTAAAAAAATTCGGTAATAGTATGTGTTTATAGTTCACAAGCTATTCAACGTATTGTAAACTAAACATAGTGTATTTTAATAGTAATTTGTCAGGAGGTGCCTATCTATGGAGGAACATTACTATGTAAGTATAGATATAGGTTCATCAAGTGTAAAAACAATAGTAGGCGAAAAATTTCACAATGGAATAAATGTGATAGGTACAGGACAAACCTACACTAGCGGTATCAAAAATGGTCTGATTGACGATTTCGATATTGCGAGACAAGCAATTAAAGATACGATTAAGAAGGCTTCAATTGCCTCAGGTGTAGATATAAAAGAAGTATTCTTGAAGTTACCTATCATTGGTACCGAAGTATACGATGAATCAAATGAAATTGAATTTTATGAAGATACTGAAATTAATGGAACACACATCGAAACGGTGTTAGATGGTATCCGTGATAAAAATGATGTAGCTGAGACAGAAGTTATCAATGTCTTTCCTATTCGATTCGTGGTAGATAAAGATAATGAAGTTTCAGACCCTAAAGAATTAATTGCAAGACACTCTTTAAAAGTAGATGCAGGCGTGATAGCTATTCAAAAATCTATTTTAATCAATATGATTAAATGTGTTGAAGCATGTGGTGTTGACGTATTAGATGTTTACTCTGATGCTTATAACTATGGATCTATTTTGACAGCTACTGAAAAAGAGTTAGGCGCATGTGTCATCGATATTGGTGAAGATTTAACTCAAATCGCATTTTATGAACGTGGCGAATTAGTAGATGCAGATTCTATTGAAATGGCTGGACGTGATATTACAGATGATATTGCTCAAGGCTTAAATACTACATATGATACTGCCGAGAAGATTAAACATCAATATGGTCATGCTTTCTATGACTCAGCTTCAGAGCAGGATGTATTTTCAGTAGACCAAATTGATAGTGAAGAACATGTTCAATATACTCAAAAGGACTTAAGCGATTTTATTGAGCAACGCGTTGAAGACATATTCTTTGAAGTATTCGATGTTCTTCAAGAACTTGGTTTAACAAAAGTAAATGGCGGATTTATTGTGACAGGTGGCTCTGCTAACCTACTTGGAGTAAAAGAATTATTACAAGATATGGTAAGTGAAAAAGTTAGAATTCATACACCTTCACAAATGGGAATTAGAAAACCTGAATTCTCTTCTGCAATTTCAACAATTTCTAGTAGTATCGCTTTTGACGAGTTATTAGATTATGTTACAATTAGTTATCATGATAATGAAGAATTTGAAGAGGAAGTTATCGAGTCTAATGATAAAGATAACGAATCTAAATCAAGCGGTTTTGATTGGTTTAAACGTAAATCAAATAAGAAAGATACTTATGAGGAAGAGCCTGAAGCACCTCATGAAGAAACATACGAAGACCGCGTAAATCAACACGAAGATGAACATCATCAATCAGAAGGTAAAGAAAAAGAAGAAGGTAAATTTAAAAAATTAATGAAATCTCTATTTGAATGATTATTGGCCATTAAGACTAGGAGGAAATTTAAATGTTAGAATTTGAACAAGGATTTAATCATTTAGCTACATTGAAAGTCATCGGTGTAGGTGGCGGCGGTAACAACGCTGTTAATCGTATGATTGACCATGGTATGAATAACGTTGAGTTTATCGCAATCAATACAGACGGACAAGCTTTAAACTTGTCTAAAGCAGAATCAAAAATCCAAATCGGTGAAAAATTGACACGTGGTCTTGGTGCAGGTGCTAACCCTGAAATTGGTAAAAAAGCAGCTGAAGAATCTCGTGAACAAATTGAAGATGCTATCCAAGGTGCAGATATGGTATTCGTAACTGCTGGTATGGGTGGCGGTACTGGTACTGGTGCAGCTCCTGTTGTTGCAAAAATTGCTAAAGAGATGGGTGCTTTAACTGTAGGTGTTGTTACTCGTCCATTCGGCTTCGAAGGTCGTAAGCGTCAAACACAAGCAGCAGCTGGTGTTGAAGCTATGAAAGCAGCTGTAGATACATTAATTGTTATCCCTAATGATCGTTTATTAGATATCGTTGATAAATCAACACCTATGATGGAAGCATTCAAAGAAGCAGATAACGTATTACGTCAAGGTGTACAAGGTATCTCAGATTTAATCGCAGTATCTGGTGAAGTGAACTTAGACTTTGCTGACGTTAAGACAATTATGTCAAATCAAGGTTCTGCATTAATGGGTATCGGTGTATCTTCTGGTGAAAATAGAGCAGTAGAAGCAGCTAAAAAAGCAATCTCTTCTCCATTATTAGAAACTTCAATTGTTGGTGCACAAGGTGTGCTAATGAATATTACAGGTGGAGAATCACTTTCATTATTCGAAGCTCAAGAAGCAGCGGATATTGTTCAAGATGCAGCTGATGAAGATGTAAACATGATTTTTGGTACAGTTATTAATCCTGAACTACAAGATGAAATTGTTGTTACAGTGATTGCAACAGGCTTTGAAGATAAACCTTCTTCTCAAGGTCGTAAGTCTACAAGCACTGGTTTCGGTTCAAGCGTGAACAGTGGTTCTACAAACCAAAGTCACTCTACACCGAAAGAGGATTCATTTGCTACAAATTCTTCTAGCTCACAAGCTTCAGAAGGTGTAAGCGAAAGAAGTCATACTACTAAAGATGACGATATTCCTAGCTTTATTAGAAATAGAGAAGAAAGACGTTCTAGAAGAACTAGACGTTAATATATACTTAACAACTCACTTAAAAAGCCATCAGTTAAATGTCTGATGGCTTTTTAGTTTGTGCTTTTTACTTTTTACAAATTTGAAGAAGGTTAGCAAATAATATTTGTTTAAATAGTGAGTAAGATGTCATCCTTTAAAAATAAGTAAACTCATACATATACTTGCAGTTTAAATGTAAGAATAGATGATATATAATAGTTTTATAATATACTTTATTGTGATGATGACTAGCAATCTTTTAAATTACATTCTCGTATGGTGGTGAAACATGATGGCGGAAAGATTTATAAAGAAAGAACATTATTTAGATTATGACGTAAAACATTCACAAAATATTAAGTTAGGTTTCACAACAAGAGAGAATGGTTTGAGTCTTTATCCAGAACATGCGTTTAATATGGCAAGATATGTTGATGACAATCAAGACAATATTACTGAGCATCAAAAGATGCTAGCTAGTGACATTGGTTTCGATAGAGAAAATTGGGTATTTCCTATACAAACTCATGAAAATAAAGTCGCTAAAATCACACAAGAACATAAAGGGGTAAATATTAAAGCGTTAACTGATAACTTATATGGTATAGACGGTATATATACCTATGAACCGAATATATTATTAACGATGTGTTATGCAGATTGTGTGCCAGTATATTTCTATAGTGAAAGTCATGGATATGTGGGTTTAGCTCATGCAGGATGGCGAGGTACGTATGGTGAAATTGTCAAAGAGATGGTAAAAAGAATCGACTTTGACCTTAAAGATTTACAGGTTGTCATCGGACCATCAACGTCTAATACATACGAAATTAATGATGACATTAAAAGTAAATTTGAAACGCTAACGATTGATACCTCAAAATATATTGATACTCGTGATAAAAATAGACATGGAATTGATTTGAAAAAAGCGAATGCATTGTTACTCGAAGAAGCTGGTGTGCCTTCTGAGAATATTTATATTACCAATTATGCTACTTCGGAGAACTTAGAATTATTTTTCTCTTATAGAGTTGAAAAGGGAAACACTGGGCGTATGTTAGCATTTATAGGACGAAAGTAAAGTGAGGTGGAACTCAAATGAGTGTCAAACAGAATTTAAACAAAATTGAACAAGAAATTAGCAATCATATTGAAAAAAATTCCATTTCAGCACAACCTCACGTGATTGCTGTGACAAAGTATGTTACAATAGAGCGAGCTAAAGAAGCTTATCAAGCAGGCATTAGACACTTTGGTGAAAATAGATTAGAAGGCTTCAAAGAGAAGAAAGCAGCATTACCTGATGACGCTATTTTTCACTTTATTGGCTCTTTACAATCTAGGAAAGTCAAAGACGTCATAAATGAAGTTGATTATTTTCATGCATTGGATCGCCTAAGTTTAGCTAAGGAGATTAATAAAAGAGCAAATCATGTCATATCTTGCTTTGTGCAAGTGAATGTTTCTGGGGAAGAATCAAAACATGGTATCGCTTTAGACGAAGTTAATGAATTTTTAAATGAATTAAAAGATTATGAGAACATCAAAATTGTTGGTTTAATGACTATGGCACCACTAACAGATGATGCTTCGTACATTAAATCAATATTTCACGATTTAAGACATAAAAAAGAAGAAATTCAACAATTCAATTTAGAACATGCACCATGTACTGAATTATCGATGGGAATGAGTAATGACTATCAAATCGCAGTTGAAGAAGGTGCAACCTTTGTCAGAATTGGGACTAAACTTGTAGGAGAAGAGGAGTGAGCCCCTTGGCTTTGAAGGATTTATTTAATGGATTTTTTGTAGTAGAAGATGAAGAAGAAGTAGAAGCGCCAGAAGAACGTGAATCTGCTAGATCACGCGAGCGTGCTCAAGATCGTGATGTGGAGTCGCGCAATGAAAATACGACACCAGCACAAACACAAAATAATATAAGTAGACAAAATGCGATTAAATCTGTACCACAAAAGAGTACAAACAGACAAAATGCTACATCTGAGGAAAGGAATTATCGTATGAATAATAATTCAAAGAGTAATTCTCGTAACGTTGTCACTATGAACCAATCGTCTCAAAGTTATTCAACGCAGGAAAGTTCAAAAATGTGCTTATTTGAACCACGCGTTTTTTCAGATACTCAAGATATCGCTGATGAGTTGAAAAATAGACGTGCTACATTAGTTAATTTACAACGTATTGATAAAGTATCTGCAAAACGTATTATTGACTTCTTAAGTGGTACAGTCTATGCCATTGGTGGAGATATCCAACGCGTAGGTACTGATATTTTCTTATGTACACCTGATAACGTGGAAGTTGCTGGAAGCATAACTGATCATATCGAAAGCATGGAGCAACATTACGAATAAGGAGTTAAATTATGGATATCGGTTTGCTTAGTACAATATTCCGATTTATTTTATTCTTAGTACAAGTTTATTATATAGGAATGATTGTTTATTTCTTCACTTCTTGGGTTCCTAGTATCAGAGAATCTAAAGTTGGAGAATTTTTAGGGAAGATTTATGAACCCTTCTTAGAACCTTTCAGAAAAGTTATTCCACCTATTGGATTTATAGATATTTCTTCAATTGCGGCAATCATTGTATTAGTTTTATTCCAACGCGGATTATTAACGATCTTTAGAATCATTCTTACACATATGGCTTAACTTGAAGCGTCTTCTAATATAATATACATGTAGTAAACGAGGCAAAGTATACCACAACTTTGACCTCGTTTTTGTCATGTACATGTTTGAACATTTCAAATTATATATGTAATCAATCCGTTTCAGAAAAATAATAGAACGGTAGGAGGTGTTTATTATCGATATATATCAGCATTTTAGAAATGAAGAGCAAGAATTAATTGATCAATTGATGGATAAATGCGAACAAGCGGATAGTCATTATGCACCGGTGCTTACAGCATTTTTAGATCCGAGAGGGCAATATATATTAGAAGTAATTGTAGGAAGTTATGAAGATTTAAATGTGACTTATAACGGGGGACCACATGCTGAAAGAAAACGTGCTATCATTGCACCTTCCTATTATGAACCACAAGAAGAAGATTATGAAATTTCGCTCCTTCAAATAGATTATCCAGAGAAGTTTGTGAATATACAACATCAACACGTACTTGGAACATTAATGTCATTGGGGATTGAAAGAGACCAACTTGGTGATATTATGGTAGGTAATGAGATACAATTTATTTTGACAAAGCGTTTAGAATCTTATATCATGTTTGAACTAACGCGTATCAAAGGCGCCACAGTTAAACTTAATTCTATTCCTATAAAAGATATGATACAATCAGAAGAGAATTGGAAAATTCAAAGTGCTACTGTGAGTGCGTTGAGATTAGATGTTGTATTAAAAGACATGATACGTAAATCTCGAAATATAGCGAAACAATTAATCGAAAAGAAAAGAGTCAAAGTGAATCACACGATTGTAGATACACCTGACTTTCAATTAGAGAAGAATGATTTACTTTCTATCCAAGGATTTGGTAGAGCCCAAATCACAGAAATTGGTGGAAGAACTAAAAAAGATAAATTACACATTACCTATCAAACATTATTTAAATAGTATAGTGATGAAACAAGGAGGATATCACATGCCTTTCACACCAAGTGAGATTAAGAATAAAGAGTTTACACGAGTGAAGAACGGTTTAGAACCTACTGAAGTGGCAAATTACTTAGATCAATTAAGCAATGAAATTGAACGCCTTAAAGAAGATAAAAAGCAACTTGAAAAAGTAGTTGAAGATAGAGATACAAATATTAAATCTTATCAAGATGTTCACCAATCTGTAAGTGATGCTTTAATTCAAGCACAAAAAGTAGGAGAAGAAACTAAACTTGCAGCGACTAAAGATGCTGAAGCAACACTAGCTAAAGCACAAGTTCAAGCTGATAAAATTGTGAATGAAGCTATTGAAAAAGCACGTCGTCTTTCATTCCAAACGGAAGACATGAAACGTCAATCTAAAGTGTTTAGATCTCGTTTCCGTATGTTAGTGGAAGCACAGCTTGATTTACTTAAGAGTGAAGATTGGGATTATTTATTAAATTATGATTTAGATGCTGAACAAGTGACTTTAGAAGATATTCATCATTTAAATGATAATGATTTAACACCTGAAGAACGTGCAATGAAAAATAGTCAATCAGATGCGCAAGTTAATCATAATGAATCAACATCTGAATCAGCGAATGCTTCAGATTCTCAATCAACATCATCAAATTCAACTTCAAACAACCAATAATGGATTTGAGGCAAGATTGATAGGTAACAGGATAGTTTTTATAAAAAAGATGCATGTTCAGTTGCCTTGTTAACTTATTTGTTATAAAAATGCATTTTCTAAATAACAATTTATTGATATGATATAGAAAGACAGACGCGTAAGAAGCAGTTAACATATTCCAGCGAGTTAGGAAATGGTGAGAGCCTAACATCATGTTTGTTTCTTATATCACTGGCTTTTATTTTTAATATGCTTTAAGAGAGAACTCTAAGTTGAGTTAAACAGGGTGGTACCGCGGTTAAGCCGTCCCTGTTGATTGAACTTAGAGTTCTTTTTTTATCATAAGAAGGAGTGAACAGAATGAATTACAAAGATACTTTATTAATGCCCAAAACTGACTTTCCAATGAGAGGTGGTTTGCCTAATAAAGAACCTCAAATTCAGGAAAAATGGGATGCTGAAGATCAATATCAAAAAGCATTAGAAAAAAACAAAGGAAATCAATCTTATATTCTACATGATGGCCCACCATACGCTAATGGTAGTTTACATATGGGACATGCACTTAACAAAATTATTAAAGATTTTATCGTGCGTTATAAAACAATGCAAGGTTTTTATGCACCATATGTTCCAGGATGGGATACACACGGTTTACCTATTGAACAAGCCTTAACTAAAAAGGGTGTAGACCGTAAAAAAATGTCTATTGCTGAATTCAGAGAAAAATGTAAAGAATTTGCACTTAAACAAGTTGATATTCAAAAGAAAGATTTTAAACGCTTAGGTGTGCGTGGAGATTTTAATAATCCTTATATTACACTCACTCCTGAATATGAAGCGGCACAAATTAGATTATTCGGTGAAATGGCAGACAAAGGTCTAATTTATAAAGGTAAAAAGCCTGTATATTGGTCGCCTTCAAGTGAATCTTCATTAGCAGAAGCGGAGATTGAATATCATGATAAACGTTCTGCATCAATTTATGTAGCGTTTGACGTTAAAGATGATAAAGGTGTCGTAGATCCAGATGCTAAGTTCATTATTTGGACAACTACGCCATGGACAATTCCATCAAATGTTGCCATTACAGTTCATCCAGAACTTAAATACGGTCAATACAATGTTAATGGACAAAAATACATTATTGCGCAAGCATTATCTGAAACAGTAGCAGAAGCTTTAGAATGGGATAAAGAATCTATTCAACTTGAAAAGGAATTTACAGGTAAAGAATTAGAATATGTAGAAGCACAACATCCATTCTTAGATCGTGTGTCACTTGTTATCAATGGTGATCATGTCACAACTGATGCAGGTACAGGTTGTGTTCATACTGCACCTGGACACGGGGAAGATGACTACATTGTTGGCCAAAAATATGAATTGCCAGTGATTAGTCCATTAGACGACAAAGGTGTATTTACTGAAGAAGGCGGACAATTTGAAGGTATGTTCTATGATAAAGCCAATAAAGCTGTCACTGACCTTTTAACTGAAAAGGGCGCACTTCTTAAATTGAACTTTATTACTCATAGTTACCCACATGATTGGCGTACTAAAAAACCTGTCATCTTTAGAGCAACACCACAATGGTTTGCTTCAATTAGTAAAGTAAGACAAGATATTCTTGATGCGATTGAAGATACTGATTTCAAAGTCGACTGGGGTAAAACACGTATCTATAATATGATTCGTGATCGTGGTGAATGGGTAATTTCTCGTCAACGTGTATGGGGTGTTCCATTACCAGTATTCTATGCTGAAAATGGAGACATCATCATGACGAAAGAAACAGTCAATCATATTGCTGATTTATTCGCAGAACATGGTTCAAACATCTGGTTTGAAAGAGAAGCAAAAGATTTATTACCTGAAGGATTTACGCATCCAGGTAGTCCAAATGGTGAATTTACTAAAGAAACAGATATCATGGACGTATGGTTCGATTCTGGTTCATCACACCGTGGCGTGTTAGAAAATCGTCCTGAATTAAGCTTCCCAGCTGACTTATACTTTGAAGGTAGTGACCAATATCGTGGTTGGTTTAACTCTTCAATCACTACTGCAGTTGCAACAAGAGGCCAAGCACCATATAAATTCTTATTATCTCACGGTTTCGTTATGGACGGAGAAGGTAAGAAAATGAGTAAATCACTTGGTAACGTTATCGTTCCAGACCAAGTAGTAAAACAAAAAGGTGCAGATATTGCGCGATTATGGGTAAGTAGTACAGATTATTTAGCTGACGTACGTATCTCTGATGAGATTTTAAAACAAACATCTGACGTATATCGTAAAATCAGAAATACATTAAGATTTATGCTAGGTAATATTAATGACTATAACCCTGAAACTGATCGTATTCCTGAAAATGATTTATTAGACGTAGACCGTTATTTACTTAATCGTTTACGTGAATTTACTGCAAGTACAATCAATAATTATGAGAATTTCGATTACTTAAATATCTATCAAGAAGTTCAAAACTTCATTAACATTGAATTAAGTAATTTCTACTTAGATTATGGTAAAGACATCCTTTATATTGAGAAAAAAGATACTCACAAACGTCGTAGCATGCAAACAGTGTTATATCAAATTTTAGTTGATATGACTAAATTACTTGCTCCAATCTTAGTGCACACTGCTGAGGAAGTATGGTCACATACGCCTCATGTTAAAGAAGAAAGCGTTCATTTAGCTGACATGCCAGAAGTGGTTGACGTTGATAAAACGTTACTTGATAAATGGAATACTTTGATGGATTTACGTGACGATGTAAACCGTGCGCTAGAACAAGCGCGTAATGAGAAAGTGATTGGTAAATCACTAGAAGCTAAAGTTATTATCGGTAACAACGAATCCTTTAAAGCTACAGAATTCTTACAAGAATTTAATGATCTTCAACAATTATTCATTGTCTCTCAAGTAGAAGTTGTTGATACAGTTGAAAATGGTACTTCATACAAATATGGTGACATCCGTATTGAACATGCTGATGGTGAAAAATGTGAAAGATGTTGGAACTATAGCGAAGAATTAGGTTCCGTAGGCGAACTTGATCATCTTTGCCCACGTTGCCAAGAAGTGGTTAAAACTTTAGTTTAATATTACTCATTTGATAGGTTATTGTTTAAAAATAAGGGCACAAACGCTTTGATATAGGCGTTTGTGTCTTTTTTATGAGTTAATATATTGAAATTTTTCAAGGAATTAAAGTGCGTTAGCTTCTACGTTTGAGCGTATATAGGGACTGTAATTAAAATTGAACCTCACAATAAACGAATGATTAATTTTTTATTTTGTATACTTTGCAACCTCTTATTATTTGAACATTTTCTTTAATACTTATATCGTGAAAGAAAACCAATAATTAATTTTACTAAATATTAAAAAATAAAATGTTTGAAGGAGGTTAAAATGAAAAAAATATTTAAAATTTTAGGACTTGTAGTAATCGTTTTAATAATTGTTATAATATTAGTTGGTATAGGAATACATATGTATAAAAAACATGAAGAACACGAAGAAAACAAGCTTAATCAAAGAGTTCATCGTATCTTTAAACATAAAGGTTGGGAAGAAAAAATTAAAAAAGAAGAAAACATTCATACATTTAATACAGGATATAACTTCTTACAAGTAACGTTTAAAGATGAACCTTATAACACATATACT
>NZ_KV827781.1:617092-657544 GCF_001836225.1 Staphylococcus sp. HMSC036D05 | reverse complement strand
TAACACATATACTTATTCTCTTGACGAAGGAAATAGAGTGACGGGAGATGCTGTTTTAAAAGATAAATATGATAAAAAACCGAAACATTATAAAAAAGAATATGAGTTAAAATAAATGCAAATAGCCGATGAGGTTGGGACTTCAAAAATAATTTTTGCTAAAATGTATTTTTGTCCTACGCTCATTGGCTTCTTTTTTATAGTTGGTCAAAGATTCTATGACAAAGAATATTAGATCTATTTTATTGACAATACAAAGTCATCTAAGTGAATCTCTTAATTTCAAATTCTCTAACATTTCAAAAATCTTTTAAACAAAATATTTCAAAGCAAAAATTTGAATTTATGTGTAATTTTAGGCATAATATTAAAAATATGATAATAGTGAAGTCATTGTTTTACATATAAAGAGTGATTGGAAATTGAGAGGATAGTAGGATGTTTCATAGTAAAGATGCACATTTTGTTAATGGTGTAACAATAAATATAAAAGATAAGCAAGTGATTAAGGCATTTTATGAAGAAGTTTTAGGATTTAATCTTGTTAACGAATCTATGACGACTGTTCAATATGAAGTTGGCCATGCGAATCAATATATTACATTTAATGAAATTCATAATGGAAGAGAACCTTTAATGTCTGAAGCTGGGCTGTTTCATATAGGAATCTTGTTACCAGAGCTATCTTCACTAGCTGATTTATTAGTACAATTAAGTGATTTTGAAATACCTGTAAATGGTGGGGAGCAAAGTGTAGGTACAGCATTGTTTATTGAAGATCCAGAGGGTAATTCATTAAAATTTTATGTTGATCATGATTTTGAATTTTGGAATTATGATGAAGACCACAGAGTGAAAATGGATATTATTCCTGTCAATGTGCCTAGATTATTAAAAGAAGTTTCTGACGAAGGATGGCAAGGTATACCAGATGAGGCCAAATTAGGCTCCTTGCATCTCAAGACGATTAGAATTTCAGAAATTAAATCATACTATCTTAATTATTTTGGTTTAGAGGAATCAGCATACATGGATGATTATTCTCTATTTTTAGCTTCAAATCATTACTATAATCACTTAGCAATGAATCAATGGTTATCTGGGACAAAACGCGTAGATAATGAGAATACTTACGGTTTGGCGATGATAGATTTCCATTATCCAGAAACTACACACAAGGATTTAAAAGGGCCAGATGGTTTATATTTCAGATTTAATCGCATCACAGAACAATGAATATAAGCACTGAAATCATAGGCTTCCCTGATAACTTTATCCATGAAAAGGTGGGACGACAAAATTAATTTTTCAGAATTATATTTCTGGCCCATTACCTTTTTTTATACCATTGAGTAGGATATAATATTAGGTGTTGTCAAAAAGGGACGTTGTATTGAATGGAGGCACATGAATGAAAAAGAAATATTATATTGGAATCTCACTTCTTATAGCAATTTTAATCATTATTTTTGACCAGGTTTCAAAATGGATCATAGCTACTTCAATGAAAATAGGTGATTCCTATGAAGTTATTCCTCATTTTTTAAATATTACTTCACATAGAAACAACGGAGCTGCTTGGGGAATCTTGAGTGGTAAAATGGGATTTTTTTACATTATCACTTTAGTTATTTTAGTCGTTCTCGTGCTGTTTTATATTAAAGAAGCTAAATATAATTTATTTATGCAAGTTGCAATTAGTTTATTATTTGCAGGTGCATTAGGTAACTTTATCGATCGCGTTTTTAATGGTGAGGTTGTCGATTTTATAGATACATATATTTTTGGATATGATTTTCCTATTTTTAATATAGCAGATTCTAGTTTAACGATAGGTGTGATTTTTGTCATTATTGCACTATTGAAAGATACTACTAAAAAGGGATAAGGAGGTTCACACTTGGAAACATATGAATTTAAGATTACCGATGAAAGTCAAGTCGGTCAACGTATAGATAAACTATTATCTGAAATGAATGATGAGTGGTCACGTAGTCAACTTCAAGATTGGATTAAAGAAGATTTAGTTAAAGTAAATGATAAAGTGATTAAATCCAATTATAAAGTTAAATTGAATGATCATATTATTGTCACGGAAAAGGAAGTCGTAGAAGCGGATATTCAACCAGAAGTTTTAAACTTAGATATCTATTATGAAGACGAAGACGTGGCGATTGTGTATAAACCTAAAGGTATGGTAGTTCATCCTTCACCAGGTCATTACACAGGTACATTGGTGAACGGTTTGATGTATCAAATTAAAGATTTATCAGGAATTAATGGTGAAATTCGTCCAGGTATTGTGCATCGAATTGATAAAGATACATCAGGTTTATTAATGGTTGCTAAGAATGATATTGCGCATCGTGGTTTAGTTGAGCAACTCATGGATAAAACTGTTAAACGTAAATATACAGCTTTAGTACATGGGAATATTCCGCATGACTATGGTACTGTAGATGCACCAATAGGTCGAAATAAAAATGATCGTCAAGCAATGTCTGTTGTAGACGATGGCAAAGATGCGGTCACACACTTTAATGTATTAGAACATTTTAAAGATTATACATTAATTGAATGTGAATTAGAAACTGGCCGTACACATCAAATTCGTGTGCACATGAAATATATAGGTTTCCCACTTGTTGGAGACCCTAAATATGGTCCTAAGAAAACATTAGATATTGGTGGACAAGCCTTACATGCAGGTGTAATTGGATTCGAACATCCAGTCACTCATGAATACATTGAAAGAAGTTCAGAATTACCAAAAGAATTTAAAGATTTATTAGAAGATATTCGACGAAGAGATGCATAAATGTAAATAAATGGTTTAAGATGGTTTCAAATTAGAAATTGTCTTAAGCCATTTTTATTTATCGTATACTTTCATTCACATGTATTCTTTTGCCATTAGAAACGCCATTGATACACATATTTAGATTTTGACGACAATTTATAAATTAATGTGCGCTTATTCTAATCGTTTTAGAGAATGTATTGACTTATTTCTTAAAAAGCTTTAAACTTATAACAGTTTAAATATAGAAAAGCGTAGTCTTTAATTGAAAGTCCAGAGAGGCTTCGAAGACATGATAATTAGGAATAAGTATACATTTAAAGGGATTTCGTTATAGAATGCAACCAACTGTATTCAATCTCAACGAAATTCTGTAACTATATATAAAGAAATTTCATTAACGATAAGTTATTTAATTTCTTTAAGTGTAACCTTAACCTCATGTCTTTATTAAAGATATGGGGTTTTTTCACATTTTAAAAGAGGTGAAACGATGTCACAACGAGTCATTTTAGATGAAGCTGCAATACAACGTACTATCACTCGAATCGCACATGAGATTTTAGAGTATAACAAGGGCACTGATAATTTAGTGCTTTTAGGTATAAAAACGCGAGGTGCATTTTTAGCAAATCGTATCCAAGATAAGATACATTCTATTGAGCAACAAGTTGTGCCAACTGGAACAATTGATATCACACATTTTCGTGACGATATCGACAATGTCTCTCAGCAATCAGACATCAAAGCTTTTGATATCGATATAGATATTACAGACAAAGTTGTGGTCATTGTTGATGATGTGTTATATACGGGTCGTACTGTGAGAGCTTCACTAGATGCTATACTCTTACATTCTCGGCCGGTCAAAATTGGACTTGCAACACTCGTCGATCGAGGGCATCGAGAACTACCTATTCGAGCAGATTTTGTAGGAAAGAATATACCAACTGCACGAGATGAATCCGTTTCAGTTTATTTAGATGAAATTGATGATCAAAATGCAGTCATAATTGAATAATATCCCTTTTAAAGCAGTACGAGAGACTGAAAAAGGTGAAGTTAATAAGTTAAGTAACGGTAAATAAATGATGTAAGCATCAACAAATGAAACGTTATTTAATACATGCTTAACGGAATACTTCATTAGAAATGTGGTGGGCGAATGAACAATTCGCTATATATCCATTTCGCTTTAGTCTCTTTGCATTCACTGATGTAAAGAGATTTTTTTATGAAAGGAAATGAAGAACATGGAAAATGAACAAATGTTTGAGCGTACCGTTAAACCGGTGCTTGATGTCAGAGACAAACCAAAACCAACACAATGGGCATTCTTAAGTTTACAACACTTATTTGCGATGTTTGGTTCAACCGTATTAGTACCATTCTTAACGCATCTACCTATATCAGCAGCATTACTTGCGTCAGGTATTGGGACGCTGATTTACATATTGATAACTAGAGCAAAGATACCCGCTTATTTAGGTTCAAGTTTTGCCTTTATCACACCTATTATTACAGGTTTAAGTACGCATAGTTTAGGTGACATGCTCGTAGCGTTATTTATGAGTGGATTGATGTACGTCATCATCGGATTATTTATTAGATTAAGTGGCACAGGTTGGTTAATGCATTTGTTACCACCTGTTGTAGTAGGACCAGTCATTATGGTTATCGGACTAAGTTTGGCACCGACAGCTGTCAATATGGCAATGTTTGAGAATTCTGCAGACATGAAAGGTTATAATTTAAGTTATTTACTTGTAGCAATGATTACGTTGATTGTCACAATCGTGGTACAAGGCTTCTTTAAAGGATTTTTATCACTCATACCTGTATTGATTGGAATCATTGTAGGTTATATCGTCTCTATATTTATGGGCTTAGTTAAATTCGCACCCATCGCTCAAGCTAAGTGGTTAGATTTTCCACATATTTATTTACCATTTAAAGATTATACGCCATCCTTCCATTTAGGATTGGTACTCGTCATGATTCCGGTGGTATTCGTTACAGTAAGTGAACATATCGGACATCAGATGGTGATTAATAAGATTGTTGGTCGTAACTTTTTCAAAGATCCTGGGTTAGATAAATCAATTATTGGTGATGGTATTTCAACTATGTTCGCAAGTATTATTGGTGGACCGCCAAGTACAACTTACGGTGAAAATATCGGCGTACTCGCCATCACTAAAATTTATAGCATCTATGTCATTGGTGGTGCAGCAGTTATCGCCATCGTGCTTGCATTCATAGGTAAATTTACAGCATTGATTTCATCCATTCCTACACCTGTCATGGGAGGTGTGTCAATCTTACTCTTTGGAATTATTGCAGCAAGTGGTTTACGAATGATAGTTGAAAGTAACGTTGATTTTTCAAATAACCGTAACTTAGTTATCGCTTCCGTAGTTCTTGTAGTAGGTATTGGAAATTTACTGATTAATTTAAAAGGAATCGGCGTTAATTTGCAAATTGAAGGTATGGCACTATCCGCACTTTCTGGAATTATTTTAAATTTAATTTTGCCAAAAGATAAAAAAGAAGAAAATTAAGATTTAATCCATTAGGAGGGCGCTTTATGAAAAATTTATTATCAATGGAACACCTATCAACAGAGGAAATTTATGATTTAATCACTACAGCTAGCAAATATAAATCAGGAGAAGAAGCATTACCTCAATTCAACGATAAGTACGTATCTAACTTATTCTTCGAGAATTCAACAAGAACAAAATGTAGTTTCGAGGTAGCTGAAAAAAAACTAGGATTAAACCTTATCAGATTCGAGACTAGTACCTCTTCTGTTAAAAAAGGAGAATCCTTATACGATACTTGTAAAACTTTAGAAAGTATTGGTGTGGATTTATTAGTCATTCGTCACTCACAAAATGCGTATTATGAGGAATTAGAAAATTTAAACATTCCAGTTGCAAATGGAGGAGACGGAAGCGGACAACATCCTACTCAAAGTTTGCTAGATATTATGACAATTTATGAAGAATATGGTTCTTTTGATAATTTAAATATTTTAATTTGTGGAGATATTAAGAATTCACGTGTCGCAAGAAGTAATTATCATAGTTTGAGAGCACTTGGTGCAAATGTGATGTTCTCTAGTCCTGAAGAATGGGTAGATGATACATTAGAGGCACCATACGTTAATATTGATGATGTGATTGAACAAGTGGACATTGTCATGTTACTTAGAGTTCAACATGAAAGACACGGTATTGCAGGTGAAGCAAATTTTGCTGCTGAAGAATATCATCAACAATATGGGTTAACTCAGGCAAGATATGATAAATTAAAAGAGGAAGCCATTGTTATGCATCCTGCTCCAGTGAATCGGGGAGTTGAAATAAAGAGTGATTTAGTAGAAGCTCCTAAATCTCGTATTTTTAAACAAATGGAAAATGGTATGTATTTAAGAATGGCAGTCATAAGCGCGCTTTTAAAATAGGAAGGGGTTATTTTTAATATGAAATTAATCAAAAATGGAAAGATCTTAAGAAATGGAATCTTAAAAGATACTGAGATTTTAATTGATGGTAAACGTATTAAAACAATTAGTAGTAAAATCAATTCATCATCACCAAATATTGAAGTGATTGATGCTAAAGGTAATTTAATCGCACCAGGATTTGTTGACGTGCATGTTCATTTACGTGAACCAGGTGGGGAACACAAAGAAACAATTGAAACTGGTACGAAAGCAGCAGCTAGAGGTGGGTTTACTACTATATGCCCAATGCCTAATACTAGACCAGTACCAGACTCAGTTGAGCATGTTAAAGAATTAAGAGAACGAATTTCTGAGACAGCTAAAGTGCGTGTGTTACCTTACGCGTCTATCACTAAAAGACAAGCAGGTAAAGAACTTGTAGACTTTAAAGAGTTAGCACTTGAAGGCGTCTTTGCATTTACTGACGATGGTGTAGGGGTTCAACAAGCTAGCATGATGTACGCGGCTATGAAACAAGCAGCTCGAGTTAAGAAACCAATTGTAGCCCATTGTGAAGATAATAGTTTAATTTATGGTGGAGCAATGCATAAAGGTAAACGTAGTGAAGAACTAGGCATCCCAGGCATTCCTAACATTGCGGAGTCAGTTCAAATTGCAAGAGATGTGTTATTAGCTGAAGCGACAGGTTGCCATTACCATGTATGTCATGTTTCAACTAAAGAAAGTGTGCGTGTGATTAGAGATGCTAAGAAAGCAGGCATCCATGTAACTGCCGAAGTCACTCCACATCACTTACTTTTAACTGAAAATGATGTACCAGGTGACGATGCGAATTATAAAATGAATCCACCTTTAAGAAGTAAAGAAGATAGAGAAGCATTATTAGAAGGTTTATTAGATGGCACAATTGATTGTATTGCTACTGACCATGCGCCTCACACAAAAGAAGAAAAAGATCAACCAATGACACAAGCGCCATTTGGTATTGTCGGAAGTGAAACAGCATTTCCATTACTTTACACTCATTTTGTAAGAAGAGGTAACTGGTCACTTCAACAATTAGTCGATTATTTCACAATTAAACCGGCGACAATTTTCAATTTAAATTACGGTAAATTGCATAAAGATAGCTATGCAGATTTAACAATTATTGACTTAAATAGCGAAAAAGAAATCAAAAGTGAAGATTTCTTATCTAAAGCTGATAATACGCCATTTATTGGTCGTAAAGTATTCGGTAATCCAATATTAACAATGGTTAAAGGTGAAGTAGTATTTGAGGAGGACAAATAGATGCTTGAAAAACGTTATCTTGTACTGGAAGACGGCTCTTATTATGAAGGATATCGCCTAGGTTCTGATGATTTAACAATAGGTGAAATCGTATTTAATACTGCAATGACGGGGTATCAGGAAACAATTTCTGACCCCTCATATACAGGTCAAATCATCACATTTACATATCCATTAATTGGAAACTACGGTATTAACCGTGATGATTTTGAATCTTTAACACCGACATTGAATGGTGTAGTAGTGAAAGAAGCAAGCACACATCCTAGCAATTTCAGACATCAAAAAACATTACACGAAGTACTTGTTCAATATCATATTCCTGGCATTTCTGGAGTGGATACAAGAAGTATCACACGTAAGATTCGCCAACATGGTGTGTTAAGAGCTGGATTTACAGACAATAAAGATGACATTCATGCACTTGTTGAACATTTAAAAACTGCTGAACTACCTAGAGATGAAGTTCAAACAGTATCAACGAAGACACCTTATGTTTCAACAGGTTCAGATTTAAGCGTTGTATTGCTCGACTTTGGTAAGAAACAAAACATTGTTCGTGAATTAAATATGCGTGGTTGTAACGTAACGGTTGTGCCTTATAATACGACTGCAGAAGAAATTTTAGGTATGTCTCCAGATGGCGTCATGTTATCAAATGGTCCTGGAGATCCCGATGAAGTTGAAGTCGCAATCGAAATGATTAATGGTATTTTAGGCAAAATTCCTTTCTTCGGTATTTGTTTAGGACATCAACTTTTCGCATTATCTCAAGGCGCCACTTCCTTCAAAATGAAGTTCGGACATCGTGGTGCCAATCATCCTGTTAAAGATTTACGAACAGGTAAAGTTGATATTACAAGTCAAAACCATGGCTACTCTATAGACCGTGATTCACTTAAAGATACTGATTTAGAAGTGACACACATTGCACTTAATGATGGAACTGTTGAAGGTTTAAGACATAAACAATTACCTGCATTTTCAGTTCAATATCACCCTGAAGCAAGACCGGGACCAAGTGATTCAAACTATTTATTCGATGAGTTTATAACAATGATGAATGAGTTCAAAGAAAAGGAGCGTCATTTAAATGCCTAAACGCGATGATATTCAAACAATTTTAGTAGTAGGTTCTGGACCGATTATTATTGGTCAAGCTGCAGAGTTTGACTATGCAGGTACACAAGCATGTCTTGCTTTAAAAGAAGAGGGATATCGAGTTATCTTAGTGAACTCCAACCCTGCAACCATTATGACTGATAAAGAAATCGCAGATAAAGTCTACATCGAACCATTAACACATGACTTTATCGCTCGAATCATTCGAAAAGAACAACCAGATGCATTGCTACCTACATTAGGTGGTCAAACTGGCTTAAATATGGCAATACAACTACATGATAGTGGCGTGCTCGCTGCTAATAATGTCAAACTTTTAGGAACAGAACTAGAATCAATTCAACAAGCGGAAGACCGTGAAATGTTCAGAACATTAATGAATGATTTAAATGTACCAGTACCTGAAAGTGATATTGTTAATACAGTAGAACAAGCCTTTGAATTTAAAGAACAAGTGGGATATCCATTAATCGTACGACCTGCGTTCACTATGGGTGGTACTGGTGGCGGTATCTGTTACAATGATGCTGACTTAAAGGAAGTAGTAAGTAACGGATTACATTATAGTCCAGCCACACAATGTTTAATTGAAAAATCTATCGCAGGATTTAAAGAAATTGAATATGAAGTGATGCGTGATAAAAATGATAACGCAATAGTCGTATGTAATATGGAAAATATTGACCCAGTTGGTATACATACAGGTGATTCGATTGTAGTTGCACCAAGCCAAACATTGTCAGATGTAGAATATCAAATGCTACGTGATGTATCGTTGAAAGTGATTCGTGCTTTAGGCATTGAAGGAGGATGTAACGTCCAACTTGCGTTAGATCCACATTCTTTAAATTATTATATTATTGAAGTAAACCCTCGTGTGTCACGTTCTTCAGCTTTAGCTTCTAAAGCCACAGGTTATCCTATTGCGAAATTAGCAGCTAAAATTGCTGTAGGTTTAACTTTAGATGAGATGTTGAACCCAATTACTGGTACATCATATGCAGCCTTTGAGCCGACATTAGATTATGTAATCTCTAAGATTCCACGTTTCCCATTCGATAAATTTGAAAAGGGTGAACGTGAGTTAGGTACGCAAATGAAAGCCACTGGTGAAGTTATGGCCATCGGACGTACATATGAAGAGTCATTATTAAAAGCGATTCGTTCTCTAGAGTATGGTGTTCATCACCTCGGTTTACCAAATGGAGAAAGCTTTGATTTAGATTACATTAAAGAACGTATTGGTCATCAAGATGATGAACGTTTATTCTTTATTGGCGAAGCCATTCGTAGAGGTACGACTTTAGAAGAAATTCATGAAATGACTAAAATCGATTACTTTTTCTTAAATAAATTCCAAAATATTATTAATATCGAACATGAATTAAAAGAACATCAAGGCGATTTAGAATATCTTAAATATGCGAAAGATTATGGCTTTAGTGATAGAGTCATCGCGCATCGTTGGGATATGAACGAAGAAGAGGTTTACCAATTACGTGTGAAAAATGACATTAAACCAGTGTATAAAATGGTCGACACATGTGCGGCAGAATTTGAATCTACAACACCTTATTATTACGGAACTTATGAAACTGAAAACGAATCAATCGTGACTGATAAAGAAAAAATACTTGTATTAGGTTCTGGACCAATTCGAATTGGACAAGGGGTAGAATTCGACTATGCCACTGTACATGCTGTATGGGCGATACAAGAGGCCGGCTACGAAGCTATTATTGTAAATAATAACCCTGAGACAGTTTCAACTGACTTTTCAATCTCAGATAAATTATACTTTGAACCATTAACTGAAGAAGATGTCATGAATATCATTAATTTAGAACAACCTAAGGGTGTCGTTGTGCAATTCGGCGGTCAAACAGCGATTAATTTAGCTGATAAACTTGCGAAACACGGCGTTCAAATCTTAGGAACATCATTAGAAGATTTAAATAGAGCTGAAGATAGAAAAGAATTTGAAGCGCTATTACGACAAATTGATGTTCCACAACCACAAGGTAAAACATCAACATCACCTAAAGAAGCACTTGAAAATGCACGTGAAATCGGTTATCCAGTCGTTGTTCGTCCATCATACGTATTAGGCGGACGTGCAATGGAAATCGTTGATAACGACCAAGAATTGGAAAATTATATGACGCAAGCGGTAAAAGCAAGCCCTGAACATCCAGTTCTCGTTGACCGTTATTTAACTGGTAAAGAAATTGAAGTAGACGCTATTTGCGATGGGGACACAGTCATCATCCCTGGTATCATGGAACATATTGAACGTGCAGGTGTGCATAGTGGTGACTCAATTGCCGTTTATCCACCACAAACACTGACACAAGAAGAAATCGATACACTTGAAGATTACACGATTAAATTAGCCAAAGGTTTAAACATTATTGGTTTAATTAACATCCAATTTGTTATCGCACATGATGGTGTATATGTGTTAGAGGTTAATCCTCGTTCGAGTCGTACAGTACCATTCTTAAGTAAGATTACTGACATTCAAATGGCACAACTTGCTATGCGTTCAATCATGGGTGAGAAACTTGACCAATTAGGCTATCAACAAGGTATCCAACCTTACTCAGAAGGTGTCTTTGTTAAGGCTCCGGTATTCAGTTTTAATAAGTTGAAGAATGTGGACATAACGCTTGGACCTGAAATGAAATCTACTGGTGAAGTGATGGGTAAAGACCTTACTCTTGAAAAGGCGCTATTCAAAGGGCTTACAGGTAGCGGTGTAGAAGTTAAAGATCATGGTACTGTATTGATGACAGTAAGTGACAAAGATAAAGATGAAATTGTGAAAATTGCACATCGCTTAAATGAAGTAGGTTATAAAATCTTAGCTACTAAAGGTACTGCAGACAAACTTAAATCAAATGATATTCCTGTTGAAGTTGTAGGAAAAATTGGTGGCGAGGATGACTTACTCACTCGAATACAAAATGGTGAAGTTCAAATTGTTATTAATACAATGACTAAAGGTAAAGAAGTTGAACGTGATGGTTTCCAAATTCGTCGTACGACTGTTGAAAATGGGGTGCCTTGTTTAACTTCATTAGATACTGCAAGTGCATTAACTAATGTGATTGAAAGTATGACGTTTACAATGAGAAACATGTAACGTTAAAGAATGAGCGATTGAAGGAGCAATTTAAATGAGAAATTTACCAATCATCGCGTTAGATTTTAAAACTGCTGAAGAAGTTAATACATTTTTAGATCAATTCGACGAAGCGTTATGTGTCAAAATTGGTATGGAATTGTTTTATCAAACTGGACCTGAATTTATCCAATCTCTTAAGAAGAGAGGGCATGATATTTTTCTAGATTTAAAATTGCATGATATTCCTAATACAGTCAGTAAAGCAATGGAAGGCTTGGCACGTTTAGATGTGGATTTGGTCAACGTCCATGCTGCTGGTGGATTGAAAATGATGGAAGAGGCTAAAAAAGGTTTGAGAAAATATAACCCTGACACTAAAATTATTGCAGTGACACAATTGACTTCAACAACAGAAGCGCAATTACGTGAGGAACAGAATATTCAAACTAGTATTGAAGAAGCAGTACTTCATTATGCACGCCTTACACATAAAGCTGGGTTGGATGGTGTCGTGTGCTCACCGCTTGAAGCAGAATTAATTTCACAGGAGTTAGGTCCTGAATTTATGAAAGTAACGCCCGGAATTAGACCTAAAGGTGCTGCGCAAAATGATCAACAACGTATCACAACCCCGGAAGATGCTAAAGTCTTAGGTTCTACACACATTGTGGTTGGCAGACCTATTACTCAAAGTGATGATCCAGTATCAAGCTATCAAAATATCAAAGAAAGTTGGTTAGGTTAAATGGCTAAAGAAATTGCAAAAGCTTTATTAGATATAGAAGCGGTCTCATTATCTCCTAATGATTTATATACATGGAGTTCTGGGATTAAATCCCCAATTTATTGTGATAATCGTATCACGTTAGGTTATCCTTTAGTTCGTAATGCGATTAGAGATGGATTAGCGCGCTTGATAGAGAAACATTTTTCTGAAGTGGAAATTGTCTCAGGAACAGCGACTGCAGGTATTCCTCATGCTGCGTATCTTTCTGAAAAAATGGAATTACCTATGAACTATGTACGTTCGAAAAGTAAAAGCCATGGTAAGCAAAACCAAATTGAAGGTGCAAAAAGTGAAGGTAAAAAAGTCGTTGTCATTGAGGATTTAATTTCCACAGGTGGTTCTTCAGTTACAGCTGTTGAAGCTTTAAAAGACGCAGGCGCTGATGTATTAGGTGTTGTAGCCATTTTCACATATGGATTGAAAAAGGCAGACGATGTATTTAAAGAAGCGGGTATACCTTTCTATACTTTAAGTAATTATAATGAATTGATTGAGGTTGCTAGAGAAGAAGGGAAAATTTCTGAAGAAGATATTCAGACTTTAGTTGATTGGAGAGACAATTTAGCATAATATATGTTTATATAAAGGGGGAAAGTAAATGGCTCATAACAATGATAATAATCACATGTACATCATTATGAAACATTGTAATGAATTTTTAGAGAGACAAGATGATTATAGAACCCCGAAAACTGTAAAAAGTGTGGATGAAAGCATCCAAAATTTCTCTGAATCTAAATCAATAGATGATGATGCTTTTACGCACTCAGGTGATATATTTAAACGTGCTAAAGAAAATTTACGTCATAAAGGTCAATTATAAAAGTAAATAGAAATTAAAAAGGAGGCTGAGACATAATTAAATGTTTCAGCCTTCTTTAACATATTGGCAGTAAATGCTTGAATTGAACGTGAATTTATATAAAGATTCTCTCGGTCCTAGCCATTCTTGGTGTCTGAGCGCTAGTATAGAGAATTATTTTAAGAAATTCTGCAGATAATACAAGTTGGATGCAGAACAATGAAAATAATTGAGATAAATAATATTTCTGTCCTACTCACAATTATCGGATAAAGACTTTAATCAGTAACCAACCAATGAGTAAGACGATTAATAAAATTAATAAAGGTAAACCATAGTGAATAATCATAGTAAATCATGCCTCCTTATGAAATGTTTCTATATTTAAATTTAATATGTGATGAAAGGAATAAATTAATTGATATAACTGTAGTGATTCTATTATAGATTTTAAAATTTGCGTTGTAGCTTTACGATATTCTACATTGTAAGAGTTATCATGTTAAAATAATATACGAGATACTTAAATTGGTAAAGTAATTAAAATATATAAACTAGGGGAGATACAAAGTGGAAATACCTAAAATTACTACATTTCTAATGTTTAATGATCAAGCTGAAGAAGCAATTCATCTATATACAAGTTTATTTGAAGATAGCGAAATATTAACTATGGTGAAATATGATGAAGATGGTCCAGGTACGCCTGGATCAGTTCAACATTCCATATTTACATTGAATGGACAAGTTTTCATGGCGATAGACGCTAATAATGGAGAAGAGTTACCTATGAATCCTGCGATGTCATTATATGTCACTGTTAAGGATGCGATGGAAATGGAACGCTTATTTAGTGGCTTGAAAAAGGAAGGCGCTATCTTAATGCCTAAAACAGAGATGCCACCATTTAGAGAATTTGCGTGGGTACAAGATAAATTTGGCGTAAGCTTCCAACTCGCATTACCAGAATAAATCAGCAATTTAAAAAATTCCGTATGGCACACTATGACAGAGCCATACGGAATTTATTTTTTTATGATTCTTTCATTTGTTGTATTTTGTCATAATCAGGCGTTGCGTATAACGTTTTTTGATTATCATATGTTACAAAGCCTGGTTTTGCACCTGAAGGTTTATGAACATTTCTAATTTCTGTATAGTCAACTGGTATTTGACCTGAATTTCCCGCTTTAGAAAAGTAACCCGCTATCATTGCGGCTTCTTTGATTGTCTCTTCGCTCGGATGATTATTTAATATGACAACGTGAGAACCTGGTATATCTTTAGTATGGAACCAAATGTGAGATTTTTGAGCTTTTTTATTAGTTAAATAATCATTTTGCTTATTATTTTTACCTACTAAAATTGTGTCGCCATCACTTGAACGATAAGTTTGTAATTTGATTTGAGCATTTTTCTTCTTTTTATGATTTTTACGTTGTTTCATAAAGCCTTGATCAGCTAATTCGTCACGAATATCATCTATGTCATCAACAGTAATATGATCTAGTTGTTGTTCAATATTAGAAAAATAATCAATGTTTTCTTTTGTTAATTGAATTTGATGATCAAGTTCGTGTTCACGTGTTTTAAGACGATTATATTGTTTGTAATAATACTGTGCGTTGACTGATGGTGATTTAGTTGGGTTAAGTGGAATTGTAACTTCTTCTCCCGTGTAGTAATTTAATGCTGTTACCGACTCATCGCCTTGTTTAATTCGATAAATATTCGCTGTAATGAGTTCGCCATAAAGTTGCTGGGTTTCTTTATCTTTAGCGCTTTCGTATTCGTCTATTAGTTTGCTTAATTTATTTTGCTGTTTCTGTAATTGCTGTTGCACAAATCTTACTAAATCATTGGCACGTTGTTTGACACGTTCGCGCTCTCCTCGAGCATCATAATAACGATCGAGTAAATCATTAAGAGAGTCATACTGTACTATATCATCGTAAAATTGATTGAGTTTCATAAAATAGAAATCTTCTTTACCTGTTTCATGATTCTTATGGAAAAGGGGAACTGGCGCTAATAGCGTTTCTGCCATCACTTCATCATAAGCTTCAGGCAATGTGTCTTGTGTCATAAATTGTCGACGACTGACTATTTCATTTGTTATAAGCGGACTAAAACCTTCAAATGTATTTAATAATTGTTTTGAAATTTTACCTGAATTAAAATCAATATATTTTAATGCTTCTTGACCTGAAACCTCATATGGATTTAATTTATTTTGGCTTGGTGGAGCTTCATATTCAAAACCGGGCATTACAGTACGATATTGATTTGTATTTGGTGTGAGATGTTTAAAACCTTCTATGATTTTGCGATTTTCATCCACTAGTATAAGATTACTGTGTTTGCCCATGATTTCTAAAATAATTGTTCGATACATTGTATCGCCAATTTCGTCCTTACTTTGAACGTCTATTTCTACGCGACGGTCATTACCGACTTGTCGTATATTTTGTATAAAGCCACCTTCAAGATGTTTACGAAATACACGTGCAAACATAGGTGGGTCAAATGGGTTGTCATATTTTTTATTAGTAATTTGTAATCTTGAAAAGCTTGGATGTATAGATAAAAGTAACTGATGATTTTTACGATTTTGTCGTACTACAATAATTATTGTATCGTTTTCTGGTTGATTAATTTTATGAATGCGACCTGAAACTAAATCTTGTAGTGATTCGATCATCTTTTTAGTAAATAAGCCATCGTATGCCATAACTATCTGCCACCTTAAAATTTTTCATTCATCATATTGTAACATGCGTAAACAGTATGGTCATTGTTAAAGTATTGATATAAGTATGCTGTTTTTAAAAATAAAAGGATCACATTAACTAAAGTTAATGCATTAAGGAGTACTAATTATCTTTCAGAAAATAAAAAGGATTACATTAACTGGAGTTAATGCATTAAGAGTCACTAAATGATTAACATCATTAAGTGACTCTATACATTCATTAGTTTGGTATGATATTATATTTAAATAATAGAAGAATAGCTTAGAGAGGTCGTAAGGCATGGATAATGAAAAAGGATTGCTAATTGTTCTTTCAGGTCCTTCTGGTGTTGGTAAAGGAACTGTAAGAAAAAAGATTTTTGATGATCCCACTACTTCATATAAGTATTCTATATCAATGACAACTCGTAACATGCGCGAAGGTGAAGTTGATGGTGTAGATTACTTTTTCAAAACGAAAGAAGAATTTGAAGCGTTAATTAAGGACGATCAATTTATTGAATTTGCGGAGTACGTTGGAAACTATTATGGTACACCAGTTCAATATGTGAAAGATACTATGGATCAAGGTCATGATGTGTTCCTAGAAATTGAAGTTGAAGGCGCAAAGCAAGTTAGAAAGAAATTCCCTGATGCACTGTTCATCTTCCTTGCTCCGCCAAGTCTTGACGACTTAAGAGAGCGCTTAGTTGGAAGAGGTACTGAATCAGATGAGAAGATTCAAAGCCGTGTTAATGAAGCGCGCAAAGAAGTAGAAATGATGAATCTATACGATTACGTAGTAGTCAACGATGAAGTTGAACTTGCAAAGAATCGAATTCAGTCTATCGTAGAAGCTGAACACTTGAAAAGAGAACGTATCGAAGCTAAATATAGAAAAATGTTATTGGAGGCAAAAAAATAATGTTAAATCCACCGTTAAATCAACTTACTGCTAAAATTAATTCTAAATATCTTATTGCGACAACTGCTGCTAAAAGAGCACGTGAATTAGATGAAAAACACGAAACAGCACTTTTAGAAAACTATCATTCAGCTAAACCTGTAGGTAGAGCTTTAGAAGAAATCGCTGACGGTAAAATCGTTCCTGTTATACCTGAAGAGTATTTAGGTTAAGATTGATATTTTCAACTTATTATTTTGACACACCTTATTGAGGACACATGTTTTAGATATGTGATCCATAAATTGAATAAGGTGTGTTTTTTAATAATGAAACGCATTTGTGTATAATTAAATTAAATTTAAAGTACGTTATTACGCACTAAATGAACAAGAATTTTAAATTCTAAGTAGTGAAATGTATGTTTTTAAGTATAGTATCAAGGGAGATTTAAACATGAAACATATTTTATTAGCTGTAACCGGGGGTATCGCAGCCTACAAAGCAATTGATTTAACAAGTAAGCTCACTCAAGCTGGTTACGAAGTAAGAGTCATGCTTTCTGATAATGCACAAGAATTTGTAACACCACTTGCTTTCCAAGCAATTAGTAGAAATCCTGTTTATACAAATACGTTCAAGGAAGAAACACCTCAAGAGATTCAACATGTCTCATTAGGAGACTGGGCAGATGCAATCATTATTGCACCTGCAACTGCAAATACTATTGCTAAATTAAGTGTCGGCATCGCTGATGATATGATTACCTCTACTTTATTAGCTACAGAAACTCCTAAATTTGTAGCACCAGCAATGAACGTTCATATGTATGAGAATCCTCGTACTCAAAATAACATTGCTGTTTTAAAAGGAGATGGCTATCACTTTATAGAACCTGGAGATGGTTATTTAGCATGTGGTTATGTAGCTAAAGGCAGAATGGAAGAGCCTTTGCAAATTGTGTCTGTGATTCATCAGTTTTTTGATAATAAAGAGGTGAAATCTAAGAGTTCATTTTCAGGAAAGAAAGCACTAGTGACAGCTGGACCAACGGTTGAAGTT
The DNA here is from genome assembly GCF_001836225.1 of Staphylococcus sp. HMSC036D05. Taxonomy (NCBI): domain Bacteria; kingdom Bacillati; phylum Bacillota; class Bacilli; order Caryophanales; family Staphylococcaceae; genus Staphylococcus; species Staphylococcus sp. HMSC036D05. Next base: position 639,444 of record NZ_KV827781.1, on the reverse strand, counting down.
ATTGATCCGGTACGATATGTGTCAAATCGTTCTTCAGGGAAAATGGGCTTTGCAATTGCTGAAGCCTTAAGAGATAAAGGTGCGGATGTAATCTTAATTACTGGACCTACTCAATTGTCAGATCCTAGTGGCATGCAAGTGATACACGTTCAAAGCGCTGAAGATATGTTTAACGCTGTTAAGGAAAGATATGCAGAACAGGATATCGTCTTTAAAGCAGCAGCTGTTTCAGATTATACTCCTACAGATGTGCTTCAACATAAGATGAAAAAGCAAGAAGGAGAATTATCTGTCACATTCAAACGTACAGAGGATATTTTAAAATATTTAGGTGACAATAAGCGACATCAATACTTGGTCGGTTTCGCCGCTGAGACACAAAACATTGAAGCCTATGCACAAGATAAATTGGCACGTAAAAATGCAGATGTCATTATTTCAAATAATGTAGGAGACCAGTCTATCGGATTTAGTTCTGATGACAATGAATTAACAATGCATTTTAAAAATAAAGATATGGTAAATATTAAGAAAGGTAAAAAAGTAGAATTAGCGAAACAAATATTAGAAGAATTAGAAACTAGGTGGCAATAATGATTGCAAAAGTAATTGTTGATATACCATCCAAAAGTGTTGATTTCAAATTCGATTATATTGTACCGCAACGCTTAGAAGATGGAATACAAATCGGTGTACGAGTGATAGTTCCATTTGGACCTCGGACAATTCAAGGTTATGTCATGGACATTCAAAATGAGCCAGACCAAGGTGTTGAAATCACAAAACTTAAAGAGATTAAAGAAGTTCAGGACATTCAGCCTGAACTTACAGCTGAATTAATAAAGTTGAGTGAGTGGATGAGCCACTATCACGTTACTAAACGTATTTCTGTGTTAGAAGCGATGTTGCCGAGTGCAATTAAAGCAAAGTATAGTAAAGCATTTGAAGTGATAAATGGTAGTGATATATCCGAATCCATATTAAAAAAGTTTAATAAAGATGGTCGCTATTTATATAAAGATGCACAACAAAATGATGATTTAAATGATATGTTTACGCTAATGAAAGAAAATCTTGTTCAAGAAGTAACGATATTATCTCAAAATATTAAAAAGAAAACGCAAAGAGCTGTAGCGGTTATAGAGGATTATAATGGTGATGATGTATTAAGTTTACTTGAGAAATATGCAAAACAGTATGATTTATATGCGTTTTTATTAGAAGAATCTCATCGTACGGTGTTTCTGAAAGAGATAGAAGAGATGGGTTTTTCTAAATCAAGTTTAGATGCCCTGATTAAAAAAGGATATATAGAAAAATATGATGCTGAAGTCCATCGTGATCCTTTTGCAAATCGTATATTTGAAAAAGAAGAAAAAAGAGATTTAACTCAAGATCAACAACAAGCGTATGATGCAGTAAAAAATAAAATCGATAATGAAGAAGCGAGAACATTTTTACTACATGGGGTGACAGGTTCAGGTAAAACTGAAATCTATTTACAAACGATTGAAACAGTTTTGAATAAAGGTAAAGAAGCAATGATGTTAGTACCAGAAATTGCTTTAACCCCTCAAATGGTATTAAGGTTTAAACGCCGATTTGGAGATGATGTCGCCGTACTTCACTCAGGTTTGTCAAACGGGGAACGTTATGATGAATGGCAGAAAATTCGAGATGGTCGTGCTCGTGTGAGTGTTGGTGCGCGTTCAAGTGTGTTTGCGCCTTTTAAAAATTTAGGAATCATCATTATTGATGAAGAACACGAATCTACATATAAACAAGAAGACTATCCAAGATATCATGCGAGAGATATAGCCAAGTGGCGAAGTCAATATCATCAATGTCCGGTAATACTTGGAAGTGCAACGCCTAGCTTAGAATCTTATGCTAGAGCAGAGAAAGATGTTTATGAATTATTATCTTTACCAAATCGGGTGAATAATCAAGCGTTACCACACATTGATATAGTAGATATGCGTGAAGAGTTAAGTGAAGGAAATCGCTCTATGTTCTCTAATGAACTTAGAAATGCAATTCAAGATCGTTTAGACAAACAAGAACAAATTGTTTTGTTTCTTAATCGAAGAGGTTATGCTTCCTTTATGTTATGTAGGGATTGTGGTTATGTACCGCAATGCCCGAACTGTGATATTTCTTTGACTTATCATAAAACGACGGATCAACTAAAATGCCATTATTGTGGATACCAAGAAACACCTCCGAATATTTGCCCTAACTGTGAAGGTGACCACATAAGACAAGTTGGGACAGGTACGCAACGTGTCGAGGAATTATTGCAACAAGAATTTCCAGAATCAAGAATTATACGTATGGATGTTGATACAACGTCTAGAAAAGGTGCACATGAGAAATTATTAAATGAATTTGAAGCGGGAAACGGAGATATTTTATTAGGGACACAAATGATTGCAAAAGGTTTAGATTATCCTAACATCACACTTGTAGGTGTATTAAATGCAGACACAATGCTTAATTTACCTGATTTTAGAGCTAGCGAGCGGACTTATCAACTTTTAACACAAGTTTCAGGTCGAGCTGGACGTCATGAGAAAGAAGGGCAGGTAATTATACAAACTTATAATCCTGATCATTATGCGATTGAAGATGTTAAATTAAATGATTACCTTACTTTTTATCAAAAAGAAATGAATTATCGTAAATTAGGTAAATACCCACCATATTATTTCTTAATTAATTTTACAATTTCTCATAAAGAAATGAAAAAAGTGATGGAAGCTTCCAAACATATACATCAGATTTTATTACAACATTTGACTGATAAAGCTTTAGTTCTAGGGCCTTCACCTGCGGCATTAGCACGTATTAATAACGAATATCGTTTTCAAATTTTAGTGAAGTATAAAAGAGAACCACAGTTACATCATGCACTACAATATTTAGATGATTATTATCATGAACAATACGTAAAAGAGAAATTATCTTTAAAAATCGATATTAATCCTCAGATGATGATGTAAGATGGTAATCAAGCCTGCTCTTAATTGAGTAGGTTTTTTATATAAACAAAAAAATATACTATTATAAATTTTTACAACGTGGTATAATTTGAATATTAATAGGGTGTAATTTCACCAAAACACTATGTTTAATATTCCCTTAATAAAATAAATAGTTACTCAAGCATCAAGTCATCAGCATCTAAAATTTTATTAATGGAGGTAAATACCATGCAAAAAACACAAATTTTGCCAAATCCTTATGAAGAGTTTAAAGAATATCTAAATAGTAGATTTGAAAATGTAAATCTGAAAGTTAAAAATGTTGATCAACGATTAATGAAATTCGAAAATAGAATAGATAATCAATTATTCATAAATGTTGATCAAAGATTTAATCAAGTTGATCAAAGATTTAAGGAAATGAATAACCACATAACATTTCGCTTTGATAGGCTTAATAAAGAGATGAACAATAAGTTTATGTTTATGAATCAAAATATAGATAACAAACTTGAAAAATTGGAGAATAAATTCACGTATCTAGACCGAAAAATGGACAAAAGGTTTGAAGTTGTGGATTACAATTTCGGGTTGACACATAAAGACCTAAATCGAAAGTTTGAAATTAATAATAGAAAGTTCACATTGATGGATCAAAAAATGGACAAAAAGTTTGAAGGCGTGGACCTGAAGTTGGCTTCGCTGAATCAAAAAATGGACAAAAAGTTTGAAGGTGTAGACCAGAAATTCACAATGATGGACCAAAAAATGGATAAAAAGTTTGAAGGTGTGGACCAGAAGTTCACAATGATGGACCAAAAAATGGACCAGAAGTTCACATCACTGCGTCAGGAAATGAATCAAAAGTTTGAGGTTGGAAATAAAAAGTTTGAACAATTAACACTTACTACAAAAGAATTAAAAAAAGAAATAGAAAACCAATCTGTAAATATTGATTTTAAGATTGAAAATGCGCTTCATTTATTTAAACAAGAAATTGAGCAAAATAAAATCAAAACATCAAGGTTTTTATTAGGTCTAACTATACCATCTGTATTAAGCTTAATCACTTTAATCTTACAATTTTTAAAATAATTTCATAATAATATAAAAGTGACGTACCAACTTTAAAAATTGATACGCCACTTTGTTTAATATTCTTACATTGTTACATTACCATTTTCATCTGCTGGTCTAAATAGTGTTAAAATTGCACTAATTATAGCTAAGATATGAGGGATAGCTGTCCAACAGAATAAAATGTGCATAATTCCTTGGAATGATTTGCCAGCGTAAAATTTATGAATACCAAAGCTACCTAAAAATACTGCTAATAAAATATAAATCACTTTATTTACTTCCATTATATTCACCTCTGTTTGCTATGTTTAGTAACTTGTTTCCTTACTTAATATTCTATTATTTACAAAATTAAAATCAATTAATTCACTTTCACAATAATAAATTTCAGTCTAAAGTTGCATAATTTAAAATATCTATAAAGACACTCCTAAGAAAGGTCGCAATTTCAATACAAGTAAGTTATAATGATATGATGAATTTTAATGAGGAGCCATAATCATGACAAGAAAGAAATTGGTTAAATCATCACATCCAATATTAAAAAAAGAAATAGCACCTGTTACCGAATTTGATGAAAACTTAAGCCTGTTACTAAAGGATTTAGAGGATACATTGTATGCGGAAGAAGCAGCCGCTATATGTGCGCCTCAAATTAATGTTAATCAACGTGTGGCATTAATTGATATGGAGATGGATGGTCTTCTTCAATTGATAAATCCTGTAGTCCAAAGTCAGTCAGATGAAATGATTACTGATTTAGAAGGTTCAATTACGTTACCAAATACGTTTGGTGAAGTTAATAGAAGTAAAATGATTGTGATACAAAGTTCTGATGTTAATGGCAATCAAGTAGAACTGACTGCTTACGATGATGTGGCTCGTATGATTCTACATATGATAGATCATTTGAATGGTATCCTTTTTACTGAGAAAGCAAATCGTTTATTAAATGAAGATGAAGTGGAGGCATATTTTGAAAATGAGTAAGATTATCTTTATGGGAACACCTGACTTTTCAACTAAAGTATTAGAAATGTTAATTGCTGAACATGAGGTCATTGCAGTAGTGACGCAACCTGACCGCCCAGTAGGACGTAAAAAATTACTAACACCACCCCCTGTAAAAAAGGTGGCTGTTGAACATAATATTCCAGTTTATCAACCTGAAAAATTAAAAGGGTCTTCAGAACTTGATGAATTATTAAATCTTGAGTCTGATTTAATTGTCACAGCTGCATTTGGCCAATTACTTCCCGAATCGCTTCTTGAATCACCACGTTTGGGAGCAATCAATGTCCACGCCTCACTTCTTCCTAAATATCGTGGCGGGGCGCCTATTCATCAGGCTATTATTGACGGTGAAAAAGAAACAGGTATCACAATTATGTATATGGTAAAAAAACTCGACGCGGGTAATATTATTTCTCAAAAAGCTATAAGTATTGAAGAAGAAGATAACGTTGGAACAATGCATGATAAATTAAGCTTTCTTGGTGCCGATTTACTTAAAGATACGCTTCCTTCTATTATCAATGGTAAAAATGAAAGCATCCCTCAAGACGGAACTCAAGCAACATTTGCATCAAATATAAGTAGGGAAGATGAGCGAATTGATTGGAATCAAAGTGCACAAGCCATCCACAATCATATTCGTGGATTATCACCATGGCCAGTGGCTTATACGACGATGGACGATAAAAATCTTAAACTTTATGCAGCTCACGTAATAAAAAATAAAAAAGGGACACCTGGAACTATTATTGAAACAACAAAGAAAGCAATGATTATTGGAACAGGAACAGATGACGCGATTGCTTTGACAGAAATTCAACTTGCTGGTAAAAAACGTATGCCTGTTGCTAACTATTTAAGTGGTGTTCAAGAGTCCTTAGTAGGGAAGCAACTGATATGATGAATACAGTAAGAGGATATGCCTTTGATACCATTCAACAGGTTCTCAATGATGGCGCATATAGTAATTTAAAAATTAACGAAGTCCTTTCTTCGAATGAGATTTCAACAGTGGATAGGAATTTATATACAGAACTTGTTTATGGAACTATTAAAAGAAAGTATACATTAGATTATATCTTGAAACCTTTTGTCAAAACTAAAATTAAAGGTTGGATGCGACAACTATTATGGATGAGTATATATCAATATGTTTATTTGGATAAAGTTCCTAATCATGCCATTATCAATGAAGCAGTAGATATTGCAAAACATAGAGGTGGCTTTCACAACGGCAATGTTGTTAATGGGATATTACGTTCAATCATGAGAAATGAACTACCTCAATTTGATGAAATTAAAGACGACAAGAAACGTATTGCTATTGAATATAGCATTCCTAAATGGATAGTTGATCATTGGGTAACACACCATGGTATTGAAACAACAGAAGCGATTGCGCAATCATTTTTAGAACCAGTAAAGACAACTGTTAGAGTGAATATTTCTCGAGGTTCAGTTGATTCAATTGTTGCTGAATTAGAAAAAGAAGGATTTAATGTAGAGAAAGATGAAATATTACCGTTCTGTCTTCATATCACTGGTCAACCTATTATCAATTCAAGAGCATTTAAAGATGGCTATGTCTCTATTCAAGATAAAAGTTCTATGATGGTTGCTCATATCATGAATTTAGGTAGAAATGATGTTGTTTTAGATGCATGCAGTGCGCCCGGTGGTAAGGCGTGTCATATGGCGGAAATATTATCACCTGAAGGTCATGTTGATGCTACAGATATCCACACTCATAAAATCGATTTAATTAACTTTAATATTAAAAAATTAAAATTAGATAATATTAGCGCATTTCAACATGATGCAACTGAACCGTATACTCGGACATATGACAAGATACTTGTTGATGCACCATGTAGTGGTTTAGGTGTATTAAGACATAAACCTGAAATAAAATATACACAATCGAAAGAAAGTATCCAATCACTTGTTGAATTGCAGTTACAAATATTAGAGAATATTAAACGTAATATCAAACCTGGTGGAACAATTGTGTATTCTACGTGTACAATAGAACAAATGGAAAATGAAAATGTAATTTATACATTTCTAAAGCAAAATGAAGAGTTTGAATTTGAACCTTTCCAACACCCTGTTACCGGAAAGGAAGTCAATACACTACAAATACTCCCTCAAGATTTTGACTCAGATGGATTCTTTATAACTCAAATTAGAAGAAAGGAAAGTTAAGAATGATTACTGCAGAAAAAAAGAAAAAGAACAAGTTCTTACCTGATTTCGAAAAGCAATCAATCTATTCTTTGCGTTATGATGAAATGCAGCAATGGCTCATTGACCATGGTCAGCAAAAATTTAGAGCGAAACAAATTTTTGAGTGGTTATACCAGAAACGCGTAAATAGTATTGATGAAATGACAAATCTATCAAAGGATTTGCGTCAAGTATTAAAAGATAATTTCGCAATGACGACACTAACTACAGTTGTAAAACAAGAAAGTAAGGATGGCACAATCAAGTTTTTATTTGAGTTACAAGATGGTTATACAATCGAAACAGTGTTGATGAGACATGAATATGGCAATTCTGTTTGCGTTACGACGCAAGTTGGTTGTCGTATCGGATGTACATTTTGTGCTTCAACATTAGGTGGTTTAAAACGTAACCTAGAAGCTGGTGAGATAGTATCTCAAGTGTTAACCGTACAAAAAGCTTTAGATGAAACAGAGGAACGTGTATCTCAAATTGTTATAATGGGTATTGGTGAACCATTTGAAAATTATGATGAAATGATGGATTTCTTAAGAATTGTCAACGATGATAACAGTTTAAATATTGGAGCACGTCATATTACTGTTTCAACTTCAGGTATCATTCCTCGTATTTATGATTTCGCGGAAGAAGATATTCAAATTAATTTTGCAGTAAGCCTTCATGGTGCTAAGGACGAAATCCGCTCAAGATTAATGCCGATTAATCGTGCTTATAATGTTGAAAAGTTAATGGAAGCTATTCAATATTACCAAGAAAAAACAAATCGACGTGTCACATTTGAATATGGGTTATTTGGTGGCGTTAATGATCAACTGGAACATGCCAGAGAATTAGCACATCTAATTAAAGATCTTAACTGTCATGTGAATTTAATCCCTGTGAACCATGTACCAGAGCGTAATTACGTTAAAACACCGAGAGAAGATATTTTCAAGTTTGAAAAAGAATTAAAGAGATTAGGAATCAATGCTACAATTAGACGTGAACAAGGATCAGATATTGATGCAGCGTGTGGCCAATTAAGGGCAAAGGAACGACAAGTAGAAACGAGGTAAAGACATATGTTAAACGCACAATTTTTCACTGATACTGGACAACATCGAGAAAAAAATGAAGACGCTGGCGGTATATTTTATAATCAAACACATCAACAATTGTTGGTATTATGCGATGGTATGGGTGGTCATAAAGCAGGTGAAGTTGCGAGTCAATTCGTTACAAATGAACTTCAAAAACGTTTTGAAGAAGAAAACCTTATCGAAATCCATCAAGCTGAATCATGGTTGCGTTCAAACATTAAAGATATCAATTTTCAATTGTATAACTACGCTCAAGAGCATCCTGCATATAATGGCATGGGAACAACGCTAGTATGTGCGATTGTTTATGATAAAAAGGTAGTTGTAGCTAACGTTGGAGATTCTCGTGCATATGTCGTTAATCAAAGACAAATTGAACAAATTACAAGTGATCATTCATTTGTAAATCATCTTCTTATTACTGGCCAAATCACAGAAGATGAAGCATTCAATCATCCTCAAAGGAACATTATTACTAAAGTCATGGGTACAGATAAACGTGTATCACCTGATTTATTTGTAAAGCGAACACATTTTTATGATTTTCTTTTACTTAATTCTGATGGTCTAACGGACTATGTAAGAGATTATGAAATTCAAGAAGAACTCAATCAGGAAGGATCAATTGATGACCATGGTGAGAGGCTAATGCAACTCGCTATGTCTCATGATTCAAAAGATAATGTCAGCTTTATACTTTCTGCTATGGAAGGTGATAAAGTATGATTGGAAAGATGATTAGCGATCGTTATAAAGTGATTGACAAACTTGGTGGCGGCGGAATGAGTATTGTATATTTAGCTGAGGATACAATACTTAATCGAAAAGTCGCAATTAAAGCGATTTCTATCCCGCCTCGTGAAAAAGAGGAAACTTTAAAACGATTCGAAAGGGAAGTACATAATTCATCTTTACTTTCGCATGACAATATTGTAAGTATGATTGATGTTGATGAAGAAGATGAATGTTTCTATTTAGTAATGGAGTACATTGAAGGACCAACGCTAGCTGAATATATTCATAATCATGGTCCACTGTCTGTAGAAACAGCTATTAAATTTACAGAGCAAATCTTAAGCGGTATTAAACATGCCCATGACATGAGGATTGTGCATCGTGACATTAAACCTCAAAATATTTTAATAGATAAAAATAAAACACTTAAAATTTTCGATTTTGGTATCGCAAAGGCACTCAGTGAGACATCACTTACACAAACGAATCATGTTTTAGGTACTGTTCAATATCTTTCGCCTGAACAAGCGAAAGGTGAGTCTACAGATGAAGGTACAGATATCTACTCTATTGGTATTGTGTTATATGAAATGCTTGTGGGCGAGCCTCCTTTCAATGGGGAAACTGCTGTAAGCATTGCTATTAAGCATATCCAAGATTCTATTCCTAATATTACGACGGATAAACGGGGAGAAGTACCACAATCTCTCAGTAATGTTATTTTACGTGCTACTGAAAAGGATAAACATAATCGTTATCATACAATACAAGAAATGCATGATGATTTATCAAGCGCGTTGCACGAAAATCGTGTGAATGAAAGTAAATATGAACTAGATAAAACGAAAACGGTTCCTTTAACCAGAGATGAATTAAACAAGAAAATGAAAAGCTCGGAAAGAGAGCATGATTTAAACCAAACAATGCAAATTCCAATTGTGAATGAGCCAGCACGTCAACAAGAATTCCAATCACCAGAAGAACGCTATTATCCTTCTCACAATAAAAAGAAACGTTCGAAAGTGAAAATTATTGTGCTTTCTTTAATTTTTGTATTGTTACTTGCTAGTCTAATTGGATTTATAGGAATGGGTTTATTTGGTAATAAATATCAAGAAATGCCAGATTTATCAGGAAAAACTGAAAAAGAAGCGGAACAAATTCTAAAAGATCATCATTTATCTTTAGGGGACATATCAAGAAGTTATAGTGATAAATACCCTGAAAACCAAATCATCAAATCTGATCCAAATAGTGGTGAACGTGTAGAAGAAGGAGATACCATTGATATCGTTTTATCTAAAGGACCTAAAAAAGTAAAAATGCCTAATCTTGTTGGTTTGCCAAAAGAGAAAGCACTCAGTAAATTAAAAGATTTAGGATTAAAAGATATTGATGTTGAACAAGCTTACAGTCGTTCTGTTGAAAAAGGACTGATTTCAGAACAAAATATCTCTGCTAACAGTGAAGTTGCATTAAACGATCATCATATTAAGATTTATGAATCATTAGGTGTACGACAAGTCTACGTCAGTGATTATGAAAACAAGGACTACTCAACTGCTAAGAAAGAACTCGAATCTAAAGGATTTAGAGTACAAGCAACTCAAGAATATGATGATAAAGTTAAGAAAGGTAAAGTTATTTCACAATCACCTAAAAATAAGTCTATCGATGAAGGATCTGTTATCCGTCTAACTGTATCAAAAGGTGAACAAGAAGACGATGGTGATGATGCAGATGTTAAAACAACTAACGAAACCGTAAAAGTACCATATTCAGGTAGTAAAGGTAAGAGTCAAACAGTAGAAGTATACATTAGAGATAAAGATCATAGCGGTAGTTCTGTATCTCAAACTTATAAAATTAATAAAGATAAGACAATTAGCATACCTTTAAAAATTCAAAAAGGTAAAACAGCAGGCTATACAGTGCGCGTAGACGATAAAATTGTCGCAGACAAAGATGTCGACTATGATGACTAAAAATAAAAGCATCCCTTTGTATGTAATTTTAAAAATTAACGTATAAAGGGATGCTTTTTATTATAATTTAAATAATTTTTATTTCACTTTGGTCTGTTCAATTGTAGTCTGGCTACCTGCCTTTGTACCGAATACTAATATAAGTAAGGATGCAATTAATAAAACGCAGAGTGAAAGTGTCCATTGGTGCGTCCAATCGTGAAAAATTCCGAATAAGAAAGGACCGATTGCTGCAAGTAGATAGCCAACTGATTGCGCCATACCTGATAGTTTAGCAGCCGTTTGACCACTTTCGGTTCTTACTACAAATAATGTATTGGCTAATCCAAATGCTAAACCGCTTGCTACACCAATGAGTATAATACCAACCAAGACGAACTTGTAATCAACAAATATGAAGCATAATACACCAATCGTAAAGAGTATGCTTGTTAATAAAGTTAAAGGTACTTGGGATTTCATTTTCGTAGCAACAATTGGCGTTACAAAAGTTAGAGGTATAATTGCGATTTGCAATAATGAAACATAGATACCTGATGTTTGTAATGAAATGCCATGATCTGTAAGTAATTCTGGTAACCAGTTAATGATTGTATAAAAAACGAGTGACTGTGCGCCCATGAATACTGTTACTCTCCATGCAAGTAATGACTTCCATACATTGATTTGACTATGTACGTTACTAACAGCTTCGGGAGGTTGTTGTTTCAACTGAAATGCCCAAATCGTTATAGTAACTGCGGTGATGATTGCAATAATTCCTAAAGCAATAGAATAATTAAAATGTGTTGTTAATGGGCTAACAATTGAAGAACTTAAACTACCGACAACATTCATAACGACAGTGTATAAGCCCATCATCGTCCCCATATATACTGGAAAGCGAGTTTTAATAATTGCTGGGGCAAGGACGTTACCAAATGCGATACCCACACCAATGAAAATTGTTCCTACATATAACCAACTTAGTCCAACGATAGATCTTATAATAATTCCAATAAATATAAATAGTAAAGCAACAAAGATGGTTCTTTCTAAACCGAAAGCATTTCCAATTTTAGACGCGAAAAAAGAGACAATGCCGAATGCAATGAGAGGAACAACAGTCATAAAGCTAAGTGCGCTATTTGTTGTATGTAATGTGTCTTTAATTGATGGCAAAGCTACGCCCACAGATGTTATTGGCGCTCGCAAATTTGCTGCAACTAGCATAATGCCAATAAATAATATTATATTAATGTGCCTATTTGTTTTGTAATAAGGCATGATTGACGCTCCTTTTTGACAGATGTACAAATCTTAGCACTTGAAATGAATAGTGACAAGATATATTTTCGAATTTTTACTATAGGAAGAATCAAGGTAACTAAGGTTTTACATATTATATTCATAGCGATTTTGATATAATATTGAGAGTAAAATAAATGAGAGAGGTGTCAACTTGAAGACTGGACGTATCGTTAAATTAATAAGTGGTGTTTATCAAGTAGATGTAGAAGGTGTTCGTTTTGACACTAAACCACGTGGCTTATTTCGAAAGAAGAAGTTTTCTCCAATAGTAGGAGATATCGTAGATTTTGAAGTTCAGAATCAACAAGAAGGTTATATCCATCATGTACATGACAGGGAAAATGAACTTAAGCGACCGCCTGTTAGTAACATTGATGAACTTGTCATAGTGATGAGTGCTGTAGAACCTCAATTTTCAACACAATTACTTGATCGTTTCTTAGTTATTGCTCATTCATATCATCTAGAACCAAGAATACTCATTACTAAGAGAGATTTGGCTTCATCTGATGAAATAGAATACATTGAAGATATGTTGAAGATATATGAAGATATAGGTTATTCTACGCAATTTATTGGAAAAAAAGATGATAAAATAAAAATTGTGGAAAAATGGCGTAAAGGTTTAATCGTATTAAGTGGTCAATCCGGTGTCGGTAAAACAACTTTTCTTAATCACTATCAACCTGAGTTAAACCTTGAAACAAATGATATTTCAAAGTCTCTCAATAGAGGTAAACATACGACAAGACATGTCGAATTATATGAAAGAAGTCATGGATTTATTGCCGATACACCTGGATTTAGTGCTCTCGACTTTAATCATATAGAGAAAGATGATTTAAAGAATTATTTTGTGGATATTAAAGAATCAGGACAAAGTTGTAAATTTAGAAATTGTAATCATATTAAGGAACCAAAATGCAATGTGAAAAATCAAGTAGAAGAGGGAAACATTGCGCAGTTTAGATATGATCATTATTTACAGTTATTTAATGAAATCTCTAATAGAAAGGTACGATATTAAATGGTTAAAGTTTTACCTTCACTTTTATCAGTTGATTTTTTAAATTTAAAAGAAGAATTAGACCAATTAGAAAAAGCGAATGTTGATGGGTTACATTTTGATGTGATGGATGGCCAATTTGTTCCTAATATTTCTATAGGTATACCACTTTTAGATGCTGTCAAAAGCTATTCGAATTTACCTATAGATGTTCACTTAATGATTGAACAACCTGAAAAATATATAAAGCTGTTTGCAGAACATGGTGCTGATATGATTTCGGTACATGTTGAAGCTACGCCACATATTCATAGTGCAATTGAAGAAATTAAACAATTGAATAAAAAAGCAGGTGTAGTGATTAACCCTGGCACGCCAGTTGAAACAATTTTACCAGTATTAAGTAATGTGGACTATGTTTTGGTTATGACTGTTAATCCAGGATTTGGGGGACAGTCTTTCATCGAACAATGTATTAATAAAATTGAACAACTTAATCAACTTAAACATGAGAATAATTTAACTTTTGATATTGAAGTTGACGGTGGTATCAACGATCAAACGAGCAAAGTTTGTATTGAACAGGGTGCTACAATGTTAGTAACTGGGTCATATTTCTTTAAACAAGACAATTATGCACAAGTAACTGAAACATTGAAAGGTTGATGTTATGGAAATCAATTTACTATGTTCTCAGCGACTATTGCCTCAATCTCTTTTTAAAATGAAAAAGAGTGCAAAGTGGGCAGGTGTCGATAGAGGTGCGCTTGTACTCATTGAAAATGGTATTGAACCTGTATTCTCAGTAGGTGACTTCGATTCTGTAAATGATGAGGAACGTCAAATATTAAAGAATCAATTGAATATCCATCCTGTTAAAGCAGAAAAAGATGATACCGATTTAGCTTTATGCGTAGAAAAAGCAGTTGAACAAGGGTATTCTGAGATTAATATATACGGAGCAACTGGTGGAAGATTAGATCATTTCATGGGCGTGCTTCAAATTTTACAGAAATCACAATATCTCGAACGACACATTCAACTTAGAGTGATTGATAAACAAAATGATATAACACTCATAGATGTAGGGGAGCATCGAATCAAGAGAGATACTTCTTATCCATATATTTCATTCATTCCATTAAATGGTGAGGTCATATTATCATTAGATGGGTTTAAGTATAATCTTAATCATGAACAGTTAGAAGTTGGTTCGACATTAACCATTTCAAATGAAATTGTAGATAATGTTGCTACAGTTCGTGTTGAAAAAGGTCAAGTTATACAGATGCGTAGTACAGATTGAAGTTTTAATGGAAAAGTTAATATAAACTAAAAAAGACCTTAGAGGCTGAGCGCCTTTAAGGTCTTAAAAATGTGATCCTCCACATAAGGTCATTTTTTTGTGCATTATATTTATTAAACCAGACTGTAGACAAACTCTTTCACTCATCGTCGTCTTATGCATGCCTAGCTCATTTACTAATAGTAAAATCCCGTCGTTATGCATTTCGACTCCTCGATTGAGAAGGGTTTTCTATAAGTCTGCTTAATCATTTTTACTTTGTCGACAAGCTATTAAACTCTAGTAACTTTACCAGATTTTAAAGCACGTGCAGAAACCCAAACTTTTTTAGGTTTTCCGTCTACAAGGATTCTAACTTTTTGAAGGTTAGCGTTCCATCTGCGTTTGTTCGCATTTAAAGCGTGTGAACGATTATTACCAGTCGAAGCTTTACGACCTGTTACGTAACATTGTTTACCCATGAAAGTACCTCCTTTAATAAATATAAATACACATTACTACTTATATACTTTAATAAGATAACACATATACGTCTTTAGAGCAATATTTAGTTAAAATAAATACAAATCACAACGTTATTCAACCATTATTTATGGTATAATTGTAAGCTGTGGAGTTATATAGTATGATATTGTAAAGATATAGTTAAATTTAGACAATGAATTTATAAATAGTAATTAATGATATCGTAATTAAAACAAGTTCAATGATATTTTGAACATTGGCAATTTTTTAATTTTCAAGAATTTTAATTGAAATCATATGTGAAAGACCTAAATTGAAATTTAAATACCTTTAACATATAACATAAACCTTGTAATTTTCAGGAGGAAATGAAAATGACATTAGAAATCTCAAACGACTACGGTAAAATTGATATTTCAAATGAAGTGATAGCATCAGTGGTAGGTGGAAAGGCCGTTGAAAGTTATGGCATAGTTGGTATGGCTTCTAGACAGCAAGTAAGGGATGGTATTGCTGAAATTCTAGGTCATGAAAATTATGCTAAAGGTATCAAAGTAAGAGAAGAAAATGGAACAATAGATGTCGATATGTACATTATTGTGAGTTATGGTGTGAAAATATCAGAAGTAGCTAGCAATCTGCAATCGACAGTTAAATATACCTTAGAAAAGACACTAAACGTAAAAGTAAATTCTATTAATATTTTCGTACAAGGTGTACGTGTAAACGATACAGGCAAAAAGCTTTAGGAGGACAACGTGAAATGATTAGCAAAATAAATGGTAAATTATTTGCCGATATGATTATACAAGGGGCTCAAAATTTATCAAATAATGCAGATTTAGTAGATTCATTAAACGTGTATCCTGTTCCAGACGGAGATACAGGGACGAATATGAATTTAACCATTACTTCAGGACGAGAAGAAGTTGAAAATAATTTATCTCAAAATATCGGAGAATTAGGAAAAACGTTTTCTAAAGGACTACTTATGGGTGCACGCGGTAATTCAGGCGTCATTCTCTCTCAATTATTTAGAGGTTTTTGTAAAAATATTGAAAATGAAAAGGAAATTAACGCGCAACAACTCGCTGACAGTTTTCAAGAGGGCGTAGAAACTGCATATAAGGCAGTCATGAAACCTGTTGAAGGCACAATTTTAACAGTAGCTAAAGACGCTGCACAAGCAGCAGTTGAAAAAGCTCAAGATACTGAAGATTGTGTTGAATTAATGGAACATACGATTAGTGCTGCAAAAGAATCTTTAGATAATACACCTAATTTATTAGCTGTTCTAAAAGAAGTAGGCGTCGTTGATAGTGGTGGTAAAGGATTATTATGCGTTTATGAAGGTTTCTTAAAAGGTCTAAAAGGAGAAAAAGTTGAAGCTAAAACTCCAAAATTAGATACTGAAACACTTGTAAATGATGATCATGATTTTCACGGTGTAATTAATACTGAAGATATTGTTTATGGTTACTGTACGGAAATGATGGTACGTTTCGGTAAAAATAAAAAACCATTTGAAGAACAAGAATTTCGTAATGATATGAGCGAATTCGGAGATTCATTACTTGTTATTAACGATGATGAAATAGTTAAAGTCCATGTTCATACTGAACATCCTGGAGATGTTTTTAATTATGGCCAACAATACGGTGAATTAATTAAACTTAAAGTTGAGAATATGAGAGAACAGCATAGAGAAGTTATTCGAAAAGAACAAAACGGTCAAGATCGTAAAGATCAAGATGCACCTCAAACTGTGGAAACGGCAGTTATTACTATTTCTATGGGCGAAGGGATCTCTGAATTATTCAAATCAATGGGAGCAACACACATTATAAGTGGCGGTCAAACCATGAATCCTTCAACTGAAGACATTGTTAAAGTAATAGAACAGTCGAAATGTAAACGTGCGATTATTTTACCGAATAATAAAAATATCTTAATGGCTAGTGAACAAGCTGCAAGTATCGTAGATGCAGAAACAGTTGTTATTCCTACTAAATCTATACCACAGGGTATCACAGCTTTATTCCAGTATGATGAAGCTTCATCTCTTGATGAAAATAAAAATCATATGGAAACAGCTTTAGAAACAGTACAATCTGGTTCAGTAACTTTCGCTGTGAGAGACACTAAAATTGATGGAATTGAAATTAAAAAAGACGAATTTATGGGTCTTGCAGAAGATAAAATTGTGACAAGTGATGCGGATCAATTTACGGCAGTTAAAGGATTACTTGAAAAACTTTTATCTGAAGATAGTGAAATTTTAACTATGATTATTGGAGAAGATTCTAATCAAAGTGTAACTGATCAACTGATTGAATGGATTGAGTCTACGTATCCAGATGTTGAAATTGAACAACATGAGGGCGGACAACCGATTTATCAATATTTCTTTGCAGTCGAGTAGTTAATTATTTGGTATTTAAAATAAAATTGAATGATTAATATTTAACGGTAATTTCTATTTTTAAATGAAATAGAAGTTACCGTTTTTAATTTTGAACAATAACATTTATATTGATTTTAAAATTTTCTTATAATTCTTAATATAACTAATATTGTGTGTGTTTTAAATTGAGATTAATCGCGAGATCTCAGGGTAGAGAATTGATGGATATTAATTATAAGAGAGGGGTATTCTTAATGATTTTTGAAACAATGGAGCAAAAAGATTACGAACAAATCGTCTTTTGCCAAGATAAAGCTACAGGACTAAAAGCAATAATTTGTATTCATGATACAACGCTTGGTCCGGCATTAGGTGGTTGTCGTGTTAGAAATGACTATGCATCAGAACAAGAAGCCATTGAAGATGCTATGAATTTAGCTAGAGGAATGACTTATAAGAATGCTGCTGCTGGCTTAGACCTAGGCGGAGGTAAGACAGTAGTGATGGGAGCTCCTGATAAGGAAAATGAAGAAGCATTTTATAGAGCTTTAGGACGTTATGTTAATACATTAAATGGTCGTTATTATACAGCTGAAGATGTTGGTACTTCAGAACATGTAATGAACTTAATTTATAAAGAAACACCATATGTTTGTGGTACAAGTAAATCATTTGGTTCTGCAGGTAACCCAAGTCCAATGACTGCGTATGGTATTTATATTGCTATGAAACGTACAGCGAAAGAAAAATTTGATAATGAATCATTAGAAGGTAAAACTGTTGCCGTGCAAGGAGTTGGCCATGTTTCATATGAGTTATGTCGTCTATTAAATGAAGATGGTGTGAATTTAATTGTCACTGATATTAATAAAGATAATGCACAACGTGCTGTAGATGATTTCAATGCTCAATTTGTAGAACCTGATGATATATTCTCAGTTGATGCAGATATATTTGCCCCTTGTGCACTTGGCGGTATCTTAAATGATGATACGATTCCACAATTAAAAGTGAAGGCAGTTTGTGGCTCTGCGAATAACCAATTAAAAGATGAAGATGCACATAGTAAAATGTTAGAAGATAAAGGTATTTTATATGCGCCAGACTATATTGTTAATAGTGGTGGGGTTATCAATACTGCGGATGAATTAAATGGCTACAATGAAGACCGTGCAAAAGAAAGTATTGAAGGTATAGATCAAATATTAAAACACATCTTTGATATTTCTAAAGAACAAAACGAAACACCACTTGAAGCGTCACAACATTTTGCAGAAAAAAGAATGGAACAAATGTCTCATATTCATGACATTAGAAAATAAATTGAATAAAAACATAAATAAATACAAGGCGTAACACTTATATAAAAGCTCTTAAAATGAATTTTTAACGTAATTCATTTTAAGAGCTTATTTAATTTTATATCTCGAAATTTAAGATATAGTACTATATTTTTAAATTCACTATAGAAAATAAAAAATCAAAATACATATATAGTGTCGCATTTAAGTTCTAAATACTTTTTTTACAAAAATATACACTAGTTATGATTAAAATGTTATAAAATGAATGTATATTACAAATAATAGAGGTGTAAAATGGAAAAGATAATTTTTTTATTGTTACTTTTAACTTTGTGTTCTGTAGTTATTTCTGTTCAAAAGTATGTCACTCGAAAGTATAATTTAAAATCTACTCACTTTTTCTCACTTATTCTTATATTCACTATTCTGTTATCTACGTTAGGTCAATCTTTAAATCTCAACCAAGCACAAGCAGCAAATGGATTACATAAAGAGAAAGCTACATTAGTAAAAGTGGTTGATGGCGATACAGTAAAGTTGAATTATAAAGGTAAAGTGGCAACATTTAGATTATTACTTATTGACACACCAGAGACGAAAGACCCAAGAAAACCAGTTCAAAAATATGGTCCTGAGGCAAGTGCGTTTACTACTAAAATGATGACGAACGCCAAAAAAATTGAAGTAGAATTTGACAAAGGTCAAAAAACTGATAAATACGGAAGATATTTGGCTTATGTCTATGCTGACGGCGTAATGGTAAACAATGCACTTGTAAGAGATGGTCTTGCTAGGGTTAAATACGTTTACCCACCAAACAATACTTATGAAAAAAAGATCAGAGAAAGTGAAGCAAAAGCGAAGACTGAAAAATTAAATATTTGGAGCGAAGAAAACGCAGTCAACACGTCTTTAACTTC
Source organism: Staphylococcus sp. HMSC036D05 (assembly GCF_001836225.1). Classification (NCBI taxonomy): domain Bacteria; kingdom Bacillati; phylum Bacillota; class Bacilli; order Caryophanales; family Staphylococcaceae; genus Staphylococcus; species Staphylococcus sp. HMSC036D05. The sequence continues at coordinate 619,625 of NZ_KV827781.1, read as the reverse complement.
AGCGAAAAATATTAAAACAGCTAAGCACACTGCTACTACCAAAAAATCAATAACGCATTATTCTTCTAAAAAATCAAAAAAATCTTCAAGAGCTAAAGCTAAAAAAGAATATTTTAAAAATTGTACTGCTTTAAGAAAAAAATATCCTCATGGTGTTAGAAAAGGACATCCAGCATATCAACCAAAACTAGATAGAGATAAAGATAATTATGCATGTGAAGTAAGATAATCATTTCAAATTTATCAAATCAGTGATGGTGTCACTGAAGATAATATTTCCATTATGAAAGCGCCCAAAAAGTTGGCTCAAAATTCTAACTTTTCGGGCGCCTTTTTATATTCCAAGTGAGTGAAGAAAAATATAATACGTGTCAATCAAATTATTACGATGAACATGATAGAATATAATTTAAGTACTAATGAAAACGACAAAAAGTATTAGGTGATGGATCATGACAAAAGTGCATTTAATCGAGAGTCCTTACACTCTAGATAAAATTAAGGGCATCGGTCCCAAACGATTAACACTATTAGAAGAATTAAATATACATACCGTCGAAGATCTTGTATTGTATTTACCTACTCGTTACGAGGACAATACAGTCATTGATTTAAATCAAGCTGAAGATCAATCCACTGTTACAGTACAAGGTGAAGTCTATTCAACGCCTGCTGTAGCTTTTTTTGGTAGAAATAAATCCAAATTAACTGTTCACATCATGGTAAACAATATTGCTGTGAAGTGTGTCTTTTTCAATCAACCCTATTTAAAAAAGAAAATCGAATTACATGGTACTGTTACCGTCAAAGGTAAGTGGAATCGTGCTAAGCAAGAAATCAACGGAAATCGCATGTTCTTCAATGAACAAACGACTCAAGATGACGTTCAATTAGAACCTGTGTATCGTATTAAAGAAGGAATTAAGCAGAAACAAATTCGAGATAATATCAGACAAGCGTTAGAAGACGTATCGATACATGAATGGTTATCAGATGATTTAAGAGAAAAATACAAATTAGAAACATTAGAATATACCCTCCGCACATTACATCATCCTAAAGATAAACAAAGTTTATTAAGAGCAAGACGTACATATGCTTTTACGGAACTCTTTATGTTTGAATTGCGTATGCAATGGTTGAATCGCTTGGAGAAAACTTCAGACGAGGCAATTGAAATTGATTATGATATCAATAAAGTTAAGGAATTCATAGACCGTTTACCTTTCGAGTTAACAGACGCTCAAAAGGCGAGTGTTAATGAAATATTTAGAGATTTAAAGGCGCCAATTCGAATGCATCGTTTACTTCAAGGTGACGTCGGCTCTGGTAAAACAGTCGTAGCAGCCATTTGTATGTATGCCTTAAAGACAGCTGGTTATCAATCCGCATTAATGGTGCCAACTGAAATTTTGGCTGAGCAACACGCGGAAAGTTTAATAGAGTTATTTGGAGATACGATGAATGTTGCACTTTTAACTGGTTCGGTTAAGGGCAAGAAGCGTCGTATTCTTTTAGAGCAGTTGGAGAACGGCTCAATTGATTGTTTAATAGGTACACATGCGCTTATTCAAGACGATGTTATTTTCGAAAATGTAGGCCTAGTTATTACGGATGAGCAACATCGATTTGGTGTGAATCAACGTCAATCATTAAGAGAAAAAGGCGCGATGACCAATGTACTCTTCATGACAGCAACGCCAATACCACGTACTTTGGCGATTTCTGTTTTCGGAGAAATGGATGTTTCTTCAATTAAACAATTGCCTAAAGGGCGAAAGCCTATTATCACAAGTTGGGCTAAACATGAACAATATGATCAAGTGCTATCACAAATGACAAGTGAATTACGAAAGGGTAGACAAGCCTATGTGATATGTCCATTGATTGAGAGCTCAGAACATTTAGAAGATGTTCAGAATGTGGTGGCGCTGTACGAATCGTTGCAACAATATTATGGAACTGAAAAAGTTGGATTGTTACACGGAAAATTAACTGCTGAAGAAAAAGATGACGTGATGCAGAGGTTCAGTAATCATGAAATCGATATTTTAGTTTCAACTACTGTTGTAGAAGTGGGTGTTAACGTACCTAACGCAACATTTATGATGATTTACGATGCTGATCGCTTTGGATTATCAACACTTCATCAATTACGTGGACGTGTGGGTAGAAGTGAACACCAAAGTTATTGTGTGCTCATTGCCTCTCCTAAAACTGAAACGGGTATCGAGAGAATGACGATTATGACTCAAACTACAGATGGATTTGAACTAAGTGAACGAGATTTAGAAATGCGTGGGCCAGGAGACTTCTTTGGTGTAAAACAAAGCGGACTTCCAGATTTCCTTGTAGCCAACATCGTTGAAGACTACCGCATGCTCGAAGTCGCTAGAGATGAAGCAGCCCAACTCATACAAACCGGCCAATTCTTCCAAAATAACCACACACAACTCAGAAACTTCATCCAAAACAACCTCCTAGATACAAACTTTGACTAGCGGGGCCCCAGCAAAGAGGCTTTCGTAAGCGA
>NZ_KV827781.1:563867-616992 GCF_001836225.1 Staphylococcus sp. HMSC036D05 | reverse complement strand
AAGAGGCTTTCGTAAGCGAAAGTCAACGGAAAGTGCAAGCCGGGAATCGGGGCCCCAGCAAAGAGACTTTCGTAAGCGAAAGTCAACAGACAGTGCAAGCTGGGGATTGGAACCACAGGGCATAGGCTATAGTGCATATTTAAATGATAGAATTTTTTTATAGTAGAAAAGGTGCCAACAGTGCAGTTATTTGTTGAGGAATTGAATAAGAAAGTGTTATGATATGTGAGGAATATTTAAGACTTGGTACTAAAATGAGGGGTGAGAGTTTGAAGCTAAAGAAAGACGAACGCAGAATAGCAATTCGAAATGCAATTGAAGCCAACCCCTTTATTACAGATAATGAACTTTGTGAAAAGTTTGATGTTAGTATTCAGACGATTCGCTTAGACCGTACGCATTTAAATATTCCAGAGTTGCGCAAGAGAATTAAACTTGTGGCTGAACAGAATTATGGACAAATTAAGTCTATTGAAGCCAATGAAATTATTGGAGATTTAATTCAAGTAGAGCCAGATGTAAAAGCACAGTCTCTCATAGAAATTACTGAAGACTACGTTTTTGCAAAAACACAAATCGCAAGGGGACATATTCTCTTTGCTCAGTCAAACTCTCTATGCGTAGCACTTATACATAATCCAACAGTATTGACTCAAGAAAGTCAGGTTGCATTTGTCGAAAAAGTAAAATTAAATGATACGGTAAGAGCAGAAGCTCAAGTAATAAATAAAACAAGTAAACATTATTTAATAGAAGTAAATTCATTTGTTAAAGACAAGTTAGTTTTTAAAGGGAAATTTAAAATGTTCTATATAAGTGAGGATGAATTCAATGGTTAAAATTGCAGTTGATATGATGGGCGGAGATGACGCGCCAGGTATCGTACTCGATGCAGTTAAAAAAGCTGTAGAAGACTTTAAAGATTTAGAGATTATTCTTTTTGGTGATAAAGAACAATATAACTTAAATCATGATCGTATTGATTTCAGACATTGTTCTGAAAAAATTGAAATGGAAGATGAGCCAGTTCGCGCGATTAAACGTAAGAAAGATAGTTCGATGGTTAAAATGGCAGAAGCAGTCAAATCTGGTGAAGCGGATGGTTGTGTTTCTGCGGGTAATACTGGGGCATTAATGTCAGCAGGACTATTTATTGTTGGTCGTATTAAAGGCGTAGCGAGACCAGCACTTGTTGTCACATTACCTACTACAGACGGTAAAGGATTTGTCTTCTTAGATGTTGGTGCCAATGCTGACGCTAAAGCTGAACATTTATTACAATACGCACAATTAGGTAATATTTATGCTCAGAAGATTCGCGGTATTAACAATCCATCAGTCTCACTTCTTAACATTGGAACTGAAGCTGCGAAAGGTAATTCATTGACGAAAAAAGCCTATGAATTATTCGAAAAAAATAATTCTTTCAACTTCCAAGGCAATATAGAAGCAAAAACATTGATGGATGGTAATACAGATGTCGTTGTTACTGATGGCTATACTGGAAACATGGTGTTGAAAAACTTAGAAGGTACAGCGAAATCTATTGGTAAAATGTTAAAAGAAACGATTATGGGCAGTTTAAAAAATAAATTAGCAGGCGCTGTTCTTAAAAAAGATTTAGAAACATTCGCTAAGAAAATGGATTACTCTGAATATGGTGGTTCAGTGCTATTAGGTTTAGATGGTACTGTTGTCAAAGCGCATGGTAGTTCTAATGCTAAAGCATTTTATTCAGCGATTAGACAAGCTAAAATTGCTGGTGAAGAAAATATAGTACAAACAATGAGGGAAACGGTAGGTGGAAAAAGTGAGTAAAACAGCAATTATTTTTCCAGGACAAGGTGCTCAAAAAGTTGGAATGGCGAGCGACTTATATAATGAAGAAACACGTTCGACTGAAATTTTAAATCAAGCACAAGCGTCACTAGACTTCGATTTACTTGAAACAATGTTCACTGATGAAGAAGGTAAATTAGGTGAAACTGAAAATACTCAACCAGCATTACTCACTCATAGTGTAGCGTTATTAACAGCTTTAAAAGATTTAAATGCTGATTATACTATGGGGCATAGTTTAGGAGAGTATTCAAGTTTAGTAGCAAGTGGTGTACTTTCATTTGAAGATGCAGTGAAAATTGTACGTAAACGTGGTCAATTAATGGCACAAGCGTTTCCTAATGGTGTAGGTAGCATGGCTGCTGTGTTAGGTTTAGATTATGAAGAAGTAGACAAGATTTGTAAGGATTTATCAAATGAGGATGAATTAATTGAACCAGCTAATATTAATTCACCAGGACAAATTGTGGTCTCAGGTCACAAAACACTCATTGATAAGTTAGTGGAAGAAGGAAAATCTTTAGGGGCAAAACGCGTACTTCCTTTAGCAGTTTCCGGTCCATTTCATTCATCAATGATGAGCGTGATAGAAGAAGACTTTGCTTCTTATATCAATCAATTTAATTGGAATGATGCTCAGTTTCCTGTTGTGCAGAATTATAATGCTCAAGGTGAAACAGATGCAGAAGTAATTAAGCATAATATGGTTAAGCAATTATATTCTCCTGTTCAATTTATTAAATCTACTGAGTGGCTCATTGAACAAGGCGTAGATCACTTTATTGAAATTGGTCCAGGAAAGGTACTTTCAGGATTAATCAAGAAAATTAATAGAGACGTTAAAATTACTTCAATTCAAACACTTGAAGATGTGAAAGGATGGAATGAAAATGAGTAAAAGTGCTTTAGTAACAGGTGCTTCACGTGGTATCGGACGTAGTATTGCATTACAATTAGCTGAGGAAGGATACAACGTTGCTGTCAATTATGCAGGTAGTAAAGACAAAGCAGAAGCTGTGGTTGAAGAAATTAAAGCTAAAGGTGTAGACAGCTTTGCCATCCAAGCTAACGTTGCAAACGGCGATGAAGTTAAGGCGATGATTAAAGAGGTCGTAAGTCAATTTGGTTCTGTTGATGTGTTAGTTAATAACGCTGGTATTACAAGAGATAATCTCTTAATGCGTATGAAAGAACAAGAATGGGACGACGTGATTGATACAAACTTGAAAGGTGTATTCAATTGCATTCAAAAAGTCACACCTCAAATGTTACGTCAACGTGGTGGCTCAATTATTAACTTATCAAGTGTTGTTGGCGCAGTAGGAAACCCTGGTCAAGCAAACTACGTAGCTACTAAAGCAGGTGTTGTTGGTTTAACTAAATCAGCTGCTCGAGAACTTGCGTCACGTGGTATAACTGTTAATGCCGTAGCGCCTGGATTTATTGTTTCTGATATGACAGATGCGCTTAGTGATGAGCTTAAAGATCAAATGTTAGAACAAATTCCTTTGGCACGTTTCGGTGAAGATACTGATATTGCGAATACTGTCGCATTCTTAGCTTCAGATAAAGCGAAATATATTACGGGTCAAACTATTCACGTTAATGGCGGAATGTATATGTAAAGCACTACTTTGTTTTCTATAGAAAACAATTTGTAGTTCTTGTACAATAGGCTTTTCCTATTGTAATCCTATTAACAAGGAACACAATGGTTGTACCATTGCGTAAGTATCACTAATCATTGAAATGAAAGTGATACTTTATAAGCACTAAAGTGCAGTATGGTATACAGTTGTTGGCACAACTGCATAAGAAACACTAGGCACTAAAGTGCTAAGTGTTTCTAAAAATTGTACTTGTATTTTAGAATCTAAAATGGGAAAATATAGTAGTCTATGGATAGACGCTTTTAAAGGAGGTGAATCGACGTGGAAAACTTCGATAAAGTAAAAGACATCATCGTTGACCGTTTAGGTGTAGATGCTGATAAAGTAACTGAAGATGCATCTTTCAAAGATGATTTAGGCGCTGACTCACTTGATATCGCTGAATTAGTAATGGAATTAGAAGACGAATTTGGTACTGAAATTCCTGATGAAGAAGCTGAAAAAATCAACACTGTTGGTGATGCTGTTAAGTACATCAATAGCTTGGAAAAATAATAAAACTTACATCTGAGTCGTCACTCACGTCGGCTCAGATTTTTTCTTTAGTTTTATTTTATTTTCACGTAAAATTAAAGTATATTGAAATTTAATTTTTTGGACAAGGAGGTTAGACAGTGGCTAACCAGAAAAAGATAGACATGGTCAAAGATTTCCAACAAACATTTACTAATAAAATGAATGAGTGGGGTTTCAGTTTTAATAATATCGATTTGTATCAACAAGCGTTCTCACACTCGAGCTTTATTAATGATTTTAATATGAATAGATTAGATCATAATGAACGTTTAGAATTTTTAGGTGATGCGGTATTAGAATTGACGGTTTCACGCTATTTGTTTGATAAGCATCCTCATTTGCCAGAAGGTAATCTGACAAAGATGCGTGCAACAATTGTTTGTGAGCCCTCACTTGTAATATTTGCGAATAAAATTGATTTGAATGAGCTCATTTTATTAGGTAAAGGTGAAGAGAAAACAGGTGGTAGAACAAGACCTTCACTCATTTCAGATGCTTTCGAAGCATTTGTAGGTGCTTTATATTTAGATCAAGGTTTAGAGACTGTTTGGGCATTTGCTGAGAAAGTCATTTTCCCATATGTCGAAGATAATGAATTAGTTGGTGTAGTGGACTTTAAAACACAATTTCAAGAGTTTGTGCACCGTCAGAATAAAGGCGATGTAACCTATCGTTTAATTAAAGAAGAAGGTCCGGCGCATCATAGATTATTTACGTCAGAAGTTATTTTGGAAAATAAAGCAGTTGCAGAAGGTAAAGGAAAGACGAAGAAAGAATCCGAACAGAAGGCAGCAGAACAAGCATATAAGTCAATGAAAAAGAATGAGAAGCTGAGACATCATTAATTATCTCAACTTCCGTTTAATAAATAATAAGTGGAAAGAAGAAGAGATGACGTGTGTCGTGCTGATAAACTAAACAGGAACGGGATAAGGAGAATAAGATGGTTTATTTGAAATCGATAGATGCCATAGGATTTAAGTCTTTTGCCGACCATACGAATGTCCAATTTGATAAGGGCGTCACAGCTATTGTTGGACCTAATGGTAGTGGTAAAAGTAATATTACTGATGCAATTAAATGGGTACTAGGTGAACAATCTGCGAAATCATTACGTGGCGCTAAGATGGAAGATATTATATTTTCTGGTGCAGAACATAGAAAAGCTCAAAATTATGCTGAAGTAAAATTAAAATTAGATAACCAATCTAAGAAATTGCAGATTGATTCAGATGAGTTAGTGGTTACACGTCGTTTATATAGAAGTGGCGAAAGTGAGTACTATTTGAATAACGACCGTGCTCGTTTAAAGGATATTATTGAAATATTTTTAGATTCAGGTTTAGGAAAAGAAGCGTTTAGTATTATTTCTCAAGGCAGAGTAGACGAAATATTAAATGCGAAACCGATTGACCGTCGTCAAATTATTGAAGAATCAGCAGGTGTTTTAAAATATAAAAAACGAAAAGCTGAATCAATCAATAAATTGGATCATACAGAGGACAATTTAACTCGTGTAGAAGATATTTTATATGATTTGGAAGGTCGTGTAGAACCATTAAAAGAAGAAGCTGCCATTGCAAAAGAGTATCAACAACTTTCTAAACAAATGGAACAAAGCGATGTTATTGTCACAGTGCACGACATTGATCAATATAATGAAGATAATCGCCAATTAGACAATCGTTTGAACGAGTTAAAGAGTCAACAAGCGGATAAAGAGGCACAACAAGCGCAAATTAACCAGTTATTGCAAAAGTTTAAAGGCGAACGTCAACAGATTGACCATGATATTGAAAAGTTAAACTATGAGTTGGTTAAGACAACAGAAACATATGAACAACTTGCTGGTAAGTTGAACGTTTTAGAAGAACGTAAAAAGAACCAATCAGAAACGAATGCAAGATATGAAGAAGAATTAGAAAACTTAAATGCACAAATCAAATCTATTGATGAAGAAAAACGTCAAAATGAAGAGATACTTAGTGAGTTAAAGGATAAACAAAAGCAATTAAATAAAGAAGTACAAGATTTAGAGTCACTCCTTTATGTTTCTGATGAACAACATGATGAAAAGCTAGAAGAAATTAAAAATAATTATTATACATTAATGTCTGAGCAATCTGACGTTAATAATGATATTCGTTTCTTGGAACATACGATAAATGAGAACGAAGCGAAGAAATCTCGATTAGATTCAAGATTAGTTGAAGCATTTAATCAGTTAAAAGAAATTCAGAATAATATCACTGAAACTGAAAAGAATTACAAAGCGTCTAAAAAAGAGATGTCTGAAGCTGAACAACAAATCAATCGTCTAGAAAAAGAATTAACAGCTTCTAAAAAGCTTCAATCAGAGTATGAAGACAAACTTTATCAGGCGTATCGTTATAATGAAAAGCTAAAATCTAGAATTGATAGTTTAGCTACTCAAGAAGAAGATTATACGTATTTCTTTAACGGTGTTAAACATATTTTAAAAGCAAAAAATAATGAATTAAATGGTATTCATGGTGCGGTAGCAGAGGTTATCGACGTGCCATCGCAAATGACACAAGCAATTGAAACAGCTTTAGGCGCCTCTCTCCAACACGTGATTGTGGATAGTGAAAAAGATGGCCGACAAGCCATCCAATACTTAAAACAACGTGGATTAGGTAGAGCAACATTTTTACCTTTGAATGTTATCAAACCACGTCAAATTGCTTCAGATATAAAAGATATTGCACGTAATACAGATGGTTTTATTAATATTGCTTCAGATGCTGTGAAGGTTTCATCTAAATACCAAAGTATCGTTGGAAATTTATTAGGAAATACCATTATTGTGGATGATTTGAAACATGCAAATGAGTTAGCTAGAGCGATTCGCTATCGAACTCGAATTGTTACGTTAGAAGGAGATGTCGTGAATCCAGGAGGATCAATGACAGGTGGTGGCGCTCGTAAAACGAAGAGTATTCTCTCACAAAAAGATGAATTATCGACAATGCGTCATCAACTTGAAGCGTATCAACGACAAACTGCCGAATTTGAACGTCATTTTAAAGAGCAAAAAGACAAAGCTGAAAAATTAAGTGAACAATATTTCGATGCGAGTCAACAATATAATACATTAAAAGAAAAAGTGCACCATCATGAACTTGAGTTAGATCGATTAAGAACGCAAGAAACGCACCTTAAAAATGAACATGAAGAGTTTGAATTCGAGAAAAATGATGGTTACCAAAGTGATAAGAGTAAAGAAACGTTAACGCAAAAACAAACTCGACTTTCAGAGATACAACAGCAATTGACTGAATTGGAAAGTGACATTGAGCGTTACACTCAATTATCTAAAGAAGGAAAAGAATCAACGACGCAAACTCAACAACAACTCCATCAAAAGCAATCTGATTTAGCAGTAGTCAAAGAAAGAATTAAATCGCAAAAACAAGCAATTGAGCGCTTAGATAAACAATATGAATCAACACAACTGCAAATTAAAGATGTTCAAGAGAAAATCAGACTATTCAATTCGGATGAAATGATGGGCGAACAAGCCTTTGAGAACTTGAAATCTCAAATTCAAGAACAAGAAGAAGAACGAGATCGTCTTAACCATCAACTTACAGACATTAAACAACAACGTATCGAACTGAATGAGACGATTGAGCGTAATGAAAGTCAACTTCAAGAATGTCACCAAGATATTCTATCAATTGAAAATCATTACCAAGATATTAAAGCGAAACAATCGAAGTTAGATGTACTTATTAACCATGCAATTGACCATCTCAACGATGTTTATCAACTTACAGTAGAAAGAGCACGCACTTTATATGAATCTGACGAACCGATTGAGAGCCTGCGTAAAAAAGTGAAATTGACTAAAATGTCGATTGATGAATTAGGACCAGTCAATTTAAATGCGATTGAACAATTTGAGGAATTAAATGAACGATATACGTTCCTAAATGAGCAACGCACTGATTTAAGAGAAGCGAAAGAAACATTAGAGCAAATTATAAACGAAATGGATAGAGAAGTAGAAGGGCGATTCAAAGAAACATTCCATGCAGTTCAGTCGCACTTCACAACCGTATTTAAGCAGTTGTTTGGTGGAGGTCAAGCCGAGTTACGTTTGACTGAAGATGATTACTTAGCTGCTGGAGTGGATATCATTGTTCAACCTCCAGGTAAGAAGCTTCAACACCTTTCTCTATTAAGTGGTGGGGAACGCGCCTTAAGTGCTATAGCATTATTATTTGCAATTCTAAAGGTTCGTTCTGCTCCATTTGTTATACTAGATGAGGTAGAAGCTGCGCTTGATGAGGCAAATGTTATTCGCTATGCACAATACTTAAATGAATTATCAGAGCAGACACAGTTTATAGTAATTACGCATCGTAAAGGAACGATGGAATTTTCAGATCGCTTATATGGTGTGACAATGCAAGAATCAGGTGTGTCTAAACTGGTTAGCGTTAACCTAAATACTATAGATGAGGTTATGAAGGAGGAACAAGCATGAGCTTTTTTAAACGCTTAAAGGATAAATTTTCTGGTAAAAGTGAAGACGATATTCAAAAAGAGTTAACCGAAGATGTGGAATCAGACGCATCTAGTGACTCTGATACATCCACTGAGTCAGACGACTCGAATTTGAATGAAACAGCTGAAGATTCTAAACCTAAGAAAAAGCCGAAAAAATTGAGTGAAGCAGATTTCGATGAAGATGGTTTAATATCTATCGAAGACTTTGAAGAAATAGAAGCACAGAAAATTGGTGCTAAATTCAAAGCTGGTTTAGAAAAATCTCGACAAAATTTCCAAGAACAATTAAACAATTTAATTGCGCGTTACAGAAAGGTCGATGAAGATTTCTTCGAAGCACTAGAGGAAATGTTAATTACTGCAGATGTTGGATTTAATACTGTAATGAAATTAACAGATGAATTACGTACTGAAGCTCAAAGACGTAATATTCAAGAAACTGAAGACTTACGTGAAGTTATTGTTGAAAAAATCGTAGAAATTTATCATCAAGAAGATGATCATTCTGAAGCGATGAATATTGAAGATGGCAGATTAAACGTTATCTTAATGGTGGGCGTCAATGGTGTAGGTAAAACAACGACGATTGGTAAATTAGCATATCGTTACCAACAAGAAGGTAAGAAAGTTATGTTGGCTGCTGGTGATACATTCAGAGCTGGTGCAATTCAACAGTTACAAGTTTGGGGAGAACGTGTAGGCGTAGAAGTTGTGAGTCAAAGCGAAGGTTCTGACCCTGCTGCTGTCGTTTATGACGCTATTAATGCTGCGAAGAATAAAGGTGTAGACATCTTAATTTGTGATACTGCTGGCCGTTTACAAAATAAATCTAACTTAATGCAAGAGTTAGATAAAATGAAACGTGTGATTAGCAGAGCCATTCCAGATGCACCTCACGAAGCATTATTATGCTTAGATGCGACTACTGGACAAAACGCATTATCACAAGCCCGCTCATTTAAAGAAGTTACAAATGTATCGGGTATTGTATTAACTAAACTAGATGGTACTGCTAAAGGTGGTATCGTTCTTGCCATTCGAAACGAATTACACATTCCTGTTAAATACGTTGGTTTAGGTGAAAAATTAGACGACTTACAACCATTTAATCCTGAAAGTTACGTTTATGGCTTATTTGCCGATATGATTGAACAAAATGAAGATATTCCTGATGAATTAGTGGAATCATCTAACGAAACTGAAGAAGGTACACAAGATGGGTCAAAATGATTTAGTTAAAACACTTAGAATGAATTATTTGTTTGATTTTTATCAATCATTATTAACTCAAAAGCAAAGAAACTACTTAGAATTATTCTATTTACAAGATTATTCACTAAGTGAAATTGCTGATACATTTGAAGTGAGTAGACAGGCAGTTTATGATAATATAAGAAGAACTGGCGATTTAGTAGAAGACTATGAATCTAAATTAGGCTTATATCGACGATTTGAAAAACGTCAAGAAATTTATAACTTAATGAAACAATCGCTTAATCAACCTGATTTGCTTAAACAATATATTAAACAATTAGAAGAGTTAGAGTAGTCATTATTTTTCAAAAAGGAGGGCAATAGTTATGGCATTTGAAGGATTATCCGAACGCTTGCAATCCACGATGCAAAAGATGCGTGGTAAAGGGAAAGTCACTGAAGCGGATATCAAAACAATGATGCGAGAAGTAAGACTTGCATTATTAGAAGCCGATGTTAACTTCAAAGTAGTTAAAGAATTTGTGAAAACAGTGTCAGATCGTGCATTAGGTTCTGATGTAATGCAATCTTTAACTCCTGGCCAACAAGTCATCAAAATTGTACAAGAAGAACTTACAAGTTTGATGGGTGGCGAAAATACATCAATCAAAATGGCTAATAAACCGCCAACTGTTGTAATGATGGTTGGTTTACAAGGTGCAGGTAAAACAACAACTGCAGGTAAATTAGCTTTATTAATGCGTAAAAAATATAATAAAAAGCCGATGTTAGTTGCAGGAGATATTTATCGTCCAGCAGCAATTGATCAGTTACAAACAGTTGGTAAACAAATAGACATACCTGTTTATAGTGAAGGTGACCAAGTACCACCTCAACAAATTGTTGAAAATGCATTAAAACATGCTAAAGAAGAACATTTAGATTTTGTTATTATCGATACTGCTGGTCGTCTACACATTGATGAAGCGTTGATGAACGAATTACAAGAGGTAAAAGAAATCTCTAAACCTGATGAAATCATGTTAGTTGTTGACGCGATGACTGGTCAAGATGCTGTGAACGTTGCGCAATCATTCGATGACCAATTAGATGTATCAGGCGTGACACTAACTAAACTCGATGGCGATACACGTGGTGGTGCAGCATTATCTATTCGTTCTGTAACTCAGAAACCGATTAAATTTGTTGGTATGAGTGAGAAATTGGATGGCCTTGAGTTATTCCATCCTGAACGTATGGCTTCTCGTATCCTTGGTATGGGTGACGTTTTAAGCTTAATTGAAAAAGCTCAACAAGACGTAGACCAAGAGAAAGCTAAAGATTTAGAGAAGAAAATGCGTGACTCTTCATTCACATTGGATGATTTCTTAGAGCAATTAGACCAAGTTAAAAATTTAGGTCCATTAGATGATATTATGAAAATGATTCCTGGAATGAACAAAATGAAAGGATTGGATAAGCTAAATATGAGTGATAAACAAATCGATCATATTAAAGCTATTATTCAATCAATGACACCGAAAGAACGTTCAAATCCTGAAACATTAAATGTTTCTCGTAAGAAACGTATTGCTAAAGGTTCAGGTCGTTCATTACAAGAAGTGAATCGTTTAATGAAACAATTTAATGATATGAAGAAAATGATGAAACAATTTACTGGTGGCGGTAAAGGTAAGAAAGCCAAACGCAACCAAATGCAAAACATGCTTAAAGGTATGAACTTACCATTTTAATATTATTTGATAAAGCATCGAACGGCTGTAGTGGTTGTTCGATGCTTTGTTTTGGTGTTGAATGCTTGAGCTAAAGCTCATGCGTAAGTCCCACTAACTTAATAAATTTTTAGAGGTTCGCCTGAGCTAGCGCTCATGCATAACCAAATGTAAGGTTTTGTAAAAACCTACATTTGGTAAAGAAAAAAGTCTTTACAAACATTTGTGTAACTGTTATTATTTATTCTTGTAGAAAATAAAATGATAAAACATAAAGGAGAGTAATTTAAATGGCAGTTAAAATTCGTTTAACACGTTTAGGTTCTAAAAGAAACCCATTCTATCGTATCGTAGTTGCAGATGCACGTTCACCACGTGATGGTCGTATCATCGAGCAATTAGGTACTTATAATCCAGCACACGTTAATGCACCAGAAGTTAAAATCGATGAAGAGTTAGCTTTAAAATGGTTACATGACGGTGCTAAACCAACTGATACAGTTCACAATATCTTATCAAGAGAAGGTATTTTGAAAAAATTCGATGAACAAAAAAATGCTAAATAATTAGCTTATGTTTGTGGACGCCAATGATGGCGTCCTTTTTTAATAAATCAACACTAACATGTTAGAATATATTTGATTCATTTTCGAAAAAAACAAGAGATACATCGACTAGGAGGGGCGTTAGATGGAAGTAGAAGTAGGTCAAATCGTAAATACACATGGTATTAAAGGCGAAGTTAAAGTAAAATCAAACTCAGATTTCACTGAAACACGATTTCAACCTGGCGAAAATTTAATTGTTAAACACAATAATAACGATATCCAATATACTATAGCTTCTTACCGTATACATAAGGGATTTCACATGTTGAAGTTTGAAGGAATTAATAATATTAACGACATTGAACATCTAAAAGGGGATTATTTGTATCAAGAACGTGACCATGAGGATATCGAATTAGATGAACATGAATATTACTATTCTGATATTATCGGTTGCACAGTTTTTGATGATAACAACACGCCAATTGGACGAGTAATTAATATTTTCGAAACAGGCGCAAATGATGTGTGGGTCGTTAAAGGTGATAAAGAATATCTCATTCCTTATATTGAAGATGTTGTAAAAGACATTGATGTGGAAGGGAAATCAATTAGAATTACGCCTATGGAAGGATTGCTAGATTAATGAAAATCGATTATTTAACGTTGTTTCCAGAGATGTTTGAGGGCGTTTTAAACCATTCAATTTTAAAGCGAGCTCAAGATAAAGAGATTATTGACGTAAATACTATTAATTTTCGAGATTATTCAGTTAACAAACATAATCAAGTTGATGACTATCCATTTGGTGGAGGTCAAGGAATGGTGTTAAAACCTGAACCAGTTTTTAATGCTATGGAAGATTTGAAAAGAGACAAAAATACACGTGTGATATTGATGTGTCCTCAAGGTCGGCCTTTCACTCAAGAGATCGCGCAGGAGTTGAGTGAAGCCCAACATATTGTATTTATTTGTGGTCATTATGAAGGGTACGATGAACGTATCAGAGAGCATCTTGTTACTGATGAAATTTCTATGGGAGATTATGTGCTTACAGGTGGAGAATTGCCTGCAATGACTATGACTGATGCGATTGTTCGTCTTATTCCAGGGGTTTTAGGTAATGAAGCTTCTCATCAAGATGATTCATTTTCAGATGGATTATTAGAATTTCCACAATATACAAGACCAAGAGAATATAAAGAAATGAAAGTGCCGGATGTCTTATTATCCGGAAATCATGCACATATTGAGCAGTGGCGACATAAACAGAAATTAATTCGTACTTATGAGAAACGTCCAGATTTATTAGAAAAATATGAGCTTACTGATAATGATAAAGAAATTTTAGAAACATATAAAAAGCAATTGAAAAACAATTAGCGTTATGCTAACATAATTTAAGTGTGAAAAAACACTAAAATCACTATGATCCGCTGCTATACATTTGTCTAGGCAAGAACATAGGTTGAAGGAGAGAATTTATAATGAGTAATCATAAGTTAATCGAAGCAGTAACTAAATCACAATTACGTACTGACTTACCTACTTTCCGTTCTGGTGACACTTTACGTGTACACGTTCGTATCGTAGAGGGTTCACGTGAACGTATCCAAGTCTTCGAAGGTGTTGTAATTAAACGCCGTGGTGGAGGAATTTCTGAAACTTTCACAGTTCGTAAAATTTCTTCAGGTGTAGGTGTGGAAAGAACATTCCCATTACACACTCCAAAAATCGAAAAAATCGAAGTTAAACGTCGCGGTAAAGTACGTCGTGCTAAATTATACTACTTACGTAGTTTACGTGGTAAAGCTGCTAGAATCCAAGAAATTCGTTAATCAGCAAACTCGACATTTTCAACACAAGTTATCTGTAACTTGTAATAAAGATAAAGCTTTCAAACATCTTAATCAAAGGTGTTTGAAAGCTTTTTTGTTTCGTTTGAATGTTAATTGCTGACAGAGTCGTATAGAAAACAACGTCGACTTTAAGAATGATACACATCCTAAAAGTTGGACTGAAAATCTAACATTAGGGGGACGTTTTTATAGGTAAATATTATAAATTTAAAATCAAGTTAAAAATAGTTCAAGACTATTTAGATGAATGGCTTAGAATGTCATATTTATACAAAATAAGAGGTTGGGACATAATTAATTGTCTCAGCCTTCTTTAACATATTGGCAGTAGATGTCTGAATTAAAAGTGCGCTTATATCAAGCTTCTTTCAATCCTAGCCATCCTTGCCGGGGAGGGACAACGAAAATAATTTTGCTAAATTATATTTCTGTCCCACTCCCCAAGATTTCAACTTATATTTAATTATTACAATTTAACATTCACTAAAAGGAAATCACTTTTCTCTTAAATACAGAATTAATATAATAAATCCTGCAACAATATAGTAAAATAACAAAAAATATATCGCGTGTATGGGATTGTTGTCTACAATCATTCCTTTATCCCAAATTACTTTAGATATTGTGTACAGACACACAAAAGCCAATGGAAATGCGAATAAAATATATTTTTTCAAAGAATCACTTCCTGTTTCATTTTACTATTGGTATATCTACTACATTCATCATACGTCCATGTCAATTGGCTTCGGTACTTAAGTCAACGCAGTGTTAATCATAATTATTAAATTTTATTTTTCCTTATTTTTCGGGCAAAAATGATACTTAATAGTATTCCAATTACGCTTAAGATAATTAATAAATAAAAATGTGGCGGTGTGTATGTCAATCTTATTGTTGATTGACCAGCTTTAGCTGGAATAGCAGTCATGATACCGTTCGCTTGTTTTACCGTTATAGATTGATTTTCTGCTTTCGCTTTCATACCTTTTGCGTAAGCAATCGGAAGAACGATATATCCACTATCGTTTTTATTTTTAGTCATCGTATAGCCATTTCTTTCTTTTTTCACCTTAACACGTTTTAAATCATGTGAGGCTTTTCTAAGCGTTTGATAATTTTCACCATAAATACCTTTAACTTTAAATCTGTAAATGCCTTTAGACATATGAATGTTAAGTTTGTCTGAAGCTTTAACCCGCATTGTTACAGGTGTGACGAAGCGTCGATATTTATATGAAAGTGCATTTCTATTTTGTGTATATTCATTTACACCGATACTATGTTCTTTATCAGGAGTGAGTAGTTCAACATCCATTTCGATATACATGTCTTTATATTTTTTAGTTAAGGATTGAGGTAATGTGAGTTGAACGCCACCATTATTTTTATCTACATTTAGTTGATTTTTCTTCTCCCATTTTGAATCTTTGAGTTGTAGTTGAGCATCATTTAATAGATTTTTGTTAGGACTAAACGTCGTATTTGCGCGCTTATTATTATTGAACACCACACCTTGAAGCATGGCTTGTTCTCTGTCTAATGGTGATTTTAAATCATTAGCATTATAAATTTTATTGGTTATGTGAGCGCTAGGATATTGAATTGTATTCTTTGAATGAATCCATTGATCTTTCCCATCTTTGATAAGCGCTTTCTTTTTAAAGCCAAAAGGCATATTTAAATCATTAGGATGTCTAAGTCTATCTTGTACGTCCCATAATGCCATTAAATTAGCTCGATTACCTAAATAACGATACGTACTGTTTTTATCAGCAGGCATATTGATTTGCATCGTGTTATCGTAATAATTTAAAATACTACCGTCAAATATGCTTGAATATAAAGATGTTCCGTTGTAGTGATAAATAAACGGGGAATTCAAAGCATAATATGAAAAGTAATCTAATCTTTTTAAAGGGTCATGACTACTTTTTGTCATTTGATTAATTTTACGATTCAATACTTTACTTCTATATGATGAATCACTAATTGTTTTAAACTCTGATTGATAAGGTTCAATAGTTATTTTTTTAGCATCATGTACCATGGTAATTTGTTGTGCTAAAAATAATAGCACTAATATTATTGAAATAGATTTTCTCCTTAATAAAGATTTTCGTTTAATTAATAATCCAAGAAGTATCATTATAATTAGTGCGATATACATCCAGTTGGCCGAACGCTCAGTAATAATTATGTAAATGCAACTATAAATAAACAATGGTAGGGCTATGATTAAATATTTTTTAATAGATAATTCACTTAAATGTTGTATGAAAAGTGCAATTAAAGCGCCAGATGATAATGCTAAAAAGTAAACCCATCGTCTTTGCGGTAATGAAAAGCCATTAAAAGCACTATCAAACCATTGTGATAAAGAGCCGATTAAAAGGATCCAAGTCGCTATTGCAAAGAGTTTATAGTAATAGTGTTGATATAACTTAAATGAGAATAAAGCTATTATAGTAATAATTGAAATGGTGATGTAGAAACCATCAGTAAATATATTGTAATTTTTTTCAAATAAATTGGTTAGAAAGGTAATACCAAATTTAGGATTCTGAGATCTATCATTATTTAAAAATGAAGAAACGCCAGTATATAAACCAAAAATACTTGTTAACACACTTAATACAGTAGCTACAACTAATATGTAAAATTTCTGCCAACGATTAACAATATCTTTTGGATGTACTGCAATAAGTCGATAAATGAAATAAAATCCTAATACGACCGCTTCGTAATAACTAAAATAGAAGTTGGTAAATAGAGTATATGCAATCGCAAAAATAAACCATCCTATTTTGCGTTCTTTAAAGAAACGTTCCATAGCCCAAATTGACATAGGTAACATAATCAGTAAGTTGCCGTAAAATGACCATGTAAAATTATAATAAGTCATAACTGTGGACATACCATATAGAATTGTAGCAATACACATTGATGTGGGTTTGAATTTTAAATAATTAAATAAATAAAAACTAAAAATAAGTGCTACAACTGTGCGTATGTATGCCATAACGAGTTGGTTAGAAGGCCAGAAACTAATGTCATGAGGATTAAGATGTAATGAATGTTCTAGCACCCAAATACATCCGAAATTAATCCACATGAGTGGCGACATGGAATAATAATATGCCAGTGATTTAACATAATCTCCACCTAAACCAAAAGATGCATCATAAAAGCCTTTAAGAGAAGTGAAATGTTCATAAAGGTACATTTGAAAGGGCATCATTTGTCTAAAACCATCACCATTACCACTAAATATGACACCCTTAGTTATATATTCATAAATAAATGGTAGGTACAGTATAAGAGAAAGTATACAACTGAGTATTAATATTGAACAAAATCGTTTTATTGGTGTTTCCCATAATTTTTTAATCACGGCGAATCCTCATCTTTCTTTTTGGTGAATTCGATTTTCTTACATATATCATACTAAAAATGATACTTATAAATGAAATGAATATCATTATTTTCAAAAACGGTGGCTCGTATTTAATGATAATTGTTTTATCATTTTTATTTACTGGGACACCAGTCATCATATAATTTACTTTTTTGACATCTACTTTATGACCATCGATATATGCACGCATACCATCTCGGTAAGGAATATTAATCGTAGCTAGCCCTTTAGGATGATTGCCGAGTTGGACTTTGATGCCATTTTTAATGTCCTTATAATTCATATCGAAATTTGCTTTATGATGGACGTGTTTAAGTGTTTCATAATTTTCACCAGTTAGATTTAACAGTTTAAAGTTAAATGATCCTTTAGGAGATAATTGAATATTAATATCGCCGTTTTTGTCAGGTTGCGTTCTATAAAGTTGAGTATCCACACCAATTCGATAAACGGAATCATTATAAAGACGATTATTCAAGTACTGATTAACATTTACTGTGAAATTACTATCTGGATTGCCTCTTTTAATATAAGCAGTTAAATAGAAATCTTTATATTGTTTACGAAGATTTTTAGGTAAATGAATATTGATTGAACCCATCTCACGATTTACTTTAATGGTGTTGCGACTCACTTTAGTTATATTTTTAGTTGTTATATGTGCATCATTTAGTAAATTTGGCGTGTGAGATTTAAAGTTTTCACCTTTTGAATCAACGACTGCACCTTTAAGCATCGCATGTTCACGATCAAGAGGTGTTTTAAGATTTTTACTATTATAAAGATGATTTGTCACTTTTACACTTGGTAAATTGAGTTGATTTTCATAAATATTGTACTGTCCACTCGTTTTAATCTTTTTGAAATAACTAGGCACGTTATTTTGGTAATTTTTTAACATAAGATATTTTATAGAGAATAAACTATCAATATTTTGTCTACCATTTGTTGATTGATAGCGACTTAACGATTCTTCAGCCAAGTTAATTTTTAGACTATCGTAGTAATAATCTAAAATATTATGGTGAAATATACTTGAGTAAAGGCTCAATCCTTTGAAATTTTGATACATAGGTGTATTATCTTGTTCGTTTACGCGCCAATCTATACGTTCATCTTCTTTTTTATTATCTTTCATTTCTTTTACTAAAGCCCTCTGTAATTCAGAACTATATAGACTAGAATTTGCATAAAATGTATTAGCGCGATTTTGATGGTCTTCAAAGTAAATTTGATTTTTAATGAAAACAAAGCTCACCATCATACTTAACGCGATAATAGAAATCATATAAATATATGTAAGTTGAATGCGTACCTTTCTTTCCTTTAAAAGTAAAATTAACAATCCAATCATTGAAACAATAGGAACAAGAATTAACCATGGTAAATATTTATGATAGCAGTAGGCGCTCACATATATGACAAACTGAGATATCAAACTTGTTAGAATATATGATTTAATACTGACAGTTCGAAAGTATTTAATAAATAATCCAACTAAGATGGACGATGAAAAAGCTAAAATAAAATGCCATCTTTTTTGTGGTGCTGAAAAACCATTAAACACTTGGTCAATAAAAGGTATAAATGTAAAAATGATAAGGATGACTGTTATAATTGCAAACAAACGATAATAGAAATGTCTATATAATCTAAATGTTAAAATCCCTTGAATTGTTATGAAAAGTATAACGATAAGATAATTATCGAAAAATATATTTGTGTTTATATTTAATTTTTCAAATAAAGGAACATGACCTGAAAAAGAGACGCGTCTATTATTCATAAAACTTTGAACGCCATGAAAGAATATAAACAAACTATTGCCTAAAGCGAGCAGTGCAGATATTAGTAACACCCGAAAAGTTTGTGTGCGCGTTGAAATATCATTAGGATGTCGAAAGATAATTCGAATAAACGAATAAACTGTGCCAATAATAAAAAAGTAATAAGCGAAATAGAAATTATTAACGAGAATGAGTGTAATTGTGACTATTAATAATCCTTGTTTACGTTGTTGTAATACACGTTCTATAGCGTATAAAAATAATGGTAGCCAAATAAATACATCACTAAAGAATGGCCAGTAGGCTGAGAATCTAAAGTAAAGCGGTGAAACGACAAATATAAACGCAATAAAGATACTTAAAACTTTATGTTTAGTGATATGTTTCCCATAAAGATAAGTACAATACATAGCGATTGCGCCTTTAATTACAGATATTATTAGTGCATTGTTCATCCAAAACATGATTTGGTGTGTATCAAGGGATATAAATAATTTTAAGAAGAGAATGACTAAAACATTAATAATAAATAAAATATTTGTTGAAAAATAATAGCTTAAGTCCGTAAAAAAGTCTCCACCTAAGCCAAAATTAGTAGAATAAAATATATTACCATGACTCCATTGATTAAACAGATACATTTGTATTGGTACCATTTGTTCCATGCCATCATTGGGTCCAGTAGATAATATTCCGTCATGATAAAAACGGAAAATAATGTAACTATGTCCAATAATAGATAAAATTATAAATAATATACTATAGCTTAAAATTCTCTTCATTATTTTCTCCTAAATACGATGTTTCCAATACACATTTATTCTTAATCTTCAATTAAATTGTAGGTTATTGTTTGAGTGAATGAAAGTGATTGTATCTTAGACTCTTCATTTTTAACATAACCTTAAATTTTGGTTGATTGATATTGCAATTTATTTTAAAAAGTGGGAAGAACGCATGTTACACTAAAAGTGGTTCGAGAGTTGAAATTAAAGTATAATTATTAAGTTGAAATGAATTACATATTTGAAGAAGAATTAGAAAGTAAGGTGACAAACATGGCAATTCAATGGTACCCAGGACACATGGCGAAAGCTAAAAGAGAGGTAAGTGAACAATTAAAAAAAGTGGATGTTGTATTTGAATTAGTAGATGCACGTATACCATATAGTTCACGAAATCCTATGATTGATGAAGTCATAAAACAAAAACCGAGAGTGGTAATTTTAAATAAAAAAGATATGACTAACTTGAAAGAATTAGAGAAATGGGAAAGTTATTTTAAAGATCAAGGGTTTTATCCTGTTGCTGTAGACGCTAAACACGGTAAAAATTTAAAAAATGTAGAAGCAGAAGCGATTAAAGCTACGAAAGAAAAATTTGATCGTGAAAAAGAAAAAGGACTTAAACCCCGTGCAATTCGTGCAATGATAGTAGGGATTCCAAACGTTGGTAAATCAACACTTATTAATAAATTGGCAAATCGTAGTATTGCACAAACAGGTAATAAGCCTGGTGTTACAAAGCAACAACAATGGATTAAAGTTGGTAAATCTCTCCAACTCTTAGACACTCCGGGTATATTATGGCCTAAATTTGAAGATGAAGAAGTTGGGAAGAAACTAAGTTTAACGGGTGCAATTAAAGATAGTATTGTTCATTTGGATGAAGTTGCGATTTACGGTCTAAATTTTATGATCGAGCATGATTTAGAGGGGTTAAAGCAACATTATAATATTGACGTTGATAAAGAAGCGGAAATATTAGAATGGTTCGATGCAATTGGACGTCGTAGAGGCCTTCTTCAAAAGGGGAATGAAGTAGACTATGAATCAGTTATAGAATTAATTATTAACGATACGAGAAATGCTAAAATAGGAACATATTGTTTCGATATTTTAAAAGAAATGAAGTGTGACGTTGACAATGACTCAAACAATTAAAGAAATAAAGGAACAGCTTGCTTTAGTTTATACTTTAGAAGAATTAGAAGCACATTCAGCACATCAAGATTCCCGAAAAGGTGTACAAAAAGCTTTAGATTCTCGCAAGAAGCAATTGATTAAACAACAAACACTTGAAGAAAATTACCAAAAAATGACTCAATATGAAAATAATATTTTAAATCATGATAGCAATGCGCTAATTTGTGGTATTGATGAAGTGGGGCGAGGACCTTTAGCTGGTCCCGTTGTTGCCTGCGCTGTAATTCTTAATAAAGACCATCATTATTTAGGCTTAAATGATTCGAAAAAGGTGCCAGCAAAACAGCGGGCAGCCTTGAACAATGACTTAAAAGCTGGCGTTTTAAGCTATGCATATGGAATTGCGAGTTCAGAAGAGATTGACGAATTAAATATTTATCGAGCGACGCAAGTAGCAATGCAACGTGCAATCGCTCAATTAGATGAACAACCTACGCATTTGCTTATTGATGCAATGAAACTTGATAATGATATTCCGCAAACGTCAATAATTAAAGGTGATGCTAAAAGTGTTTCAATTGCTGCAGCAAGTATTATGGCTAAAGAATATCGAGATGATTACATGAAAGCATTGGCTAACCATTTTCCGGATTATGGATTTGAGAAGAATGTAGGTTATGGTACAAAACAACATTTAGAAGCAATTGACACGTATGGTGTAATAAATGAACATCGTAAATCCTTTGAACCTATCAAATCTTTGTTTAAATAATTTGAATTTTGATTTAATTGCAAAAAATATGGTCTTTCAGTTTACAATAGCGCTTTCATTTTTTATAATTAAAAAGGAACTTAACCTAAGAAACAGGAGGATGGAAGATGAATATCCACGAGTATCAAGGTAAAGAAATATTTCGTTCTATGGGCGTAGCAGTTCCAGAAGGACGAGTAGCATTCACTGCTGAAGAAGCGGTGGAAAAAGCGAAAGAATTAGATTCAGATGTATATGTGGTTAAAGCACAAATACACGCTGGGGGTAGAGGTAAAGCAGGCGGTGTAAAAATTGCTAAATCACTATCTGAAGTTGAAACTTACGCTAACGAATTATTAGGGAAACAATTAGTTACTCACCAAACAGGACCTGAAGGTAAAGAAGTTAAACGCTTATATATCGAACAAGGTTGCGATATTCAAAAAGAATATTACGTTGGTTTTGTAATTGATCGTGCAACAGACAAAGTTACATTAATGGCATCTGAAGAAGGTGGAACTGAAATCGAAGAGGTTGCAGCTAACACACCTGAAAAAATCTTCAAAGAAACAATCGACCCAGTTGTAGGTTTATCACCTTATCAAGCACGTCGTATTGCTTTCAACATTAATATTCCTAAAGAATCTATTGGTAAAGCAACTAAATTCTTACTAGCACTATACAATGTGTTCATCGAAAAAGATTGCTCTATCGTAGAAATTAACCCACTAGTAACTACTGGTGACGGACAAGTATTAGCTCTAGACGCTAAATTAAACTTCGACGACAAC
The DNA here is from genome assembly GCF_001836225.1 of Staphylococcus sp. HMSC036D05. Lineage (NCBI taxonomy): Bacteria > Bacillati > Bacillota > Bacilli > Caryophanales > Staphylococcaceae > Staphylococcus > Staphylococcus sp. HMSC036D05. Next base: position 594,425 of record NZ_KV827781.1, on the reverse strand, counting down.
GCTTTATTCAGACATAAAGATATCGTTGAATTACGTGATTTAGAAGAAGAAGATCCAAAAGAAATTGAAGCATCTAAATATGATTTATCATATATCGCTTTAGATGGCGACATTGGTTGTATGGTTAACGGTGCAGGTTTAGCTATGGCAACAATGGATACTATTAATCATTTTGGTGGAAATCCAGCTAACTTCTTAGACGTTGGTGGCGGTGCTACTAAAGAAAAAGTTACTGAAGCATTTAAAATCATCTTAGGTGATGACAATGTTAAAGGTATCTTTGTAAATATCTTTGGTGGAATCATGAAATGTGACGTTATCGCAGAAGGTATCGTAGCAGCAGTTAAAGAAGTAGAATTAACTTTACCTTTAGTAGTACGTTTAGAAGGAACAAATGTTGAACGTGGTAAAGAAATCTTAAACGATTCAGGTTTAGCAATCGAACCAGCAGCTACAATGGCTGAAGGCGCACAAAAAATTGTTAAACTTGTCAAAGAAGCGTAAGGAAAGGATGGGAGCACTAAGATGAGTGTATTTATTGATAAAAATACGAAAGTAATGGTACAAGGTATCACAGGGTCTACTGCCCTTTTCCATACAAAACAAATGCTTGATTATGGAACACAAATTGTCGCAGGGGTAACACCTGGTAAAGGTGGACAAGTTGTAGAAGGTGTTCCAGTATATAATACAGTTCAAGAAGCTAAAAATGAAACTGGCGCTAACGTATCTGTAGTATATGTTCCAGCACCATTCGCTGCTGACTCAATTTTAGAAGCGGCTGAAGCTGATTTAGATATGGTAATTTGTATTACTGAACATATTCCTGTTGTAGACATGGTTAAAGTTAAACGTTACTTACAAGGTCGTAAAACACGTCTAGTAGGACCAAACTGCCCAGGTGTTATCACAGCAGATGAATGTAAAATCGGTATCATGCCTGGTTACATCCACAAAAAAGGTCACGTAGGCGTTGTATCTCGTTCAGGTACATTAACTTATGAAGCAGTACATCAATTAACTGAAGAAGGTATCGGTCAAACAACAGCTGTTGGTATCGGTGGTGACCCAGTTAACGGTACTAACTTTATCGACGTATTAAAAGAATTTAATGAAGATCCTGAAACTAAAGCAGTAGTTATGATTGGTGAAATCGGCGGTACTGCTGAAGAAGAAGCTGCACAATGGATTAAAGAAAACATGAATAAACCAGTTGTAGGCTTCATCGGTGGTCAAACAGCACCTCCAGGTAAACGTATGGGTCATGCTGGTGCGATTATTTCTGGCGGTAAAGGTACTGCAGATGAAAAAATTAAAACACTTAATGATTGTGGTGTAGAAACTGCAGATACTCCATCAGAAATTGGTACAACATTAATTGAAGCAGCTAAAAAAGCTGGAATCTATGATGAATTATTAACAGTTGATAAATAACTAAAAAGTTATGATTGATAGCTCGAACTCTTATTAGGGTTCGGGCTTTTTAAGTTATATGGGCATATCTTAAAAGTTATAAGAACTATATATAATAGTAGAAACTCGTCTTATCATCTAAAATTTAAGTCATTTGATTAGAAATTAACATATTTGAAAATTACTCCTTACAATTCCATTAAATAATAAGAGCTAAATGTATTTAAACAGTAACAACATATTCTTGAATCATCAGCTATAATACTCTTAAAGGAGTAATGCCATTGATTCAACACACTTTATTAAAACTTTATTGGGCTAATTTCACTACAATGCAAGTACATCAAATCATTGATTTTTATCCTAACTTTTCCTTGGAAAATGAACAAACAAGAATGGATATTATAAAAGATTGGGTATTAAAACAAAATTCCCACGCATTGCAAAGAAAACTTGATCAATTTAAAATGCTAAAAACTGAGTATTTATACAACTATATGAAACGTATAAAACTAAAATATGTGACTTACTATGACAAAGATTATCCTTTACTTCTCAAAGAAATCTATCATTTTCCATACGTAATTTTTTATAAAGGAACCAAACAATTGTTTAATCAACCTCATACATTAGCTGTAATCGGCTCTCGTAAATCTACTTCATATACGACACAAGCTTTAGAGTATCTTTTTCCTTCATTTCAACAAATTCAAATGACTATAATTTCTGGTTTAGCATACGGCGCAGATAGTGTAGCGCATCAAGTCGCTCTCAAATACCATTTACCCACCATAGGAGTTCTGGGATTCGGTCATGATTATCACTATCCTCAATCCACATATCAATTAAGAGATAAGATTGAAAAAAGTGGATTAGTATTAAGTGAATATCCTCCTCATTCAGCAATCAGTAAGTATAAATTTCCAGAAAGAAATAGATTGATAAGTGGGCTTTCACGTGGCTTACTTATTACGGAAGCTGAAGAAAAAAGTGGCAGTCAAATTACTGTTGATTGTGCTTTAGAACAAAATCGAAATGTGTATGTGTTACCTGGATCCATGTTTAATCAAATGACAAAGGGAAATTTACTTAGATTAGAAGAAGGTGCTCAAGTCGTATTAGATGAAAGCAGCATTTTAACAGACTATACATTCTAAACAGACATTGAGTTACTTGCGATTAATCAGTGTAGACATGTATTAAATTAGTTAAAGATTTATGTGACAAAATTAATAATATTTCAAACAAAATTGGAAATTAAAAATTAAAACGTTGACAAACACAAAATTAAGCGTTTATCATTTATCTTTAGTAATTCAATTTGCAAGGGGGAAATCACTTTGGCAGATAATTTAGTCATAGTTGAATCGCCTGCAAAAGCTAAAACCATTGAAAAATATTTAGGAAAAAGATATAAAGTTATTGCTTCAATGGGACACGTTCGTGACTTACCTAGAAGTCAAATGGGTGTGGACACTGAAGATAACTATGAACCAAAATATATTACAATTCGCGGTAAAGGGCCGGTCGTCAAAGATTTAAAGAAACATGCGAAGAAGGCAAAAAAAGTTTTTCTTGCAAGTGACCCTGACCGTGAAGGTGAAGCGATTGCCTGGCATTTATCAAAAATCTTAGAATTAGAAGATTCAAAAGAAAACAGAGTCGTATTTAATGAAATTACTAAAGATGCGGTTAAAGATAGTTTTAAACATCCAAGAGAAATTGAAATGGAACTCGTGGATGCTCAACAAGCCCGTCGTATTTTAGATAGATTAGTAGGCTATAATATTTCTCCTGTTCTATGGAAGAAAGTGAAGAAGGGATTATCTGCAGGACGTGTCCAATCAGTAGCACTTCGTTTGGTTATCGATCGAGAAAATGAAATTAGAAATTTCAAACCTGAAGAATATTGGACAATTGAAGGCGAATTCAGATATAAAAAATCTAAATTTAATGCCAAATTCCTTCATTATAAAAATAAGCCATATAAATTAAATAAAAAAGAAGATGTTGAAAAGATTACTGCAGCACTGGATGGAGATCAATTTGAAATTACGAATGTAAATAAGAAAGAAAAAACACGTAATCCAGCAAATCCATTCACCACATCAACGCTTCAACAAGAAGCTGCACGTAAATTAAACTTTAAAGCACGTAAAACAATGATGTTGGCACAACAATTATATGAAGGTATTGATTTAAAACGTCAGGGTACTATTGGTTTAATCACTTATATGCGTACGGATTCTACTCGTATATCTGACTCAGCAAAAGCTGAGGCGAAGAATTATATTACTGATAAATACGGTAAAGAGTATATTTCAAAACGTAAGGCAACTGGTAAACAAGGTGATCAAGATGCTCACGAAGCAATTAGACCTACAAGTGCTTTAAGAACACCAGATGATATGAAACCATATTTAACTAGAGATCAACATCGTTTGTATAAATTGATATGGGAACGATTTGTAGCAAGTCAAATGGCTCCAGCTATACTAGATACTATCGCGTTAGACGTCACTCAGAATGACATTAAATTCAGAGCTAATGGACAAACTATTAAATTTAAAGGTTTCATGACATTGTACGTGGAAGCTAAAGATGACAAAGATAATGAGAAAGAGAACAAACTTCCGAAACTTGAGGAAGGAGATAAAGTTACAGCTACTCAAATCGAACCTGCTCAACACTTTACTCAACCACCTCCTCGTTATACTGAAGCACGTTTAGTTAAAACTTTAGAAGAGTTGAAAATTGGTAGACCTTCTACTTATGCACCAACAATAGATACCATTCAAAAACGAAATTACGTTAAATTAGAAAGTAAACGTTTTGTTCCTACCGAGTTGGGAGAAATCGTTTATGAGCAAGTGAAAGAATACTTCCCAGAAATTATTGATGTAGAGTTTACAGTTAATATGGAAACATTACTAGATAAAATTGCGGAAGGCGACATGAATTGGCGTAAGGTTGTTGGTGATTTCTACAATAGTTTCAAACAAGATGTTGAGCGCGCTGAAGAAGAAATGGAGAAAATAGAAATTAAAGATGAGCCTGCTGGAGAAGATTGTGAAGTATGTGGTGCTCCGATGGTAATCAAAATGGGACGCTATGGTAAATTTATGGCTTGTTCGAATTTCCCTGATTGCCGAAATACAAAGGCTATTGTTAAATCTATAGGCGTGAAATGTCCAAAATGTAATGAAGGAGACGTTGTAGAACGTAAATCCAAAAAGAACAGAGTCTTTTATGGTTGTTCCAGATATCCTGATTGTGACTTTATTTCTTGGGACAAACCAGTTGGCAGAGATTGTCCAAAATGTAACCATTACTTAGTTGATAAGAAAAAAGGTAGAAGTAGTCAAGTTGTATGTTCAAATTGTGACTATCAAGAAGAAGTTCAAAAATAGATAAATTAAAAATTAGGAGGAAAATGATGACTCAAACGGTTAATGTCGTTGGGGCTGGTTTAGCTGGTTCGGAAGCTGCGTATCAATTAGCGCAACGTGGAATAAAAGTTAACTTAATTGAAATGCGACCAGTTAAACAAACACCTGCACACCATACTGATAAATTTGCTGAGCTTGTATGTTCAAACTCATTGAGAGGGAATTCTCTTACAAATGCGGTTGGTGTACTTAAAGAAGAAATGAGACGTCTAGACTCTCTAATTATACAAGCTGCAGACAAGGCGCGTGTTCCTGCTGGAGGAGCTTTAGCAGTAGATAGACATGATTTTGCTGGTTATATAACTGATACACTCAGAAATCATCCGAATGTTACTGTTTTAAATGAAGAGGTTAATAGTATACCTGAAGGTTATACGATTATTGCTACGGGTCCACTCACTACAGAACATTTAGCGCAAGAAATTGTTGATATTACTGGTAAAGATCAACTTTATTTTTATGATGCTGCTGCTCCAATTGTTGAAAAAGAAACAATTGATATGAATAAAGTGTATCTTAAATCTCGTTATGACAAAGGTGAAGCGGCATATTTAAACTGTCCTATGACTGAAGAAGAATTTAATAGATTTTATGATGCTGTTTTAGAAGCAGAAGTAGCACCAGTCAATAAGTTTGAAAAAGAAAAATATTTTGAAGGATGTATGCCATTTGAAGTTATGGCAGAAAGAGGACGTAAAACGTTGTTATTTGGTCCAATGAAACCGGTTGGATTAGAAGACCCTAAAACAGGTAAACGTCCTTATGCAGTTGTACAATTAAGACAAGATGATGCAGCTGGCACACTTTATAATATTGTTGGCTTTCAAACACATTTAAAATGGGGAGCTCAAAAAGAAGTTATTCGCCTTATCCCGGGATTAGAGAATGTGGATATAGTTAGATATGGTGTAATGCATCGTAATACATTTATTAACTCACCGGATGTATTAAATGAAAAATACGAACTTGAAGGGCATGAAAACTTGTACTTTGCAGGTCAAATGACTGGTGTAGAAGGTTATGTAGAGAGTGCCGCAAGCGGTTTAGTTGCTGGGATTAACCTTGCTCACAAACTTGCAGGTAAAGGTGAAGTCATTTTCCCAAGAGAAACAATGATAGGTAGTATGGCTTATTATATTTCTCATGCTAAGAACGAGAAAAACTTCCAACCAATGAATGCAAACTTCGGTTTATTACCATCATTAGAAAAACGTATTAAAGACAAAAAGGAAAGATATGAGGCTCAAGCGAACAGAGCTTTAGAATATCTCGACAACTATAAGCAAACACTTTAAAAGTAGAATAGACAGACTGGGTAGTAGATTAAATTTGCTACCTAGTTTTTTTGTTGTTTTGTCGAAAAAGCATAGGTTTTTATCAAAAAAATAAATAATGCTATTTTACTGTATATTTGAAAGATTTATAAAATTTTTGACATTAATTCTCTAAAGATTTTGAATTGGTTATCAAATTACTGTATGCCCTATCATTCATATGCTACAATGCAATATGATGGAGGGGAATTATATTGAATGAAATCCAAAAAACATTTTTATATATGTTAAAGGTAGAAAGAAATTTTTCTGAATATACTTTGAAATCATATCATGATGATTTAGTTCAGTTTAATGAATTTTTAAATAGTGAACATTTAGAGTTAACTACTTTTGAATATAAAGATGCTAGAAATTATTTGTCTTATTTATATTCAAATAATTTAAAAAGGACTACTGTTTCAAGAAAAATTTCAACATTACGTACTTTCTATGAATATTGGATGACTCAAGATGAATCTGTAGTAAACCCCTTTGTTCAACTTGTACACCCTAAGAAAGAACAGTATCTTCCTCAATTCTTTTACGAAGAGGAAATGGAAGCACTATTTCGAACTGTAGAGCAAGATCGTACTAAGGGCATGCGAGACAGGGTTATTATCGAGTTGTTATATGCAACAGGAATACGTGTGTCTGAATTAGTTAATATAAAAATTAAAGATATAGATATGAATTTGCCTGGTGTAAAGGTATTAGGTAAAGGCAATAAAGAACGTTTTATCCCATTTGGCGAATTTTGTAAGCAAAGTATTGAAAGATACTTAGATGAATTTCAGCCACGAAAAGCGGTAGATCATGAATATTTAATTGTTAATATGAAAGGCGAACCGATAACTGAACGCGGTGTGAGATACGTACTCAACGATGTTGTCAAACGTACAGCAGGAGTGACTGATATTCATCCACATAAGCTTAGACATACATTCGCGACGCATTTGTTAAATCAAGGTGCTGATTTAAGAACAGTACAATCCCTCTTAGGACACGTAAATTTATCAACAACTGGACGTTATACCCATGTTTCAAACCAACAACTTCGTAAGGTATATTTAAACGCACATCCTCGAGCAAAAAAAGGAGAGTAATTTATGAGTAATTCTTTACATGCAACAACAATATATGCTGTCCGTCATAATGGTGAAGCGGCTATGGCAGGTGATGGTCAAGTCACATTAGGTCAGCAAGTTATTATGAAACAAACTGCTAGAAAGGTGAGACGCCTCTATGAAGGTAAAGTGTTAGCTGGCTTTGCTGGAAGCGTTGCTGATGCATTTACGTTATTCGAAAAGTTTGAAACAAAACTTCAACAATTTAGCGGTAATCTTGAAAGAGCAGCAGTTGAATTAGCACAAGAATGGCGTGGAGATAAACAATTACGTCAATTAGAAGCGATGCTTATCGTAATGAATAAAGACGCTATTCTCGTTGTAAGTGGTACAGGCGAAGTGATTGCACCAGATGATGACTTAATCGCAATCGGTTCAGGAGGTAATTATGCGTTGAGTGCAGGCCGTGCACTTAAACGTCATGCGTCACAACTTTCTGCTAAGGAAATGGCTTATGAAAGTTTAAAAGTCGCAGCCGACATTTGTGTGTTTACGAATGATAACATTATTGTTGAAACGTTGTAGTATCGGTTAATGTTGTAGTTTAATTTTAAGAAATAATGGAAATGAATGACTGATACAAAGTAGCAAGATGGAGGAATGTAAAACATGGATACTAATGGAATTAAATTAACTCCAAAAGATATCGTATCTAAATTAAATGAATATATAGTAGGACAAGATGATGCTAAAAGAAAAGTAGCAATTGCGTTAAGAAATCGTTATAGAAGAAGTTTATTAGACGAAGAAGCTAAACAAGAAATTGCTCCTAAAAATATTCTGATGATAGGGCCAACAGGTGTAGGTAAAACCGAAATTGCTCGTCGTATGGCGAAAATTGTTGGTGCACCATTCATCAAAGTTGAAGCCACTAAATTTACTGAAGTAGGCTATGTAGGTCGAGATGTTGAAAGTATGGTCAGAGATTTAGTAGACGTAGCCGTGCGCTTGGTTAAAGAGGAGAAGAAAGCTTTAGTTAAAGACGAAGCTATTTCAAAAGCTAACGACAAACTTGTTAAATTGTTAGTCCCAAGCATGAAGAAAAAAGCTTCTCAAGGTAATAACCCTCTAGAGAATCTTTTTGGAGGTGCGATTCCAAACTTCGGACAAAATAATGAAGAAGAGGAAGAACCACCTACTGAAGAGATTAAAACTAAACGTTCTGAAATTAAAAAGCAATTAGATGAAGGTAAACTTGAAAAAGAAAAAGTAAGAATTAAAGTAGAACAAGATCCAGCAGCTATGGGCATGTTAGGCACGAATCAAAATCAACAAATGCAAGATATGATGAACCAATTGATGCCTAAGAAAAAGGTAGAACGTGAAGTTTCAGTTGAAACTGCTAGAAAAATACTTGCTGATGACTATGCTGACGAACTTATTGATCAAGAAACTGCAAATCAAGAGGCACTAGAGCTCGCAGAACAAATGGGTATCATTTTTATTGATGAAATCGATAAAGTTGCGACAAATAATCAAAATAGTGGTCAAGATGTTTCTAGACAAGGGGTTCAACGAGATATTTTACCAATTCTTGAAGGTAGCATGATACAAACGAAGTATGGTACTGTAAATACTGAACACATGCTATTTATTGGCGCTGGTGCATTCCACGTATCAAAACCTAGTGATTTGATTCCAGAATTGCAAGGTCGTTTCCCAATTAGAGTGGAACTGGAAAGCCTTTCAGTTGATGACTTTGTTCGAATTCTAACTGAACCTAAATTGTCTTTAATCAAGCAGTATGAAGCATTGCTTCAAACAGAAGAAGTGACAGTCAACTTCTCTGAAGAAGCTGTTAAACGCTTAGCTGAAATTGCGTACCAAGTCAATCAAGATACTGACAACATCGGTGCGCGTAGATTACACACAATTTTAGAGAAAATGCTTGAAGATTTATCATTTGAAGCACCAAACATGCCACATGCTGTTGTAGACATAACACCACAATATGTTGACGATAAACTAAAAACAATCTCAACGAATAAGGATTTAAGTGCATTTATTTTATAATATAAATAGAAGGAGAAAAATTATGAGCTTATTATCTAAAACTAGAGAATTAAACACGTTATTACAAAAACATAAAGGCATTGCAGTAGATTTCAAGGATGTTGCCCAAACTATTAGTAGTGTTACCGTAACAAATGTATTTATCGTTTCGAGAAGAGGTAAAATTTTAGGGTCGAGTCTTAACGAATTATTAAAGAGTGACCGAATCATAAATATGTTAGAAGAAAGACATATTCCAACTGAATATACTGAACAACTTATGGACGTAAAACAAACGCAATCTAACATTGATATTGATAATGTGTTAACTGTTTTCCCTCCTGAGAATAGAGACGTATTTGAAAATAGTAGAACAACAATCTTCCCAATTTTAGGTGGAGGAGAAAGACTTGGAACATTAGTTTTAGGTCGCGTTCAAGACGATTTTAATGAGAACGACCTAGTTTTAGGTGAATACGCTGCAACTGTAATAGGTATGGAAATCTTACGTGAGAAACATAATGAAGTTGAAAAAGAAGCTCGTGATAAAGCTGCAATCACAATGGCGATTAATTCGCTTTCTTATTCTGAGAAAGAAGCAATCGAACATATCTTTGAAGAATTAGGTGGAAATGAAGGATTGCTTATTGCATCTAAAGTAGCTGATCGTGTTGGAATCACTAGATCTGTTATTGTCAATGCATTACGTAAATTAGAAAGTGCCGGCGTCATCGAATCACGCTCACTAGGTATGAAAGGTACTTTCATTAAAGTTAAAAAAGAAAAATTCCTTGATGAATTAGAAAGAACAAAATAAGCGAATTAGATATGAGAAGTTTAAAAGAGTGTCAGCAATTGAAAAGCGATACTCTTTTAATTTGTTCATAAATTCATTGTGATGATCTTGTTAGAAAGTCATTGCGTTTCAAGGTGAGTTATGATATATTAAATGACGGCTATAAAGCCAATACACACATAATTAATTAAAATATAGAGGGTGCAAATCAATCTATTTGTCTTTATATGAGTTAGTTATGGAGGTAAATAACCAATAGGAGGAATTTTAAAATGGCAGTAATTTCAATGAAACAATTACTAGAAGCCGGTGTTCACTTCGGTCACCAAACACGCCGTTGGAACCCAAAAATGAAAAAATATATCTTCACTGAAAGAAATGGTATCTATATCATTGATTTACAAAAAACAGTGAAAAAAGTTGAAGAAGCTTATAACTTCATCAAACAAGTATCTGAAGATGGCGGTAAAGTCTTATTCGTAGGTACTAAAAAACAAGCACAAGAATCAGTTAAAGCTGAAGCAGAACGTGCTGGTCAATTCTACGTTAACCAAAGATGGTTAGGTGGAATCTTAACTAACTACAAAACAATCTCTAAACGAATTAAACGTATTTCTGAAATCGAGAAAATGGAAGAAGACGGTTTATTCGAAGTATTACCTAAAAAAGAAGTTGTTGAACTTAAAAAAGAATATGACCGTTTAATTAAATTCTTAGGCGGTATTCGTGATATGAAATCAATGCCTCAAGCATTATTCGTTGTTGACCCTCGTAAAGAGCGCAACGCTATTGCTGAAGCACGTAAATTAAATATTCCTATCGTAGGTATTGTTGACACTAACTGTGATCCAGATGAAATCGATTACGTTATCCCAGCAAACGATGATGCTATCCGTGCCGTTAAATTATTAACTGGTAAAATGGCAGATGCTATCTTAGAAGGTCAACAAGGTGTATCTAATGAAGAAGTAGCTGCAGAACAAAACATCAATTTAGATGAAAAAGAAGAATCTGAACAAGCAGAAACAACTGAAGACAACACTTCTGTTGAGTCAAACTAAGATATAGTTTAAATGGGTGATAAGATACTAATGCTTATCACCTTTTTTTAAAAGTAAAATAAATAATTATAGAGTATTGGAAATATAACCTAAAATAATGGTAAAATTTGGGTATATCAATAAATACAATTATATACATTGGAGGAATAATTAATGGCAATTTCAGCAAAACTTGTTAAAGAATTACGTGAAAAAACAGGCGCAGGTATGATGGATTGTAAAAAAGCGCTAACTGAAACTGATGGGGACATCGATAAAGCAATCGACTACTTACGTGAAAAAGGTATTGCTAAAGCAGCTAAAAAAGCTGACCGTATCGCAGCTGAAGGTCTTGTACACGTAGAAGTTAAAGGAAACGAAGCAGCAATCGTTGAAATCAACTCTGAAACTGACTTCGTTGCTCGTAATGAAGGCTTCCAAGAATTAGTTAAAGAAATTGCTAACCAAATTCTTGATAGTAAAGCTGAAACAGTTGATGCTTTAATGGAAACTAAATTATCTAATGGTAAAACTGTTGATGAAAGAATGAAAGAGGCTATCTCTACAATTGGTGAAAAATTAAGCATTCGTCGTTTTGCTATCAGAACTAAAACTGACAATGATGCATTTGGTGCATACTTACACATGGGTGGACGCATCGGTGTATTAACTGTTGTTGAAGGTTCTACTGATGAAGAAGCTGCTAAAGATGTAGCTATGCACATTGCTGCAATCAACCCTAAATATGTTTCTTCTGATCAAGTAAGCGAAGAAGAAATCAACCACGAAAGAGAAGTATTAAAACAACAAGCATTAAACGAAGGTAAACCAGAAAATATCGTTGAAAAAATGGTTGAAGGTCGTTTACGTAAATATTTACAAGAAATTTGTGCTGTAGATCAAAACTTCGTTAAAAACCCAGATGAAACAGTTGAAGCATTCTTAAAATCAAAAGGTGGTCAACTTGCTGACTTCGTTCGCTATGAAGTAGGCGAAGGAATGGAAAAACGCGAAGAAAACTTCGCTGAAGAAGTTAAAGGACAAATGAAATAATCTGTCATAAAGTTTAACAAGGAAGAAGACACCTATTACGTTTCCTTTCTATTAGTTGCATAGCTATAGAAAGAAGCCATCCGTGTCTTCTTTACTTATATATTTTTACATATTTTTACTATAGAGAGGATAAGAAAATGGCTCAAACTTCTAAATATAAACGTGTAGTCTTGAAATTGAGTGGTGAAGCATTAGCAGGTGATAAAGGATTTGGTATTAATCCAATCATCATTAAAAGTGTAGCAAAACAAGTTGCTGAAGTTGCTAAAATGGACTGTGAAATCGCAGTCATCGTTGGTGGCGGAAATATTTGGAGAGGTAAAACAGGTAGTGACTTAGGTATGGACCGCGGTACAGCTGACTATATGGGTATGTTAGCGACTGTGATGAATGCTTTAGCTTTACAAGATAGCTTAGAACAGTTAGATTGTGATACACGTGTTTTAACTTCTATTGAAATGAAACAAGTTGCTGAACCATATATTCGTCGTCGTGCAATTCGACACTTAGAGAAAAAACGCGTTGTTATCTTTGCAGCTGGTATTGGCAACCCTTACTTCTCAACAGATACAACAGCAGCTTTACGTGCGGCTGAAGTAGAAGCAGATGTAATTTTAATGGGTAAAAATAATGTAGATGGCGTATATTCAGCAGATCCTAAAGTTGATGAAAATGCCGTTAAATATGAACATTTAACACATATTCAAATGTTACAAGAAGGATTACAAGTAATGGATTCAACAGCTTCATCATTCTGTATGGACAATAATATTCCATTAAATGTATTCTCAATTATGGAAGAAGGAAATATTAAACGTGCCGTAATGGGTGAAAAAATCGGAACGTTGATTACAAAATAATCTAGAGGTGTAAAAAATGAATGACATAATTAAAGATACAAAAGCTAGAATGCAAAAATCTATCGACAACTTATCACGTGAATTAGCTAATATTAGTGCAGGTAGAGCAAATTCAAACTTATTAAACGGTGTAACTGTTGATTACTATGGCGCGCCAACGCCTGTTCAACAACTAGCAAGTATTAGTGTGCCAGAAGCACGTTTGTTAGTGATTTCACCATACGATAAAACTTCTGTAGATGACATCGAAAAAGCGATTATCGCAGCAAATTTAGGTGTCAATCCAACTAGTGATGGCGAAGTAATTCGTATTTCAGTTCCTGCTCTTACTGAAGAAAGACGTAAAGAATTAGTTAAAGATGTTAAAAAAATTGGTGAGGATGCAAAAGTTTCAATTAGAAACATTCGTCGCGACATCAATGATCATCTTAAAAAACAAGAGAAAAATGGAGACATCACTGAAGATGATCTAAGAAGTCAAACTGATGATGTTCAAAAAGCTACTGATAATTCAATTAAAGAAATTGACCAATTAGTAGATGACAAAGAAAAAGATATTATGTCTGTTTAATCACATAATTTCAAAAATAAAATATTTAAGATATTGATGTCATAGGACACCTTATATGGTCATAATAATAAAATCATATCAATTGATTTAAATGTATAGTTGTTTTTATAACTATTCCTCTAGACACCAATAATCTTTTTAGTCTAAACTGTACCGAGTAGGACTTTGGTACAGTTTTTTTATTTGCTTATTCAATGGAATAAATGAGTATGATAAAATGATAGATGATTGTTTAATAAACGTATAGAATAAAACAGAGATGATCAGGCTCGGAGGAAAGACCATGTTTAAAAAGCTAAAAAATAAAAATAAAACTGAGAATAATCTAGACAATGATTTAGATTTACATAATATACCTGAACATGTTGCTATCATTATGGATGGAAATGGTCGATGGGCTAAAAAACGTAAAATGCCACGTATTAAAGGCCATTATGAAGGGATGCAAACAATCAAGAAAATTACTCGAGAAGCGAGTAATATTGGTATTAAGTACTTAACACTTTATGCTTTCTCTACTGAGAATTGGTCTAGACCTGAAAGCGAAGTTAATTATATTATGAATTTGCCTGTTAATTTCCTTAAGACATTTTTACCAGAATTAATTGAGAAAAATGTTAAAGTCGAAACAATTGGGTTTAATAATGGATTGCCTAAATCTACAATTGAAGCAATCGATTATGCCAAAGACAAGACAAAACATAATACAGGCCTAACACTTGTTTTTGCTATAAATTATGGTGGACGTGCAGAAATTATTCAAAGTATGAAAGAGATTTATGAAGAATTACAAACCAATAATCAAAGTTCTAATGCTATAGATGAAGAATTATTTAATAAACATTTAATGACTCACAATTATCCTGATCCAGAATTATTAATTCGTACCTCTGGTGAGCAGAGAATTAGTAACTTTTTAATTTGGCAAGCTTCATACAGTGAATTTATATTCAATGAGAAGTTATGGCCAGATTTCGATGAGAATGAATTGAAAGAATGTATAAAAATTTATCAATCACGCCAAAGACGTTTTGGGGGATTAAGTGAGGAGTAGAGTATGAAAGTAAGAACATTAACTGCAATTATAGCCTTATTAATATTCTTGCCTATCCTTCTTAAAGGTGGCATGGTATTAATGCTATTTGCTTACTTGTTAGCATTAATTGCTTTAAAAGAATTATTAAACATGAATATGATCAAATTCTTATCTATACCAGGACTGATCAGTGCACTCGCATTGATTATTATCATGTTACCTCAAGATGCGGGAGAATGGGTTCAAACGATTCAACTCAAAAGTTTAATTGCTATGAGTTTTATACTGCTAAGTTATACTGTATTATCTAAAAATAGATTTAGTTTCATGGATTCAGCATTTTGTTTAATGACAGTAGCATATGTAGGTATTGGATTTATGTATTTCTATGAAACTCGTTCAGAAGGTTTACATTACATATTATTTGCATTCTTAATCGTTTGGTTAACTGACACAGGGGCATATATTTTTGGTCGTTTAATGGGTAAACATAAACTTTGGCCAGTCATTAGTCCGAACAAAACAATCGAAGGATTTATCGGAGGAATTATTTGTAGTTTGCTAGTCCCTTTAATTATGCAATTCTTCGTTAATTTCCAATTAAATATTTGGCTTTTATTACTTATCACAGTCATATTGAGTATGTTTGGCCAATTAGGTGATTTAGTTGAATCTGGATTTAAACGTCATTTTGGTGTGAAAGATTCAGGTCGTATTCTTCCAGGGCATGGTGGTATTCTAGACAGATTTGATAGTTTCATGTTTGTTTTACCACTGTTAAATATTTTATTAATTCAAATTTAAATCGCACAGTCTATAAAATAAAATAGATGTTATAATAAAGGAGTTATTGAGATATTGAGGCGTAATCAATATTTCTTAACTCCTTTTAATCACTACCACATTTTTAAATTTCAAACGACAACTATACATATCAATTTGAGAATGAATCTAAGCGTATTATAATATTTTATATTGCCAATTTATTACAATGCTTAGATTATTTCTAAAAATTAAAACACAATATCAATAGAGGTGTAGCGCATGAGCATTTTAATAACAGTAGTTGCATTTATCATCGTATTTGGCGTGCTCGTAACTGTACACGAATACGGTCATATGTTCTTTGCGAAGAGAGCAGGTATCATGTGTCCCGAATTTGCTATCGGCATGGGGCCTAAAATTTTTAGTTTTAGAAAAGATGAAACATTATATACGATACGATTATTACCTGTAGGTGGTTATGTCAGAATGGCTGGTGATGGTCTAGAAGAACCACCCGTTCAACCAGGTATGAACGTGAAGATAAAATTAAACGATAATGATGAAATTACGCATATCATCTTAGATGACCAACATAAATTCCAACAAATCGAAGCAATAGAAGTTAAAAAATGTGACTTCAAAGATGATTTATATATTGAAGGAATTACGTCGTACGACGATGAAAGACATCACTATCCTATAGCTAAAAAAGCATATTTCGTAGAAAATGGTAGTCTTATTCAAATTGCACCACGAGATAGACAATTTGCACATAAGAAACCACTCCCTAAGTTTTTAACATTATTTGCAGGACCGCTGTTCAACTTTATATTAGCATTGGTGCTATTTATAGGTTTAGCATATTACCAAGGGACGCCTACGAATACAATTGGAGAAGTAGTGAAGCATTCACCTGCCGATGAAGCTGGACTACATAAAGGTGATAAAATAGTTCAAATCGGTAGCCATAAAATTAAAGATTTTAGTGAAATCAAAAAAGTTTTAGATGAAAACAAAACATCTAAAACAACAATTAAAGTTCAAAGAGATCATCATACAAAAACAATGCAACTGGAACCTAAAAAAGTAAATACTAAAATTAGCAAGAATAAGAGTCAAACGAGTTATCAAATTGGTTTTGCACCTAAGACGGAACATAGCATATTCAAGCCAATTAGCTATGGAATTTATAATTTCTTTGATAAAGGTAAATTAATTTTTACAGCGGTTGTTGGTATGATTGCGAGCATCTTTACAGGTGGATTCTCATTCGACATGCTCAATGGACCTGTAGGTATTTACCATAACGTGGACTCAGTAGTTAAGTCTGGTATTATAAACTTAATAGGTTATACAGCGCTATTGAGTGTAAACCTAGGTATCATGAATTTATTACCTATACCAGCGTTAGACGGTGGTCGAATCTTATTTGTATTATATGAGGCCATTTTCAGAAAGCCAGTAAATAAAAAAGCTGAAACTGCAATTATTGCTACAGGTGCACTATTTGTAGTTATCATTATGATAATAGTGACGTGGAATGACATACAACGGTATTTCTTATAATTAGGGAGGAAAATAGAGAATGAAGCAATCTAAAGTATTTATACCAACGATGAGAGAAGTTCCTGCTGAAGCTGAAGCATTAAGTCATAGATTATTGCTTAAAGCAGGGTTAATTAAACAAAGTACAAGTGGAATATATAGTTATTTACCACTTGCAACACGCGTTTTAAATAATATTTCTAAAATTGTGCGTGAAGAAATGGAAAGTATAGACGCGGTAGAGATACTGATGCCTGCATTACAACAAGCAGAATTATGGGAAGAATCTGGACGTTGGGGAGCATACGGTCCTGAATTGATGCGCTTAAAAGATAGAAATGGACGAGAATTCGCATTAGGACCTACACATGAAGAAGTTGTAACATCTCTAGTTAGAGATGAGTTAAAATCATATAAACGATTACCTCTTACATTATTCCAAATCCAATCTAAATTCCGTGATGAAAAGAGACCACGTTTTGGTTTGCTTAGAGGTCGTGAGTTCATTATGAAAGATGCTTATTCTTTCCACGCAGATGAAGCTTCTTTAGATGCGACTTATCAAGACATGTATAATGCATATAGCAGAATCTTTAAACGTGTTGGTATTAATGCACGTCCAGTCGTTGCTGATTCCGGAGCGATTGGTGGGAATCACACACATGAATTCATGGCATTAAGTGAAATCGGTGAAGATACGATTGTTTATAGTAATGAAAGTGAATACGCTGCTAATATTGAAAAGGCAGAAGTCGTTTATCATCCTTCTAAAAAACATACCGAAACAGCAGAACTAACAAAAATTGAAACACCTCATGTTAAAACTGCACAAGAATTAGCAGATTTCTTAAATCGTCCGCTAGATGAAATTGTTAAGACAATGATATTCAAAGTGGATGGCGAATTCATCATGGTTCTTATTAGAGGCCATCATGAATTAAATGATGTTAAATTAAAATCATATTTTGGCACAGACCATGTAGAAATGGCTACTCAAGATGAAATTGTAAATCTTGTAGGCGCAAATCCAGGTTCTCTTGGCCCTATCCATAATAAAGAAATTAAAATTTATGCAGACAATTATGTTCAAGACTTAAATAATCTTGTCGTAGGTGCTAATGAAGACGGTTATCATTATGTGAATGCGAATGTTGGAAGAGATTTTGAAATTGATCAATATGGTGATTTTAGATTTATTTTAGAAGGCGAAATGCTAAGCGATGGTTTTGGAGAAGCTCAATTTGCCGAAGGAATCGAAGTAGGGCAAGTGTTCAAATTAGGAACTAAATATTCAGAAGCTATGAATGCTACTTTCTTAGACAACCAAGGTAAAGCGCAACCATTAATTATGGGTTGTTATGGTATTGGTATCTCTAGAACACTTAGTGCAATTGTTGAGCAAAATAACGATGAGAATGGTATTATTTGGCCTAAATCAGTGACACCTTTTGAATTACACCTTATTACGATTAATCCTAAAAAGGATGAGCAACGTGAATTAGGTAATCAACTCTATTCTCAACTGAATGGACGATACGATGTTCTTTACGATGACAGACAAGAAAGAGCAGGCGTGAAATTCAATGATGCCGATCTAATTGGTCTACCACTCCGTGTTGTTGTCGGTAAAAGAGCTGGAGAAGGCATCGTGGAAGTTAAACAACGCTTAAACGGTGAAAGTGAAGACGTCCATATTGATGATTTAGAAAACTATTTAAAAAGTTTATATGAAAATTTAAAATAAGCAATGATGAAATGATTGTAATAACTTAAATAGGGCAGGATGACGAATTCTTAAATAAGGATTCTAACCTGCTCTTCTTTATTGTTTAAATTTCAATCAATTTCTCATGAAAATTAACTCAATGAGTAGTATAATATGAATCAAATTTGCTTTAACACTTTTGCATAAAAATCGAAATATTTCCAAACAAAGCATACGTTAAATTATTTTTAGTAAAAGTATTAAATATTTAAGGTGGTTATTATTTTGGCAATGACAAATCAAGAAAAATTCAAAGTACTTGCCGATCAAATTAAAATATCAAATCAATTAGAGTCTGACATTCTTCAAGAAGGAGAGCTGACTCGCATTGATGTTTCCAACAAAAACAGAACATGGGAATTTCAAATTTCATTACCACGCTTTCTCTCTCATGAAGATTATCTATTATTTACTCATGCAATTGAAGAAGAATTCAAAGAAATAGCCACGGTTACAATACATTTCTCAATTAAAGACACGCATAACCAAGATGAACACGCATTAAAATATTTTGCCCATTGTATTGATCAAACTGGATTATCACCTAAAGTGAAAGGTCAACTTAAACAGAAGAAGTTGATTATGTCTGGCAACGTCATCAAAGTTTTAGTTTCTAATGATATTGAACGTAATCACTTCGATAAAGCGTGTAACGGCAGCTTAGTAAAAGCATTCCAAAAATGCGGTTTCAATATCGATAAAGTTGTATTTGAAACGGATACGTCAAACCATGATGATGATTTAGCATCTTTAGAAGCGCATATTCAACAAGAAGATGAACAAAGCGCTAGAGAAGCAACTGAGAAATTAGAAAAAATGAAAGCTGAAAAAGCCAAACAACAGGACAACAACGAAAGTACTGTTGATAAATGTCAAATTGGTAAGCCGATCCAAGTTGAAAATCTGCGTTCAATTGAGTCTATCATTGAAGAAGAATTTAAAGTAGCCATTGAGGGCGTTATCTTCGATATTAACTTAAAAGAATTAAAAAGTGGACGTCATATCGTAGAACTCAAAGTTACAGACTATACGGATTCTCTAGTTTTAAAAATGTTTACACGTAAAAATAAAGATGATTTAGATCATTTCAAAGCACTTAGTGTAGGCAAATGGGTAAGAGCGCAAGGTCGAATTGAAGAAGATTCATTCGTTCGTGATTTAGTGATGATGATGTCTGACATTGAGGAAATCAAGAAAACTCCGAAAAGAGATAAAGCAGACGAAAAACGTGTTGAATTTCATTTACATACAGCGATGAGTCAAATGGATGGTATTCCAAATATAAGTTCATATGTAGAACAAGCTGCGGAATGGGGACATACTGCGATTGCGGTCACGGATCACAATGTTGTACAAGCTTTTCCAGATGCGCATAATGCTGCTGAGAAACATGGCTTGAAAATGATTTATGGAATGGAAGGCATGCTTGTTGATGATGGCGTTCCTATTGCATACAAACCAACAGATCGTAATTTAAAAGATGCGACGTATGTTGTGTTCGACGTTGAAACAACGGGTCTATCCAATCAGTACGATAAAATTATTGAATTAGCAGCAGTTAAAGTACATGATGGTGAAATTATTGATAAATTTGAACGTTTTAGTAATCCACACGAACGTTTGTCAGAAACAATCATTAATTTGACGCATATTACTGATGATATGCTGACAGATGCGCCGGAAATTGAAGAAGTATTAACTGAATTTAAAGAATGGGTTGGAGACGCCATTTTTGTAGCGCATAATGCGTCATTCGATATGGGCTTCATCGATACAGGTTATGAACGATTAGGTTTCGGCCCATCAACAAACGGTGTCATTGATACACTCGAACTTTCTCGTACGATTAATACAGAGTATGGTAAACATGGTTTGAATTTCCTTGCTAAAAAGTATGGCGTCGAACTCACACAACACCATAGAGCCATTTATGATACAGAGGCTACGGCCTACATTTTCATTAAAATGGTTCAACAAATGAAGGAGCTAGGTGTTAACAACCATAACGAAATTAATAAAAAACTTACGAATGAAGATGCATATAAAAGAGCTCGACCATCACATGTCACATTAATCGTTCAAAACCAAGAAGGACTTAAAAACTTATTTAAGATTGTTAGTGCTTCTTTAGTTCAATATTATTATCGTACTCCACGAATTCCACGTTCTCTTTTAAATGAATATAGAGAAGGAATATTAGTGGGAACAGCATGTGACGAAGGTGAGTTATTTACTGCAGTAATGCAGAAAGATCAATCAGAAGTTGAAAAAATTGCAAAGTATTATGACTTTATCGAAGTTCAACCGCCAGCCCTTTATCAAGATTTAATGGATAGAGAATTGATTAGAGATAAAGAAACATTGATTGAGATTTATAAGCGATTAATTGAAGCTGGCGAAAGTGCCAACATCCCAGTTATTGCAACTGGTAATGCGCATTATTTATATGAACATGATGCGATAGCGAGAAAAATATTAATCGCTTCTCAACCAGGTAATCCATTGAATCGTTCTACATTACCAGAAGCTCATTTTAGAACAACTGATGAAATGTTAGATGAGTTTCACTTTTTAGGAGAGGAAAAAGCGCACGAGATTGTTGTAAAAAATACAAACGAGTTAGCTGATCGTATTGAAAGAGTCGTGCCAATTAAAGATAAATTGTTCACTCCGAGAATGGAAGGCGCGAACGATGAAATCCGTGAGTTAAGCTATTCTAATGCTAAAAAGTTATATGGTGAAGACTTACCACAAATTGTTATAGATAGATTAGAAAAGGAATTGGCAAGTATTATCGGTAACGGATTCTCAGTTATCTATTTAATTTCCCAACGTTTGGTTAAGAAATCACTCGACGATGGATATTTAGTAGGCTCTCGTGGTTCCGTAGGTTCAAGTTTCGTAGCAACGATGACTGAAATCACTGAGGTTAATCCATTACCACCGCACTATATCTGTTCTCATTGTAAGACAAGTGAGTTCTTCGATGATGGTTCCGTAGGTTCAGGTTTTGACCTTCCCGATAAAAAATGTCCAACATGTGGAAATGATTTAATTAAGGAAGGACAGGATATTCCCTTCGAGACATTCTTAGGATTCAAAGGGGACAAAGTACCTGATATTGACTTAAACTTTAGTGGTGAATATCAACCGAATGCCCATAACTATACGAAAGTACTATTTGGTGAAGACAAAGTATTCCGTGCAGGAACGATAGGTACAGTAGCAGAAAAAACAGCATTCGGATTCGTCAAAGGCTACTTAAACGATCAAGGCATTCATAAGCGTGGTGCAGAAATTGATAGATTAGTCAAAGGATGTACAGGCGTAAAACGGACTACAGGTCAGCATCCAGGGGGTATTATCGTAGTTCCAGATTACATGGATATTTATGATTTCACACCGATTCAATTCCCAGCTGATGACCAAAGTGCGGCTTGGATGACAACACACTTTGACTTCCACTCTATCCATGATAATGTACTTAAACTCGACATACTTGGACACGATGATCCAACGATGATTCGTATGCTTCAAGACTTGTCTGGCATAGATCCTAAAACAATTCCAGTTGATGATAAAGACACGATGCAAATTTTCAGTGGCCCTGAAAGTTTAGGTGTTACGGAAGATGAAATTTTATGTAAGACAGGAACATTTGGCGTTCCTGAATTTGGTACAGGGTTTGTTAGACAAATGTTGGAAGATACAAAGCCAACGACATTTTCAGAACTTGTTCAAATTTCAGGATTATCTCACGGTACTGACGTATGGCTTGGAAATGCGCAAGAGTTAATAAGACAAGGTATTTGTGACTTATCAAGCGTTATAGGCTGTCGTGACGATATCATGGTTTATCTTATGTATGCTGGTTTAGAGCCATCAATGGCATTTAAAACGATGGAATTTGTGCGTAAAGGTCGTGGTTTAACTGATGAAATGGTTGAAGCGATGAAGGCAAATGAAGTGCCAGACTGGTATTTAGATTCTTGCCGTAAGATTAAATACATGTTCCCGAAAGCACACGCGGCTGCATATGTACTTATGGCGGTTAGAATTGCTTATTTCAAAGTTCATCATCCACTATATTACTATGCAGCATACTTTACGATTAGAGCCTCTGACTTTGATCTCATTACTATGATTAAAGATAAAACAAGTATTCGTAATACAGTTAAAGACATGTATTCAAGATATATGGATTTAGGTAAAAAAGAAAAGGACGTGTTAACTGTACTTGAGATTATGAATGAGATGGCACATCGTGGTTATCGTATGCAACCCATCAGTCTAGAAAAAAGTCAGGCGTTTGACTTCATTATTGAAGGAGATACGCTTATCCCACCATTTGTGGCAGTTCCAGGACTAGGTGAAAATGTTGCCAAACGAATTGTAGAAGCACGTGAGGAAGGGCCATTCTTATCTAAAGAAGATTTAAATAAGAAGGCAGGTTTATCTCAAAAAGTTATTGATTACTTAGATGAAATGGGCTCATTACCTGACTTACCAGATAAAGCACAACTTTCAATCTTTGATATGTAATGATTTAATGGAAATGATTTTTTCAAATACAAATAAAGTACAACACATCTATTTACATCTGATGAAATTTGTTTAGTATCAATAGTTATGATATACTTAAATTGCGTAAAAAATGATTAAACTCAGGCAGAAGAGTGGGCATATACCCGCTCTTTTCTATTTGCCAAAAAAGGAGGCCTGTATGAGTAAAGTTACTGAACAAGTAGAATCAATCATTCAACCTATCTTAGACGACTTAAAATTTGAACTTGTTGAAATTGAATATGTTAAAGAAGGTAAAGACCGTTTTCTAAGAATTTCCATTGATAAAGAAGGCGGTGTAGATTTAAACGATTGTACGCTAGCTTCTGAAAAAATTAGTGAAGCTATGGATGAAAATGACCCTATCCCCGAAATGTATTATCTTGATGTGGCTTCTCCAGGAGCAGAAAGACCTATTAAAAAAGATAAAGATTTTCACAATGCGGTGTCTCAACCGGTGTTTATCTCACTTTATGCTCCAATTGAAGGCGAGAAAGAATGGTTAGGCATTTTACAATCTGTTGATGATGACAATATTGTTATGGAAGTAAAAGAAAAATCTAAAACAAAACAAATTGAAATACCAAGAAATAAAATAGCAAAAGCACGTCACGCTGTTATGATTTAACGTGATGAGGAGGAAAAACTGTGTCAAGTAATGAATTATTATTAGCTACTGAATATTTGGAAAAGGAAAAGAAAATTCCTAGAGAAGTACTTATCGATGCAATTGAAGCAGCATTAATTACTGCTTATAAGAAAAATTACGACAGTGCAAGAAATGTTAGAGTTGAATTAAATATGGACGAAGGTTCATTTAGAGTTATTGCACGTAAAGAAGTAGTAGAAGAAGTTTTTGATGATAGAGAAGAAGTAGACTTAAGTACAGCTTTAGTAAAAAATCCTGCTTATGAAGTTGGAGATATTTACGAAGAAGATGTAACACCTAAAGACTTTGGTCGTGTAGGTGCGCAAGCAGCTAAACAGGCCGTGATGCAAAGATTAAGAGATGCTGAAAGAGAAATCTTATACGATGAATTTATTGATAAAGAGGAAGATATCTTAACAGGTGTAATTGACCGTGTTGACCACCGTTATGTATACGTAAACTTAGGTCGTATTGAAGCGGTATTATCAGAAGCGGAAAGAAGCCCTAATGAAAGTTATATTCCTAATGAACGAATTAAAGTTTATGTAAACAAAGTTGAACAAACGACTAAAGGTCCTCAAATTTATGTTTCAAGAAGCCATCCAGGTTTATTAAAACGTTTATTCGAACAAGAAGTTCCAGAAATTTATGATGGAACAGTGATTGTTAAATCTGTTGCTCGTGAAGCAGGTGACCGTTCTAAAATCAGTGTATATTCAGAAAATCCTGACATTGATGCTGTAGGCGCATGTGTAGGTTCTAAAGGTGCACGTGTTGAAGCGGTAGTAGAAGAACTTGGTGGAGAGAAAATTGACATTGTGCAATGGAATGAAGATCCAAAAGTATTCGTAAGAAATGCTTTAAGTCCATCACAAGTTTTAGAAGTGATTGTAGACGAAGACAATCAATCAACAGTTGTTGTAGTTCCAGATTATCAATTATCTTTAGCAATTGGTAAACGTGGTCAAAATGCTCGTTTAGCTGCTAAGTTAACAGGCTGGAAGATTGATATTAAATCTGAAACAGATGCACGTGAAGCAGGTATTTACCCAATCATTGAGTCAGAAGAAGTAGCAGATGAAATTGTTAACACTGGCGATGAAGATGTAGAATTTGATGATGTTAATTTAGAAGAATCTAACTTAACTACAGCTGAATTAGCTGCAGAAACGGATGAAGAAACAGAAGAAGATAAGAATACAGAAGAATAGATTGGAGTGACTACTTATGAAGAAGAAAAAAATTCCAATGAGAAAATGTATTATATCTAACGAAATGCATCCTAAGAAAGATATGATTCGTGTAGTCATCAATAAAGAAGGTGAAATATTTGCCGATGCGACTGGTAAGAAACAAGGTCGTGGCGCATATGTTTCTAAAGATGTTCCTTTAGTTGAAAAGGCACAACAAAAAGAATTGCTTGAAAAATATTTCAATGCTTCTAAAGAAACACTTGAACCAGTATATAAAGAAATTATTCGTTTAATTTATAGAGAAGAGATTCCTAAATGACGAAAGATCAAATATTTAATTTTCTTGGTTTAGCAATGAGAGCAGGCAAAATAAAAAGTGGAGAATCTGTAATTCTAAGCGACATTAAAACTAATAAAATTAAACTCGTCATTGTTGCAACTGATGCCTCTGATAACACATTAAAAGTTATGAAAAATAAGAGCGAGAGCAATCAAATTCCACTAAGAAGCTTTGGAACGAGAGTTGAATTAGGGATAGCACTTGGTAAAGGCGAGAGAGTAAATATTGGTGTAACCGATAATGGTTTTGCAAAAAAATTGTTATCAATGATAGATGAATATCGTAAGGAGTGATTATATGAGTAAAAAAAGAATTTACGAATATGCGAAAGAATTGAATCTAAAGAGTAAAGAGATTATAGATGAGTTAAAAAGTATGAATGTTGAAGTGTCTAACCATATGCAAGCTTTAGAAGACGACCAAATTAAAGCTTTAGACAAAAAGTTCAAAAAAGAACAAAATAATGACAACAAACAAAATACTCAAGATAATCACCAAAAATCTAATAGCAAACAAAATCAAAACAATAAAGGCAAACAACAAAACAAAAATAACCAACAACAAAAAGGTAACCAACAATCTAATCAAAACAAGAAAAACGGACAAAACAACAAAGGCAAGCAACAAAATAAGAATAATAAAAACAATAAAAATAATAAGAACAACAAGAATAATAAACAACAAAACCAAACTTCAGAACCAAAAGAAATGCCTTCTAAAATCACTTATCAAGAAGGAATTACAGTTGGCGAATTAGCTGAAAAATTAAATGTTGAATCTTCAGGCATTATTAAGAAATTATTCTTACTAGGTATCATGGCTAATATTAACCAATCATTAGATGAAGAAACATTAGAATTAATTGCTGAAGACTATGGTGTAGAAATCGAACAAGAAGTTGTCATTGATGAGGAAGATTTATCGATTTATTTCGATGATGAAAGCGAAGACCCAGATGCAATTGAAAGACCAGCTGTAGTTACAATCATGGGACACGTTGACCATGGTAAAACAACTTTATTAGATTCTATTCGTCATACTAAAGTAACTGAAGGAGAAGCAGGCGGTATTACTCAACATATCGGTGCTTATCAAATTGAAAATGCTGGTAAGAAAATTACTTTCTTAGATACACCAGGACACGCTGCATTTACAACAATGCGTGCACGTGGAGCACAAGTCACTGATATTACTATTCTAGTTGTAGCAGCAGATGATGGCGTAATGCCACAAACTATCGAAGCGATTAATCACGCGAAAGAAGCAGAAGTACCGACAATCGTTGCAGTAAATAAAATTGATAAACCGACAGCTAATCCAGATCGTGTTATGCAAGAATTAACTGAATACGGTTTAATCCCTGAAGACTGGGGTGGCGATACAATTTTCGTACCACTTTCAGCCTTAAGTGGAGACGGTATTGAAGATTTACTTGAAATGATTGGCTTAGTAGCAGAAGTTCAAGAATTAAAAGCAAATCCTGAAAAACGTGCTGTCGGTACGGTTATTGAAGCAGAACTTGATAAATCACGTGGGCCTGCTGCATCATTATTAGTACAAAATGGTACTTTAAATGTTGGAGATTCAATTGTAGTCGGTAATACGTATGGTCGTATTCGTGCTATGGTAAATGACTTAGGTAAACGTATTAAATCAGCTGGTCCATCTACGCCAGTCGAGATTACTGGTATCAATGATGTGCCACTTGCGGGTGATCGTTTCGTCGTATTTAGTGATGAAAAACAAGCACGCCGTATCGGTGAAGCGCGTCATGAAGCAAGTGTGATTCAGCAACGTCAAGAAAGTAAAAATGTTTCATTAGATAACTTATTTGAACAAATGAAACAAGGCGAAATGAAAGACCTTAACGTAATCATCAAAGGTGACGTTCAAGGTTCTGTAGAAGCATTAGCAGCTTCATTAATGAAAATTGATGTTGAAGGCGTTAATGTACGCATTATTCATACAGCTGTAGGTGCAATCAATGAATCTGACGTGACATTGGCAAATGCATCTAACGGTATTATTATCGGATTTAACGTTCGTCCAGATGCAGGTGCAAAACGTGCTGCTGAAGCGGAAAATGTTGATATGAGATTACACCGTGTTATCTATAATGTTATCGAAGAAATCGAATCTGCTATGAAAGGTTTACTTGACCCAGAATACGAAGAACAAGTTATCGGACAAGCAGAGGTACGTCAAACATTCAAAGTATCTAAAGTTGGTACAATTGCAGGTAGTTATGTAACAGAAGGTAAAATCACACGTAACGCAGGTGTACGTGTTATAAGAGATGGTATTGTCTTATTCGAAGGTGAGTTAGATACACTTAAACGTTTCAAAGATGACGCTAAAGAAGTAGCTCAAGGTTATGAATGTGGTATTACCATCGAAAAATATAACGACCTTAAAGAAGGCGACATTATCGAAGCATTTGAAATGGTTGAAATCCAAAGATAATGAATTAGAATATCATTCCAATCTCC
This sequence comes from Staphylococcus sp. HMSC036D05, assembly GCF_001836225.1. Classification (NCBI taxonomy): domain Bacteria; kingdom Bacillati; phylum Bacillota; class Bacilli; order Caryophanales; family Staphylococcaceae; genus Staphylococcus; species Staphylococcus sp. HMSC036D05. The sequence goes on along the minus strand of NZ_KV827781.1, from coordinate 566,466 downwards.
TCGCTATTAAACACAAATAGGGAGGAGATTTTTGAATCAATCACATTGCTAAAAAGCGCATTATTTAATAAAATATAATCTACTTGAGCGTGGATAATTTTAAAAAATAAATATATTAAAAGAGGTGAAATGAAGATGAGTAATATGAGAGCTGAACGTGTTGGCGAACAAATGAAGCAAGAAATTATGGATATTGTAAACACTAAAGTAAAAGATCCTAGAGTTGGATTTCTTACGATTACAGATGTTGAATTAACGAATGACCTATCGCAAGCAAAAGTTTATTTAACTGTATTAGGAAACGAAAAAGAAGTCGATAATACATTTAAGGCACTTGAAAAAGCGAAAGGCTTTATTAAATCCGAGTTAGGTTCAAGAATGCGTTTAAGAATTATTCCTGATTTAACATTTGAATATGATGAATCAATCGAATACGGTAATAAAATTGAACGTATGATTCAAGATTTACACAAAGAAGATAAATAATCATTTATGAAAGTAGGTACGCGTATTCACAAAAGAAATTGTTGAATGACTACCTACTATTTTTATGTATTATTTTCAGTCAAATAGAGTTTAAGAGATGTTATAATAATTAAGGTTAAAGTAACGTTGAGTAAAAGGTGTGACAAAATGTATAACGGTATATTACCTGTATTTAAAGAAAGAGGTTTAACAAGCCACGATGTTGTTTTTAAACTAAGAAAGATTTTAAAAATGAAGAAAATTGGACATACGGGTACACTTGATCCTGAAGTAAATGGTGTACTTCCAATTTGTTTAGGTCATGCTACGAGGGTCAGTGATTACGTGATGGATATGGGTAAAACGTATAAAGCAACTGTCACACTAGGCATGAGTACGACTACTGAAGATCAAACAGGGGATATATTAGAAACTAAGCGTATTAAAGCAGAAGATGTTTCAGAACAAGACATAGATCATACGCTTGAGCAATTTTTAGGTCTTATAAAACAAATTCCCCCTATGTATTCTTCAGTGAAGGTTAAAGGTAAAAAGCTATACGAATATGCTCGAAATAATGAGGAAGTAGAAAGACCAATCAGGCACGTCTATATCAAATCTATTCAAAGAATTTCTGAACTAACCTTCGAAGGTGAACAGTGTCATTTCGATATTGAAGTTACATGTGGTAAGGGTACGTATATTAGAACTTTAGCTACTGATATTGGTGCCAGTCTTGGCTTTCCTGCGCATATGTCACTTTTAACTCGCATCGCTTCAGGCGGTTTTAAGCAAGAGGCCAGCTTAACACTTGATCAAATTAAAGTATTGCATGAGCATGATTCATTACAAGAAAAGTTGTTTCCTATAGAATATGGTTTGAAAGGAATACAACACATTGAAGTCAGTGATGATGAACTCAAGAAGCGGATCTTAAATGGTCAGAAATTCAATAGTCATGAATTTCAGTATGAATTTGAGGAGCAATTTGTGTTTATCGATAACCACACAAATAAAGCGCTTGCTATATATATGATTCATCCGGAAAAAGCGCACGAAATTAAACCGAAAAAAGTTTTTAACTAAAGGAGCAATTTATTTATGAAAGTGATAGAAGTAACCCATCCTATTCAAAAGGAACAGTTAATCAATGAAGATGTAGCGATGGCGTTTGGTTTCTTTGATGGTATGCATAGAGGTCATGACAAAGTTTTTCAAACTTTAGACCATAAAGCCAAAGAAAGCAATTTGAAAAAAGCTGTAATGACGTTTGACCCTCATCCATCAGTAGTGCTGAATCCCGAGCGTAAACGTACAACATATTTAACACCACTTTCAGATAAATTGGAAATGATTGCGCAACATGATATTGATTATTGTATTGTCATTAACTTTTCTTCAAGATTTGCAAGTGTAACTTCCGAAACATTTATTCAAGAATATGTGATTAATAATCATGTTAAAGAAGTGATTGCAGGTTTCGACTTTACTTTTGGTAAATTTGGTAAAGGGAATATGACTGTTTTACAAGAATCTGAAGAATTCAATACTACCATTGTAGGTAAGCAAGAAATGGGTTCTGAAAAGATATCTACAACAGCTATTAGAGAGGCATTAACTGAAGGCAATTTGAGAAAAGCAAATGAAGCGTTAGGTTACCTATATAGAATTAAAGGTACAGTTGTGCAAGGAGAAAAACGTGGCAGAACGATTGGTTTCCCTACAGCTAATGTACAACCGAGCGATGATTACGTGCTACCTAAAAAAGGTGTCTATGCCGTGAGTATGGAGATAGGGCCAGAGAGTAAATTGTATAGAGGGGTAGCCAATGTGGGAGTAAAACCTACATTCCATGACCCAGCTAAAGCTGAAGTAGTGATTGAAGTAAATATTTTTGACTTTGATGAAAATATTTATGGTGAAAGGGTTACAGTTTATTGGCATCACTTCTTAAGACCAGAAGTTAAATTTGAGGGCATAGATCCATTAGTTGAACAGATGAATGAAGATAAAGCTAAAGCGAAATATTTATTATCTGTTGATTTCGGTGATGATATATCATATAATATTTAAAGTTGAGGAAGAAAAGAGTAGGGAATTTAAAGTTTATGCTCTGGGAAACCGATTAACGGCG
>NZ_KV827781.1:486107-563767 GCF_001836225.1 Staphylococcus sp. HMSC036D05 | reverse complement strand
CGTCCCAAAAGCAGGATTTTCGGCAGTAACTTTCACAACCCGGCAAAATTGTTTCTCAAATTTTGCTCATCATTCGGTTCTGCTTAAACCTTAAACACTTTTGTCCCGAACTCACTTCTAAGATACCTTTTTCTTAGTAGGTCGAGTCTCCGACGCCTAACTCAGATTAAGGAGTAAAAAATTTTTAAGGAGGAAATTGATTATGGCAATTTCACAAGAACGTAAAGATGAATTAATTAAAGAATACCGTGTACACGAAACAGATACTGGTTCACCAGAAGTACAAATCGCTGTTTTAACTGCAGAAATCGCTGCGTTAAACGAACACTTACGTGAACACAAAAAAGACCACCATTCTCGTCGTGGATTATTAAAAATGGTAGGTCGTCGTAGACACTTATTAAACTACTTACGTAGTAAAGATATTCAACGTTACCGTGAATTAATTAAATCATTAGGTATCCGTCGTTAATCTTAATATAGAATTAGGAAAGCACCAGTTGGATGGTACTTTCCTTTTTTTATTATCACACATAATAAAAAATATAAAATTGAGTAAATAAATGATATGATGTAAATAATAGAATTAAGAGAGGAGATTCATAATGTCTCAAGAGAAGAAAGTTTTCAAAACTGAATGGGCTGGTCGTTCTTTAACTATTGAGACAGGTCAATTAGCAAAGCAAGCTAATGGTGCTGTTTTAGTACGTTATGGAGATACAGTTGTGTTATCAACTGCTACTGCTTCAAAGGAACCTAGAGATGGTGACTTTTTCCCATTAACAGTCAATTATGAAGAAAAAATGTATGCGGCAGGTAAAATTCCTGGTGGATTCAAAAAAAGAGAAGGACGTCCTGGAGATGAAGCGACACTAACTGCACGATTAATCGACAGACCTATTCGTCCATTATTCCCAAAAGGTTACAGACATGATGTTCAAATTATGAACATTGTTCTAAGTGCTGACCCAGATTGTTCACCTGAAATGGCTGCAATGATTGGTTCTTCAATGGCTTTAAGTGTGTCAGACATTCCTTTCCAAGGACCAATTGCAGGTGTCAATGTAGGTTATGTTGACGGTAATTATGTCATCAACCCTTCAGTTTCTGAAAAGGAAGTTTCTAGATTAGACTTAGAAGTGGCTGGTCATAAAGATGCTGTAAACATGGTAGAAGCAGGGGCTAGTGAAATCACTGAAAGCGAAATGCTTGAGGCAATCTTCTTCGGACATGAAGAAATTAAACGTTTAGTTGCATTCCAACAAGAAATTATTGATCATATTCAACCAGTAAAACAAGAATTTATTCCTGTTGAACGTGACGAAGGGCTAGTTGAAAAAGTAAAAGCATTAACTGAAGAAAAAGGTTTAAAAGATACAGTATTAACATTTGATAAACAACAACGTGATGAAAATTTAGATGCACTTAAAGAAGAAGTTGTAGAACATTTTATAGATGAAGAAGATCCAGACAATGAATCTCTTATCAATGAAGTGTACTCAATCTTGAATGATCTCGTAAAAGAAGAAGTAAGACGCTTAATTGCTGATGAAAAAATTCGTCCGGATGGTCGTAAAGTAGATGAAATACGTCCACTTGACTCAGAAGTTGGACTCTTACCGAGAGCTCATGGTTCAGGATTATTTACACGTGGACAAACACAAGCACTATCTGTTTTAACATTAGGTGCATTAGGAGATTATCAACTCATCGATGGTCTAGGACCAGAAGTAGAAAAACGCTTCATGCATCATTATAATTTCCCTAACTTCTCTGTTGGTGAAACTGGCCCTGTACGTGCGCCTGGACGTCGTGAAATTGGTCACGGTGCATTAGGTGAAAGAGCTTTACGCTATATCATCCCTGATACAGCTGATTTTCCTTATACAATCCGTATTGTAAGTGAAGTGTTAGAATCAAACGGTTCTTCTTCACAAGCATCAATTTGTGGTTCTACACTTGCGTTAATGGATGCTGGTGTACCAATTAAAGCACCTGTAGCAGGTATAGCCATGGGTCTCGTTACACGTGATGATAGCTATACAATTTTAACTGACATTCAAGGTATGGAAGATGCACTTGGTGACATGGACTTTAAAGTAGCGGGTACTAAAGAAGGTATTACTGCTATTCAAATGGATATCAAAATTGATGGTTTAACACGAGAAGTAATTGAAGAAGCACTTGAACAAGCTCGTCAAGGACGCTTAGCTATTATGGATCACATGCTTCAAACAATCGATGCACCACGTAAAGAATTAAGTGCTTATGCTCCAAAAGTTGTTACAATGCATATCAAACCTGACAAAATCAGAGATGTCATTGGACCTGGCGGCAAAAAAATCAATGAAATCATTGATGAAACTGGCGTTAAACTTGATATCGAGCAAGATGGAACAATCTTTATCGGTGCTGTAGACCAAGAAATGATTGATCGTGCGAAAGAAATTATCGAAGAAATTACACGTGAAGCTGAAGTTGGCCAAGTATATCATGCTAAAGTTAAACGTATCGAAAAATATGGTGCTTTCGTAGAGTTATTCCCAGGTAAAGATGCGTTACTTCACATATCTCAAATTTCTAAAGATAGAATCAATAAAGTTGAAGATGTATTAAATATTGGTGATACGATTGAAGTAAAAATTACTGAAATAGACAAGCAAGGCAGAGTAAATGCTTCTCATAAAGCTTTAACACAAGAATAAAGTGAATGGTTAAGATTGAGTATTCTTAATGGAGTACTCAATCTTTTTATTTTACATATTTTGGGCTATTAAAAATGAATCGTGCCAATTTACAAAGGTTGATTAAGCGTATAAGAAAAATAAAATTTAAATCTTCAAGATGGTCAACCGTGCTTTAATAGTGTACATCACGCCTATTTTAACTTATAATAAATGATGAGTTTATATATGGACGGGTCACTATTTATAGGAGGTAACATTTTGAGTTTAATAAAGAAAAAAAATAAAGATATTCGCATCATACCACTCGGTGGTGTAGGCGAAATCGCTAAAAATATGTACATCGTTGAAGTAGACGATGAAATGTTTATGTTAGATGCGGGATTAATGTTCCCCGAAGATGAAATGCTTGGTGTAGATATTGTTATTCCTGACATTCAATATGTCATTGAAAATAAAGATAAGTTAAAAGGCATTTTCCTTTCTCATGGTCATGAACACGCGATTGGTGCAGTGAGTTATGTGTTAGAACAAATTGATGCGCCAGTGTATGGTTCTAAGTTGACAATCGCACTTATTAAAGAAAACATGAAGGCCCGTAATATTAAAAAGAAAGTGCGTTACTATACAGTTAATCATGATTCAGTAATGAGATTTAAAAATGTAAATGTGAGTTTCTTTAATACTACACATAGCATTCCTGATAGTTTAGGTATTTGTATTCACACATCATATGGTTCTATCGTATATACAGGTGAATTTAAATTTGATCAAAGTTTACATGGTCAGTATGCACCTGATATGAAACGAATGGCTGAAATTGGTGATGAAGGAGTATTTGCATTAATCAGTGATTCTACTGAAGCTGAAAAGCCTGGCTACAATACACCTGAAAATGTCATCGAACACCATATGTACGATGCATTTGCTAAAGTAAAAGGAAGACTTATCGTCTCTTGCTATGCGTCTAATTTTATACGTATCCAACAAGTATTAAATATTGCGAGTCAATTGAATCGTAAAGTATCATTCTTAGGTCGTTCACTTGAAAGTTCATTTAATATTGCCCGCAAGATGGGATATTTCGATATACCTAAAGATTTATTAATACCTATTAATGAAGTTGATAATTATCCTAAGAATGAAGTCATTATCATTGCCACAGGCATGCAGGGAGAACCTGTCGAAGCTTTAAGTCAAATGGCTCAAAAGAAACATAAAATTATGAATATCGAAGATGGCGATTCTGTCTTCTTAGCAATTACAGCTTCAGCGAATATGGAAGTTATCATTGCGGATACTTTAAATGAATTGGTACGTGCCGGTGCCCACATCATTCCTAACAATAAGAAGATTCATGCTTCAAGTCACGGTTGTATGGAAGAATTAAAAATGATGTTAAATATCATGAAACCGGAATATTTTATCCCTGTGCAAGGTGAATTTAAAATGCAAATTGCACACGCTAAATTAGCTGCTGAGTCAGGTGTTGCTCCTGAAAAAATCTTTTTAGTAGAAAAAGGCGACGTTATTAATTATGACGGTAAAGATATGATTCTAAATGAAAAAGTAAATTCAGGAAATGTACTTATTGATGGTATTGGTGTTGGCGACGTAGGTAACATCGTATTAAGAGACCGTCATTTATTAGCAGAAGATGGAATATTCATTGCTGTGGTAACGTTAGATCCTAAAAACAGACGAATTGCAGCAGGTCCTGAAATACAATCAAGAGGCTTTGTTTATGTTAGAGAAAGCGAAGAATTATTAAATGAAGCGGAAGAAAAAGTGCGTACAATTGTAGAAGCAGGTTTACAAGAAAAACGTATTGAATGGTCTGAAATAAAGCAAAATATGCGAGATCAAATTAGTAAACTATTATTCGAAAGTACGAAACGACGTCCAATGATTATTCCAGTTATTTCTGAGATATAATCCAAATAAAAAATATTTTAAAGAGGTTGGGACAATTTAGTAAAACACAATCACTTTGTAACATAAAGATGATGATGTTCTACATTTAGGTTATTTTAATTTTGTTCACTTTATATCGAAACAAAAGATATGGACGATTAAAATTAACTTTAAACATTTAAATTGTTCCTGCCTCTTTCATCTTATTAAATATATACATAAGAAATAGGTGTCATAAGACCTAATGGAGAACTGTGAAAGATTAAAAAAGAAGGTGTAAAATCTTGCCACAAGCAAAGAAAAAAACAACGACTAGAAAGAAAAGTAATGCTACGCGTAAAAACTCTAAGAGAAGAAAACAAAATGAAAGTCCGTTACGCTATTTAATTGCTATTGCCATTGTCATTCTTGTCGTTTTAGGAGCTTTTCAATTAGGCATAGTTGGTCGAATGATTGATAGTTTCTTTAATTATTTATTTGGAATGAGTAGATTTTTAACATATATTTTAGTAATCCTAGCAACAGTTTTTATTACATACTCTAAAAAGATTCCTAAAACGCGTCGTAGTGTTGGGGCAATTATCTTACAATTAGCTTTATTATTTATAGCTCAACTTTATTATCATTTTACAAAAGGTATCTCATCTGAAAGAGAACCAGTACTATCATATGTATATCGATCATATGAACATACGCATTTTCCCAATTTTGGTGGGGGACTCATTGGTTTTTACTTACTTAAGTTGTTTATTCCGCTCATCTCTATTGTAGGAGTTATTATTATTACGATTTTATTAGTGGCTTCAAGTATTATTCTTTTAATGAACTTAAGACATAGAGATGTGACTAAAAATTTATTTGAAAACGTGAAGTCTTCAAGTGAAAATGCTTCAGAGTCTTTTAAAGAAAAAAGGGAACAAAATAAAGCTAAAAAAGAAGAACGCGCACAATTAAAAGCTGAACGTGCTGAAGAAAAGAAACGTGCTAAAAATCAAGAGAGATTACAACACGAACAAGTTAAAGATGTAAGTGATTTACCAGAAGTAGGACAAACGAATGATATACCTATATATGGACATAACGAACAAGAGGATCAAGTCAATAGTCAACCGAATAAGCGTAAAAAACGAATCTTTGACAATGAAGCTAAAAGCAGCGAAACAACATCAAATTCACAAGAAAATAATCATAAAAAAGATGTTTCGACGAATTTAGAAGAGGAAATCAATAATAACAACGACGGGGAAAGTTCTATTTCAGAAGCAGGAGAAGTGGCTAATGTCGAATATACTGTGCCACCTTTAACTTTACTGAATCAACCTGCGAAACAACAATCAACTTCTAAAGCTGAAGTTCAGCGCAAAGGTCAAGTATTAGAGTCAACGATGAAAAACTTTGGTGTCAATGCGAAAGTCACACAAATTAAAATCGGTCCTGCAGTAACTCAATATGAAATCCAACCAGCCCAAGGTGTTAAAGTAAGTAAAATCGTTAACTTACACAACGACATTGCTTTAGCATTAGCTGCTAAAGATGTACGTATTGAAGCACCTATACCCGGTCGTTCTGCAGTGGGGATCGAAGTACCAAATGATAAGATTTCATTAGTATCTTTAAAAGAAGTGTTAGAAGAGAAATTCCCTTCACAACATAAGTTAGAAGTCGGCTTAGGCCGAGATATTTCTGGTGAGCCTGTATCTATCCAATTAAATGAAATGCCACACTTACTTGTTGCAGGTTCAACAGGTAGTGGTAAATCAGTTTGTATTAACGGTATCATCACAAGTATTTTACTTAACGCAAAGCCTCATGAAGTAAAACTTATGTTAATTGACCCTAAAATGGTAGAATTAAACGTATATAATGGTATACCACATTTACTTATACCAGTTGTTACGAACCCACATAAAGCATCTCAAGCTCTAGAAAAAGTAGTTGCTGAAATGGAACGTCGTTACGATCTTTTCCAACATTCTTCTACACGTAATATTGAAGGTTATAACCAATATATTCGTAAACAAAATGAAGAACTTGAAGAGAAACAATCCGAATTACCATATATCGTTGTTATTGTAGATGAGTTAGCAGATTTAATGATGGTTGCAGGAAAAGAAGTTGAAAATGCGATTCAACGTATTACTCAAATGGCTCGAGCTGCTGGAATTCATTTAATTGTTGCCACTCAAAGACCTTCAGTTGATGTAATTACAGGTATTATCAAGAATAATATCCCATCAAGAATTGCCTTTGCGGTAAGTTCACAAACAGACTCTAGAACAATTATTGGTTCAGGCGGTGCTGAAAAATTACTAGGTAAAGGTGACATGTTATATATAGGTAACGGAGAGTCTACGCAAACACGTATTCAAGGTGCTTTCTTAAGTGACAAAGAAGTTCAAGACGTAGTCAATTATGTGGTAGAACAACAACAAGCGAATTATGTGAAAGAAATGGAACCAGATGCACCAGTCGATAAATCAGAGATGAAAAGTGAAGATTCTTTATACGATGAAGCCTATTTATTTGTTATAGAACAACAGAAGGCTAGTACATCTTTATTACAAAGACAATTTAGAATTGGGTATAATCGTGCTTCAAGATTAATGGACGATTTAGAACGTAATCAGGTCATAGGCCCACAAAAAGGGAGCAAGCCTAGACAAATTCTAGTTGATTTAGATAATGATGAGGTGTAAAAATGTCGGAAATGAATGCTATATATAGAGTAAAACAATATATTTTAAATATGATTAAAAATGGTGAGCTAGAAAACGGTGGTAAGTTACCTAGTAATTTATCAATTGCACGTGCATTAAATGTTAAAACTGATGATGTTTATGACGGCATTGGTGAATTAATCACAGAACAAATAGTCACGGATAATTTTGAAGAGGGGACAAGCGTTAAAGCACAACCTCCCTTCTTTTATCCATTAGACAAATTAATAAGTATTAGTACTATGATTGAAGAAGCTGGGTATAAAGCAGGTATAGAGTATCTAAATTTTGATGAACAACCAGCAACAATCTTAGATGCAGAACATTTAGGAATAGAAACCAAGCAACCAGTCACTATCATTGAGAGATTGAGAACTGCTGACCATAAACCTGTCGTTTATTGTTTAGATAAAATTGCGAAACAATACTTAACTTGTTTAGATTATCAGAAAAGTAACGGATCAATGTTAAGAGCTATTAAAGATGCCACAGGACACGAAGTGACTCATGCTGAAATGGACTTAGAAGCTATTAGTTACGAACCACACATTTCTGAAGTGCTCAACGCGTCGCCACACGAAGGTTTAATGTTATTGAAAGTTGTGCATTATGATGAAAATGGACAACCCATCTTATACTCTTTAAACTATCTTAAAAGTAGTTTAGTTAAGTTTAAAGTTAATAAAAATTAAATAGTAAATGTTTTTACAGAAAAGGGAGGTATGGCATTTGGAGACAATGAACCATGACCATTCAAATATACATATCAATGTTTTACCAACTGAAAAATTTAAAACAACGATGGTGACATTTAAATTCATGGCACCATTAGATTATGAAACGATTACGTCTCGTTCTATTCTAAGTAAAGTATTAGTACGTGCCACTCAAAAATGGCCTAACGACAAAGCGTTAAATAGACATTTGTCAAACCTATATGGGGCTTATATCAATAGTTTTGTAACTAAATTTAAAGATAAACATGTCATTACTATTTCTCTAGAAATTGTAAATGAGCGCTACTTAAAGGATTCTACGCCTCTATTTGAAAAGGGATTAGAAATGCTGAAAGAGTTAATATGGAACCCTTTAATTGAAGATGAACAATTCAATGAAAAATATGTGGCCCAAGAAAAATCTCTCCTTACTAAGAAAATTGAAGCAATGACAGATAATAAGGCGCAATATTCATTTTTAAAATTAATGAATTATATGTTTGAAGATGAGCCATATAAATATATTGCTACGGGTCAATTGGAACAAATTCCACAAGTGACTGCTCAAAACTTGTATGATACATATAAATCCATGATACATAATGATGAATGTGCAATTTACGTAGTAGGAAATGTTAACGAACAAGAAACGAGAAATTTAATCCAAAATAACTTTGAAATCAAACCGTTTGAGTTAGAAAAGGATTCACCATTAACACAAATAAATCATATTGGTTCGCCAAAGGTTATTATTGAAGAAGATGAAGTGGATCAAGCAAAACTTAACCTTGGTTATCGATTCCCAACCTACTATGGTAAACAAAATTATTATGCGTTTGTCGTGTTTAATATGATGTTTGGTGGAGATCCCTCTTCAGTATTGTTCAATGAAGTTCGTGAAAAGCAAAGTTTAGCTTATTCAATCCATTCTCAAATTGATGGTAAAAATGGATTCTTATTTGTCTTAAGTGGCGTATCTGCTAATAAATATGAACGCGCGAAAGATACTATTTTAGAAGAATTCGAGAAATTAAAAAATGGTGAATTTGATGAAACTAAATTAGAATTAGCTAAAAAAATTATTATTTCACACAGACATGAATCTACTGATAGACCTAAAAGCATGATTGAATTGCTACATAATCAACTATTATTAGACGAATATCAATCTGATGAAGACTTTATTAAAGCAATTAATCAGGTTACAAAAGAAGATGTAATTGAGTTAGCTAACGAAGCTGTACTTGATACCATTTATGTTTTAACGAAGGGAGGTCAAAGTGAATAATGAAAGTACATAATTATGAACTTATTGATGAAAAGGTTTTTGAACATGAACTTGATAATGGACTAAAACTGTTTATTATACCTAAGCCAGGATTTCAAAAGACATTTGTAACTTATACAACACAATTTGGTTCTTTAGATAATCACTTTAAACCTCTTGGTAGTAATGAATTTGTAAAGGTTCCAGACGGCGTAGCTCATTTTTTAGAACATAAACTTTTTGAAAAAGAAGAAGAAGATTTATTTACAGCATTTGCTGAAGAAAATGCCCAGGCGAATGCTTTCACTAGTTTTGACCGTACAAGTTACTTATTTAGTGCTACAAATCACATCGAAAGTAATATTAAGCGTTTATTAACCATGGTTGAAACACCGTATTTTACTGAAGAAACTGTAAATAAGGAAAAGGGCATTATCGCTGAAGAAATTAAGATGTATCAAGAGCAACCTGGTTATAAATTGATGTTCAATACGCTAAGAGCTATGTACTCTAAACATCCTATCCGAGTTGATATTGCTGGAAGTGTAGACAGTATTTATGACATAACTAAAGACGATTTATATTTATGTTATGAAACGTTTTACCATCCATCCAATATGGTTCTCTTCGTCGTAGGCGATGTTGATCCTCAAAGTATCGTTGATTTAGTCGATAATCATGAAAAGCAACGCAACAAGACTAATCAACCTCAGATAGAGCGTGCACAAATTAAAGAACCGGAAGAAGTCAATACACATACTGTAACTGAAAAGATGAAATTACAATCCCCACGACTCATGCTAGGATTTAAAAATCAACCACTCAATGAAAGCTCAGAAAAATACGTTCAAAGAGACTTAGAAATGACATTTTTCTATGAGTTGATTTTCGGCGAGGAAACAGATTTTTATCAAGATTTGTTAAACAAAGATCTTATCGATGAAACGTTTGGTTACCAATTTGTATTAGAACCAAGTTACAGTTTTTCTATTATTACGAGTGCGACACAACACCCCGACGAGTTGAAAGAATTATTAATTAATGAACTTAAGAAATACAAAGGACATTTAGCGGATCAAGAAGCGTTTGATTTATTGAAAAAACAATTTATCGGCGAATTTATTTCTAGTTTAAACTCCCCTGAGTATATTGCGAATCAATATGCAAAGTTATATTTCGAAGGCGTGAGTGTCTTTGATATGTTAGAGATTGTTGAAAATATTACTTTAGAAAGTGTAAATGAAACATCTAAGCTATTCCTTGACTTTGATCATCTTGTTGATAGTCGTTTGGAGCTGAAAGAGTAATGAAAGCGCTAGTAATTGGCGGTTCAGGTAGTATCGGCACTGCAATTGTAGACCGCTTATTAGATGAAGGTTATGAAGTGATTATTCATTACAACACTGCGGATTTAACTTCATTAAAAGAAAAGTATAAAAATAATAATGTAGAATTTATCCAATGTGATTTAGCTCAAGATATAACATTATCGGAATATTTCGGGCATCTCAATGATATAGACTGCCTCATATATACGAGTGGAACTGCCTTATATGGTATGTTGCAAGATATGAGTGATGAAGACATAGACTATAGTTATGCCCTTCATGTAAGACAATTTATTCGTTTATCTAGATATTTTGTTGATACTTTAAGAAAAAGTAATCATGGACGTATCATTGTGATTTCTTCAATATGGGGAGAAACAGGTGCTAGTATGGAATCAATTTATTCTGCAATGAAGAGTGCTCAGATTGGTTTCGTTAAAGCACTTAGCCAAGAATTGGCACTCACTTCAGTGACAGTAAATGCAATTGCACCTGGCTTTGTCTCTGGTAACATGAGCAATGCGTGGTCTAAAGAAGAAATGGAATCTATTGTAGCAGAATTGCCTCAAAACAGAATGATTGAACCATACGAAGTTGCTCACGTTTGTGCGTATTTATGCCATCCAATGTCTAGAAGCATTACAGGTACCGTTCAAAAAGTTAATGGCGGTTGGTATTTATAAGTTAGCTACTCTTACGGGATAGAAGCTTTCTATTTATTGTCTTTGATTAATCATTCTTGTTTATTTTTATAAGAAAATTAATACAATTATTAAGTGCGATTCTCATAAACGATGTTATAATGTGATTAAATCAAACTTTGAATAGCTTTCAAGTGCGTGATTGTAAACAAGGGGTGGTCGAATCATGACAGTTGCAGAAAGAAAAGAGTGGTACTTAGAATATGAAATTACTATCAATCGTGCTGGATTACTCGGTGATATTTCAAGTTTACTAGGTATGCTAGGAATTAGTATTGTAACAATCAATGGTGTTGATCAAGGTAAAAGGGGTCTACTTATCAAAACCGATAAACTTGAGAAAGTTGAACGTTTTGAACAGATTGTCAAAGAAATCAATGAAATTGATATTACTAAATTAAGAATTCCTGAACTTAGAGATCGACTTGCGGTTAGACATGGTAGATACATAGAGCAAGATGCAGATGACAAGAAAACATTTAAATTTGAAAGAGAAGACCTAGGTTTACTTGTAGACTTTTTGGCTGAACTTTTCAAAGAGGAAGGTCACAAATTAATAGGTATTCGAGGCATGCCTCGAGTTGGTAAAACAGAATCTATTGTAGCAGGAAGCGTTTGTGCACATAAAAGATGGTTATTCATAAGTTCTACTTTAATTAAACAGACGGTAAGGAGTTCACTTATCAAGGGTGAATATGAGTCAAACCATGTCTATATTATTGATGGAGCTGTGACAGCTCGTGAGTCTAACCCTAAACATCAGGACCTAGTTAGAGAAGTGATGACATTGCCATCCATCAAGGTCGTAGAGCATCCGGATTTATTCGTTGAAGCATGTAACTACAGTATGGATGATTTTGACTATATTATAGAATTGAGAGAAAATGAGAACCAAGAAATACATTATGATGAAATGAAGAAACAAACGGTTCAAAGTAAAAATAGTTTAGAATTTGGAGACCCATTCGGTGGGGGATTTGGTTTCTTTGAATAAGTGTGAGGAGGACTTTGTGTGAAAACGGTTGGTGAAGCGTTAAAAGGTAGACGTGAAAGATTGGGTATGACGTTAAATGAATTAGAGCAACGAACTCAGCTTAAGCGTCAGACTTTGATACATATTGAAAATAATGATTTTGACCTATTAGCCAAAAAAGATTACACAGAGGGATTTATTAGAAAATATGCCAATGTTGTTAATATTGAACCTAATCAACTGATTGAAGCACATCGAGATGAAATACCTAGCAATCAGCATCAAATGGATCAATTGATGACAACTTTTTCTAATGGTCAAGTACCTTCTTATCGCAGCAAGTCGAAAGAAACCATTCAACTTGTCATGTTAATAGGTATGATTGTTATTGTATCTTTAATTATTTGGATACTTGCAGTATTAATTTTGTAAATAAATAAAGTTTTAGAAATGAGGATTTAAAATGAATATACCGAATCAGATTACGGTATTTAGAGTTATATTGATACCCGTTTTTATTCTATTTGCGTTAGTAGACTTCGGATTTGGACAAGTTTCCTTCCTTGGCGGTTATCATATTAGAATTGAAATTTTAATCAGTGCGATCATCTTTATTATTGCTTCATTAAGTGATTTTGCGGATGGTTATTTAGCACGTAAGTGGCAACTTGTAACGAATATGGGAAAATTTTTAGACCCTCTTGCAGATAAATTACTTGTTGCAAGTGCGTTGATAGTAATGGTTCAATTAGGTTTTACAAACTCAGTAGTTGCAATCATTATTATTGCACGTGAATTTGCTGTGACAGGACTCCGTTTGTTACAAATTGAACAAGGATTTGTAAGTGCTGCAGGTCAATTAGGTAAGATTAAAACTGCTGTGACAATGGTTGCAATTATCTGGATATTATTAGGTGATCCACTTGTACACTTTATTCATTTCCCATTAGGCGTTACTTTATTATATATTGGTGTATTCTTTACTATTCTTTCTGGTATTGAGTATTTTTATAAAGGTAGAGACGTCTTTAAACAATCAAAATAATTATAATTTAATATGTTTAGATTTGAGGCTGAGATATCGTTAGTTATCTCAGCCTTTTTTAATATATTAGAAGTAGATATCTGAATTGCACGTGCATTTTTTAAACGCTTATTTTAGATTTATAACTCTAAAAAATATATAATGAATTTATTGTGGAAATCGATAGATAAAGGGGTAAAAGTTCAATGAAAATTTCAATAATTGCTGTAGGATCTGAATTACTTTTAGGCCAAATTGCTAATACAAATGGTCAATATCTTTCTAAACTTTTCAATAGTATTGGTAAAAGTGTTGTTGAGCATACAGTTATTGGTGATAATCCTAAAAGATTAGAATATATTATCAAACAAGGTCTAGAGCGTTTTGATACACTTGTTTTAACTGGAGGATTAGGTCCTACAAAAGATGATTTAACAAAACATACTGTAGCGAAAGTATTGGGTAGAGAATTAGTTACTGATGAATCATCTTTAAGTTACATTGAAAGTTATTTTAGAGAACAAGGTCAGGAGATGACTCCAAATAATAAACAACAAGCTTTAGTCATTGAAGGTTCTAAAGTATTACCCAATAAAACAGGTATGGCACCAGGGATGTTAGTAGAAAAAGAAGATAAAAAAGTTGTGCTATTACCTGGTCCACCTAAAGAAATGAAACCCATGGCTAAAAATGAGCTATTGCCTTACTTATTAGATGATGACAGGGTTATCTTTTCAGAATTATTAAGATTTGCAGGTATTGGTGAATCTAAAGTTGAAACGATATTGATGGATCTTATAGACAATCAGTCAAACCCAACTATCGCACCTTTAGCAGGGACACACGAAGTATACATTAGATTAACAGCTAACGCAGATACGCAAACAGAATGTGAGAAACTCATCCAACCTATTAAGAAAGAAATTCTTAATCGAATAGGAGAATATTACTTTGGATCGGATGATATTACGATTGAAGAATCGGTTATGTCTAAGGTGAAACGTACATTCGCAATATACGATGGTGTAACCAATGGTGCACTATATACAAGACTTAAAAATGTAGATACAGATAATTTACTTAAAGGCGTTTTACCGCATAGTTCTGTTTTTGTAGAAAATGATGAAAACATACATGCTCAGCTTTTAAGTGCAGCTCAATATGTAAGAGATTTATATCAAACAGAATTGGGTATTGTGTTATTAAATAAAGACGGAGAGGTATATTTAGCGATATATGATGGTGAAAACTTGAATATAGATACCTTCAAAATGGCTCAAAGTCGAAATTTATTAAGAAACAGAAGTCAAAATTATGCGATGATAAGATTATTAAAATGGTTCGAACAACAAGAATAATTCATTTTTAGTGCAAAATATAAGTACGTTTGTTCGTTTCTGTTCTGGTAAAATCACAAATTACACGAACAAATATTCGCAAAATGCTTGTGTTTTGATTTGATAACTTGTATAGTAAGGGTAAGATATTAAACAGATTACTTTCTGAATTAGGAGGTCTCGCTTTGGATAATGAACGTCAAAAAGCTTTAGATACAGTAATAAAAAATATGGAGAAATCATTTGGTAAAGGTGCAGTAATGAAATTAGGCGATAATAAAGGTCGCAGAGTCTCAAGCACATCAAGTGGTTCTGTCACAGTGGATAACGCACTAGGAGTGGGTGGTTATCCTAAAGGAAGAATTATTGAAATATATGGACCTGAAAGTTCAGGTAAAACAACTGTAGCATTACATGCAATTGCAGAAGTACAAAAAAATGGAGACGTAGCAGCTTTCATTGATGCTGAACATGCGCTTGACCCTGTTTATGCTCAAGCATTAGGTGTAGATATTGATAATCTTTATTTATCTCAACCTGATCACGGTGAACAAGGTCTAGAAATTGCTGAAGCTTTTGTTCGAAGCGGTGCCGTTGATATTGTAGTTGTCGATTCTGTAGCTGCCTTAACACCGAAAGCTGAAATTGAAGGTGAAATGGGAGATACGCATGTCGGCTTACAAGCAAGATTAATGTCTCAAGCGTTAAGAAAATTATCAGGTGCAATTTCTAAATCTAATACAACTGCAATCTTTATTAACCAAATTCGTGAGAAAGTTGGTGTTATGTTCGGTAACCCTGAAACAACACCAGGCGGTCGTGCATTAAAATTCTATAGTTCTGTACGTTTAGAAGTAAGAAGAGCAGAACAATTAAAACAAGGTCAAGATATTGTAGGTAACAGAACAAAAATTAAAGTTGTTAAAAATAAAGTTGCACCACCTTTCAGAGTGGCAGAAGTTGATATCATGTATGGTCAAGGTATCTCTAAAGAAGGAGAATTAATTGACTTAGGTGTCGAAAACGACATTGTAGATAAATCTGGTGCATGGTACTCATATAATGGGGAAAGAATGGGCCAAGGTAAGGAAAATGTTAAAAACTACTTAAAAGAAAATCCTCAAATTAAAGAAGAAATTGATCGCAAACTACGTGAAAAATTAGGTATCTTTGATGGAGATGTTGAAGAAACTGAATCTGAAGAAGATACGCCTAAAACTTTATTTGATGAAGAGTAATCTATTCAGATAACATAGAAAACGTTGAAATGGATGGCTACATGGCTGTCCATTTTTTTATTAAAAATTGGTTAATTCTAATATTAACTATGAAGCTTTCAAATGAGGTATAGTGCAATTTCATATCTTGACACTTCTCTGTCGAAAAACGTACAATTAGTGTGTATGATTCTTATATAATTTCATATAATCATATTGATTTTGATATACAGAGCAAACCCTAGATAAAGGAGGTGTTTATGTGAATTTATTAAGCCTCCTACTCATTTTGCTGGGGATTATTCTAGGCGTTGTTGTAGGGTATGTCGTTGCCCGAAATTTATTACACCAAAAACAAGTTCAATCGAGACAAACTGCCGAAGATATTGTCAATCATGCTAACAAAGAAGCTGACAATATTAAGAAAGAAAAATTACTAGAGGCAAAAGAAGAAAACCAAATTTTAAGAGAACAAGCAGAAAGTGAACTGCGTGAAAGACGTGGTGAACTTCAAAGACAAGAAACCCGACTTCTTCAAAAAGAAGAGAACTTGGATCGAAAATCTGATCTATTAGATAAAAAAGATGAGATTTTAGAACAGAAAGAATCAAAACTTGAAGAAAGACAACAACAAGTAGATGCAAAAGAGAGTAGTGTTCAAACATTAATAATGAAGCATGAACAAGAATTAGAACGCATCTCCGGTCTCACTCAAGAAGAAGCTGTGAACGAACAACTTCACAGAGTTGAAGAAGAACTGTCACAAGATATTGCAATACTTGTTAAAGAAAAAGAAAAAGAAGCGAAAGAAAAAGTAGATAAAACAGCAAAAGAATTACTTGCCACTACAGTACAAAGATTAGCAGCCGATCATACAACTGAGTCAACCGTTTCAGTTGTTAATTTACCTAATGATGAGATGAAAGGTCGAATTATTGGTAGAGAAGGTCGAAATATTCGTACATTAGAAACGCTTACTGGTATAGATTTAATTATTGATGATACTCCAGAAGCGGTTATTTTATCAGGCTTTGATCCAATACGACGTGAAATAGCTAGAACAGCGTTAGTGAATTTAGTTTCAGATGGTCGGATCCATCCTGGACGTATTGAAGATATGGTCGAAAAAGCTAGAAAAGAAGTTGACGATATCATTAGAGATGCTGGTGAACAAGCTACATTCGAAATAAATGTTCATAATATGCATCCGGATTTAGTTAAAATACTTGGTAGATTAAATTACCGTACTAGTTACGGTCAAAATGTTCTTAAACATTCTATTGAAGTGGCGCATCTCTCTGGCATGTTAGCAGCTGAGTTAGATGAAGATATCACTTTAGCCAAACGTGCTGGTTTACTTCATGATGTTGGTAAAGCAATTGACCACGAAGTAGAGGGAAGTCACGTAGAAATAGGTGTTGAATTAGCTAAGAAATACGGTGAAAATGAAACAGTAATTAATGCGATACACTCACATCATGGCGATGTAGAACCGACTTCTATAATTTCTATATTAGTTGCGGCGGCTGATGCTTTATCAGCAGCTCGACCAGGTGCACGTAAAGAAACACTTGAAAACTATATTAGAAGATTAGAAAGACTAGAAGCATTATCTGAAAGTTATGATGGAGTTGAGAAAGCATTTGCAATTCAAGCAGGTAGAGAAATTAGAGTCGTTGTCTCACCTGAAGAAATTGATGATTTAAAATCATATAGATTGGCTAGAGATATCAAAAATCAAATCGAAGAAGAATTACAATATCCTGGTCACATCAAAGTGACAGTTGTTCGCGAGACTAGAGCAGTAGAATATGCAAAATAATTTATTAGAGCCACTTACCGATTCATCGGTTAGTGGCTCTTATGCTTGAAGCGCAGATTCAAGTATAATGAAGTGAGCGACATTTAATTTTAATTTCAATTTCAGACAAACACTTAAGTATATGTACGAGCCATAAAAAATTGAAATATAAAAAATACATAAAAAACCTGCCAATAAAGTCGAAAAAGACATTACTGACAGGTTGATTTTAAATTACAATGTTTATAGTTGATATATCAATTTTGAAATTATTTTAATTGTAAATCTGCATCATTAATTTCTCTAATGATTTCAGCTGTGTCATAACAATTAGTAGCTATGTTAGAGTATCTTTCAGCTAAACGGTAAGCGTTAATATATAAAGTTAAACTTTCTTTAGCGATATCTTCAGGCTCATCTGATTTAGCTGGATTAGAACTTACTACTAATTCTGCAAATTTTTCAGGATCAATATTAATAGACATGTGTTATATACAACTCCTAGAATTTTATTAACTTCATACTAACATAATTAATAAATTCGAAAAAGAAAAGTCTTTTAATATTCAGAATAATTAATTTGTACTGAATACTTTAATTATACAGTGGTATCTATTAAACTATTTTTATGAGAGGATGAACGATTTATGAGAATATTGTTTATCGGGGATATCGTTGGTAAAATCGGCAGAAATGCGATTTCCACTTATCTACCTAAAATCAAACAAAGCTATCACCCGACAGTATCCATTGTAAATGCTGAAAATGCAGCACATGGAAAAGGACTCACTGAGAAAATATATAAGCAATTGTTAAGAGAAGGCGTAGATTTCATGACGATGGGTAATCATACATATGGTCAAAGAGAGATTTACGAATTTATTGATAATGCGAATCGCATGGTAAGGCCTGCTAATTTTCCGGAAGAAGCACCAGGAGTTGGCATGCGTTTTATTCAAATCAATGAAATTAAATTAGCAATTATTAATTTACAAGGGCGTACATTTATGCAAGATATTGATGATCCATTTAAGAAAGCTGATCAACTTATCGAAGAAGCAAGACAAGTGACACCTTATATCTTCGTAGACTTTCATGCCGAAACGACTTCCGAGAAAAATGCTATGGGATGGTATTTAGATGGAAGAGTTAGTGCAGTCGTGGGTACGCATACACATATACAAACTTCTGATAACCGTGTTTTACCTAAAGGAACAGGTTACATTACTGATGTAGGTATGACAGGGTACTATGATGGTATATTAGGAATTAATCGAGACGAAGTCATTCATCGATTTATCACGAGCTTACCACAAAGACATGTCGTTCCAGATGAAGGCCGTAGCGTATTGTCTGGAGTAATTATTGATATAGATAAAGAAGGAAAGACAACTCAAATTGAAAGAATATTAATTAATGACGATCATCCTTTCCAAGGATAAAAGCCTATGATTACAACGTTTATAGGTTATCGTCCATTAGTATGAATTTAATTTTGTACCACTGTTTACATAGTAAAACGGTGGTTTCTTTTGTTAAAATTAATTATGAATTATAACCACAGGAGGCATGTGATATGAAATCACAAATATCATGGAAAGTGGGCGGACAACAAGGTGAAGGGATCGAATCCACTGGTGAAATCTTTGCCACCGCAATGAATAGAAAGGGATACTTTTTATACGGTTATAGACACTTTTCAAGCCGTATTAAAGGTGGCCATACAAATAATAAAATAAGAGTTTCAACTTCGCCTGTTCATGCAATAAGTGATGATTTAGATATTTTAGTTGCATTTGACCAAGAAACGATTGAGCTCAATCATCATGAAATGAGAAACGATAGTATTATCATTGCTGATTCTAAAGCTAAACCTGAAAAGCCGGAAGACTGCAAAGCACAACTTATTGATTTACCATTTACGAGTACTGCAAAAGAACTTGGTACAGCTCTCATGAAAAATATGGTCGCTATAGGTGCTACTTCAGCATTGATGAACTTAGATACTTCAACTTTTGAAGAATTAATTACTAATATGTTCTCTAAAAAAGGAGAAAAAGTAGTTGAAATGAATATCCAAGCATTAAATGAAGGATATCGTTTAATGCAAGCGCAATTAAATGCTATTGAAGGTGATTTTGAACTAGAGGAAAATAATGAAAATCCTCATTTATACATGGTAGGAAATGATGCTATTGGTTTAGGTGCTATTTCAGCAGGATCTAAATTTATGGCTGCTTATCCAATTACACCTGCGTCTGAAATTATGGAGTATATGATTGCTAATTTACCTAAAGTAGGTGGTACTGTCATTCAAACAGAGGATGAAATTGCCGCTGCAACAATGGCTATTGGTTCCAATTATGCTGGCGTGAGAGGATTTACTGCTAGTTCTGGTCCGGGATTATCACTAATGATGGAATCGATAGGGTTATCTGGTATGACTGAAACACCATTCGTTATTGTTAATACACAACGTGGAGGTCCTTCAACTGGTCTACCAACTAAACAAGAACAATCTGACTTAATGCAAATGATTTATGGTACACATGGTGATATTCCTAAAATAGTTGTTGCGCCTACAGATGCTGAAGATGCATTTTATCTTACTGTAGAGGCGTTTAATTTAGCTGAAGAATATCAATGTCCTGTTATTATTCTCAGTGACTTACAACTTTCTTTAGGTAAACAAACTGTTAAAGCGCTTGATTACAATAAGATTGAAATTAAACGTGGTGAATTACTTCAGTCTGATATTGAACGTGAGGAAGATGATAAGAGTTACTTCAGAAGATACGCATTAACTGGAAGCGGTATTTCTCCTCGTCCAATTCCAGGAGTTAAAGGCGGTATCCACCATATAACTGGGGTTGAACACAATGAAGAAGGTAAGCCTAGTGAAGCGGCTTCTAATCGCCAAGCTCAAATGGAAAAACGTATGCGTAAAACTGAAAATCTAGTTATCGAAAAACCTGTTGAATCAAATGAAAGACATGAACATGCCGACATTCTTTATATTGGATTTATTTCTAGTAAAGGAGCGATTATGGAAGGTTCCGAACGTCTTGAAGAACAAGGCATTAAAGTGAATACTTTACAAATTAGACAATTACATCCTTTCCCTAAAGATACGATTCAACAATCTATTGATAAAGCCTCTAAAGTAGTTGTAGCCGAGCATAACTACCAAGGACAATTATCCAATATTTTAAAAATGAATACCCAATTACAAGATAAATTAGTTAATCAAACTAAATATGACGGTACACCGTTCTTACCTCATGAAATTGAAGCAAAAGGTTTAGAAATAGTTAAGGAAATTAAGGAGTTGGTTTAATTGGCTACATTTAAAGATTTTAGAAACAATGTTAAGCCAAATTGGTGCCCAGGATGTGGTGATTTCTCAGTACAAGCTGCGATTCAAAAAGCTGCAGCCAATGTAGGCCTAGAACCAGAAGAGGTTGCAATTATAACTGGTATAGGTTGTTCTGGTAGGTTATCAGGTTATATTAAATCATATGGCGTTCATGCAATTCATGGACGTGCACTCCCTCTTGCCCAAGGCGTTAAAATGGCTAATAAAGATTTAACAGTAATTGCTTCAGGTGGAGATGGCGACGGATATGCCATCGGTATGGGACATACGATTCATGCATTAAGACGTAACATGAATATGACTTATATCGTTATGGATAACCAAATTTATGGTTTAACTAAAGGACAAACATCACCATCATCAGCAGTAGGATTTGTAACTAAAACTACACCTAAAGGAAATATTGAGAAAAACGTTGCACCACTTGAATTAGCGTTGTCCTCTGGAGCAACTTTTGTAGCACAAGGTTTCTCAAGTGATATTAAAGCATTAACGAAATTGATTGAAGATGCTATTAACCATGATGGATTTTCATTTGTAAATGTCTTTTCACCATGTGTAACGTATAACAAAGTAAACACATATGATTGGTTCAAAGAACATTTAACTAATATTGATGATATTGAGAACTATGATACATCAGATAAGCAATTAGCTATGAAAACTGTTTTAGAACATGAATCATTAGTTAAAGGTATTGTATACCAAGATACTGAAACACCATCTTATGAATCACAAATTGACGAATTAGAAGATGAAGCTCTCGCTAAAAAGGATATTCATATATCTGAAGAGACATTTAATGATTTAACTGCGCAATTCGTATAAATTATAAGTTAACTGAGTGCTTTTTGTGCGCTCAGTTTTTTTACACCAATTTTGAGATTTTAAAAAATCAATTAAAAGCGTTTAGATTATGTAAATCACTTTTTAAACTGAAAATTAGGGGAATGGATAACGTAAAAGTTGTTGTAGGGAGGTTACTATGGACAAATTTAAATCAATGAAAAAATTGGAAAAAAAGACAATTGAAAATGAAGATTGGGAGATTGAAATTGAAGATAAAGACAGTGATGTTTCGATATTAGCTATTCATGGGGGTGGAATTGAACCTGGTACAACTGAATTGGCTCAAGTTATTGCTGAGAAAGGTGGGTATAATTACTTTTCATTCAAAGGTATCCGTAGTAAAGGGAATAATGAATTACATGTCACTTCCATTCATTATGACAACCAACAAGCTTTAGATTTAGTGAAAAAAAGTGAAAGAGCAATAACAGTTCATGGATGTAAGGGTGAAGAGAGCGTAGTATATATAGGTGGCGATGATTATCAACTTATTGATATTTTAAGTGAAACTTTACAAGATATAGGTATTAAAGTCGAAGGGGCGCCGCATACAATGGCTGGGACTCAAAATAGAAATATCACAAACCAAACTAAAAATGATGCAGGTGTACAATTAGAATTAACTTCTGAACTAAGAAAATCATTATTCGTTAATCATAAAAGTTCGCGTAAAAGTAGAGAAAATCGTGATAATTGGGGAGATTTAATGTATGATTTTGCTGACGCAACTTCTAAAGCAATTCAGCAAGTACAATGAAAAGTTAATAAAAAATGATACTTGCTTTCATCATGTTAAAATAGGATTGTATTAATATTTTAACGAAGAGGAGTGTTTGTATAATGAATGATACATTGATGAGCGTACAAATTGTTCCGCGAACGCCTAACAATCAAGATGTGATTCCATATGTTGATGAAGCAATAAAAATTATTGATGAATCAGGTTTGCATTATAGAGTTGGACCATTAGAAACGACAGTTCAAGGTGATATGAGCGAATGTTTAATCTTAATTCAAAAACTTAATGAAAGAATGGTTGAACTAGAATGTCCAAGTATTATTAGTCAAGTTAAATTCTATCACGTGCCTGAAGGTATTGAGATAGAAACGTTAACAGGTAAATATGATCAAGAATAAAGTTTTTCAATTAGTAGATTGAAAATGAATAAATATAATAAATTTGTGGCTAGAGCATGGAATTAATCTTTTTTAAGTTTGATTTCGCGCTCTTTTTTTATAAAATTTTTCAAAAGCATATGTCAGCGTCTTTTTGCACTTTAATCTTAAATTTAATATAATGAAATAATGATTATGGGCATATAGAAAGGATTTTTCAAAGTGAATGAAGAACAAAGAAAAGCTGGTACGATAAATATTTTAGCTGAACGTGATCGCAAAGCTGAAAAAGACTATAGCAAATACTTTGAACAAGTGTATCAACCGCCAAGTTTGAAAGAAGCAAAGAAACGTGGGAAACAAGAAGTACAATATAACAGAGATTTCCACATTGGTGAAAAATATAAAGGTATGGGTAACGGACGAACATTTTTAATTAAAACGTATGGTTGCCAAATGAATGCACATGATACCGAAGTCATGGCGGGGATATTGAAAGCTTTAGGTTATAGTGCGACTTCAGATATTAATCAAGCTGACGTTATTTTAATTAATACTTGTGCGATTCGTGAAAATGCTGAAAACAAAGTGTTTAGTGAGATTGGAAATTTAAAACATCTTAAAAAAGAACGCCCTGAGTGCCTAATTGGCGTTTGTGGTTGTATGTCTCAAGAAGAATCCGTAGTGAATAAGATTTTGAAATCTTATCAAAATGTAGATATGATTTTTGGTACACATAATATTCATCATTTGCCTGAAATTTTAGAAGAAGCTTATCTATCTAAAGCTATGGTAGTTGAAGTGTGGTCTAAAGAGGGCGATGTAATTGAAAACTTACCTAAAGTACGTGAAGGTAGCATCAAAGCTTGGGTGAATATCATGTATGGTTGCGATAAATTCTGTACATATTGTATTGTTCCATTTACAAGAGGTAAGGAACGTAGTCGTCGTCCTGAAGACATTATTAATGAAGTGAGAGAATTAGCTAGGGAAGGTTATCAAGAAATCACTTTACTAGGACAAAATGTTAACTCTTATGGTAAAGATATTGAAGGATTAGATTATGGTTTGGGTGACTTATTAGAGGACATCTCTAAAATTGATATTCCTAGAGTACGTTTTACTACAAGCCATCCTTGGGACTTTACAGATCGCATGATTGAAGTCATTGCTAATGGTGGTAACATCGTTCCGCATATTCACTTGCCAGTTCAATCTGGTAATAATGCTGTTTTAAAAATTATGGGACGCAAATATACTAGAGAAAGTTATCTTGACTTAGTAAGTAGAATTAAAAATGCTATTCCTGATATTGCTTTAACAACAGATATTATCGTTGGTTATCCTAATGAAACAGAAGAACAATTTGAAGAAACATTATCACTATATGATGAAGTTGAATTTGAACATGCATATACTTATCTGTATTCACAAAGAGACGGTACACCAGCTGCAAAAATGAAAGATAACGTTCCAACTGAAGTTAAAAAGGAACGTCTACAAAGATTAAATAAAAAAGTTGGAGAATATTCTCAAAAAGCTATGAGCCAATATGAAGGTGAAATTGTCACAGTACTATGTGAAGGTTCAAGTAAAAAAGATGATACTGTATTAGCTGGATATACTGCTAAGAATAAACTAGTAAACTTTAAAGCTCCAAAAGAAATGATTGGAAAACTTGTTGATGTGAAAATTGATGAAGCCAAACAGTACTCATTAAATGGAACTTTTGTTGGAGAACATCAAAGTGAGATGGTGGTTCAATAGTATGTATTCAAAAGAGGATATCTTAAAACATGCTGATACCCTTGCAAATCGAATTAATAATTTGGAGATTGTTAAAGATTACCAAACTATTGAAAACCAAATCCATAATAATAAAACGATTGAAAATAAGATGAAAAATCTTAAAAAGCAACAAAAACAATCCGTTAATTTTCAAAATTATGGTAAAGATAACGCATTTCAGCAATCAGAGGATCAAATTCATCATATTGAAGATGAAATTAATCAATTGCCAATAGTTGAAGAATTCAGGTCAGCACAATATGATGCCAATGATTTGCTGCAGATGATGATTAAAACAATGGAAGACCGACTTAATGAACATAATGAACGAGAACATAAAGAGTAAATTCTAAATGAGGAGTAAATGCTATGAAAGTAAGGAAATTGACTATAACCGCAATTTTGATAGCTATTAATATAGTACTTAGTAGTCTTATCGTAATACCATTAGGACCGATTAAAGCAGCACCCGTTCAACATTTTATTAATGTATTATGTGCAGTCTTTGTTGGACCATGGTATGGCTTAGCTCAAGCATTTATTTCCTCAATTTTCAGAGTGAGTTTTGGCACAGGTAGTGTGTTTGCATTCCCGGGAAGCATGATTGGGGTATTCCTTTCTAGTTTATTTTATATGTATAGAAAACATATCTTTATGGCAGCTGTGGGAGAAGTATTGGGAACCGGAGTAATAGGAAGTTTAATGTGTATTCCTTTAGCATGGTTTATGAATTTTGATAACTTTTTAGTTAGACCATTAATGATAGCATTTATAGTTTCAAGTGTTATAGGTTCTTTAATAAGTTATATATTACTTATTGTTTTGAAAAGACGTGGTCTATTGGATAAATTTAATAAGAAATGATTTATTTACAGGTACGCTTTATTAGTGAGGGGTTAAATATTGGGGTTTAAACAATTTTGTCTCATGTTAAAGCGTACTTTTTTATACACTTTTTTGGTTAAGCGAGTTGTATTTATATATGTTAAAATGTATGAGTTAAAAGCGTATGTAAAAAATATTAAAATAAGAAAAATATTTATAAATAAGGGTTGTGAAAATAGAAATGGCTAATGTAACACCAATGATGCAACAATATTTAAAAATAAAATCTGAATATGACGATTGTTTATTATTTTTTAGACTCGGCGATTTCTATGAAATGTTCTTTGAAGATGCGAAAGAAGCTTCAAGAGTTCTTGAAATTACTTTAACAAAGAGAGATGCTAAAAAAGAAAATCCTATCCCTATGTGTGGCGTACCCTATCATTCAGCTGATAGTTATATTGAGACATTAATCAACAATGGTTATAAAGTTGCAATATGTGAACAAATGGAAGACCCTAAACAGACTAAAGGCATGGTAAAAAGAGAAGTTGTTAGAATTGTCACGCCGGGTACGGTGATGGAACAAGGCGGCGTGGACGAAAAGCAAAACAATTATATTTTAAGTTTTGTTAAAGATGAAGTGTATGCATTAAGTTATTGTGATGTTTCTACCGGAGAACTTAAGGCTACTCATTTTCAAGATGAAGCAACATTACTGAATGAAATTACGACAATTAATCCTAATGAAATAGTTGTAAATGAAGAATTGCCAGAAGAATTAAAACGTCAAATAAGCATGACAACTGAAACAGTTACAGTACGTGAGAATATTTCAGAAATGCAGTATAACACTAACCAGTTAACTCATAATCAAATGTTCAAGTCCACACAATTATTGTTAGATTATATACATCATACTCAAAAAAGAGATTTATCACATATTGAAGAAGTAGCTGAATACGCAGCAATTGATTTTATGAAAATGGATTTCTATGCTAAGCGAAATTTAGAGCTAACTGAAAGCATTAGACTTAAATCGAAAAAAGGTACATTACTTTGGTTAATGGATGAAACAAAAACGCCAATGGGTGCAAGACGACTGAAGCAATGGGTTGATCGACCTTTAATTAACAAAAATCAAATTAACGAAAGATTGAACATCGTAGAGGAATTTATCAATCGTTTTATTGAGAGAGATACACTACGTAATTATTTAAATCAAGTTTATGACATTGAACGATTAGTGGGTAGAGTCAGTTATGGTAATGTGAATGCAAGAGACTTGATACAACTCAAACATTCGATTTCAGAAATTCCTAATATTAAAGCATTGCTCAACGAATTAGATGCTCAGACCACATCACAATTTAGTGATTTAGAACCCCTCGATGATCTTTTAGAACTTTTAGAGGAAAGTTTAGTTGAAGAACCACCTATTTCAGTCAAAGATGGCGGTCTATTTAAGACTGGATTTAATGAGCAATTAGATGAGTATTTAGAAGCTTCTAAGAATGGTAAAACTTGGTTAGCAGAGTTACAAGCGAAAGAACGTGCTCGAACAGGAATTAAGTCTTTAAAAATTAGTTTTAATAAAGTTTTTGGATACTTTATTGAAATTACTCGTGCAAATCTACAAGGGTTTGAACCTAGTGAATTTGGTTATAATCGCAAACAAACATTGTCCAACGCCGAACGATTTATAACGGATGAACTTAAAGAAAAAGAAGACATTATTTTAGGAGCAGAAGACAAAGCAATTGAATTAGAATATCAATTATTTGTTAAATTAAGAGAACATATTAAAACGTATACTGAAAGACTACAAAAACAAGCAAAAATTATTTCTGAATTAGATTGTTTGCAAAGTTTCGCAGAAATTGCTCAAAAATATAATTATGTACGACCTTCGTTTAGTGATGATAAAACTTTAAAATTAGAAAACTCTAGACATCCGGTTGTAGAGCGCGTGATGGATCATAATGATTATGTGCCAAATGATTGCAATCTAGACAATGACACATTCATCTATCTTATTACAGGGCCAAATATGTCTGGGAAATCTACGTATATGAGACAGGTTGCTATTATTAGTATCATGGCTCAAATGGGTGCCTATGTACCATGTGATTCTGCTGTATTACCTGTATTTGATCAAATCTTCACTAGGATTGGTGCTGCAGATGATTTAGTATCAGGTAAAAGTACCTTCATGGTAGAAATGTTAGAGGCGCAAAAGGCTTTAACTTATGCTACTGAGAATAGTCTAATTATTTTTGATGAGATTGGTAGAGGAACATCTACATATGATGGGCTAGCTCTAGCTCAAGCCATGATTGAATACGTCGCTCAAACTTCTCATGCTAAAACACTATTTTCAACGCATTATCATGAATTGACCACCTTAGATCAAATGCTTCCATGTTTAAAGAACGTGCACGTGGCTGCTAACGAATATAAGGGAGAACTCATTTTCTTGCATAAAGTTAAAGATGGTGCGGTCGATGACAGTTACGGTATTCAAGTTGCCAAACTTGCTGATTTACCAGAAGAAGTGATTAATAGAGCTCAAATTATACTCGATGAATTTGAACAAAAACCTTCAGATCAAATCATGCCTAATGAATTATCTCAAGATAATCATGAAGGTCGTCTTTCTACTAATGAAAGTAATAATTCTATTAATACTGAAAAAACAATAAATTCTAAAAATGATTTTGAACAAGCCTCATTTGATTTATTTGAAAATAGCGAACAACAAAGTGAAATTGAATTAGAAATTAAAAATTTAAACTTATCCAATATGACGCCTATAGAAGCACTTGTGAAATTAAGTGATTTACAGAAACAATTAAGATAGAGGTAGGTGTAAACAATGGGAAAAATAAAAGAACTACAAACCTCTTTGGCTAATAAAATCGCAGCTGGAGAAGTCGTGGAAAGACCAAGTTCTGTAGTTAAAGAATTGTTAGAAAATGCCATAGATGCTGAATCTACTGAAATTAATGTTGAAGTGGAACAATCTGGTGTTGCTTCAATTAGAGTAGTAGATAATGGGACTGGTATTGAACAAGATGATTTAGGCTTAGTTTTCCATCGACATGCAACTAGTAAAATAGATGCTGATGATGATTTATTTCATATCAGAACATTAGGATTTCGTGGCGAAGCTTTAGCAAGTATTTCTTCAGTGGCTAAAGTTACATTGAAAACGTGTACTGATAATGAAAATGGCTTTGAAGTATATGCAGAGAATGGAGAAATTATTGACAGTAAGCCAGCTAAAGCTAAAAAAGGAACAGATATTCTAGTAGAATCGTTATTCTATAATACGCCAGCACGTCTGAAATATATTAAAAGTCTATATACCGAATTAGGAAAGATTACAGATATAGTAAATAGAATGGCGATGAGTCATCCTGATATTAGAATTTCTTTAGTGTCAGATGGTAAAACTTTAATAAGCACGAATGGATCAGGGCGTACAAATGAAGTGATGGCAGAAATTTACGGTATGAAAGTTGCTAAAGACTTAGTTCACATTTCTGGAGACACAAGCGATTATCATCTTGAAGGTTTCGTAGCTAAACCTGAACATTCAAGAAGTAATAAGCATTATATTTCAATTTTTATCAATGGTCGGTACATTAAAAATTTCTTGCTAAATAAAGCTATTATCGAGGGTTACCATACGTTACTGACAATTGGGAGATATCCGATTTGCTACATTAATATTCAAATGGACCCTATATTAGTGGATGTCAATGTACATCCTACTAAACTTGAAGTACGTTTATCTAAAGAAGAACAGCTATTTGCTCTAATTGTAGAAAAAATCAGAGAGGCGTTTAAAGACAGAATATTAATTCCTCAAAATGATTTAGACCATTCACCTAAAAAGAATAAAGTTCTTGAATCATTTGAACAGCAGAAAATGGATTTTGAAAAAAGAAATAATTCTAATGCGTCTAATCAATCAGCTTCATCATATCAATCTTCTGAAAATGGATATCGTTCGGATAGCGATAATTCGGTAGTAAATGAAGATTCGGGCCAAAAATATGAATATGACAATTCGACGATTGATGTAGAAAATTCTAATTCTGATTCCTCTCACTATATACAACGTACGAGTGAAGATAATTACTTCCAAAATCAAAAAGATATTCTAAATGAAATTGAAAATGATCAATATAATGAATTAGATTCATCATCAGCAAAAGAAGATGATATTAAAGGCACTATAAGTAAATCGCCTCATCGCCGTGTTCCTTATATGGAAGTTGTTGGACAAGTACATGGCACATATATCATTGCTCAAAACGAAAATGGAATGTTTATGATTGACCAACACGCAGCGCAAGAAAGGATTAAGTACGAATACTTTAGAGAGAAAATTGGCGAAGTTACCAATGAAGTCCAAAATCTATTGATTCCGCTTACGTTCCACTTTTCAAAAGATGAGCAAATGATTATCGATCAATATCAAGACGAATTAGATAGAGTTGGTGTACATCTAGAACACTTTGGCGGACATGATTATATTGTAAATAGTTATCCTGTCTGGTTCCCTAAAGGCGATGCTGAAGAAATTATTAAGGATATGATTAATTTAGTATTAGAACATAAAAAAGTAGACGTTAAAAAAATACGAGAAGAAGTTGCAATCATGATGTCTTGTAAAAAGTCTATTAAAGCAAATCATTACTTGAAAAATAATGAAATGTCAGATTTAATTGATCAACTTAGAGAAGCTGAAGATCCATTTACTTGTCCTCATGGCAGACCGATTATTATCAATTTTTCAAATTATGAACTCGAAAAACTATTTAAACGAGTGATGTAGAGGAGCTGCTATCTTGAAAGAAAATATTTTGCCAGCGATCAGAAATATGAGAGATCTTGAAAGATTAACAAAGACAGATTATAAAGCTTGTGTATTATTAGATATGCACATTGGCCATTTGAAAAGTATAATGGAACTATTAAAACGTCAAGGTATAGCATGCTATATTCATATTGATTTAATAAAAGGTTTAAGTCATGATGAATTTGCGTGTGAATATATCATTCAACAATATAAGCCCAAAGGTATTGTTTCAACTAAAACAAAGGTTATTAGAAAAGCCAAATCTCTAAATACCTTAACAATCTTTAGAGTATTTATTATAGATAGTCAGGCGTTAACGAGAAGTATTGAATTAATCAAGAAAGTTGAGCCTGATTTCGTAGAAGTGTTACCCGGTATTGCAAGTAAAGCAGTGAATCAAATTCAAAAAGAAACTTCAACACCGGTAATTGCAGGCGGTTTAATTAATGATGAAAATGAAGTACAAGAAGCCGTTTCAAGTGGTGCGAAATATGTAACCACAAGCTATCAAAAACTTTGGTAAATGATAATAGTCAAAAAGGTGAGAGTGTGTGATATTTGAAAGGATCTACTCATTTTAAATATCGCACATTCTTTTTTTACTTTAAAATTTAAAATCAAAAATATAAATTTCTCGAAAATTTAGTTACTAGGATATAAATAAATGCTAGCTATATTTATAATTCTAAATACTAATTATGACAAATTTTTTACAAAGTCATTGACAACGCTTACAAGTCGATAGTAAAATTATATCAAGTTTAAAAGTTAATAATAGAACAGAGACTGGGAGATTTCTACAAGCTTAATATCGCTAACGTAGGGGTCTCTCTGTTTTTTGGGAGGAAATGATATGAATGCATATTTAGCAGAATTTTTAGGTACTGCAATTTTAATTCTTTTCGGAGGTGGCGTTTGTGCAAACGTTAATTTGAAAAGAAGTGCTGGCAACAATGCAGATTGGATTGTAATCGCTGCAGGTTGGGGTCTAGCCGTATCAATGGGCGTATATGCCGTAGGTAAATTCTCTGGCGCACATTTAAATCCAGCTGTTACAATTGCACTTGCAATGGATGGCGGATTCAGTTGGGCACAAGTTCCTGGTTATATTGTTTGCCAAATGTTAGGTGGTATCGTCGGTGGTGCACTTGTATGGTTAATGTATTTACCACATTGGAAAGCTACTGAAGAGCCAGAAGTCAAATTAGGCGTGTTCTCTACAGCACCTGGAATTAAAAACTATTTTGCTAACTTCTTAAGTGAAATTATTGGTACAATGGCTCTAACTTTAGGTATATTATTCATCGGTGTTAATAAAATTGCTGATGGATTAAATCCACTTATTGTAGGTGCTTTAATTGTAGCAATTGGTTTAAGTTTAGGGGGACCTACAGGTTATGCGATTAACCCTGCTCGAGATTTAGGTCCTCGTATTGCACATGCTATTTTACCTATCGCAGGTAAAGGTCATTCTAACTGGTCATACGCTATTGTGCCTGTATTAGGTCCAATTGCTGGTGGTATGCTGGGCGCTGTGGTTTACGAAGTGTTTTATAAACAAACATTTAACGTGAGTTGTGCAGTTGGAATCGTCTTAGTTGTTATTACTTTAGTATTAGGATTAATTATTAATAAATCCTCTAAAAAAGGTGACATCGAATCTATTTACTAATTGATAGGGATAATTGAAGGATAATTTTAAAATATCGGGATTAAATTACCTCAATTTTGTGTATAGATGTAATGGTTGATACTTTATTAATGAAATTTTAAATTACAACTTTACTTTATTACTTATTATTAATTACATCAAAAGGAGTCAAAACCTATGGAAAAATATATTTTATCAATCGATCAGGGAACTACAAGTTCACGTGCGATTCTTTTCAACAAAGATGGAGAAATTAAAGGTGTTTCTCAACGTGAGTTTAAACAACATTTTCCACAATCAGGTTGGGTAGAACATGATGCAAATGAAATTTGGACTTCTGTGCTGTCAGTGATGGCTGAAGTAATGAATGAAAATGACATTCAAGCTAACCAAATTGAAGGGATTGGTATTACAAATCAACGTGAAACGACTGTTGTTTGGGATAAGAATACAGGACGTCCAATTTATCATGCAATCGTATGGCAATCTCGTCAAACACAAGATATTTGTACAGAATTGAAAGACCAAGGATACGAAGAAACATTTAGAGATAAGACTGGTCTATTGTTAGATCCATACTTTGCAGGTACTAAAGTGAAGTGGATTCTTGACCATGTTGACGGTGCAAGAGAAAAAGCTGAAAATGGCGATTTACTATTTGGAACAATTGATTCTTGGTTAGTATGGAAATTATCTGGTAAAGAAGCACATATTACTGATTATACAAATGCAAGTCGTACATTAATGTTTAATATTCATGATTTAAAATGGGACGATGAACTATTAGAAATTTTAGATGTTCCAAAACAAATGCTTCCAGAAGTTAAAGAATCTAGTGAAATTTACGCCAAAACTATCGATTATCACTTCTTTGGACAAGAAGTTCCTATTGCAGGTATTGCAGGTGACCAACAAGCAGCATTATTTGGTCAAGCTTGTTTCGACCGTGGTGACGTGAAAAACACTTACGGTACAGGTGGATTCATGTTAATGAATACTGGTGAAGAAGCGGTTAAATCTGAAAGTGGTTTATTGACAACAATTGCGTATGGTCTTGATGGCAAAGTCAATTATGCACTTGAAGGTTCAATCTTCGTTTCAGGCTCAGCAATTCAATGGTTGCGTGATGGTTTAAGAATGATCAATTCTGCACCTCAAACCGAAAATTATGCTTCACGTGTAGATTCAACTGAAGGTGTTTATATGGTTCCAGCATTTGTTGGTTTAGGTACGCCATATTGGGATTCAGATGCAAGAGGTGCCTTCTTTGGTTTAACACGTGGTACTGAAAAAGAACATTTCATCCGCGCAACATTAGAATCACTATGCTATCAAACTCGTGATGTTATGGAAGCAATGTCTAAAGACTCAGGTATTGAAGTTCAAAACTTACGTGTCGATGGTGGCGCAGTTAAAAATAACTTCTTAATGCAATTCCAAGCTGATATCGTAAACTCAGCAGTTGAAAGACCAGAAATTCAAGAGACTACAGCATTAGGTGCTGCTTATTTAGCAGGATTAGCAGTAGGATTCTGGGACAATAAAGAAGATATCAGAGAACGTTGGAAACTTGAAACTGAGTTTGAACCAAAAATGGAAGAAGAACAACGTACTAAGTTATACAAAGGCTGGAAAAAAGCTGTAGAAGCAACACAAGTATTCAAACTAGAAGATTAAGCAAAAATTTTGAAGTAAGCGTGAGCATTAAATGGACTTGATTTTCTTAAGTGTGTTATACTGAATTTAAGTTAATAAGAAAATCGAGAAACGAGAGATCTGTTCGTACAAAACAATTAAATGTTTTTGTGGGATAGGTGTCTCGTTTTTTATTTATTTTTAGGAGGCGTTAGATAATGGCATTATCTACATTGAAAAGGGATCATATTAAAAAGAATTTAAGAGAAAACGAATATGACGTTGTTATCGTCGGCGGTGGTATTACAGGTGCAGGTATTGCCTTAGATGCTAGTAACCGTGGTATGAAAGTAGCATTAGTAGAAATGCAAGACTTCGCTCAAGGTACAAGTTCAAGATCAACTAAACTTGTACACGGTGGATTAAGATATTTGAAACAATTACAAGTTGGCGTTGTAGCTGAAACTGGTAAAGAACGTGCCATTGTTTACGAAAATGGTCCACACGTAACAACACCAGAGTGGATGCTTTTACCAATGCACAAAGGTGGTACATTTGGTAAATTCTCAACTGCAATCGGTTTAACAATGTATGATAGATTAGCAGGCGTTAAAAAATCTGAACGTAAAAAAATGTTATCTAGACAAGATACTTTAAATAAAGAACCATTAGTAAAACAAGATGGCTTAAAAGGTGGCGGTTACTACGTTGAATACCGTACTGATGATGCACGTTTAACTATTGAAGTTATGAAAAAAGCTGCCGAAAAAGGCGCTGAAATCATTAACTATACACGTTCTGAACATTTCACTTATGATTCAAATAAAAAAGTAAATGGTATTGAAGTGCTAGATATGATTGACGGCGAAACTTATGGTATTAAAGCTAAAAAAGTCATCAATGCTTCTGGTCCATGGGTAGATGAAGTTAGAAGTGGTGACTACGCTCGTAATAATAAACAACTACGTTTAACTAAAGGTGTACACGTGGTTATCGATCAATCTAAATTCCCATTAGGTCAAGCTGTTTATTTCGATACTGAAAAAGATGGTCGTATGATTTTCGCTATTCCTCGTGAAGGTAAAGCATATGTAGGTACAACTGATACGTTCTACGACAATGAGAAAGCAACACCATTAACAACTCAAGAGGATAGAGATTATCTCATCGATGCAATTAACTATATGTTCCCAAGTGTTGATGTTAAAGATGAAGATATTGAATCTACTTGGGCAGGTGTCCGTCCATTAATCTTAGAAGAAGGTAAAGACCCATCTGAAATTTCACGTAAAGATGAAGTTTGGGAAGGTGAATCTGGTCTACTAACAATCGCTGGTGGTAAATTAACTGGTTACCGTCACATGGCATTAGATATTGTTGACCTATTAGCGAAACGCTTGAAACAAGAATACGGTCTTAAATTTGAACCATGTGCAACTAAGTATCTTAAAATTTCTGGCGGTGACGTAGGCGGAAGTAAAAACTTTAAACACTTCGTCGACCAAAAAGTTGATGCAGCAAAAGGTTTCGGCATCGATGAAGATGTTGCACGTCGCTTAGCTAGTAAATATGGTTCAAACGTAGATCATTTATTCAATATTGCTCAAACTGCACAATATCATGAAAGTAATTTACCTTTAGAAATATACGTAGAATTAGTTTATGGTATCCAACAAGAAATGGTTTATAAACCTACAGATTTCTTAGTACGTCGTTCAGGTAAATTATATTTCAATATTCAAGATGTTTTAGATTATAAAGATGCAGTAATTAACGTCATGGCTGATATGTTGAACTATACTGACGCTCAGAAAGAAACTTACACTAAAGAAGTTGAAGAAGCGATTGACCAAGCTCGCACAGGTAACGACCAACCAGCTGTTAAAGAATAAATGATATTATTTATGAGTATCAATTGATATTTAAATCTAACTACTTGTAGATTTTTGGATATTCCATTTTCTGCAAGTAGTTTTTTAATTTTTATTTAATTTATTTTCCGAAAATAAAAGTAAAATGACCGAAGAAACGCTATGCATACGATTTGATTACATATCACTCACACGGTATATTATTTATAAAATAGTTTTAAGCTAATATTGAATTAAAGTGAATTAGGAAGGTTAGGGGGCATATGTTGTGAGTCAAAGTCAGTTTAAAATCACTGTTGAAGATGGGACAATGATAGAGGTTAAAGTGGATAAGGCTAAGAAAAGTACCATAGGAATTGTTCATCTTTTTCATGGAATGGCTGAACATATGGACCGTTATGACGAATTAGTTTATGCCCTAAATTTACAGGGATATGATGTATTGAGACATAATCACCGTGGACATGGTAAGGATATTGATGAGGTAGAGCGAGGCCACTTTGATAATATGTCGCAGATTGTTGATGATGCTTATGAAATAGTGGAAACACTTTACGGCACACAACTTACAATTCCGTATATTGTATTAGGACATTCTATGGGGTCTATCATAGCAAGATTATTTGTAGTCAGATATCCAGAATTCGCTAATGGATTAATCTTAACTGGTACAGGAATGTTTCCGAAGTGGAAAGGTATTCCGGCAACATTCGCCTTAAAACTTATTACGGTAATATTAGGTAAGCGTCGACGTGTGAAATGGGTAAATAATTTAGTCAATAAATCATTTAACAAGCGTATCGAGAATCCTGAAACTGAGAGTGATTGGATTTCAACAAAGCGCGATGAAGTAGATAAATTTGTCCAAGACGAATATTGTGGATTCAGAGTGTCGAATCAGCTCATTTATCAAACTGTGAAGTATATGATGCTGACAACAGAACGTAAATCTCTAGAGAAATTAAACAAACATTTGCCTATCTTACTCATTTCAGGTAAAGAAGATCCATTTGGTGATTATGGAAAGGGCATTCGACAATTAGGTAAATTGTATAAGAAATCAGGTATAAATCATGTTACTGTACAGTTATATAAAAATAAAAGACATGAAATTTTATTTGAAGATGATTATCAAATGACTTGGCAACATATGTTTGAATGGATAGAAAAACAAATTTTAAAGAAAAATAAAGCGAGTGAATAATGAAATGACGAATCAAAACAAGCCATTTCTTGTTGTAATTGTAGGTCCAACTGCCTCAGGTAAAACTGAATTAAGCATTGAAATTGCTAAAAAATTCAATGGTGAAGTGATTAGTGGAGATTCCATGCAAGTGTATAAACAAATGGATATTGGAACTGCTAAAGTGACTCAAGATGAAATGGAAGGCATTCCGCATCACATGATAGATATATTAGAGCCTGATGAATCATTTTCAGCGTATGAATTTAAAAAAAGAGCAGAAGCTTGTATTGAAGATATTATCAATAGAGGTAAATTACCTATTATCGCTGGAGGCACAGGACTTTACATACAATCATTGCTTTACAACTATGCTTTCGAAGATGAAACAGTCTCCCCTGAAAAAATGCAAATTGTTAATGCGCAACTTGTAGAACTCGAACAATATAACAATGAGGAGCTACATCATTATTTAGCTTCGTTTGATAGTGAATCAGCAGAGAATATACATCCTAATAATCGAAAAAGAGTGTTGCGAGCTATAGAATATTATTTAAAAACAAAAAAACTTTTAAGTTCTCGAAAGAAAGTGCAACAATTTACTGAAAATTATGATACATTATTAATAGGGATTGAAATGTCGCGCGAAACATTATATTTTAAAATAAATAAACGTGTCGATATTATGTTGGGTCACGGATTATTTAAAGAAGTGCAACAACTCGTGGAACAAGGATTTGAAACAAGCCAAAGCATGCAAGCGATTGGTTATAAAGAACTTGTACCTGTAGTCAAAGGCAATATGAACATGGATGACGCTGTGGAGAAACTCAAACAGCATTCACGACAATATGCTAAACGCCAACTGACTTGGTTTAAGAATAAAATGAATGTTCACTGGTTAAATAAAGAAACGATGTCACTTCAGATGATGTTAGATGAGATTACAACCCAAATAAATAAAAGGAGTTCTAGACATGATTGCAAACGAAAACATCCAAGATCAAGCACTAGAGAACTTTAAAGCAGAAAAAACTGAAGTCACTGTATTCTTTTTAAATGGCTTTCAAATGAAAGGTGTTATTGAAGACTTTGACAAATATGTTGTAAGTTTAGTTTCTCAAGGCAAACAACATCTGATTTACAAACATGCGATCAGCACTTTTACAGTTGATAATGAATCTGAAGAATCAGCTGAAGAAAAAAGTGAAGAATAAGAGTTGTAATCAAAGTGCATTAATTTTGCATTTTCATTGATAAGCGGAAGTGGATGATCATGAAGTTTATCAGTGAATTACATTTAAGTATTGAAGATAATGGTATAACACGCCTAGCACTTTAGAACAAACCAAGGAAATGTTTGTAATAAAAAATATGCTTCATGCAATGTATAGCTTGAAATCTACGATTGATTTCGTTAGTCATACATTACATGAAGCATTTTTCTATTTTATTTAAATTTATTATATTTCTATGACCGTTATACACAAATAGAAATTACTTTTAAATGAGCTAAATGTACATAACGCGATAATGAGTAGAAGTGTTAATCTACAGTCTGATTATAATAATTTTTCAATTTCACTTTTAATTTGATCAGGTTTTTTCTGTGGAGAGAAACGTTTAACAACGTTACCTTCACGGTCGACTAAGAATTTAGTAAAATTCCATTTAATTTTTTCATTTAACATACCTTTTGCTGCGTCAGTGAGATAGCGGAATAATGGATGTTGATTCTCACCTTTTACGTCTACTTTTTCATGGATAGGGAAGGTTACGCCATAATTGATTTTACAATTTTGAGCTGCTTCTTCTCCTGACCCAGGTTCTTGACCACCAAATTGATTACAAGGGAAACCTAAAATAACGAAACCTTTATCTTTGTATTCATCATACAATTTTTGTAAACCTTCAAATTGTGGGGTGAAACCACATTCACTAGCAGTATTAACGATGAGCATTACATCGCCTTTATATTGTTCTAATTTATAATTTTCACCGTTATTTTTTTGCACTACAAAATCATAAATCGTTTCCATATTTATCACCCTTTCGATATACTACAAATTTAACATAATTTGACTCTATAGTCTTTGTTCAAAGTCTATGATAGAATGTTTTGAGTAACTTTTTATAGAGGAGATGTATATCATGGCACAGCAATCAACTCATGATACAAAGAAGAGATTAGAAACTGCTGTATTAGTCGGTGTACATGCTCAAACGGATAATCAATTTAATTTTGATTCAACGATGGAAGAGTTAGAAGCTTTATCTCAAACTTGCCAATTAAATGTTAAAGGTCAAATCACTCAAAACAGAGAACAATTTGATCATAAATATTATGTAGGTAAAGGTAAAATTGAAGAAATTAAAGCTTTTATCGAATTTCATGATATAGATGTTGTTGTGACGAATGATGAATTGACAACTGCACAATCTAAAACATTAAATGATAATTTGGGCATTAAAATCATCGATAGAACCCAATTAATTTTAGAAATATTTGCTTTAAGAGCACGAAGTAGAGAAGGTAAATTACAGGTTGAATTAGCTCAACTTGATTATCTTTTACCAAGATTACAAGGGCATGGTAAGAGCCTTTCTCGTTTAGGTGGCGGCATAGGTACAAGAGGTCCTGGTGAAACAAAATTAGAAATGGATCGTCGTCATATTAGAACGCGTATGAATGAAATTAAACATCAATTACAAACTGTAGTTGAACATCGTGAAAGATATAGAAATAAGCGTGAGCAGAATCAAGTTTTCCAGATTGCTTTAGTTGGTTATACAAACGCTGGTAAATCCTCATGGTTCAATGTCCTAGCTAATGAGGAAACCTATGAGAAGAACTTGTTATTCGCAACATTAGATCCTAAAACACGCCAAATTCAAATTAATGAAGGATTTAATCTGATTATTTCAGATACTGTAGGATTTATTCAGAAACTTCCAACGACATTAGTAGCAGCATTTAAATCAACACTTGAAGAAGCGAAAGGTGCTGACCTATTATTACATGTTGTCGATGCGAGTCATCCTGAATATCGCTCACAATATGATACAGTTAATCAGCTAATTAATGATTTAGATATGGATCAAATTCCTCAAGCTGTAATTTTCAATAAAAAGGATTTATGTGGTGAAGATACAGAAGCACCTGTTTCTAAATCTCCACATGTCTTTGTATCAAGCAGAGATGAAAACGATAAAGAAAAAGTGAAATCACTAATGATCGATGAGATTAAACGCAATTTAGAATATTATGAGGAAACTGTGGATAGCGTTAATGCGGACAGATTATATTTCTTAAAGCAGCATACCTTAGTGAGTGAGCTGTATTTTAATGAGGAGAATGAAACGTATAGCGTTAAAGGCTACAAAAAATGATAAAGGAAGAAAAAATATGGAAGAAATGACTCAATTGATTGAAGAGGTTGAGATGACCTTGGCACCATATTTCAAAGAAATTGAAAATAATGCCTTAATCAATCAAGAAAAAGTGCTTAACGCCTTTCATCATGTCAAAGCGACAGAAAGTGATCTTCAAGGATCCACGGGATATGGATATGATGACTTTGGAAGAGACCATTTAGAAGAGATTTACGCACATACATTTAAAGCTGAAGATGCGCTAGTAAGACCTCAAATCATTTCAGGTACACATGCAATTACATTAGCGCTCCAAAGTAATTTGAAATATGATGATGAATTATTATATATCACCGGAAGTCCTTATGACACGTTGTTAGAAGTCATTGGTGTAAATGGCAATGGAATTGAAAGTTTAAAAGAACATGGCGTCCATTATAATGAAGTGAAATTAAATAATGGCAAAATTGATATACCCAATGTACTTGAAGCAATTAATGAAAAAACTAAAGTTGTAGCCATTCAACGTTCTAAGGGTTATGATCAACGTCCATCAATTCCAATAGATGAAATTCAAGAAGCGATCGAAGCAGTTAAAGCCAAATATCCAGATGTAATTATTTTCGTTGATAATTGTTATGGAGAATTTGTTGAAGATAAAGAACCGATCGAAGTTGGCGCTGACTTAATTGCCGGTTCGCTAATTAAGAATCCTGGTGGTGGCCTTGCTAAAATCGGTGGTT
Source organism: Staphylococcus sp. HMSC036D05 (assembly GCF_001836225.1). Lineage (NCBI taxonomy): Bacteria > Bacillati > Bacillota > Bacilli > Caryophanales > Staphylococcaceae > Staphylococcus > Staphylococcus sp. HMSC036D05. The sequence goes on along the minus strand of NZ_KV827781.1, from coordinate 522,809 downwards.
ATATTGCAGGACGTAAGGATTTAATTGAGCGTTGTGGCTATCGTTTAACTGCGCCAGGTATTGGTAAAGAAGCGGGTGCGTCTTTAAATTCCTTACAAGAGATGTATCAAGGATTTTTCTTGGCACCGCATGTAGTGAGTCAGAGTTTGAAAGGTGCTTTATTTACTAGCCTCCTTCTTGAAAAATTAAATATGAAAACGACACCTAAATATGATGTGAAGCGTACAGATTTAATACAAACTGTACAATTTGATACGAAAGAACAAATGATATCTTTCTGTCAAAGTATTCAACATGCTTCGCCTATTAATGCACATTTTAGTCCTGAGCCAAGTTATATGCCAGGGTATGAAGATGATGTAATTATGGCAGCAGGAACTTTTGTACAAGGTTCATCCATTGAATTATCTGCAGACGGACCGATACGACCTCCTTATGAAGCTTATGTTCAAGGTGGTTTAACATATGAACATGTCAAATTAGCTGTCACTCGTGCAGTCATTCAATTAAATGAGCAAAATTTAATATAAAGTAGGCCTTTAACTCTCTAGATGATAAGACATTTAGAGAGTTTTGTATTTATTTGAAGTTTTTGTCAGAAAATTATAAAATTAATTTAGAAATTATAAGATGTTGTTTGGAATTTAACTCATTTTTCAATTGAAACATTGGTTTGAAATGTTGATATGATAAGGTTTCAAGTATTTATGTAAGAAAACCTGACATACTTTTGTATTATAAGTAAATCTATGCTAAATTAGTGTCAAGTTCAAAAGTAGAGGAGAGGTACAAGTGCAGTCTAACGATTCCATCAGACGAAACATGGCCGTATTCTCTATGAGTGTTGTGAGCAAACTAACTGAATTAAGTCCAAGACAAATTCGTTATTATGAAACACATGAACTCATTACACCAGAAAGAACTCAAGGAAACAAAAGGTTATTTTCAATGAATGATTTGGACCGCCTTTTAGAAATTAAGAGTTTAATTGAGAAAGGATTTAATATCAAAGGTATTAAACAAATCATATTTGATGACCAAGATCACTTAACTACAGACGAACAAGAGACTAGAAAAAGAATGATTGTAGATGCAACGCAGAAACCGCGTAGCGAAACATTACCAATAAATCGTGGTGACTTATCAAGATTTATTAAATAAAATTTGGAGGATTCAAACCATGCCAAAACGTAGTTTTACAAAAGACGATATTCGTAAGTTTGCTGAAGAGGAAAACGTAAGATATTTAAGATTACAATTCACTGATATTTTAGGAACAATTAAAAACGTTGAAGTTCCTGTAAGCCAATTAGAAAAAGTTTTAGACAATGAAATGATGTTCGATGGTTCATCTATCGAAGGTTTCGTACGTATTGAAGAATCTGATATGTACTTACAACCAGATTTAGATACTTGGGTAATTTTCCCATGGACAGCAGGTCAAGGTAAAGTTGCGCGTTTAATCTGTGACGTATTTAAAACAGATGGTACACCATTTGAAGGTGACCCTCGTGCTAACTTAAAACGTGTCTTAAAAGAAATGGAAGATATGGGCTTCACAGACTTCAACTTAGGGCCTGAACCAGAATTCTTCTTATTTAAATTAGATGAAAAAGGTGAACCTACATTAGAATTAAACGACGATGGAGGTTACTTCGACTTAGCACCAACAGACTTAGGTGAGAATTGCCGTCGCGACATCGTTTTAGAATTAGAAGATATGGGATTCGATATCGAAGCAAGTCACCACGAAGTTGCACCTGGACAACATGAAATCGACTTTAAATATGCTGATGCTGTTACAGCTTGTGATAACATTCAAACATTTAAACTTGTTGTTAAAACAATCGCACGTAAGCATAACTTACATGCGACATTTATGCCAAAACCATTATTCGGTGTAAACGGAAGCGGAATGCACTTTAATGTTTCATTATTCAAAGGTAAAGAAAATGCATTCTACGATCCAGAGGGTGAAATGCAATTAACTGATACGGCTTACCAATTTACAGCAGGTGTGCTTAAAAATGCACGTGGATTCACTGCAGTATGTAACCCATTAGTAAACTCATACAAACGTTTAGTACCAGGTTACGAAGCACCATGTTACATTGCATGGAGTGGTAAAAACCGTTCTCCATTAGTACGTGTACCTTCTTCAAGAGGTTTATCAACTCGTATCGAAGTACGTTCAGTTGACCCAGCAGCTAACCCTTATATGGCTTTAGCAGCAATTTTAGAAGCAGGATTAGACGGAATTAAAAACAAACTAGAAGTACCAAAACCAGTAAACCAAAATATTTACGAAATGAATCGTGAAGAACGTGAGGCAGTTGGCATCCAAGACTTACCTTCAACATTATATACTGCATTAAAAGCAATGCGTGAAAATACTTCAATCAAAAACGCTTTAGGTAACCACATTTACAATCAATTTATTAACTCTAAATCCATTGAATGGGATTACTATCGCACTCAAGTTTCTGAATGGGAACGCGAGCAGTACATGAAACAATACTAAAGCGCTAAACAAAACAGGGGAAACACAATAGGGATAAGAGCTGAGACACAATTGTCTTGGCTCTTTTTTTGCGTTGTGAAAAGATATCCTTTTGATCAGTTACTTTTTGAAAAACCGATCATATTAAAGTATAGATAGAGTGAAGCTATTTTGAAAGAGATTTTATATGTGAATAAAATATTATTTTTAGTAGTTAAAGGTAATGAAAAGACTCGCTATAATTTTAGTTTTATTATTTTGGTTAAATATCTTTTTAGGTAATAGAATTACTCATATTGCCTTAGCACTCATTACTACACTAGTTATTAACAGACTCAATAAAATAACAGTAATAAAAATTAAATAATTAAAAGACATTGAAGTAAGATTCTGTTATTCAGTATCAAAAGAATGAAATTTGATTGGCCACTTGTTTTAAATAATAAGCTAAAAAATATGTGAAGCGTAAAGATTTTAGCGATGAGGCAAACAACGCACTTAAGCTTTATAACTTGTCTATGAAAGTATCTAGAGAAAAACTATTAAAGCAGCAATTAGATTTGATAGTCAAAGACTCCACTTTAGATATTCAAGATGAAATAAAAAATAACTTAGTTGATGCAGTTGATAGAGAAGTTAAAAGACAAGCACATATACTTGGTGAACATGTGAAAATTGATGACACTGAAGTAAAAGCGGTTGTTAACAGTAACTTCAAAGGTGTGAACTGGTCAACTAGATTATGGCAAGATATGGCTGTAGTTCAAAAAGAAGTGGAAAAAACGACGAGCAATGTATTACTTAGAGGGAGACATCCTAATGAGTATGTATCTGAGTTTAAAAAGCAAACAAATTCCACTACTTATAATGCTAGTAGATTATTAGTTACTGAATCAGCACGTGTGCAGGCTGAATCACAGAAGCTAACTTATCTTAAAGATTTAGGTGAAGATGGCGAGTATAAATACGTGGCCAAAATAGATAAGAAAACATCTAAAATTTGTCACTCATTAAATGGAAAAGTATTTAAAGTTAAAGACACGATACCTGGCATTAATGCTCCACCAATGCATCCTTGGTATCGGAGTACTACAGTACCACATGTGGGAAACTGGCGGGATAAATTCTTTACTGAGCGTAAAGGTAAGTATCAAGTAGAACAAAAACAAGGAAATAACGAACTTAAGCAAGCTAAAGTATTAGGTAAGAAAATTATTATTACTGATCAAGCAATTGATAAAGTAAGATATATTGATATTCCTACACATACAAAAGAAGAAAATAAATTTATACAAGAACAACATAAAGCACTTCTAAAAGATGCCAAAGAAAACAATGATAGCAATGAAGTTGCATATTTATTAAAAGATGGCAAAGTTATAAAAGTATATGGAAATCAAGATAGTGTTTCATTTGAACCAGGAAGTATGGCGAATAATTTATTATTTAACAGTAAAGAAAATTCTATAATCATGCTACACAATCATCCTGGACAATCTAATTTTTCACTAAATGATTTAGGTTTATACATAAGATTAAATTCTTTGAAAACTATCACTATTGTAACTAATAAAGGTCAAGTTAAATATATAACTAAAACAAATAAATATGTTAGTAGCGATGCCATTGATTTATTAGCTAAACATTTTTATAATAAAGACGAAAGATTGATAAAAGAAAAAGAAATCGAAAAATATCTTAAGGATTTACACCGAATAAATATGATTAAATACATTGTGAGGTGATTTAGATGTACACATATCAACTTGATGGTAGCTGTTCAATCAATGAAATGATTACTGATTTAAAAGAAAACGCTAAAAAAGAATCTGGTGAAACTAGGACAAAACCATCTAATTAAAGCATCCTTTCTGCATAGATAAAGAGAAAGTGATGCTATTTTTATACACTTTTTTAACCTTCTACGGAAGGTTATTTTTTATGTCCAAAACGTGCTGATGACGTTATAAAAGCAAGTATGGAATACGCAGTCGACAGACTTTAAACGGAGGTATATCTCATGGAAAACAACCAAAGTAATATTACTGAAGAAACAAAGAACAATACGAATTTAGAAAATAATGATGAACAAGCACAACAAAATGAGAAAACATTCTCTCAAGAAGAAGTGTCTCAAATGATTAAAGACCGTCTAGCTAGAGAAAGAAGAAAATCTGAAGAACGTATGAAAGATGCAATTCAGGAAGCTGAAAAACTAGCCAAGATGATTAAAGACCAAAAGAATCAATATGAGTTGGAAAAGCTGTTAAAAGAAAATGAAGAACTAAAAGCAGAAAAAGCTTTATCTCAAATGAAGAATGAAACGCGTTCAATGCTTAATGAATTTGGTGTGCAAAATTTTGATGATCAAATTGTTAATGTATTAGTCAAAGCATGACAGCAATAGATAATGTGATTGTTAAAGTAACTTCTGCGTTTATAAGTGTTATTGATTATATATATTTATTAAAAATAGATATTGAAATAGAAAACAAACATAATAAAAAAGATTTCGTCGAATTCTTATAATATTTAAAACGTTTACCTTTTATTACTATATTTTACGTTCAAAGTAAACTAAGAATAGACGAAATCTTTTTAACACAAACTTCCATTCGATAATATCTTTAAATTTAAAAACGATATATTAAATTAACTTCAATAACTCTTCTACATTTTCTTCGGTAGTTGCCCAGCTTGTCGCAAATCTTACAACGCGGTGATTATCGTCATACTTCTCCCAAATTGCAAATTTAACTTTTTGTTCTAATTCTTTAATTTTATCGTTACTTATCACAAAGAATTGCTGATTCGTAGGGGAGTCAAAATATAACTGATATCCTTTATCTAAAAATCCTTTTTTAACTTTCTTAGCCATATCGATGGCATGTTTACTAATTTTAAAATATAAATCATCTGTAAATAATTCTAAAAATTGTATGCCAGTTAAACGACCTTTAGCTAATAAAGCACCATGATGTTTAATAATTGTTGTGAAATTCTTAGGTTCATTGTTTTTAGTAAATACAATGGCTTCACCACATAATGCACCAATTTTAGTACCACCTATGTAAAAGATGTCACAGTAATTTGCGACGTCTTTTATTGTGACATCGGTATTCTCACTCATTAAACCATAACCGAGTCTTGCGCCATCCATAAATAAAGGAATCTCGTGTTTTTTGCAAACCTTTGCCAAACTTTTCAATTCATCTTTGGTATACAATGTTCCATATTCAGTTGGGTGTGAAATATAAACCATTCCTGGAAAGACCATGTGCTCTCTTTTAAAATCACTATAGAAAGTATCTAAGTAAGCTTCAACACCCTCGGCAGATATTTTACCTTCACTTGATGGTATAGCTAACACTTTGTGCCCACTAAATTCAATTGCGCCGCCTTCATGAACAGCGACATGGCCTGTATTTGCTGAAATAACGCCTTCATAACTCTTTAACATTGAATTGATGACAACTTGATTCGTCTGAGTTCCGCCAACTAAAAATCTTATCGTTGCATCAGGACATTGTATTGTTTCTCGAATTTTGTCAGCTGCTTGTGCTGAAAAATCATCAAATCCGTATCCAGCAGCTTGTATTCTGTTTGTTTCAACTAATCGTTTTAACACTTGTTCATGTGCACCTTCTAGGTAGTCATTTTCAAATGAAATCATTAACTTTCCCTCCTAAGTTAAATCCATGTTGCAATATTTTCCAACTTATCTTCATGCTCTAACTTTTATTAGAAAATAAATTCTTTATAAATAAGAGGTAGTTATCAAGAAAATATAAACTAATAAATTATAGTAAAAGATAGATAATTCTGAATATTCAATCGAATGTTGTTATTATACATCATAATACCTTAAATTCAAATATATTCCGTACAACCTATTAAAGTTCATTTCATCACATCTGATTGTCTTAATAATAATTGAATTTTTGTATGAAAAGTTCTATCATTTAATCAACATAGAGAAAGGGGAATGAACCTTATGCAACAAATTAAATTTAAAACATTTACTGAAGATTCTTTAGAAAGATTAGAAAAAAGTGTTAACGAGTTCCTTCGTTCTGACGATGGGAGTTCATACAAATTATTAAATATTTCGATTAAGCAAGTCGAGGAACGTAAGTTTCCAAATATAGAAGAAGACTATAACGCTGTGTTAACATTAGTTACTCAAGAGTAGTAAAATTAAATTATCCACTTGAATCATTTTGAGTGGAAATACATATAGGAGTACAATTTCATGGATTTTGGATATTTAGGTACTATATTAACAATCATATTAATACTCGGATTTATTATTAATCTAGTACTTGCGTTTGTCATTATTTTTCTAGAGAAGGATCGAAGAAGTGCAAGTTCCACTTGGGCCTGGTTATTTGTTCTCTTCATACTACCGATTATCGGTTTCATTCTATATCTATTCTTAGGCAGAACCGTTTCTAAAAAGAAAATGGAAAAAAATAATGGTAAAGAGTTAGATGCCTTTCAAGATTTAGTAAAAGCTCAAGCTGATAGTTTCGAAAAATTAAATTTTGAATCTACGAATGACCAAGTTGAGAAACATCACGATTTAATTCGTATGTTATTAATGAAACAAGATGCTTTTCTAACTGAAAATAATAAAATTGACTTATTTACAGATGGTCATAAACTATATGACAAAGTAATAGAAGATATTTATAATGCGAAAGACTACATTCATTTAGAGTATTACACTTTCGAACTTGATGGTTTAGGGAAAAAGATTATAGATGCGCTTGAAACTAAACTTAAAGAAGGTTTAGAAGTTAAATTATTATATGATGATGTTGGTTCTAAAAAAGTCAATATGGCTAAATTTAAGCAATTCAAATCTTTAGGTGGAGAAGTTGAAGCATTCTTTGCATCAAAATTTCCACTTGTCAATTTTCGAATGAATAATCGAAATCACAGAAAGATCATTATTATTGATGGCCAAATAGGTTATATTGGTGGATTCAATATCGGTGACGATTATTTAGGATTAGGTAAGCTTGGCTATTGGAGAGATACACATTTACGTGTTCAAGGTGATAGTGTGGATGCGTTACAATTAAGATTTATTTTAGATTGGAACTCTCAAGCACATCGTCCACAGTTTGAATATGATCAAAAGTATTTCCCTAAAAAGACAGGCGACAAAGGTGACAAAGCATTACAAATTGCCTCAAGTGGGCCTGCGTTCGACTTACATCAAATTGAATACGGTTATACGAAAATGATTATGAGCGCTAGAAAGTCAATTTATCTTCAAAGTCCGTATTTTATACCGGATCAATCTTATATAAATGCGCTGAAAATGGCTGCAAATAGTGGTGTTGAAGTTAATTTAATGATTCCTTGTAAACCTGACCATCCATTTGTTTATTGGGCTACATTTTCAAATGCGGCAGATTTATTAGATAGTGGCGTGAATGTTTATACCTATCAGAATGGTTTCATTCATTCAAAAATTCTTATGATTGATGATGAAGTATCTTCAATAGGTAGTGCGAATATGGACTTTAGAAGTTTCGAGTTGAACTTTGAAATCAATGCATTCGTCTATGATAAGGAGATTGCGCAACAATTGCGACAAGCTTTTGAAGAAGATATTAAAAAATCTAAATTACTTACTAAAGAAAAATATGATCAACGTCCGTTATCAATTAAATTTAAGGAAGATTTAGCTAAATTAGTTTCTCCAATTTTATAAAATACTTAGAATTCCTGCTTTCTATAAGCGGGAATTTTTTATTGCACATAGAAATATTATGTAAACTTTACAGAATTTTCATGACAAATGTCATATACAAATCGTGACAAAATGAACTAAATATCATAACGACTCAATGCTAAATTAGAATTATCTTATAGCAAAGGTGTGACATGTGGTGATAAAGTTAGAAAACTTATCAAAGTCCTTTAATAACAACAAAGTTCTTAATGATATCTGTCTTGAGTTGAAAGATAATACGTGTACGGCATTAATAGGGAAAAATGGAGCAGGGAAAACAACACTTATCGATATCCTGATTGGCAACATACAGGGTGACGAAGGGCATATTGTTGATGAATCGAAGATGATTGATACAAATCATATGGGTGTGTTATATCAAAAAACGAATTTTCCTAAATTTTTCAAAGTAAAGGAATTGTTTCACTTGCATCAATCATTTTATAAAAATCCTATTACGCTTTCACAATTTATCAATATTACTCAATTTAATGACAAGCAGATGAACCAAATGGCGAGTCAGTTGTCTGGAGGTCAGAAGAGGATACTAGATTTCGCCTTAACATTAGTAGGACAACCTGAATTTTTGATACTTGATGAGCCAACGTCAGGGATGGATATTGAAACAAGAGAACATTTTTGGAGTATCATAGAAAAGCTTAAGCAAGCGCATGTCACTATTCTTTATACTTCTCATTACATTGAAGAAGTCGAAAGAATGGCCGACCAAGTAGTTCTTCTTGATCAGGGTCAAATTCAACTCGACGATTCTCCTGAACATATTAAAAACACTCAAAATAACTCAATCATCGTACTTCCAGTTATTGATGATGGATTATTAAGTGACCTAAAGAATGAGTTCAATATTAAAAAGTTAAAAAATCATTATGAGATAAAAACGAATCAAGTTGAACCAGTCATCCAGAAATTAATAGAGTATAAGTTCGATTTAAACAAAATAGAAATTCATAAAATGTCATTATTGGAAATCATGTTTTCAGGTATTGAGAATCAAAAAGGAGTGATGACCGAATGTTAGATACATTTTTAAAGACAGAAATTAAAATCATGTTTAGGAAAAAATTATATCTATTTATGTCTATTTTCCTACCTGTCGCATTTTACTTATTATTTACCTCATTATTAGATTTACCAGAGGAAGCTAAAAAACCATTTTATAAAGAATATATGTATAGTATGACAGTGTTTAGTTTGATGAATTTTTGTATGATGTCGTTCCCTTTAGATATGATAGAAGAAAGAAACAATGGTTGGTATAAACATTTAATGTCTACGCCTTTGAAACCTGTTCATTATTACTTAGCTAAAGTTTTAAAGACGATGTGCCAATTTTTAGTGGCAATTATTATTATTTTTATGGTTGCTCATTTTTATAAAAATGTGAATATGGACTTCACAAATTGGATATTATCAAGTGTTGTTTTATGGATAGGAGCGAGTTTATTCTTAACATTTGGGTTAGTTATAGCTCAATTTAATGATATTCAGAAGGCAAGTAGTGTTGCAAATTTACTCAATATAGCGATGGCCATTGTAGGTGGCTTATGGTTTCCAGTCAATACCTTTCCCAATTGGTTACAAGTCATTTCGAAAAAGATGCCAACGTATCATTTAAAACAAATAGCACTAGATCTAGGGAAGGATAAAGGTATTAACTTCACGTCATTTGGCTTTTTAATTCTTTATAGTATAATTTTTTTGAGTATTGCTTTATTGATTAATAAAAAGAAAGATGTGTCATAGATGAACGTAAAACGTAGTTTCGGAGTTAGAATGGGAGAAATTTCTTCACTAGTTTATTTAATATTTCCGATATTTGGTTTATTTGATTCTGAACGTGTTTCTAATAAGTTGATATATATTATTGCTTTATCTATTTTTACGATCTCATATTTAATGCTCGTTCTGCTTCACACTAAGTTGAATAAAAATCATCTGTATATCTTACTGCTTATCCATTATGTATGTATTATGTATTTCGTTTATGCTTATGAACCATTACTAAGTATGTTTTTCTTTTATAGTGCCTTTGCATTGCCCTTCATTTTCGATGTGGGATTGAAATCAAAAGAATTTATAAGCTATATCATCACAATGATTATTTGTGTTTTGTTTATTTATATTATGCATCATGATCAAGTTTATATGATGATTATATATTATGTCGTCATTTTAATGATTATGTTTGGTAATTTTCAAGTTAGAAAGGAACGCAAAGTTCGAAAAGAGCTTGAAGAAAAGAACCGCTATATTAATGTGTTAATTGCGGAACAAGAACGTAATCGTATTGGTCAAGATTTACATGATACACTCGGACATGTCTTTGCAAGTTTGACTTTAAAGTCTGAATTAGCTGCGAAACTCATAGATACTGATAAAGAATCCGCTAAGAAAGAAATGATGGCTATCAATCAACTTTCTAGAGAAACGCTTAATAAAGTTCGTTCAATTGTTGATGATTTAAAGGTACAATCTTTCGAGGAGGAAGTGTCTTCGGTAGAGACGATTTTACGTGATGCGAATTTGAAGTTTATTTTCAAAAATAAAGGCGCAGCAAAGTCATTAAACCCTGCTAAGCAGACAATATTATCCATGATATTAAAAGAGGCAATTAATAATGTGATTAAACACGCCCATGCTACAGAAGTCATAGGGCAACTGGTTGAAGAACATCAGCAAATTAAATTAATCGTACAAGATAACGGCGTTGGCATAAAAGATAAAGAAGCATGTCATTTAAGAAGTATTAAAGAACGAGCTGAATATTTAAATGGCAAGGTGGCTGTTAAATCTGAAAATGGAACAACCGTGGTCGTGACGATACCAAGGGGTGAATTAATGTGATTTCACTAATTATTGCAGAAGATCAACTTATGCTTAGAAAAGCGATGGTTCAACTTATTGAGTTACATGAGGAAATGAAGATTTTGAATGATGTTGAAAACGGCAAGGAAGCACTTCAATTTATTGAAAATGAAGAACCAGATGTGGCTATTTTAGATATTGAGATACCTGGCATGACGGGATTAGAAATTTTGGCACAAATAAGGGCTAAAGGATTAAATACGAAAGTGATTATTGTGACGACGTTTAAGCGACCAGGTTATTTCGAGAAAGCTGTCGCCAATGGCGTGGATGCCTATGTACTTAAAGAACGTTCAGTAGAAGACTTGGTCCGTACGATTTATAACGTAATGAATGGTGAAAAAGAGTACAGTACATCATTAATGACCTCTCTATTTAAAGAATCCAATCCATTGACACATAAAGAACAAGTCGTTCTGAGGGAAATAGGAAATGGTTTAAGTAGCAAAGAAATTGCTGAAAAATTATATCTTTCTGATGGCACAGTTCGAAATTACACCAGTACAATTATCGATAAATTATATTCTGACAATCGGTTTGATGCATGGAAAAAAGCTACGGCGAAAGGTTGGATATAGTTCGTTAAAATATATATTTAAATTTGATTATTTATATTTTAAGCTTGGTTTGATTCGATTTATCAATATGATCTGATAAAAGAGTTAGAATTTCTATTACTTTTTTAGTGGGTGTATCAGTACTTAATGTATGATGAAACACATTACCGCCTGTCGTTTTCACTGTATAAATTGCTGAATTTGTATCAATCATGCAATCAAGAATTTCCATTATGTTGTACCTCCTATTTGAATAAGTTGTAAAGTGGCCACTTTAGTATGATGTAACTATACCACTATTGAGATTACTTACTCTTGATTTCAAGAATATAATAGGGAAATTGCTAAAAAAGTTAAAAACGCCTTCAAAAGATAGTTTGAATAATCTTTTGAAGGTGTTTATTTTCGAGATATTTAATTAATTTGAAATTCTATTTTTTTCTTTTATTGAGCGTAGATTGAATAAGGTACACGATAAAACCGACTAAGATACCTAGTAATATTGCTACAACTACACTTACTATAATTGGTAACTTAAAGACGATTTGTAATATAACGCCAACAATAATTGCTACGATAATTGCGATTAAAGATATTTTACTTTCATTAGATGAATCCATCTATTTCACTCCTAACGTATTGTATTATACCATGCACTTCTCATTTGAAAAAATAAGTTTAAAACAAGCGTTTTCAATCAATATTTTTTATTTTATCAATATTGACTGTGAAAGTATTTTTAATTAACATTAACCAGTATATAAAGTGAAGTAAGGTGACAACTATGAAATCGAAAAAATCATTATCGCTGATTGTTCTTGCACTTATTGCGATAATTGTAATAATGTTCCAATTGATCAATCATTCCGGTCCTTTTAGTAAAATTGGAACAAATCAACAGAACCAAAGTACTGATTTAAAAGGCAAAGACAAAGTTTATGTCGAACGAGTAGTGGATGGGGATACTTTTGTAGCAAATAAAGATGGCAAAGAAATTAAGGTAAGAATGATAGGTATGGATACCCCTGAAACCGTTAAACCCAATACGCCTGTTCAACCTTATGGGAAAGAGGCTTCAAATTATACGAAGAAAGCTTTAACGCATCAGAATGTTTATTTAGAGTATGATAAAGAAAAAAATGATAGATATGGACGAACTTTAGCATATGTATGGATAAGCGATAAAAGGATGTTCAATGAAGAATTGGTTGAAAAAGGTCTAGCTAGAGAAAAATATTACTCACCTAATGGTAAATATCGAGATGTATTGATTAAAGCTCAAAACAAGGCAAAACAGAATAAAGTGAACTTATGGAGTTAAGTTAATTGAAAAAGCCTAGAAGATTTCAAACGAATGCTTCTAGGCTTAACTATTGTACTTCATTATTTAGGATTTAAGAATGCAACTTTATTTAGTTATTCATATGTTGTTTGAAACTGTTAGATATTTCTTCAATTTGATTATCGTTAAGTGGATGTTTAGAAAGTTGCACAGCTTCGTCTATGACTTTTTCAAGTGAAGAACGCGTAGAGACTGTATCTACATATTTATCACTTTCGTCAGAACCTTCAATGATATTTACACTTCCATCACTGAAGTAAATCACACCGATACTTTGTATTTTAAACTGGTAATCCTTTTCAATCTGATCTTTCAATGCCTTAGCATTGTTTGCAGCTTGTTGATACGGATCATGGTCATAGAATTCATATATCACGCGATTATCTTGAAGAATTTCAGTGAATGTGTAAACACCACTACGAGTTGTGTTAAATTGGCTGTGATATCTACTACTGATGTAATGACCTACTACTTTATCAGTGTTATATTGATTGCTCCCTTCTTCAGCGTGTTTGTCTGGTACATCAAAGTGATAGAATGTTTTTTGATTCCAATTTTTAACATCTACATTAATCAGACCAACTTCTGTAATGATTATGAAATCAAAGGAACGCGCATATTCAAATAATGGATGTTTAATAGCTAAATTACTTGTAGGTATAATTGTATATGATTTTAGTCGACTCTGTTCTATAAAACGATCTAAAATCTTTTGTAATTCACGTTTCGCATTTTTAAAAGCGTGATGGCCAACATCATTATTCGAACTCAACATTTGATTCTTTAATGATAAATTTTCCTCGCTTAATATAGAATTTTTCGCAATTAATTGATTTCTAGCATATTCTTCCGTCTCAACTCTATCTTTCATGTATCTTTGATTTAGGAATAGAGCTATTACTAAAATAATGATAATTACAGATAAAATGACCGTTACAGACATAAATATTCACCCGAATCTTTAAATTTTAAATTCTAATTGCCAAAATAAATTATAAACGTCTTAAAATTTGAGTTCAATAAAAATGAGAAGAGAATATGATTAATTAAATAGTGAGTACGACAAATGTTTACAAAATTTTAAGAATTATAAAATTGTTCTCAGAATACAAATAATTGTTTATTCAAATCTTTATGATATGTGATAAAGATTCAATTTTTACTTTTTACAAATAGTTTAATTTTAATTTACTAAATGTTCACAAATCTGCGTTTGATTATTAAGTACTTCAAATGTATAATTAAAGTTATGAAAGCGCTTGCTTAGGAGGTGGTTGAATGAAATTAGAAGAGCGAAATGCTGTAGATGACCTTGTTCAAATTTTGATGCAAACGTCCTCGCACTCATTTAAATTTCATGGTGTTGTTGCTATGCAATTATTTTTAAATGATGAGTTTAAATTGCCGTCCAAAGTTGATATATGTGTGGAACGTAAAAAATTAATTGAAATTATTAAAGTGATCCCTAAAGACTTTTCAATAAAATATTATGGGAAAGGCCATTCTCCACATCAAACTGAGAGACCTTCGCTATCAGAAGTTGCACACGTTGAGATACTTAAAGATAACAATATCGTACTTAATATTTTTGTTTACGATGTGGTTAATGATGAGTGGATTTTTAGGCTAGATAGTAGTATTCGTTTGCCGAAGAATAATATATATTTTCATTCATTAAATTGGAACGTAGATTATATTAAACCAGAAATAGTTTTAATGTATGATTTGATGGATAATCAAGAGTATCATCAATTTTCAAATTATAAAGCAGTTATAGATGCATTGAGTTACTACCAATTTTATATCTTGAAATTAGTAGTAGGGGAAAAGCGTATTGAAGAAGCGGTTATTAATAATAGAAAGACATCATAAAAAGATTTCTACGACATACACACTTTTTAGATTATAGAGTGAAGTAGTATATGTTTTGTAGAAATCTTTTTTTATTTTAAGAACATAAATTTTTTAAACAGACACCGTGATAACAAAATTCATAAGTAGAAAGCACAGCCTTCTCTGCATCTTCTTCGCGAATACCGAACATCATTGAGATTTCAGAGGCACCTTGGTTAATCATCTTTAAATTAATATTGGATTCTGAAAGTGCATGAGTGATTTTACTTGCAGTACCAACAACTTGGTTCATTCCTTCTCCAACAATCATCAGTATTGCTAAATCATGATCGACACTCAACTCATCAACCTCGCAACGTTTACGTATTTCATTTAACACTTGACTTTCTTTTCCTTTAAGTTGATTGCTCCGCATAATAATACTGATATTGTCGATTCCTGATGGCATATGGTCAAATGAAATATTAAATTGTTCTAATACTTCTAAAATCTTTCTTGTAAAGCCAACTTGTCTATTCATTAGATATTTTTTGATGTTAATGACTGTAAATCCTTTGTCACAGCTAATACCACTAATAACATTGTCTGAATTAATTTCTCTGTCATGTCTGATATATGTTCCTTTATCGTTTGGGCGATTCGTATTCTTAATAACAACTGGAATTCGGTCTTTATAGAGCGGTTGCAAAGCTTCGTCATGAAACACTCCAAATCCCGCGTAAGACAATTCTCGCATTTCTCTATAAGTAATTTCTTCAATTAATTCCGGTTGATCAATAATTGTAGGATTTGCTTTGAAAATACCAGAAACGTCAGTGAAGTTTTCATAAATAGAGGCTTTCACACCTCTAGCAATAATTGCACCTGTAATGTCAGAACCTCCTCGAGGAAATGTAACAATGTCATTTTGTTTAGAAATACCGAAGAAACCTGGAATAATAAGTTTTTCTTTATAATCACGTAATTTATAGATATTTTCATATGAAGAATCTAAAATTTGAGCTTGTTGTGGTAAATCAGTCACTATTAAACCGGCTTCTTTAGGAGAAATATAACGTGTTGGTATCCCTTGATTGTTATTATAATTAGCAATTAATTGCGCATTAAAATCTTCACCACAAGAGACTAAAGCATCGTAAAGACGAGAAGGTTTATCTGAAAGTTGACTAATGTAAAGTTCTAACGTTTCATCAATAGTGGTTAATATCTCATCGTCCATTTTTAAACCTTCAACAATATCAGCGTATCGTTGAATAATTTCATTCTTCTTATCCTGATAATTAATTCCGTTTAATACCTTTTCATATAAACGGATGAGTAAATCAGTTGTTTTAATATCATCTTTACTTCTTTTACCTGGCGCAGAGACAATGATAATCTTTCGTTCAGGATCTTCGTTTACAATTTTTAATACTTTTTTAATTTGTTTGGCATTGGAGACAGAGCTACCTCCGAATTTTGCAACTTTCATGAGTTATCAACCTTTCTAAAAAATCAGAAAATTCTATTCAGTTTTCTGATTAAGCATGGTACTATAGATTTGTATTTTCAATATTAAGAACTTTACAAAAATTAAGAATGATTTTATACTAAACCATTATCTAGTATTTTTCAACAGTACAATTGTTTTTCTCGAAAGCACAAACGGAGGTATGATATATGAGAGAATTGAATATTGCATTACTTGGTTTGGGAACTGTCGGATCAGGTGTTGTAAAAATCATTGAGGAGAATAGGCAACAAATTAAAGACACCATCAACAAGGATATCGTCATTAAGCATATTTTAGTGCGTGACACATCTAAAAAGCGTCCGTTAAATATTAGTCAATATCATCTAACAGAAGATATTAATGAGATATTAGAAGATGAATCAATTGATATTGTAGTTGAGGTGATGGGAGGTATAGAACCGACCGTAGACTGGTTAAGAACAGCATTAAAAAGGAAAAAGCATGTCATCACTGCGAATAAAGATTTGTTGGCAGTTCATTTAAAACTTTTAGAAGATTTAGCAGAACAAAATCATGTAGCACTAAAATTTGAAGCTAGTGTCGCAGGTGGTATTCCTATTGTTAATGCTATTAATAATGGATTAAATGCTAACAATATTTCTAAATTTATGGGTATTCTTAACGGAACTTCTAATTTTATTCTCTCTAAAATGACACGTGAGCAAACATCATTTGAAGAAGCATTAGACGAAGCACAGCGTTTAGGTTTTGCCGAAGCGGACCCTACTGATGACGTAGAAGGTGTAGATGCAGCTAGGAAAGTAGTCATCACATCTTATCTATCATTTAACCAAGTGATTAAATTGAATGACGTTAAATTAACAGGTATTAGCGGCACAACTTTATCAGATATTAATGCAGCTAATGACTTAGGATATAAAATTAAATTAATTGGTAAAGGGACTTATGAAAATGGACGTGTTAACGCATCTGTCGAACCTACACTCATTCACAAAACACATCAACTTGCATCTGTTGAGAATGAATATAATGCTATTTATGTAATTGGAGATGCCGTTGGAGATACAATGTTTTATGGTAAAGGTGCTGGTAGTTTAGCTACAGGTAGTGCTGTAGTAAGTGACTTACTCAATGTAGCATTATTCTTTGAATCAAATCTTCACACTTTACCACCACATTTTGAATTAAAAACGGATGAAACAAGGGAAATGATGGATGGTGAAGAACCTGTAGCAATTAAAGAGAAGTTAAATTATTACATAGTATTGCAACGTAACAACTTAGCTATAGATAAACTGGAAAATGAAATTAAAGCACAATTACCATTCCATAAATCATTACAGATTGTTGAACGAGATGATCAAACAGTAGCAATTATCGTTATTGGTCTAGATCAATCTCCAGAGAAAGTGTTAAATAAAGCAGGATTCAATGTTGAAAAAATTTATCCTGTAGAAGGAGTTTAATAAATATGAAAAGATGGCAAGGTTTAGTTAAAGAATTTAGCGAATATTTACCAGTCAATGAGGAAACACCACAACTTACACTAAATGAAGGTAGTACACCGCTCATTTATTGTGAAAAACTTTCAAAAAAATTAGATATCGAATTATATGTGAAATATGAAGGTGCAAATCCTACTGGTTCTTTTAAAGATCGTGGAATGGTAATGGCGGTAACTAAGGCAAAAGAACAAGGCAAGAAAGTAGTTATTTGTGCTTCTACGGGAAATACTTCTGCTTCAGCAGCAGCTTATGCAGCACGTGCTGGTTTAAAAGCAATTGTAGTGATTCCAGAAGGTAAAATCGCTTTAGGAAAGTTATCGCAAGCAGTAATGTATGGTGCTGAAATTGTTTCAATTGAGGGTAATTTCGATGAAGCTTTAGAAATAGTGAAAGAAATTGCTGCAGAAAACAAAGAAATTGAACTGGTGAACTCAGTCAATCCTTTTAGAATAGAAGGTCAAAAAACAGGTGCATTCGAGGTAGTCGAACAACTTGATGGTGAAGCTCCTGATGTTTTAGCAATTCCAGTAGGTAACGCTGGAAATATCACTGCTTACTGGAAAGGATTCGTTGAATATCACGATAAGAAAAAAACGCAATTACCACAACTATTTGGATTCCAAGCAGAAGGTGCTTCTCCAATTGTTCAAAACAAAGTTGTGAAAAACCCTGAAACAATTGCAACAGCTATTCGAATTGGTAACCCAGCAAGCTGGCAAAAAGCAGTCAAAGCTCTAGACGAATCAAATGGGTTAATTGATAGTGTAACTGATGAAGAAATTTTAGAAGCATATCAATTAATGACGACAAATGAAGGGGTATTTAGTGAACCAGCAAGTAATGCATCTATTGCAGGCTTAATCAAGCTTCATAGAAAAGGTAAGCTACCTAAAGGTAAGAAAGTCGTAGCTGTACTCACTGGTAATGGCTTAAAAGACCCTGATACAGCCATCTCATTATTAGACAATCCAATTCAACCGTTACCAAATGATAAGGATAGTATTATTAGTTATATTAAAGGGGCAATTTGATATGGAAGAAGTTTTAAAACTTAAAATTCCGGCATCAACTGCTAATTTAGGTGTAGGTTTCGATTCTATTGGAATGGCATTAGATAAATATCTCTATATGTCTATTAGAAGAATAGAAGGTAGAGATTGGGAATTTTTATATTATAGTCCAGAATTAGAGTCCCTTCCAAAAGATGAAAGTAATTATATATATAAAGTAGCACAAGAAGTTGCTCAAAAATTTAATGTAACTTTGCCATGTTTACAAATTGAAATGAGAAGTGATATCCCACTAGCTAGAGGACTTGGTTCTTCTGCTTCAGCGCTAGTGGGCGCTTTATATATCGCTAATTACTTTGGGAATATTCAATTGTCGCGATATGAGTTATTACAGTTGGCGACAGAAATTGAAGGTCATCCTGATAATGTGGCGCCTACGATTTACGGTGGACTTATATCTGGTTATTACAATCCTGATACTAAAGTTACAGATGTGGCACGCATTGATGTACCAAAAGTTGACATTATTATAACAATTCCACCTTATGAACTAAAAACGGAAGACTCTAGAAATGCATTGCCAGAAACTTTTTCACATAAGGCTGCGGTACAAAATAGTGCTATAAGTAATACAATGATATGTGCGTTAATTCAACATAAATATAAATTGGCAGGTAAAATGATGGAACAAGATGGTTTTCATGAGCCATATAGACAGCATCTTATTCCGGAGTTTGAACAGGTACGACAAATATCAAGAGAACACGATGCATATGCTACTGTCATAAGTGGAGCAGGTCCTACAATTTTAACATTGAGTCCTAGAGAATATAGTGGAGAATTAGTAAGAACATTGCGCGATAAAGTGACAAATTGCATATCTGAACTCGTTACAATTAACGAAGTAGGCGTGATAGATGAAGTAGTGTACCAAAAGTCTTAAACTGTTGTAAAATATAGTTAAGAAAGAGTTTTGACTATGTCATGGAAGGAGTTCTATTGCTATATGAGTAAATATAAAATGATAGTATTAGACATGGATGACACACTAATGAATGGTGAGAATCAAGTTTCACCTGAAACTAAATCCTATTTAATTGATATTCAAGAAAAAGGATACAGTGTCGTTTTAGCTTCTGGCCGTCCTACAGAAGGTATGATTCCAGTAGCTAAAGATTTAAAGTTAAACCACAATGAAAGTTTTATTATTAGTTATAATGGTGGGAAAACGATCAGAATGTTTGACGAAGAAGTTGAAGTGAGCAAAACAGTTTCTAAGGAAAACTTTGATTTAATTGTTGATTACTGTAGAGATAGAGGATTTTTAGTTTTAACCTATGATAATGGCTATATTATTCATGATAGTGATCATGAGTATATGAATATTGAATCTGAATTAACTGGCTTGCCAATGAAACGCGTTGATGACATTAAGACTTACATTAAACATGATGTCCCAAAAGTTATGGGTGTCGATTATGTAGGTAATATCACTGAAGCACGTATTGATTTAAATGGTTTCTTCAACGAAGACATTGATGTTACAACTAGTAAGCCATTCTTCTTAGAGTTCATGGCGAAAGATGTGTCGAAAGGGAATGCAATCAAAGCGCTCTGTAATAAAATGAATATAGGTTTAGAAGAAGTGATTGCATTTGGTGATAGTTTGAATGACCAATCTATGTTTGAAGTTGCTGGTTATTCAGTTGCTATGGGTAATGCAAGTGATGAACTGAAAGCTCTAGCTGATGAAGTTACATTAGATAATAATTCGAATGGAATTCCACATTTATTAAAGACATTGCTTTAAAATATAAATAAGACTTAGGTAAAGTTTGAAAAGAAGTGCTCTGAACCTTAAAAGTTAGACTGAAATTCTAACCCAAAGGGTACACTTTTATCAAATAACCTAAGTCTGTTTTTTTATTTTTATTTAGCTGTGTGCGTCCAATCATGTTTACCTTTATATCGTTTCACATGAGCATAAACTTGATCAGCAGCATAATCTAGGTTTGTATATACAGTAATGCTAAAGGCTGATTGGTTTTCTTCAAAAGGTTCATCTAAGAATACTTCTTTTAGATGCGTAAATAAATCGTTCATTTGATTATGTTCTAAACTAGGATATTCTCTTAATGTACGTTTCAATAACTTACCGTTTTTTTCTTCTAGTGCTTGTACGACGATAACAAAGCGTTCATCCTGTTTCATAACATCATCAAATAAGTTAGTTTGTCCAACCATGTTATCCACCTCTAAACCGTTTTATTACTTATATTATACATGATTACTTATAAACATAAAATATTGAAAGTTAGCGCTAGAAAAGTTTGTTTTCAAAAATTTGAATAAGAAAATTTGAATATTGTAATAAAAAAACGATGATTCAAAAATGAATCATCGCTTTTAAAAATTAATCTTTATAATTGTGTGGTGTTAAGTCCATCGCCTCTAATTTAACAAAGTGTGTACGTTTAATAACTTTATGAACAAAATAAATAATTGCAAGTATGATGATCGGCGTAAAGTTTCTTAATACGCTTAAGAAATCGCCTGAAATAATACTTCCGAACGAGTTACCTAATAGTAAAAATAACAATGTAATAATCACTATAATTGGACCAACTGGATAAAATGGTGCTTTATAAGGCAGTAATTCATTTGGATTCTTACCTTGGCGTTTAATAGCTCTACGTAATCTAATTTGAGACCATATACTTGATCCCCATACAACTATAACCATTGAACCAATGATATTAAGAAGATTAAACACTGCGTTAGCATTAAAATTTGCGTATATAATGACAAGCACAATTAATACATAAGTTGTAACTAACGCACGCATTGGTAATTTAGTTTTGTCGTTTAACTTACCGAAAAATTTAGGAGCTTGACCATTTGCACTTAATGAAAATAGCATTCTACTCGTTGTATAGATACCAGAGTTCGCCGCTGATAATAGTGAAGTTAAAATGACCGCATTAATTACTGATGCCGCAAACGCAATACCAATTCTATCAAATACGATTGTAAACGGACTTTGAGAAACAGATTCGTGTTTATTAAGTAACAAAGGATCTGTATATGGAATAATTGCCGCGATAACTGCGATAGATAAAACATAGAATAAGAGAATTCTCCAGAAAACTTGTTTAATCGCTTTAGGCATAGATTTCTGAGGATTATTAGACTCTCCAGCAGTTACTGCAACAACTTCGGTACCTCCAACAGAGAATCCGGCTACAAGTAACACACTCAATATTCCTGATATACCTCCAACAAATGGTGCTTGTCCTTTAGTATAATTTTCAAAACCATAAGAATGGCCACCTAATATACCGAAAATCATTAATATACCAAATATTATAAAAACAATAATCGTAATGACTTTAATAAGTGATAGCCAGAATTCAGTTTCACCAAAGGCTTTTACTGAAAATATATTGATTAAGAAAATGAATGTTAGGAATATCAAACTCCAAGTTAAAGGACTTAATACTTTAAATACATCCCAGAATTGTAAAACATTTGAAGCTACAATGACGTCCACGCTTGTTACAAGCGACCACATTCCCCAATAAAGCCAACCCATAGTAAAACCTAAAGAAGGGTCAACGAAACGGGTAGAATAGGAACTAAAAGAACCTGAAACTGGGTAAAATGTCGCTAATTCACCAATAGATGACATTAAAAAGTAAAGCATAACTCCAATAAGTATGTAGGCTAATATTGCACCGCCAGGCCCAGCTTGTGAAATTACACTGCCGGTTGCTACAAATAGACCTGTACCGATAGCGCCACCAATTGCAATCATAGATATATGTCTCGAATTGAGACTTCGTTTCATATTGTTATCTTCCATATGGTGTCTCCCATCTAATTAAATATATCCACCATTTTAATCGTTTTAGTTAGAGTATTCAATAACTTTTTAGCACTTTAAAGTGAAAAAATATTTAAAATTTCTGTGAAAATTCTAATACGTAGTGAATTTGTGTTTAATTGCTTATTAAAACGGGTTTAATTACAATGTATATTACATTGTAATTATTATAAAAAGTAATAAGAGGGGGAACTTATAATGTCAAAACAAGATGGGAAATTAACGGGCTTATTTGGTGCACCAGTATCAGATAGAGAAAATAGTATGACAGCTGGTCCGCGTGGTCCTTTATTGATGCAAGACATTTATTATTTAGAACAAATGTCACACTTTGATCGCGAGGTTATTCCAGAACGTCGTATGCATGCAAAAGGTTCTGGGGCTTTCGGTACTTTCACAGTGACAAATGATATAACAAAATATACGAACGCTAAAATCTTTTCTGAAGTTGGAAAACAAACTGAAATGTTTGCACGTTTCTCAACAGTATCTGGTGAAAGAGGGGCTGCAGATTTAGAACGTGATATTAGAGGATTTGCTTTAAAATTCTACACTGAAGACGGTAACTGGGATTTAGTAGGAAATAATACACCTGTATTCTTCTTTAGAGACCCAAAATTATTTATTAGTTTAAACCGTGCTGTGAAGCGTGATCCTCGAACAAATATGAGAAGTCCTCAAAATAACTGGGATTTCTGGACAGGGGTCCCTGAATCATTACACCAAGTTACAATCTTAATGTCAGATCGTGGTATGCCTAAAGGGTTCCGTAATATGCATGGATTCGGTTCCCATACGTATTCAATGTATAATGACGAAGGTGAACGTGTTTGGGTAAAATACCATTTTAGAACGCAACAAGGTATTGAAAACTATACTGATGAAGAAGCGGCTGAAATCGTGGGAATGGATAGAGATTCTTCTCAAAAAGATTTATACAATGCCATTGAAAAAGGGGATTATCCTAAATGGAAAATGTATATCCAAGTTATGACAGAAGAACAAGCTAAAAATCATCCAGACAATCCATTTGATTTAACTAAAGTATGGTACAAAGGTGATTATCCATTAATAGAAGTCGGAGAGTTTGAATTAAACCGCAATCCTGAGAACTATTTTATGGATGTAGAACAAGCCGCATTTGCACCTACAAATATTGTACCTGGATTAGACTTTTCACCTGATAAAGTGTTACAAGGTCGATTATTCTCATACGGTGACGCACAACGTTATAGATTAGGAGTTAACCACTGGCAAATTCCTGTTAATCAACCTAAAGCTGTTGGCGTAGAGAACTTATGCCCATTTAGTCGTGATGGTCAAATGCGATTCTTAGATGATAACCAAGGTGGAGGGCCGCACTATTATCCTAATAACCAAGGTGTTTATGATTCACAACCTGAATTCAAGAAACCGCCATTCCCAACTGATGGCGATGGTTATGAATATAACTTCCGTCAAGATGATGATAATTATTTTGAACAACCAGGTAAGTTATTCCGTTTACAATCAGATGATGCGAAAGAACGTATCTTTACTAATACTGCAAATGCGATGGACGGGGTGACTGAAGATGTGAAAATTCGTCATATACGTCATTGTTATAAAGCTGATCCAGAATATGGTAAAGGTGTAGCTAAAGCATTAGACATCGATATCAACCAAATTGATTTGGAAACTGAAAAAGACGAAACTTATGAAAATTTTAAATAATTAATTTGAAATGATTAGATTGCACACCTTCATATAATATGGTAGAATTTTAAATCGTAAGAATTCCTAACAACATTAGAAAGGGTGTTTAACGTGCGCGTAAATATTACATTAGCTTGCACTGAATGTGGCGATCGTAACTATATTACTACTAAAAATAAACGTAATAATCCAGAACGTATTGAAATGAAAAAATACTGCCCTAGATTAAATAAATATACGTTACATCGTGAAACTAAATAATTTTCTTATCTTTCAAATACGACAATTTGAAATTGATAGTCTCTTCTGTAATTTATGGAAGAGACTTTTTTGTTGCTTAAATAGTTTTTAATGACAGACGGGTAAATTAGTAGACATGTATGATGATTGTTAAAAGAAATTTTTTACTTGTATAAATGAGAATTTATGTTATTCTATAAAACGTAATAATTACGATTTATAGAAAAGAGGTTATTTTAATGGCTAAGAAATCTAAAGTAGTAAAAGAACAAAAAAGACAAGAACTTGTAGAAAAATATTATGAGTTGCGTAAAGAATTAAAAGCAAAAGGTGATTACGAAGCTTTAAGAAAACTACCAAGAGATTCTTCTCCTACAAGACTTACTAGAAGATGTAAAGTCACTGGTAGACCAAGAGGCGTTTTACGTAAATTTGAAATGTCTAGAATTGCTTTTAGAGAACATGCACATAAAGGTCAAATTCCTGGCGTTAAAAAATCTAGCTGGTAATTTTAATATAAGTCTTTAGTCCATTTACAATAGTCGAAAAACAATGTACAGTTAATAAGGATATAAATAACTGAATAATATAAGTATTTTTAATGAGATTATTCGGTTTTAATAAATTAATCCTATTTAAAATTTTCTATTGTAAGGGGAAAAAGAAAAAATGAAGATTTTTGATTATGAAGATATACAATTAATACCAAATAAATGTATTGTTAGTAGTCGTTCAGAATGTGATACTTCTATAAAGTTTGGACCACGTTCTTTTAAATTACCTGTGGTACCTGCAAATATGCAAACTGTAATGAATGAAGAATTAGCTCAATGGTTTGCTAAAAATGATTATTTCTACATTATGCATCGTTTCGATGAGAAAGCACGTATTCCTTTCATTAAAAAGATGCAAAATGAAGGGCTATTTGCTTCAATTTCTGTTGGCGTGAAAGATAATGAATTTAAATTTGTAGAAGAACTCGCTTCAGAATCTCTAGTTCCTGAGTATATTACAATCGATATTGCACATGGTCATTCAGACTCTGTAATTAATATGATTAAACATATCAAAACATATTTACCAGAAAGCTTTGTGATTGCTGGTAATGTTGGAACACCTGAAGGCGTTAGAGAGCTTGAGAATGCAGGTGCTGATGCCACTAAAGTAGGTATTGGACCAGGACGTGTTTGTATCACTAAAATTAAAACAGGATTTGGTACAGGTGGTTGGCAATTAGCTGCACTTAATATCTGCAGTAAAGCAGCACGAAAACCTATTATAGCTGACGGTGGATTAAGAACACATGGTGATATTGCCAAATCCATTCGATTTGGAGCATCAATGGTTATGATTGGTTCACTATTTGCGGCACACGAAGAGTCTCCAGGTGAAACAGTTGAACTTGAAGGTAAAAAATATAAAGAGTATTTTGGTAGTGCTTCAGAATTCCAAAAAGGTGAACATAAAAATGTTGAAGGTAAAAAGATGTTTGTAGAACATAAAGGTTCACTTAAAGATACTTTAACTGAGATGCAACAAGATTTACAAAGTTCAATTTCATATGCAGGTGGTAAAGACTTGAAATCACTAAGAACTGTTGACTATGTCATTGTGAGAAACTCTATTTTTAATGGTGATAGAGACTAATATGAAGTAGTAGGTGGAAATAATTAAAAGGTTTCTATTATTTTTTGTAGTTTTATTATGTGTTGTTATATTCACTCCGATTAAAGAAGTAGCGCCTTTGGTTCATTTTCAAAATGAGGTTCGACACCAAGTAGACATTTGGTTAAATGATGATACAAACAGTAGTGAAAATGCTTTAGCTATACCAAATAAACAAGAATTTGCAATTAACAATATTCAAATGAATATGACTAAAAAAGATGTTGAAAATAAATTAGGACATCAAAAGCGTGTAACTTCAAACGAGTACGGAACAAATTGGTATACGTATTACGACAAAGATTATAATAACTTTATTATGATTAGCTATATTAAAAATCGAGTTAATGCGATGTATACAAATCAGAACTTAATTTCTTCAAAATCAAAGATAAAATATGCAACACCTAAAGAAACTGTTAGATCTCGGTTAGGAAACCCCATTCAATATATTAATAAAGGGAGATATCGTTTCGAAGTTAAAAATAAAGAGTACGATGTGTTCCACAAAGATCATGTATACACGACGGTGTTCTATGATAAACATGAAAGTAATGGGGTAACCTCATTGTTGCAAGTAAGTGAAAATATGGAGAATCGTTTACGAAATCAATATGGAGCTCCTTCTAAATCACTGGAAAAGAGTTTTGAATTACAAGATTTTGATTTAGTTAATTCAGAACGTAAACAACATGGATTAAATACTTTGAAATATTCAAGCGCAATTTCTAATACTGCTAGAAAGCACAGTGTCAATATGTCTGAAGATCACTTTTTCGATCATACCGACAAACAAGGGAACTCTCCATTTGATAGATTGAAAAGGGACCATATAGATTTTAATTCGGCCGGAGAAAACTTGGCCTATGGGCAAGTAAGTAGTATATATGCTCACGAGGGACTCATGAATTCCTTAGGTCATAGAAAGAATATACTCAATACGCATTATAAGAATTTAGGTTTAGGTGTTGACTTTAATGAAGATAAACAACCATTTTGGACCGAAGATTATACCGGATAAACGTTTATCTAAAAGATATAGGGGTATTTGTATGTTGTAAGGATGTAGATATATATGACAACTAAAAATGAAAAACAACCCGATGTATTGGATAAAGTCAAAGATATTTTAAAAAAAGGTTCTAAACAAAAGACTAGGTAGTTCGGTAAATGAACTGCCTAGTCTTTTTACATGTTATATGAGTTATATATGATAAAGGAGGTCTTATTAGAGAGAATAGTAATTAATCACTACATTTCTCTGTATAATCCAATAACTTTTCCAATTACTATGACATTATCTAAATAAATAGGTTCCATAGTACTATTTTCAGGTTGTAAACGATAACGATTCTTTTCTTTATAAAAACGTTTTACTGTAGCTTCTTCATCTTCTGTCATTGCAACAATGATATCACCATTCTCAGCAATCGTTTGGCTTCGTACAATCACTTTATCGCCATCTAGAATTCCAGCTTCAATCATACTGTCGCCGACTACATTTAAAATAAAGATATCACTGTTATGCGTTGACGTTAAATGTTCTGGTAATGGGAAATATTCTTCAATATTTTCTACTGCTGTGATTGGCATACCCGCTGTAACTTTACCAATTACTGGAACGTGAATGGTTTCTTCTACATTTACTTCATCTAATTGTTCGCTAACTATCTCAATGGCTCTTGGTTTTGTAGGGTCTCTTCTAATATAGCCCTTTTCTTCTAATCTTGATAAATGTCCATGTACTGTGGAACTAGATGCCAAGCCAACTGCTTCACCAATTTCTCTAACACTAGGTGGATAACCCTTTGTTTGAACAATATGTTTAATGTAATCATAAATCTCACTTTGTCGTTTAGTTAGTTCTCTCATATATAGGCACTCCCTAATTTTATTTAATTTGATTATAGCATTAATCTACAATAAAAACAAACGTTTGTTCGTTTTGTTGTTGACAGAGAACATTCGTTCTGGTAAATTAAATATACAAACAAACGTTCTAGGAGTGAGATTGATGTTAACTAATACAAAACAAAAGTTTTTAATATATATAGCTGTAGTACTCGTCTCTTGCATGGTATTTCTAACATTCTTTTTAAGTGTGAATCAAAGTGCCCATTCAGAACAAACGTACGAAATGACGGATCATGAAATTCATCAAAAAGATAATAATAAAACTAATGATAAAGTTGAATATAAACAAAATAGCGAACAAAATGACACTTCAGTGTTCGCATTAGTTAATTAAAGCTATTATAAAAGAATGAATTAAGATGGATGAAATGAGCGTAACGATTTGGTTATGCTCATTTTTTTGATATATTCTATTCAAGAATTTTACTTCTATATTATTTATAGAAACTCATCGTAAAATATTAAATAAGCATCTTTAATAAGTAATTTGATTAAAAAGGAGTTGCAATATATGTCTAAGGAAGATTTGAATATAGACAGAATTAATGAATTAGCTAAGAAAAAGAAGGAAGAAGGTTTAACTGAAGCAGAGGCTAAAGAACAATCAAAGCTAAGAAAACAATATTTAGATTCATTTAGAAAGGGATTCAAACAACAAATCGAAAATACTAAAGTAATAGACCCTGAAGGTAATGATGTAACACCTGAAAAACTTAAGAAAATTCAGGCCGAAAGAGAAAATAAAGGGAAAGATTAAATGAATTGATATTGTTTATTCATCATATGATGTGAGTGAATTTATCTGATTTTTCTTTATCATTTTAATTTAAAATAAGTTATAATTAAATATAGATATTATTTGAAGAAGGGAAGACACAACGATGTTTAATGAAAAAGACCAATTAGCTATCGATACGATACGTGCGCTTAGTATAGATGCTATCGAGAAAGCAAATTCAGGACACCCTGGTTTACCTATGGGAGCAGCTCCTATGGCATATACACTATGGACACGTCATCTGAATTTTAATCCTCAATCTAAAGATTATTTTAATAGAGATAGATTTATCTTATCAGCAGGTCACGGGTCTGCTTTACTATATAGTTTATTACACGTATCTGGCAGTCTAGAATTAGAAGAACTTAAACAATTTAGACAATGGGGTTCTAAGACGCCAGGTCACCCAGAATTCAGACATACAGATGGCGTAGAAGTTACAACTGGCCCTCTTGGACAAGGTTTTGCAATGTCAGTCGGAATGGCTTTAGCTGAAAATCATTTGGCTGGTAAATTCAACAAAGACAATTATGATATGGTTAATCATTATACTTATGTGTTAGCTTCAGATGGAGATTTAATGGAAGGAATTTCACATGAAGCAGCGTCATTTGCTGGTCATAACCAGTTAGATAAGTTAATTGTGTTATATGATTCTAATGATATTTCTTTAGACGGAGATTTAAATAAATCTTTCTCTGAAAACACAAAATCTAGATTTGAAGCATATGGTTGGAATTACATCTTAGTGAAAGATGGCAATGACTTGGAAGAAATAGATAATGCTATTAATAAAGCTAAATCACAACAAGGTCCAACAATTATCGAAGTGAAAACTGTAATTGGCTTTGGTTCACCTAATAAAGCTGGTTCAAATGGTGTTCACGGTGCACCATTAGGAGAAGATGAAAGAAAACTTACTTTTGAAGCGTATGGTTTAGATCCTGAAAAACGTTTCAACGTGCCAGATGAAGTATATGAAATTTTCCAAACTACAATGCTAAAACGTGCAAATGAAAATGAAGATGCTTGGAAAGCTAAATTAGAGGACTACAGTAAAGAATACCCTGAATTAGCTGAAGAATTTAAGTTAGCTATTAGTGGTAAATTACCTCAAAATTACGAAAAAGAATTACCAAAATATGATTTAGATCATAAAGGAGCTTCTAGAGCAGATTCTGGAGAGATTATTCAAAAACTTAGTCAAACTGTACCATCATTCTTCGGTGGCTCTGCTGATTTAGCAGGTTCAAATAAATCAAATGTTAAAGAAGCCAAAGATTATGACAAAGAAACACCTGAAGGTAAAAATATATGGTTTGGTGTACGTGAATTTGCTATGGGTGCAGCAGTAAATGGAATGGCCGCTCATGGTGGTTTACATCCATATGGAGCAACGTTCTTTGTATTCAGTGACTATCTGAGACCTGCCTTAAGATTGTCAGCTATAATGGGTCTTAATTCAACATTTATATTCACTCATGATTCGATTGCAGTAGGTGAAGATGGCCCAACTCATGAACCAATTGAACAATTAGCTGGTTTACGCGCAATTCCTAATATGAACGTTATTCGTCCTGCTGATGGTAATGAAACACGTGTTGCATGGGAAGTTGCACTTGAATCTGAAAATACGCCAACTTCTTTAGTATTAACTCGTCAAAATCTTCCTACATTAGATATTGCAGAAGAAACTGTTGAAGCAGGAGTTCGTAAAGGTGCATATGTAGTATTTGAAACTGAAAAAGAACCTGAATACTTATTATTAGCATCTGGTTCAGAAGTAAGTTTAGCAGTAGAAGCTGCCAAAGACTTAGACAAACAAGGTAAAGGTGTTAGAGTCGTATCTATGCCAAACTGGTTTGCATTTGAACAACAATCTGATGAATATAAAGAATCAGTGATACCAACTTCTCTTACAAAACGTGTCGCTATAGAAATGGCTTCTCCACTTGGTTGGCATAAATATGTAGGTACTGAAGGTAAAGTTATCGGTATTGATGGCTTTGGCGCAAGTGCTCCAGGAGATTTAGTCGTTGAAAAATATGGCTTCACTAAAGAAAATATTTTAAATCAAATTCGTACATTTTAAGTAAATAAATACTTAGAATTGTAAAATAAACAATATTATATTTGGGTTACTAGCTAAAGTTTATTAGTTAGTAACCTTTTTATTTTATTATTGATGATTGTATTGTGTTGTAAAACTGTAATTTGTTATCATAACTTTTGGAATAGCATATACGAGTCTTAAAGAAGCTCTTGAAATAACTAAGTGAATTTAGTAAAATTCAGTAGGATAAAGAAAGTGGGTGAAACAATGGCAACTTGGTTAGCAATAATTTTAATCATTTTAGCACTTATCATAGGATTAATCGGTGGTTTCTTCCTAGCAAGAAAATATATGATGGATTACCTCAAAAAAAACCCACCTATCAATGAAGAAATGCTACGTATGATGATGATGCAAATGGGTCAAAAACCATCACAAAAGAAAATTAATCAGATGATGACAATGATGAATAAAAACATGGATCAAAACATGAAAGGTAAATAAAATTTACTATGACGGACGTTGCAGTGTATATATAGCATTGCGACGTCCGATTTTTTACTTTTTCTAAGAAGTTGGGACATCATTTAATTTTTCAGTCGCATTTAACGCATGGTGGTAGATGTCAGAATTGAAAGTGTATTAATACAAGCTTCACTCAATCCTAGCGTTTCCATAAGCAATTTTTACAAATTAAATTATTCAACTTTTTAATTTTTAGAAAGTTTAAAGTAGTCATTGATATAGTGATAGTGATATACTATCATGTGATGAATTAAGAGTATTAAGTTTATGTCATAAGAAGGTGTCAAATTGGCTTATCTAATATTTTCTATTGTAGTCGCGTTTTTAATGGGTGCAGTAGTAATTGCAATCAGAATGAAAGCTCAAAAGTTTCCTGTTAATGAAAAGAAAATCATTTTACCTCCATTTTTTATGGCGACAGGAGCTTTAATGTATATAATTCCATATTTCAGATTAACTGGAATGGAAATGTTGGAATCGCTAATTTTAGGCGTACTCTTCTCTACGGTTTTAATTTGGACATCTAGATTTGAAGTAAAAGGTAGCGAAATCTATATGAAACGCTCTAAAGCTTTTCCTGTTATCTTAATTTCTTTATTAATCATAAGAACAGTCATCAAAATTTTTATTAGTAATGAAATTGATCCTGGAGAAATTGCTGGTATGTTTTTCTTATTAGCATTTTGTATGATTGTGCCTTGGAGATTAGCAATGTTTTATAAGTATAAAAAATTAAAAAAATCATTAGTTAAATAATGGGGGAAAAGCCACTTGTCATCAGATTTGATAAGTGGCTTTTTTACTTGAAAGTATGATAAAAAGATTATACAATAAAAATACGAACAAACGTTCTTATTAGGAGGATGAATATGAAAATCATACATACGGCTGATTGGCATCTTGGGAAAATATTAAATGGTAAACAACTGTTAGAAGATCAAAAATACGTGTTAACTCAGTTTGTAAATCAAATGAAATTGGAGAAACCTGACGTTATAGTTATTGCAGGTGACTTGTACGATACATCTTATCCTAGTAAGGAGACAATGGGTTTACTTGAAGATACAATTGCGGAATTGAATATCAAACTTCACATATCTATCATTATTATTAGTGGAAACCATGATGGAAAAGAAAGATTGAATTATGGTGCATCGTGGTTTGAAAGCAATCATTTATACATAAGGACGAAATTAGAAGATATTCATAAGCCTATTGAGATTAATGGTATTCAATTTTTCACATTACCATTTGCTACTGTGAGTGAAGTACAAGACTTTTTCAAAGATAAGGACATATCAACGCATCAAGAAGCTTTGAATAGCTGTTTAGAATATATGACTCAAAGTATAGATCGTAACAAAGTTAACATTCTTATTGGTCATTTAACTATTCAAGGTGGTAAAACTTCTGAATCCGAAAGACCTCTAACTATAGGAACTGTTGAATCAGTAGAGAAACAATCTTTTAAACAATTTGATTACGTTATGCTTGGTCATCTACATCATCCTTTTAGTATTAGTGATAATACGATTAAGTATAGTGGTTCATTGTTACAATATTCATTTTCTGAAATTAATCAAGCGAAAGGTTACCGAATCGTTCGTATTAAAGAGAAACATGATATTGAAGATACATTTGTACCAATAAAGCCTTTACGTGAGTTAGAAGTCATAGAAGGAGATTATGATGATGTCATTCAAGAGCGTTTACCAATCAAAAATAAAGATAATTATATACATTTTAAACTCTCGAATATGTCTCACATCAATGATCCTATGATGAAATTAAAGCAAATATATCCAAATACATTAGCGCTAACTAATCAAACTTTTGAAATTAATGAAGAATATAGAAATATAGAGATAAAAAAACAAGACGACCAATCGATTATTAAAAATTTTTATGAAACAATGACGAATGAAACTATGAGTGAAAACCAGTCAAAAAAAGTTGCAGATATTTTAAATCAAATTATGGGAAAGGAAGTTTAAATTATGAAACCAATCAAACTCCAATTAAATAACTTTGGTCCTTTCCTTAATGAGACAATAGACTTTAGTCAAATTGAAAATAATCAGCTATTTTTAATTAGTGGTAAAACAGGTTCTGGTAAAACTATGATTTTTGATGCCATTGTATATGCATTATTCGGTAAAGCTTCTACTGAAAATAGAAAAGAAGATGACTTAAGAAGCCATTTTGCTGATGGTAAATCACCTATGAGCGTGACTTATGAGTTTAAACTTCATAATCAGATTTTTAAAGTTCATAGAGAAGCACCTTTTATAAAGGAAGGAAACACAACAAAGACGCACGCAAAACTTGATATTTATGAACAAATTGATCATCAATATGAATTGAAAGAAAGTAGAGTGAATGCTGGAAATCAATTTATTGTTCAATTAATAGGAGTGAATGCTGAGCAATTTCGTCAACTCTTTATATTACCTCAAGGTGAATTTAAAAAATTTCTTCAATCAAATAGTAAAGATAAGCAATCTATTCTTAGAACGTTATTTAATAGTGAACGTTTTGAAGAAATAAGAAGTTATTTAATGGATAGTGTTAAAAATGAAAAACTTCAAATTGAAAACAGATATAATCAAATCAATCATTTATGGAACAGTCTCGCTACGTATGAAAATGACAATTTATCAAAGTTAAAAGAAATTGAAAGCTCTCAAACTGATAAAATTATTCAAAAGACATCAGATTTCATTGACTATGGTAAACAGTTATTATCAGATTATAAAGATAAGAAGATATCAGTTAATAAAGAAGTAGAAGAAATTACTAATAAATATAATTTAAATAAAGAGTTGAAGCAAAATATTGAAGCTTTAAACCAACAAAAAGAACAATTTGAAAATTTAAAGAAAGAACAAGACAAAATAAAAGAACTAAAGGTTGAACTAAATAAAATAAATGAATCAAATATTCTAATCACTTCTTTTAAGAGAGAACAAGTAGTGAATAGTGAAATCGAAGAATTAAAATTAGCGATAGAAAAAGCTGAGATTAAGGCGGAAAATTTTAAAAAGAAGATTAGAAATCTAGAAAATGAATTTAATACTCTACAGCCTAAAGAAAAAGAGTTTGAAAAAATTAATGATTATCTTAAATTGAATGCTAATTTTTATAATAATGCTGATACCTTCATAAAAAGTTATAACCGAAAACCGGAATTAATTGAAGAAATAGGCAAACTTGAAGAAAAGCATAAACATTTTGAAGCTGAAAAAGAAAATTTATTAAACCAATCTAATGGGAAGACGAGAGACTATGAAATAATAGATCAATATTCTCAACAAATAATTGAACTTAAAAAATCAATAGAGGATATAGATAAATATATAGAAAAAGAAAACCAATTTAAGAAAATTCAACAAGACAGACAGGAAAACAATGAAAAAATTAAAGAAGTGAATGAGAAATATAGTAATATTAAATCTTTAATCGCTAAAGTGGATGCTACAAATGTTGATCTTAATGATAAACAAACATTTATTAAAGAAATCAAATCAGCTCTTTCTATAGGTGACACTTGTCCAATTTGTGGTAATGAAATTCAATCTTTAGGTGAACATATTGATTTTGAGTCAATTGCTAAAAAGAAAGAACAGATAGAAAAACTTGAAAATAATAAAACCACACTAAAAGAAACATTAATTCGATTAGAAAGTAGAAGAGAAGAATTAAAAAATAGAGAAAGTGAGTTAGATTTTCAGGTTCAAGAAACACAAGATATAGAGACACTCAAAACTAAGTTAGCACACATAGAAGATGTTAAAAGTAAACAACAAGAAGAAAATAAATTTTTAGAATCGATTAATGAGAAAGAAAAAGATCTTGATAAAAGTCGTCACGAATTAGATTTAGAGACAAATAATAAGAAAGCTCAACTTGAACAAATTAATATTAGACTCAATGATTTTGAAGCTAGTACAGAATTTGAAAAGGTTAGTACATTTAAAGACTACTATGAAAAGAGAAAAGAAGAATTACATTCGTTCAATAATCATTTAGATGACATTAAAAATCAATTGACTGAAAATAAAAGTAATTTAACCATTGAATTAAATAATGTGGAGAACTTTAATAATAATTTAGAAAAAAGAAACAATGAAAAAACAGAACTTGAAAATAATATTGAAAAAGAAATGAAGCGTATTGGCTTTGAAACTTATGAACAAATAGAAGAGACAATTGAGTTAAGTAATCAAAAGCAAACGATTGA
Source organism: Staphylococcus sp. HMSC036D05 (assembly GCF_001836225.1). NCBI lineage: Bacteria > Bacillati > Bacillota > Bacilli > Caryophanales > Staphylococcaceae > Staphylococcus > Staphylococcus sp. HMSC036D05. Next base: position 486,942 of record NZ_KV827781.1, on the reverse strand, counting down.
AGAAAAGATAAATAAGTATAATCTAGAATATCAAAACTATGAATTCGAAATAAAACGCTTGGAAAAACTTGTTAACGGCAAAGAATTATCAAATATAGAAGATCTTGAAGCTCAATTGATTAATAAAAAACAAGAACTAGATGAGATTAATTCAGAAATTGCAACGATAGATTATAAAAATGAAACTAATCTTAAGAATATCAAACAAATCAAAGAACTTATTTCGATTCTCAATGATGAATTAAAAGAACAACAAGAGATATTTCTGTTAACTGAAATACTTTCTGGTAAAAATAGCCACAAATTAACTTTAGAGAACTATGTACTGATTTACTATTTAGAGAAAATTATCTTCCAAGCTAATCAAAGACTATTGCAAATGAGCGGTAATAGATATCAATTAGTTAGGAGAGAAGCAATTTCTCAAGGGTTTAGCGGTTTAGAGATTGATGTATTTGATTTTCATTCTAATAAATCTAGACATATCAGTTCTTTATCCGGCGGGGAAACATTTCAAGCTTCTCTTGCTTTAGCTTTAGGATTAAGCGAAATCGTGCAACAAGAATCAGGAGGTATTACTTTAGAATCAATGTTTATTGATGAAGGGTTCGGCACATTAGATCAAGAAACGTTGGAAACAGCACTTGATACACTCATCAATTTAAGATCGTCGGGGAGAATGGTAGGAATTATCTCTCACGTTAGTGAATTAAAACAAAGGATACCATTAATACTAGAGGTTTCAAGTAATCAATACCAAAGCAACACACAATTTAAGAGAAATTAGAAGACAAAAAATGGGAGTGAGACAGAAATATAATTTAGCAAAATTATT
>NZ_KV827781.1:395450-486007 GCF_001836225.1 Staphylococcus sp. HMSC036D05 | reverse complement strand
GGCTGAGACAATTAATTATGTCCCAACCTCAAATGTTTATTAATTTTTTTCTCTTAATAGGTCTCTGATTTCAGTTAATAATACTGTATTTTCTTCTACTTCTTCCTCTTCTTCTTCTTTTTTCATAATTGTATTAGCAATTTTTACAAAGATGAAAAGAGCAAAAGCAACAATTATAAAATCAATGATTGATTGTATGAAAAGACCATATTTTATGCCCCAAAAAGATCAATCTTTAGCAAAATCTACTGAACCGAAGATTTTACCTATTAAAGGCATAATGATGAACTGAACTAATGAAGTGACAATTTTATTGAATGCTGCGCCCATTACTACGGCAACGGCTAAATCTAATACATTACCTTTAAGGGCGAACTCTTTAAATTCCTTTAACATATGTATAGTCCCTTTCTATGTAAAATGTAAGACTAATTATACAACATATAATAAATTTAGCAAATACTATATTTATGCAAATTTGATTATGAAAAAGACGTTTGATATCCTAGTAGAAGTGTATTAGTAAAGTTAAATTTTTTAAGATAAAAATATAATTATTTAATTTTACTACTTTGAAAATTAAATATTTGGATGAAGGGAGTAATTAATTATGAATTCTTCTTCTCAAAAAAGAGGGAATAAGAAGTTTTCTTCTGTATTCATCTATAGTTCGATTATAGTAGCTATAGTCGTACTCATAGGTGCAATCTGGCCTGAGAAGTTTGATGGCATTACAAATGCTATTAAAATGTGGATTACTAATAAATTAGGTTGGTATTACTTAATTCTTACTACGATTATTGTTTTCTTTTGTATCTTCCTAATTTTCAGCCCAATCGGCAAACTTAAGTTAGGTAAACCTCATGACAAACCTGAATTCAACTCAATTTCATGGTTCGCAATGTTATTCAGTGCTGGTATGGGAATAGGATTAGTTTTCTATGGTGCTGCTGAACCAATGGCCGATTTTGCTGCGCCCCCAACAGCTGATCCTAAAACAACTCAAGCCTATACTGAAGCTTTAAGATCAACATTCTTCCATTGGGGATTCCATGCATGGGCTATTTACGGTGTGGTTGCATTAGCTTTAGCATATGCACAATTCCGTAAAGATGAACCTGGGTTGATTTCTAGAACACTACGTCCGATTTTAGGAGATAAAGTTGAAGGACCTATTGGGACATTCATCGACGTTCTTTCTGTCTTTGCTACTTTAGTCGGCGTAGCAGTTTCCTTAGGTATGGGAGCTTTACAAATTAATGGTGGATTGAATTACCTATTTAAAGTTCCTAACAATACATTAGTCCAAGGAATCATTATTGTAGTTGTAACTATTTTATTCATCTCAAGTGCATGGTCTGGTTTAAGTAGAGGTATTCAATATTTAAGTAACTTAAATATTGGTTTAGGTGCTATATTAATGATTATTACATTAATTATTGGACCTACAGTTTTAATACTCAATATGTTTACTAGTTCAACTGGTAATTTACTTAATACATTCTTATTCAACAGTTTTGATACTGCAGCTTTAAATGGCCAAAAACGTGATTGGATGTCTACTTGGACACTTTACTATTGGGGTTGGTGGCTAAGTTGGAGTCCATTTGTTGGTGTATTTATTGCCCGTGTATCAAAAGGACGTTCAATCCGAGAATTTATTTCAGGTGTATTATTAGTTCCAGCTTTAGTAAGCTTTGTATGGTTCAGTGTGTTTGGTGTACTAGGTATTGAAACAGGTAAAAAACATCCTGAATTATTCAAAATGTCACCAGAAACGCAACTATTTGGTGTTTTTAATCATATGCCAATAGGTACTGTACTATCTATCATTGCATTATTATTAATTGCTTCATTCTTTATAACTTCTGCGGACTCAGCTACTTTCGTTTTAGGTATGCAAACAACATTTGGTTCTCTAAATCCAAGTAGTTTAGTTAAAGTTACATGGGGTATTGCACAAGCTCTAATTGCATTCGTACTGTTACTAGCTGGTGGCGGTGATGGTTCAAAAGCGTTGAATTCTATTCAAAGTGCTGCGATTATTAGTGCCTTCCCATTCTCGTTCGTCGTCATAATGATGATGATTAGTTTCTATAAAGATGCCAATCAAGAACGTAAGTTCCTTGGTTTAACACTGACTCCAAATAAACATCGATTACAAGATTATGTTAAATATCAACAAGAAGATTATGAGTCAGATATTCTTGAAAAAAGAGAAGCTAGAAGAAATAAAGAAAAAGAAGAATAGTTAAATTTTAGCCTATAGTATGAAAATTAATTCATACTATAGGTTTTTTTATTATTAAATTTTTTGAAAAGCAAAAAGGTTCATTTTAATTGGGATTGATAACCATTCTCAATTAATAATATTTACTTATTGCACTAACAGTCAATGATAACTTTTACTTATACTACCTGATTAAAAATGCGAAACGTAAATAGTGTCTTTTATGATGTTACACAGTTGTTTTGATAAACATATAATAATACAATTTAATTAACGGCATATAAATATATAGAAATATCAAGGGGGATATTAAATGGCTTCTAATTTTAAAGAACAAGCAAAGAAACATTTCCAATTAAATGGCCAGTCATACACTTACTATGATTTAAAGACATTAGAAGAAAAAGGTTTAACTAAAATTTCAAAATTACCTTACTCAATTCGTGTTTTGTTAGAATCTGTATTACGTCAAGAAGACGACTTTGTAATTACTGACGATCACATTAAATCATTAAGTGAATTTGGTAAAGAAGGTAACGAAGGTAACGAAGGTGAAGTACCTTTCAAACCATCTCGAGTAATCTTGCAAGACTTTACAGGTGTGCCAGCAGTAGTAGATTTGGCATCATTACGTAAAGCTATGAATGATGTGGGTGGAGATATTAATAAAATTAACCCTGAAGTACCAGTTGATTTAGTTATTGACCACTCAGTACAAGTAGATAGCTATGCAAACCCTGATGCTTTAGAACGAAATATGAAATTAGAATTTGAACGTAACTATGAACGTTATCAATTTTTAAACTGGGCTACTAAAGCTTTCGATAATTATAACGCTGTACCACCTGCAACAGGTATCGTACACCAAGTAAACTTAGAGTATTTAGCTAATGTTGTCCACGTGCGTGACGTTGATGGTGAACAAACTGCATTCCCAGATACTTTAGTTGGTACTGACTCTCATACTACAATGATCAATGGTATCGGCGTATTAGGTTGGGGCGTTGGTGGTATCGAAGCTGAAGCTGGTATGTTAGGTCAACCATCTTACTTCCCAATTCCAGAAGTAATCGGTGTACGTTTAACTAATTCATTACCACAAGGTTCTACAGCAACTGACTTAGCTTTACGTGTTACTGAAGAGTTACGTAAAAAAGGTGTGGTCGGTAAATTTGTAGAATTCTTCGGTCCTGGTGTACAACATTTACCATTAGCTGACCGTGCTACAATTGCTAACATGGCACCTGAGTATGGTGCAACTTGTGGTTTCTTCCCAGTAGATGAAGAATCACTTAAATACATGAAATTAACTGGTCGTAAAGATGACCATATTGAATTAGTTAAAGAATATTTACAACAAAATAATATGTTCTTTGATGTTGAAAAAGAAGACCCAGAATATACTGATGTTATTGACTTAGATTTATCTACAGTTGAAGCTTCATTATCTGGTCCTAAACGTCCTCAAGATTTAATTTTCTTAAGTGACATGAAGACTGAATTTGAAAAATCTGTTACTGCTCCTGCAGGCAACCAAGGTCATGGTTTAGATGACAGTGAATTTGATAAGAAAGCAGAAATTAAATTCAATGATGGTTCAACTTCAACAATGAAAACTGGTGACATTGCAATTGCTGCAATTACATCTTGTACAAATACGTCTAACCCTTACGTTATGTTAGGTGCAGGTTTAGTTGCTAAAAAGGCAGTTGAAAAAGGTCTTAAAGTACCTGAATTCGTTAAAACTTCATTAGCACCAGGTTCAAAAGTTGTTACAGGTTATTTAAGAGATTCTGGCTTACAAGAATACTTAGATGATTTAGGATTCAACCTAGTAGGTTATGGTTGTACTACATGTATCGGTAACTCAGGTCCTTTATTACCAGAAATTGAAAAAGCAGTTGCGGACGAAGATTTATTAGTAACTTCAGTATTATCTGGTAACCGTAACTTCGAAGGTCGTATCCACCCATTAGTAAAAGCTAACTACTTAGCTTCACCTCAATTGGTTGTTGCTTATGCATTAGCTGGTACGGTAGATATCGATTTACAAAATGAACCTATTGGAAAAGGCAAAGATGGAGAAGATGTTTATTTACAAGATATCTGGCCTTCAATTAAAGAAGTTTCAGATACTGTTGATAGTGTCGTTACTCCAGAATTATTCTTAGAAGAATACAAAAATGTATATAATAATAATGAAATGTGGAATGAAATCGATGTTACTGATGAACCATTATATGATTTCGATCCAAATTCAACATACATTCAAAATCCAACATTCTTCCAAGGTTTATCTAAAGAACCAGGAACAATTGAACCACTTAAAGACTTACGTGTGATGGGTAAATTTGGTGATTCAGTTACAACTGACCATATTTCTCCAGCAGGTGCTATCGGTAAAGATACACCAGCAGGTAAATACCTATTAGATCATGATGTACCTATTCGTGACTTTAACTCATATGGTTCACGTCGTGGTAACCACGAAGTAATGGTAAGAGGTACATTTGCAAATATTCGTATTAAAAACCAATTAGCTCCAGGTACTGAAGGTGGCTTCACAACTTATTGGCCAACTGAAGAAATTATGCCAATATATGATGCTGCAATGAAATATAAAGAAGATGGTACAGGATTAGCTGTATTAGCAGGTAATGATTATGGTATGGGATCTTCTCGTGACTGGGCAGCTAAAGGTACTAACTTATTAGGTGTTAAAACTGTTATTGCTCAAAGTTACGAACGTATTCACCGTTCAAACTTAGTAATGATGGGTGTTTTACCATTACAATTCCAACAAGGTGATTCTGCAGAGTCATTAGGTTTAGATGGTAAAGAAGAAATCTCAGTAGATATTACTGAAGATGTTCAACCACATGACTTAGTTAAAGTTCATGCTAAAAAAGAAAATGGCGATGTTGTAGACTTTGAAGCTATCGTACGTTTCGACTCATTAGTAGAATTAGATTACTATCGTCATGGTGGTATCTTACAAATGGTACTAAGAAATAAATTAGCACAATAATCTTATTTCATCATAATTTAAGTATGTGTTAAGTTGAACCACTTGCCGTGTTAACGTTTATGTTGGCACGGCTTCTTTGTGTTATGCTTACAATATAACTAAGAAACAAAAGTTGAAAGAAGGACTTATTAATATGATTTATAGTTTGACTGAAATTGAAGCGAGGTACCAAGAAACAGATAAAATGGGAGTTATTTATCATGGAAACTATGCTACATGGTTTGAGGTTGCTCGAACAGACTACATAAGAAAACTGGGATTTAGCTATGCTGATATGGAGAAAGAAGGTATCATTTCTCCTGTAACTGATTTAAATATCAAGTATAAGAAATCTATTTTTTATCCTGAAAAAGTAACGATTAAAACATGGGTTGAAAAGTATTCAAGACTACGTTCTTTATATTGTTATGAGGTTTACAATGAAAAAGGTGAACTTGCAACTACAGGATCAACTGAATTAATTTGTATGAAAGCTGATAATTTTAGACCTATTCGTCTAGATCGTTACTTCCCTGAATGGCATGAAACTTATAGTAAAGTTTCCGAATTCAATCAAGAAGGTAAAGATGCAGAAGTTAAAAATGGCCTCGAAAATTTATAAATATTAAATTGACCCGCTTCTGAGTGATTCAAAAGCGGGTCGTTTTTTTTACTTTTTACTATATGATATTTCATCTTCATGATTCACAACATCTACCTTGATTTCATCATCTTGGAAATACCATAAGTCTTTTTCAGCTACAACAACATTTAAACCATTGTAGCTCTTTTCAAAACCTATTTCTATATCTTCTCGTTGCTCGACATTAAACGCAGGGCTAAATCCTTGTTTAAGTTGAAATTCTCCACCATATCTTACATAAAATTGAAGTACTTTATTAGCCTCTGGCAAATCAAGTTCATCTTTGAACCAATTAACCGCTTTATCTGTAAGTTCAATATTCATTTTTTCACCCCTTCAGTATTAATTATATTTAAAATGTAATTTAAATCCTTAATAATATTCGCATTATAGCACATCACAAATGTAAAGATAATTTATACAGCCTACAAGCGTATTAAAAAAACACTGAGTTTAGCCGTTCTATAATTTTTGAAAATAAAAACACTAGAAGTAAGCATACCTCTAGTGTTGAATTTCAAATTTTAAGTTACATCCATTTAATTTTAGGTTCTTCACCTTTAAAAATTCTAACAATATTTGTTCTATGTCGAATAATGAGTATAATTGATACAAGTCCACTCATTCCGAGCAATATATAGTCATGTATAATAAGAGAGCCGATGACACAGCTAATAGCAGCGATAATGCTAGATAATGAAACATATTTGAATATCTTCAAAACACTGAAAAATATAATTGCTAAGACTAAGAGTAGAATTGGATTAACGCCAAGTACTACTCCAGCACTTGTAGCTACAGCCTTGCCACCATTAAATTTAAGGTAGATAGGGTACACATGGCCTAAAATTGCAAATAACCCTACAATCAACCCGTTAGTGAAGAAAGTACTAATCACTCCGTCCGCATGTACTGGGAACCATAATGGGAAAAAGACTGTAATAAATCCTTTGAAAATATCTAGAAATGTTACTACAAAACCAGCTGGCCTCCCTAAAACACGAAAGCTATTTGTTGCTCCAGTGTTGCCACTCCCATATTGTCTAATATCCTTTTTAAAGAATAACTTTCCAATTACTAATCCACTTGGAAATGCACCGATAAGATAACTTAAAACTAACATGACGACAATCATCATAAAACTTACACATCCTTTAGTGACTTAGCTTCATTTTACCATATTCATAAACAATTAGAACATTGATAATTCAATTTATTGAATTACTGCAATCAAAACAACTTGATTATATAAATGATACTTGCAATTTAAGCCAATTTATATAAGAATAACTATTGTATAGTTTTAAAAACGAACGTACGTTTGTAGGAGGGCGAAATCATTGGCAATGAATAAACAAAATACTTATTCAGATGATTCTATACAGGTGCTTGAAGGCCTTGAGGCTGTTAGAAAGAGACCTGGTATGTACATAGGATCAACTGATAAACGTGGATTACATCATCTCGTATATGAAGTTGTCGATAACTCCGTCGATGAAGTATTAAACGGTTATGGTGATGAAATTACTGTAACTATTAATAAAGATGACAGTATTTCAATTGAAGATAATGGACGTGGGATGCCTACAGGTATCCATGCCTCTGGTAAACCAACTGTTGAAGTCATTTTCACGATTTTGCATGCTGGGGGTAAATTTGGTCAAGGCGGCTACAAAACATCAGGTGGTCTTCATGGTGTAGGTGCCTCAGTTGTTAATGCCTTGAGTGAATGGTTAGAAGTTGAAATACATAGAGATGGAAATATTTATACTCAAAGTTTTAAAGATGGTGGAATGCCTGCAACAGGTTTGAATAAAAAAGGAAAAACTAAAAAGACGGGTACGAAAGTCACTTTTAAACCTGATCCAGAGATATTTAAGGCGACAACGTCATTTAATTTTGATGTTTTAAGTGAACGCTTACAAGAATCTGCGTTTTTATTAAAAAATTTAAAAATCACGCTTACTGATTTACGTAGTGGTAAAGAACGTGAAGAAGTTTACCATTACGAAGAAGGTATTAAAGAATTTGTTAGTTATGTCAATGAAGGTAAAGAAGTACTACATGACGTTACTACTTTTTCAGGATTAGCGAACAATATTGAAGTAGATGTTGCTTTCCAGTATAACGATCAATATTCTGAGAGTATTCTAAGTTTCGTAAATAACGTTCGTACGAAAGACGGCGGAACACATGAAGTTGGGTTTAAAACTGCGATGACACGTGTGTTCAACGACTACGCGCGTCGTATTAATGAATTAAAAGAAAAAGATAAAAACTTAGATGGTAATGATATACGTGAAGGATTGACTGCAATCATTTCTGTACGTATCCCTGAAGAATTACTACAGTTTGAAGGCCAAACTAAATCTAAATTAGGTACTTCTGAAGCTAGAAGTGCTGTTGATTCAGTTGTATCTGAGAAATTGCCATTCTACTTAGAGGAAAAAGGACAACTTTCTAAATCATTAGTTAAAAAAGCTATTAAAGCGCAACAAGCTCGAGAGGCTGCACGTAAAGCACGTGAAGATGCACGTTCTGGGAAAAAGAACAAGCGCAAAGATACATTACTATCTGGTAAATTAACACCTGCTCAAAGTAAAAACACTGATAAAAATGAGCTCTATCTTGTAGAGGGCGATTCTGCTGGTGGCTCTGCTAAACTAGGGCGTGACCGTAAATTCCAAGCTATTTTACCGCTTCGTGGTAAAGTTATTAATACAGAAAAGGCACGTCTTGAAGATATCTTTAAGAATGAAGAAATTAATACAATCATTCACACAATTGGTGCTGGTGTAGGTAATGAGTTTAAAATTGAAGATAGTAATTACAATCGTATTATTATTATGACCGATGCGGATACAGATGGTGCGCACATCCAAGTATTACTATTAACATTCTTCTTCAAATACATGAAGCCACTTGTACAAGCAGGTCGTGTCTTTATAGCGTTGCCTCCTTTATATAAATTGGAAAAAGGAAAAGGTAAATCTAAAAAAGTAGAATACGCATGGACGGATGATGAATTAGAAAAATTACAAAAGCAATTGGGTAAAGGCTTTACATTACAAAGATATAAAGGTTTAGGTGAGATGAATCCGGAACAACTATGGGAAACAACAATGAACCCAGAGACGCGTACATTAATACGTGTACAGGTTGAAGATGAAGTGCGCTCATCTAAACGTGTAACGACACTAATGGGCGACAAAGTTGCACCACGTCGTGAATGGATTGAAAGCCATGTAGAGTTTGGTATGCAAGAAGATCAAAGTATCTTAGATAATAAAGAAGTTCAAGTATTAGAGAACGAAGAATATATTGAGGAGGAAACGAATTGAGTGAGATAATTCAAGACTTGTCACTTGAAGATGTTATCGGTGACCGATTTGGTCGTTATAGTAAATACATTATTCAAGAGCGTGCATTACCCGATGTACGAGACGGATTAAAGCCAGTACAACGTCGAATTTTATTTGCAATGTATTCAAGTGGTAATACATTTGATAAGAATTTCCGTAAAAGTGCTAAAACAGTCGGGGATGTTATTGGACAATATCACCCTCATGGCGACTCTTCAGTATATGATGCAATGGTACGTTTAAGCCAAGATTGGAAACTACGTCACGTACTTATTGAAATGCATGGTAATAACGGTAGTATTGATAACGATCCGCCTGCAGCTATGCGTTATACAGAAGCTAAATTAAGCCAGTTATCTGAAGAATTACTACGCGATATTAATAAGGAAACTGTATCTTTCATTCCAAACTATGATGATACAACTTTAGAACCAATGGTATTACCTTCAAGATTCCCGAATCTTCTAGTTAATGGTTCTACTGGTATTTCATCTGGTTATGCTACAGATATTCCACCTCATAATTTAGCAGAGGTCATTCAAGCTACTTTGAAATACATAGATAACCCTGATATCACTGTGAGTCAATTAATGAAATATATTAAAGGTCCTGACTTTCCTACAGGTGGCATCATACAGGGTGTTGATGGTATTAAGAAAGCTTATGAATCTGGTAAAGGTAAAATAGTCGTTCGTTCACGTGTAGATGAAGAAGAGTTAAGAAGTGGACGAAAGCAACTTATTGTTACTGAAATACCTTATGAAGTAAATAAAAGTAGTTTAGTTAAACGCATTGATGAACTTCGTGCAGATAAAAAAGTTGACGGTATTGTAGAAGTTCGAGATGAAACAGATAGAACTGGTTTACGTATTGCTATCGAATTGAAGAAAGATGTAAATAGTGAATCGATTAAAAACTATTTATATAAAAATTCTGATCTTCAAATTTCTTATAATTTCAATATGGTCGCTATTAGTGATGGTAGACCTAAATTAATGGGATTACGAGAAATTATTGAAAGCTATTTAAATCATCAAATAGAAGTTGTCACTAATCGAACTCGTTATGATTTAGATCATGCAGAAAAACGTATGCATATCGTTGAAGGTTTAATGAAAGCTTTATCTATTTTAGACGAAGTGATTGCTTTAATTCGTAATTCTAAGAACAAAAAAGATGCTAAAGATAATTTAGTCGCTGAGTTTGATTTTACTGAAGCACAAGCAGAAGCCATCGTCATGCTACAATTGTATAGATTAACTAATACGGATATCGTGGCACTAGAAGAAGAACATGACGAATTAGAAGCATTAATTAAAAAATTAAGAAATATTTTAGATGATCATGACGCGTTATTAACAGTTATCAAAGACGAACTCAATGAGATTAAGAAAAAATTCAAAGTAGATCGTTTATCAGCAATTGAAGCTGAGATTTCTGAAATTAAAATCGATAAAGAGGTTATGGTTCCTAGTGAGGAAGTCATTTTAAGTATTACTCGTCACGGTTATATCAAACGTACATCTACTCGTAGTTTTAACGCGAGCGGTGTGACTGAAATTGGATTAAAAGACGGAGACAGATTGTTAAAATATCAAGAAGTAAATACTCAAGATACAGTATTAGTATTTACTAACAAAGGACGTTATCTATTTATTCCAGTACACAAGTTAGCTGATATTCGTTGGAAAGAATTAGGTCAACACGTTTCACAAATTGTTCCTATCGACGAAGATGAGCAAGTGATTAATGTTTATAATGAAAAAGATTTTAATCATGATGCTTTCTATGTAATGGCAACAAGAAATGGAATGATTAAGAAGAGTAGTGTCTCTCAATTTAAAACAACAAGATTCAATAAGCCACTTGTAGGTATGAAAGTGAAAGACAAAGATGAAATAATCAATGTGGTACGTTTAGAATCGGATCAGCTTATCACGGTAATTACTAATAAAGGTATGTCACTTACATATTCTACAGCCGAATTATCAGACACAGGTCTAAGAGCAGCAGGTGTTAAATCTATTAATCTTAAAGATGAAGATTATGTGGTGATGACTGAAGAGGTAAATGAATCTGATTCAATCATTATGGTTACACAACGTGGCGCTATTAAACGTATTAGCTATAAAGTGCTTCAAGCAGCGAAACGTGCTCAACGCGGTATTACTTTATTAAAAGAGCTGAAGAAAAATCCACACCGCATTGTCGATGCAGCTGTAGTGAGAGAAAATCAAGAAACGTACACAATTTTCTCAAATAGTAATGAAGAATCGGGCAGTATTACTGATGTTCATCTGTCTGAACAATATACGAATGGTTCATTTATCATCGATGTAGATGAATTTGGACAAGTTGTAAGTATGGTTTTAGAATAAAAAAAGTATATGCAATCGCATAATAAAATGATAAAATTATTCTTAATAATCTTAACTAAAAAATTCACAAGGGATTTATGTTTAATTTGAGGATTCAAAAAGTTAGGTATACGGTACTGATTCAGTACTAGTAAAACTTTTTTGATGATAAAAAAGTAGCATAAATCTCTTGGTGCGTTTAAGAGAATAAATTTAAGAGGATGAGAGGGATTCGATTTGCAAGATTTCGATAATTTGATTCCTGGCTGGTTTAAATCTTTTGTTCAAGTCGGGAATGATTTGATTTGGTCGCAATATCTTATTGGATTACTATTAACAGCAGGATTTTTCTTTACAATTAGTTCTAAATTTGTCCAATTAAGAATGTTGCCTGAAATGTTTAGAGCACTCACTGAGAAACCTGAGACATTAAGTAGTGGTAAAAAAGGAATATCACCTTTCCAAGCATTTGCGATTAGTGCTGGTTCACGTGTAGGTACTGGTAATATTGCCGGTGTAGCTACGGCGATCGTTTTAGGTGGACCTGGTGCAGTATTTTGGATGTGGATTATCGCATTTATTGGTGCAGCAAGTGCATTTATGGAAGCAACATTAGCACAGGTTTATAAAGTGCATGATAAAGAGGGCGGTTTCCGTGGTGGTCCAGCCTATTACATTACAAAAGGGTTGAACCAAAAATGGTTAGGTATTGTCTTTGCGACATTAATTACGGTTACATTTGCGTTTGTATTTAATACAGTGCAATCTAATACAATCGCAGAGTCTCTAAATACGCAATACCATGTGAGTCCTGTTATAACTGGTATTATCTTAGCGGTTATCACTGCTATTATCATTTTTGGTGGTGTACGAAGCATTGCAACATTATCATCACTCATCGTACCTATCATGGCAATCATTTACATAGGAATGGTACTCGTTATTTTATTATTAAATATTGATCAAATCGTTCCAATGATTGGCACTATTATTAAAAGTGCATTTGGTATACAACAAGTCACTGGTGGTGCTGTAGGTGCAGCTATACTTCAAGGGATTAAACGTGGTTTATTCTCAAATGAAGCTGGTATGGGTTCTGCGCCAAATGCTGCAGCAACAGCTGCTGTACCGCATCCAGTTAAACAAGGTTTAATTCAATCATTAGGTGTGTTCTTTGATACAATGTTAGTTTGTACAGCTACAGCCATTATGATTCTGTTATATTCTGGCTTGAAATTTGGAGAAAATGCACCTCAAGGTGTGGCTGTTACACAATCAGCACTAAATGAACATTTAGGTTCTGCTGGCGGTATTTTCTTAACAGTTGCAATTACTTTATTCGCATTCTCATCTGTAGTTGGTAACTACTATTATGGTCAATCAAACATCGAATTTTTATCTAAAAATAAAGCAGTATTATTTATCTTTAGATGTTTAGTTGTTCTTTTAGTATTTATTGGTGCAGTTGCGAAAACTGAAACGGTTTGGAGCACTGCCGACTTATTTATGGGATTAATGGCTATCGTAAATATTATTTCGATTATCGGATTATCTAATATAGCCTTCGCTGTGATGAAAGATTATCAGCAACAACGTAAAGAAGGTAAGAAACCTGTATTTAAACCTGAAAATTTAGAAATCAACTTATTTGGTATTGAATCATGGGGACAACAAGGTAAGATACCTCGTAATCACAAATAATGAAGTAAACGTAACGACTTGAGGCATTCATATGCTTATCAAGTCGTTCTTTTTTTATATCGAGTTATATATTTTGTTGTACAATTTCACTTTGTGAATGATACATATGTGCCTTCATAAGTCGCTTTTCATTTTCAAAAAATAGCATTATAATCTTACTAATGATAATAGAAAGGTGATTATGATGAGTAGATATGAGATAACCAAAACACTAAATAACAACGTCATCATATGCACAAGTGATAATCATGAAGTTGTCTTAATTGGTAAAGGGATTGGGTTTAATAAGAAAGTGGGGATGACTTTAGATGACAGTGCCTCCATTGAAAAGGTTTATAAATTAGAACAAAAACAACAAAAAGAACACTATCAAACGTTGGTTGAAATGGGGGAAGACCACGTTGTCCAGGCAGTAATTGAATCAGTTAATATTATCTCTGATGCTGGGATTAGAACTGATGATAAAAGTTTAGTTGTAGCCCTCACGGATCATATTATTTTCGCATATAAAAGATTAAAACAAAATCAAGTGATTTCTAATCCTTTTGCAATAGAAACACAACATTTATATAGTGATGCTTATCAAATTGCTAAACAAGTGATTAATAATTTGAACCAGACATTAGATGTCCATTTTCCTGAAGATGAAATCGGCTTTATAGCTTTGCATATAGCTTCTAATTCTGAAGTTTTATCCATGCATGATATATCAGTAATTAATAAATTGATAAGTAAAATTATGACAATTATTGAAACGGATTTAAATCATGAAATTGATAAAACTACAATTCAATATCAGCGTTTTATCAGACACATACAATTTTTAATTTATAGATTAACTAAAGGTGAAAATGTCGCTGCTCAGGACAATTTTATTTCTATGGTTAAGCAACTTTATCCGCAATGTTTTAATACTGCTTATAAAATATTGAAAATGATTCAAAGACAATTTGACGTCATTATAGATGAATCTGAGATTGTATATCTCGCATTACATATTTATCATTTTGAAGCACAAATAAATATCAAACGATGAATGAATCATTTATTTTACTATTTTCAAACAAATATGATTAACTTTAATTGTTTTGTGTTATGATGATTATTGTATTTTTAAACAAATTCGTTTATTAATCTAACTTAATACAAATCTCAATATCAATTGACTTATAAATGTAAGGTATGGTGAATTTAATGACAAATGAAAATAAGTCCAGTGAAAAGAAAAAACATATTTTTAGCTTTTCTGAATCAAGATTTATGAGATTTTTAGGTGGCAATGACCTTATTTACGGTTTAACTGCACTTGTGTTACTAGGTATAGTCATTTTTATCTTTGATAAAGTGTCTTATGTGTTTGAACCATTTATAATTGTTTTTAACACGATTGCTGCACCTATTATCGTTTCATTAGTCTTATTCTATTTATTTAATCCAATTGTGAATTTAATGGAACGTTATCGAATACCTAGATTACTTGGTATTACAATTATCTATGTTGCTATAGTAGGTATTATTACATTGATAGTGAACTTACTTATTCCATTAATTGGTTCACAAGTAGAGAGTTTCATTAAGAACTCTCCACATTATTTAAGTAAGATCACTCAATCAGTAGATAAGATTACAAATAATTCACTTCTATCTGGCTATATGGGCCAAATTAATGATTGGCTAGAGTCAGCTCAGAAGAAAATTCCATCGATGTTATCAGATTACTTTGATGGCTTTGGTTCGAAACTTGCATCATTTGCAGAGGCTGTAGCAAACGTAGGCGTAGTTATAGTAACGACACCTTTCGTTTTATTCTTTATGTTAAAAGATGGTCATCGCTTCAAAGACTATACTACAAAAATTATGCCTCCAAAATTCAGAAAAGACTTCCATGATTTACTTGAAAAAATGAGCGTTCAAGTTGGTTCATATATTCAAGGACAAATTATCGTTTCATTCTGTATTGGTGTTTTATTATTTATAGGTTATTCCATTATTGGATTAAAATATGCCTTAGTTTTAGCAAGTATTGCAGCCGTAACAAGTGTTGTTCCATATCTGGGACCAACAATCGCAATTTCGCCTGCTATTGTTATCGCAATTATTACTTCTCCATTAATGTTGCTTAAGTTAGCCATTGTATGGACACTTGTTCAATTCTTTGAAGGACACTTTATTTCACCTAACGTAATGGGTAAAACGTTAAAAATTCATCCATTAACAATTATATTTATCTTGCTATGTGCAGGTAACTTAATGGGTGTTGTAGGTGTTATTATTGGTATTCCATTTTATGCTGTATTAAAAGTATTAGTTTCTCATATCTTCTTACTATTTAAACGTAGATATAACCGTTATTATGGGGAAGATGCTGGGGATTATAGTATTAAACAAGAAGAAGAAATTACTGATTAGTTGTGGTGTTTAATCGAGGTTGAGACATCATTTAATATATTAGTCTTAAAACAGCGCAAGTTGGGAGCGGGACGACGAATATAATTTTGTTAAATTATATTTCTGTTCCGCTCTTTTTTTATTAAAAATGAGTGTCTAACAAGTTGTTTTGAAGGATTCACTTACCTGTTTTGCATAAAATTTTCATCAAATTCATGTAATCTTTCTTTGCATTACAATTCTGTTAGATACATATCTATCAATTTATATTCTATAACGGCTGGCTTTATGATATATTTTGACATGTAATAGATTTAAATTAGAATTGAAGTGAAAAAATGACTCAAGAATTAAAAAGTAAATTATTTTCCATATTAAAATTTATCTTTGCCACAGCGTTATTCATTTTTGTCATCTTCACATTGTATCGTGAGCTATCGCATATAAACTTTAAGGATACTTTGATGCAATTTGGCAAAATTAATCGAGTGTGGCTTGTTTTATTATTTGCAGGTGGCGGTGCTTCACTGATTCTTCTGTCACTGTATGACATCATTTTAGTCAAATCATTAAAATTACAAATGCCGATACCGAAAGTATTAAGAGTAAGTTATATTATCAATGCTTTAAATGCGATTGTCGGTTTCGGTGGCTTTATTGGCGCAGGGGTTAGGGCTTTCGTATATAAAAATTATACAAATGATACTAAAAAGCTCGTTCACTATATCTCAATTATATTAATTTCCATGTTAACCGGGCTTAGTCTCTTGTCCATATTAGTCGTTCTTCATGTATTTAATGCATCACACATGATGGACAAAATCACATGGGTGCGTTGGATTTTATATATTGTGGCGTTATTCCTCCCAATATTTATTATTTATACAATTGTTAAACCGGCGGATAAGTCTAATCGCTATATGGGTGTTTATTGTACACTTGTATCTTGTATAGAGTGGATGGCGGCAGCTACAGTGCTTTACTTTGCTGCACTTATCGTTGGTATTCACGTCTCATTTATGACGTTTATTGGTATTTTCGTCATTGCTGCATTATCTGGTTTAGTCAGTTTTATTCCAGGTGGATTTGGGGCCTTTGATTTAGTTTTATTACTTGGTCTTAAATCTTTAGGCGTATCTGAAGAAAAAATACTTTTAGCTTTACTACTTTATCGATTTGCGTATTATTTTGTGCCAGTACTTATTGCACTGGTATTATCTACCTTTGAATTTGGTACAACTGCTAAGAAATATATTGAAGGTTCGAAATATTATGTTCCTGCGAAAGATTTCACGTCATTTTTAAGATCTTATCAGAAAGACATTTTAGCTAAAATACCTTCATTTTCATTAGCAACATTAGTATTTTTAACAAGTTTGATTTTCTTTATTAATAATTTAACGATTGTTTATGACGGCTTATATGATGATAATCACTTTGCTTACTATATCACTTTAGCCATTCATACGAGTGCTTGTTTATTACTTATCTTGAACGTGAGAGGTATTTTTAAACAGAGTCGACGTGCGATTATCTTTGCGATGATTTCTATTATATTAATTGTTGCAGCTACAATTTACACGTATGCGTCGTTCTTATTATTAACTTGGCTTGTGCTTATTTTTGTATTATTAGTTTTAGCTTATCGTCGTGCGCAAGTCCTTAAACGTCCTTTCCGTTTCAGAAAGTTAGTTTTAATGTTAATAGTAAGTGTGATTGTTTTATATTTAAATCATTTTCTAATTGCAGAAACACTCTATGCATTAGATATTTATCACATAGAAGTAGATACGTCGTTATTAAGATATTACTTCTGGATTACGATTTTAATTGTAATTATCATTGTTGGTTTAATTGCGTGGCTTTTCGATTATAAATTCGAGCGACCTCATCGTATGACTGATGTATCAATTTGTGAGTCGATTATTCATGAATATGGTGGGAATTATTTGAGTCATCTTGTTTATAGTGGAGATAAAGATTGTTTTATCGATGAAAATGAAAAATCATTTCTTATGTACCGTTATAAATCTAACACTTTAGTAGTACTAGGCGATCCAATTGGAGATCCCAACACATTTGAATCTTTATTGGAAAAATTTTATCAATTTGCTGAATATCGTGGTTACAATATTATTTTCTATCAAATTAGTGATCGTCACATGCCACTTTATCACAATTTTGGAAATCAATTTTTCAAATTGGGAGAGGAAGCAATTATTGATTTAACCACTTTCACGACTTCTGGTAAAAAACGTCGAGGCTTTAGGGCAACTTTAAACAAAATTGAGGATTTAAATATCTCTTTTGAAATTATTGAACCACCGTTCTCACAAGATTTCTTTAATGAACTTAAATATGTCAGTGATAGATGGTTAGATGGACGAGATGAAATGCATTTTTCTGTAGGACAATTTACACAACCTTATCTCTCTAAAGCGCCAATTGGTGTCATGCGAGATCAATATGGTAAGATGATTGCATTTTGTAGTCTGATGCCGACACATTTCAACGATGCTATTTCTGTGGATTTAATTAGATGGCTTCCTGAACTTGATCTGCCTCTAATGGACGGACTTTATCTTCATATGTTGTTATGGGGTCAAGAAAAGGGATATAAAGCGTTTAATATGGGAATGGCTACACTTTCAAATGTGGGGCAATTACATTATTCTTATTTAAGAGAACGTCTAGCAGGACGAGTGTTCGAGCATTTCAATGGATTATATCGATTCCAAGGTTTAAGACGTTATAAGGAAAAGTATGGACCTAACTGGGAACCAAGATTTTTAGTTTATCGAAAGGATAGTTCCTTGTGGGAAAGTATGTTAAAAGTTATGAGAGTCATTAGACATAAATAAAACAATAGCGATTGTAGTGAATTTGTTTATTCATTACAATCGCTATTTATCTTATTTATAGTAATTTGCTCTATCTTGTTGTTCTTTTGCATAGCGTTCGGGATTCTTTTTATAGAAATCTTGATGGTATGCTTCTGCTTCGTAGAATGTTGAAGCGGGTAAGATTCGAGTCGCTATCGCTTTGTCGGCGTTTAAACTGTCTTGAAGTTTTTCAATATACTCCTCAGCTGATTTCTTTTGATCTTTATTGGAATAGAAGATAGCTGTTTGATATTGAGAACCTCTATCTTGAAATTGTCCACCTTCATCTAATGGATTAATAACGGAAAAGAATATTTCTAATAGTTTATGATATGAAAAAAGAGCTACATCATATTCTATTTTTACTGTTTCTAAGTGACCAGTAGTACCGGTTTTTACTTCTTCGTATGTTGGATTCTCAGTATGTCCACCCATGTAACCAGAAGTGACCTTTTCAATACCATCAAATGTGTCAAAAGGCTTAGTCATACACCAAAAACAGCCACCAGCAAAGTATGCCGTATTAATGTTCATTTGTGACATCCTTTCATTGGACCTTAGTACCATTTGTTAAAAAAACTCTTGCAATTTGAATACTTTTTCTATAACGTTAATACATATTAATTATAGTATATAGGTATGTAATTTTGAAGATATAAGGTAGGTAAATATGACACAACAGAAGGATAATAGAGAAACAGAGTATCGACGTCACACAGGCACAACATCGACACCTTCTAGGCGACGAAAGAACAAACGACTACGCAAATTACCTTTTATCATTTTAATTTTCCTCATCATTCTTATTGCACTCATTGTATATATCGTACATCAATACAATAGTGGTATGAAATATGCTAAAGAACATGCAAAAGATGTCAAGGTGCATAAATTTAATGGCGCCGTAAAAAATGATGGTAAGATTTCTGTGCTTGTACTTGGTGCGGATAAAGCACAAGGCGGGAAATCTCGTACTGACTCAATCATGGTCATGCAATATGATTATGTAAATAAAAAAATGAAAATGATGTCTGTTATGAGAGACATTTATGCAGATATTCCGGGATATGACAAATATAAGATTAACGCTGCTTACTCACTGGGTGGCCCTGAACTATTAAGAAAAACACTTAATAAAAATTTAGGTATCAATCCTGAATATTATGCAGTTGTAGATTTTACCGGATTTGAAAAAATGATTGATGAATTAGAACCTAATGGTGTTCCTATGGATGTAGAAAAGGATATGTCTGCCAATATAGGAGTATCATTGAAAAAAGGACATCATAGATTAAATGGTAAAGAGTTATTAGGTTATGCAAGATTCCGTCATGACGCAGAAGGCGATTTCGGTCGTGTTCGACGCCAGCAACAAGTAATGCAAACTTTAAAACAAGAGTTAGTGAATTTTAATACAGTTGCAAAACTGCCGAAAGTTGCAGGTATTTTGAGAGGTTATGTTAATACGGACATGCCTAATTCAGCTATTTTCCAAACTGGATTAAGTTTTGGTATTCGAGGAGATAAAGATGTTAAATCTTTAACAGTGCCTGTTAAGAATACGTATCAAGATATTAATACGAATAATGACGGAAGTGCACTGCAAATCGATAAAGAGAAGAACAAAAAAGCAATCCAAGAGTTCTTTGATGATAATAACTAAGATGATGAGAAAAATAAATAATTGATAAAAATTAATTTAATCCCTGAGACCGAAGTAGATATGATAACCTGCTTCGTGTTTCAGGGATTTTGCGTTTTATTGATCAGATTTTCTTACTCCGCCAACTGCATAGTGACTCTTTTCCATTTCTTCAATGACCACATGTATCGCTTCTTTGTTTGCTCCCGTTGTTTTCTCAACAGCATGAGTCACTTCAGTCACTAAATTTTTTAATTGTTCATCTGTACGTCTTTCTAATAATTTCACGTTGATGATAGGCATATATAACATCCTCCTTAATGAATTGAAATGTTCTTCTTTAGTATAGCATGAAAGTTATCTGAAGGTTTGCTCATAATAAAACAGAACATTCGTTCCTATTTTTATTGAATGAGAACTCACGTTCGTATATAATGGATTTTGTAAGGGAGGCGTAGTTATGTATGACTATAATCTATTAGAGGATAGAGATGTATTATGTATTGATCAGAAAAGCTTTTTTGCGAGTGTTTCGTGTATGGAAAAGGGGTTAGATCCTTTAGAAACGAAATTGGCAGTCGTAGCCGATACTAAAAGACAAGGTTCAGTGGTATTAGCAGCGACACCAAAATTGAAGGAAATTGGGATTAAAACAGGCTCAAGACTTTTTGAAATACCACATCGTAGTGATATTTATATTATTAATCCAAGTATGAGAAAATATTTGAATGTTTCTGTTGCTATTTCGAAAATTGCTTTACGTTATGTGCCACCCGAAGATTTACATCAATATAGTATTGACGAATTCTTTATGGACATTACTGATAGTTATCATAGATTTAGTTCCACGGTTTATGCATTTTGTGAAAGATTAAAAAAAGAAATATTAGAAGAGACAGGTATTCATTGTACTGTTGGGATAGGCTCCAACATGCTATTGAGCAAGGTAGCTATGGATATAGAGGCAAAGCATACCAAAGATGGAATTGCGGAGTGGCGCTATCAAGATGTACCTGAAAAGTTATGGCCAATTCAACCTTTAAGAGATTTCTGGGGAATTAATAGACGTACGGAGGCAAAGTTGAACAAAAGGGGCATATTTACGATTGGAGATTTAGCAAAATATCCATATCGCTATTTGAAACGAGATTTTGGTGTGTTAGGCGTAGATATGCATTTACATGCTAATGGTATTGATCAAAGCAAAGTAAGAGAAAAATATAAAGTTACAAACCCTTCAATATGTAAAAGTCAAATTTTAATGAGAGATTATCAATTTGAAGAATCGAAAGTAGTCATGCAAGAACTTATTGAAGATGTAGCAAGTCGTTTAAGAGCACAAAAAAAATTAGCACGTACAATTCATTTTTCCTTTGGTTATGCTGATGAAGGAGGCGTACACAAACAATATACTTTGGAAGATCCTACAAATTTAGAAAGGGATATTTTCAAGGTGGTTAATTATTTTGCCAATCGATTATGTGATAAAAATGCACTTTATAGAACGTTAAGTATATCGTTGACACAATTTGTTGATGAGCAAGATCGCCAACTTAATTTATTTATCGACGAATATGAACGCAAAAGAGATGAAAAACTTGCTAAAACAATTGACCATTTACATTTGAAGTATGGCAAAGGTATTGTTTCTAAAGCTACTTCCTATACTGAAGCTGGAACAAAGCATGGTCGATTAGGTCTCATGGCTGGACATAAAATGTAGGTGATGAATAATAGAGACATTAAAAAATCCCCTAAAAATAGTTGCAAGCAAAAAAGTTCTGCAATATTTTAGGGGATAAATATTATTCAATATACGTATCGAAGTCTTTTAACGCTTCAATGCCACGTTCACGATCTTCTGGAGTTTTAAAACTAATTTGAAGAGCACCATAGATATCCTCACGCACTTCTAAAATTTTTAAGTTGCTTATAGAAATATTATGTAAACTTAGGATATGAGTAACCTTGCTAATCATACCCGCTTTATCCGGAATATCTACATATAGATCATACGCAATAGATAGAGCACCACGTTGTTTAACGGGCAGTTCGTCACGATATTGTTTTGCCTCTGCGAAAAAATTATAAATATTTTCTGCATTTTTAGAGATAATCATATTTTCGAAAGTGGTAATTTGAGATTTTAGTTCGTGGAGCAAAGACAAGATATGATTTTGGTTATTTAAAGTTATATCTTTCCACATTTGAGCATTACTACTAGCTATACGAGTAATATCTCTAAAACCGCCGGCAGCTAATTTTTCTACTAAAGTATGATGATTGACATGATTAGCGCTCAAGTGAACTAAACTAGAAGCGATAATATGAGGGACGTGACTTACTATACCTGTAACATAATCATGTTCATTAGCATTAGTAGTAATAAACTTGGCTAATGTAGTTTTAAATAATTTCTGTAGATATTCAGCTGACGCTTTGTTATCTTTTTCGTCAAACACCAGGATATAATATGCGTTTTCAAACAGATGTTTTTTCGAATTTAATACGCCAGATTTATGACTACCTGCCATAGGATGACCGCCGATAAGATGAATATTATTATTTAACAATATTTTTTCAAAAGCTTGGATTGTAGATTTTGTACTGCCCGTATCAGTTACAATCAAATGAGGCTTAGTTTTATAATTAGGTAGTTCCTTCAGGTACTTAACGGTTTGTTCTACAGGAGTAGCATAAATAATGATATCTGCATTTTCTACGCCATATTGATAATTAGTTATTTTTTCATCAATAATTCCAATGGACAATGCTTTGTCTAATTGTGTTTCATTAGCATCATACGCTAGAAGCTTAATGTTAGAATTATAATATTTTAAATTACTCGCTAAACTACCACCAATAAGTCCTAGACCTACAAATAGGATTTGTTGCATCTAAAATCACCTTATTTCGAAATTTTCAGAATAGTAATATTGTATATGAGAGTGCACATGTAATCAACATAATTAAAGAGGCTAGTACTTATTAGATTAAATAGACTATTTAGTTTAAAATATAATGTAATTTAAAGAGGGGGTATAATGTTGACTCATGTTATGGAAACAATCAAACAATTAACCGAAATTAATAGTCCATCTGGCAATACTGAAGAGGCAATCAATTATGTGAAACATTTAGCTGAGAATCTAGGTTACCGTACAGAATTGACTAATAAAGGTGCGTTAATTATTACGGTTGATGGTCTTAATAACAGTGAGCAAAGATGTATCACAGCTCATGTAGATACACTAGGAGCAATGGTTAAAGAGATCAAAGAGAACGGTAGATTAGCATTAGATTTAATAGGCGGATTTCATTTTAACGCAATTGAAGGAGAATATTGTGAAATTCAGACACAAACAGGGCAAACGTATACTGGTACGATATGTCTTCATGAAACAAGTGTCCACGTTTATAAAGATAATCATAAAATACCAAGAAATAGTGAACACATGGAAGTACGTATTGATGAAATCACCAGTTCTGAACAAGAAACAAGAGATTTGGGTATTGAAGTAGGCGACTTTATATCATTTGATCCAAGAACGATCATTACCTCTTCAGGCTTTATAAAATCTAGACATCTAGATGATAAAGCTAGTGTTGGAATTATAATAGAATTATTGAAAAAGCTTAAAGAAGAAAATACCAAATTGCCACATACCACACAATTTTATATCTCTAACAACGAAGAAATAGGCTACGGAGCAAATGCTACAATTTCAGATAGTATTGTAGAATTTATAGCGCTTGATATGGGAGCACTTGGAGAAGGGCAGTCTTCAGATGAATATACAGTTTCAATTTGTGCAAAAGACAGTTCTGGACCATATCATAAAGCATTAAAAAATCATTTAGTTAATTTGTGTAAAATAAACGATATTCCTTATAGGATAGATATTTATCCTTACTATAGTTCTGACGCATCAGCAGCTTTAAAAGCAGGAGCCGACATACGCCATGGTTTATTTGGAGCTGGAATAGAATCTTCACACGCAATGGAAAGAACACATATCGATTCAATAACTGCTACTCAAAATTTACTTTATGCGTATTGTTTATCGCCAATTAATAAATAAATTATATTAATTCAAGTTGACAAAATAGATTTGTCTAGGTATGATACTAAATAATTAGAAATATCAGACAATTTGATTGTAAAAGTAGCTATTATATTTTGTAGAAATCAGAAAGCTAATGGTTGATGTAAATTAGCACAGTATAATAGACGAATTGGGCTTTCAAATTTAAATATCATATTTTAAAGTGAACAATAAAATTTGTTAACTAAGGTGGCACCACGGTAACGCGTCCTTACAGATGATAAGCGTTATTGTGGTGTTTTTAATTATAAGCAAAAGGTAGTATCTAAAGAATCGGTAGTATAAGAAAGTTAGTGGTAAATGGAAACTAACACCCTCTTTAGAGAAATTGGGTTTTGTGGATAAAAGTGAATTAATACAATGAGTGAGTTGATTGTGTTTCGAATAGTCAACTAATTAAGGTGGTACCACGCGTCAGCGTCCATCTATTTGAGGATGCTGATTTTTTATTAAAAGGAGGATAACTATGGATATAGCTTACAAAAAAATAAATGCGCAGATTACACCAGAAGCATTAGCGCAATTAAAAACATCAAAAATTATCTTCGAGAGTACGAACCAAGATAAATTAAAGGGAAGATATTCTATTGTAGTGTTAGATGATTTTGGCTCAGTCACATTAGATAATCATCAATTAATGATAAAAACTGAATATGAAGAAAAAGAAGTGACAGAAAAACCTTATGACTACTTAAAAAGTCTCGTGAACAAATATTATACAGATATTGAAGATGAACACTTGCGAGACTTACCATTTATTGCAGGGTTTATAGGAACGTGTAGTTTTGATCTTGTGAGACATGAATTTGAAAAACTACAAGAAATAAAGCTTTCAGATCATAGAGATCATGATGTGAAATTTTATTTAGTTGAAAATACTTACGTTTTTGATCACTACAAAGATGAATTATATGTGATAGCAACCAATCTATTTTCTAATAAATCAAAAGATGAATTATTTGAAGAGGTCGAAAAAAGAATTGAAGATTTAAAGCATATAAATTTAGTATATGAAAAGATTGAGTTTAACACTGAAAACAGAAAAATAAAGGCGAATATACCAGAAGATGAATTTATAGAAACGATAAAAGCTTTAAAGAAGAAAATTACTGAAGGAGATATGTTCCAAGTCGTACCTTCCAGAATTTATAGTTATGAACATCACTTTCATCATCATTTACAACAACTGACTTTTCAACTCTATCAAAAATTAAAGAGACAGAATCCTAGTCCATATATGTTTTACATTAATAAAGATATACCGATTATTGTTGGTAGTTCGCCAGAAAGTTTTGTGAAAGTAAAAGATGGCTGGGTTTATACGAATCCTATAGCTGGAACTATCAAGAGAGGAAAGGACTTAGAAGAAGATGAAAAAAATAGTGAGTTATTATTGAATGATGAAAAAGAAAGAAGTGAACATAGTATGCTCGTTGATTTAGGAAGAAATGATATTCATAGAATTAGTAAAATAGGTACTTCTAAAATTACTAAATTAATGGAAATAGAAAAATATGAACATGTGATGCATATCGTGAGTGAGGTTATTGGTGAATTAAAAGAAGGTTTATCGCCAATGAGTGTCATAGCAAGTTTATTACCTACAGGCACAGTATCTGGAGCGCCAAAATTAAGAGCTATACAAAGAATATATGAGGCCAATCCGCATAAGAGAGGGATTTACAGTGGGGGAGTTGGCTACATTAATTGTAATCACAATTTAGATTTTGCACTTGCGATTCGAACGATGTTAATTGATGAGAATCAAGTTGATATTGAAGCAGGTTGTGGCGTAGTTTATGATTCTATTCCGGAAAAGGAACTAGAAGAAACGAAATTAAAAGCAAAAAGTCTCTTGGAGGTAACTCCATGATATTAATAATAGATAATTATGATTCATTTACTTATAACCTTGTAGATATTGTAGCTAAACGAACAGAGGTAGTGGTTAAATATCCAGATGATGTTGATATTTTTAAACTTACGAATATTTCAGCTGTCATCATTTCACCTGGGCCAGGGCACCCTCTAGACAATAATTTACTCATTAAATTAATTGAATATTTCGAAAATAAACCAATTCTAGGTGTATGTTTAGGTGCGCAAGCATTAACTTGTTATTACGGTGGTGAAGTGATTCAAGGACCAAAAATTATGCATGGTAAAGTCGATGATTTAAGAATAATAAGTTCAACGCCACTATATCAAGAACTGCCTTCAAAATTTAAAATTATGCGATATCACTCGCTCATAAGCAATCCTAATCAATTTCCAAAGGAATTAGAAATCACTGGACGTACTGAAGATTGTATACAGTCATTCCAACATAGAGATAGACAGCACTATGGTATTCAATATCATCCAGAATCATTTGCTACAGAAAATGGAGAACAAATCATTAATAATTTTATAAAAATTGCAATGAGAGGAAACTGACAATGAAATTATTAGAAGAAATCAAAGAAAATAAACATTTAACAGAAGAGGATATGAAAGAATTTATCAATCTGTTACTCAATCCAAAAGTGAGTAATGAAAGAAAAATTGAAATATTAACCTCCTATACTCAAAAGGAAATGCAACAAAGTGAACTTACATATTTAGTGAAACATCTCATTCATACCATGTATCCAGTTCAGCCGTTTTATGAAGGGGCAATGTGTGTATGCGGTACAGGCGGAGATGGATCGAATAGCTTCAACATTTCAACTACGGTTGCATTTATCGTTGCGAGTGCAGGCGTGCCAGTAGTTAAACATGGAAATAGAAGTGTTACGTCTCAATCAGGAAGTACAGATGTTTTACAAGAAATGGGCATTCAAACATGCAAAGTAGACGAAGTTGTTAAAGAATTAAACGCCAAAGGTCTTTCATTTATCAGCGCAACTGACTCTTATCCGATTATGAAACATCTCCAACCAGTAAGAAAAAGCATTCATACACCTACTATTTTTAATTTAGTGGGTCCTTTAATTAACCCATTTAAGCTTACTTATCAAGTGATGGGGGTCTATGATGTTACGCAACTTGATAAGATTGCACAAACCATTAAAGATTTAGGTAGAAAAAAAGCAATTGTAGTTCATGGCGCAAACGGAATGGATGAAGCAACGCTATCTGGAGACAATATTATCTATGAAATTAATCAAGGTGAACCTATCAAGACATACACAATAAATGCTAAAGATTATGGTTTAGCTTTGGCTGAAAATGAAACATTCATCGGTGGTTCGCCGAAAGAGAATAAAAAAATTACAATAAATATTTTAAACGGAAATGATAAGTCGAGTAAAAGAGATGTGGTATTACTAAATGCTGCAATCGCACTTTATGTTGCTGAAAAAGTCAACGATATTCAAAGTGGTATAAAATTAGCTCGTCATCTCATAGATAGTGGACAAGCTATGAAACAGTATTTGAAGATGGGGGTCTAATCATGACGATACTGAATGAAATAGTAGAGTATAAAAAAGAATTGTTGAATAAAGGTTACTACAAGCATAAGTTGGATGAACTTAAACAAGTAGATGTTAGCAATAAAACTAAACTGATAGACGCTTTGAAGAATGATAAAAACTTATCTATTATTGCTGAAATAAAGTCTAAAAGTCCTACATTAAATCAATTACCTGAGAGAAATTTGCATACACAAGTCAGAGAATATGAGTTATATGGAGCTAATGCCATTTCTATTTTAACCGATGAGGAGTACTTTGGAGGGAGTTTTGAACGTTTAACCGAACTTACAATAGAAACCAAATTACCTGTACTTTGCAAGGATTTTATTATAGATAAAATACAAATTGATGTAGCGAAAAAAGCTGGTGCTTCAATTATTTTATTAATTGTCAATATTCTTTCAGATACGGAATTAAAAGAGTTGTATGACTATGCAACACAATTAGGTTTAGAAGTTTTAGTAGAAGTACACGATCAAGATGAGCTCAAAAAAGCATATCAACTTTCACCAGAAATCATTGGCGTCAATAATCGAGATTTAAAACGATTTGTGACCAAAGTGGAACACACAAATGAAATTTTAAAAGCTAAAAGACGTGGTTTTCATTACATTTCTGAAAGTGGGATTCATAGCATCAATGATGTTAAGACCATTTTAAACTCTGGTATAGATGGTTTACTAATCGGAGAAGCTTTAATGAAATGTGATGATTTGAGTCAATTTTTACCAAGTTTAAAACTAGAAAAGGTACGCCAATGATAGTAAAATTTTGTGGTTTTAAAAGTGATGAAGATATTGAAAAAGTGAAGGATTTGAACGTTGATGCTGTAGGTTTTATTCATTTTCCTAAAAGTAAAAGACATGTATCCATAAATCAAATCAAACATTTAACAAAGTCTATTCCGCATCGCATCGATCGTGTAGCAGTTGTAGTAAATCCTACGTTGGAATTAGTGACTGAAATCATAAGTGAAACAGATATCAATACCATGCAGTTACATGGAAATGAAAGTATAAAGTTAATCAATCAAATTAAACAATTAAATTCTGAAATTAAGATAATTAAAGCATTACCAGCTGATCATCATTTAAATGACAATATAAAAAAATACGAGAGTTATGTGGACTTATTTATTATAGACACACCAACAGAGAATTATGGTGGTACAGGGAAAGTATTTGATTGGAATATGTTAACTCATATTCGAGATACTAAGTTTTTAATTGCTGGAGGTCTGGAAATCAAACATTTAAAACAACTTAATCAAATTGAACTTGGACAGATGGGTTATGACATTGCGAGTGGGATTGAAACAAATAATAAAAAAGATCTAACAAAAATGAAGGAAATTATTGAATTCTTAAAAGGGGATGAATGACATGAAAATTCAAACAGAAGTTGATGATTTAGGATTTTTTGGTGACTATGGGGGGACAATATGTGCCCGAAACACTTATGCCAGCGATAATTGAGCTTAAGAAAGCCTATCATGTAGCCAAAAAAGATCAAAGCTTTCAAGAAGAACTTGATTATTATCTGAGGGAATACGTTGGAAGAGAAACACCTCTTACTTATGCAAAGTCTTATTCAGAACAATTGGGAGGGGCTAAGATTTATCTTAAACGTGAAGATTTAAATCATACCGGCGCTCACAAAATTAATAATGCATTGGGACAAGCGCTTTTAGCAAAGCGCATGGGTAAGA
This sequence comes from Staphylococcus sp. HMSC036D05, assembly GCF_001836225.1. Lineage (NCBI taxonomy): Bacteria > Bacillati > Bacillota > Bacilli > Caryophanales > Staphylococcaceae > Staphylococcus > Staphylococcus sp. HMSC036D05. Next base: position 456,523 of record NZ_KV827781.1, on the reverse strand, counting down.
AAAAGTTAGTCGCTGAAACAGGAGCAGGTCAACATGGTGTTGCAAGTGCAACGGTAGCAGCATTATTCGATATGGAGCTCATTGTTTTTATGGGGAAAGAGGACATTAAACGACAACAATTGAATGTATTTAGAATGGAACTTCTAGGAGCGAAAGTAGTTTCAGTTGAAGAAGGGCAAGGGACATTATCAGATGCAGTCAATAAAGCTTTACAATATTGGGTGAGTCATGTAGATGATACACATTATCTATTAGGTTCAGCCTTAGGACCAGATCCATTTCCAACTATGGTAAGAGACTTTCAAAGTGTGATTGGAAATGAAATTAAAGCACAGATACAAAATAAGGAAGGACGTTTACCAGATGCAATTGTGGCATGCGTAGGTGGTGGTTCCAACTCTATAGGAACGTTTTATCCATTTATTAAAGATAATGTTAAATTATTTGGAGTGGAAGCTGCCGGAGAAGGAGCAAATACAAATAAGCATGCATTAGCGATAGGTAAGGGAAGACCAGGTGTACTTCATGGTTCTAAAATGTATCTTATTCAGGATGATTATGGACAAATAGAATTAGCACATTCTATATCAGCTGGTTTGGATTACCCTGGTATCGGGCCTGAACATTCATATTATCATGATATAGGACGTGTCGAATACGTGAGTGCGACAGACGAAGAAGCTATGGAAGCATTAATTCGTTTTTCAAAAGCTGAAGGAATTATTCCAGCGATTGAGAGCGCTCATGCACTGAGTTATGTTGAAAAGTTAGCGCCACAAATGAAAAGTAATGAAATAATTGTTGTGACAGTCTCTGGAAGAGGAGATAAAGATATGGAAACAATCAGAACGTACATTGAAAGTCGTGGTGAAAAGGATGCGTAAATTATTTATTCCATATATCATGGGTGATTTGAATTTTATTAAAAACCTTAAAATATTAAGTGAAGCAGGCGCAGATATAGTCGAAATAGGTGTCCCATTTTCGGATCCTGTAGCTGACGGACCAACAATTATGAATGCAGGCGCTAAAGCAATAGCAGAGGGCGTAAATGTAGATGTCATATTTAACGAATTGATCAATCATAGTCGTGACATTACTTCTAAATATATTTTAATGACTTATTATAATATTATTTCTTCCTATGGAGAGAAACAATTTTTAGATAAATGTGTAGAAGCAGGTGTATTTGGATTAATTATTCCAGATTTACCTTTTGAACTTATTGAAAAATTTAAAAAAGATTTTCCAAATCATAAAGTTAAAATTATTCCTCTTATTGCTATGACAACTTCAAAGGAAAGAATGAAAGCCATTGCGAAAAAAGCAGAAGGTTTTATTTATACTGTAACTATGAATGCTACAACAGGTGAAAATGGGCAGTTCCATCCAAAATTAAAAAATAAGATTCAAATGTTAAAAGACATTGCAGACGTCCCTGTTGTTGCAGGTTTCGGTATCAGAAATGAAAAACATGTGAAAGATATAGGAGAAGTAGCCGATGGTGTTGTTATTGGTAGTGAAATTGTAAAAAGATTAGCAGAAAATGATGATGATCAATTTAAACAATATGTAAATGGTATAAGACGCACTTTAGATGCTCTATAAAACAATAATAAAAATAGCAATATAAATTGAATAATGAAGTACGTGTCAGGGTAAATATAAATCATAATTAAATTATAAAGAGGTGAATAAGAATGAGTAAAAAAGTATTATTCGTTCTAACAAGCACTAATCAATATCCTGATGGTACTGAAACGGGTTTATGGTTAGAAGAAGCAGGCGAACCTTATGATATTCTAACTCAAGAAGGCATTGAGGTTGAGATAGCTTCTATTAAAGGCGGACATGTTAATTTAGATCCAAATTCAACTTCAGATGAATTATTAAATCAATATAGTACATTCGTATCACACTTAAATGATACACCAAGTATAGATGACATCAACGCTGATGACTACGATGCAATTTATTTACCAGGTGGTCATGGAACAGTCTTTGATTTTGCTAATAATGAAAAGCTTGCAAATATTTTAGTACACTTCAGAGATAAAGATAAAATTATTTCATCAGTTTGTCATGGACCAAGTGCTTTTGTAGGAGTTAAAGGAAGCAATGGTAAATATTTAGTAGATGGTATTCAATTAACAGCGTTTACAGATAGTGAAGAAAAAGCTATGGGATTAGAAGAAAAAGTGCCATTTTTAACTCAATCTAAATTAGAAGAACAAGGCGCAAGATTCGTAGCAAGTGATGACTTTACATCTCATTTAGAAGAAGACCGTAAATTTATTACTGGTCAAAATCCTCAATCAAGTGAAGTCATTGGTAAAGCACTCGTAAATGCATTAAAATAAAAATGAACACAAAATAATATGGACCGACACCTTGTTCAGTCCATATTATTTTTTACATAAAAGTTTCAATATTGCATTGGTTATCAATTAAGTACAATTTTTATATCAGTTAATATTTTAGTTTTGGTAATATCTATTGTATACTTGTCTAGATTAGAAATATAGTTAACATGGATAATCAAAATGATTACATATTATATGCAAGAGAACGACCTATATTCCTTAAAAGTTAAAAAGAGAGTTATAAAGATATAAATGGGAGTTATGATAATGAAGTTTACAAATTTAACAGCCAAAGAATTTGGTGACTTTACAGATCAAATGCCTTATAGCCATTTTACTCAGATGGAAGGCAATTATGAGCTCAAAGTTGCTGAAGGAACTGAATCACATCTCGTAGGGATTAAAAATAATGAGAATAAGGTAATTGCAGCCTGCTTGTTAACTGCAGTACCAGTCATGAAATTTTTCAAATATTTTTATTCTAACCGTGGTCCTGTAATTGATTATGATAATAAAGAACTTGTTCACTTCTTCTTTAATGAATTAAGTAAATACGTAAAAAAACATAACTGTCTATATCTAAGAGTCGATCCTTATCTTCCTTATCAATATTTAAACCATGATGGTGAAGTTATTGAAAATGCAGGACATGACTGGTTTTTCAATAAAATGGAAGACTTAGGATACGAACATGAAGGGTTCCACAAAGGATTTCATCCTATATTACAAGTGAGATATCATTCTGTTTTAGATTTAAAAAATAAAACAGCAAAAGATGTTTTAAATGGAATGGATAGTTTAAGAAAACGTAACACCAAGAAAGTACAAAAAAATGGAGTCAAAGTTCGATTTCTAACTGAAGAAGAATTACCGATTTTTAGATCATTTATGGAAGATACGACAGAAACAAAAGAGTTTACTGACAGAGACGATAGCTTCTATTACAATAGATTCAAATATTTTAAAGATCGAGTATTAGTACCTTTAGCTTATATTGATTTCAATGAATATTTAGAAGAACTTAATACTGAGAGAGACGTATTAAATAAAGATTTAAACAAAGCGCTTAAAGATATTGAGAAACGACCTGAAAATAAAAAAGCGTATAACAAAAAAGAAAATCTTGAACAACAGCTAGATGCAAATCAACAGAAGATAGAGGAAGCTCAAAATTTACAGCAAGAACATGGGAATGAGCTACCTATCTCAGCTGGTTATTTCGTCATCAATCCATTTGAAGTAGTATATTATGCCGGTGGCACTTCAAATCGTTACCGCCATTTTGCAGGTAGTTATGCGATTCAATGGAAAATGATTAACTACGCTTTAGAACATGGCATTAATCGTTATAATTTTTATGGAATAAGTGGGGACTTCAGTGAAAACGCTGAAGACGTAGGAGTAATTAAGTTCAAAAAAGGCTATAACGCTGATGTTATTGAATATGTAGGTGATTTTATCAAACCAATAAATAAACCTATGTATGCAATCTACAACGCACTTAAAAAGTTAAAGAAATAGATTTTTTTAGGAAGGGAATTATCTAATTATGAAATTTACAGAGTTAACAGTAAAAGAATTTGAAAACTTTGTACAAAATCCATCATTAGAAAGCCATTATTTTCAGGTGAAGGAAAATATTGCTACGCGTGAAGCAGATGGGTTCCAAGTTGTATTATTAGGTGTGAAAGATGACGATAATAAAGTAATCGCAGCAAGTCTTTTCTCTAAAATTCCTACAATGGGAAGTTATGTATATTATTCTAACCGTGGTCCAGTCATGGATTATTCAGATTTAGGTTTGGTTGATTTTTATTTAAGAGAATTAGAAAGATACTTACATCAGCATCAATGTTTGTATGTAAAATTAGATCCTTATTGGATGTATCAATTGTATGATAAAGACATCAATCCTTTAACAGAAAAGAATGATGCCTTAGTTAACCTATTAAAATCACATGGCTATGAACATCATGGTTTCACTACAAAGTATGATGCTTCTAGTCAAGTAAGATGGATGGGTGTGCTTGATTTAGAAGGTAAAACGCCTGCTTCATTGAAAAAAGAATTTGATAGCCAACGTAAAAGAAATATAAATAAAGCGATAAACTATGGAATTAAGGTGAGATTTCTCGATAAAGATGAATTCGATATCTTCTTAGATTTATATCGTGAAACTGAAGCTAGAACTGGATTTGTTTCTAAAACAGATCAGTATTTCTATAACTTTATTAATCATTACGGTGATAAGGTTTTATTACCATTAGCGTATATTGACTTAGATGAATACATAGAAAAAGTTCAACACACACTCAATGACAAAGAAAATCGTCGTGATGATATGATGGCTAAAGAAAACAAAAACGATAAGCAATTAAGAAAAATCGCCGAATTAGATAAACAGATTGACCATGATAAAAAAGAATTACTTAATGCAAGTGAAATTCGTCAAACTGATGGATCTATTTTAAATTTAGCTGCAGGTGTATACTTTGCTAATGCCTATGAAGTCAATTATTTCTCTGGAGGTTCTTCAGAAAAGTACAATCAGTACATGGGACCTTACGCAATGCATTGGCATATGATTAATTATTGCTTTGACAATGGCTACGATAGATATAATTTTTATGGTTTATCTGGGGACTTTACTGAAGATAGTGAAGATTATGGTGTTTATCGCTTCAAGAGAGGATTTAATGTTCAAATTGAGGAATTAATTGGAGATTTCTATAAACCAATTAATAAAGTGAAATATTGGTTATTCACGACATTAAACCGTATACGTAAAAAGATTAAAAAATAACTATATATTTAAAAAGTAGAGCATATTGGGATAGAGCCAATATGCTCTTTTGCCGTTTAGAGAAGGGTTGGTAAACTCTAAAAGGCTTAATGTAGGTATAGTAAATCTAAGTTGTCGAAATCGTGTTGCACCCTACATAATTAATCATAGCATATGAGTAAAATGATACAATAATACTTATTGATTAATTTTTAATAATGTTTTTATAACTTAGCTTATTAAATTAGTATAAAGATGTCATTGATTTATGAAATAAAAACTTAGTCATAATGTAAATATTAACCAACAAACAATACTTAAAAAATAATAAGGAATGAAACTTTAAAACGTTACATTAGCTACCTATATAATGTCATATACCTATGTGCAGCAAAATAGGTGATTATAAAAGTGTTATGTAAACCTATAGAGTGTCTACTATTTATTAAACATATAGTTAAGGGTTTCGACTAAATACTTGTGTTATCTACATTTCAATAGCAACTGGCCAGTTTTTAATTGTAAATGATAAAGGTTAAAATATAATACTGCATCTTTAGCAAATGAAGTTGAGTATCTTTGTGAAGTTTAAAGAATTAATTTTATGTTGATTCAACACGCATATTCATATTAGATTAGTAAAAGTGATGCAGATTAAATTACAAATCACTCAAGGATAGATATTTAGATAATGAGGATGAATAATGTTAAATATTGGAACATATTTAGCTTCGAATATTTTAGTTTACATAATATATATTATAGGAAGTTGTACATAGTTCTATAGGGGACTTACCTCTTTAGTATTTGCCTCATTTACATTCTCATTCTATGCTGAGTTCTTTTCATCAATTATATCCTTATTATTCTACGTTTAAATTATCTGTGCGTTTCTCACTTTAAAAATTCTTATCAGCTTCAAATACATCCTTAACCATGAACAAACATCGTATCATCATTCAACTAAAATCATTCCGTTAGTAATTTTATGTTTCAAGACATTATCGATATGCTATACTAGATTCATTATTATCATTTTGGAGTGACACGTTCATGAATTTTATTTTCGATATTGATGGTACGATTTGCTTTGACGGTAATCATATTGACCAATCTATTAAAAATCGTCTTATGCAACTCAACGATGAAAACCATAAAGTTATATTTGCATCTGCCCGTCCTATAAGAGATTTGCTACCAGTGATTCCCGAATTTGCAGATTATACTTTAATTGGTGGTAATGGCTCAATTATATCCAAAAATGGACAAATCGAAATCATTTCGGAAATCAATGAACACGATATTAACCTCATTAAAAACCTCATTAAACAATATGGATTGTCGTATATTATTGATGATAAATTCAATTATTCAACGAATTTAAATGCTGATAATGAAATTTATCAACGTATCGATCCTAATCATACTGCGCAAGCTTTACATATGGACGACATTAAGGATCCGATTAAAGCAATTCTTTTGAATATTAAACCTGATGACTTCGATACTATTGCTAAGATTTTAGAAACAGTATCAGACGGTATTGAGCTTATTTATCACTTCAATGAATCATATATTGATGTGACCGCTCAAGGTATCGATAAACATACGACAATTCAATATTTAATAGGTTCAGATACAGATTATATTGCATTTGGTAACGATCATAATGATATTCACATGTTAGATAACGCTTCGCAAGGTTATTTTGTGGCTAATGCACTGGTTGAACATCAGTCATTTTTGAAAAATCCTAATATCAAAGTCATTGATAATTCGAATGATGCAATATGTAAAGTGTTAGATAACTATTTAGCTATCAAAAGTTAAATTAAACATGAACTATATTAAAAAGTCTCTTACAATACTAAAGTTTGAACATTATCAAACAGGTTGTAAGAGGCTTTGGCTATTTTATTCCATAGAATTGATGAGTAATTGAGTATACGGATGGCGTGATTTATCGAACAAATCCTCAATCTTAAAATCATCTACCACTTCTCCATCTTTTAACACAATCACACGTTGCGTCAGTCTTTGAATAACTGAAAGATCGTGGGAGATAATAAGTAGGGTTTTAGGATTGATGTGGTCTTCATTTATTAAAATATCAATAACATTTTGCTCGGCCACAACATCTAGATTGGATGTAATTTCATCACATATCAATATATCTGGCTGAGAAATGAGTGATCTTATGATATTCAATCTTTGTAACTGACCGCCACTGACTTCTCGTGGAAATTTTTGCAACAAATGCTCTGCTAAACCAAATGATTCTAAATATTTTAGTAAGTTGGGCTTTATTTCCGAAGTTTTCATTTTATTATAAAAAATGAGTGGTTCTTCAAGAGATTGTTGGATTGTATAATGTCTATCAAAACTTTCGAAGGCATGCTGAAATACTGGGAGTACGCGTTTTGAATTGACTTTAACTTGTCCACGCGTAGGATTTAACTCTCCTAATATTAAAGAACTTAAAGTACTTTTACCTGCCCCGCTTTCACCTAATATCCCTACTTTTTCATTTTTATCGATTTTAAAGTTTACACCGTTAAGAACAGAATGGTTTTTACTATATTCAAAATGAACATTTTCAAATTTTATGATAGTCAACGATTTCCATCCTTTCTTAATGTGTTTCTGTATTTTAATAATTGCTTTGTATACGTATGTGTAACTTCATTTTCAGTAAGTTTATTAATTGAGCCAGATTCAACAAGGCTACCATTTCTCATAACATTAAAATAATCTCCATAATTAAGTACGTGATTCATATTGTGAGTAATCAACAGCACTGTATGATGATGGTCTTTAACTATATGTTTAAGCATTTGCATAATTTGATGACCGTTGACGACATCTAAAGATGCTACTGGTTCATCGGCAATGATAAGTGGAGGTTTCAACATGAGCACGCTAGCAATGTAAACACGTTCAAGTTGACCACCAGAAAGTTGAAAACTGTATTTTTTAATAATACTAGAATCATTTAAATTAACCCAAGTTAAAGCAGTGATAATGTTCTTTAATGCCTCCTCTTTAGATACATTAAAGTGTGTTCGATATATTGCAATAAGTTGTTTATCTAGACGTGAGTATTCATTAAAGCTTTGCGCATAATTCTGAGAAATATAACCAATTTGTTTACCTAAAAGATGATTCATATTAGTAGCATTTTCTCCAAAATCATACTCATCATATGTCATATTTAATCCTTCTGGTAAATATTTCAAAAGTGCCCTTGCTGTGAGACTCTTACCTGCCCCACTTTCGCCAATAATAACATTAAGTTTTCCTTGATAAATATTTAAATCGACGTTTTGGACTAACTTATAATTATTAGAATCGCTAATGTTAAGATTTTTTATTTTCAAAAGCGTCAAACTCGACACCTCTCTTCTCTAATAATCGATCTCTGACAGCGTCTCCAGTTAAGTTGAAAATTAATATCGTGATCGAGATTAACGTCGCTGGTGCAATAATCATGATTGGATGTGATGTGATAAAGTTACGTCCTGCTTGAAGCATTGCGCCCCACTCTGGAGATGGTGGTTGCGCGCCTAATCCTAAAAATGACAATGAACTAATGTAAAGAATAATTTTACCAAAATCAACAATCATAATAACTAAAATGGAAGGAAACACTTTGGGTAATAAATGTTTAAATAAAATATTAAAAGTTGATACATTAAATAATTTGGCCATCTTTATATAGGAAAGATTCATTTCTGAATTGACGATCCCTCTTGTTACCCTTGTATAATTCATCCATTTTATAACAGTAATGGCAATCACTAAATTCCATATGCTTGGATGGAAGAAACTTGCTAAAGCAATCATAATGACGAATTCAGGTATACTCAAACCGATATCTATCATTCTCATGATCATCGAATCGATCCAACCTTTTTTATAGCCTGAAAGTAAGCCAAGTGGTACGCCGATTAAAACAGTAAAAAGTAAAGTCAATAAAGTAACAAATAAAGTTGTTCGTGCGCCTATGATGAGTCGACTAAATAAATCGCGACCATAATCATCGGTTCCTAAAAAGTGATGTAAACTTATGGGCTCAAATGTTTCTGATAAATTAACTTTAAAAGCTGCATCATTACTAACAAACAGTTGAAGGGCGATAATTATAAATATATAGATTCTAAACACATAGAAAATGAGATTCTTCTTTGTCAATTTAAACTTCATGATCGTCACCTTCTTTTTTATAATTTCTCAGATGTGCAAAATTAAATATATTTGTCTTAGCTGATCGATTGTAACGCTGTTTAGGATCAATAAATAAAGTGGTTATATCAGCAATCGTATTAATGATTACAACGAAAAATCCTATAAAGAGTACGCAACCTTGAATGACCGGATAATCTCTAGATTTAATACTGTCGACTAAAAAGTAACCTAAACCTGGAATGTCGAATAAATTTTCAATCACGACGGTACCTCCGATTAAGCTCCCTACTGACAGACCTAATAAGGGAATAATAGGAATTAAAGTCGGTTTGAAAATATCATGAAATAAAATATAACGTTCTGACATCCCTCTTAATCGAGAAGCTTCTACAACTGGACTCCGATATTGTTCTAATAAATTAGAGCGTATAAGACGTATGTAATATGCACACATACCCACACTCATTGTAATAATCGGTAAAATATACGCAGCTATTGATCCATCTTCTGATGTTGGTAATACATTTAACTTTTGGTTGAAAATAAATAATAATATTAAACCAATAAAAAATGAAGGTAAGCTCACAGATAAAGAAGTTAAAACTCGAATCATTTTGTCTAAAGTTTTGTGATAATTTATTGCGGCTATCACTCCTAAAGGTATTGAAACAAGCATAGATAAAATTAATGTTCCAAAAGTAATGATTAATGTTGGAACAATATAGTTCATGATTTCTTTAGATACTGGAGCACCTGTTTGATAACTTGTACCTAAATTTAAATGTAATAATTGACTGAACCAATGCCACCATTGACTGAGTAAAGAATGATCCAGTCCTAATTGATGTTCTGTAGCTTTGATTTGAGATTGTGAAACTTGAGAGGTATCAAGATGAAGAATTTTATTAACTGGGTTCCCTGGTGATAATTTCATTAAAATAAATGTGATTGTTGTTAAAACAAAAAGCACGATAATCATTTGCAATATTTTTGAAATGATTGTTTTAAACATCTTCGCAACATCCTTCTGTATTAAATGGATTAATTATTTATATATTAAAATTTTACATTAAATTATTTTTATCGTCATTTACCTATTATAATAGTCACATTGAAAAAATAATAGTATAAGCGATGTAGCCCTCCAATTTAACAAAAAAACTCAACGCCATCTAACTAAATAGACAGCGTTGAGTTCCAAAATATTATTTACGATGGCGCCCTCTTAACATTTTTAAATCTTCTTCATCTTCATATTTACGAATTTCTTTTTCAAGTTTATTCTTCTTACGTTCTCGTCTCCATTTACGTGTAAAGTACCATAATAAGAAACTAATGATTAAACTCATTAAAGCTAAGAAAGCAGCGTAACCTAATAACGGCTGATAAGAAATATGTTGGAAATTAGGAATAAAGAATGCTAATAAACCTAAAACTACAAATGTAATTACTGCGGCAATCAACCATCTATGTAAAACTAATGTACAGAATACTGTTAATAAAACCATTGCTAAGATAGTAATCCATAAGTAATTAGGCATATCAAAAATTGTCATAATACTATCTCCTTGTTAGTTCATTTAATAATAATTTTATTATACTATTTATTTGAATTAAACCACTCAGTCTAGAGAAGTAACGTTCCTAAAGAATATTCAGAGATTGGGACATCATTTATTATTTCTGTCCTACTCCTATTCACATACTTAAATTAATTATTCCCTACTCTTATGTTTGATAAACGAATACTTGCCTTCTCTAAACGCTTCGAATGTTATTCTGACTTGAGTTTTGTATAATAAAGGTAATACATATCAAAGGAGTGTTCCCAATGACAAAAGGTTTACCTTTAAGAAAGGATGTCCCTACTCAAGAAACATGGGATTTGAAAGACCTTTTTGAAAATGATGAAGCATTTTATCAAACTCTTAATCAAGTGCTCCAATCTTCTAAAGCGTTCAAATCTACATATCAAAATCAACTTAAAGATATCGAAACAGTTGAACGTGCGCTTAAAGATTATGAAGATATTTTAATTCAATTGGATCGTCTTTATAATTATCCCGAACTAAGAGTGAGCGTAGATGCCACTAACGAAGAAGCGCAAAAAGTAAATGCTAAATTGAATACGATGTCTGGTAAAATAGCAGGCTTACTCTCATTCGTAGATTCTGAAATCTTAGCATTACCTGAGGACATGTTAAATCAATTACAACAACAATCGAATTATCCTCACTTCATTAAACAGTTGAAAGATAGAAAGCCGTATCAACTATCTACAGAAGTAGAACAAGTATTGGCTACTCTAACGCCAACACTTAGAAGTCCTTTTGAATTATATGGAACAACCAAAAGTTTAGACATTGACTTTGAGTCATTTGAGCATAATGGTATGACTTACCCTCTCGATTATGCCACTTTTGAAAATGAATACGAAGATAATCCAGATGCCGAATTTAGAAGAAAGAGTTTTAAAGCATTTAGCGACTCAATTCGTAAATATCAAAATACAACAGCAGCTACGTATAATATGCAAGTTCAACAAGAAAAAATCGAAGCGGATATGCGTGGATATGATTCTGTGATCGATTACTTATTACAAGACCAAGAAGTGACACGCGACATGTTTGATCGTCAAATAGACGTTATTATGAGTGATTTGGCTCCGGTAATGCAAAGATATGCTAAGTTAATTCAACGTGTCCACGAACTTGATAAAATGCGATTTGAAGATTTAAAGATATCTATCGATCCTAGTTATGAACCAGATATTTCAATTGAAGAGTCTAAAAAATACATTTATGGCGCTTTAAATGTTTTGGGTGAAGATTATGTGAAAATGTTAGAATCTGCCTATGATAATCGATGGATAGATTTTGCTCAAAATAAAGGAAAAGACACAGGTGCTTATTGCGCGAGTCCTTATTTTACACATTCATATGTATTTATTTCTTGGACTGGAAAAATGGCTGAAACCTTTGTGCTTGCTCATGAGTTAGGACATGCTGGTCATTTTACTTCAGCGCAGAAACATCAAAATTTATTAGAATCAGAAGCATCTATGTACTTTGTCGAAGCACCATCAACGATGAATGAAATGTTAATGGCGAATTATTTATTCAATAGTAGTGATGATCCTAAATTTAAACGTTGGGTCATTGGTTCTATACTTTCTAGAACGTATTATCATAATATGGTAACTCACTTGTTAGAAGCGGCATATCAGCGTGAAGTGTACAGATTAGTAGATGAAGGAGAGTCGCTTACTGCCCCACTTCTTAATAAGATTATGTTAGATGTTTATGAAAGATTCTTTGGCAATGCAGTTGAGATGACAGATGGTGTTGAACTCACTTGGATGCGTCAACCTCATTATTATATGGGATTGTACTCATATACTTACTCTGCAGGTTTAACAATTGGTACTGTGGTTTCTCAGAAGATTAAAAATGAGGGACAACCAGCTGTAGACCAATGGTTAGAAACACTTAAAGCTGGCGGAAGTAAATCACCAGTTGAATTAGCGCAAATTGCAGGTGTTGATATAACAACAGAAGCACCATTAAAAGCGACGATTAAATATATTTCAGAATTAGTCGAAGAACTAGAAACTCTTACAGATCAAATTGAAGCAGATTAATTAAAAAATTATTTTCCAATCAAAAATCGCCCTCATAGACTTAAAGCCTATGGGGGCGATAATTTATTATTAATCAAATGTATCGAAGTGTTCACCTGTTAAATAGTAATAAACGCTTTCGGCAATATTACTGATATGGTCTCCTATACGTTCTAAATGTCGAGCAGCTAAATGAGCCTGACCAGCAACAAATGGATCATTATCAATTAAATAAGTTGTGTTAACAATATTGATGTATAAGTCATCAATATCTTTATCTCTTTCGATAATTTCTTTAATTAGCGTTAAATCCTCTGTTTTGACAGCGGTATTGAGATCTTCCAACATGAGCATTGCTAATTTACCCATCGTTTTTAAACGTGTAAATACATAGTCATCGTTAATTTTAACCCTTAGACGAATGTGTGCGATACTCGCAGCATTATCTCCCATTCTTTCAAAGTCTGTTGAAATTTTTAACGCAGCCATCATCATACGTAAATCCGTGGCAATAGGTTGCTGTTTGGTAATTAACATAATCACTTTCTCATTTATTTCATAATCTAATTGATTAATCTCTCTATCCTTTTCAATGGTTTCTCTAGCGAAGGTTCTCTTTTCCTCACTTAACGACACTAATGCATTTTTAATATTAAAATAAACACGAAGGCCAAGACGACGTAAATCTTTAATTAACTCATCTAGCTGACCTTCGTATTTATGTCTAATGATTGCCATATATTATCCGAAACGTCCTGAAATATAATCTTCTGTTTGTTTATCAGAAGGATTAGAGAAGATTTTATCAGTGTCGTCGTATTCGTTCACATAACCATTAAGGAAGAAAGCAGTTTTATCAGATACACGTGCAGCTTGTTGCATGTTGTGTGTAACCATAATAATTGAATAATTTTCTTTTAATTCTTGTACTAATTCTTCAACTCTTAGTGTTGAGATTGGATCTAGTGCTGATGTAGGCTCATCCATTAAAATAACATCCGGTTCGATTGCTAAACATCTTGCAATACAAACACGTTGTTGTTGTCCCCCTGATAAGCCATAAGCATTTGTGTGTAATCTATCTTTTAATTCATCCCAAATTGCCGCGCCACGTAATGATTTTTCTACGATTTCATCTAAAACTTTTTTGTTTTTAATACCATGGGTTTTAGGACCGTAAGTGATATTATCATAAATTGATTTAGGGAATGGGTTTGGTTGTTGGAAGACCATTCCTACGTTTGTTCTTAACTTTTCTTTAGAGTATTTCGGATCAAAGATATTTTGATCTCGATATAAAATTTTTCCTGCAGTTTTAACTGAAGGTACGAGTTCAACCATACGATTGAGTGCTTTGATATATGTTGATTTACCACAACCTGATGGTCCGATAATCGCTGTAACATTGTTTTCTAAGATATCTAAATTAATATTTTGTAATGCGTGATTTTCACCATACCATAAATCTAGATTTTGAGTTGAATAAACAATATTCTTTTGACTATCTGGTGTTGTATCTTTTCTATCATTTTCAGTAGTCACGATTGTAGAGACTGAACCATTCGTTTTGTCAGTTTGTTCACTTAATTTATTTTTTTCTGCGACTTGTGAATTAGCCATAATTAAAAACTCCTTCTATATAGAGGAAAAGTTGTAAAGAAACAAATCTTTTCCTCGTTGAAATAACAATTTTCCCAATAAGCTATATTAATATTTTTTACTGAATTTATTTCTTAAAAGAATCGCAATTGCATTCATTGCTAATAAGATAACAAGTAATACGATAATTCCTGCTGATGCCACATTTTGGAATTCAGCTTGAGGCATTTTAGCCCAAGTATAAATTTGAGTTGGTAAAGCAGAGAATTGATCTAATAGTCCACTTGGTGTAGCTAATAGAATTGTAGGAATACCAATAACTACAAGTGGTGCCGTTTCACCTAATGCACGAGATAAAGATAAAATGAAACCAGTTAAGATACCAGGTAGTGCTGCTGGTAAAACAACCTTTCTGATGGTTTGCCATTTATTGGCACCTAAACCAAATGAAGCTTCTCTTACAGAACCGGGTACAGCTCTAATTGCTTCTTGGCTTGAAACAATAATTACTGGAAGAATAAGCAATGACATTGTTAATGCAGCTGCTAAAACACTGTTTCCCATTCCAGCTGCTCCAACGAAAAGTGTGTAACCTAAAAGACCAAATACGATTGAAGGCACACCGGCTAAGTTTGAAATACTTATTTTTACTATGCTTGTAAAAATATTGTCCTTTGCATATTCCTCTAAATAAATAGCTGTGCCAATACCTAGAATAATTGTGATTGGAATGATACTAACAATTAACCAGATTGAACCAATGACTGCCCCTTTAACACCAGCATCTGCAGGTGTTGAAGAAGAGAAATTAGTAAAGAATTCAGGTGTTAAATGGCCGGCTCCTTTGATGATGGTTTGTGCTAATAATGCTACTAACACAACAAGACCGATTAACGTACAGAGGAAGAATAACCATTTGTTAACTTTATTCTTAGTATCTCGAGTAGAAATATTTTTGTCGACTTTGTTTTTGTCGATTAACGTTTTATTATTAGAATTTGTTGTCGCTGTCATATTAATACTCCTCTCTGAAGCGTTTTGAAATCCATTGTGAAAGTAGGTTCATAAGTAAAGTAAAGATGAATAAAGTGAAACCTACTGCATAGATACTGTAGTAGATATCAGAACCAAATGGTGCATCACCGGTTGCGACTTCTACAATGTATCCAGTCATGGTTTGAATTGAACTTGTTAAGCTTAGAGATGAAGTTGGCGAACTACCAGCCGCTAGTGAAACGATCATTGTTTCACCAATTGCTCTTGAAATCCCTAATACGATTGATGCAACAACTCCTGAAGTGGCTGCAGGTAAAACAACTTTAGTAGCAACTTCAAATTTAGTTGCGCCTAAGCCGTAAGCACCCCCACGTATTTTATTTGGAACTGAAGACATTGCATCTTCACTCATACTTGTAATAACTGGAACAATCATAATACCAACAACAATTCCAGGACTGATAGAGTTAAACTCACCTAATATAGGTATAAAACTTCTTAAAAGCGGTGTTACAAATGTAAGGGCGAAGAAACCGAATACAATTGTAGGAATACCTGCTAAAATTTCCAAAATTGGTTTAATAATTCTACGTGCTTTATCGCTTGCATATTCATTAAGGTAAATAGCTGCACCTAAACCGATAGGAACAGAAACGATAGTGGCAATGATTGTAATTTTCAAGGTACCAATGATTAAAGCCCAAATACCATATTCTGGTGAAGAACCTGTAGGATTCCATGTACCAGATAAAAAGAATTTAGAAAATGGTACGCGTGTAAAGAAAGTAATCGTCTCAGTTAACAAAGTGAATAAAATAGCAATTGTCGTTAAGATTGAAATAGCTGAAATAATACCTAGAATAATTGGAACGATTTTATCGCTTGCTCCACCCTTTTTAGCATTATTCTTAGCTATCATTTCTCTAACATTCGTTTGTGAAGCCATGTAAAACCCTCTTTCTTAATCTCCCAAAATAATTTAAAAAAAGATTGGGAATTGCTAAAGGGAATTGTTGAGTACTAATTAAATTACCATTTAGTAATGACTCAATTCTCTTCCCTGAAGCTGAATAGTACAGACAAAGCGGTTGATTAACCGCTTTGTCAAATACCTTCACAAATTCCCAACCCTTTAAAATTCGTACGTTATTTATTATTTTTTATCGTCAGATTTTTTGTCATCTGATTTTTTGTGTTTGTCTACGAATTTATTTAATTCTTTTAACTCAGATTTGTAAGTTTTCTTAGGTGAAGCTACATAACCAGCATCTTCAGCTGATTTACCTTCATCTTTAAGAACGAATTTCATAAATTCTGACATTACTTTGTTATCTTTTAATGATTTATCTTTAACGTAGATGAATAATGGTCTACTTAAAGCGTATGAACCATTTTTGATTGTTTTCTTAGTTGGTTCAGTTAATTTGCCGTTATCGTCTTTGATTTTAACTTCTTTTAATTTATCTTTATTTTGTTCGTAGAAGTTATAACCGAAGTAACCAATACCTTCTTTGTTTTTAGTTACTGAAGAAACGATAGCGTTTGTATCAGCATTTTTCTCAGCTTTGATATCTTGTTTGTCCATTACTTCCTCTTCGAAGAAGTCGTAAGTACCATGACTTGAGTTAGGTGATACGGCATTGATTTTTTTGTCTGGCCATTTAGAGTTAACATCTTTCCATGTTTTAGCTTTACCAGAGTAAATTTCTTTTAATTGAGATTTAGTTAATTCTTTAACAAAGTCGTTATCTTTGTTAACTGCAATTGTTACACCATCTTGTGCAATTTTGAATTCGTGGTATTTAATACCTTTATCTTCTAATTTTTTCTTTTCTTCATCTTTAATAGGTCTTGAAGCGTCTGAGAAATCAGTTTCGCCAGCAATGAATTTTTGGAATCCAGCACCTGTACCAGCTTGGCCAGAAGAAATTTTAGCGTCTTTATGATCTTTAGCCCATTTTTCGTTTAATTTTTCAACGATTGGAGCTACTGTTGATGAACCTTCACCTTTTGCAGAACCTTTAAGATCGCTTCCACTTCCAGAACCTCCATTATTACCGCCACAAGCGCCTAGTAAGAACGAAGCTCCTAATACAGTAGTACCGACTAATTGCCACTTTTTCATTGATACATCCTCCTAATATAAATAACCCTAATGTTATATGTATTTCTTACAGTTTTTATGATACATACCTTTTGTTAATTAAAAATAGAGTAATTGTAAATCTTTTGTTAAGAATGTTTAAAGGTTGATATGACGTGTTTTATAGAGATATAGATGGAGTTTATATTTTATGGGATTTGGTTGAAAAGGAACCTCCAAATATGGCTATCGTGAGCTAATGAATTTGGAGTGGAGTTAGTTAAATAAAATACTAGTGATAAAGGAGAGGATTATACAAAAATTCGGGAAATTGAAAACTATGTCGAGTTAGAAAAAACGCATCACAAGACATTAATCCTGCAATGCGTTTTGGTAAATAGTCTAAACTAAAATAAGGTGTTTAATATTAATAATTATTAATTTTTGAAAATCATATTTTAAATAAACAGAACTACCTATCATATTCCTTTAATTTTTCCAATTGTACCTTCAATTTTAGTTTGACCGTAGAGAATAGAATTTTGAAATAATATTATAAAGAAAAATACGATAATACCAAAGATGTATAAATAGTTGGACTCCTTTGGAAATAAAAATTCATATAGAAGAAGTAAAAATGATAAGGTAAATATTACGTTAATAAGTATGTTTTTTATTAAAATGGATAGTTTTGGCAGAATAAAGGCTTTTTGATTTGGATTTTGTTTTAATTTTCCAATCTTCTTTTTGTAAACTTTATCACTTTTATATTTGATTAAAATCATTGGTATAACAACTATAGAAACAAGTAATAAATTTAATAATATATTATTAGAAAAATCAAAACTATCAACGATTGGTCTTGCCATTATGGATATAAATGTACCTATACCAGTAGATATCCAAATTAAAGCACTTCTATTTTCCTCTACTTCTTTTGAAATGTTTGTAGTTTTGATATCTTTTAATTCTTGTTCGTTAAGTTCTTCTAAAGGTTGGCGCGTTAAGTAATTTAACATTGGAAAAACAAATGATAATTTATTTCGATTTAAGTTTATTATATAGTGTTTGCCATTGTAATATACCAATTTATATTTGATGTTTTTTTCAACGGTCTCGATGGTTATAGAATTGATTATTTTTCACTCCTAGTTTTGTGCGCAAAATATTATTTATATAACTTAGCTCATTCAATTTATTTCAGACATCTTTCCGTAAATTTTTATTTTTCCATATAGTCTAATATTCTGAAATAAAATAAGTAACAAAAATATAATCATTGTTAGTATGAAAAATATATTAGAATTTTCCATAGAATAAAATGCAATTAAAGACATCAAATATAGAAAAGAAAGTATCAAATAAAGTACCGTATTTTTAATAACGATTTTAAAATTAGGTAAAATGTATGCAAGTTTTACATTAGTTCCATTTCTTAAGGCTAAAACATCACGTTTTCTTTTGTCGAAAATAAATTTCGTTAATATTAAAGCAAAATTTGTTAGTAGAATTATCAATAAGTTGAAAATTCTACTTGATGGAAAGTTTCCATAATCAAATAAAGGTCTAAATAAAACTCCTAAAATAACAGTTATACCAACACTTAAGCTTAATAAAGCTTCATTAAATTTATCTTCATTTTTAGTTATACTTTTTTCATTATTTATATCATTTAATGATACTTCTATTAATTTATGAGGAGTAAAGTAATTTAGCAGTGGGATAATGTACGACAATTTATTAGAATTGAGATCTATAACATAGTTTTTCCCCTCATATTTAATTAATTTATATTTACTGTTACCTTTTATGCTTATAATTTCTATTTGTCTTTTTAATTTTTTGTCCATAATAAATTCCCTACTATCATTTCCTTTTAATTTCCCCCATCTTGCCGTGGATTTCAACATATGAGTAAAGCATGTTGTTTTGAAATAAAATAATAAAAAATAAAAATGCGATTAAGAAAATAAAACTAAAGTTTGAAATAGTCATAAATAAAAACGCATAAATTGTAGCTAGCAAAAAAATAGTGGAAGATATACCAATTAAAATATTTGACAGTAAAATAGAAAAATGAGGCCATACATATGCACTTTGTTGAGCATTTTCTATTAAAATATCAATTTTTCTTTCATCTTTTTTATTAATCACAATTTTAAATATTAATAAAGGCACGATAATTAGCAATACTATTACTTAATTTAAGATAAAGTTAGTTGAAAAATCCATATAATCACCTATAGATTTAGTTAATATTCCGATTAATGAGCCAATCCCAGCAGTCCACCCTATCAGTGAATCATTTTTATCTTTTTCTTCCTTTGAAATGTTCGCAGTTTTTATATCTTTTAGTTCCTGTTCGTTAATTTCTTTTAGTGGGTGAGGCGTTATGTAATTGATTAATGGCAAGATAAATGATAGTTTATTACGATTTAAGTTTATTATATAGTGTTTTCCGTTATTGTGTATCAATCTGTATTTGTTGTTCTTTTTAAGAGATTCAATTGTTATAGAATTGATTGTTTTTCTCCCCTTTTATATCTATGTTTAATACAACCCCAATATTATCTTTCAAATAAGTTAACTTAAGAAAAATAAAATTGAGTTAACTATAATCCATACTGCTATCGGTTCAATTTGATTTCCCCTATCTTTCCATCAATTGTCGTTTGCGCATATAAAATAACATTTTGAAATAGGATAAAAGTTAGAAATATCATTATTCCAAAAACAAATATTATATTTGTTTGTTTTAACCACAGAAATCCATATGTTGTAGCAATGAAAATAAATGTAATAGGTAAGTTATAAATGATATTTTGAAATAAAACTTTAGAATTTGGCAGTATAAATGCTTTGCTTTCAGCATAACTTAATTCTATACCTAACTTAGTTTTCTTTTTTCTATCAACGATACTTTTTATTAAGACAATTGGAATAATTGCGATTAATACAAACATAATATTAATTAAAATATTTGTAGAAAAGTTCAAGTTATCAATTAATGACCTTGTTAAAGTTGCAATTAAAACAGCTACCCCAGCCCCTAAGATATTTAATGAGTCACGTTTGTTTTTCTCGTTTTTAGAAATAAATGCTGTCCTTATATCTTTCAACTCATTTTTATTAACTTCTATAAGTGGTTGACGTGTAATATAATTCAACAACGGAAATATGTAGAATATTTTATTTCTATTGAGATTTATAATGTAATATGTATTATCATAATTTATAATTTTGTATTTACTATTTTTCTCTATTGTCTCTATAGTAATTTTATTAATACATGTATCCTCCTCTCCCCTTATTAAAATTTATTATCTTAAAATGATGATGACACTGTTTTTCGGATTGGTTAAAAAATTTTAAACATCCTCAAGTTCTTTTGCTAAGCACTTTGTATTATTGTAAAAATACTAGTCGCTCTCCCTAAATTACTTTACTTAGTTGTTATTTATCTTGATTTTATTGAAACCTGTAAAACGTATATATAATATTTTATATAAATATTGTACCAATTATTATACGTGATACCTAGTTTTTTATAATGATTTATAAATTGATTTTTAGTAGAAATTGTAAATATAAAAGATGGAAATAATAAAGGGACTTTACTTAATAAATAAAAAGACTTATTCCCTACATGCTGTAAGAAATAAGTCCTAACCCAATATGCTACTCTTCTACTCTACTCCAACCTTTTTTAGTAAGAGTAATCTTGCCTGTTTCGATATTGATAATTTTCTTCTTATATAAATGACCAATGGCACGTTTAAATGAGCCTTTACTCATATTGAATACTTCTTTAATAGCCTCAGGACTTGATTTATCCCAAAATGGCAACTCGCCATCATATTCAACTAGTAAATCGAAAATAATTTGGCCATCATCATCGAGACGTTCATGAGCTAGTGGTAGGAATGAACCATTTAATTCGCCTTTATCATTATGACCGATGATTCGCACCTCAACTTTTTCACCTAAACGAGGCTCTTCTTTACGTTCAGATTCATGTACAAAGATTTTGTAGCCATCTTCGCTTAATAAGAAACTTCCTACTCTTAATAAGCGATATGCTCGTGCTTCTATCATTTCGTTTTGTTTACTCTCATCCATGACTGGTGTAAACATTCCTTCTACAATTGTTTCACTTGCAAGACGACCAAACATTTGATTATTACTGTCTATTCTTAATGTAACAAGTAAGTAATCTCCGGCTTGTGGCCATAATTCTTTTAATTTTGGTAAGTCTTCCCATGGAACTAATACTTCACGTGGTAAGCCTACATCGATATGTGCACCGTCACGATCTGTTTTTAATACTTTTGCGAAATCGTATTTATCTTTCGTTATGTCAGGCATATTTTGTGTAGCAAAAAGTTCGCCCGAACGGTTAGGATAAACGAAGAAGCTATATTCTTCCCCTATTTCGAATTCATCTTCTTCTGCTATCTCTGACTGATTTAATTTTACTTGTTCGCCGTTTGGTCCTTTTAATAAATAAGTAGAACCTTGCAATCCTTCTACTTCTAGAAATTCTATTGAACCTACGATATCTTTATCTAATGCCATTCTGTTCTCCTTATAATCATGTGATTTTTAAATTTCATTCATGTTCCTTCTATATAAATAGTTCTTTTCAAACTAAAATAAATGATTCGATACGATAAAATTCCTTTCAATTATAACATGAGTCACGCATTCTATCATTACTATGGCAACGAGGTCGAAACTCCTACTATTATATGATATAATTTCTCCGTTAGAATAACGATAAAGGAGCAAATGCATGTTACAAGTAACTGATGTAAGTTTACGTTTCGGTGATCGTAAACTATTTGAAGATGTAAATATTAAATTTACTGAAGGTAATTGTTATGGCTTAATTGGTGCAAACGGTGCAGGTAAATCAACGTTTCTAAAGATTCTATCTGGCGAAATTGATTCACAAACGGGTCATGTTTCATTAGGAAAAGATGAACGTCTAGCTGTATTAAAGCAAGATCACTTTGCATACGAAGATGAGCGCGTATTAGATGTCGTGATTAAAGGACATGAGCGTTTATATGAAGTAATGAAAGAAAAAGATGAGATTTACATGAAGCCAGATTTCAGCGACGAAGATGGTATTCGTGCAGCTGAACTTGAAGGCGAATTCGCAGAAATGAATGGTTGGAATGCGGAAGCTGACGCAGCGAACCTATTATCTGGTTTAGGTATTCAAGCGGATTTACATGACAAGAAAATGTCTGAGCTTGAAAACAATCAAAAAGTGAAAGTATTATTAGCTCAAAGTTTATTTGGAGATCCTGACGTACTTCTACTTGACGAGCCTACAAACGGTCTAGATATCCCTGCTATTAGTTGGTTAGAAGATTTCTTAATTAATTTTGAAAATACGGTCATCGTCGTATCTCACGACCGTCACTTCTTAAACAACGTATGTACACACATTGCCGATTTAGACTTCGGAAAAATTAAAGTCTATGTAGGAAACTATGATTTCTGGTATCAATCAAGCCAATTAGCTCAAAAAATGGCTCAAGAGCAAAACAAGAAAAAAGAAGAAAAAATTAAAGAGTTACAAGACTTTATTGCTCGTTTCTCAGCGAATGCTTCTAAATCTAAACAAGCGACAAGTCGTAAAAAGCAACTAGACAAAATTGAATTGGATGATATCCAACCATCTTCAAGAAGATATCCATATGTTAAATTTACTCCTGAACGTGAAATAGGAAATGATTTATTAACAGTTGAAAATCTCTCTAAAACAATTGATGGTGAAAAAGTATTAGATAACATTTCATTCACAATGAATCCGAATGATAAAGCCATCTTAATCGGTGATAGCGAAATTGCTAAAACAACTTTACTTAAGATCTTAGCTGGTGAAATGGAACCTGATGAAGGTACATTCAAATGGGGTGTCACAACATCGCTCAGCTACTTCCCTAAAGATAACTCTGAATTCTTTGATGGCGTAGACATGAATTTAGTAGATTGGTTACGTCAATATGCACCTGAAGACGAACAAACTGAAACATTCTTACGTGGTTTCTTAGGACGTATGTTATTTAGCGGCGAAGAAGTTAAGAAAAAAGCAAGCGTCTTATCCGGTGGTGAAAAAGTTCGCTGTATGTTAAGTAAAATGATGTTATCAAGTGCGAATGTTTTATTACTTGATGAGCCAACAAACCATTTAGACTTAGAAAGTATTACTGCAGTGAACGATGGTTTAAAATCATTTAAAGGTTCTATCATTTTCACTTCTTATGACTTCGAATTTATTAATACAATCGCTAATCGCGTGATTGATTTAAATCAACAAGGTGGTTTATCCAAAGAAGTCCCTTATGAAGAATATTTACAAGAAATTGGCGTTTTACAAAATAATTAATGAAGCAATGTTACCTCTTGAGAGTCAGAAGATTCTCGAGAGGTTTTTATTTTACTTTAAGTTTTGCTAGACTGCATTTCTTTAATAAACAACTTTACTCTCTTTTGCCAAACTTCTTTCACACTTCTCCTCACTGATTAAAAACTAAAACTATTAAATGGTACTACTTATAAAAGTATTTCTTAATATTAAATCACAGATGAATTGAACTTACCCTAAAATTTTCAGTATATTTCAAAAAATCTAACATATTGGTTTACAGAGATATGTACTCTATGTATAATAAACACATATCAATTGAATAAGATTTTGATGAGGCGCATCAATCATGAGTAAAATTTAGAATTTTGCCTGCTAGCAACTAATTTTGAAAGGGTGCGATGCCGAAACAATTCATAATAGCAGTTATGAGTCGTTGGACTTTTTGGTTAAGAGCTAAAAGTTTGTCATTATTATTAAATAATGGAGTGCATCACTTGTACATAAATGTAGAGCAAGTTCGCGCATTCCGAACTTGCTCTTTTTTTACATCGTGTGTGCCTTCCTTATTAAACAGGAGGACTAAAATTGAACAGAAGTGTTTTGAAATTTGGCGGTTCTTCCGTCAGCGATTTTACAAAAATAAAAAATATTGCTGAAATGCTTAAAACACGTGTAGACAAAGGAGAAGAATTAATCGTTGTGGTCAGTGCAATGGGCAAAACGACTGATCAATTAATGGAAAATGTGTCTTCATTGACTTCCACACCTAAAGATCAAGAACTTGCGCTTTTACTTACCACTGGCGAACAACAAACCGTCTCCTACCTTTCAATGGTACTCAATGACATTGGTGTAAGTGCTAAAGCAATGACAGGATATCAAGCAGGCATTAAAACGATTGGCCATCATTTAAAAAGTAAAATTGCCGAGATTAATCCAGAAACATTTAATCAAGCATTTGAAAAACATGATGTACTTGTGGTTGCAGGATTCCAAGGCATTAACGATGAATTTGAATTAACTACACTAGGTCGTGGAGGTTCAGATACAACCGCAGTAGCCTTAGCAGCAAGTAACCAAACGCCTTGCGAAATCTATACAGATGTTGATGGTGTTTATGCGACGGATCCTAGAATATTAAGTCATGCGAAGCGTTTAGAATATGTTTCATATGAAGAAATGATGGAAATGAGCGCGCTTGGTGCAGGCGTACTAGAAACGCGAAGTGTTGAGCTTGCTAAGAACTATGATATCCAGCTTTATTTAGGAAGAACATTATCAAATTTGAAAGGAACATGGATTATGTCTAGAACAGATTTATTAGAGAAAAAAGCCGTCACAGGGGTAGCTTTAGATACACACATGATGCACGTAACGATTAGCTATCCCCTTCCAGATAATCGCTTACTAACTCAATTATTTACAGAATTAGAAGAAGGTTCAGTCAATGTCGATATGATTTCTCAAATCGTGAATCTTGAAGGTTTACAGCTATCATTTTCAATTAAAGACAGTGACGTTCATCAAATTTCTTCAATTCTTGAAAATTTATCAGCACAATTTGACGCATTAGATTATAAAATCAATGAAGAATACGTTAAGATTTCACTCATCGGTTCAGGTATGAGAGATATGTCAGGTGTAGCTTCTAAAGCATTTATGACTCTCATTAATTCGAAGATACCATTCTATCAAACGACTACCTCAGAAATTAGTATCTCGTATGTGATTGATGCTGAAAATGGTCAAAGAGCAGTCGAAGAATTATACAAAGCCTTTGATATCTAAAGTTGATATAATATATTTATTAAGAATTTTCTTAAAATTACCAATATTACAAATGGAGTGACTTTATTATGACAAGATTAGCAGTAGCCGGAGCAACAGGTTTAGTAGGAACAAAAATGTTAGAAACATTAGACCGTAAAAATATTCCTTTCGATGAGCTTGTCCTCTTCTCATCAGCACGCTCAGCTGGAAAGAAAGTTGAATTCCAAGGTCAAACATATACCGTTCAAGAATTAACAGATGAAGCAGCAAGTGAACATTTCGACTACGTGTTAATGAGTGCAGGTGGTGGTACAAGTGAACATTTTGCCCCACTCTTCGAACAAGCGGGTGCCATAGTTATTGATAACTCAAGCCAATGGCGTATGACTGAAGATGTAGACCTAGTTGTTCCTGAAGTGAATGAACCTAAATTCACACGTGGAATTATTGCAAACCCTAACTGTTCAACTATTCAATCAGTAGTACCTCTTAAAATTTTAAAAGATGCTTATGGATTGAAACGCGTGGCTTATACGACTTATCAAGCGGTTTCAGGCTCAGGTATCAAGGGTAAAAGAGATTTATCTGAGGGCGCTAATGGTAAAGAACCGGAGGCATACCCTCACCCGATTTATAATAATGTTTTACCTCACATCGATGTTTTTCTTGAAAATGGTTATACCAAAGAAGAACAAAAAATGATTGATGAAACAAGAAAAATTTTAAACGATAAAGATTTGAAAGTGACTGCAACTTGTGTACGTGTACCAGTTCAAGACAGTCATAGTATTGAAATTGACGTGACATTAGATAAAGACGCGACGGTCAAAGATATTCAACGATTATTTGATCAAGATGACAGAGTTGTACTTGTAGACAATCCTGAGAAAAATGAATACCCATTAGCGATTCACTCTACAGGTAAAGATGAAGTCTTTGTAGGTCGAATCCGTCGCGATGATTCATTAGATAATACATTCCATGTATGGTGTACATCTGACAATCTCCTTAAAGGAGCAGCATTAAACGCAGTACAAGTATTAGAACAAGTTTTAACTTTGAAAGGAGCTCGATAATATGACACACATGTTTGAAGGCGTTGGTGTAGCTCTTGCTACTCCTTTTACAAATAATGAAGTTGATTACGACGCATTAGAAAGACATGTACAATTTTTATTAGAAAATCAAACTCAAGCGATTATAGTGAATGGTACAACAGCAGAAAGCCCTACTCTTACTGATGAAGAGAAAGAACAAGTACTTGAAACAGTAGTGAAATTAGTAAATAATAAAGTTCCTATTATTGCAGGAACTGGTACGAATAATACTCAGAAATCTATTCAAGCATCGAAACGTGCAAAAGATATAGGCGCAGATGCAGTTATGCTGATTACACCTTATTATAATAAAACGAATCAACGTGGATTAATTAAACATTTTGAAACGATAGCAAATGAAGTGAAATTACCGGTTGTCTTATATAATGTGCCTTCTCGTACAAATATGACAATCGAACCTGAAACTGTAGAAACCCTTAGTCACAACGAATATATTGTAGCGCTTAAAGATGCGACAAATGATTTTGATTATATGGAAGAAGTTAAACAACGTATTAATCAAGACGAATTCGCATTATATAGTGGTAATGATGACAATGTCGTTGAATTCTATCAACGCGGTGGTAAAGGTGTTATATCAGTTATCGCAAATGTTATTCCGCAAGAATTCCAACATTTATATGATGCTAAACAAAGTGGAGAGGATATTTCAACACAGTTTGAACCTATTAGAAAATTATTAGATTCACTATCAGTAGACGTCAATCCTATTCCAATTAAAGCCCTTACTGCACACTTAGGATTTGGTAATTATGAATTAAGATTACCGCTTATTCCTTTAGAAAATGCAGAGCGCAAAGTATTAGAGCAAGCTTATGATCAGTTTAAAGCAGGTGAACAATCATGAAGATACTACTTATAGGCTATGGTGCTATGAATCAACGTGTTGCAAGATTAGCTGAAGAAAAAGGTCATGAAATCGTTGGTGTTATAGATCGAACTCCTAAAGCATCGACACCGTACACACATTACAACAGTATTGCAGAAGCTGAAGCACATGTGGATGTTGCAATTGACTTCTCTAATCCGGAATTACTATTTCCATTATTAAATGATACATTTCATTTACCTTTGGTGATTGCTACGACTGGTGAGAAGGATACGTTAATTACTAAATTGGAAAAGTTAAGTCAAAATATGCCCGTTTTCTTTAGTGCGAATATGAGTTATGGCATTCACGCCCTTACTAAAATCTTAGAAACGGCTGTTCCCCTACTTCAAGATTTTGATATCGAATTAACTGAAGCACATCATAATAAAAAAGTCGATGCCCCAAGTGGCACACTAGTCAAATTATATGATGTTATCAAGGAACTCAGAGTGCAAAGCACTCCTGTATATGACCGACATGATAAAACTGAGAAACGTTCAAAAGATGAAATAGGTATACACGCAGTACGAGGCGGTACTATCGTTGGCGAGCATGATATTTTATTTGCTGGTACTGATGAAACGATTACCATTTCACATAAAGCGCAATCGAAAGATATTTTCGCAAATGGAGCTATAGGCGCTGCTGAAAAGTTAATCCACAAAGAAAATGGTTATTACACTTTCGATAATTTATAAACGTTAAACAAAGGAGAATATAAACTATGGTACAACATTTAACTGCACAGGAAATTATTCAATATATCAGTGATGCAAAGAAATCAACGCCATTAAAAGTATATGTGAATGGTCGTTTTGATGGTGTCACATTCCCTGAATCGTTTAAAGTTTTTGGTTCAGCAGAATCTAAAGTTATCTTCTGTGAAGCGGATGACTGGAAACCGTTCTATGAACAAAATCAAACTCGCATTGAAGATGTAGAAATTGAAATGGATCGACGTAATTCAGCAATTCCACTTAAAGATTTAACTCATACTAATGCACGTATTGAACCAGGTGCATTTATACGTGAACAAGCAATCATTGAAGATGGTGCTGTTGTAATGATGGGTGCAACGATTAATATTGGTGCAGTTGTTGGTGAAGGCACAATGGTAGACATGAATGCGACATTAGGCGGTCGTGCCACAACAGGTAAAAATGTTCACGTGGGTGCTGGTGCCGTACTAGCTGGTGTTATTGAACCACCAAGCGCTGATCCAGTGGTCATTGAAGATAATGTATTAATTGGTGCCAATGCAGTTATTCTTGAAGGTGTACGTGTGGGCGAAGGTGCTATTGTGGCAGCTGGTGCAATCGTAACTCAAGATGTCCCTGCTGGTGCTGTAGTTGCTGGAACGCCTGCTAAGGTGATTAAACAAACGTCTGAAGTTGAAGACTCAAAACGTGAAATTGTCTCTGCTTTAAGAAAGTTAAATGATTAATAAGTAGTTATGTGTTAGTCATTTTCCAATAAATGAATGTTAAAAGGTTGAAGCAAATGATACTATCGAACGCTGA
The DNA here is from genome assembly GCF_001836225.1 of Staphylococcus sp. HMSC036D05. Lineage (NCBI taxonomy): Bacteria > Bacillati > Bacillota > Bacilli > Caryophanales > Staphylococcaceae > Staphylococcus > Staphylococcus sp. HMSC036D05. Next base: position 427,235 of record NZ_KV827781.1, on the reverse strand, counting down.
TGTTGAGTTCTATTCATTTGTTTCACCTTTTTATTATAAAATGAAGCACCTCCTCTAGTTATAAATACATAATTAAAGAATAAAACTTCATACAAGGAATGATTAAGATGAATGAATTAGAATTTGTAACGAAACATAGAAGACATTTACATCAATATCCAGAATTAAGTTTACATGAGTTTGAAACAACGAAATATATTACGCAATTTCTAGATGAATTGGGAGTGACATACGATCGCCCTCTTGAAACGGGCGCTATTGCTTATTTAGAAGGTCAAAGTGGTCATACTATAGCCTTTCGAGCAGATATTGATGCTTTACCTATATTTGAGGAAAATGAAGTAGAATATAGAAGCAAAATGGATAATGTCATGCATGCGTGTGGACATGATGGTCATACGACGGCGTTGATGTTATTCGTAACACGTTGTAAAGCGATGGCCGATAAAGGAGAATTACCTCATAATGTAGTCTTTATCTTCCAACCTGCCGAAGAAACTGGCGGAGGTGCCAATCGATTGATTAAAGCAGGCGCATTCGATAAATATCCTATCGAAGCTGTATTCGGCATTCATGTGAATCCTTTTGCTGAAGAAGGAAGAGTTGTTATTCGTGATGAAGAAATTACAGCAAGTGCGACAGAATATCGCTTCTATTTAAATGGTTTATCTAGTCATGTTGCTGATAAGGAACAAGGTCATTCATGTGGTGAAGCGCTTCAGCATGTTTTAACTCAAGTAGGACAGATTCAACAATATCACCTCAATGGTTTGAAACGTAATATCGTTCATATGGGTCACTTTGAAGCGGGAGAAGCCATCAATACTGTACCAAGTCATGGTTATCTTGAAGGTACAATCCGTACTTATGACGTAGATGATTTAACCGTCGTTAAACAGCAGATGAATAAGATTGCCGAAAGTGTAAAGTTGCTATTTAATGTTGAATGCCAAGTCAAATTTGAGGAAGGTTACCCACCTACAATGAATAGCCCTAAGTTGCGTGAAAGTGTTGAACGTGCTTTAGAAGGTGCTAATTTAGAAGTTATTGATAAACCTACCCCGTTCTTATTTGGTGAAGATTTCAGTTTTTATGGTCAACAACTTGCGCCATCTTATTTTGCATTTGTAGGTACTCAGAATAAAGATAAAGGTTATGTCACAGGTTTACATACCTCTCATCTTAATTTCGATGAAAAGGTATTAATTGATGTAGCGAATTATTATGAACAATTACTAAGAAATTATAAAGAGGTGTAAGGCAATTGACAGCAATTTGGTCAGTAGATACAGAAGCGTTTTATCAGAATGCTGTAAACGTTAGAAATGAACAACCTATTATGGCAGTTGTTAAGAACAATGCTTACCATTACGGTTTGGAATTTGCAGTGAAACAATTTTTGAAGGCAGGTATTAATACGTTTAGTACTACGTCTTTGAAAGAAGCTGTGCGTGTAAGAGAAATCGCACCTCATGCAACGATTTTCCTAATGAATGCAGTATATGACTTTGATACTGTAAGAGAATATCAAATTCACATGACCCTTCCCTCTTTAGTATATTATTACGAGTACAAAGAGGATTTAAAAGGTATTCATGTTCATTTAGAGTTTGAGAATTTATTACATCGCTCAGGATTTAAAGATTTAGATGAGCTACATGAGGTTCTGGAAGACCATGCTCAAAATGACAATAGCGAAAAAATGATTATTTCGGGTCTATGGACACATTTCGGATATGCAGATGAATTTGATGTGCCGGAATATGGTATAGAACGTAAAGCTTGGTTAAATGTATTAAATACTTTGCTCGAGGAAGGCTATATATTTGAAATGATACATGCGCAAAATAGTGCGAGTTATTATCGCGAAGGTCAACAAGTTCTTCCCTATCATACTCATGCGCGTGTGGGTATTGCGCTTTACGGGTCTAGGCCTTATAGCAAGTTAGATACAAGTCGTATTCAACAGTCTTTAACAGTTAAAGGAAATGTGATTCAGACACGTGAAGTAAATGCCGGAGATTATTGTGGGTATAGCTTTGCCTTTGAGGCCACAAAAGACCATACACGATTAGCCGTCGTTGATGTTGGATATGGTGATGGTATTCTTAAATCAAGGGCACGACATGAAGCTATGATAAACGGAAAACGTTATCCAATTAGAGCGCTAATGATGAGTCATATGTTTGTTGAAGTAGATGACGAAGTTCATGCACAAGATGAAGTAGTATTATATAATAACGATATACGCATTGATGAATTTACATTCAAAGGTGTGGGCGCGAATTCTGAACAACTGAGCGCTATGAACCACGATTCTCTAATAAAGGAGTACATATAAATGGCAGTAGAATATAATGATTATGGCGAATTAACTATGGAAGGTACAAGCTTAAAGACGGTTGCTCAAAGCTTTGGTACCCCTACTATCGTTTATGATGAAGATCAAATCCGTACTCAAATGCGCAGATATCATGAAGCATTTAAGAAAAGCGGTTTAAAATATAATATATCGTATGCCTCTAAAGCATTTACGTGTATTCAAATGGTAAAACTTGTTCAAGAAGAAGATTTACAATTAGATGTTGTTTCTGAAGGTGAACTTTATACTGCATTAGAAGCTGGCTTTGATGCAAGTCGTATCCACTTCCATGGGAATAACAAAACTAAACGTGAAATCCAATATGCATTAGAAAATGGTATTGGTTATTTCGTGATCGATGCGTTAGAAGAGATTGACTTAATCGATAAATATGCAAGTAATGATGTGAATGTCGTTATACGCGTTAATCCAGGTGTTGAGGCGCATACGCATGAATTTATCCAAACAGGACAAGAAGATAGTAAGTTTGGTCTTTCAATTAAGCATGGTTTAGCACTTGAAGCGGTCAATAAAGTAAAAACTTCTAAGCACTTACAATTAAAAGGTGTTCACTTCCATGTAGGATCTCAAATTGAAGGAACTGAAGCGATGATTGAAACGGCTAAGATTGTGTTGAATTGGTTATCTGACAATGATATTCAGGTAGACTTACTTAACTTAGGTGGCGGTTTTGGAATCAAATACGTTGAGGAAGATGTAAGTTTCCCTATTGAAGAAGGCATTGCTGAAATTACTGATGCTATCAAAGAGACAGTACAATCATTGAATTATGAGTTACCTGAAATTGGTATTGAACCTGGACGTTCAATTGTAGGTGAAGCAGGAATTACGTTATATGAGGTTGGTACAATTAAAGAGATTCCTGAAGTTAATAAATATGTATCAGTGGATGGTGGTATGAGTGATCATATCCGTACTGCGTTATATGATGCTAAATATCAAGCGTTATTGGTTAATAGACATGAAGAAGCGGATGATACTGTGACAATCGCTGGTAAATTATGTGAATCTGGAGATATTATAATTAAAAATGCTAAATTACCTTCTTCAGTTCAACGAGGAGACTACTTAGCTATCTTGTCTACAGGTGCATATCATTATTCAATGGCTTCCAATTATAATCAAATGCAAAAGCCATCCGTATTTTTCTTAAAAGATGGAAAAGCACGTGAAGTGATTAAACGTCAATCACTGAGACAATTAATTATAAATGATACGAAATAATAGTAAAAATGAGCGAGTAAAAGCTCACCTACTATCAATATGATTTTAAGTAAAAACAATTTGAAAATGCCTTGGATAGATGATGTACTGAACCTATCCAAGGCGTTTTTGTTTAATTTAAATTAAATGAAATTTAAAATTGAATTTTTCTGAATATCGTAATTGCTATGAGATAAATAATGATTATATAAACAATAGTAATAGAGCTCATTACTGATAAGTTTAAAATAAAACTTTTATCGGTATCTAAATTTGTGAAATTTGAAGGGAAAAACTTGATTTTATTGATATTGTCTGTAATCTTTATGACTACATAACATAAAATCATACTGATAATAGTTATCCCAGAATTAAATTTCACAGAAAAAATAACAACATAGAAAATTAAGAATAAATCAGTTAAAAAAATCCCAAGAAGATTTAAGATTAGAGTATGATTTAATTCTGAGTTATTTAACATAAAAGAATGAGATGAATACTCATGGTTGTTAACATAAAACAAATAAACTACTAATGTTGATAATAATAAAATGGATAAGAATATAAAATAACTAGAAATAATAGATGTTAATTTAGAATTAAAGATTTTGTAACGACTTTGATCCTTATAAAATAATAGTCTTCCTGTGCTAATTTCGCTATAAAATAATAAAGAAGATAAATATCCAATAATTATAAGTGATAGCATTGCTTTTTGTTGAGTATCATATATTGCGATAAATAATTCTACAAAGCTTACACTATTCGTTTGAGTTGCTGATAATGAAAGAAAATTACTATTAAGTAATTCAGCTAGGAATATCAAGAGAGGATAAAGTCCAATGAGGTATGGCATCCAAGTTGCACGAATCTTTGAAATATATAAGAAGTTAAATTTAAACATAATATTACCTACTCTTTATAGAAATATGAAGATAATAGATTATCATTGCTTTCTATTTTTATTAAGGGGTTTTTACCTACTAAATTAAGTAAATTTGTAAGATCTACTTCTTCATCCTTATTAATAATTGTTATTGTATTGCCATCAATTTTTTTGATGAACCTGAAATTATCTTTTAATTCTGAAGCATTGCTTAAAGTATTTTTGAATATTAACTTTTGAGTGATTATTCTATTATGTAAGTCAATTTCTTTAATTTGGTGGTTTTCTAATAATAGAAATCTATCACAAAGTCCTTCTAATTCTTTTAACTGGTGGCTAGATATTAAAAATAGAGTATTTTTTTCTTTTGAATATTTCTCAATGATATTATTTAATTCCCTTACCCCTAATGGATCCAGTCCTAAAAATGGCTCATCTAATACAGCTACTTTTGGTTGGGTAATTAAACAAATAGCTAAACAAAGTCTTTGTTTCATTCCATACGAATAATTTTTAACCTTCTTTTCATTATCTTCTAGACCTACAATGTTTAGCATCGTTTGAATTTCACTTATATAGCTCATCTTATTATTAATTTTTAGGTAATTTTCAATATTTTGCCTTGCATTTAACTCAGGATAATATATTTGTCCTATCATGAAAGAAAAATCTTTTATCATATTGTGAGATTTATGTATATCTATATTGTTAAAATAAACCTTTCCTTTAGATGGTAATTGAGTTTTAGCTATTAGTTTCATTAATGTTGATTTTCCTGACCCATTAGAACCTATAAGACCTACTTTTTCTCCGGCAGATAATTTGAAATTAACATCACATAATACTTCTTTCTTCCTAAAAGATTTATACACATTTCTAAATTCTAGCATTGATTTCACCTCTTTTATGTTTAATAAAAACTACAATCATTTGAGGTATTAAATAAACAAAAAATAAAAAGATAATCTGAGATAGTTCAAGCATATTTGGAGATATTTTAATTTCTATATCACTATTATTGATTTGTGCCCTCTCGATATAGGACAAATAACCATCTAGATGCATTATATATTTACTATAAATAATGTAAAAAATTAGGTTTGAAATTACATTTAACCATAAATATAATTTCATTTTTGAAGTGAAAATAATTAAGATAGCTGATGTAATGGATGGGACTAAAATAATTAATAAATTTGCCAAGTAAACATCAATGCGTAATTCTAAAAGAGCTAAAATTGAGAAAAATATACAGTTTAAAAATAGGGATAATAATATTGATTTCATGAAATTCACCTCATTACTACAGTTAAAACATTATATATCCAATGAGCGATAATTGAAAAACTAATTTTGAATTTATATCTTATAACATACAAAATTATACTTGAGGGAAATCTTATTAATAGATTAGATACCAATGACTCATTGAGATGTAAGATTAAAGCAAATAGTAAAGAGCCAATAGAAATAGAAATTAATAAACTGAAGTTATTTAGCAAAATGTTAAATAGTACTTCCCTAAATAAATATTCTTCTCCTAAAGCTATAAAGAAATAGAATGTAATTAACTTAAAATCATCAACATAAACTATTAAAATTAATAAGACTATAAAATATGAAAGTAAATTTTGTGTAGTTAACAACTTAAATGGATTAGTTTTATAATTAAATATTGAAGAGAGATAAGTAGGTATTAATATAAAACTTATTATAAGAGTAAGAATCATTAATAAAAATTCGAAATATTCAGATAATTTAAGGTATGCTATTATTCCAATACTTATATTTAGTACAATTACAGTAATAATAATAATACTTATTGATATGAATAAATTAATTAGCTTTAATTTTTCAATTTTATAATTTACCATTTAATGAAACGACCACGGTAACCAAAATAAAAACGACCAATTGAAACCTGCAATAATTTAAAAGGATTTGGCATAACATTGTCTCCTTCCCCCTACTTATCACTTTTATTATAAAGCGTTTACATTAATAAATCAACAAAAAATATATTGCGTACTATATTATTTGGTGGAAGTGTTGAAGAAGTTATGTTTTTCTTTCTTTAGACACAGACATGCAAAAAATAATTAGATACTCTTAATTCTTATTTTTGGGCATAAAAAAACAGAAAGAAATTAACATCGATTTCTTTCTGAGATACTGTATGTATTGATATAAAAAACACCCTACATCTTGGTAAGGTGTTAGTTAAAGTCAATAATTACAATCTATTTATTATAGTTTAACAACGTTTGCAGCTTGAGGACCGCGGTCGCCTTCAACTACTTCAAATTCAACTGATTGACCTTCTTCTAATGATTTGTAACCATCTTGGTTGATTGCTGAGAAGTGTACGAATACGTCGTTTTCTCCTTCAACTTCGATGAAGCCGAAACCTTTTTCAGCGTTAAACCATTTAACTGTACCTTGTTTCATAATTCTGAAACCTCCAAGACTAAATTCTTTCAATATGCGTTATTCGCATATTACAAAAAATACGTGTGCTTATATGTATGATAAATCCAAATATTCTTTGCAATATGGAATAAAACAATTGCTTAATAATCATTATAGTTTAGTCATAGCTAAATTGCAATACAATTATAGAAAATTATCATTTAATCAATTTTTGGAAGATTAAAATAAACCTCATTATTTTTTAAAATAATAAAACTATAAAATATTTGTAAATCTTCTTCGCAATCTTCGCAAAAATTCAAGTCGCAATTATTGTAAAAGGCATGAATATTGTACTTTCCCACTACATAATTATCAAAACAATTCTTACATTCTTGAAGTAATTCTCTGTACCTTGCCAACATGTCGTCATAGGTATTAAAATCTAATCTTTCAACAACTTTTTCGGGCCAATCGCTAAATAGCCACCAACCTTCGTAGTCAGCCCTAATCTTTGCAACTGTCCACATTTCAAAATCCCCTTCCATGTTTAAAACCTATAACCTCAATTGTAACTTTTCATAATTCAAAATCAAGTTTCAAGACTCATACTTTTGGCCGATAGTACGTATAGCAATTATTAGTTTTTTACAACTAAAATACGTATAATGAAAACATGAGGTGATATTATGCAACGTAAACATATTCAAGTTTTCGGAACTGTTCAAGGTGTGGGATTCAGATTCTATACTGAACGTATCGCTAGAGAATACAATATTAAAGGGACAGTTCAGAATGTTGAAGACTATGTAGATATATATGCGCAAGGTAATAATAAAGAGTTAGAACAATTTATACAATCGGTAATTAAAGGTGCTTCACCTGCTTCATCGGTTACGAATTATACTATTGAAGATTTAGATACCGATGACTCCTTAACAGAATTTAAAACGATTTAAACTTTAATATAAAGGAAGATGACATTTGAGATATAACATTTCTCGTATATTTGGAGTGTTAGTGGGTATACCAGTAGCTTTTGTCGTTTGGTTAGTTACTGTTTTTGCTTGGGATTTATCCTTTTTAATTGATGGTGTTATAGGGATAGTTGGTTTTTTAGCATCTTACTTCCCTACTCAAAGACTCACTTCACGTAAATATCTTAATGAAATCGGATTATCGCGAAGAGACTATAGATATGTTAGAGCGCAGCTTAACCAAGCTCAATTAAAGATTAGAAACATTTTAAAATCATTTATAAATATACGATCTATTAAAGATTTTAGACAGGTTAATGATATTTATCGTATTTCTCGTTCAATATATACGAGTATTAAACAACGTCCAGGGATGTTTTTCAAAGTAGAAGGTTTCTTTTATTCTCATTTAGACAATGCGCTTAATTTGGTAGATTCGTATACACGTTTAGCTCGCATGCCAAGGAAGTCAAAAGAAGAAAAGCAAAAGCTTGAACAAACACGAATTACTTTGGATGAAGTGAAACGAACGTTAGTAGCAGATTTGAAACGTTTAAATGAAGAAGATTATGAAAGACTTGATATTGAAATGGAATTAAATAAATTGGAACAGGAACGTCGTAAAGATGTATAACAGAAATGGAGAGATGAATGAGATGACGCGCGAATTAAACAGCAATCAATCGCATCCACTCGATCAATATATTCAAGATAATTCAACTCAAAATCCAACAGTGGCTCAAGACTTTGAACCTCAATTTAGTGAGGAAGACAAACAAAAAATAGAAACAATTAGTCAGCAAATTAAACCTTTAGATCATGAAGGTTTGTTACAATTTGGTACGAATTTACAACAAAGCATGTCTCAATTTTCTCATCAAATGTTAGATGAAGTTCAATCTAAAGATATGGGACCGGTTGGTGATTCTCTTAATCAATTAATGGGAAAATTAAAGTCTGTTAATCCTAATGATTTAGATCCAAACAAACAATCTAAGCTTAAACGACTATTTAGAAGAACGAAAGCTTCTATAAATGAAGTTTTCTCTAGAATGCAATCTGTAAGTTCGCAAATTGATCGAATTACGGTTCAGCTAGACAAGCATAAAGGTAATTTAACGAAAGATATTGAGTTGTTAGACGGTCTTTATGACCAAAATAAAAAATATTTTGATGATGTAACACTATATATTGCAGCAGCTCAGCGTAAGAAACAGCAGATTCAATCAGAAACGATACCAGAGTTACAGGACAAAGCGCAACACTCTGGAAATCAAATGGATATTCAAGCCGTTGCTGATATGGAACAATTCGTAGATCGTTTAGAAAAGCGAATTTACGATTTGCAATTATCTCGACAAATTGCGATTCAAACTGCACCACAAATTCGTATGATTCAAAATGTTAATCAGGCATTAGCTGAAAAAATCCAAAGCTCAATTCTTACAAGTATTCCTTTATGGAAGAATCAAATGGCAATTGCTTTAACATTAATGCGCCAACGCAATGCAGTTTCAGCACAACGAGCCGTTACAGATACGACAAATGATTTACTAACACAGAATGCTTCTATGCTTAAACAGAATGCAATCGAAACGGCTACTGAAAATGAGCGTGGTATTGTTGATATTGAAACACTAAAAACAACACAAAGTGATATCATAGAAACAATTGAACAAACGTTACAAATTCAGCAAGACGGACGTCAAAAACGTCAAGCTGCTGAAAAAGAACTGAATGGTCTAGAACAAGATTTAAAGCAACACTTGTTATCTATGAGAAAAGAATAAATATAAAAATGGCACTCATACGAAGTAGAAATAAAGTGCATCCTCTGAAGTTAGATTTAATTCCAACTTTTGGGTGCACTTCTAAAAGATTACTTCCGTTATGAGTGCCTTTTACATAGTCATATTTAAATTTTTATTATGGTATTACTCTTTTTGATATGCGATGGTCTTTTGTTTAACAAAGTAAGAAACAATATAACCAATGATTGTAGCAACCACAGCAATCGGGAACCATTCAAGTGAATAGTGTTTTAATGGTAAATGATCTATAAAAGATATTTTAATCCAGCCTTGCGTAGTGATTAAACTTAAAATAGACTCAATCGCTATAACAACAAGCGGAATTTGTTGAGCGATGGGTTTGGTTGGAACAAAACGAGCAATTAATATGAGCAATACAACTGTAATGGCGATTGGATAAACAATACTCAACACCGGTACAGACATCGTTATTACTGAATTAAGCCCTTGGTTTGCTAGGATGAAACTTATTAAAGTAAAAATAATGACATACACTTTATAAGGGATTTTAGGTAAAATACGATGGAAATATTGGCTCACTGAGACAATAAGTCCGCAAGCTGTAGTCAAACATGCTAGTGCAACAATAATACCTAATAAGTATTTACCAAAAGTACCGAAACCGGTAGCTGCCATCGTAGTTAGTAAATAAGTACCCACGTTTTGATCGTTTGCTGTGAGTTCTTTCATTTTCCCAGGAGTGACATGCATATGATTACCGATAAATCCTAATGAAATATAAATAAAAACTAAAGCTACAGCAGCGATAAGCCCTGCTATCATCGTTTGTTTGAAAATCTTATCAGCATGCTGAATGCCAGTAGCCTTCACCGCATTAACGACGATCATTGAAAACGCAATTGAAGCTATTGCATCCATTGTTAAGTATCCCTGAGTAAAGCCTTGTGAGAAACTACCAAATGCAGAATGGAACAGTTTTGTGTTACCAGCATCTGGTGTCTGCCCTCCGAAATCTACAAAACCTTTAATAATCATAGCTAAGATAGTTATGAGCAATAAAGGTGTAAGTAATGAACCAATTCTATCAATCATTTTATTTGGATTGAGACATAAATAAAGAACGATTAAAAAATAGATGATAGTAAAAATTAATAAAGCTAAACTTCCATTTGTATGAGCAATTGGTGTAATCGTCATTTCAAATGATGTTGAAGCTGTACGAGGAATTGCAAACAATGGTCCGATTGTTAAGTATATAATAATTAAAAATATTAAAGAAAATTTTGGTGAAATTTTATTAAATGCCCCGATATAACCTTGATGGTCTAAAGCCCCTACGACGACACCTAATAAAGGTAGACCTATACCTGTTAAAGCAAATGCAAGTATAGCCGGCCACAAGAAATGTCCACTATCGAGACCGAGATTTGTTGGAAAAATAAGGTTTCCCGCACCGAAAAACATGGCAAATAAGGTAAAACCTATAATCCAAGTATTTTTATTCATAATGCTGCTCCTTTTTATCTAATAATGCAACATTCAACATTCTATCATAATTAAGATTTATAAGTCTATATAATTTCAGAAAATTTAAAAACTTATATAATGTAAATATCTTCATATTTTAAATTTAAAGTAGAATATCTTCTAATTAAGAAAACGAAGTGCAACCCAACACTTACACATTCCGCTATTTTCAAAAGTTTAAAAGGACTTCAGCAATAGTTTCTTCAATAATGGAGATAAATGACTTGGTAAATGTTCCACACCTTCAACAAAAATTGAAAATTGACCATAGATATTGTGAATGGTTTGCTCAATATCTTCAGTAATTGGTTCTTGACTAAGGAAGACGTTAAAAACTTCAATCCCAAACTTACGTGCAGTTTCAACAGCTTCATACGTATCAATGATGCCATCTTGACTATAATTAAATGCTGATGGTTCACCATCTGAGAACACGATAAGAAAACGCTGTTGATGACTTCTTTGTAAAAGACGTTCACTTGCGACTCTGATTGCCACGCCATCGCGATTATCATCTTGCGGTTCTAATGACATAATTCGAGGGCCTTCCTTTTCAAAAATTGAATAATTATAATTAATAATTTCATCAATAATATTAGGTTGCTCGCGATCATCAGCTTCAAAGGCATCCTCATTAAAAGCTAAAATTTCATGTTTAATATTTAAAGTTTTCAATGTTTCGTGGAATAAAACGACACCTTTGATCGTTTCGTCCATTTTGTCATGCATGCTCGCAGAGGCATCTACTAACAGTGTGAAGGTTGCATCAAAAGTCTTACTTAAGTCCTGTTTTTTATAAAATAATTTAAATTGATCATCAATAAACCAGTTGATTAAATCTTTTTGAAGCCGCCCTTTAGTGAGATTGCGACGTTCATCTTCATGTTCTCGGTCAATTGTTTTTTTAATGATTTGAATTAAATCTTTAATCTCATATTGCACATCATTCTTCGAAGATTGGTAATTTATGATGTCTTGAGGTTGAATATCAGGTACTTTCCATTCAATTTTTACATTCTTATTGATTCCTTCTAAGGCAAATGCTTGATTTTGGCCTATTAAACCACCTTCATCATGATCTAAAGTACTCTGAGAGCCCTTTCCTTTCTTAGTCATCATATCGGTCATATCATCAGTGCTGTCGCCTTCTCGAGCTGTGTCATTATCCGCCATGACTTCACTATTTTCACCTTCATGAAGTTCCATTTCTAGATAAGCACCGCCTTTGGATTGACTATCCGCTGACTTTGTTTCTGCTTCTGCAGTTTCAATATCTTCTTCGGAATTATTAGTATCGTTACCATCTGTTTGACTTGCATCTGTACGTTTCAAATCGTCAAATGTAGTAGTTTGAATATCTTCGTATAACTTTTGTGGTAAATAATAATATTCATTTAACATATCTTCTTTGAGTAAATCATCAACTTGGTACATAATACGTTCAGCGAGGTACATATTATCTTCTGAAGATTGATTCTGGAAAATATTAGGCAGATACTGATACATGCTAACTAAAATATCATCAAATAACGGATGTATTGTTGGTATGTCAAAGAAGTTTTGACTTAGAAAGGCACGCTCTAAATAAAGGAATAATAAATCTGTATAAACAGTTTTAGTTTTATACACATTGATTTGTGAATCTGTGAAAGCCATTCGCGTATTTAAACGTAAATCGATATACTTAGCAGTACTTGGTCGTTTGTTACGGATAATTTCGAAGATACGCACATCTTCCAATAACTTGAACAACTGATGAAAGAATTTACGATGTTGGAAATCACTATGATGTAGGACTTCGTTTACAATATCTACATCCATGTGATGGTAGCCATATGCAGCTAATAGTACGTCAGTTTTAAGCCCTGCTTGTTCAACTTGAGGTGGCCGATGAGACCAAAACCAACTTGTGATTAAAGTATTGCTAAATGGATTATAATATGGAAATTTTTGGATTTTGACTTGTGTTTGTTCATTTTTCAAAAGCAATCGTGCTAGGTCTTGTAACATCATGACTTGCTTAGCATCTAATTGTTCATCGTTGAATTTGATAAAACGATCACTCATACGTATCCCTCTTTAAAAATTTAACTCAATTGCGTTAACAATGGCTTGTTGCTCACGTTCATCTTCTAACTTATCTATAATAGTACGTTTAATCGCACGTTCAATAGGTATAACAGTAGCTAAGTCACTTAAGTCGATGAGTGCACGTATACTAGCAGCCTCTTCGGAAATTTGTCCTTGCTTCGTCATTGTTCTTAAATCTTCATTAAATTTGATAATTTGTCGTATCACTTGATCATCTTGTAAACGGCTTTGCTCTTTGATGACCGTTTTTAAAATATCCCCATCAATATAATCAACTTCTATGACGATAAAACGGTTCTTGAGTGCTTCGTTCATAGGTAATGTACCGACATATCCTTCATTAATCGCAGCGATAACATTGAAGCCTGGTGCAGCTTTAATGACCTCACCAGTATATGGGTTAGTAATTTGACGTCGATAGTCTAAAACACCATTTAGAATTGGTAACGTCTCAGGTTTCGCCATATTAATTTCATCAATATAGAGAATATGACCCTGTTTCATTGCTTTAATTACAGGCCCATCTATAAACACAATTTCTTGATGGCCTTCTTCATTTGTTTGAATTGTTTTAAAGCCGAGTAAACTTTCAGTATCTAAATCAACTGAACAATTGACTTGGTGCATAGGCCGTTGAACTTCCTGACTAAGTGTCTCAGCAAGCTTCGTTTTCCCAGAACCTGTAGGGCCTTTTAATAAAATATTTTTATTTAATTCAAAAAGCACTTTCGCATCTTGAAATACAGATTCATCTGAGTTTTTATAAATTGTTTGTACCATCGTTACCCTTCCTTTATGTATAAAAAGAGGCTAAGACATCTAAGTCTCCACAGACCTGTCTTAGCCCTATTAATAATGTTAAGTCATCACTACTTCAATTGCATGGCGCGTTCTATACTTCTTTAAAGTAGTCCTTGAAGTATCCGCCCACTAAGCCAGAGTTATCAATAATTTGATAATACTCTTCAGTTTCATTGATAACGTCATATTGTTTACCAACTGTTAACATATCAGAAACTGTAAATTTCTTAGCATCTGTATTTGTCACTTCTACTTTCTTGATAGGTGTACGTTCTTTCCATGTCTCATGTAACATTGTATAACCTTCCTCTATTTTAAAAATGATTTACTTTTCTAATGTGTAAATAAATGAGATACCACTGCTTTCAGTGATTCTTAAAGATTCTGAATCCTCTTGTTCTAACGTTTGGTAAGGTATACCGATTTCATCTAAACGTTCTTTAGCTTGATTAAAAGCTTCACGATGTTGCGTTGAGAATTCGACTTGTTCTACTGGACCGACATCAGACATTTCAATATCTTTATCGGCTTCATATAAGTGAAGTTCACCACCTAAGCCACCTTCACCAATTTTGAAAACTTGAATATTTTCATCGGCGTCTTCACTTGGTAAATACTCTGCGAATAAATCCAGACCAAATACTCTCGTTAAAATAGATGTAGTAATCGCCAATTCGTTGACTTTAAGTATCACAGGCCCTAAACCTTGCACTTGATGAAGTGGATTAACCGAACTATCAAATGAAGGCATGCCGAGACCGACACCAGTATTATGTTCATTTGAGTAAATATCGAATGTTTGATGATTGTCATCTTCAAAACTAAAATGTTTATTACCATTGAGTTCAGTCATTGAGCTATAAGAGATGTTGTGATTTGAGAGAATTTCTTGATACTCATCTAATCCTAAATCAGAAGGTGTGCGTAACCCTACACTATCAATATGCTGATTTATGTAATCATTAGTAGGAATTTCTACAAAATGTAGTCGAGTACCGGGGTTTAAATTAGCATCTCCAAATCTTAAAGCATTTTCATTTTTATCAGTATATTGCAATCCGATGATGTTACTAAATAATTCTTTAGTTTTAGATAGGTCACTCGTCCCTATAGTGACACTTCTAAGTCCGCTCATAAACTGACACTCCTAGATTTTGTCTTTATAATCATTATTATAACGTATTTTAATGCTAATGAATATGATGAAAGTTTATTCTATGTGGGTTATTTTAAGTCAACATTGTCATTTGTTTGAAAATTAAAATTACACATTGGATAAAATTTTTGTATATATTAAAATATATGTAAAGACATGTTTAAGGAGGCGTACATATGTCTAATTTATGGATTTTATTTGCAATTACAGTACTTATTGCAGTTTATTCAGGTATTCAAGTTTTCACTAATTTAGATAATAAACAAAAGCCTAGTTTTAAATATTTTACAATTGCATTTGTAGTTTGTGTAATTCTTGCAATTATTGAAATTATATTTCTTTCTTAATCATATATAATATAATAAACGTCCTAGCCAATTGGGTTAGGACGTTTATTTTTGCTCGGATTTTAAGAATATAAATATGGTGAGCCCAAATAAAACTAAAATATAGACTATCATAATTGTTGTTATTGATAGATAGTTAAAATGAGCGAGTATTTCTGTATTATAAAGTGACATATAGTCACCTATTGGTGGTACAATCCACAATATATATTTAAGAAAAGTGTACGTTTGTAATAAAAATGGACGTAAAATACTTACCAAAATGATTAAAGCAATAAGTAACCACTTATATTTTTTTGATAACACATTAATATTCGCAATGAATGTAGAAATTAGGATTGCAGTTAAACAAACAATGATGTGTAAGGCAATTGCCAGTGTGGCCTCTTTTAAAGATACTTTATCCTTAAAACTATGTATTAAAATTGGATAAAGCATCGAAAAAACAATTAACATACAGTTTACCAAAAATATAAATAGTAACTTACCAAAAAGGTACTTAAGTTTAGACTCAAACTGTATAAAAAGTAAATATTTTTCGTTTAACGTTTCTAAATTTAAAATATTTATGGTAAGCCAACATGAAATAATAAGCAACACCAAGCAACTTGAAGCATAACTAGACAATATTGGTTGGCCACTATAAAGATATTGAATAATAATCCAAGTTATAAAAATCATCATCGGCGGTATGAACTGATAAGAGCGAAGATATTTCTTATATTGGTATTGAATAAACGCTATCATGAACCAGTCACATCCTTTATTTCGATGATGTCACACTGATGCTCAAGTAATAATTTAAGTAAGGTATTCAAATAAGATGCATTAATTTGAATGTGCAACTTATCATCTACAGTTTGAATAGAGTTAAGATGATGATACTTTGATAAAATTTTAGAAATACTAGCGTTATATTGAATAATAACTAATTTAGTAATTTGTGAGATTTCGTTTTTATCACTTTCAACAGTATGAAATTCTCCAGTTTCAATATTAAGAATGTGCGTAGTGATTTTTTGATGTAAAAATGATTCGTGAGACGTTAATACTATAGTAGCTATAGATTTTAATTGACTTAAATAATCTAATAGAAATTGTGTAGCTTCTTGATCTAGTCCAGAAAATGGTTCATCTAAAATATAAATATCAGCTTTTTTAAGCAAACACTGAATCATATTTACCTTTTGTTTCGTACCTTTTGAACAATTTATAATTTTTTGAGTTAAAAATGGCGATAAATTGAAGTGTTGAATAAAGTAATTAAGATTTTCCTGGGTTTGCTGAGATGGGTATGTTTTCAATAAAAATTCAAAGTATTCATTAATAGTTAAATTTAAATTGTCAGGAAAGTAATCTATCGCATAACTTACTCGCCCATTAACAGAAAGACTCCCACTCTGATAATTCATTAGACCAGCAATAATCTTTAAAGTTACACTTTTCCCCGAACCATTATGCCCCTTTATTAAAGTGATGGAATTTTGAGGTACATACATATCAAGATTATTAATAATCTTGTGGGCATTTAAAGTTTTTGAAATATTTTTACCCTCAATAGATAAATTTCTCATCTTATACTCCAATTGAATTTGTCATATTTCTTGTGAATCATTCTATATTGATATATTAACATTTATTAGTTTTTAAAGATTGGTTCCCCACACCTAATTATTAATTATTCTTAATAACTCATAATTATTATAAGTCCGATTTCTTTTCTTGCTTTTTTCTTCATATATTAAATCCAATTCTGCTAATTTTTTTAAAGCTCTTCTAACAGTTGGCTGAGATAGTTTTGTGATTTCACTTGCTCTCCTTACAGTAATTTTAGGTTCTTGAAAAGTTATAAACCAGATTAACTTTTCTGAAGAGGTATGAAGTAAATTGGCACCTGTTAAATACAATGATTCTGAATTAGAGATTTTGAGTAAAATGCTATCAATCATTCTTTCAGTAGCTTGCAAGAAGAAAGTAATCCATCCTTGCCAATCGCTTTTTTCTGATCTTACGCCATTGAGTAAATCATAATATCTAGCTTTTTCTTTTTCTAACTCCTCGCTGACAAAGAATACTGGCTTTTCAATAGTTTTAGCATTTACTAACATCAAAATAATTAAAATTCGCCCTAATCTTCCATTTCCATCTAAAAAAGGATGTATTGATTCGAATTGAGCATGAGAAATTGCAGTTCTAATAAGAGGATCAGCATTATAATTAAAGTATGTTTTGAATGGTTCTTCTTTTAAACTCTGGTGTTCCATTCCATTCATAAAGTATTCTAAGTTAGTCATATATTCCTCAATTAAATTAGCTTCAATTGGTATATAGATAGCGTTCTCAATTTTATTATCTGGACCAATAAAATTTTGTATTTTTCTAAAGTTACCGGGATTTTTATCTTTTCCTCTAGTACCAGTTAATAATATAGTGTGAAGTTCTTTAATCAATTTAGTTGATAAGGGTCTATTGTGAGTGGTGATTTGTTCAAAACCATAAGATAAAGCGTCCATATAATTTAATACTTCTTTAACTTCGTTACTTGGATTCTTATCCATTTTTTCCTCTAATACTTCATCAAAAGTGACTTGTGTTCCTTCAATTTTAGTAGATTCTAATGATTCTCTTATACTCATGATATTGATGAAATTATCGTTAATAATTGAATGGTTAAGTTCACTATTGAGTCTACCTATTTTTCCATTGATTACAGCTATTTTGCGATATATTTTCAATGCTATTTTATCATCGATTTCAATTGGTAATTGGAAAATATTTTTTAAGGCCATTTTCTTCTCCTTATTTAGTAATAATATTGTTTATTAAGAAAAAAGTACTAAATTCTTTCGATTAAACTTTCTTGACCTTTCTTAATAAAGTTTAAAAAGTTGTTAATAAAATAGTTGAGTTCACCTTTATTTATTACACTATTTGTTTTATCGAACATGTCATAATAGATATTTTTATTATTTTCTATGATGTTAGAAAATGAAAAGGCAGTATATCGATTGAACGCTTTACTTAAATATAAGGCGTTTATAAAACGTGATGTACGACCATTTCCATCATAAAATGGATGAATATATCCAAAGTAATAATGAAAAATAGCAATTTTAATAATAGGTACAACATGACTGGAAGAATTCATAAAATTTAGTAGGATTTGTAAATGATTGACGATATTATTATGAGGATGAATACCTTTATGTATAACTTTATTAGTAGAGGTAACAATGTTCACTGAATGATTCCGGAATAATTCGCCGTCCGGTTTATTCTCAAAATCGGCTTCTTCTGCGATCATTTCATAAATAGTTTTAATATCTTTTGGTACTTCAGGAAGATTATTTTTACCGTCAAATATTTCTAAATAAGATTTCAACATACTTTTAAATCGAGTATTCATTTTAGGGTTTTCTTTTATATGTTTTATGCTATTTAAGATTTCTTGTTTGCTACATTTTATGCCTTCTATCTGATTAGTAGAGAATAATTCATTGACTATCAACTCTTGATGTAATGATTGAGTAGCAATTTCAGGTAAATTTGTAATAAGTTTTGCTATAGTCGAGTTGTTTTTATCGATATCGTCAATTAAATTTTTAATTTTCGAAGTAAGAATATAATATAAATTGAAGCTGTCACTAGATTTAAATGGTTTGATTTTTAAATCTAATATCTCTACATTTGGATTATTTAGTCGTACATTTAATTCTTTTTCGAACTCTTTGGGATATTTATAGAAATATTTATACATAAATTCCTTCTCTTCACCGCCTAAATATATGATTCGATAAATTTTATCACTAAGTATATTTATAAACAATATTTAATTTATAATATGAAAAAATATCTATGTGTAAACGCGTGATGATTAAGATAACTTTACTTAATTTTTCACATAAAAAATACAGCGACGTCGAACGCCGCTGTATCAGTATTTATAGAGTATATTTAGTTCAGAATTATGATTCTAGTAATAAATCTTCTGGATTTTCAATGAGTTCTTTGATTGTTTTTAAGAATCCTACTGCTTCTTTACCATCAATGATTCTGTGGTCATAGCTTAGAGCTAAATACATCATTGGACGGTTTTCAATTGTATCTTTATCGATTGCGATTGGACGTGTAATGATTGAGTGCATACCTAAGATAGCAGCTTGGCTACCATTAATGATTGGTGTACTCATCATTGAACCGAAGATACCGCCATTCGTAATTGTGAATGAACCGTTAACCATGTCATCTAAGCCTAATTTTTTATCACGTGCTTTGACAGCTAAGTTAGCAATTTCTTGTTCAATTTCAGCAAAGTTTTTCTTATCGCAGTCTCTAACGAATGGAACTAATAAACCATCATCTGTAGAAACAGCAATACCGATATCATAGAATTGCTTAGTAATCATATCTTCGCCGTCGATTTCAGCATTTACTTCAGGATATTTCTTAAGTGCTGCTACTGCTGCTTTAGTGAAGAATGACATGAAACCAAGTTTTGTTCCATCATGATCTTTCATGAATTGTTCTTTTTTACGTTTACGTAATTCCATAACATTTGTCATGTCTACTTCGTTGAATGTTGTTAACATTGCTGTTTGATTAGATACTTCTAATAATTTTTTAGCAGCTGTTTTCTTACGACGCGACATTTTTTCACGAATAACTGGTTTAGATGGATTGTCATTAGATTTTTTAGAACCACTGTCTTGTGATTTGCTTTCACTTTTAGCTGGTTGACTTGCTTGTTTTTGACTATTATCAACGTCATCTTTTCTTAATACGTCATTTCCTTTACCAGAAACTTCGCTTAAGTTAACGCCATTTTCACGTGCATGTCTACGTGCAGATGGCGTAGCATTGACACGTTGATTGTTAGTATCTTGGCTATCTTGTTTATTATCTGAAGAAGCTTGTTTTTGTTCTGATTTATCTTCAGTTTGTCCTGCATCTTTAGATTCATCTTTTTGTGGAGTGTCTTCTGATGAACCACTTGATGCATTACCACTACCTTCGCCTACAACAGCTACAGCTTGACCTACTTCAACTGTATCGCCTTCTTCGGCTAATTGTTCAGATAGTACGCCTGCTTCCTCAGAAACAACTTCAACGTTTACTTTATCTGTTTCTAATTCTAAGATAGCTTCACCTTTATCTACGCTATCTCCAACGTTCTTTAACCACTCTGCAATGGTACCTTCTGTGATTGATTCTGCTAATTCTGGAACTTTTACCTCTGGCATACTTAATTTCCCCCTAGTTAATTATTAATGCTACTTTCAATAATTCGATTTTGAACAAGTTTATGAATTTCTCCATCACCTTCAGCAGGTGCTGCCCTTTGAATTCTACCATGATAGCTAAGATCATATCTATCAGCAACAAGTGCTTTAAGATAAGGATAAACAAATAACCAAGCGCCTTGGTTTTTAGGTTCTTCTTGAACCCATGATACTTTTTCTAGATTTGGTAGTGATTCTAGAACTTCTTTAATTTCTTCTTCAGGGAATGGATATAATCTCTCTACTGCAACAAGTAAAGTAGATTCATCAGGGTTTTTCTCTAAATGTTCTTTTAAATCGATAAACATTTTTCCTGAAGCTAAAATAACTTTTTTAACTTTTTCTGCATCGTGTTCTTCAGTAATGATAGGTTTGAAACCACCAGAAGTAAATTCATCGATTGGTTTAGCAACTGTTTTATTTCGTAATAAACTTTTCGGTGACATTACGATTAATGGTCTCATTTCTTGAGAATCTAAGCTTGCTGCTTGTGCTCGTAATAAGTGGAAGTAGTTACTTGAACTAGATAAGTTTACTACTGTGCTATTATTCTCAGCAGCAAGTTGCAAGAATCTTTCTAAACGAGCAGATGAGTGTTCAGCACCTTGACCTTCATAAGAATGAGGTAAGAATAATGTTAGACCTGAACGTTCTCCCCATTTAGCACGAGAACTTGATAAGAAGTTATCAAAAATCATTTGTGCCATGTTAGAGAAATCTCCGTATTGAGCTTCCCAAATGTTGAAACTTCCTTTGTTCTCAACGTTGTAACCATATTCGAAACCAACAACAGCAGCTTCAGATAATGGTGAGTTGTGAATTTCAAAAGTCGCTTTTTGATCAGGTACATGATGCAATGGTGTATAAGTATCACCATTTTCTTCGTCATGTAGAACAGCATGTCTATGACTGAAAGTACCACGTTCACTATCTTGACCAGTTAAACGAACTGAAGTTCCATCTTGTAAAATAGTGGCGAAAGCAAGTTGCTCTGCTTGAGCCCAATCAACTAATCCGCCATCTTTTTCAAATGGTTCTCTACGTTTTTCGAGTACTTTATTTAGCTTTTTAAGTACATGGAAATCTTCAGGATATGTGAGCATTGCATCATTGATTTCTTTAAGATGATCAAATGTGAAATCTTTCTCGTCACTTTGTAATGGTAATTGAAGTGACTCAGGTTTTTCCATATCTGGATTATCCATCTTATCTGATTTATCGATTTTGTCATGCGCTGCACGCATTTCTTTTTGAACATTATCAATTATTTCATTCATTTCGTCTTCTGAAATGATACCGTCTTCTACTAATTTCTTACCATATAAAATTTCGACTGATTCATGTTTACGAATATTATGATATGGAACAGGGTTTGTGATAGAAGGTTCATCCATTTCATTATGCCCATAACGACGATATCCTACTAAATCGATAACGACATCTTTGTGGAACTCTTTGCGGAATTCCATTGCGATATCGATGGCTTCAATTGTTGCTTCTACATCATCTGCATTAACGTGTAAAATTGGAACATCGTAACCTTTAGCAACGTCTGTTGAATAAGTTGTTGAACGTCCATCAACAGGTTCAGTTGTGAATCCAATTCTATTATTTGTAATGATGTGAAGTGAACCGCCAGTAGTATAACCCTGTAAGCTACCTAGGTTCATTGTTTCAAAGTTAATACCTTGACCTGGATAAGCCGCATCACCATGAATGATAATTGGCATTGCTTTATGGAAGTCAGTTGATGGTGAACCAGCTTGATGTGTTTCATCTTGTGCAGCACGTGTTCTACCTTCAACAACGGGTGCTACAATTTCCAAGTGGCTTGGGTTATTAGCTAGAGAAATACGTTGTTCAGTACCGTATGAGTCAGTCGTTTTAACGCCACCTAAGTGGTACTTAACATCGCCTGTCCAACCTGAAGTTAATTCTAAACTACCGTCTTCAGGTAAGAATTTCATAGGATCTGTGTGCATGAATTCTGAAATCATCATTTCATATGGTTTTTCAAGCACATGTGTTAATACGTTTAATCGTCCTCGGTGAGCCATACCGATTTGAATATTCTTAATTCCCTCATTACCCGCTAAAGTAATAGTATGTTGAAGCATTGGTACTAACGTGTCTACCCCTTCAATAGAGAAACGCTTTGCACCAACGAAGTTTTTGTGTAAGTATTTTTCAAATCCTTCAACATGCGCTAATTTTTTGAAAAGTTCTTTTTTCTGATTATTGTTTAAATTCGCTTTATAAGGCGTTTCTATACGTCTTTTTAACCAAACGCGCTCTTTACTATTATTAATATGTGTATATTCAAAAGCAATTGGTCCTTTATAGCGTTTTTCCATACGGACAATCGCTTCATAGGCATTGTCATAAATATCTTCAAAGTGTTCTGATACAATACCAGCTGAAATTTGTTCCAAAGTTTCTTGGTCTAAATCAAAGTCTTCAATTCCTAATTTAGGGACATGTTTACGCTCTGGAGGATTAACTGGATAAATGCCTGCTTTTAAGTGTCCGTATTGACGTATATTATCGATTAAGCGCATCACACGTTTAATCGTGCTGTCTCCCGCTTGTGAACCACTTGAACCAGTGGTCGGTTTAGCCTCGATATGAGCTTCCCCTGTTTTAATTGTACTAAATAGAACTTGTAAATCTTCTGGAACTGATGATGGATCTTGTAGGTAATCATCATACAAATCTAGCATTAAGCCGAGATTTGCACCGAAGTTTACAGGCGCCTCTGTAACTTCCTTTTTGTCCTTTGTCATTTTTACACCCTCCACAAAAATGTTGAAACGCTTACAAGATAATAATAGCATTATTTCAAATTTTGTTAAAGTCAATTTACCTATTTATATACAAAAAGCAGAACCAAATATAGATTGGTTCTGCGTTATTTTAAAAAATGGAATGAGTTGCTTCGTCGATGCGGTTCAAAGACGCAATGGAGCTATCCAAAAAATTATATTTAGTTACCTAATTTTGTAATGGAAACTGGATTTTGAAAGTAGTAAACGATTGAACTTCACTGCTGACTTCAATTGTTCCACCATTTAATTGTACGATTTTTTGGGCAATCGATAAACCTAACCCGTTTCCACCTTGACTTCGTGCACGTGATTTGTCTACACGATAAAATCTGTCAAAGATAAACTCTAAATCTGCTTTAGGAATGCCCATACCATGATCGGTAATTTCGATACTAACAAGTTTATTCTTTAACTGTGTAGTGATCGTTATATATTTGTTATCAGTATCATACTTCATCGCATTATCTAAGAAGATAAGTAATAATTGTTCGAATTGATGTCGGTTGATCTTCAAGTGAATAGGTTTAGAAGTTAATTCTGTTTCAAATGTATATTTAGGATGTAGTTGTCGAAGTGATTTGACGCGGGTTTGAATTTCATTATTTATATCTACATTTTCACATTCAAGTACATTACTGTTCACTCTATCTTTGGTTAACATCAGTAATTCTTCAACAAGTTTAGTAATTCGGTTTACCTCTTCAATAGATATATCCAGTGACTCTTCTAGAACTTCTGGGTCTTTTTTACCCCACCGTTGAATTAAATTGAGATGGCCTTGAATGATTTGTAAAGGTGTTCTTAATTCGTGAGAGGCATCTTCAACGAATTGGCGCTGTTGATTGAAGGATTCTTCAATTTGATACATCATATCATTGAAAGTCACGATAAGATTATCTGTTTCTTCATAATTTGTGGTTAATTCAAGTTTATTCTGGAAACCATCGCGTCGGATTTGATTCATTTTATTAGACATCGTCACAATGGGTTTTGTAATTTGTGATGAGAAGATATAACTAATTCCTGCTGTAATGATTGTAGCGATGAGTCCAAATGCTAAGGCTACGATATAAAGTGATCGCACTAGATTATCGTAATTTTGTAGTGAATGGATTAATACGCTATATCCGGAAAAGTCCTTTGAATGTATGGGTTCAGTAATAATTAAGTAGTTGATACCATGACTTTTATGGATGTGAATACGTTCAGGATGATTGATATCAACCTTTTTGTCATAATTGATGGCATTTTCATTAGATGTTTGTATTAATTTTTTACCTCTATCATCAAAAATGATGACCTCTTGAAAGTTCTCTAACGAAGCATTTAAATCGAGCGGTGATATTTGATCTAAAGATTTAGAATGAAACAAATTTGCAATATCACTCGAACTTCTCTCAGCTTCGTCTAATTCACTATTTCTCAATGTATCCTTTAAGAAGAAAATGATAATCAAACAAAATAACAATATTGTCGTAAATGTAATGAGTGTCGTAATCATCATCCATTTATATTTTAACTTACGACGTTTAATCATCGAATCACATACCCTACACCACGAACGGTTTCAATCGATTTTTCCTTATTAAAAGGTTTTAATTTATTACGTAAATATCGGATATAAACATCTACGACATTCGTTTCAACTTCACTATTGAAACCCCACACGTGGTCTAAAATTTGTTCACGTTGCATGACGTGATTTCTATTTTCAGCTAAAACATATAGCAAATCATACTCCGTCTTCGTCAATTCAAGCTGTGTACCGTCAACTGTAACTTTGAAAGCATCTTTATCAATGATAATTCCGTTAATGTCAATGACATCTTTCTGAGGCTGTCTACGTAAGATAGCTCTAATTCGAGCGAGCAGTTCCTCAATATCGAAAGGTTTAACGATGTAATCATCGGCGCCATAATCGAGTCCAGCAACTTTATCATATGTTTCTCCTTTAGCGGTGATAATGATAATTGGCGTTGAATATTCTTGACGAATTTGTCTACAAATCTCTAGGCCGTTAATGTTAGGTAACATTAAGTCAAGAATGATCAGATCATATGATTTATTTAATGCTTTATCTAAACCTGTGCGACCATCATTTTCTATATCTACATTGTAATTCTCATGTGTGAGTTCAAGTTCTATAAATCGAGCAAGATTTTGCTCATCTTCTACGATTAAAATATTTGTCATATTTGCACCTCATGATACATCTTACCTAATGGCATATGAATGAAAAAGATGTATTCTTTAATTGTTATGAATTTGTTAATAATTTCTCTTTATTTGCTTTATCTATTTTATCACAATTCATTCTCAAAGATTTTATCATTAATGAAAGTTTATTTGGAAAATTAAAAATCTGAGAAGTGTTGATATGACAGCATTTATAGTATGTTAGATGAAATTTATCAAAAAAGTTTGTGATTCTAATTGACAACGATTCTCAGTCATGTATAATACTAGTTGAAAATGATTATCAATACCGACTAGAACATTCCCCCCCACATATATTTCGTTCTTATTGGATTGGTCATTTTCAATTATCCCCTTTTATATGCCCGTAAAAGACTAACGTTGAGAAACAACGTTTCAATAAAAGCAGTAGACCTTTGACACTTGAGGTTTACTGCTTTTTTAGTGCCACTGCAACGAATAAAATATTCGTTGCTAGTGGCACTTATACTTGAGCAAAGCCTCAAGTGTTACCATTGTTAAAATTAAATAAAGCCTAAGACGTCATCTTTCATTTAATAAAGACGAAGTCTCAGGCTTCATTTTCAATAAGTTAAATCTGCAACCAATGCTTCTGGTTAAAATATTCCATATTCTGCGGTTTAGCATAATCAGAAATCATATAATCAATTTCGCTAAACCCATCAATACGATACGACGCATGCGCATCTCGCTTACTACTATCTGCTAAGAGATAACTCAGTTGACTTTGTTGAATCATGATGTGACTCGCATGGGCTTCTTCCAAATCAAATTCATAACAATCACTCGTATCAAACGAACCACATGAAATAAAAGCTTTATCAAATTTAAAACGTTGTAGTAACTCATTCGTCATATGCCCACGCACAACATCTTGTTCAGTATTCGTCTTTCCAGCAAGCATAATCACTTCTGCTTGAATACGTTGCTCCTCGATAGCACGATTCAATTCATCTGCAATCTTCAAAGAATTCGTCACAATCGTGGTCTGAGTAATATCATTGAGATATTGAGGAATTCGCCCTGTTGTTGTCCCTCCATCGATGACAATAATTTCTCCAGACTGTATTTGTAAAGCAGCTTTCTTAGCAATACGTTCTTTTACTTGTGATTGTTTCTGCCACTTATTCGCATATGATTTCTCTTTATTAATATGATTGTATTGAATCGCACCTCCATGTGTACGTGTAATCAGTTTATCATTTTCTAAGGTTTCTAAATCCTTTCTCACGGTTTCAGGCGTCACTTGTAAAAAGATAGCTAAATCTTTTACGGCCACCTGCCCGTACTGATCAACACGTTTACGAATGAGATTCAAACGTTCATTTCTTTTATACATAATTATCTAAACTCCAATCTGCTTCATACGTGCTTGCCATCGATCTTTACGCCATCTAAGATACATAATGATAAATCTCAGCGCTTCATCTGCAATACTCACTAAAATAATTCCTGTATAGCCAAATCTCCAATGAATCCCTAATAGATAACTTCCAGGTAATAATAACAGCCAAGTGGTGACAATACTCACTGTGACTGGATAACGTACATCCCCTGCCACGTTTAATAAATCTACAATTAAATTATTCATTGCACGTATCGGTTCTAATCCAAAAAGTATAACAAGATAGTAGATGATTAAATGATAGGTTTGTAAGTCGTGTGTTATCCAACGTCCACACACAATAAATCCTATAAGTACACACGTCATAATCATGAAGGATTGTATGATGTTAAACCAAATACTTTTTACAACAACTTTCTTTAAAGTGCGGTAACGACGTCGAGATATAAATTTTCCTAAATAAATTTGGCTAGCGGCACTAAATGCCATAGCGCAACTAAAGGACAGGCCGCTTAGTACAGTGGAAACAGATTTCGCAGCGATGACTTGAGTGCCTAACATCGCAATAAATGCAGTTGTAAATGTCTGCGCAAAATTATAAGAAATTTGTTCACCTGCTGTTGGGATACCTAATGTCGAAACCTGGTATATTGTCTTCCAGCTCAGCTTGAAGTAGTGCTTGAGTGGACGGAAAATTTGTATCAGTGCAATCAAAGCTAAAATACATCCCAATAAACGACTGAGCGCTGTTGCCACCGCGACACCTAATACAGGGTTACCTACATACTCTGGAATAATAAAGAGTACAACACCATTTAGAATGATATTAGTCACATTACTAATGATAGTAATGCGTGTCGCTGATGCTGCATGATTCATGACACGTAATACGGTACCAATGTACATTTGACAAGTCGTTAAAGTGAGTACACTCAATATAATCAGTCCAAATTGATAGGTCAGTTTGAATATATCTTGAGGTACTTGAAAAAGTCGTAGGATAGGTTCAAATGCGAGTCCAATCACAATCGTAAATATGATAGATACTATGATATTGAATAACAAATTATGATAAATCTCTTGTGAAATACTT
Source organism: Staphylococcus sp. HMSC036D05 (assembly GCF_001836225.1). Lineage (NCBI taxonomy): Bacteria > Bacillati > Bacillota > Bacilli > Caryophanales > Staphylococcaceae > Staphylococcus > Staphylococcus sp. HMSC036D05. Next base: position 398,924 of record NZ_KV827781.1, on the reverse strand, counting down.
GATGGTTGATGTTCCTTCAAGTGAACAATACGTATATTTGTACCCACATGAATGATTGTAATTAGAAACGTGATGAGCATGAGTATTTGGCTTATCATTCCCGAAGCAGCAACGGCATCAGTGCTATAGCTGTTTAACATCAATGTATCAGCTTGTCCCATGATGAGTATGAAAAGTTGTTCTATTAAAATAGGAATGTATAATGCCCGAAATGTTCTTTTAGAAACGATCATCAAATTCTAACACTTTCGATTTATATATAGCGTCAGGTTGCAACTCAATTAATCTTGCCCCACGTTGTAAATCACCATAAGTATTGTAACCACCAACACGACCAAAGCTAAGGCGAATGCCATATAAATTAATCGTAAAATCATTGTCATGGTCATGACCGCAGAACACACCTTCAATATCTCCATTTAATAACATCTGGCTGAATAATCCGGAATTAATTTTTGAGCACGCAATGGGTTCATTGAAAATGCCATGATATTCAGCAATATTCTCAACTTCTTTATATTCTTGTAACGGAATATGCGTAAATAATAAGTTATGTTGAAAGTTGTGTTGAAATTGAGTTTGATATGTTTGGTGTGTTTCTCTAAGCCAATTCACATGTTCAGGTCTTATAAAATCATAATCACCTATGCCAAATGGATTATAGTCTCCACCGTCAATGACATAAAGTACATGTGTGACTGTGTCATTGCTTTTAACTTCTATTGTATAAGCTTCTTTATCATCAACAATGAGGCTATGATTTTTCTGTACGTAGTTAGTAGAATATTGGTCCTCAATATCGCGTAAGTCTGAACGTTTGAGGTGTCCCTCGGTATCGTGATTACCAAATGTCGTTGCAATTTGCGTATCATATTGATTTAAATACTCCATTAATTCCTTGTAAACACGCCCCGAATCAATGACGCCTTCAGACCAAATTTGGTCACCTGTTAATACTGTTATGTCAGGTTGATAGTGTGTCATCATATGATGAATTAAATCGTAAGTTTTTTGATCTTTTTCATCATTGTGTGGCCCAATATGTAAATCACTTAATTGTAGAATTGTAGTCATTGTTTCGTCTCCTTTACTCTTTTGTCGAACCGATATTGATACCTTTTACAAAATGCTTCTGAACGAATGGGAAGAGGAATAGTACTGGAATTGTTAATAGTACAATCATGGCCATCTGCATTGAGTCACCTGTAATTGTCAACTTGTCTAACATTGCATATGAACCTGACTTTTGTTTTAAAGCATCTGCAATGGCGGCTTGTTTCGTTAACATATCTTGTAAAACAGTTGCTAACGGTTTGAGATTTGGATTACGTACGAAGAATGCCCCTGTAAACCAATCATTCCATTGACTTACTGCGTTAAATAATGTAATGGATGCCACAACTGGTTTACTCATGGGTAAGACAATTTTCCAAAAGATTTGAAAGTCATTACAACCATCTACTCTAGCGGCTTCAATTACACTACTAGGTAATTGATTGAAGAATGTACGCATAATTAAAATGTTATAAACGCTATAAAGTGACGGTAAAATGTATACCCAGAACGTATCTGTTAAATGTAGTTGATTTAATAGGATATAAAGTGGTACAACACCGGCACTGAATAACATCGTAAATACTAGGAAGAATGAGATGATTCTTCGAAATGGTAAACTTTTGATTGTTAGAACGTATGCCGCCATAGCCGTTAATATCACACTTAATATTGTTCCTATGACTGTCTTCGCGATACTAATGAATAATGCGTTTAATAACGTACCTTGTTTAAATATCTCCTTAAAATTATCTAGCGAAAATTTACGCGGGTAGAAAGTGATGCCACCTTTTTGAGCATCTACCCCAGAGTTAAATGCTAAGGCAAAGATATTAATCATCGGTAGGATAATTGTGATCACTAAGCCAATAATAATGATTAATGAGATAATACGAATGACAATTGCACTTTTATCTTGTGAAACTTTCATTGTCTATGCCACCTCTTAATAAATGATTTGAGTTCCTTTTTTATCTCTTTGATTTTCAACGTATCTTTCAAATTGATTTAAGCCTGCCTCTTCTAAACGTTGCTTAGCACTATCAATAATTTGTTTTGCTTCTTTGTCTGATTGAGAATAATATGCACGTTTAATAGCGTCACTATAATCATCGAGTGCAACTTCTAAATCTTCTCCATATTCATATTTAGATAGGAACGATTTTACTGTGAGTCCGTTTACGATTTTGGCGTGTTTCTGTTTTTCATCGTAATGCCACATATCAGCAATCTTTTCAGGAGTAGTTTTTTTCGTTTTTGTATTGTCTCCGTACTCAGTTTCACCAAAATCAGCTTTATTATCGATATCTGTATAACCAAGATGATCTGCCCAATAAGAACCTGCACCTCTAAAACCACGTTTTTTAGCTTCGTCTGGATTATTCTCAACTTCTTTTAAGACTTCAGGTTTAACATGAGGGTTACCTTTCTTATCTAAAGTATAGTCACGTCCTTTAATACCGTATTGACCGAGTAATTTACCTTCACGACTTGCAAGGAAATCAGCGAGTTTAACGACGTCTTCAGGATGTTCAGTCGTACTTGGTACAGCCCAACCGTTTGCGCCTGATTTATATGGCTTTTCAACTCTAAATTTACCTTTGACTGTGTTGAGTGGTCCAAGTGGAACGTATTTCATACTTTGGTTTTCAGTAACATAGTTATGTAAATCTGAAACAATGCCCCATGAACCATTAACGAGTCCTTCTTTTGCTTTATTTTCTTCCATTGTATAGAACTCTTTTGTCATTAAGCCCTTCTTCATAAGGTCTTTAACGTAATGTACACGTTTAAGCGGATAATCAGTTTGTGATTCATGTACAATTTTCTTACCTTTATTTAAAAATTTCTCATCAGACTGACCAGTCCAAACAAGGTCATTATAGAATTTAGTACGATCGTCACCGCCCCATGCTGTTGGGCCAATAGGTGTGATTTCTTTACCATTATCATCTTTGAAGTGGTGTTCTTTCATCTTCTCAGCAAGTTTTTCTACATCTTTTGACGTCTTGATAGATGCAGGGTTGATATGAAGTTTATCCATGATATCTTTTCTGACATAAGGACCACCTACAGTGCGACGTTCTTCTTGTCCTGGATGGCGGTTAATTCCCATATGTACAAGGTACGTCCCATCCTGTTCTTTATTAAACATGATGTTATCTTTCGTATCCTTTGGTAGATATCCTTTTTTGAAATACTTACTATAAATTTTTGTGTTTTTAAGCATTTTTGTTAAGTCTGTGAGTCGACCTTGTTTCGCTGCTTTATTTAGTACTTTCATTTCAGGTCGTCCACTATCGTCTAAGTAATAAACGATGAAGTCGGGTAAATCTCCTGAAGCGAGTCCTGAGGTTAATGCTTCTGTAGAATCTTCATTAGAAACGGTTTGGAGTTCTAACGTGATGCCAGTCTTTTTTT
>NZ_KV827781.1:363054-395350 GCF_001836225.1 Staphylococcus sp. HMSC036D05 | reverse complement strand
TTTTTTTAAGTTCTTGAGCGACTTCTTTATTCATTTTAGGTGAGGCATCGTTATCACTTTGAAACACAAGTCCTTTAAGTTTTCTATCTGCAATCCATGTATCTGGTTTACCTTTAGCATCTGCTTTTCTTTTCGCTTCATCTTGTGTTTTATCTTTGCTACATGCTGTTACGAATAAAATGACTGCAATCATTAAGATGAGCATAGATTTTCTAAACATGTACATTCTCCTTAATATAGTGATGTATCCAGCTTCTTATCTGCGAATTTATTAATAATGACGACAGCGATAAGTCCTATTACGCCTTGTAATAGACCAATAGCAATTGCGTAACTGAAATCGCCTTGCTCAATACCAGTACGAATAACAAATGTATCAAGTATTTCCGAAACGTTAGCGTTACCTGGTGTTTTGAGTAGGTAGATTTGATCGAACCCTGCTTTTAAAATATCGCCTAGAGAAATGATGAATAAGATAACAATTGTTGGCGTTAACATAGGTAAGGTAATATGTATAATTTGTTTGAAACGATTCGCGCCATCAATTGCAGCTGATTCATAAATTTCAGGATTAATACTCATAATTGCTGCAAAATAAATAATGGAATCCCAACCTACATTCTTCCAAATATAACTAGAAAACATGATGGTGTGGAAATACTCAGGATTCATCATAAAGTAAGTCGACCCGTCGCCACCAAATTGATGGATCAGTTGATTCATAAGTCCATCATCAGGAGCGAGTAATTTCTTGAAAATACCGATGACCACAACCCATGATAAAAAGTGAGGAATATAAAGCACACCTTGAAATAGACCTCTGATCTTACCTAATTTAGAATCTTTAATTTCGTTAAACATAATGGCTAAAATAATTGGAAATGGTAGAGCTAAAATCAATTTCATGCCACTTATAATTAGCGTATTCATAATAATTTGAATACAGCGAGGGTCAGAGAAAAATCGTTTGAAATAGTATAGTCCTTTCCAATCACCGCCGATGATACCAGTATCGAAGCGGAAATCTTTGAATGCCAGAACAAGACTTGTCATTGGAATATAGTTGAAAATCAAGAAAAAGAGTAAACAAGGTAAAATCATTAAGTAAAGTACTTTATGTTCCCACATTCTTTTTAACAAAGGTTTTTGATGAGTGGATTGAAGGCTTTGTATTTTGATTTTACTCACGATAAAACCTCCTCTTGTACTCTTTCGCCTGAATCAGAATCGAAAAAGTGTGCATCTTTAGTTTTTATACCGAAGGAAACTGTTTGGCCTAATTCGAAATCCAAATTACTATCTACAGCTGCTACAATTTTATGTTCGTTGTGATGACAGTGAAGTAATTTGTATGAACCCGTTAACTCAACCAAATCTACAGTAAATTGAGACAGTTGGATTGGATAATGACTTATTTCATTATCTTCAACAAGATGTAAGTCTTCAGGTCGTATGCCAAGTCTATATTGTGCATGTGATGCAAGTTGAAGTGATGAAGCATCAGCCACTTTTTGTCCATCGAAGTACCAAGCATCCATGTGATAGGTCATTGGAATCATATTCATTGATGGGCTACCAATAAAAGTGGCAACAAATTCATTGACAGGATGACGATAAATTTCTTCAGGTGTACCGATTTGTTGTATTTCGCCTTGATTTAAAATCACAATACGTGATGCCATTGTCATTGCTTCAGTTTGGTCGTGTGTCACGTAAATCGTCGTTGCTTTCATTTGTTTATGTATTTTTATGATTTCACTTCTCATATTACTTCGTAATTTAGCGTCTAAATTAGAAAGTGGTTCATCCATGAGAAAGATTTGAGCTTCTCTGACGATAGCTCTCCCAAGTGCCACACGTTGACGTTGTCCCCCAGATAAAGCTTTAGGTTTACGGTCGAGAAGGTTTTCAATTTCTAATATTTGAGCTGCATGTTGAATTTTTTCGTCGTAAATTTTCTTTTTGATTCCTCGCATTTTTAAGCCAAAAGCTAAATTTTTATAAACTGTCATATGTGGATATAAGGCATAGTTTTGAAAGACCATAGCAATATTACGATCTTTAGGTTGTAGATCGTTGATCACTTTATCGTTGATACTAATTGTTCCCTTGCTCACATCTTCAAGTCCTGCAATCATCCGTAACGTTGTTGATTTCCCACATCCCGAAGGTCCTACAAATACTACAAATTCATTGTCCTCAATATCTAGATTGAAATCTTTAACTGCGTGACTACCATTGTCGTAAACTTTGTTTAAATCCTTGATTTGTATCATGTCTTTGCTCCTTTGAAGATTTAATCACAAGTTCAGTATAAGTAATCACTATTAAAGTAAACTTTTTTCAAATTTAAGTTTTCGTAAATCAAAATTTTTTGTTTGTAAATTTCCAAAAATAAAAAGACTAAAAACGTTGATAGGACAACATTTTCAGTCTTTTATTAACAAAAATGAAAACAAAGAAATTAATATAAGCTAAATATTATTAACATTGAGATTATAAATCGTATTTATTTAAAAACGCCGATTTGAATATACTAAATAAACCACTAAAATCATTGTTGAATCACAATCATTTCAGTGGTTAGGTCAATTGTTATTTAATTTAAAATTCCAACCGCGCTTATTTATACGGCGAGTTGTTTCTTCAATATTAACGTTGATAAAACAATGCAGAAGGCACCGCCTATAATGCCGGCAATAATATCTGTAGGATAATGAACGCCTAAATACACTCTAGAAGTTGAAATTAATAAAATGAAAAGCGCGCATAAACCGATTAACACGCCCTTAGAGATACCAGAATCGTGACGGTTAATTACATATATAGCACTTCCGAAGAAAGAGGTTGATCCCATTGCATGGCCGCTTGGAAAACTGAATCCTGAAATATCAATTAAACGTAAGAGTGTTGGACGTTCTCTATCGAAGATATTTTTCAAAACGGGATTAAGTACACTTGATAATCCCATTGCAATGACGAAAAATAATGTTTCGATTTGATAGCGTTTAAGCATTAAATATGCGACTAATGTAAGAGATAAACATAACATTGCCCACACTTCACCTAGTTTTGTCGCACCAAGCATAATAGATGTGGTGATAAAACTTTCTGACGAATAAATAAATTCATACACTTCATTATCAATCCACTTTCCAAGACGCGATTCATGGAAAAAGGCGATAATCCCGAATATAAGTGTAAAGACAATGAGTAACGAAATGCGTGTCCAACGATTCATGCCTGGTGCCTCCTACTTGTTTAATGCATCATGTACAATTTTATCAAATAAATCTTCTTTCGTGTAACTTTCTTTATATGTTTTCATTTGATTAATAATAGCTTCGCGATTGGATTCTATATCATTTAATTCTTGTATTAACCCAACTTGAGTGAGTTTATCTTCAAGGATATGACGACCGTAACCTTTAGATTCAAAGTTCTTAGCGTTATCAATTTGGTCTCCACGAGATTGATCTAAACCTAATGGTATTAATAGCATAGGTATTCTTAAAGTTAAGAACTCATAAATCGCATTTGCTCCTGCACGACTTACTACCGTATCTGTAATAGCAAGTAAATCGGTTAAGTCATCTGTAACAAATTCATATTGGACGTAGCCCTCTTTATTAATAGAATCATCGACTAAACCTTTACCAGTTAAATGAATAATTTGATATTCGTGAAGTAAAGATTCTAAATTTTCACGGATTGTTTCATTAAGTTTTTTACTTCCAAGACTTCCACCCATGATAAGTAAAACTTTCTTGTTTGAGTTGAAGCCAGTTAATTGATAACCACGGTCTTTGTTGCCTTGTTTTAAATCTTCTCGAACAGTTGCACCTACGAAATCAGCTTTTTCTTTCGGAAGATAGTTAAGTGTATCTTCAAACGTTGTATAAATTTTCTTAGCGAATTTCAGTGCAATTTTATTGGCTAAACCTGGTGTTAAATCTGATTCATGGATAATGGTTGGGATATTTAATGAGCGTGCAGCGATGACGACTGGAACGCTGACGAAACCACCCTTAGAGAATAGTAAATCAGGCTTTTGTTGTTTGAGTATTTTACGTGCGTCTAAGATTCCTTTCAATACTTTGAAAACATCTTTCGCATTTTCAAATGATAAATAGCGACGCAATTTACCACTAGAAATCGGATAATATTTTATATCTGGGATTTGAGACTCAATCATCTCTCTTTCAATCCCTTGTTTAGACCCGATATAAAACGCTTCGTGTCCCTTTTCTATAGCAGTGGGAATAAGACTTAGGTTCACTGAAACGTGTCCTACTGTTCCGCCACCGGTAAATGCAATTTTAGACATAAATGACAACCTCTATTCTTATATGTTTTTATAATATGCGTAAAATGGTGCTCCTCTATTAAATGGATGGTAATCAATTTCAGCTTCGCCTACTTTAGTAAAACCAAATTTCTCAAATAGATTTTGAGCGGGTTTATTTAACGCAAATGTGTCTGTGAGAATCACATGAATGCCATGTTCTTCTGTTAATTCGACTGCAAATTGGAAAAGTTCCGTCGCAGCCCCTTTATAATCTTTAGATCCAGCTAATCGATGAATCACATATGCACCTTCTCGATTTACTGGCCATTCAATGTCATCATACCACTCTGATTGATTTTGGTCGATAACAATAAATCCGCAAATTTTATCGTCTACATCTAATACGTAAAGTGTTTCGGTTTCAATGTCTTCTTCAAAGTGTTCAGTTACAGGATATTTATCATCCCACTGATTATGGTTGAATTCTTTCATTTTTTCTTTAGCTTCATCAACAAGTTGCTCAATAACAGGTAAATCTTTTTTAGTTGCTAATCTGATCATCTTACCAAAACACCTCTTTTTTTAAATATTAAATAAAAATGAAACGCCTCATTTCTTATATAATTTAACAAATGAGGCGTATTTTAAACTTACAATTTTCAGAAAAGTCTTTTGCATTTTGCAATCGTATAAGACTGGGACAATGAAAATAATTCTACAAAATTATACCTCTGTCCCGGTCCGCTCAGTACTACGCTTGCGTCAGTCACTTTTCACAAAGTAATATAAATTCTATTTTAGCTTATCTAGTAATTTGTCTAATACTGTATCGTGTTTGTTGGACTTTTCAACTAATTCTTGGGTGAATTTGTCGTTTGTCTTTTTATCAAATTGACCAGTAACATCTAGATGATTGTCTTGTTGGAATGATTTAATTGCAGATTCTAAATCTGAATCAAATTTATTGGACTCATTATCTACTTTATAACCTAAAGCAGTCAGTCCAATTTTCATAGTTTTAACATTTTTATTGTCGTCACCCAACTGATATGTCTTATTATTTGGAATCACGTTAAGAGATTGATATTTAGGTGTCGGTATTTTCACATCTGGTTGAATCCCTTTACCATGAATATAATGGTCATCTGGCGTTAACCATTTCATTTCTGTGTATTTCAGTAATGAACCATCATCGAATTCACGAGTTGTTTGAACAATTCCTTTACCAAATGTTTTTGAGCCATAGACTTTTGCTTTATGATAATCTTTCATCGCACCTGTAAATACTTCAGAGGCACTTGCCGAACCTTCATTAACTAAGATTGACACGTCCATATCTTTAGCTTGTTTCAATGCATCGTTAGAAGTCTTAAGTTGCTCTTTGTCGTCACCTTTTTCCAGTTGTACTACAGTTTTGCCTTTATCTATGAAAATGTTAGCCATTTTGACAGCTTCATCAAGTAAACCACCAGGATTATTACGTAAATCTAGGACGATTTTACGTACACCTTGTTTATGCGCTTTAATAATTGCAGATTTTAACTCTCCTGATGTGTTACTTTGGAATTTATTAATCGTCATTACGCCAACGTTGCCTTTTTTCTCATATTCGACACTTTTAACATGAATCGTACCACGTTTGATTTTAATGTCTTTTTCTTGAGAACCACGTTTTATTGTTAAAGTAACGGTTGTACCTTTTTTACCTCTCACTAATTTAACGACTTCATCGAGAGGTTTGCCTACAACGGATTTACCATTCACTTTGGTTACCACGTCTTTAGGGCGAATGCCTGCTTTTTCAGCTGGCGAATCTTTCATAGGGCTAGTAATACTGATTTGATCATTTTTCTTCTGCATTTCAGCGCCTATACCGACGAAATCTCCTGACACACCCTCATTAAATTGCTTTGTTTCATCTGCTGTCATGTATTCTGAATAAGGATCTTTTAATTCCTTGACCATTCCATCAATGGCTGATTGTGTCAATTTATCTGAACTTTGTTTCTTGTAATAGTCTTTATTTAATGTTTTATATACATATTCTATCTTTTTTAAGTCGGCACGTTGATCTTTGGTAAGGCCGCTTACTTTATGGCTAATCAATATTGTCGCTGCAACGGTTATTCCAGCTGTTAATATAATGACTGCCAGAAGTAGTAATATGAGTTGCCATAATTTTAGTTTCACTTGTTTGTTTTTACCGTGAGGCGACGAATTGTTTCCATCACCATGGTGTGATTCTACGTTGTGTCCTAAATATTCACTCACTATATCACATCCCTTATATTTGCTAAATTTAACGTATACTCTATGTAATTTGTAGAACTTCATTTTCAGAAAATGAATTATAATAGATGGCGTCATTACCATTATTCAATAACTGAAGTTAAGATTCATGAGTCGGAAGACGTATTCTTAAATTATAAAATTAAATGATTCAACGCAATCAATTCAATTATACGTCCTTATGACGCGCAAAATAAGCACAAATGTGGGAGTGAATCAGATTCAATACTAAAAGTTGAATTCATCAATTCACTCCCGCCATAGCTTAATCATTCATTTGTTGCGTGTTAAAATTTTAACCATTCAGTATATTCTTCGTATAAATCGTCAAAGACAGACATAGGCACAGTAAATTCGCTTTGCGTTTCAATGTATTCAGAAAGTACATTAAAGTCATCTTCATGTTTCGGAAACGCGAGATCATCGAATATTTGTTCAGCCAATTTGCCTTTGTCGTCCTTACGTCCTCGAACAGTCATTACAAATTGATAGAATGAGTAATTTTTAACCATTAGCTTACAGTCACATCAATGACTTCTGTTTCACCTTTAACTACTGCTTCTACATCTTCTAAATGTAGTGATTCCGTTTGATCTGAGTTTGTAATAATGATTGGTGAAATTACAGATTTAGCATTATTTTTAATATATTCTAAATCAAAACGGATAAGTGGGTCGCCTACATTGACTGTATCTCCGCTTTCAACAAGCACTTTAAAGCCTTCTCCGTCGAGTTGAACAGTGTCTAAACCGATATGAACTAATAATTCTAAACCATTATCTGCCTTTAAACCGACAGCGTGCTTTGTAGGGAATACGTTATCGACTTTACCTTCAATCGGTGACACGACTTCTCCCTCTGTAGGGTTAATGCCGAAACCTTCGCCCATCATTTTTTGTGCGAAGACAGGATCTGGAATGTCTTCAATTTTGACATATTCACCTGTTAAAGGTGCATAAATTTTAATATTCTTATTTACTTCTTTGCCTTTACCAAATAATTTCTTAAACATATAGTTGTTCACTCCTATTTTTCAAAGTGTGGAATTAAATCACCGTATCCAAGTTCTTCTAACTTCTCATATGGAATAAATTGGATAGCAGCTGAGTTGATACAATAACGTAATCCGCCAGTTTCTTTAGGACCATCATTAAATACGTGTCCTAAATGGCTATTCGCATCTTCGGAACGTACTTCAGTTCTAATCATACCAAAAGATTTATCGACAAGTTCAACAATTTCATCATCGTCTAAAGCTTTAGAGAAACTTGGCCAACCACAATTGGATTCAAATTTCTCTTCTGATGTAAATAAAGGTTTGCCTGATAACTTATCGACATAAATGCCTTTATCAAAGTGATTCCAATACTCGTTTTGAAATGGAGGTTCTGTACCGTTTTCTTGAGTAACAAGATACTCCATATCATTCAATTCATCTTTGCTTTTTTTAATCATTTTGTGACCCCCAATGTGATTCTATAAATGCCTTTCTGCCAGATCCACGTTGGTATTGTTCGTAATGCATAGGATTTTTCTTATAATAATCTTGATGATACGTTTCAGCAGGATAAAAGTTTTTATATGGTTTAATCGGTGTGATGACAGGTTTATTAAAAATGCCTTGCTCATTAATTTGTTGTTTCTTTAACTCTGCTGCCTTTTTCTGTTCTTCATCATGATAAAAGATGACAGGTTGATAACTTTCCCCTCTATCAAAGAATTGTCCACCATCGTCAGTAGGATCAAAAGTTTTGAAATACACATCTAGTATATTTTCAAAGGAAGTAATTTCAGAATCGTATTCGATTTGTACGGCTTCGACATGCCCCGTTTGATTTGTACATACTTGTTCGTATGTTGGGTTCTCGACATGACCACCACTGTATCCTGAAACGACAGATTTTATTCCTGGATAAGATGAAAATGGTTTAACCATACACCAGAAACAACCTCCTGCTAATGTTGCATATGCCATCATATTACCTCCTTATGTTGTCTCTTTTTTAATAATTTACGCTATACGTCATTGAATTTAAAGTGTTTTACTCAACATTGTATATCTAAGTTGGAGCGTTAAGGGTCTCAAGGAATTAGTCTCTTAAAACGATGAGTCCAATGGCACCTTGTCCTGTATGCGTCGAAATGACTGGTGTAGTGACATTAACGTCGAATTGATTAAAATGAAATGCTTCACTGAATGATTTTTTAACTTTATCCACGAATTCTATAACATTGGCATGTGGAATCCCAATAGATTTAATTCGATGATTTTTAGTAAATTCTGCAACTTCCTTTTTCAAATATTGAACGCTTGAATTTTGTGTTCTGGAATTATGAACAAGTTCTAATCTACCATCGTTTAATGTACCAATGGGTTTAATTTTCATGATATTACCAATTAAACCTTTCGTTTTACTAATACGGCCACCTTTAATTAATTGATTGAGTTGACCAATGACAACAAATAATTGGATATTCTCACGTAGTTGTTTGACGCTTTCGATGATGTCAGATGTTGGTGTACCCTTTTCAATTAAATCAACAATATGCTGAATTTGATAACCTAAGCCATAGGAGATGGATTTCGAATCGATGACTGTGATGTTACTACCTTCGACCATGTGGCTCGCTTGAAGAGCTGTATTGAATGTGCCACTTAAACCTGATGACATATGGATACTAATGACCTCAACATCTTCTTTGGCGAGTTCTTCGTATTTCTCGATAAATCTACCAATAGGAGGTTGACTTGTCTTGACGTCAGCATCTGCTTCTATATATTCAATATATTCCTTAGAGGTAATATCGACTTGGTCTGTATAATCCTTGCCGTTAACTGTAATGCTTAATGGTATGACATGAATGTTGTGTTCAGACAAATACTCGTGTGGTAAGTCAGAGGTTGAGTCTGTGACAATAATTTGTTTAGTCATAATTCCCCTCCTATTGGTTACTTCTTCGCACTAAATGTAAAAACGTATGCGGAATCGTATTTTTATCATCTAACTGACCTTCGACGGAAGAATCGACTTCCCATTCTTCGAAAGTATAGGGTGGGAAGAATGTGTCGCCTTGAAACTTTCCATCAACGACTGTGATGTACATGTCATCTACTTTATCTATCATTTCCTCAAAAAGTGTTTGTCCACCGAATATAAAAACTTGGCCAGGAAGGTTATAAATATCATCAATTGAGTGAATGACATCTACACCTTCATGTTGAAATGATGGGTTATTCGTAAGTACAACATTACGTCTATTAGGCAAAGGTTTGCCGATTGAATCAAATGTTTTTCTTCCCATAACTAGAGTATGCCCTGTTGATAACTTTTTAACATGTTTCAAATCACTTGGTAAGTGCCAAGGTAATTGGTTCTTGTAACCGATAACTCTTTGTTTATCATGTGCGACGAGGATTGATAAAGTCATCGTCCTCCCCCTTTCTCATTATGAATTGCTAGTGAATCATTGTTAGTAAAATTAAACTGCAATAGGTGCTTTGATCGCAGGATGTGATTCATAATCAACGACTTCTAAATCTTCATAATTAATATCGAAAATAGATTTGTCTGTATTAATCTTCAGTGTCGGTGCTTGATAACTTTCTCGTGCGAGTTGCGTCTCAATTGCATCAATATGATTAGAATAAATGTGCGCATCACCAAACGTATGAATGAATTCTCCTACTTCAAGATGACATTCTTTCGCAATTAAATGTGTAAGTAATGCGTAGCTTGCAATATTAAATGGTACACCTAAGAAAATATCTGCACTACGTTGGTATAACTGACAACTCAACTTGCCATCTTGTACGTAAAACTGAAACATTGTATGACATGGTGGTAAGGCCATTGTATCGATTTCTGTAGGATTCCAAGCAGACACAATATGACGTCGAGAATTAGGGTTTGTCTTAATTTGATCAATCACTGTTTTAAGTTGGTCAAAATGACGACCGTCTTTGTCTTCCCAATCTCTCCATTGTTTACCGTATACATTACCTAAATCACCATATTGACGTGCGAAATCGTCATCATTCAGTATACGTTGTTTAAATTTTTTCATTTCTTCCTTATACAGTTCATTAAATTCAGGATCTTGTTGAGAACGATGACCAAAGTCCGTCATATCTGGTCCTTGATAGTCGTTGGATTGAATATAATTTTCAAAGGCCCATTCATTCCAAATATTATTATTATATTTAAGTAAATATTGAATATTTGTATCACCTTTAATAAACCATAACAATTCAGTGGCTATTAATTTGAATGAAACCTTCTTAGTTGTGAGTAATGGAAACCCCTTTGAAAGGTCAAATCTGAGTTGATGTCCGAATTTAGAAATTGTACCTGTATGTGTACGATCATCACGTTGGTTTCCTATTTCTAATACTTCTTCGCATAAGCTATGATATGCTTCATCGAATGGATTATGCATGTGTACAGCTCCTTTATGTGAATAACGTTTTTAAAAATGAATTATGATAAATGATATTACTGAATATTATACTAGAAAACGTTAACTGTTTATAGGGAGAGCCATTTAAGATTACAAATTTCCTATTTTGTATAAAAAAACCGAGCTACACAGCTATCACATGTGTACTCGGTATAATGGATTTCATTTATTGGCAATAATCATCAAAAGCATCTTTTAAGTCCATGGCAATATCGTTGATGTCGCGACCTTCTATATGTTCACGTGGAATGAAGTGAACTAAGTTTTGCCCTTTAAATAAAGCATAAGATGGACTTGAAGGTACTTGTTGGATGTAATCACGCATAGTTTGTGTGGCTTCTTTATCTTGTCCAGCAAAAACCGTCACTTTATGTGTTGGTTTGGCTTCATTTTGTTCTGCGACTGCTACGGCAGCTGGTCTAGCTAATCCTGCAGCACAGCCACATGTTGAATTAATTACTACGAAAGTTGTTTCGTCTTCGTTTACATCTTTCATATATTGTTGGACGTCATCGCTTGTTTCTAAGCTTTTAAATCCATTTTCAGTGAGCTCTGCACGCATTTGCTGAGCTAATTCTCTCATATAAGATTCGTAACCGTTCATATAAACACTCCTTTTAACTGTAGACAAATCCTTTTAAATATTAGAATGGGCCATCAATACTTCGTATTGTTTTGCTCCCTTGCCGCGGGCATGGCTTGAGCCAGTAGTCTCAAGACGCATGCTATTCCTGCAGGCGTGTCGCCATCAATACTCCGTAAAAAAGAGCGACTACTCAATTAGCAAGGATTTTCTGACAGATTACTTCATTTATTATTACTTTTTTAACAAGCTCTACTAAATTAAATTATCTTTCGCGATTGGCGATTTGTTTCCAGACTGAGCCTAGTGCTTCATCACCATTTTCAATTCTAGAAATTGCCATTTCAATTTGTAATTTAACTTCGTATGCAGGGTCGTCTGCATGAGCTTTAAGAGAAGATAATTGATTTTCATTTCCTTCATCAAATATAAACATAGCGGCACGCCATCTGACAATTTTTTGAGGGTCATCAAGTGCTTTCTCCATTTCGGGTAAAGCTGCTTTGAAACCTAAGTCACTTAAGCAGTCACCTGCTGTTCGGCGTACGGCTGGACTTTTATCATGAAGTCCTCGATAAATATAAGGTAAAATATCTTCATCTTCTATCATACCTAATAGAACGATTGCCTCACGTCTTAAAGGGATTTTGTCTTCGTTTAAAGCAGTTTCTAATAAAGGTATGTCATCAAATGTTGGCGTTGGAAAGGATTTAAGCATTCTTAAACGAGCTTTCCAATCTTCAGCTTTATTATATTCATCTAATGTCACGTGTTGATAATGTTGTTCAGGTACGACGATGTCAGTTTCAAGTGCAACTTTTACGAGTTCATTTAATCGCTCTTCAGGATAAAGTGCAATCACTTCTTCATAGACATCATCCATCACTTCTGATAAATCCCCGTATCTAATACCGAAATCTTCCCACTTTCTTAAGAAAACGACATTATCATTGTCTTTTTGAGCTTCTAACATTTTATCGATATAAATTTCTGGCAACTGTTGACGTTTCTCTTCTTTACCAGTTGTGAGTTTGATTTGATAAGGAATCCCTTTAAACATCAATACTTCTGTACGAACTTCACCATAATGTTCGTCTGGTTGAATTTCCTGTTCAAAATTAGACTCGTTGTTGAGTGTAGATGTAATTTGCGGTAGTACACTTTCCCAATCTGCTTTAGGTTGTTTATCTACTGCTAAAAAATCCATCACGTAAAAAATGGATTTTACACCTTCTAATTGAAGTAAATCATTAATAAATTGTGGCTGATGATTTTGTACTTCAGTATAGGTGTTCGATTGATTATCTTCACGTTTTTCAGATAATACAATTTTCATTGTGTTGGGACTGGGCGTAGGCTCTACACGAACAATTTCCATCTGTATGGCCCCCTTTTTGATTAAAACAAACTATTATTCGTTGAAAGCGTCTTGAATTTGCGGTAGTAAATCATCCCAATTTGCGTCATCTTCTTTATCAACTGAGATGAAGTCCATCACATAAAAGATGGATTTAACGCCGTCAATTTCAAATAATCGATTGATGAAATCTGGTTGGCCTTCTTTCGCAGAAGTATATGTTGTTGATGAATTATCTTGGCGTGGTTCGCTTAAAGAAATTTTCATTGTATTGTGATTAGGTGTTTCTGAAATTGCTACGATTTCCATAAAGATGTCCTCCTATTGTAGCTCGTTCCCGATTTGTTTAATTTGTTTACCTACTGAACACTCATTAATGCAAAAATGATGTGCCTGTGTCTTACCTTCAGTCTTTCTATTATGAGACTTTAAGGGACATTGATAACAATAAGTGTTCATTAGTCGATCGATTTTGTTAATCGCTTTTTGTTCTGAATAAGTGAGTATAGCTTCCACTTCCTTTAGCTATAAACTTTTTAAATGATTCATCACATATTTTGCATGTTTGTATTATAGCATTGAAAGTGTGGTAATTTGAAATAATCAATTCGTATTTAATCGGTCGTTTTGAAACGAAATTTAGATAGGGTTCATATGAAAGTATAGGAGTTTGTATTTTGTAATTTTTTGTTACCCTATTGCATATTTTTTATATTTCGAGTAAACTAAGTAAGTTGTTTTTTTGCGGTTTCTAAACACCCGCTTTAACAAAATTTAGGAGGAAGTAAGATGTTTAATGAAATTTTTGGTGTAGCATCATTTATTGTTACATTTATCTTAATGGTTCTCATGTATCGATGTTTTGGGAAACACGGTTTAATTGCTTGGGTCGCAATGGGAACGATTATAGCCAACATTCAAGTTATTAAAACGATTCATATATTCGGAATTTCAGCGACACTTGGGAATGTCATGTTCGCTTCCATATATTTGGCAACTGATATTTTAAATGATAATTATGGTAGAAAAGTTGCTAAACGTGCTGTATGGTTAGGATTTTCATCAACATCAGTGATGATTATTGTTATGCAAATGTCATTACATTTTATTCCAGCACCTGAAGATACTGCGCAGGGTGCGCTTAAGACAATATTTGATTTAGTTCCAAGAATTGCTCTAGGTTCTATTGTTGCGTATATCATCGGTCAACATGTTGATGTATTTATCTTTTCACTGATTAAAAAGATATTTAGTTCAGATAAAACGTTTATCATCAGAGCTTACGGAAGTACAATGTTAAGTTCGATTATTGATACAGCATTATTCGTTATTATTGCATTCGCCGGTACATTACCTGGCATGGCAGTATTCGAAATATTTATAACTACTTACCTATTAAAACTTATTTCAACTATATTCAATGTACCGTTTGGATACATTGCTAAATCTTTCTATCGCAAAGGTAAGATTCAAAAACTTGATAAAGGCTATTAAATATAACTGTTGGCTTTGTTTTATAACTTAGTCGACAGTTTTTATTTTTAAAATTAAAAAGAGTAAACGGAACGTGGGAGAAAGATAATACTTACATATCATGATGATGTTATATTTCGTGTGGTTTTAATGATTATCTTTTGACTCTATCATTTGAAGATTTGCTACAATAAAAATAAATTTATGGAATGAAGGTGTAAACGAGATGGCAAAAATATATTTTGATGCTGCAACGAAAGGTAATCCAGGACGAAGTGCATGCGCAATCGTTGTGAAGGAAGAATCAGAACGACATGTTTTCACCCATGATTTAGGAGAAATGGATAATCACAGTGCAGAATGGGCAGCGATGTTGCATGCGCTGGAACATGCTAGAGAATTAAATGTTATTAATGCCTTACTTTATACAGATTCTAAATTAATTGAGGATAGCGTGAATAGTGGTCGCGTTAAAAATGCTAAATTTAAACCTTATTTTGATAATATGGAAATTTTAGAGCAAAGTTTTGAGTTAATGTTTGTTAAGTGGGTGCCTAGAGAACAAAATAAAGAAGCGAATCAATATGCACAACAAGCGTTATATAAATTAACTAAATAAGCATAAAAAACAGGCTATAGGAATGACTCCCTATAACCTGTTTATTTATTTCTCTCTGTTATTTAGTTTTATTTTTTTGAGCGTTTTTTATTTTTTGCCCCTTTTTTCGTAACTTGGTTTGTAGCTTTTTTCGTCGTTTTGCTTTTGGATGCAGTGCGTGAAGAATATTTGGATTTAGGTTGTGAAATTTGAACTTTTTTCTTTGTTTGTTGTTTAACTTCCTTATTTTCCTGTTGGTTGTCTTTTTTGCGTTTTGCAACAGGAATTCCCTTTTTATCATCTTCGTCTATTTGTGTTTCTTCATTTTTATCTTTTTTACGTTTAGCTACTATGAGTGGCGCTGCTTTTTTAGAATCGGAAATTTGATGATCTTTGTTATCTCTAAGTTTTTCTTCCTCTTCTTCATTTTTACGTCTTTTAGCAAATACTAACCAGAATCCAGAAAGTAAACCAGTGAGAGTTATAAATCCTACAGCTTTACCGAAATCATCGATTATTCTGTCGATGAAACTATCATCATGATGATTAACATGTTTAGGTCCATCTTCTTTATGTTTTTTCTTACCTGGTTCAACGCCGGCACCACTTAATACTTCTTTATAAGTTTCAGTTTGACCAATATGGCTTTGTACATCTTGGTCTTTCAATCTCACCTCAAACAGATTTCTATGAGATAGCGCATTTGTTTGATTAGATATAGAATCGAATGAATTATCAAATCCTACAGCTAAGATACGTCGAATACCATTTAATAAAGCTTCTTGAACTTCTGCAATTGTTTTAGCTTTGTGAATTGCATTCATTGTATCAAGTTGAATTTGTTTGATGCGACTAATAGCTAATTGTTTTTGGTATTGAGTAGCAGACATATTGTCTAAGATTTGTTGTGTTCTATTATTTACAACATTATCTAATTTACGGTCTGCTTTATGTTTTTCACCTAACAAATGAGCTTGAGCAATAATTTGATCACGTTGTGTATTGAAATCTTTGATGATTTGTTTTAATTCATCTAAATCTTTAGCATTTTTAATCTTATCATTCACTTTAGTTTGAAGTTCTTGTAATTGTTTTGCAAACTTCGCTTGTTCATCTGGTGTTAAATCTGTAATGTGTTTAATTTCTTTAACGCCTTCTTCAGTTGCTTTCTGAACATTAGCTTTATTGTCTTTTTTAGCTTTGTCTAAAATAAATTGTTTAGAATCAAAATGGTAAATGTCATCTTTATCTTTTTGTTGGATTTTCTCAACATCTGCAACGGTTGTAGACTGATTGATGTTGTTAAGTGCCTGTTCTTTAAGTTTTTGAACTTCCGCTTTTGCTTGTTCTTTTTGTTTTTCAGTTAATGATTGATCTTTATCAATTTCATCAAGTTTTTGTTGTGTAACTTGGTTGATTTGTTGAGATGCTTCATTTTTAGCAACTTGAAGTTCTTTTTCGATTACATTTACTGGAACATCGACAATCACTTGTGAACCATTGGCAAGTGTAATTTCAACTTTTGCAGTTAAATCGTTGGCAACTTTATCGGTATTTGGTAGTGAAATAATTTTCACTTTGAGATCGTCAGTTAAAGTTAATGCGTGTTCAATGTCATTCATCGTAATCGTTTCATCTCTATGAACAACAACATTTCCTGTGACGAGTGCATCTTGGAGGCTTAACTCTGGTCGATGAAGTGTTAATGGTGCTTGGTCAGTATCCCAAATTGTAATTTGAGCAATGTTATTGAGACCGTCATCTTTGGTTTGTTTAATATTATCGACAGAATTTGCTTGTTCAATTTGTTTAAGTGCCTCTTGCTCTGCTTTATCAATTTCGGCGAGTGCGTGTGCCTTTTGAACATCTGTTAAGTCAGGATTGTTTTTGATAGCGTCACGTTTGTGTTGTGCTAACTCTTTAATTGCTTGTTTCGCTTGTTCTTTTGCAGTGATGATTGCTTGTGTATCTTTAAGCAATTGATCGACTTTAGCTTTTTCGTCTGAAATCGTTTGTTTATCAGTTGCTTGGTCAATACGTTTTTTGATGTCGTTAACTGTATGTTCTAAATCAGCTTTAAGTTTGTCTTTTTCTTTAGCAGTTAAATTAGGATTTTGATCTATATTATTTAAAATATCTTTTACTTTTTGATCAATTTCATTATTCGCATCAATTTTAGCTTTAGGTAATTCATCAGCATGCGAATTGTTAATAGCTATTGTGCCGTCATTTTTAGCGGTTTGAACAGCTTTGTTAGAATTCGCATGATCAATATTTGTATGCGCTTCTTTAGCCGCATCTTCAGCTGCTTTTTTAGCTTGTGCTTTTGACTCGTCAGTCGCATTAGCTTTGTTAATTTCATCAAGTTGATGTTTGAGTGTATCGTCAATGGCTTTGTGCGCTTTAGTTTGAGCATCGTTAAGGCGTTGTTCACCGTTTAGAGCTTCCTTAGCATCTTGAATTGCCTGAGTCATTCCATTGATGATATCGATATCTAAGTTAGAACCATCTTTTTTGTTCAGTACATCATGAGCGACTTGTATAGCATGATCGAATTGTAATTTTAAGTCTTCGTCAGCATTTTGATAATTGATACTGTTCTTCGTAGGTTGATCTAGTTGATTTACAGTATCTTGTAAAGTCTTCATAGCTTCATTTAAGTTTGAAGCATCATTAACAATTTGAGTAATATCTTTAATGTTGTCAGAAGCATTAACATCATGAGTTAAAGCGTCAGTTTGAGCATCATTTAGCGCATCAAGTTGTTTAATGAATTTGTCCGCTTTTATTTTAGCTTCAGTAAGACGTTGTTCACCGTTTAATGTTTGTTTTGTGTCATCAATCGCTTGTGATAAGCCTTGTATATCTCTTTCGTTAAGATTTTCGCCTTTTGTTTTACTTAGTGCTTCTCTTGCATCTTTAACTGCTTTGTTAAATTGACGTTTCAAGTTATAGTCAGCATTTTGATAATTGATGCTTGCTTTAACCGGATTAACTGTAGATTTTAATTTATCTCTTAAATCTCTCATAGCATCATTTAAATCAGAAGCTGTAGCAACAATTTGTGTTAAATCTTGTAAATTATCTGTAGCTTTCATTTGAGACATAGAGCTTTCGCGTTGCGCATTATTTAGGTCTTTAAATGTTTTTAATACCTTTTCAGCTTTAACTTTAGCCTCAGCTAGACGTTGTTCCCCATTTAGTGCATCTTTAGTGTCTTCGATTGTTTGTGAAAGTCCACGAACTTCATCGATTGAAGCTGGTTCGCCTGTAGCTTTAGCAAGCGTATTTCTAGCTTGTTGAAGTGCTGTGTCAAATTGTTGTTTTAAATCATCGTCAGCATTGACATAATTAACACTCGCATGGACAGGTGTAGCATTATTTACTAATGTTTCATGTAAATCTTTCATTGCTTCATCTAAGTTAGTAGTGTTTGAAATTGTCTCAGCTAATGAAGTGAGATCTTCTGATGTTTTTATTTCATTTTCAGCAGCATTACGTTGCGCATCATTTAAATGAGTTAAAGTTTGTAGGTACTGTTGACCTTTCGCTTTAGCCTCAGCCAAACGTTGTTCCCCGTTAAGTGTATCTTTAGTATCTTCAATTGCTTGTTTAAGACCTTCAATTTCAGTTTCATCTAAGTTTTTACCTGTAGCTTTGACAATCGCCTTTCTAGCATTACTTAAAGCATGATCGAATTGATCTTTGAGATCCTCGTCAGCATTAATGTAATTTAAGCTAGATTGAACAGGAGCTGCATTCCGAGTGATTTCGTCTTTCAGTGCTTGCATAGCTTCATCTAAAACATTTGCTTTATCGACGATGCGAGCTAATTTCGTTAATGTATCTGAATTAGCGATTTCTTTGAGTGCATGTGCGAGTTGAGCTTGATTGATATGTGCGAGACTTTCGATGAATTTGTCCGCTTTAGCTTTAGCAGCTTTGAGTCGTTCTATACCATTAAGCGCATCTTTCGCCTCTGAAATAGCATCTTTAAGTGAATCTACTGTTTCAAAGTTTAGATTTTGACCTTTAGCTTTATTAAGTACGTCACGAGCGTTATTGATCGCTTGATTAAAGTTATCTTTAAGTTGGCTATCGGCATTAATGTAGTTAATGCTCGCTTTTGTTGGTGCGTAATTATCGATGATTGCTTGTGCTAAATCATGCATGATATCGTTTAAGTTTGTTCCATCATCAACGAAATGATTTATTTCTATAAGGTCGTGTGATTGGTTAACCTTATCGATTAAGGCAGCTTTTTGAGCATTATTTATTTTATCAAGTGAGTTTATATAATCTAATGCTTTAGGTCTAGCTTCATCGAGTCTTGCAATACCATTTAAGTTATTTTTAGCTTGACTTATTTGATGAATTGCTTGTTTAACTTCATCTTCCGTTGCGTTCTTTTGAACTATAGCTTGAGCTTGTTCTAGAGCATCGTCATAAGCTGAAATTTTACTATCGTCTGCTTGTCTGTAATTATCGCTGTTTTCAACTGATTGAGCATCATTGATAAATTGTTGTAATTGACCCATTGATTTGTTTAATACTTGAGCATTGGCTTTAGCTGCATCAATCTCAGCAAGTTTCGTTGCCTGTTCTACATTATCTTTGGCAGTTTGTTGTTGGCTCGGATTTAAATATTTAAGTTGATCGATAGTGTTACTTGCATCAGTTTTAGCTTCAGCTACACGTTTATTACCATTGAGATTTTGATTCGCTTGAGTAAGCTTGTCTAGAACTTGTTGAACTTGGTCATGCGTAGCATTTGATCCGTGTGCTTTATCAATCATTGCTTGTGCGTCAGCGAGTGCTTGATTTAGTGCTTCTTTTCTATCATCTGAAGCCTCAGTATAGTTTGGTGAAGTTTTATCAGCCTCAGTTTGTTTCGTTTTGTCTTTTAGGTCTTTCATTACTGAGTTAAGATCTTTAGCCTGTTGTAGAAGTTGTTTAACTTCTGTTCTTAATGTCGCGTTATTAATTGATTGAGTGATTGCTTGTTTTTGAGCGTCATTAAGATTTTTCATGTCAGCAATGTCATATTTCGCCATAGCTTTATCAGAGTCTAACTTTTTAACTCCATGTAAATTATCTTCAGCAGTGAGTACTCTATTCTTAATGATGTCAACTTGATTAGGGTCGAGTGTTGGGTTAGTAGTTTGGTAGACTAACTGTTCGGCAGCCGCAATCGTTTGATCATAAGGTTGTTGGTACTTAGGATCCTCGTTTAAATATTTACTACTATTTAAAACGTTGTTTTTATTTGCAACTACATTATCCAGTGATGCCATTGCTTGATCGAGTGCTTGCGCATTATCTAAGTTTTTCTTCACTTGTTCACGAGTTGTTGCGTTTGTATTTTGGTTAATGATTGCTTCGCGTTGAGCTTCATTTAAATGTGTTAAACCATTTATTGTGTCGGCAGCATTTTGTTTTGCTTGAGCAAGTTTTTGATCACCATGGAGATTGTTTTGTGCATTTTCAAGTTGGTGAGTCAAATTATTTATAACTGTCGGATCCATTTCTGGATTCGTTTGTTTATAAATGACTGCCTCAACATCTTTAATCGCTTGTTTGTATCCATCTTTCTCTGGTTGATCTTCATTAATGAATTGACTGCTATGGATGACTTTAGATGTTTGTTTATATACGTCATTTAGAGCTTTCATCGCATCATTTAAAGTTTTTGCTTTTTCTAATGCTTGAGCAACTTCAGTTCTTGTCTTAGCAGTGTAAATTTGATTTCCTACGTTACTGCTTTGGTATGAAGTTAAATCGACAAGCTTACTTAATTCTTTATCTGCTTGATCTTTTGCTTTATCAAGTTTACTTTGTCCTGCAAGTTGGTCTTTAGCGTTTTTGATATGATTGATCGCATTTTTAAGATCATCAACGGACATTGTTGGTTGAGATGTTTGGTGAAGAATATTCTCAATTTGAGTCACTGCATTATCGTAAGCCTGTTGTTCATTAGGATCTTCGTTGATATAGTTACTAGATTTTTTCACTTGGTCTTTATCTTGGATGCTATCTTCTAATGATTTCATCACATTATTCAGATTTTGAGCCTGACCAATGATTTGCTGAACTTCAGAGCGTGTATGTGCATTGTTAATTTGAGTATTGAAAGCTTCTTGTTGCGCTTGATTTAAATGACTCAATGTAGGTAGTGATTGTTGTGCAGCTTGTTTGTCTGCATTGAGCAATTTAACACCGTTTAATGCGTCTTTGGCTTTGTTAACAGCTTGAGTTAACTGTGTAATCGTATCTTTGTTTAATGTTGCAGTTTGTTCATTGATGACAGATTCTGCATCACGTACAGCACTATTATATGCTTGTTGTTTGTCGTAATTTTCATTGACATATTTACTATCTTGTCTCACAGATCCTTGATCTTGAATACTGTTTCTTAAACCGCCCATTGCATTATTGAGCTCTTGTGCCACTTGAGTTTGTTCAGTCACTTTGTCTCTTGTTTTTGCATTATTGATGAGTGCTTTTTCAGCATTTTTCTGTGGTGTATTTAAATTATTTAAGCTATCGATGAGGTTATTTGCATTTTCTTTCGCTTGTTGTAATTTATGTTCTCCATCTAATGCTGCAACTTTTTCTTTTATTTTATTAATCGCATTTTCAATGTCATCATGAGACATTGTTGGATTAGTCGTTTGATCAATGATAGCTTGTGCATCGTTAATAGCGTCATTATATGCTTGTTGAGGAGCGCTATCCTCGTTGATATAGTTGCTTGATTGTCTTACGCTATTTTGTTGTGCAACGATGTCTTTAAGTTTCTTCATTTCATCATCTAACGCTTTAGCTTTGTTGTAAATATTATCTACATCAGTGACGGTAGTTGCTTGATTTATTTCATGTGCCAAAGCATCTTTTTGTGCTTGGTTAAGATGATCTAAATGATTAACTGCATACGTTTGCGTATGTTTATCATTGTCGAGTTTACGTTCGCCATGAAGATCATCTTTGGTTGTTTGAACCTTAGCTATAGCACGATTAATATCTAATGGGTTCATCGTTGGGTTAGACGTTTGATCAATGATTTGTTTCGCTTGATCTACAGCGCTAGTGTAATTGTTTTGAACGCTTGGAGTTTCATTAATGTAATTACTTGTTTGTTTTACATTATCCACATCTTTAATGCTTTGACGTAAATTCTCCATTGATTGATTTAATGGTTTTGCTTTAATGATGACACGTTCAACGTCAGGTCTAGTCTGAGCTTGTTGAATTTCTTTATTTAATTGATCTTTTTGAGCTTGATTTAAACCTGTCATTTGATTGATATTTTCAGTTGCTTGTTGTTTATCTTTTTCAAGTTTTTGAGAACCATGTAAATCGTTTTTAGCGTTATTAATTTTATCTGTAATTTCATTAATATAGCTTGGTGACATCGTTGGGTTTGTTTGTTGGTCAACTATTTCTTTACCTTTTTCAACATTGTGATCGTAGTTGCCTTTTTCATTTGTATCTTCATTAATGTAATCACTAGATTGTTTAAGTGTTTCATTACCATCAAGCGCATCTTTTAATTTCTTCATTGCATCATTAAGCTGGTTAGCTAATTTAACTGCATCTTGAACTTCTGGTCGAATCGTCGCATTGTGAATTTGATTTTCTAAGTCTTCACGTTGTGCAGGATTGAGATGCGTTAATTGATTCAATGTTCTTTCTGCATTTGCTTTATCGTCTGCCAGTTTTTGTTCGCCACGTAAGTTTTGTTTAGCTTGAGTCACTTCATCCACAACTTTTTGAACAGTTTCATTTGATAAAGTTGGCGTAGGTCTATCATTGATAATATCTAAAGCCTTAGCTACTGCTTGATTGTAAGCATTTTGTTGAGCAGGGTCTTCATTTTTATAATTACTGCTTTGAAGCACTTGTTGATTATCTTTGATAGCATCTCTCAATGCTTTCATCGTGTTATTTAATTGTTCAGCTTTTTCAAAGCGTTTTGCAACTTCTTCTCTCGTTGGCGCATCGAAAATGTCATTAACTAATGCATCGTGTTGACCGTTTGTAAGGCTATTAAGATTTGTTAATTGATCTGTTTTTTCATTTTGTTCATTGAATAGTTTCTTATTACCATTCAAGTTATTTTGAGCTTGGTTAATATTATCTAATGCTTGATCAATTTCGTGTTTATCCATTGTAGGTGGTTGTTTATTGATTAGATCTTTAGCTTTTTGAATCGCTTGGTCGTACGCTTCTTTTTGAGCAGGATCTTCGTTGATATAATTACCACTTTGTTTGGTTGGATTTGCATTATTTATGGCTTGTTGTAATTGATTCATAGCATTATCTAATTGTTTAGCATTATTAATGATTTCTGCTACTTGTGCTTTAGTTGGTGCTTGATTGATTAATTCATGTTCTTTGTCTTTTTGAGCTTGTGTTAAGCCATGTAAGTTATCAACTTCTTGCTTACCGTTAGAAATTGCTTCTGTTAATTTAGCTTGACCGTTCAACTCATTTTCAGCGTTGGTAATAGCGTGAGTTGCTCTATTAATTGCGTCTTTATCAAGTTCTGGCGGTTGAGTTGTTGTCATGATTTGTGAACCGTGATTAAGTGCACTATCATACGTTGATTGCTTATTATTATCAGCGTTAATGTATTTACTTTCGCCTTTAACTTGATCTTTTTTAGCAATTTCTGATCTTAATGCTTTCATCGCTTCATTGAGTTCTTTAGCTTTTTCAAGTGCTTCTTGAACTGCAGGTTTAGTCTTAGCTTGATTAACCAAGTCTTTCTCTGCAAGAGTTTGACCAGAGTTTAGTGCATTTAATCCGTCGATTTGAGCGTTGGCTTGATCTTTTGCTTCTTGAAGTTTTTGTTCTCCGTGTAAAGCTTCTCTTGCATGTTGTAATTCTGTTAATGCTTGTTCAATTTTAGCTTTATCTAAAGTACCATCTGGTATTGCATTGATGATATCTTTCGCTTTTTGAAGTGCGTTATTGTATGCATTTTGTGGGCCTTCATCTTCATTAATGAAGTCACTTGATTGTTTAATATTATTTGCACGGTTAACTTCATTTTCTAATTGACGCATTGCTTCGTTTAGCGCTTTAGCATTATTTAAATCGTTGGCTACTTCAGTTCTTGATGGTGCAGTGTTGATTTCATTATGTTCGCCTTGTCTTTGTGCATTATTTAGATTTGAAAGATGATCAATTTCATTATTCGCATCTTGTTGAGCATGTTGTAATTTTTGTTCTCCGTGAAGATCGCCTTTAGCAAGTTCGATATTTTGAATTGCGTTATCGATTTGATTTTTATTTAAAGGTATGCCTGTTGTTCCATTAATAATATTTTGACCATTTTGAATCGCATTATCATAAACGTTTTGAACATTAGGATCTTCATTAGAGTAATTGCTTTGTTGATGAACTTGAGGTTGCTCTTCTACTAAATCTTTTAGTTTCTTCATTGCATTATTGAGTTCATTTGCTTGTGCAATGATTTCAGCAACTTTTTGTTTGTTAGGCGCGCTGTTAATTAATTCATTTAAAGCTTGTTTTTGTTTATCGTTTAAGTTTGGTAATTGATTAACAGTAGCATTAGACTCAGTTTGATTTTGAGCTAATTTCTCAGCGCCATGAAGTGCGTCTTTGGCTTCTTTAACTTTTTGAGTTGTAGCATTGATCGCATTTTTATCCATTGTTGGATCGTTTTGTTGATTTAGTAGCTGCTCTGCTTTGCTTAGTGCATTATCGTAAGCCAACTTTTTCTCAGGATCTTCATTAATATAATTGCTAGAATTTAGCGTTTCATTCTTATCAGCAATACTTTGTTTAAGTTGATCCATAGCCTGATTTAAGGCTTTCGCATCTTCCAATTGTTGAGTGACAGCAGGTCTAGTTGTAGTAGCTTGTATATCTTGTACTTCTTTAGATTTTTGTGCTGGGTTCAGATTATCTAAACCATAAACTTTGTTGATAGCATCTACTTGATCTTGTCTAAGTTTCTGAGCTCCGTTGAGACCTTGTTCAGCACTATTTATTTCTTGAATGATTTTACTGATAGCAACTGAATCTATAGTTGGATTGTTCGCTGCATCAATAACTGTTTGACCTTTATTAATTGCATTATCATAAGATTCTTTTTCAGCAGAATCTTCATTGATATAATTGCTATTTTGTCTAACTGAAGGAGCTTTCGCCACAATAGCTTTTAACTCTTCCATTTTGCCGTTTAGATACTTAGCTTCATTTAATTTACGTTTTACATCAGGTCTATTAGTCAACTGGTTGATAGCATCATTAAGCGTTTGTTTTTGAGCATTTGTTAAACCAGTTAAGTTGTCAATTTCTTGTTTCGCATTATTTTTATCGTCTTGAAGTTTTTGATCACCGTGTAAACCTTGTTTCGCGCTATTTAAAGTTTGAGTAGCCTGATTGATTGCTTGAGGATCCATCGTAGCATTAGATTCTGTAATAATACGGTTGATGTTATTTACTGCATCATCATATGCTTGCTGTTGTGTATGATCCTCATTTGTATAATTACTACCTTGACGAACTTGTTCTTGGTTAGCAATGCTATCTCTCATCGCTTTCATAGCGTTATTAAGATCTTTGGCTTTTTGTAATTCTTGAGCTAATCCATCTAACGTAGTTGCTTGATTGATATTCGTTTTAACTGTTTCACGTTGAGGTGCATTTAGACTATTTAAATGACCTAGTTCTTTTAGAGCTTCTTTTTGTGCTTGGTCAAATTTCTCTTGTCCATTTAATGCATTTTGAGCTTCTTCAATTTTATTAATGATGTTTTGAAGCGTATTATGATCTAATATTCCAGGATTGTTATGAAGTAAATCTTCTGCTTCTTTGATAGCGTTATCGAAAGCTTCTTTTTTAGATGGATCAGCATTAATATAATCGCTTGATTGATGAACTTTATCTTTGTATGAGATTTGTCCTTTAACGGTACCCATATCATCATTTAATTGTTTAGCTAAAGCGATTTGTTTATCTACTTCTCCTCTAGTTTGAGCATTATCGATTAATGGTTTGAAATGTGCCTTTTGCTCATCAGTCAGATTATTAAAATGAGAAAGTTGATCATTCGCATCTTGTTTAGATTGAGTTAATTTTTGCTCACCATGTAAATCGTTTACAGCATTTTGAATTTTTTGTAGTACTTCTTCTACCTTTTGTTTGTCTAAAGTAGGATTAGAAGTTTGATTTATTAAATCTTTAGCTGCTTGAACTGCATCATTATAAGCTTTTTGTTTGTCAGTATCTTCATTGACAAATGGACTTCCTGAAGTAATTGAAGGATCTTTAGTTACTTGGTTTTCAAGTTGTTTCATTGCTTCATCAAGTGCTTGTGCTTCTTTTAATTTTTCTGCTACTTGCTCTCTTGTTGTAGCACCATTGATAGCTTGTTTTAATGCATCTTTTTGAGGTTGGTTAAGATGATTTAAGTTATCAATTGATTGGTTTGAAGTATCTTTTTGATGTTGAAGCAAATCATCACCGTGAAGATTATCTTTTGCTTGTTTAATTTGATTAAGTGCATTTGTGATATCTTGTGGATTCAAATTAGGATTAGTTGAATTTTTAATGATCTCTTCTGCACGTTTAATCGCATCATCATAAGCTTTTTTCTTATCGGGATCTTCATTGAAATAATTACTACTTGAATGAACGTCGTCTTTGTGACCAACTTGTTGTTTAAGTTGATCCATTAAATTATTAAGTTGTTTCGCTTGTTCAATTTTTTGTTTGATGTCATCGCGACTAGTAGAATTGTTAATTTGTTCTTTTAACTTTTCACGTTGCGCATCAGTTAAGTTCGTTAAACCGTCTAATTCGTTTGATGCAGTTGTTTTATCATGAGTTAATTTTTCAACACCGTGAAGTGCTTGTTCGGCTTGTTGAACAGCTTGTGTTGCTTGTTCAATGTTAGCTTTATTTAATTCAGGGTCATGAGTTGCGTTAATAATACTTTCGGCACGTTGAACTGCATTGTCATAGTTAGCTTTTATAGTTGGGTCTTCATTTAGGTATTTACTTTCAGATTTTACTTGATCTTTATTAGCGATACTTTGTTTTAAAGCGCCCATCGCACTATCTAAATTTAGTGAAGTTTGTAAGTTTTGTTGAACTTGTTCGAGTGTTGGTGAAACGTTAACTGCATTTTTCTCAGCTTCTTTTTGAGCATTATTCAAGTTTTGTAAGTTCGTAATCTCTTGGTTAGCGTGATTTTTCGCTTCTTCTAATCTGTGATCACCATCTAAAGCATCTTTTGTAGCTTTCACTGATTGAGTTGCGTTAGATACATCGCCTTTATTTATAGTTGGTTGGCTTGTTCCGCTTATAATATTTTGAGCGTTTTGAACCGCATTATCATAGGCTTGTTTTTTAGCTTGATCAGCATTGATGTAATTACCATTACCTGTTACTTTAGAATGATCTTTTATGCTTTCTTTTAATGCTTCCATTAAACCGTCTAAAGCTTGTGCTTAGGCTAAATCATGTTTTACTTGAGTACGAGTTGACTCGCCATCAATCATCGTATCTTCCAAGCCTTTTTGAGCGTCATTCAAGTTTTGTAATTGAGCAATTGTTTGCTTAGCTTGGTCTTTCTCTTGTTGAAGTTTGGTATCACCATGAAGATTTGTTTTAGCTTGTGTCACAGCATTAGTTAAATTATTAACTGTCTCTGGATTTAATGTAGCTTGTGTTTCATCAATAACTTGTTGAGCGTTATTAACAGCATTATCATAAGCTTGTTTCTCTTGTTGGTCTTCATTTATATACTTACTATTATTTTTTATTTCAGATTTATCTTTAATGCTTTCTCTCAAACCGTGCATTGCAGTGTCTAAAGTTTTAGCATCTTGAAGTATGTTATTTACATCAGTGCGTGTAGTTGCAGCTTTTACTTTAGCTATTTCTGCATTTTTTTGAGGTTCATTTAGGCTCGTTAAATCACGAATTTCATTTTCTGCATTTTGTTGATCACGACTTAATTTACTAGCCCCATGTAAAGCATCTCTAGAGTTGTTAACAGTTTGAGTTAAACTTTCGATTGTATTTTTATCCAACACAGGTTTGTTGTTATTATCGATAGTAGTTTGAGCACCAGTAACAGCGTTATCGTAATTATGTTGTTCAGTTTGATCTTCATTTACATAATTACTACCTCGTTTAACTTCTTCAACATTTTGAATACTATCTCTTAAAGCTTTCATAGCACTATTCAAAGCAGTAGCTTTAGCTAATTCTTCTTGAACTTTAGTACGTGTGTCTGCAGCATTGATTAATTTATTTAACTCACGTTTTTGGCCATCGTTGAGACTTGTTAAACCATTGACGTTTTGATTCGCTACTTGTTTGGCGTCAGCCAATTGTTGTACACCGTCAAGTGCATTTTGAGCTTGTTGAACTCTAGTTAATGCTTGTTCAATTGATGGTTTATTAAGTTCTGCTTGAGGTGTAGCGTTGATAATATTTTCAGCATTTTGTAAAGCTTGGTCATATGCAGAAATTTTTGTTGGATCGGCATTAACATAAGCACTACTTCGTTTAATGTCATCTTTATTTTGAATGCCATCTCTTAAAGCTTTCATAGCATCATTTAATTCTTTAGCTGCTGCTAATTTTTGAGCCACATCTGTACGAGTTTTCGCTTGATTAATTAATTGTTTCTCAGCAGTGATTTGGGCTGGGTTAAGGCTAGATAAACCATCTATTTGTCTATTAGCACTTTCTTGATCAGTGCGTAATTTGTTAGCACCATCTAATGCTTGTTTAGTTGAATTAATGCGATTAGTCGCTTGTTCAATTTCAGTTTTATCCATTACTGGGTCTTGAGATTTATTGATGATTTCTTGACCTGATTGAATAGCGGTATCGTAATTTTGTTTAGGTTGTTGATCTTCATTGAAATAATTACTTTGTTGATGCACGTCATTTTGTTGTCCAACTGCATCTCTTAATGCTTGCATTGCACTATTTAATTCTTTAGCAGTCGTTAATTGTTGGTTAACGTTTGGAATTGTAGTTTGTGCTTGAACATTTTCAATCGCTTTATGACGTTGTGCATCGTTTAAAGCTGTTAATTTGTTGATTTCAGTAACAGCGTTATTCTTAGCATTTTCAAGGAGATGTGAACCTTGTAATGCATTTTGAGCTTGAGTTAAACCTTGTAATTTTTGTTCAACTACTGATTTATCCAATGTAGGATTACTATTTTGATTAATGATTGATTCGACATCTTGTAATGCTTGGTTATAAGCATTTTGATGTTCAGATGAATCGTTAATGTAATCACTACTTTGTTTGACAGATGTTTTTTCAGCAACTTTGTTTCGAAGTTCTTTCATAGCTTCATTTAATGCTTTAGCTTTATCGAGCTGTTTAGCTACATCTGTTCTAGTATTAGAACCATTTACTAATGCTTCTTCGCCAGATTTTTGTGGATCATTTAAATATCCTAATTGAGCAATTGCTTGATTAGCTTTGTTTTTATCTCGTTGTAACTTATTAGCTCCATCTAAATTATTTTTAGCAGCATTAATTTGGTTAATGGCTTGTTCAATTTTTGAATTGTCCATTGTAGGATTTTGTTGACCACTGATAATTGCCTCGCCGTTTGCGATAGCGCTATTGTAGGCATTTTGTTGTTGAGCATCTTCATTAATATAGTCACTTGTTTTGTGAACTTGATCTTTGGCGTTTACTAATTCTCGTAATTTTTGCATCGTTTGGTCTAACGCTTGAGCACTATTTAAAATAGATGCGACTTGCTCTCGAGTTGTTGCGTTGCCAATAGAGCTATTTTCACTTGTTTTTTGTTCGTTTGTTAAACCAGTAAGATTGTTAACTCTGGCCTGAGCATCTTGTTTAGCTTTGGAAAGTTTAGTTTCACCATTCAAATTATTGATAGCTGTATTAATAGAATTAATCGCACTCTGAATCGCATTTTTATCTATTTCTGGATTTTGCGTTTTATTTTTAAGTGATTCAGCGTTCGTAATCGCATTAGTATAAGCATTTTGTTGAGCTTGGTCTTCATTAATGTATTTACTGCTACCTTTAATTGTATTTTGACCATTGATTAAACTATTTAATTGCTCCATCACTTTATTAAGTTCTTTAGCTTCACTTAAATGCGTTGCAACTGTTGGTCTCGTTTGTGCTTCATTGACTAGTGCTTTTTCTTTATTTTTTTGAGCTTGTGTAAGTTGATTTAAACCATCAATCTCACGATTAGCGTCTTCTTTCGCTTTACGAAGTTGTGCTTCTCCGTCTAAAGCATTTTTAGTTGTTAATACTGCATTAGCTTTTTGATTAATTGCACTCGCATCTAAAGTTGGTGTTTGTTCATTAATAATCGCATTTGCGGCGTTCACAGCATTAGTATAAGCGTTTTGTTTCTCAGGTTCTGCATTAATGTAATTACTTTGAGTTTTTACATTTTCGTTGTCAGCAATATTTTGTCTTAATGTCTGCATAGCATCATTAATGGCAGTCGCTTTTGCCTGTTCTGCAGTTACTTGAGTTCGTGTACTAGAAGCTTTAATTTCATTTTTTAAAGCGTCTTTTTGTGGTGTGTTGAGATTTGTTAGATTATTAACTGCATTTGTTGCGTTTGTTTTAGCAGTTTGTAATTTTTGTTCACCATGAAGTGCAGACTTTTTAGTATTAATATTACTAATTGCTTCATCAATATTATTCTTATCAAGTACTGGATCAGTCGTTTTATCAATGATTGTTTGTCCCATTGATATTGAGTTATTATACGCAGATTGCTCTGGTTGATCTTCATTAATATAATTACTTGTTCTTTGAATTTCTGATTGTTTGTTCACTAATGCTTTTAATGTGCCCATTGAACCATCTAAAGCTTTAGCTTTATCAAGTTGAGACTGTACTTCTGTTATTGTTTGTTTATTATTAATTAATGCTTTTTCAGCTGTTTTCTGCGCATTAGTTAAGTTTGATAAATTATCTATTTCGCGATTTGCATTTTGTTTATTTTCTTCTAATCTGTGATTACCATCTAAAGCATTTTTTGTAGACTTCACTGATTGAGTAGCGTTAGAGACATCGTTTTTATTTATAGTTGGTTGGTTTGATCCATTTATAATTTTTTGAGCTTCTTTAACCGCATTATCATAGGCTTGTTTTTTAGCTGGATCAGCATTGATGTAGTTACCATCAGCAGTAATTGTTGAATTATCTTTTATGCTTTCTTTTAATGTTCCCATTAAACCATTCAAAGCTTGAGCTTTGGCTAAATCATGTTGTACTTGAGTACGAGTTGACTCGCCATCAATCATAGTATCTTCCAAGCCTTTTTGTGCATCATTCAAGTTTTGTAACTGAGCAATTGTTCGTTTAGCTTGGTCTTTCTCTTGTTGAAGTTTAGTATCACCATGAAGATCAGATTTAGCTTGAGTTACTGCACGAGTTAAATTATTAATTGTATCTGGGCTTAAAGTAGCTTGTGATTCATCAATAACTTTTTGAGCGTTGTTTACAGCATTATCATAAGCTTGTTTCTCTTGTTGGTCTTCATTTATATACTTACTATTATTTTTTATTTCAGATTTATCTTTAATGCTTTCTCTCAAACCGTGCATTGCAGTGTCTAAAGTTTTAGCGCCTTGAAGTATGTTACTTACTTCATTACGTGTTGATGCTGCTTTAACTTTGGCTATTTCAGCGTCTTTTTGAGGTTTATTAAGATTAGATAAACCACGAATTTCAGTTTCTGCTGCTTGTTGATCATGGCTTAATTTATTAGCACCATGTAAGGCATCTTTAGTGTTGTGAACAGTTTGAGTTAAATTTTCTATTGTATTTTTATCTAAAACTGGATTGCTATTATTGTTTATAGCGCCTTGAGCATTAGTAACAGCGTTATCGTAATTATGTTGTTCAGTTTGATCTTCATTTACATAATTACTACCTTGTTTAACTTCATTGACGTTTTTAATACTATCTCTTAGAGCTTTCATAGCACTATTTAAATCAGTAGCTTTGGTTAATTCTTCTTGAACTTTAGTGCGTGTGTCTGCAACATTGATTAATTTATTTAACTCACGTTTTTGGCCATCGTTGAGGCTCGTTAAACCATTCACATCTTGAGTCGCCGATTGTTTGGCATTAGCCAATTGTTGCACACCGTCAAGTGCATTTTGAGCTTGAGTTAAACTTTGTAATTTTTGTTCAACTGCTGATTTATCTAATGTAGGATTACTATTTTGATTAATGATT
>NZ_KV827781.1:292824-362954 GCF_001836225.1 Staphylococcus sp. HMSC036D05 | reverse complement strand
ATGTAGGATTACTATTTTGATTAATGATTGCTTCGGCATTCTGTAATGCTTGATTGTATGCGTTTTGATGTTCAGATGAGCCGTTAATGTAATCACTACTTTGTTTAACATTAGTTTTTTCCGCAACTTTTTCTTTAAGCTTTTTCATAGCTTCGTTTAACGCTTTAGCATTATTGAGGTGAGCTGTAACGTCATTTCTAGTTTGAGCACCATTTACTAACGCTTCTTCGCCAGTTCTTTGTGGATTATTTAAAGATCCTAATTGAGCAATTGCTTGATTAGCAGCATTTTTATCATTTTGAAGTTTAGTGACACCATGTAAATTATTTTTAGCAGCATTAATTTGATTAATGGCTTGTTCAATTTTTGATTTGTCCATTGTAGGGTTTTGTGAACCACTAATGATTGCTTCACCATTTGCAATAGCACTGTTATAAGCATTTTGTTGTTGACTATCTTCATTAATAAAGTCACTTGTTGAATGAACTTGATCTTTCGCATTCACAAGTCCTCTTAATGTTTGCATTGTTTGGTCTAAA
Source organism: Staphylococcus sp. HMSC036D05 (assembly GCF_001836225.1). Classification (NCBI taxonomy): domain Bacteria; kingdom Bacillati; phylum Bacillota; class Bacilli; order Caryophanales; family Staphylococcaceae; genus Staphylococcus; species Staphylococcus sp. HMSC036D05. The sequence goes on along the minus strand of NZ_KV827781.1, from coordinate 362,415 downwards.
GCTTGAGCATTATTTAAAATAGTTGCGACTTGATCTCGAGTTGTTGCACTACCAATGGAATTATTTTCATTTGTTTTTTGAGCGTTTGTTAAACCGCTTAGTCCATTAACTGTTGCTTTGGCATCTTGTTTAGCTTTAGCAAGTTTTGCTTCCCCATCTAAATTGTTAATAGCTGTATTAATATTATTAATCGCACCTTGAATTACAGATTTATCTAATTCTGGAGTTTGCGTTCTGTTTTTTAGTGATTCAGCGTGTGAAATCGCATTTGTATAAGCATTTCGTTGAGCGGGATCTTCATTAATGTATTTACTGCTGCCTTTAATTTCATTTTGGTTATTAATTAAGCTATTTAATTGCCCCATAACCTTATTTAGTTCTTTAGCTTCACTTAACTGCGTTGCAACTGCTGGTCTCGTTTGTGCTTCGTTAACTAATGATTTTTCTTTATTTTTTTGAGCTTGTGTAAGTTGATTTAAGCCATCAATTTCACGAGTAGCGTTCTCTTTCGCTTTGCGAAGTTGTGCTTCTCCGTCTAAAGCGTTTTTCGTTGTTAATACTTCTTGCGCTTTTTGATTAATTGTATTCGCATTTAAAGTTGGAGTTTGTTCATTAATAATAGCGTTTGCAGCATTTACTGCATTTGTATAAGCGTTTTGTTTCTCAGGTTCTGCGTTAATGTAACTACTTTGATTTTTTAAACTTTCATTGTCTGCAATATTTTGTCTCAATGTGTGCATAGCATCATTAATGGCAGTCGCTTTTGTCTGTTCTTCAGTCACTTGAGATCGCGTACTAGAAGCATTAATTTCATTTTTTAAAGCATCTTTTTGCGGTGTATTGAGATCTGATAAAGTGTTAATTGCGTTTGTTGCATTTGTTTTAGCAGTTTGTAATTTTTGTTCACCGTGAAGTGCAGATTTTTTGTTATTAATATCTCTAATTGCTTCATCAACAGTAGTCTTATCGAGTACTGGATCAGTCGTTTTATTAATGATTGTTTGCCCTGTTGAAATTGCATTGTTATACGCATTTTTTTCTGGTCCATCCTCATTAATATAATTACTTGTTCCTTGAACTTCTGATTGTTTATTCACTAGTTCTTTTAATGTACCCATTGAACCATTTAAAGCTTTAGCATCATTAAGTTGGTTCTGAACTTCTGTTCTTGTTTGTTTATTATTAATTAATGCTTTTTCAGCTGACTTTTGAGCAGAGGTTAAGTTAGATAAGTTATCTATTTCCCTGTTTGCATTACGTTGAGCTTCTTCTAATTTTTGTTGACCGTGTAAATTATTTTGAGCAGTAGTCACTGCTTGCGCTTTTTGTTTAATAACATCCGTACTCATTTCAGGACTAGATTGAGCATTGATTATATTTTGAGCATTCGTTACTGCTTGATTATATGCTTCTTTAGGACCATTGTCTTCATTAATATAATTGCTACCTGTTTTTACTTGGTTAACATTTTGAACACTATCGCGTAATTCTTTCATCGCGTTGTTTAACTTAGTGTAATTTCCTAATTGACTAGCAATGCCTGTTCTTGTTGTAGCGTTGCCGACATTTTGTTTAGCTTTCGCACGTTGTGCATCATTGAGATAAGTTAATCCGTCGATTGTAGTGTTAGCTTCTCGTTTTGCTTCTGCTAACTTTTCATTACCGTTCAATTCTTGTTTAGTAGTATTAACTTTCTGAGCAAGTTTATTAATTTCAGTTGGATCAAGTTGTGCTGAATCGTTATTTGATTGATTAATAACTTGTTTGGCATTATTTACTGCGCTATTGTAGGCATCTTGTTTGTCTTTATCAGCATTAATATAATTGCCATTTCGAAGCTCTTGTTCATTATTAGCAATACTTTGTTTTAATCCGGTCATTGCAGTGTTTACAGTGTTAGCTTTTTCTTTAGCTTGGTTTACAGCTGCAATATTATTAGAACTATTAATTTCAGTAGTAAGCGCATGACGTTGTGCCTCGTTTAAATCATGTAAGTCGTTTAGATGACGTACTGCTTCTTGTTTCGCGGCTGCTAATCTTTGGTTACCATCTAAAGCATCTTTAGTTTGTTTAACGTCGTTCGCTTTTTGATTAATAGTATCACTACTCATAGTTGGACTTTGAGTTTGGTTGATAATTCCTTTAGCTGCATTTACAGCATTATCATACGCTTGACGTTTGTTATCTGAAGCATCTATATAGTTTTCTTTTAATTTTTCTTGTTCGTAATCGGCAATACTTTCTTTTAACTTTTTCATAGCTTGATTAAGCGTATCAGCGTTACTTTGGATACTTACTAACTCGCGGTGATTCGTTGCACTATTAATTTGATTTTTATAGTTCTCTTTTTGAGGCGTATTAAGACTATCCTCACTATTAATATGATTAATAAATGGTTGTCTAGCCAAAACTAACTGAGTTCTTGCCTCATCTAAAGCCGCTTTAAAGTTATTTGCTTCATTAGTAGTAGATCTAATAACTGCTACTGTAGGGTTATTATTTAAAATATCTTTCACTTTATTTAGTTCTTCTCGAGCAGCATTTAGTTTCTCGTTATAGTTGTGTAATGATTCTTGCGTCATGCCTTCTGTGTCTGTAGGATGATTAATACTATTTTCAAGCGCTTGTTTAGCAGCTTCAAGATCACTTTTATCTGGAAGTAGTGAAGCACGTGCGTCTTTTAAGTTTTTAATTACGTCGTTAGCTTCAGCTACAGCTTGTTTAACTTTATCTACAGTAATCGAATCTTTATTTTTAAGTAACTTATTGATTTTAGTTTTTTCGATTATAGCAGCTGCTAATGCGTCATTAAAATCATTTACAGAATCCGCTGTCATTCCATCTGTATTAGAACCTTGATCGATAACACTTTGGATATTTCTTTGAGCATTTTCTAAAGGTTGAGTATCTACTTGTAAATTGTTTTTAGCTTGTATTAATTCATTCTTCATTCGTTCTGCTGAAGCTACATTAGTTCTAATTGCATTGACATCAGGATGATTATCAAGCACATGATTAATTCTAGTAATTTCATTTCTAGCTTCTTGGAGCTTTTGTCTATATGCTTGAGCAGACTGTGGTGTCATACCTTCAGTGCTTGACGCATGGATAATATTATACTGAATATTATTTCTTGCGATTTCTAACGGAGCTTTATTGACAGTTAATCCATTTATGGCGTTCTCTAAATTTTTAAATTTTTGATTTACTTTTTCAGTTTCTGAAGAAATTTCTTGATCAGTAGCATCGCCGTTATTGATTAACGTTTGAGCTGTATTAGATTCGCTTTGCGCTTCTTGTTTAGCATGATTATATGCATTGACTGATTGTTGCGTCATTCCATCAGTTTGAACTGCTTGATTTATTTTATTTTCAAGTTGAGTTCTTGCTGCTTTAAGTGCCTCATTATTAGCTAAAGGTTGAAGTTGATTGATAGCTTGACTTAATTCACGTTCAACTCGGTTAACTTCTTGTAATGCATTGTCCACTTCATTCACTGTGCGAATAGGTTTTTGAATCACAGCATTTGCATTATTTTTAGCATTATCCAATTGTGATTGTATTGATTGAATAGCATTATTATATGCTCGTATGCTACTCGGTTTCTTATTGTTAGTGTCGCCTCTTCTGTCTAAACGATTGACTGCTGTTCGTAAAGCTGTCGTGTCAGCAGTTAGTTGATGTTTTGCATCATTTAAAGCTGTTAAAGCTTGTTCGACTCTAGATTTCTCATCTGATATTTGTTTAGCAGTAGCATCGCCGTTATTGATTACAGTTTCTGCATGAGATACTGCATTTTGAGCTTCTTGACGTTTAGAATTGTAATTACTTATAGAATCTTGAGTCATACCAGTAGTTGAAGGTTGATCGTTAATAGCTTGTTGCAATTGTTCTTTTGCTCTTACTAGCTCACTATTATTTTCTTTGTTTTGAAGCATGTGAACGGCTTCGTTTACTCTAGATTGAATATTATTCACTTTTTCAAGCGCTTGAGTAACATCGTTTACGCTCGGATTGTTATTTCTGAGCACTTGCTCAGCTTCATTTTTAGCCTCATTATATTGAGTTTCAATCGCTTTACGTGCTGCTTCATATTTTTTAATACTTGAAGGTGTTTTGCCGTTAGTGCTCACTTGTTCTGTTAACTTATTGTAAGCATTTTGTAATTGTGACTTATCAGCACGCAAATCACTTTTAGCATTATTTAAAGCTTGCAATGCTTGTTCAACTTTAGTTTTTTCATCAGAAATTTGTTTGGCAGTTGCATCTCCGTCTGCAATGATTTGATCAGCTTTTTGAATTTCAGCTTGAGCTTCTCGTTTCTTAGTATTGTAATTATTTGCAGTGGTAGATGTCATGCCACGAGTAGGGTCAGATTCATTCACTGCATTTTGTAATTGATTTTTAGCATGAACCAAAGCAGAGTTATTTTCTTTTGGTTGTAATAAAGCTATAGCTTGATTAACTTTTGGTTGTACTGCATTAACTTTATTTAACGCATTTCTCACTTGTTCTACAGAAGGATTAGTATTTTGTAGAACGCTATTAGCCTCGTTTTTAGCAGTATCTAATTCGTTTCTAAATCCTGCTAATGATTGATTATAACGAGTTACAGATGCTGGTTTCTTATCTGTTAAAATTACATTTTGCGTTAATCGATGATATGCCGTTTCTAATTGAGATTTATCCGCTCTTAAACCATTTTTAGCTTCAACATATTCTCTTTGAGCTTGCTCTACTTTATTTTTAGCCTCAGTAATTTGTTGAGCAGTTGCATCTCCATTGTTGATTACAGAATTAGCATTTTGAATTGCTTGTTCAGCAGCTTGTCGTTTTGAATTATAGTTTTGAGCACTTTGTTGAGTCATACCTTCTGTTGAAGCAGCTGGTTGAAGTGTGTGCTGTAACTCATCTCTCACTCTAACCAATTGTGAATTATCAGCTCTAGTTTGTAATAAGTTTTTAGCTTCATCAATTTTAGCTTGAGCTGCTTTAACTTGATTTAATGCATTAGCTACTTGTTGTGGTGTAGCAAATTCAGTGTTAATCACAGTATCCGCTTCAGCTTTCGCTTGATTTATTTGTGCTTTCGCTCTTTCCATTGCCTGTTCAAAGTTTCTTATACTTGCAGGCGTTTTATTGTCTTTGCTTATAGTATCGTCCAAATGGTTGCGAGCGTTAATTAATTCAGTTTTATTTACTTTTGTTTTAATAGTTTCAGTGATTTCCTGAGTGCTTCCATCATTATAGGTAATCACTACTGGAATATGTGTTGTACTACCACCAGCTAGATTTGAAGGTAATGCTGTACCTGATTTAATACTTGCTATACGTTTATTTTCGACTTGAACAGCGTTATTAACATCTGCATTAGTTACACTTTGCCCTTGTTCTTTTATAATTTCTCTGATAGTCACAGAATGGGACGCTGGCGCAGAAACTATATTTGGATTTGTACTTTCCGTATTACCATTACCTGCTTTAGAAGTAATAGTAACTTGTGAGTCAGGTTTAATAGTATTAGCATCAAAGATAACTTTACCGTTACTTTGGTTAAATGTTACATAGCTTGGTTTGTTATTAATAGACCAGCTACCATTATTATTTTTAGTGATAGTAAATGTTTTGTTTGCTTCATTATTACCTATTTTTTCTGTGTAGCTAACTTCTACCCTTTTTGTTGGGTTAAAAGTATTTGTAGCATTATCAGGTGTGACTTCAAAAGTTCCGTTCTGCCAAATCTTAGCAGTAGCTTTCTCTGGTTGTGGTGCTTTAACAATAAACGGTCCACTATCTGCAGGACTACTGATTATCTCCCCTGAACCTTCAGTCGCAATAGCTTGGATTGTATCGCCTTCAGAGATAGCAGTTCGATTTATTAAAATGGCGCTTCCGTCATCTTTTGCCGATATGCCTCTAATATCTGGTTCACCTGTTAAAAGTTCCCATCGTCCGTCTTGATTTTTAATGAAAGTAGTTAATTTTCTGCCATTTCTATTAATTACGATTTTATCAGCATTTGATTGAGCATAATAGCCACTACCCTTAATCGGGATTTGTCTGACCGCTCCAGGTGTGATTGTAATTTCACCTGCATTAGATTCAGTAATAATAGGTGGATTAGGAGTGCCATTTTTTACAATGAATTTACCTGGTTGCGATGTTTGGAAATCACGATTACCTGAATCAAGCACATCATATCTTCCTGTTTTAACGAATGGAGTGCTTGTATATGCTAATGATTGCCATTGGTTTGAGCTAGTACCAGTTTCTGGATTCCAATAAAATTTAAATCCATCCATTGGCAAACCTTCGCCATTTTCTAAATGTTTGTACATTGCAGCACTTGTACCTTTAGGGAAAGTATCACCAACTTCTATTATGTTAACTGGTTGAGCGAAATCAAAGTTATAAACCCATACTTTGACTGGAACTTCTACTGGAGTTGTAATTCCAGGATAATTAATAAGCGCAGTTAAATTTTGAACCCCAGCTACGTTTTTATCTGGTTGTCGATTATCTTTCCAGGTAGCCGTTCCGTTATATCGTTTGCCATCTTCGAATTCAATGTAATTATAGACATCTGTACCACGTTCTAAATTTTGACCTATTTTATCTCTTACTGGAGCATTAGCAGTCACAGATGGATAAATCATGACTGGTATATCTACAGTTCTTGTTTCTTGGTTATTAGGCAATGTAACATTGACTGTTTTATTCGATTGTCCGATATTACCTTTCCATGTATCAGGACTTTGAGCCCAAGCAAAACGAGAGTTAGCAGGTGCATTACTAATAAAATTATTAAAATTATTAAAGTTAAAATCTATACCTTTTACTAATTTTATACCACCGTTTTTGGCTTCCATTGCAACAGTTACATTAACTTGATCGCTATTCTCTGAAGTTACAGTTACGTTTTCGGTTGTATCTGAAACATCATTATTTGTTCTTTTTGCATAAGTTAGATTATTAGTTGTAATAGAAGACTTAGCGTAAATATTACCTGTTGGTAGAGTTCCTTGAACTGTTATAGTTGCCGTACCATTTGCTATTACAGACGTAGTATTAGGTATAACGCTACCGTTTGCTTGATAAAGTTTTACATCTACATTATTTTGCACGTTTCTTACGATGACCTGTTGATTAGATAATCCACCTTTAGCAATGACACTATTAGCATCTATTTGTGGCTTACTAGGTTGGACTTTAAAAAGAATCTTCACATCTTCTCTTTCACCATTTGGATAAATAGCTGTTGCAGTTCTTACAAAAGCTCCTGGTGTATTTGAAGTTGGAGCACTTGAGCCTTGAGCCCAATCGAAATACATACCGTTTGGCCATGAGTTATTAATAGATTTTATATATGAACCTGCGTTACCTGGATTGTCATTAGAATTAACAAATTGACCATTGATAGTGGTTTCGAAAATTTTCTTTGGCTCAGATTTAACTATTTTATAACTCGTCTGTTTCACTATTGGCGTAGTTTCACCATCAAACCAAATCTCAGCATGTAATGGAATGTCAACACCGATTTGATTGCTATTAATGTCTGGAGCATTGTTTCCAACCCAGTTTACTCTTGCGTTAAATGTGTTTCCATTTTGTAATCTAAAGAAATCTCTAGGTTCTGCCCCTTTACCTTGTGGGAAATTTTGACCCTTAACCGTATATCTTGGTTCTGATACGACTTCTGGTAAAACGTGCTTAACAGGTACAGATATTTGATTTGTTGTACCGTCTTTGTATGTCACTGTCACAGTAACAGTAGCATCATTTCTCGGTCTAATTACATTACTAACTTCTTTTGATTGAACTTCATTAGCTGGTTCAGTGATATAGCTTCTTCTTGGCGCGATATTAGTCACAGATACAGAATCTATTACAGATTGTCTCTCTGCTGGTGACAGAGTTGCGCCGTTTTGAATATTATTTAATCTAACTGGATGTTGGTTTGTTGAACTTGTAGTTAAACGATATTTATCTTTTAAAGGCTTTAATAGAACATTAAATTGTTCAGTAGTTTGGTTATTACTTTTATCTATAGCAGTAACTTTTACTGATTTATTTGTAACTGAAGTTACATTAGGTGCTGTGCCACTCACTTGAGTATTATTGTTAGAGATAGTTACTCTTATTCCGCTGTCGTTTGGAATAGATACCGACTGAACGCCGTAATTGTCAGAGACGCTCATTGTATTTTTAAATGTTTCGCCTGAATATACTTCATTATGAGAATAATCCCCAAACGTGATTGTAGGTTTAACATTATCACTAGGTACAAAATATACATCGTAGACATTAGTAGTGGTATCCATTGTACTGCCAGTGCGTTCGATATATTGTTTAGCGCCATATGGTGTTAAAAATAGATGCGTTTTATATACAACACCCATAATACCTTCTGATACATAATTCGATTTTATTACTTTTTCTAATTGAAAAGCAGCTGCCCCGTTTGCTGCAGGAACTTCTCCATTTACAACTTGAGAATTACTTTGGTTATAAACAATATTAGAATGGTTGACAACGGCATTACCGAATCCTGTTCCTGTTTGAACTAAATCTAAAACTTGAATAAGTTGTCCATCTTTAGTGAAGCTACGTTGTCTATCATCACTATTAATTTGTGATGAATAACCATACGGTTTGTAACTTGGTGTGCCACCTTCTTCTGCTAAAATCTTTTCGTTACCAGTAATGTTATTTCTCAACCCTGGAACTGTAGTCGTTGCAGTAAATAAATTTAATACTTGGTTTGTATTGATAGCAATTCCTTTTGTTGCATCGTAACGATAAATTATTGATTTATGATCAGGTGACCAAGAAAAGCCGCCATCAGTGTTTCGGTTTGGTAGTTTATCACTAGACCAAGAGATTGAATAATCTTCTCTGATATTAGGCCATCTTAAGAAATTCATGTCGTTAGCTGAAGAAGTAAATGTCTTAGTATATTGGTCTTTATGAACAGATACAGTTACAGTGCTCACACCAGTCCCGTTTGTAGGATTCGAAACATCAATATCTGATGTTTGTAAATGTAATTTAGGATTGGCATCTACAAAGGCTTGTTTAACTGCTTGTACTTCCTCATCGCTAAGTTTAATAGGATTGACACGGAATACTCTATGATTTCCGGTTGGTGCTACGATGTCAATTGCTTTTATACGGATATATAAATTTTCTATACTTTTGTTATAAGCATTGAATGCCATAACTCTATATTGATGAGGCTCATCACCGAATTGCGATACTTGTTCTGGTGTAGGTAATGGATCAGCAGGTGTCATTACAGTAAATGGCACATTAGGTATATCTTGACCATTACTTAATGAGAAATAGTTTCTCATGTCTTTACCAATATTAAATCTACTTCCTTTAGCAACGTAAATCGTTGCTATTTTTTTATCTGTAATTCCACTTTCGGAAAACTGATTTTTGCGAATAGGTTCGTAAGTAAATACATTACCTTCATTCATCGTTGCTTGAGAATCATCTTTATAATTTACTAATACATTACCATTATCTTGTGGTTGGAAAGTGTTAGCTACTGCTAAGACATTATTTCTACTTGCATTTTGTCTAGCTAAACGATCTTTAGCGATAGCTTTCTCATCATTACTGATAATAGTCGGATTAACTACAACAACTCTATTACCATTAGTTAAAGGTAATGGAGGAAAATCAACCGCTAAACTACTTACATTGATATTAATCGTTTTAATTTGATCGCCCTTTGTAACATTATTATCCATATCTGAAGCGGATAATCTTAATCTAATAGTACTATTCAGTGCTTGAGCGTGACTTATCGTTCCGCTTACTGTTAAAGTGCCACTTTGACCATTCGGAGTTTTGACAAAGGATTGTGTCCATCCAGAAGGAAGTCCCTCTATCGTCACTTGATTGACACCAGAACCATCTTGATTATCACTAACAGGAATAGTGAAATGCACTTGATTATCTCTATAATATTTATCTTTCAAACCTACAGGTTCTCCAATTGTAGGTGGTGTTTCATCAGTTATTAACGTAATGGCATTACTGAAGTTCGATTGAACATTGTCATCAAAGTAAGTTATTGCTTTAATTTCTCCAGAACGCGGTAATCCTTGTAAATAATCTTTAGCTGTAATTGTAACTGTTCCATGACTTGTCGCGTCTGCTCTAGCAATTACAGTGTAACCTTCAGGTTTTGTATATGGGTCAGAAAAAGCATCAGTTCGACCATTAACGCCACCTACTACTAATAAAACTTTCGCGTTCGTTTGAGGTGGAACGTTTGTCACTACAATATCAGGTTTTTGTCCGGCCTTACCTTTAAGTTGTAAGGCAGTAGTGACTAAAGTTGGAGGATATGGTTTAGCTCTTACTTCAAATTGTTCTTCTTTATCTCCTAACTTCACAGTTATGAAGTAATCTCCAGGCTCTAATGTTCCTACTAAAGAGAAGTTTTTTTCTTTTGTATTGTTATTTCTGCCAGTAGATTTCTCCAATCTTAATGTACGTGGATAACCATATATTAACCAATCATTATCTTTTATCGGTTCATTACTTGTAAGTTTGATACGTATTTCTTGTTGTTCTACAGAGTTATTATGCATATCACCTGCCATTACTTGATAAACAGGATGTCCAACTTTACGAGACTCAGTATACGTATCAATACTCGTACCTTCATTGTTATGCCAATAACTAATCTTTTGTTGTAATTGTGGTTTAACGTATAATTTTACTGGAACTAAAGTTTCAGGATTACTAGAACTGTCTCGAGCATTAAAACCAATCATTAATTTAATAGGTTTTCCTGTACGTGCAGCTTCTTCAAGTTTATCTTGTGCGAATAAGCTTTCAATTTCTACTGGATTTAAATCATTGACTCCAAATACGCGATAACTATCATATTGGGCGTTTGGAGGCATGAATCCCATTATAGTGTCACTTATATTTTTCACATAGCTTAACGGATCATCGGCATAATCAGTTGTATGATCTCCATCACTATCCAAGATAGCACGGTTAGCATATTTACCTAGTGTTGAATCATAAGTATATTCAGTGTTACCTAAATGCATTGTACGATTCTTAACTTCTACAAACGATTTAATTCTTTCTTGATAAACTTTCATTGGTTCTACATATAGTTGGTTATAGTTATAAAGTTGGTTGAACTCTAATGCTCGTCCACCTGCCGCATAATATAAACGTTCAGTTGGCAATCCAGATGTTTTAAAGGATATGCGATAACTTACATCTCCTTTACCTATAAAACAATAAATAGAATCTAAGCCTTGTCCTTGTTCAGGTCTATCGCCATTAAGAAAAGCATAGTTTTCATCACCATAATACTTAGCTGTGCTAGACGCGCCGTTTCTGTTGAAGTATGAATTTGGCGCAAATTCATCACTGCCTCGAGCGAAATCCCAGAATTTGTTCAATTGATAATATGGAGTATTATAAAATTGATAACCATGTGCTGCACCATGTCTAAAATAATTTGCTACACTAGGATTTATGCCACCTGCAGTTTCCCAAAATTTTGGTAAAGGCTTACCTGACCCAGAACCAGAGCCATCATATGAAGTGGCACGCCCGTCTTTATTTATAATTGTTAAGGTTACTGGACCCGCAGGTGTTTGATCACGAGGTATCGCAAACCAATAAATCATATTTTCATGGTTAGAGTGTCCAAGGTTAAATAATACGTCCCATTGATAGCCGTTTTTTAATCTTTTAGTAGTAATGTAAGCAATGTTTCTAACGTCTGAAGCATGCAACAAATTATATGGTGTTGTAGGTAAATAATATGGTGCACCTTTATTTGAAGCATGTAAAAATGTTCCAGGTGGATAGCCTGAACCATCATCATCAGAAGAAACATAATATTCAGTGTAGGCATTTTGGTATGAGACGCTACCTCTTGCAGCTCTGTCAGAGTTGACACCTCGAGTTGAACGTTTAAGAGTATTACTATCTATAGAACGTTGTGGTAATGTACGTGCCAATTCTATTGCTTGTACTAACTCTTGATATACTAAAGTAAGCTCATCTGATGTAGCGTTATCTTCTTTACCTAATAATTCATTTACTTTATCAAATATAGCTTTCACTTTATTAAATTCAGTTGCGTTTGCTTTGTCTCTATCAATCATTTTGTATTCATGATATGAAGAGTCTAATAAAGCTTGGAGACTGTTTCTATCAATTGGTGATTGAGCTTGTCTATTTTTTGCTTTCTTTTTAACAGAATCTTTGTTTTTATCATCTTTATTAGCACGTTTTTCAGCTAATTGTTGCTTAATCATTTTATGGTTATCTTTTTTAGAAGAATCTTGATTTTCTTTTTCTTCTTCTTCTTGTTTCTTAGCATGAATCACGTCTTTGTTAATTCTTAAATCTTCTTGAGAAAGTAAAGATTGGTTATTGATATTGTTTTCATCGCTATTTGTCGATGCTTGCTCTGATTCAAGACTTTGTATTGCGTTTTGATTTTCGTCATTATTTGTTAATGTCGTTTTATTAAGTGCGTTTGGTTGATTGTTTTCGTTTGAACGACTTTGATTATTATCAACTTGTCTATTTAATTGATGAGCTTTAGAATTTGAATTGTCTTCATCAATTTGTGAATCTTCTTGTTGTTCGATTACCTTTTGACTTTGGCTCACTTCATTGGCATGTGCTTGTCCAGGATTGAAACCAACAAACACTAGTGTCGCAATGACTGTAGAAAATGTTCCAATTGCGTATTTGCGAATACTAAATTTTTGTAGTTTGTCTCGATTATTCAAAGCTATTGTCCACTCCTCTTCTTGATGTTTTGTCTTTGGTGTTTAATGTGACAGTCGAATCTGAGCAAATAAGTATTTCGAAGTTGTTTAAATGAAATGATATCGTTCAAATTGCACTCAATAAAAAAGAGCAATTGACGTCATTTCAAAATTAATTTGATATCGGTATGCCCTCTCATTTATCACAATAGCGTCTGGAACAATATTTTATTCGTTCTAAATAATAATATCATTTTAATATAGGATTGTGAAATTAATTAACATAACTTTTATAAAATAAAAGTGAATGTTGTTAGTGATTATCATTAAAATGTAAAAAAATAACCAAATGATACATCGGAAAGTTTTTCCGATGTATCATTTGGTTTATATTTTAAAAATTGCTTGCTAAATATTTTCCAGAAACGTATAACTCATGTTCGTTACAAATCGACAAGATATCATTTAATTCATGAGCGTATGTCATCTCTTCGAATAGCTTTTCTGTTTCAATAGGAACTTGTGTATGGATTTCTGCTAATGATTTAGATAGATGCAGATTATCAATGTTATCATTGATCTTTTTCTGTTGTGCAGGCGTTAACGTTGAAATATTTTCGATTACATTTTCAACTGTATGGTGATTCTGAATTAATTTGATCGCTGTTTTTTCTCCTATACCTTTAACACCTGGATACCCATCTGCTGTATCTCCCATGAATGCTTTAACATCTATTAATTGTTTCGGTTCTAATCCGTATTCTTCTCTAAAACGATTTAACGTATATCGATTGTAAATCGTGAACCCCTTTTTAGTAAGCCAAACTTCTACATTGTCATTAATACATTGAAGTATGTCTCTATCTCCAGTGATGATATAAACATTATTGTGTTCTGAGTATTCTTTGGCAAGGCTACCAATCACATCGTCCGCTTCATAATTAGAGACGCCTACATTAACGAATCCGAATTGTTGAGAGATTTCTTTGACATAATCGAATTGAGGGATGAGTTCGGCTGGTGGAGCTGGTCGATTCTGTTTATAACCTTCAAACATTTCATTTCGGAAGGTTTGTTGTCCCATATCCCAACATACTGCAACATGTGTAGGGTTGATTTCTTTAATCGCGCTAAAAATATGTCTAACGAACCCTTGAACGCCGTTTGTCGGTATCCCTTTAGAGTTGTACATAAATTGATTGTGTAAACTTGTCGCATAGAAATGTCTAAAGAGTAGCGCCATTCCATCTACAAGTAATACTCTTTGTTCCATTAAAGCGTCCTTCTTTCTTCTTTATAAGATTTCGTCTAGTTGTTTTGATTTTGTTTCGAGTTGTTGAATCAGTGAATCATCAAGTTTGAATGATAACAGTTCATCTATTTGTTCTTGAATATGTTGTTCTAATTCTTTAAATTGATCTTCGGCTTGTCGAGACATTTGATGTACATAACTATCAAGTTGTTGTTTAAACGCGCTCATGCCATTTTGCAATAATTTCAATGTCGTATCTGAAATTTGTTCTTGAATGTCACGTTGTGAATTTGGATTTAATAATTTACGTTTGGTTAATTGTTTCGGAAGTGCGTCGACCATCTCGTTTAAATCTATTCTTAAAAATGGTGCTTCTTCTACATCAGGTTCTATATTGAAATCCGCCTTAACTAACACGTGAATATTATTTAACTTCTTAATTATAGGAGCAACTTGTTCTTCTAATTGTGTATTAAAATATTTTTTAATTCTTTCAGTTATTAATGATTGTTCTAAATATAGACGTTGATGAATTTGGTCTAAGTACGTTTTAGATGAAATTTTCTTTTCTTCATTAAAGTCACTATTTTGAGTCATTTGACTGTTGTAAACCGATTTAACCTCATCTAGAAGTTGTAATTTTAAGCGACCATTTAAATGGTAAATTTGTTCTTCCACTTCATTAGATGTATGTTGTGACGTAGTGTTAATTAATTGTTGATTGAGTCTATCTTCATCTTTAATTTGTGATAATTTATTTTGTCTCGCTGCAATTTGATCTTTGTTGTTATGGAATTCTTCTATCATTTCTTTGTATGAATCATTCATTTGCTGAATTTGATGAACCATTTGTTGTTCTAAAATGGTTTTAGATTCTACATCAGCGAAACGTTGGATACTATTTCGTAAATCGTCTATGCCTTGATCGCCTTCTTTAAGCCCCTTACGACTTGAGACATTAAATATTTCAGAATGTAGATTCACTTGTCCTAGTGCATCAGCGACATAATCATGTACTGCGTTAAGGTCGTCCTCATTTTCAGCTAAATCAACCGCATTGATAACCATCTTAAAGGCTTGATTCTCATTTAATTGGTTCATATCTTTCATGTGTTCGATAAAGGCTTTGTCATTATCAGTGAATGAATGGTTGAAATAACTTACATATAGAATTAAATCTGATGATGTAAGAATTTGTTCAGTTTCATTAGTATGACGTTGGTTATTTGAATGTAAACCAAGCGAATCGACGACGATTTTACCTTTGAGCCATTCGAGTGGCAGATTAAGATGGACGGTCTTAACGAATGTCGCATATTCGTCTTCGGCACTCCATTTTTTAACATCATCTTGAGAAACGGTGTGAACTTCGCCTTCATTAAGCATATCTAGATACATATCGTAATGCTGCTCAACCGCATTTATAAATGCGAGTTGATTCTTCTCAAGTTGTGCTTTTAATTTCTTTAAATCACTATGAATGAAAGCTTCTAAAGAATCGAACGATGTATCATAATATTCTAGTACGTTGTTAATTTCTTCGAGTAATTGGTCGGCAGATTTTAGGGTAATTTGACTTTCATCGCCATATGACAATTCTGTAGTAGCGGCTGTTGTTGGATTAGGTGAACTTACTAAGTATTGTCCACCGAGTAATGCATTGATTAAGCTACTTTTACCTGCGCTAAATGTGCCAAACACACCAATTTTAGTGATTTGGTGATTGAGGCGATGCATCGTATCTTTAATATCTTTTTTAGTTCGATCAAAGAATGGAACGTCTTCGACAACTTCAAGTGCATTTTGAATATCAACTTGATTAGCTGTTTCTGCCTCAACTTGTTCTTTTTTTTCATGCTTTTGATGATAAGCTGTCGAGTTTTCTTCTTTAAGTTCGAAATTCGCTTCAGTTCTTCCGATTAATTTATCAAGAGAATCATCTAAATGAATGTAATAATGCTGATAGTTCTTCGTTGTCAGCGACTCTCTTAAGTTTTTGAATTCGATGAACTTTTCATATTCTTGTTTATCTTCATTGTCATCAGTAGTGAGCTCGCTAGCGTGTGCATGGTTCACTGCTTCTTTAAAGATTGGGTTGGATTCGTTTTCAATGAATTTATTTAAAGCTTTTACCACTTCATCTGAGAATGTTAAGACGTAAGTGTTACTAATACTTGTTTGCGGTTGGTATAAATCAGAAATAAGCGTGGGTTGAATACGATAATCCTGATTTAAAATATGTTCATTGACGTCGCTACTATTAATGAATCGCGTTAAGAACGACATATCTTCGCGAAGAGGCTGACGAATTTGTTGATCGACTTTATCTTGTAATTCTTCAGTCGCTTTATTTAAACGCTGTTCTTGTTCTTCTTCTTTTTTCTTTTTCTTATTGAACAGTCCACCAACTTTAAAATCATCAGACTTACTTTCTAAGTAGGATCTCAATGATTCGCGCATGTCATGCGTCATAATATATGCATTTTCTAAAATATCTTTACGCTTTTGTTTCAAATAATTGAGCAATTTATCGTCATCATTTAAAAGTTGTGCTTCTTCGCTCACTTCTTGATTCTGTTGGAACTTAATGTAGGCTTGCTCGAAGCCCTCTTCTTCGATGTCCAATGTGTCGAGAATATCTTGGATTTCATTTTGAATATAAGCGAGTTGCGCATCAGTAATGAATTCGACTGTACGATGAACATAATCTTCTACAGATTCACGGTTATTGTCCATTTCAACGAGATAGTTGGATAATTCATCAATTTGATTCTCCGGATGATCAAATTTAGAGACGTAGTATGTATCAGTAAGATGAATATCCCAATCATTGATTGATTTCTCAACACGTGCTTTAAATGTGTCGAATGTAATTTCTTCCTCATTGTGTTTATCAATCTGATTGATGACGAAAACGACAGGAATCCCTACTTCGTTAATGCGTTTCATAAATTTGAAATTTAATGCAGATTGCACGTGATTATAGTCAACTGTGTAAAATAAAATATTACTTGTGTACATAAATTGTTCTGTACTAGATTGGTGTGTTGCGACGTTGGAATCTACACCTGGTGTATCTTGAAGCGTGAATCCATTGTTAAATTTGTCGGATGGGAAATTAATCTCAACAGACTCCACATCGACATTTTGACGGTTCATTTGTTTCACTTCGTCATACGTTTTTAATTTTGTGTATTGTTGATGCGGTAGATTTGCGATGATGCCTGGCTTGTCAGCAACTGAAACAATCGCCGTGTTACTTGTCGTTGGCACAGGTGAACTTGGTAATATATTTTGTTCAAGTAATAAATTGATTAATGTTGATTTACCCGCTGAAAAGTGCCCCACAAACGAAGCGGTAAATTGATTGAGATATACCTTTTTTATAACTTGATTAATTGTATTAACTAATGCATCATTATTTGATTTCTCTACTTCTTTTTTTAATTTATATAAAATGTCTAATTGTTCAGTATTATCCATGTGTTTGAATCCCCTTTAGTTCCATCAATAAAAGATAACGCTTGGTTTATTATGTGAAAAAAATTAAAAAAATTAGGTTAGTCTCAATGACAAACCCTAATTTTCAAAAGTTATGATATTTTAAATTTTATCACATAGGCTGAATAAAACCTATGTTAAAATGCTAGAATTATTATTCAAACCATGCGGGTTTATCGCCTTCAGTACCAGGTTTATTCACACCGATGTTTTCTTTTGAGTGAAGTTCTGGATTTTTAGCGATTTGAACAGCTAATGATGCGATACTTTTTCTTGAAACTTCCGTACCTCTAAATGTTTCGTCTTTTGTTGTAATTTCAAAGACATTTTCATTTTTATCAGTTAACCAACCTGGACGAATAATTGTGTAGTCTAAATCTGAGCTTTCAATAATATCAGAAGCTTTACGGTAGAGACTTAATTTTTCTCCAAATTGTTGTTTATTCCATTCATTAAATGACTCTGGTAATTCATCATAGATGCCAGGAGCCGCAACGAAGATTAAACGTTTAACGTTTTTACTATCCATAGCTTGGACAATTGTTTCAGCTTGTTTATCTAAAGAGCCAGATAAACTTGCAAATACAACATCAACTTCATTTAAAGCTTTTTCGAGATCTTCTTTATTTTTGGCATCTCCTTCATACACTGTCACTCTATTAGAAGCATAGTCAGGGATACGATGTGCATTTCTTAAGAATAAGTCTACGTTAAAGCTAGAGTTTTCAAGAAAAATTTTAGTAGCTTCGATAGAAACTCTACCGTTAGCGCCGATAATTAATACAGTTTTCATATTGATATTCCCCTTTCTGGTCGTCTTATTTATTTTATATTATTATTTTTTAAAAAATTAAAACACTCTTATTCAACTGTACTACAGTAGCGATAAGAGTGCGAATGAATTGATTTACAAGGTTATTACTATTACACGAAAAGAACAAAAAGTAAACCTTATGATTTAGATTCAGGTTTTTTACCCCAATATTGATAATACGTACATTCAATATATCCATTAAATAATTTACGGCGTTTCGTCGCTTTACGATTGACTAAATACTCGAATTCCTTATTACTTGTCAAAATATAAGTAGATAAGTAAGGATGTTCTTTCATTAACGTTCCGATATAGCGATACATTTCTTCAACCTCTTCACGGTCGCCGATACGTTCACCATAAGGTGGATTTCCTACTAGGGCTACAGGTCCTTCAGAATCAATGGTTAACGTATTCACATCTTTAACTGAAAATTGAATAATGTCACTGAGTCCTACTTCTTCAGCGTTACGTCTCGCAATTTCAATCATTTCTGGATCGATATCAGAAGCATAGACTTCTATTTCTTTATCATAGTCAGCCATTTGATCAGCTTCGTCACGTAGTTTATCGTAAATATTTGGTGGCATCATATTCCACTCTTCTGATACAAAGTCTCTATTAAATCCTGGCGCAATGTTTTGAGCAATTAAACATGCTTCAATTGCGATGGTACCTGAACCGCAGAAAGGATCGATAAGTGGCGTATCTCCCTTCCAATTTGCTAAACGAATTAAACTCGCAGCTAATGTTTCTTTAATCGGAGCTTCACCTTGTGCCAAGCGGTAGCCACGTTTATTGAGTCCAGATCCTGAAGTATCAATTGTTAATAACACATTGTCTTTGAGTATCGCTACTTCAACTGGATATTTGGCGCCGGTTTCATTAAGCCAACCTTTTTCTTGATAAGCTTTCTTAAGGCGTTCAACAATTGCCTTCTTAGTAATGGCTTGGCAATCAGGTACACTGTGTAATGTTGATTTAACGCTACGTCCTTGCACTGGGAAGTTACCTTCTTTGTCGATAATTGTTTCCCAAGGTAACGCCTTAGTTTGTTCGAATAAGTCGTCAAATGTTTTCGCATCAAAACGGCCCATGACAATTTTGATACGGTCAGCCGTACGTAACCACAAGTTGCACTTGACGATTGCTGTTTCGTCTCCCTCGAAGAAGATGCGTCCATTTTCGACTTGTGTATCATATCCAAGCTCTTGTATTTCTTTAGCTACAACTGCTTCAAGTCCCATTGGGCACACTGCTAATAATTGAAACATGTCTTTACTCCTTTATACGTGTTGTCTGTATTTTATCAAATTTATATATCAATTTTAATACTTTCAATTTATTGTAATCATTTTACTGTTATTTAGGAAAATGTCTGCGTTGATTGATGTCGTTGAGATGTTTAATGGTAATTTTTAGAATTAAAAAAGCTCTCCATCACAATGGGGAGAGCTAAACTAGTCGTAATATTTCTGTAAGCCATGTTCTGTACCGTTGTACTCATAACGTGTACTAGTTACACTGGTACGTCGGTGGTAACCATCTGTCTACATACTTTCACGTTCGTATGAAAGTCGTCTCGTTTATACGTTGAATTCCGCTAAACAAGTGCTCCTACCAAATTTGGATTGCTCACTCGAGGGGTTTACCGCGTTCCACCTTTTATATTTCTATAAAAGCTACGTCACTGTGGCACTTTCAAACTATTCTAACCATATCAAATGACTTAGGTTATTTCGTTGCCGTCAAATTAATGCCTTGATTTATTGTTTCATCAAGCACGAACACTACAGTCATCTCAGACTGTGTGAGCATGGACTTTCCTCTATATTGCTATAGCGATTACCCGAAATATCACTTTTGCGATTATAACACAATTTTAAGTCGATAAGTAAATAAATTTGATTATTTACCGAATACCGCTTTTTCTAAATTAGAAATACGTTTTAAAATATCTACATTGTTTGATGAGTTATTGGCACCGTTAGAAGAAAAGTTTTTATTTTCTTGTGGTCTTGTTGTAGCAACACGAAGTCTTAATTCTTCAAGTTCTTTTTTTAGTTTATGATTTTCTTCTGATAGTTTAACAACTTCATTATTCATGTCTGCCATTTTTTGATAATCTGTAATAATATCATCTAAAAAAGCGTCTACTTCTTCTCTTCTATAGCCACGAGCCATAGTTTTTTCGAAGTCTTTCTCATAAATATCTTTTGCTGATAATTTTAATGAAACATCTGACATCTTTTTCCACCTCATTCGAAACTTTGATCTTGAGACCACTGCAAGTCGTTGATGAAGTCAGTGAGTTCATCAAACGTCACAATATCACAAGTATAGTTTGTTTTTTCGATAAATTCAACTAACATCCTTTTGAAGAACTTTGGGCTGGCCTCTTGTTCTTCGTCATAAATTAGAATGGTATAGTCTGTATGGTCTAGCATAAATTGATCAGCTTGTTTGAACTGATATGGACCTTGGTATTCTGAATGATGAATGCTTTCCGTAAAATCAGCTTGCTGTACTATGGATGTGTACTTGGCCTGATTCTGTTCATTCCATCTATTCGTATGGCCGAGAAAAGGAGTAATAATTCCTAACTTTAATTCTGGATAACTCTCTTTAAGTTCAATTACAACTTCAGCAGTCCATAATTCAATACCCATTTGTCCTTGAATCAGAACCCATTCTAGACCTTCATCTATTAATTGTTCTAATTTATGTGCTATGAATTTCTTTAAATATGAAACTTCTGGAGCATCATCTTTGAATATATTTAATTCAAAAGATTTGTATCCAGTAACATAAACAGTTTTAACCATATTCACCCTCATTAAACATGATGCGTTAAAATATTTTTTAAATCGTACTGTACACTTTTGATTTTCTCAGTGAAAAGTTTTCGACTTGTACGTTTAAAATGACATTCTACAGATAAAGATTGAATATTAGATATGAGTAAATTGAATTTTGTTGGTGTCATATACGGCATATTAATTATCTGTTTATCATAATTTTTTAAATCATCGAGTTTGCTATCGATTGATTCGGTGTAAGGTTGTACGACGTCGTAAAAATCGTAATCTATCTCTGATGATTTAACTCTTTCAAAACGATGATTCATTTCAGTGATTTCTATGATGAGTTGTTCTATTAAATGTTGCATAAGGATGCCTCCTACAAAATTAATTTAACACAATATGAAAGCGTAAGTCATGTAAATATATATTCTAATACTGTAGATTATCTTTTTTGTCGACTAAGCTGAGACAACAATACTGCGTATTGCTTAGCTCCCTTGCCGCGGGAATGGCTTGGGAGTGATACAGAATTCTAGAATTTAAGAATTCGTATTATCACCCCCGCAAGGATGATTAGATGTTGAGCCATTTTATGAGCTCAATATCAATCAGCTACTGCGGTAGCCTGTCTTTTAAAAATCAACTGACTAACAAGTTGTCTCAAGACGCATGCTATTCCTGCAGGCGTGTCGCCGTCAATACTCCGTTAAGCAATGGCGAATTCTTGTTTGATAAGGTTCTCTATCAGTCCATTTAATTATTTTTATTATGTCGACAAACTCATTTATAATTTCATTGAATGTTTTCTTTTGCGAGAGGATGTTAATAGATGTTGGAAAATGATAATTGAAAAATTATTGAGAGCGTCATTTAAATTATAAAAATTGAATAACTTAAAGGTTACATTTATCTTTCATTTGTGAAAGAAACCGTGACAGAATAACTTAATCACGTTAAAATAGTGAATGATGTATGTTTGTTTAATGACATATACATTCAAAAACTAGAGTTTGATTGAATCTTTTCTTATTATATAGCAGTTATTTTTTAATCAAACTTGTGTGGTGAATATAATGAATTATCCTAATGGTAAACCATACTCTAAAAATAAGTCTTTGGACGGACGCAACCCATCGCCATTTTCAAGTAACATTGAATACGGTGGACGCGGGATGTCACTGGAGAAAGATATTGAGCACTCTAATGCTTATTATCTTAAGAGTGGCATAGCAGTCATTCACAAAAAGCCTACCCCCGTTCAAATAGTGAATGTTCACTATCCTAAACGAAGTAAGGCTGTGATAAATGAAGCTTATTTTCGTACACCTTCAACAACCGATTATAACGGTGTTTATAATGGTTATTATATCGATTTTGAGGCAAAGGAAACGAAGAATAAAACTTCTTTTCCATTAAATAATATTCACTCGCATCAAGTTGAACATATGAAAAATACATATCTTCAAAAGGGAATTGTTTTTCTTATGATACGTTTTAAAACGCTTGATGAAGTCTATATTTTGCCTTATTCAAAATTTGAATTTTATTGGGAAAGATACATCCAAGAAATTAAAAAATCGATTACTGTTGAAGAAATTCGGAAAAATGGTTACCATATTCCTTATCAATATCAACCAAGATTGGATTACCTCAAAGCAGTTGATAAGTTGATATTAGATGAAAGTGAGGACCGCGTATGACGGAAAATAAAGGGTCTTCTCAACCTAAAAAGAATAATAGTAAAACTGGTGGGAAGTCCGACGGAAAAAAGAATAGGAATGTTAAGAGAACGATCATCAAGATCATTGGCTTTATGATTATCGCCTTTTTCGTTCTGTTGCTACTTGGTATTTTGTTGTTTGCTTACTATGCATGGAAAGCACCTGCTTTTACCGAGTCCAAATTAGAAGATCCAATTCCAGCTAAGATTTACGATAAAAATGGAGATCTGGTTAAAACATTGGATAACGGCCAACGTCATGAACACGTCAATATTAAAGACGTGCCTAAAAATATGAAATACGCCGTTTTAGCTACAGAAGATAATCGATTCTATCATCATGGTGCGCTAGATTATAAACGTTTATTTGGTGCTGTTGGGAAAAACTTAACTGGTGGATTCGGTGCTCAAGGTGCGTCAACATTAACACAACAAGTTGTTAAAGACTCATTCTTAACGCAACAAAAATCTATCGGTCGTAAAGCTCAAGAAGCTTACCTTTCCTACCGTCTTGAACAAGAATATAGTAAAGATGAAATTTTCCAAGTTTACTTGAATAAAATTTACTATTCTGACGGTGTAACAGGTGTTAAAGCTGCTGCTAAGTATTACTTCAACAAGGACTTGAAGGACTTAAACTTAGCTGAAGAAGCTTATCTTGCAGGTTTACCACAGGTTCCAAACCTTTATAACATCTATAACAATCCAAAAGAAGCTAACGATCGTAAAGATACAGTTCTTTACTTAATGCATAAACATCATAGAATTAGTGACAAGCAATATGCTGATGCTAAGAAGATCAATCTTAAAGCGAACTTAGTTGAACGTACTAAGAAAGAACGTCAAGTTAACGGTAATGAAAAAGATACAGAGTATGATTCATATGTTAACTTTGTTCAATCAGAATTAATGAACAACAAATACTTCAAAGACAAAAACTTAGGTAATGTCTTACAAAGTGGTATTAAGATTTACACTAACATGGACAAAGATGTTCAAAAAACGCTTCAAGATCGTATTGATAATGGTGGTTCTAACTACTATAAAAATGATGACCAACAAGTCGGTGCAACTATCTTAGATAGTAAAACTGGTGGACTCGTAGCTATATCTGGTGGACGTAATTACAAAAACGTAGTTGAACGTAACCAAGCTACTGATGCACACCCTACTGGTTCTTCATTAAAACCTTTCTTAGCTTATGGACCAGCTATTGAAAACATGCAATGGGCTACAAACCATGCGATTCAAGACGAATCATCATATTGGGTTGATGGCTCAGAATTTAGAAACTATGACACTAAGAGTCATGGTAATGTATCTGCTTATGATGCTTTACGTCAAAGTTTCAACATTCCTGCCCTTAAAACTTGGCAACAAGTTAAAAAATCAGCAGGAAACGATGCACCTAAGAAATTCGCTTCAAAAGTTGGCTTAGATTATAGTGGTAAAATAGGTCCATCAGAAGTACTCGGTGGTTCATCTTCTGAATTCTCACCTACTCAATTAGCTTCTGCATTCGCTGCAATTGCTAATGGTGGTACTTATAACAATGCCCACTCTATTCAAAAAGTTGTTACTCACGATGGTGACACGATTGAATATGATCATTCTAGTCACAAAGCGATGAAAGATTATACAGCTTACATGTTAGCTGAAATCTTAAAAGGTACATTTAAAGCATACGGTTCAGCGTATGGACACGGTGTTTCTGGAGTTAATTTAGGTGCGAAAACTGGTACTGGTACGTATGGTGCTGAAATTTATCAACAATATAACCTACCAGATAGTGCAGCTAAAGACGTATGGATTAACGGATTTAGTCCTCAATACACAATGTCAGTATGGATGGGCTTCAATAAAGTTAAACAATACGGTACTAACTCATTTGTCGGCCACTCTCAACAAGAATATCCACAATATCTTTTCCAAGATGTAATGTCAGATATTTCTTCTAAAGATGGCGAAGACTTCAAGAAACCTAAAGATGTTAATGGTAGCGATGGTGATAACTTATCTGTTGCAGGACATCCTGACAATAACACTACTAACCGCAGTGTTCACGGAGATAGCGATACTTCTTCATCAAGTTCAAGCAACGGTTCATCATCAAGCTCTAACAGTAGTTCAGGCAATACTAACGGCTCATCTCAAAGTAGCTCAGGTAATGCACTGACACGACTATTTAACTTAAATACAATTTTTGATGATAAAGCATCATAATTCATTTAAAAAGGAGGCTGGGACATAATTAATTGTCTTAGCCTTCTTTAACATATTGGCAGTAGATGTCTGAATTGAAAGTGCGCTTAAATTAAGCTTCTCTCAATCCTAGTCATCCTTGCCGGCGGGGCCCCAACATAGAGAATTTCTTTTTAAGAAATTCTACAAACAATGCAAGTTGGGTGAGGGACAACGAAAATAATTTAGCTAAATTATATTTCTGTCCCTCTCCCTCTTTTTGTATACAAAAACCCTCACTTATGCACTTTATAGGTCTAATGCCTTTTAGTCATAAGTGAGGGTTTATTTACTATTTATTGTTTTGTCGTTTCTTTCTTATTTGATAAGATGCATTCATTTTAATCAACTCAGATTTTAACGTTTTCATCTGGCGATACCCCATAAAATGATATTTTCTTGCGACCATATAATGATAACGTTCGTCAAAATTCATTGGTACTACAGGATATTCGCTAAGCTTATCAAAGTTGATGTGGTTAATTTCGTTAATTTGTTTAAAGTAATTCAGTATCATTTCAAAGTAATCATCAATAACTGGCTGAGCTTCTTGTGATTTTAATTTTTTCTGACTTGCATATACATCTAATTGTGTTTCAAGTTGTTCGAAATCACTTTTTTCAATCATGGAATCACGCTTCTTTCAAACTTGCTTTATAACGTTTCTGCCCTTCGCGACAATCATCTAACAAAGGACAAATATCACATTTTGGCTTTCTGGCTAAGCAATGATATCTTCCAAAGAATATGAGTTGATGATGACTTTTATTCCATCGTTCGCGAGGAATGATGTCACATAAACGATCTTCAACTTGTCTTACATTGTCTTTCCAGCGGTTAATACCTAGACGTTTAGATACTCTTTCTACGTGTGTATCGACAGCTAAAGAGGGTTCGCCAAATGCGACGCTCATCACTACATTCGCAGTTTTACGTCCTACACCAGCTAAACTTTCCAATTCTTTATGTGTTTGAGGAATTTCTCCGTCAAATTGATCTAGTAAAGAACGGCATAACTTTTTAATATTTTTAGCTTTATTGCGATATAAACCTATGGAACGAATATCATTTTGTAATTCTTCATCACTGACGTTTAAATAATCTTCCGGTGTTTTATACTTTTCAAAAAGCGTGCGCGTTACACGATTGACTAGATTATCCGTACATTGAGCAGATAATAATACAGCAATGGTGAGTTCAAATGCATTATCGTGTTTTAATTCGCATTCAGCATCAGGAAACATATCAGCGATGACATCTATCATTTCTAAACCTTTTTTCTTACTTATCATCTGGCTTCTCTCCATTTAACCAATCAAATTTGGGTACTTTTTTTACAACATGTTTCATTTTGGGTTGATTTTGATTAAATTGTTCTCTTATTTTTTTTGAGTCATCTACTGTTTTGACATTGTTCTTTTTCCAGTTTAATAGGATACGATCAATGTATTTAAAGCTTAGTTTATTCTGACTAAGTGCTTCGTCTAACGCTGCTTGAATCACAGATAAATCGTGTTGGTCTACATCAATCCATTGATTTAAAGTTTCTATTTCATATGGCGAAAGCGGTCTGCCGAAAGATTGTTCCATCAATTGAAATAATTGTTTAAATTGTTCTACACTATCCGATTCTTGATGATCTAAATTTTGCTTTTTCAGTATTTGACTTAACTTTTCATAAAATGGGTCCAAATTCATATATTCTGTGAATTTACCTTCCTCATCTTTCCTCACATTTAATTCCAACAGTTCGCGCTGAATTAAATTCTGGATGACGGAAGTGATTTGACGCGGTTGCATCGAAGACCCTTGTTGAAGTGTTTCTATAGAGGGTTGTTTATTAGACGTCTCTGAAGCATAAATGAGTTTGATTAAGATGACTAAATCTTGTTCGTCCATACCTAATTCTGCATAGTGATCCAACAATTCTCTTCGAATAACGACAGGACGCGTTTTAAGTTGAAACAAATCCAAGTGCGTTTCCCTCCTATTTAAAATGAACGCCCAGCCGTATGAATTGACTGGACGTTTCTGCTAATCCTTCTAAAATAAAGCGCAAAATTCGCTTCTATTATGGGTATAAACGATTTAATAATCGTGGGAATGGTGACGTTTCACGTACATGTTCGACACCTGAAATCCAAGCGACTGTTCTTTCTAAACCAAGACCAAAGCCACTATGAGGTACACTACCATAACGACGAAGATCTAAGTAATAGCTATAACTTTCTTCGTCTAATTCGTGTTCTTTAATACGTTCTTCTAGTAAATCTAAGTCATTAATACGTTCAGAACCACCAATAATTTCGCCATAACCTTCTGGTGCGATTAAATCTGCACATAGTACAGTGTCTTCGTTATCTGGGTTTGGTTGCATGTAGAATGGTTTAATACGCGTTGGATAGTTCGTAATAAATACCGGTAAATCGTAATGATTTGCGATAGCTGTTTCATGAGGTGCGCCAAAGTCTTCGCCCCACTCAATATCGTCAAAGCCTTCTTGTTTTAAGAATTCAATCGCATCATCATAAGAAATTCTTGGGAATGGTATTGCTACCTTTTCCAATTTAGTTGTATCACGATCTAATGCTTTAAGTTCTAAAACACAATTTTTAAGTACAGATTGTACGACATGTGTCACATATTGTTCTTGAATTTCAAGACTTTCAGCATGATTTGTAAATGCCATTTCTGGTTCAATCATCCAGAATTCGATTAAGTGACGACGTGTTTTGGACTTCTCAGCACGGAAAGTTGGACCAAACGAGAAGACACGTCCATGAGCCATGGCTGCTGCTTCCATATATAATTGACCACTTTGAGATAAGAATGCATCTTGATCAAAGTATTTAGTATGGAATAGTTCGCTCGTACCTTCAGGTGCGCTTGCTGTTAAGATAGGTGGATCAATTTTAGTAAAGCCATTTTCATTAAAGAATTCATAAGTAGCACGAATAATTTCGTTTCTAATTTTCATCACGGCGTGTTGTTTCTTAGAACGTAACCATAAATGACGATGATCCATTAAGAATTCAGTACCATGATTTTTAGGCGTGATTGGATAGTCATGTGCTTCATGAATCACTTCAATTGATTTCACTTGCATTTCATATCCTAAATCTGAACGATTATCTTCAGTAATTGTACCTGTCACATAGAGTGAAGATTCTTGCGTAATATCTTTAGCTAATTGGAATGTTTCTTCATCCACTTCAGATTTCACTACTACGCCTTGCATAAATCCAGTGCCATCACGTAATTGTAAGAACGCGATTTTACCACTAGAGCGTTTATTTGTTAACCAAGCACCAATTGTCACTTCTTGGTTAAGATGTTGTTTTGCTTGTTTAATCGTAGTCTTCATAACTAAACTCCTATTTTTCTATTCTTTTTTAATACTCATTTATTTTAACAAAATCTCCGTTTAACTTCTACATGTTGACTTTTTGAATCTTTTGCTGAAAATGTATGCCTCTGTAGAAATTCGAATTTATTTTTTCTTTTTCATGGACTTTTGGATTTGTCCGACTAATTTATTAAATTGTTTGATATTCCCTTTTTTCTGGCGATAATTCTCCAAGGTTTGGGCAAAGAAATTCTTGAAATTACTATTTACGAGTCGATCATCAAATGACACAATCAGTCCTTTGTCATCTTCATGGCGAATCAGACGTCCTAAGCCTTGTCTAAAGCGAGTCACAGCATCTGGAAGCACATATTCTTTGAATGTCGACGTGAATTCAGTGTCCATAAGCCAATATTTCGTATTATGTTTATTCATAAATGGTAATTTCGCAATCATGACACATTTGATACCATTTGCTTGAAAATCAAAGCCTTCGAAAAATGTTGAAGTACCTAACAATATCGATTTATCAAAGTTGTTAAATTGCTGAACAATTTTATAATTTTGATTTTGTTGTTGTGTAAGCACCACGTAGTCTTCAAATGGCGGTAATTCATTTAACATGTCTTGTACCATATGCATCATTTTATAACTTGTAAATAAGACAAGACATTTTGAATTGGTGATGGATACATATTCCACTAGATAATCCACAATTGAAGCAACATAGTCCTCGATATTCTTATAATTGTATGATGCAACATCAGTAGGAATGAATACGTTGGTATTCTTCGCTGCTGTCATCGAAGTTGAAACTTCGTAAGTGTTAAATTCTGTATGATCATTAAACCAATTTTTGAAGGCATCAAATGAATGATTAAACGTTAACGTACCTGAGATAAATGTAAGTGAATTAAATTTATCAAGCACTTGCTTTGTTAAAATATCTTTAACTTCATAGTCTTTGACTAATAAGCGAATGGTAGACTTTTGAGACAAGTTTTTAATTGAAATATAACTGGTATGATTATCTTTTAAACTTTGTTCAATTTGTTTAAATCGGTCATTGAGATATAGCAATTGCTTACGAATAGATTTGATTGTTTTATGACTAATACCGTTAAAAATTTCAAGCGTCTTATTCAGTTTATCAATAATCGCATGTAAATCTTTTAAAATATTGTCAGTTTCAAATTGATAGACATAATGGTATTTATGAACATCGTCATCGTAGACTTCAGAAGACTGAATGATTTCATAGATCGTATTGAATAATTGTTCGTTTAAATCATGAATTTCAGTGATATTTGTCTTTAATCCGAAGACGTCAATTGGTGCGATATCAAGTTTCTCTAATATACGTTGTTGTTCTAGTTTATCAACAGCTTTAAGAAGTTTTTCATTTTCATTTTTACCAATTAAACCTAATTGATACTTAATATCTGAATAATTCAACTCGTTTGTAACTTGGTTAAGTGCATAATCAGGTAAGCGATGAGCTTCATCAATAATACAATCATCAAAAAGTTGATAAATAGAATTTTCAGCGTCTGAATGTATTAAATGCGCATGGTTTGTAATACCAATTTGTATATTCTGAGCATTGCGCTTAATAAAGTTATAATAATGAATGTCATGACGAACTGGAACATACGTTTCAATCTTCTGATCAAAGTACATTTTTTGTCCGCCTTTTAAGTTTAATTCTTGAATATCGCCTGTCGCTGTTTCCGTGATCCAAATCAATAATTGCATTTTTAAAATACTTACTTCGTAATTACTTGTTTCGTCTTTAAGTATTTGACTAATTAGGCCTAATGAAATGTAATCATTTTTACTTTTGATTAGTGATGCATTAATTTTAAAGTTAAGTGCGTCATTAAGTGCAGGAATATCCTTTTCAAGTAATTGGCTTTGTAGCAACTTGGTATTGGTAGATATCATGACATGTCTGCCTGTCTCTATATTGTACATGAGTGCTGCAAGAAGATATGCCAGTGATTTACCGCTGCCTAGTGGTGCTTCAATCATTGCTTTATCACTATGCATCAGTTGATCAAGAATAATCTCAGATAAGTAAAGTTGTTGAGGTCTGTATGTCATACCGAGTGCTTTTATGGCTTTAGTGTAGAGCGTCTTAAGTGAACCGTCGAAACGTGTGACTGGCCCTTTCAAGTCAACTTGTTTACGATAAATAATTTGTTCAAATTGCCCAAATTTCTCATCTAGGGGTTTAGATTGATTGTTTCTTACCATTTCAAACAAAATATTGTATAAATCATACTTCAGATCTTTACTTAGATAGTAGAGTTGTTTTTGCGTATCTAAAGGTAGGTTTTCAAATTTTTCAAATGCTTTAATCATCAGTTTAGCTGTCGTCGTTGCATCTTCATCAGCTCGATGTGCATTGGTTAATGGAATATTGTGAGATTGTGCGAGTTCGCTCAATTGGTAACTTTTATCTGTTGGGAATGCAATTTTAAACAATTCAAGCGTGTCCATGACCTTTTTAGGTCTGAATTGAATGTTGCAATTGTCGAACGCATTTTTAATAAAATTAAGGTCGAACGAAATGTTATGAGCAACGAAAATGCAATCTTTAATTTGGTTGTATATATCCTCAGCCACTTCATTGAAATATGGTGCTTGCGCAAGCATTTCCTCTTCAATCGATGTTAAGGCTTGGATAAATGGTGGGATTTCCAGATCAGTGCGAATCATTGAATGATACGTATCAATAATTTGATTATTACGTACGAAAGTAATACCGATTTGAATGATTTCATCATAATCTAACTGATTACCAGTCGTTTCTAAATCTACAACTGCATATGTTGCTATTCCCATAGCGCTCTCTCCTTGTCTTTATCGTTTATAAATCTATATCTGCACTCATTAACCTATGTAAGTTACCTTCATCATCTTTCACAAGTAAAAATCCGTCTTGGTCTATATCAAAGGCTTCACCTATAAATTGATGGTCATTTTCCGTGAAGCGCAATTGACGGTTCCACATATTTGTCGCAGCAATGTATTCTTCTCGAATCGTCTCAAATGGTTGATTTAGGAATTGATTGTAACGTTTATTAATCTCATAAAGTAACGTTTTAAGAAAATCATATCGATTTATTTTATCGTCAGCATGCATTCTCATACTTGTGGCTCTATGACGAATCTCTTCATTAAAGTCGTCCTCAACATGATTCATATTAATACCTATACCACAAATAATGGCCTCTATAGCATCGTAATTAGCAACCATTTCAGTTAAGAAACCACAAATTTTCTTATTGTCTATGTAAATATCATTTGGCCATTTAATTGCCACACGGTCATTAGAGAATTGTTGAATCGCATCTCTAATGCCTAATGCAATAAAGAGATTGAATTTAGGTATGAGTGCAAATGGAACATTAGGTCGTAATACTAGGGACATCCACAGTCCTTTTCCTTTTGAAGAACTCCAATTGCGATTAAAGCGTCCTCGCCCTTCTGTTTGTTCATCACTTAAGATTAAAAATGAATTTTTGTTCCCAACGAGTGCTTGTTTCGCTTTTAATTGTGTAGAATCTACTGTGCTATACACTTCAATTTGATCGAAGGTATCTAATTCTTCAATAATTGGTTTAACAATACCGCTGTACCATTGATCAGGTAAGGCATTCAATTGGTGTCCTTTATGATTCACCGATTGAATATCGCAACCGTCATTTTTTAATTGATCGATAATCTTCTTAACGCCAGCTCTAGATATATGAAGCTGATCGGCGATAAATTGTCCGGAAATATGATTTGGTTGATTCTCATATAACATTCTTACAACATCTTGGCTATACTTTGACATTCGCATCCACCCATTCCAGTATTTCTAATTTAGTGTTATTCATTTGTTGTGTAATAATCGCAAGTTCTATTTGTCTCAATACATCTTTTAACCAAGGTCCTGATTTGACTTGGAGGTGTTTGATGATATCTCCCCCATTGACGTCCATTTCCTTTCGAGTGTGGATTGGTAATTGTGCATCGGTTTCCTTGATTGATGTCGCATTGATTATTAAAGGATTGGCAATTTCTAAACCGTTTTCCTTTAATGTGTCATTTGCTGTTAATACGCATTCTATGTCACTCAGATTGTAATCATAGACGACTGTAATTAAATCTTGTTTAGATTTTACCTTTGGCAAGATTTTGATGAGATTGACAAAATTTTGGATATTAGATTTTTCTTGATTACTAATTTTAAGTGCTTTGAGTGAGTCTTCAATTGGTTGTTGTGCTAACATCAATGCAATCCATATTTCAAAGGAAAGTGGTTCGTTTATGAATACTTTATTCATATTGAACGCCTTGAAAAACGGAATATAATTAAATGCCTGAATCTCTTTCATATTTTTAAAACTTTCAGAAACATTGATTCCGTTGATTAATTTTTTTAATTCAACAACAATTCGCTCGATTGATAAATATTGAATATCTGAGATTTGAGTGGCCATTGCTTCAAACGTTTCATTAACTATTTGAAAATTAAGCTGAGATTGAAAGCGAAGACCTCGAATAATACGAAGTGCATCTTCTTCAAAGCGTTCTCGGGCTACCCCTACAGTACGAATCTGTTTTGCTTTGATATCGTCTTCCCCATCAAAGTAATCATATGTGTTGTAATTCGTGTCCATGGCGATGGCATTGATTGTGAAGTCGCGACGTTGAACATCTTGATATAAATCACGTACGAAATGTACTTCACTTGGTCTACGATGATCGACATAGTCTTCTTCGGCACGGAACGTGGTTACTTCATAATTTTCATCGTTATAAACGACATTAATTGTGCCATGTTCTTTCCCGATAGGTATCGTCTTATCAAATATGTCTTCAATTTCATCTGGCGTAGCACTTGTCGTGATATCTATGTCATGAATTTCACGTCCCATTAAATAATCGCGCACAGATCCACCAACATAGTAAGCTTCAAAGCCGTGTTGTTGTATTTGATTTAAGATAGGTTTAGCACGTTCAAATAACTCGTATCTCATCTCAGTTTTCACCTTGTTCTAACATTTTTTGATAATAGTGCTCGTATTGATCTGTAATTAGTTCTGAAGCGAAGCGGTCACGTATATCATCAAGCATACGTGATTGCATCTCTGTATAAAGTGCCTCATCTTCTAATAATCGTATTGCATATTGTGCTGCTTGCTCACTATCGCCAATATCCACGATGTAACCTGTTTCTTCATGTTTAATCACTTCTTTAATGCCACCTGCATTTGTACCAATCGGTAATACACCTGTTTTCATTGCTTCTAATAATGTGAGACCAAAGCTTTCCTTTTCACTTAAAAGTAGCACAAGGTCAGATAATTGGTAGAATGCGCTGACATCATTTTGTTTGCCTAAGAATAACACATGTTCTTCTACATCGAGCTCACGCGCTTTTTGACGCATATCTAATAATTCTGGACCATCACCCAGTAATATTAATTTACTTGGTATACGTTCACGTACTTTCGCAAACGTTTCAATAATGGTATCGATACGTTTGACCTTTCGGAAATTTGAAACATGGATTAAGACCTTTTCTTCAGGTGCGATACCATAACTTTCTTTTAATTCTTCGTTATGACATGTTGGAAATTCATTTTCACGAACGAAATTATATATCGGTACAATTTCTTTATCTGTATCTATAATTTCATAGGTTTGTTGTGCGAGCGAACGACTTACACTTGTTACAATATCACTTTCTTCAATACCGAATTTAATGGCATTCTTCAAGGAATGATCGTAACCGAGAACAGTAATGTCGGTACCATGAAGTGTCGTCATTATTTTGACATCTTTTCCTGACATTTGTTTCGCTAAAATACCACAAACTGCATGTGGTACAGCATAATGCATATGTAAGATGTCTAAATCATACTCTTGGATAACATCTGATATTTTCGTGCTTAATGTAATATCATAAGGTGGATATTGGAAAACAGCGTACTGATTTACTTCAACCTGGTGGAAAGTAATATTTGGCAATGGCTTGCGGATTCTAAAAGGAATATTTGAAGTAATAAAATGAATGTCGTGACCGCGTTCTGCCAATTTGATGCCTAGCTCTGTAGCAATAATTCCAGAGCCTCCCATGGACGGGTAACAAGTAATACCAATTTTCATTTGCGCCCATCCTTTCTTTAACTTAACTTATTTTCTTTCGAAACGATTCTTATCACGTGTATTAAATTTATCCATTGTTTCATTAAAGCTCTCGGTCATGTCTATACCTAGTGAATTGGCGATACATAATAATACAAATAAGTTATCGCCTAATTCTGCTTTAATTGAATTGTCAGCTTCGGAATCTTTCTTTTTCTTTTCACCGTAATAATGATTAATTTCTCTCGCTAATTCTCCAACTTCTTCTGTCATTCTTGCAAGATTTGCGAGTGGCGAGAAATAACCAGCTTTAAATTGACTAATATATTCGTCGACTTCCCTTTGCATTTGCTCCATCGATTTCATAAATGACAATCTCCTTTAATGCGTTTCTCATATAGTATATTACAATTTAGTGGCTGATGCATTTCAAGTGCAATTTAGAATCATTTGTTATTTTGAAAAATAAAAAAACCTGGCAAGTGTTACATCGGAATGTAAACTCAACCAGGTTGAAGTGTTCGTATTTAATTAGTCGCTTGATCTTGCAAGTAAAATAATACGTGCAAGTTCAGCTAATGCTACTGCTGTAGAAGCTACATAAGTCATTGCAGCGGCAGATAGCACTTTCTTAGCATGTTTGTATTCTTTCTCATTTACGATATTTAACGCAGTAATTTGCTTCATAGCTCGAGAACTTGCGTTAAACTCTACAGGTAATGTCACGATTGAGAATAATACTGCAAGTGACATTAGCCCAGCACCAATCCAAAGTGCAGTTGAACCAAATACACTACCGAATGCAGTTAACACGATACCTAACATAATAACAATGTAGCTTAATGAACTACCGATATTTGCTAGAGGTACTAATGCACTTCTAAATCTTAATGGTGCATAACCTTGCTGATGTTGAATTGCGTGTCCAACTTCGTGGGCTGCAATTGCTGTACCAGCAACTGAAGGTCTATCGTAGTTTGCAGGAGATAAACAAACAACTTTTTTACTAGGGTCATAGTGGTCTGTTAAGAATCCGTCACCTTTAACTACATCGACATCGTAAATGCCATTAGCATGTAGAATTTCCTCAGCAACTTCTCGTCCAGTTTTACCACTTGTGGATCTCACTTGTGAGTACTTTTCATAATTAGATTTAACTTTGTGTTGAGCCCACATTGGGATGACCATTAATATTACGAAATATATAATCATAGATATTAAAGACAATAAACTCACTCTCCTTTAGTATTATTTTACTGTCAAATTAATGTTTAATCAAATGTTTTAACTTTCAAAAATCGCTTTAAAAATAAATATAAAATTAAAGCAATGAAACTGAGACATACTGATAATACCCCGATTTGTGCTGTATGTGAAGCAATAAAATCATAGTATGGGAATTGTCCGTAACCATAGTCTATGACATCGTTGATGCACACCCATATAAAACTAACAATAAAACCCAAAATAGTCACTTTAAATCTCGGATAAAAATAGATTGCCTCGCACGCCATTATGCCATGTGAAAGTATCAGCATCACACCATTGATTGTAGCTTCGCCTTGTTCTGCAATCATTAAAATATTCATAATCACAGCCCATACACCATACTTAAACAGTGTCACAAATGCTAAAGCATCAATGATAGCTATATTTCTATTAAATAGCATGAATAGGATGGATATACACAAGAATAGTGAAGCTGTAGGACTATCTGGTACAAATGGTTTGAAATAGTTTGGTGTGATAAATAGTTGTCCGCTATACCAATCATATCCATAGATGGTTCCTAATATATTACATATGAGCAGTATGATGAGTATCCATCTTTGGTAAAGGCTTGTCTCCCATATCCACTTGTACGTATTCATCGCTCTTCCTCATAAGTTGAATCCACATGTCTTGCTTTTAAGGCATTTAGTATTTGTGTGAGCTGATAAAACCGCTCAGGTTCATTCATTTGTAAACTTAAATCGATATTATCTTGAATATTCTCAATTAGTGACGTTTGCTTTCTTTGATTCATAGAAATGGCGTATAAATCTTGCACATAAGAAGAATAACTAGGCGAATGCATGAGTTGCGCTAATATTAAATCATCGAGACGTGGTTCTTGGTGGTTTTTTGCAAAATGAATCTGAATATCTAAACGAATAGTATGGTTTGCGATATAATCAAAGATTTCATTTGTATTAATATACGTTTCATCTTCTGTCGTAAATTGAATTGCAGAAGCGTGTGTGTTCACTTCTGCAATTTCTAATGTATGATGCTGTTTAATTTTGTCATTTACAAAATGTACCAAATTGAGTTTATCATGATTGGCTTTCAAATAGTTTAACACCCAAACGGTAATTCTCGATTTGAATCGATAATGAAACAACAGGTATTCTAGAAAGCTTTGTTTCATTCGTATGAGCGATTCATTCATTTATATTCACCCACTCCACTTACGATTGCATTCTCATAGCTTCATCATGCCAAGTTTCATTACTAGGATCAATGTCTAATAATTGATTTAAAATCGCTTTCGCTTCGTCTTTGTGACCGATTTCTAATAAGTAGAAGTAATAGTCACCTAAGAATTCCGATTGTGTCTGTAATGTCGGATATGCGAGTTCAAAGAAATGTTGTGCTTCTTTGTCTCTTTCTTCTTGACCATATGCATACGCTAAATGCCACATAAATACAGGGTCTAAATCTTCTTCATCCACGAAAGTGAGAAGTTCAATAATCGCTTCGTAATCTTCTTCGCTACGATATAAATCACTTAAGATTAATAACGGTTCATGGTACGCATTGTCAACTTCTAATGCTTGTTTTAATAATTCGACACCTTCATTGGCATCGCCATGTTCAATTTCCAAGCTCCCTGTAGAAACCATCAGTTCTTTATAGAATTGGCTAAGTCGAAGCCCTTCTTTACCAGTTTCGATCGCATCAGGGTAATTTTTTTCATTTTCGTAGAGAGATTGAAGATAGAAATACCCTTGTATAAAGTCTGGATCTTTAGAAAGTAAAGTCTTCATAATTTTAATTGCTTCTTGTGTGAGGTCATTCTTCTCATATGCAATAGCTTTCTTGAAATAATCTTCTGAAACCATTTCCTCTTCACTGATTTCATCGAATAAACCAATGGCATCCGTGTAGTTACCACTTTGTAAACTGCAATCAGCCATTCTTGAAAATAAATTCACACCATTGACTTGATATTCACCAGTTTCTAAAACAGTTTCATATTCTGTTGTAGCTCGTAAATATTGGCCATCGTAGTAAAGTAATTCCGCTAACGCAAAATGAATAATCGGATCGTTTGGTTCAAGTTCTAATGCATCTTGAAGTTTATCAATCGCGACTTCCAACATATTGATTTGTTGGTATAAATCAGCTTCGAGCATTAATTTCTCTGTAGAAGTTTCTACTTCAGCTAAGTATTCTAATGCTTCATCTGTTTGATTCTCAGACATGAGTCCTTCGATAAAGTAAATGAGTAACTCACTTTCGTCTGGATATTTATGATACAACGTTCTAAAAACTTCTAAACCTTGAGGTGTTAACCCGAAATTGTAGAGGGTTTCACCAAGAATGAATAATGCATCGTCATTGTTAGAACTTAATGCTTCATTCACACGAGAGTCTAAATTGTCTAATTTTTGTAGATTGATATCGTCTATTAATTTATAGATATCTTCCATGGTTTATTTTCCCTCATTTTCTAAAAGCTTTAATTTTGGTAAGAAACCTGGGAATGAGACATTGACAGCATCAAATTGCTCAATGGTTAAAGGCTCGGAACTTAAAAGTGAAGCAACTGCCAACATCATGCCAATACGGTGATCTGTTTGACTATCAACTGTTGCACTCGCTTTAAATTCAGATGGATGTATAATCAAACCATCATTTGTAGGTTGCAAACGAAATCCTAACATACCTAGCATATCTGCAGTCGTATCGATACGATTCGTTTCTTTGACCTTTAATTCTTCTGCATCTTTGATGATACATGTACCTGAAGCTTGTGTACACAATAACGCAATTACAGGTAGTTCGTCGATCGCTCTTGGAACGATATCGCCTTCAATCGTCAATGGCTTTAAATTCGGTGTATATTTCACGCGAATCGATGCTGTGGGTTCAGCTTCTTCAGTGACATGACTGAGTTCAATGTTTCCTCCCATTTGTTCAACGATGTCTATGATACCTGAACGTGTAGGGTTAATGCCAACATTATGAATTGTGATATCACTACCTGGAGTAATGAGTGCTGCAACAATAAAGAATGCCGCTGATGAGATATCTCCAGGGACGTGGAAATCCTTTGCTTTAATATGTTGGATAGCGTTTGGACATGTTTGTATTGTTTTGCCGTCGACTTTGATTGGTATATTGAAATGCTCGAACATTGTTTCAGTATGGTTTCTACTTACATCAATTTCAGTTACTGTGGTTGCTTCTTTTGAAAAGATACTCGCAAATAGAATCGCACTTTTTACTTGAGCACTCGCAACTTCCATTTGGTAATCGATACCTTTAATGGTTGATGGCTTAATAATTAACGGTGTGTAATTATCCTCTACTCCTGATATACGTGCATTCATTTTTAATAGTGGTTTAAGCACCCGATCCATTGGACGTTTACCAATTGAAACATCACCTGAAAGTACGCTCTCGATACCCAATCCGCTGAGTAACCCAGCGAGTAGACGCGTAGTTGTACCAGAATTACCAGTATATAACACTTGATGTGGCGTATGAAAATGTTGATAACCAGGTGAATCGATAACGATTGTGTCCTCATTTTCAGTGATAGAAACGCCTAATAATTTAAAAATTTCCATGGTTCTGCGACAATCTTCGCCTAACAAAGGTTTAAAAATTGTTGTTTGCCCAGTGGCTAGAGAGGCGAGCATTATCGCGCGGTGTGTCATAGATTTATCGCCGGGAACTTCAATTTCACCTTTCAGTGGGCCGTGAATATCAATGATTTCGCTTGTGGACATGTTGTTCACCTACCTTATATATGATTGTAATACATGAAATGCTTTAATATGTGTTGCCTTATTAACATGAACAACAATGGGTTTACCCCAATCTTGAAGTAAAACCATTTGGATACCTTCTTTATTGTTCTTTTTATCTAGTAACATGAAGCGATACGTGTCATCAAAATTAAGTTGAGATATGATGTCTAAAGGATAATTCAAACGTTGCATGTAATGGATAAAGTGTTGAACATCATAATTTGTACCCAATATCTCATTTGCAACGATAAATTGATATAAAATACCAATCATTACAGCATGACCGTGTGGTATTTTATGTTCATATTCAACTGCGTGACCAAAGGTATGTCCTAAATTAAGGAATTTTCTTGTACCTTTTTCTTTTTCATCTTCAACGACAATGTTTAATTTCGTTTGAATGCCTTTGAATAGGTAGTCATCTAAGTTCTTCAAAGATGATAAATCGTCGTGGGTATTGAAGTTGTGCTCGATGTGAGTGGTTGCTTCCTTACCATTCAGTAAGGCGTGCTTATAAACTTCTGCATATCCACTCAATATTTCGCTATAAGGCAAAGTTTCTAAGAAATCTAAATCATAGATGACGGCATTTGGACGATAAAATGCACCTATCAAATTTTTACCGTGCTGCGAGTTAATGCCTACCTTTCCTCCGACGCTTGAATCGTGCGCTAATATTGTCGTCGGAACTTGGATAAATCCAACACCTCTCAATAATGTAGCTGCAACAAATCCGGCGAAATCCCCTGTTGCACCGCCGCCTAATGCGATGATACATGTGTTACGTGTGAGCTGTTTGCTTAATAATGATTCAATCGTTTGTTGATATTGTGCAAATGTTTTTGATTGTTCACCAGCAGGTATGATGATGTGTTCAGCGTGATGTTTAGAAATCAGGCTATTGATTTTTTCGGAAAATTGATGATACACATTGTCATCAATAATAAAGAATACTTTGTCATAATCTTTAATATATGTGTTCAAATATTTAATAGCATGATGTTCTACTATAATTGGATAGTTGTTACTTTCATAAGTTGTTTCAAGTTTCATCTTATCACCTCTATTAGCATGATGGGGTTAAAATTCAATGTTCAATTGGCGACGTTCTTCAATTTGAGCTTTT
Source organism: Staphylococcus sp. HMSC036D05 (assembly GCF_001836225.1). Lineage (NCBI taxonomy): Bacteria > Bacillati > Bacillota > Bacilli > Caryophanales > Staphylococcaceae > Staphylococcus > Staphylococcus sp. HMSC036D05. Next base: position 321,676 of record NZ_KV827781.1, on the reverse strand, counting down.
AATTGGTCGATATGATTAGATTGGAATTCTTCCAGTAAAGCTTTCGCTAATTCGAAAGCAACCACATGTTCACAAACTACACTTGCAGCAGGGACAGCGCAGCTATCAGATCGTTCTATAGTCGCTTTGAAATCTTCTTTTGTGTTAATGTCAACTGAATTTAAAGGTTTATATAGTGTAGGAATTGGTTTCATTACCCCATTTACGATAATAGGCATTCCGTTACTCATGCCGCCTTCAAATCCTCCGAGATGATTAGAGCCTCTATGGTAACCTTTCTCGCTATCATAATGTATTTCATCTTGTATTTCGCTACCAGGTTTTTCAGCTGCTTTAAATCCTTCACCAAAACTGACCCCTTTAAAGGCATTAATACTGACGACACCCTGTGCGATTCGGCCATCTAGTTTACGATCATAATGAACGTAACTTCCCACACCTACAGGCATATTCTCTGCCATGACTTGGACTACGCCACCGATGGAGTCTCCTTCTTTCTTCGCTTCATCGATTTTGTCGCGCATGTGTTGTGCTATGTCTTCATTAATCACACGTACATCATTTTTGTCTATATTTGCTTTGAACGTCTCAGTATCATATAGCCCTTCGTCTTTAATACCACCGATTTCTACAACACGACTGTACATATGAATATCTAGTTGTTCTAGTAAAATTTTAGACACAGCGCCGACTGCAACACGTGCTGCAGTTTCTCTTGCGGATGAACGTTCTAAAACATTTCTTAAATCACGGTGATTATACTTCATTCCCCCAACAAGATCGGCATGGCCAGGTCTTGGTTTCGTGATTGTACGCTTCATGTTTTCTCGTTCTTCATCGCTGATTGGTGCGGCGCCCATTATTTTTCTCCAATGCGTAAAATCATCATTAGTGACGACCAAAGTGATTGGACTACCAAGTGTAAAACCGTTTCTTACACCAGATACAATTTCGACTGCATCTTTTTCGATTTGCATGCGTCGTCCTCGTCCGTATCCGCCTTGACGTTTAAACATTTCCTTATTAATATCTTCAGCTTTAATTTCTAAATTAGCTGGTACACCTTCAATGATGACTGTAAGTTGTGGACCATGTGATTCACCAGAAGTGAGGTATCTCATGAGCGCACACTCCTTTCTATTCTTTATTGCATTAAATTGTAATATGTTTAATATATTATCATATTCATTCACACAACATAAGTCTTGGAAGTTCTCATCGTCAATTATATTTTCCAAAAGAAAACACAAAAAGAACTGACTTAACATAAGTTAAATCAGTTCTATGTGGATAAAATGAAATTCATTTATATAAATTTTTATTCGTATAACCAATCTTCTCTTGGTGAAGTGTAGTCAGCAATTTCATTACTGCTAAACCATAATTTAATTTCACGTTGTGCAGATTCAACAGAATCAGAACCGTGAATAATATTTCTTCCTACTGTTAAACCAAGGTCACCTCTAATAGTGCCTGGTGCTGCTTCAGAAGGGTTTGTACTACCGATAATGTGACGAGATACTGCAACAGCGTCTTCACCTTCTACAACCATTGCAAATACAGGAGCTGAAGTAATAAATGAAATTAACTTTTCATAGAAAGGTTTTCCTTCATGTTCACTGTAATGTTTTTCAGCTAATTCTTTAGGAACTTGCATTAGTTTACCGCCTACAAGTTTTAGCCCTTTGTTTTCAATTCTAGAAACAATTTCTCCAATTAAATTTCTTTGTACTGCATCTGGTTTAATCATTAAAAATGTACGTTCCACTTTGTGCTTCCCCCTGTGAATATGTTTCATTCATTTACCGAAATATGTATAGGTAATAAATCCTATTTAACAAGATAAGCAATTTATCCTGCCACCTTTCCATAGTAACAGGATAGTAAAACGCTTTCAACTCTTGTCACAGAACTTACTTATTTCTACTGCCCATTTTTTTAATTAATTTTCTAAATAGTGCTTTATTTGGGTTGTCCTCTAACTCGTCAATAAGCTTAATTGCTTTATTTAAATATTTTTCGCTTATAACTTTTGACTCTTCAATGCTTTGTGATGTTCTGATCGTTTCGATACATTCATCAAATGCTGATTGTGGGCTTTCAGGGTTTAAATCAGCAACTTTTTGTTTGAACGCTTGATCTTTTCTCATTTCTAAAAGTACAGGCAAAGTAATATGACCATTCATGAGGTCACTCCCTACAGGTTTGCCTAATTTCTTTTCAGAACTTGTGAAATCTAATACGTCATCAATGATTTGGAAACTCATTCCAATATAATGGCCAATCATTTTTAATTTACGAACCACTTCGTCTGAAGCATTAGAAGTTAGAGCGCCAACTTCAGTGGCTAGTTGAATCAACAACGCAGTTTTACGGTTGATACGTCGCAAATAATTAGTGATATTTTGGTCGCTATTAAATTGATCTTGGAATTGGAACAATTCGCCCTTACATACATCAACGATAGATTTAGAGATGATGTTATGTACACGGCTATCTTTAATTTCAGATAAATGTTGAAGACCTAAAGCAAGTAAAAAGTTACCTGTCAAAATGGCTGTCGTTTGATCCCATTTCTTAGAAATCGTAGGACGTCCACGTCTCTTGTCGCTCTTATCTATAACATCGTCGTGAACTAAAGTCGCCATATGAATAAGTTCTAAAGCTACGGCAACGCGATACGTATTCTCTGAAGTGTCTTTACTATCACCGAATTGACTGCTTAAAATAACAAAAACAGGTCTTACCCTTTTACCACCTGAAGATAATAAATGGAAAGCAGCATCCTCTAAAGTTTGGTCAGAACTTTTAATCGCATGTTGTAGACGGTCTTCAACCTTTTTAATTTCGTTATTAATGTTTAACTTTGCCACGTTAATCACCTTTGGTAGAATCTTTTTCTTTATAGCCAAGGTGCATTGCAGCAACGCCACCTGTAAAGCTACGTACTTTGATATCGTTGAATCCTGCTTCAAAGAATAAACGTTTCAACGTTTGTTTATCAGGAAAATTAAATGTCGATTGTTGTAACCATTCATACTCTTCTTTTGATTTTGCGAACATTTTTCCGAAAATAGGCATAACAAATTTAAAGTAAAGACTGTAAACTTGTTTAAATACTGGTAATGTTGGTTGACTTGTTTCAAGACATACGACCTTACCGCCTGGTTTAAGCACACGGTGCATTTCCTTTAATGCGCCTAAATAATCAGGGACGTTTCTAAGTCCAAATCCTACAGTCACGTAATCGAATGTATTGTCTTCAAATGGTAAATTCATCGCATCACCATGTACAAGTTCAACGTTATTTAATGAAGCCGTTTTTTCCTTACCAACTTCGAGCATATTTTCACTGAAGTCTAAACCAGTCACTTGACCGCTGTCACCTACTGCTTTACTTAGCGCAATTGTCCAGTCTGCTGTGCCGCAACATACGTCTAGGGCTTTACTACCTTCTTCGACACGCATGTCTTTCATCACATGTTTTCTCCAAACTTTGTGCTGTTCAAAGCTAATAATATTATTTAATCTATCGTATTTTTGCGAAATATTTTGAAATACTGTATGTACTTGTTCTTTTTTTGCTTGATTTTCAGCCATGTTCATTACCTCTTCTTTTTGTATAGCTTTGATTAATATCTTTGAAAAATTGATCAATTGCATCTTTCGTATATTGTTTTAAATATGATGGATAATAACCCTCATATTTTGAAGTTAAGTCTTCAAATAAAACGAATTTATCAACGTCATCTTTGAAATGAGAAATTGTAATATATGGGAATAGCACTTCAATATCGATGATAGCTTCATTTATGTCTTGTTTAGGCAGAGCGTGTTGATGAAGCGAAGATTTAAGCTCATTCACTTTTACTATGGCTTTACTCATATTTAATTGATATGAAGGGTCATCCATTTCCGCTAGCAAGGTATAATAATGAGCACTTAATAAATCACCTATTAAAATTGCGTTCTTTGATAAGTTATTTTTAGTAATATCATCTAAATGACGCATTGAAGTGTCAATAGTGAGGCAAGCAAGTTTAGCTATCTCAGGAATTTGATATGAATCTAATAAAGCACTTAAAGATGAATTAATATGTATTGATTCATAATCATTAATCCCTTTAAGCTTATGTTCTATTTGTCTGTTTAGTTTGCTTATTGTCGTTTCCATGTTCACACCTCACGATATTATCATAACTAATAGTAACATTATATGTATGAAAATAAAATCTATAGGAGTTGTTCTTTTGTAGTAATTACGCATCTATTTATATGTTAGGTTGTAAAAAGCACATTTATCTTTAGTTATGTAAAAAAATGAACCTATTACATTGTGGGGCCTCATAGGTTCAGATTAAATGTTATATAATTGGAACGCCTATATAAAGAATGTAAAAAGGATTACATTAGTCTGATGACTAATGCATAAGAACGCCTATAATTTTTAAAAATTAGGCGTTCTAAAATAATTAAAAAAGCCCCTGAGGGGCTTTTTTAGTAAGTAAAATTATTTAACAGCATCTTTTAATGCTTTACCAGCTTTGAATGCTGGTACTTTACTTGCAGGGATGTCAATTTCTTTACCTGTTTGAGGGTTACGGCCTTTACGAGCAGCACGTTCACGTACCTCGAAGTTACCGAAACCGATTAATTGTACTTTTTCACCTTTAGCAAGTGAGTTTTGGATTGATTCGAAAACAGCGTCAACTGCTGAACCAGCTTCTTTTTTAGTTAAGTCTGCTTGTTCTGCAACTGCATTAATTAAATCAGTTTTATTCATTATGAATTCACCTCCTGAGGTTTTATAATGATATGCTTGATATCATTATGCTATGACTTTAACACACTGATTACTGTCATCGCAACGATTTATACAACAGAAACGTTGATTTTACGCGATTTGCAATTAAATTTATAAATATTCGCTCAAAAATAGTAATAATACACTAATTATTCAGCTTTTTTATCTCTTCCCATCAATTCTTTAACACTATCTTTAACAGGTATATCTTCGAATAATACTCGATACAATGCACTTGTAATTGGCATATCTACATTTTCTTCTTTAGCTAAGTGATAAACAGATTTTGTAGTGTAAACCCCTTCAACAACCATGTTCATTTCTTTTAATGCATCGTCCATTGTTTTACCTTGGCCTAATTTATAACCAAGTGTGAAATTTCGAGAATGTGTTGACGTACATGTAACTATTAAATCGCCTATACCACCTAAACCTAAGAAAGTCATAGGGTCAGCGCCTAACTTTTCGCCTAAGCGACTAATTTCTGCTAATCCACGTGTCATTAATGCAGCCTTAGCATTGTCTCCAAAGCCCATACCTGCAACAATACCACTTGCAACAGCAATAATATTTTTTAGTGCACCACCTAGTTCTACGCCGACAAGGTCGTTGTTTGTGTAGACTCTAAGATAGTCATTCATAAATAAATCTTGAATTAAAGCACTAATCTTCTCATCTTTAGAAGATGCAGCCACCGTTGTTGGTTGTTTAATTACAACTTCTTCAGCGTGACTTGGACCAGAAAGCACTCCAATACCAGCATTATGTTCTGGTGAAATAGAATCTTCTAACATCTCAGATACACGTTTGAACGTCCCATTCTCAATACCTTTAGCAACATGGATAAATGTTTTCTTCGATTCAAGCATTTCATCTATGTTTGAAGCGACTTCTCTCATTGCTTTTGTAGGTAAAGCCATAAGAAAAATATCTGAGAATTGAGTAGCTTGTTTAAGATCTGTCGTCGCTTGAATAGACTCTTCTAATTTCGCTTCTTTTAAATAGTTCTTATTCATGTGGTGTGTATTTAATTCTTCTACACTATCGTTATTTTTACCCCACATTAATACATCGTGACCATTTTGTGCTAAGACATTAGCTAGTGCAGTACCAAAACTACCCATACCAAATACTGTAATCTTTGTCATCTTTAAATCCCCTTTGTTGATTAATTTCTTTTTCTAGGAATAATATGGATTGGTGTTCCTTCAAATCCAAATGCATCTCTAATTTGGTTCTCTAAGTAACGTTTGTAAGAGAAGTGCATTAATTCTACATCGTTGACGAACACGACAAATGTAGGAGGTTCGATCGCAACTTGCGTCGTGTAAAATACATTTAATCTTCTACCTTTATCAGTAGGTGTTGGATTCATTGAGATTGCATCGGTTACCACTTCGTTAAGTGTTGAGCTTTGTACACGTTTCTTATGATTTTCACTTGCTTCCTTGATATATGGGAAAAGTGTTCTCAAACGTAAGCTCTCTTTAGCAGAAACAAATGCAATTTGAGCATAATCTAAGAATTGAAATTCATTTCTAACGTCTTCAGTAAACTTCTTCATCGTTTTACTATCTTTTTCAACTGTATCCCATTTATTTACAACAATGACGATAGCTTTACCTTCTTCGTGCGCATATCCTGCTACACGTTTGTCTTGTTCGATAATCCCTTGTTCAGCATCTATAACAACGAGGACTACATTTGATCGTTCGATTGCTTTTAATGCACGTAAGACGGAGTACTTTTCAGTTGATTCGTAAACTTTACCTTTCTTACGCATACCAGCAGTATCAATTAATACATAATCTTGATCTTCATATGTATATTCTGTATCGACTGCATCTCTCGTCGTACCTGCAACATTAGAAACGATAACACGTTCTTCACCTAAAATTGCATTAACTAGACTAGATTTTCCCACATTAGGTCTACCAATAATAGACAATCTAATTGTATCTTCGTCATATGGATCTTCAGTTTCTTCGCCAAAGTTCTCCACCACAGCATCTAATAAATCCCCAAGGCCTAGGCCGTGTGAACCAGAAATTGGATACGGATCTCCGAAACCTAATGAATAGAAATCATAAATATCATTTCGCATTTCTGGATTGTCGACTTTATTCACTGCTAGAACTACAGGTTTCTTAGATTTATACAACATTTGTGCAACCATTTCATCACTTTGAGTCAGACCTTCCCTTACGTTTACCATAAAAATGATAACATCCGCTTCATCAATCGCAATTTCTGCTTGTGCACGTATTTGTGTTTGGAAAGGTGCATCTCCAATTTCAATACCACCTGTATCGATGATATTAAATTCATGAGTTAACCATTCACCTGACGAGTAAATTCGGTCTCGTGTTACGCCTGGCGTATCTTCAACGATTGATACACGCTCACCGACTACTCTATTAAAAATTGTAGATTTCCCAACGTTTGGTTTACCCACAATTGCCACTATAGGTTTAGTCATAAGGTAACTTCCTCTCTTTCTTAATCTCTATAATTTTATCACATGAATGCGCGTATTCAAAACTGTAGTAAGTCGCATTGATGATATGTGAATATGTATAGTTGTTTTTTAATTTAAAAAAATAAAAACCCCAATTAATGTTCAAAGAACGCATTCATTGTTCTAAGACTTAATTGGAGTTTGTAACATACATTAGACAAGAAATTTAATTATTACTATTAGAATTTAAGGTCTTTAAATTTATCTCCGAAAACATCACCTAAAGTTGGATTGTCTTCATCGTTATCGTTGTCTAGATAAGATTGAGTTGTGGATTCATCACTTTCAATCACATCTTCTTTAGGTAATGTTGCTTTGATAGATAATGAAATTCGTTCATTTTCTTCATCAATACCTAAAATTTTAACATTTACTTGTTGACCTGGTTCTAATTTTTCACTTGGTGAACCGATATGTTTATGATCGATTTCAGAAATGTGAACTAAGCCTTGTACTGCAGGTGCAATCTCTACAAATGCACCAAAGTTAGCTAGACGTACTACAGTACCTTCAATCACGTCATCTTCGTGGAATTTACCTTTAATATTTTCAAAAGGTGTTGGTAAAGTATCTTTAATAGATAAAGAAATACGTTCAGAATCTTTCTCAACAGATTTAACTTTAACTTTTACTTCGTCACCAACTGATACCACTTCTTCTGGTGATTGAACATGTTCATGAGATAATTCGGATACGTGAACTAAACCATCCACACCACCAATATCAATGAAAGCACCGAAGTTAGTTAGGCGAGCCACTTTACCATCAATCACATCGCCTTCGCTAAGTGAATCTAATAGCGATGCTTTTTTAACATCGTTTTCAGCTTGTTCTACAGCTTTACGGCTTAAAATGACTCTATTGTTCTCAGGATCTAATTCTTCCACTTTAATGCGGATAGTTTGTCCATCAAATACAGAGAAATCTTCAATGAAATCAGTTGAAATTAGTGAAGCTGGTACGAATCCTCTTTGACCAACATCTACGACTAAGCCGCCTTTAACTACTTCAGTAACTTCAGCTTCAATCACTTCATCATTATCAAGTTTTTCTTGTAAGTATTCATATGATTTTTCAGTTTCAAGTTGTCTTTTAGATAAAATGTATGCACCTGAGTCATTTTCTTCATCGAACTCAATTTTAGTGACGTAAGCTTCAACTTCATCGCCGACTTTCACTACTTCACTTGGGCTCTCGATGTGGTGAGTAGAAAGCTGGCTAATTGGGATGATACCGTTAAACTTACCTCCATTAATGTGCACAACAACTTGTTTATCTTCAACTTGTTGAACTTCACCAGTGACTTTGTCACCCTCTTTAATGTCATTAATCATTGATTCATTGAATTCTTCAGTCATCTTGTTTGCCTCCTTAAACACTACATAATTATAACATCTTATAAACTGACAGAATTGTCAAGAAATTCTACTTTCAAACGGGCAATCTTAACATGGTTTACTTTATCTTAAAATTGCTTCTGTCTAAATTTGGTTCATTACCTAAAATTGATATAGTTTATTAACGAATTGAAATGCATCATTTTTAAACACGTAATTTTACTCGACTATATAGTTTGAATGACCATCACTTATTAAGATATGTTAAATTATAATTTTGAAAAAATATAGTTAGTAACTAATCACAGATGCAAATCTTATTTTCCAAGTTAATTATATATAATATTAATACTTAATTAAACCGATATGCTTAAAAAGACTATGATGACGTACCAATAAGATACACAATCATAGTCTTTAAGCTTTAAATTTATTTTAAGTTTTCAACCATATCTAAAATTTCGTTTGTAACTTCTTCGATTGATTTCCCGGTTGTATCTAAAGTAATTGCATCGTCTGCTTTCTTCAGCGGAGAAATTTCGCGATTCATATCATAATGGTCGCGATCTTCAATTTCTTGTTTAAGTTGTTCTAAATTAGACTCAATACCACGTAACTCATTTTCCTTTTGACGGCGTTCAGCACGTTCTTCAACTGATGCAATCATATAAACTTTGAGTTCGGCGTTTGGTAACACGACAGTACCAATATCCCTGCCGTCCATCACTATTCCTTTTTTAGCAGCTAAATCTTTTTGAATCTTAACTGCAAACGAACGTACAGGTTCTTTTGAAGCAACGTAAGAAACATGATTTGTGACGTCATTTTCTCTTAAGTAGTCTGTCACATCTTGACCGTCTAAAATTATTCTTTGACCTTTTTCTTTATCATAAGTCAATTCTAATTCAGTATTTTGAATTAATTCATCGAAATTTTCAGGTTTGCCATTTTGTAAATATTTATATGTAATGGCACGATACATTGCTCCTGTATCAACATATATCATAGTTAGACGACTTGCAACTTGTTTCGCAATTGTGCTCTTACCTGCAGCTGCTGGTCCATCTAATGCAATATTGATTGAACTCATTATTAATTAACCTTCCTTGTTGTTTTGTAAATCTTATTTTATCATAAAAAAGTAAAAAATTAATAGGAGGAAAGATCATGAAAAAACTCCTTGTTATACATACTGGCGGTACAATTAGTATGTCACAAGATGCTACAAACAAAGTTGTTACCAACGAGGAAAATCCTATTTCCCAACATCAAGATATTATTAATCAATACGCTGAAGTTGAAGAAATGCATTTACTCAATGTGCCTTCTCCTCACATGACGACAAAGAATGTCACTCGCCTCAGAGAAACGATTATTCAATGCGTGAATGATAATGATTATGATGGTTATGTTGTTACTCATGGGACGGATACACTCGAGGAAACGGCCTTTTTATTAGACCTATTATTAGATATTGATGAGCCTGTAGTTATTACCGGTGCAATGAGATCGTCTAATGAAATTGGGTCAGATGGTTTATATAATTTTATTTCAGCAATTAGAGTTGCCTCTTCAGATGCTGCTTTAGGAAAAGGAGTCATGGTCGTCTTTAATGATGAAATTCATACAGCGCGAAATGTAACGAAAACGCATACTTCAAATATTAATACATTCCAAAGTCCTAATCATGGTCCGCTTGGCGTATTAACAAAAGACCGAGTGCAATTTCATAATCATCCATATCGACAAACTTCCTTTAAATCAATTAATCATCAACTTAAAGTGCCACTTATCAAAGCCTATATGGGAATGGAAAGTGACTTATTAGATTTCTATGCTAATCAAGAAATCGATGGTTTAGTTATTGAAGCACTCGGACAAGGAAATCTCCCTGCGACATGCTTATCTGGACTTCAACATTGTCTTGATAAGAGCATCCCAATTGTACTTGTTTCAAGATCATTTAATGGTATTGTTAGCCCAGTATATGCTTATGAAGGTGGCGGTTTTGATTTGTTTGAAAAGGGTGTCATCTTTTCAAATGGATTAAACGGTCCTAAAGCACGACTTAAATTATTAGTTGGTTTAAGTCAAGATATGAATCATCAGAAACTTAAAGCATACTTTGAAGAATAAATTCTAATTTGTATAATTACTAAAAATCATGGCAACTATAATAATAAAATGTATGGAATAAATAAAAATAATCCCTCAGAAAATATTAAAACTTTCTGAGGGATTTGTTATACCTAAACGAATTGATGTGTGTAAATGATTTAACTTAAGTTTCTAGAGGTGTTTGTTTCTTACTAAGAATACTTTGAGTAATGATTCCACCATGATACTTACCGTTTTCAATGAAAATAGTATTTGCATCATTTCCTGCAGCAATCACACCTGCAATATAACAGTTTTCTACATTCGTTTCATACGTCTCACGATTGTAAACTGGTGCTGTACCGTATTCGTTCGTATTGATTTCAATTCCGATTGATTTTAAGAATTCATAATCAGGATGATAACCTATCATTGCAAATACGTAATCGTTATCGATTTCAATAGTACGGCCATCCTTTTCATAAGTGACTGTATCTTCAGTAATCTGAGTCACGTTCGCGTTAAATTCCATTGTAATCTTTTCATGAGTAACTAAAGACTCGAAATTTGGTAATATCCAAGGTTTAATTGCCTTTGGATATCTTTCTCCACGATAAATGACTGTCACATTTGCGCCTGCTTTTTCTAATTCTAGTGCAGCATCTACAGCAGAATTTTTACCACCAATGATTACAACATTTTGGTTGAAGTAAGGATGTGCTTCTTTAAAGTAATGGAATACTTTTGGTAATTCGGCACCTTCAACTTCTAAAGTATTATGTTGACCATAATAACCTGTTGCAACTGTTAAAAATTTACATTCATAGACATCTTTTGTCGTAGTGATTGTAAATTTGTTATCAATCTTTTTAACTGTTAAAACTTCCTCGAATGGATGGATATTTAATTGATGATGCTTCACTACTTCTCTGTAATAAACGAGTGCTTGATTACGTCTTGGTTTACTTTCTTCAACAATAAATGGAATATCACCAATGCTTAATTTGTCACTTGATGAAAAGAAAGTTTGATGTGTTGGATAATTGTAGATTGATTCTACAACGTTCCCTTTTTCAATAACTAACGTTTCGATACCTTTTTTCTTTTGCTCAATCGCAGCACTTAAACCACATGGGCCACCACCAATAATAATGCTTTCAACTCTTTGCATGATTTGCCCTCCTTTAATCACCAAATCATTATATCAGTTATTACTTAATTTAGCTAAGCATGAATTGTATAAAATCAGGAAAATTTCATGCAATATAAAAAACGTCCTCTCAGCGTGAACTAAGAGGACGTTAATCATTATCGATTAAAATCGTTTTATTGAGGAATAACTAATGTTTGGCCGTTATGGATGTTATTACTGTTTAATCCATTTGCACGTTTAATTTTGTCAACATTTTCTTGAGTACCACTACCATAATATTGGATTGCGATACGATATAGATTTTCTTGTCCATTTACAGTGTGTGATTGTTGACCTTGTTTATTTTGTTGGCCATTATTCCCTTGTGCTGCATTACCATTGTTTTGGTTTTGAGTACCTTGGTTTTGGTTATTAGTTGTGCCGTTTTGGTTATCGCTATTTGAGTTATTGCCATTTTCATCTGAACCAGATGCATTACTATTTGAGCTTGATGAATTGTTATCTGAAGATGATTTATCTTTATTTTTGTCTTTATCTTTGTCACTAGCTGCTTTATCTTTGTCATTATCTTTCTTGTCTGAATCTTTCTTACTTTGATCAGAAACTTTGTTATCATCATTTTTACTATCATTATGGTTATTTAATGCCATACCGCCAAAGATAGCAATGGCACCAATGATAAGTACAGCGGCGATAAGTGGTAATAATATTTTCATTAATCCACCTTTTTTCTTACCATCATGATTATCTTCGTGATGATGTTGACGACGTTGTTCATCTCTATGTTGGTTTCTATCATCGTGTTGTCTTTGATCACCACGTTTGTCACCATTTTTGTGTTTATCATGTTCATGCTTCGCTAAACCAGCAGCTCCGGCAGCACCTGCAGCGCCAGCGCCTACAGCAGCAGTTTTCTTACCTTTGCCAGACTTTTTATCATGTTCATGATTATCATGACTCGTTTCATCATTTCTATAACGGTCATTTTCGTTGTCATGATGCTGATCACGGCTCGTATTTCTATCAGAATGATTTTCTCCTTTTTTATCATGATGATGTTTAGCTGCACCAGCCACGCCTGCAGCGCCAGCTACACCTGCGCCAGTTGCTGCAGCTTTTTTGCCTTTATTAGAAGAATGGTTATCATCTTTTGAATCATGCGTAGCGTTTTCATCGCTACTTTCGTGATGATTATTAGAGCGACGTTCATGATCGTCTGTAAGGTCATTATTATGGCCTTCATTTACTTTTGGGCCAGGACGAGCTCCAGATTTTTTGTTAGCCTCTTTTGAAGCCTTTCCAGTAGCTCCTGCTCCAGCAGCACCTCCAGCAATTGTTGCATCTTTACCACTAACAAGTCTATCATCTTGAGCGCCTTGTTCGTTTTGCTTATCGTTACTAGAACGGTTTGCGTGCGCACCATTATCATTAGAACGAGATGCTGTGTCGTAATTATCATTTTCACCATTATGTAATGAAGTTTCATCATAACGGTCATCTAATGAATTATTGCTATTTTGTGAGTGTTCGTTATTATCATCTTCATGTTTGTTATGATTTGTTGCAACATCTCTGCGTCTTTTACGACGTTGCGCGTTTCTTGGAGGAAATTGTTGATTTGATTTATCCTCTACATTTTCTTTTGTTTCATCTTGTTGTTCTTCATTTGTACGATTATTGTGTTCTTCTGGATCAATAGATTGACGATTTTTTTCAAAATCATCTTTAAAATTATTGTTAGACACAAGCATCATCCTTTCTTTGTTTTATGAAATTATTAACGTTACAATTTCTATACCCACGTCATCACGTGAATATGTATGAATTTTAAAATTATTTAACACATTTATATTGGTATTACACATTAATTATAGCTTGATAAATTTCTTTAAGTAAAGCGATAGCTAGGGTTCAAACAAATTTTTGAGTTTTTCTTCATAAGTCATTTTTCTTTTCACTTTTTTACGATTAAAATTTTTAATTTCCTTCAAATCGGTATCATTATCACAACATTGATTTGGTTTGTCTGGATGTTCATTAAAGAATTCCAGTAAATAGTTGCGACGACATTGGTCTATATCTTTATATCCAAGCATACGCATATAGCCTAAACGTTTACGTTGGTATGACTTTTTGAAAATACTTCTAAGCTCACTCACAGAAAATTGTCGATACAACGTTTCCAAGATTTCTTTCTTATCAGGAGGTAAGAAATCACCTAATTCAAACATTGAAATATCTTCATCAGTAATCATATCTGTAAACAATAAAGTTTCTAATAAAAAGCGATCATCAGGTTGATATAAACTTATGGCCTGACTCAATTTACCATCTCGTCCAGCACGACCAATTTCTTGTAAATAGTTTGATGGACTTGAAGAAAGATGGAAATGAATCACGGTGCGTATATCTTTTTTATTAATGCCCATTCCAAATGCACTTGTTGCGACGATAACGGGTATGTCATTGTTTAAAAACTGTTGTTGTACGGTCTGTCGTTCTTGATAACTTAAATCTCCGTGATAAATCCCTGTTAAAAATCCTGCATCATATATTAAATTTGCGAGTTCTAAGCATTTTTTCTTAGAAGATATGTAGATAATTGTAGGGCCCGAATAATTTAGAAATGGAATAAGCCATTCTATTTTCTCATCATCATCATTAAAATTTCTATGTTGTAAAGAAATATTCTCGCGACTCATACTTGTCTTAATCACATTAAATTTCACATTAAGTATTTGAGTTAAATCCTCATCTAGATGAGGTGGTGCAGTTGCAGTTAATGCAAGCACACGAGCCTGCTTAAAATGTGAGATAATCTGACCAATTAAAGCATAATGAGGTCTAAAGTCATATCCCCATTCCGATAAGCAATGTGCTTCATCTAACACAATAAGACCAAAATCAATACGGGAAATTAGTTTAAAGTTTTGTGGTTGTAAAATGTATTCTGGACTCAAATATATAAAGCGACTTTGCGGAAGCCGTTTGATATTATTTCTTTTTTCAACTTCGTCCATTCCAGAATGTATATAGGCAACTTGCGATTCACCGTTTAACTTCATTTGCATCACTTGATCATCCATCAGTGAAATAAGTGGTGAGATGACTAGCGTTGGCTTTTCGATAAGATATGTTGGGAATTGATAACATAAACTTTTCCCACTGCCAGTTGGAAGTATGCCTAATGTATGCTTGCCTTCTAAGACGCTTTGTATAATATCTTTTTGGCCGGGCTTGAAAGTTTTAAATCCAAACCAGTCTTTCAGTTTATCCTCTAGCATTTAAATCGCCTCGCTCAATACCTACAATCACTAATTTAATTTGAAAATAAGTCAAATCTTCAAATTCGTTCTTATATTCTCTTAATCTTAATCCTTTATGATTATTATAATACGACACAAACTGTTTGAGTCTCGTTTCTTCTATATAAGTAGAATAATCTTTTTGGTAACCTTTGATGAAAATTTCTAATACATGGTCTTCGACTGTATTAATTTTAACATTTTGACGTTCAGCAATCTCTTTCATAGTTACTCCAGTACGCAGTTTTTGATAACTTAAATAGGTTTGATTTAACAAGGGTGGTAAAATCACAGTTTGGGACAGTATTGGATATCTTAACTCATGTTCAATTTCTTCTATTAAATCAATAAGTTGAACCATTTCAATTTCAAATAGTTCAGATTGCTTCATCTCTTCGATTAGACTAATTTGTTGTCTTGTATACATAGGTTCATCGTAACCTTGTAAATAATAATGAAGATAATTCGTGTTGTGCTTCTTTTGAATGGTCTCGAAAAGTAAGTAAATTTCTTTGATCAAATCTTCTTCTAAATGATTTGTCTTGATGTGACTATATAGTTGTTTAACTTTTTGTTGAATAAAAGTGTTTTGAACTGCGGGTATAAATTTAAAAGATTGTTTACGTGTATGTGATAAAGTTTGAATAAGCAGTTGTATACAACTAAATGTTTGAATTAAACTATCATATGTATAACGAGAATGTGTTTTAATTGTAAATTTACTTTCAAAATCATACATTTGGAGTATAAATCGCTCAAAAGTAGGATATTTTAAATTGGGTAAACTATGATATAATGACAAAAGTTGTTGGCTCGAAGCATCAAAAAACGTTTGATGAGACTTCTTGCCTATTAAAATATTATAAATGCTTTTATTTGTTTTGTAGTTATATGCATGATTAATGGCATAAAATAATATATGGTTCAAATTAAAACCTCACTCTATAAAACGAATATATTGAAATGAAAAATGTCGATGTCTACAATTGTATTAGCAATACTAGTGTAGCATTTTTATCAAAGGAGGCGAATGAAAATGGCTAAATATACAATCGTTGATATGGATACATGTATCGCATGTGGTGCATGTGGTGCAGCAGCTCCAGATATTTATGATTACGACGACGAAGGTATTGCTTTCGTAATCCTTGATGATAACCAAGGTACTGCAGAAGTGCCAGAAGAGTTGTACGAAGATATGGAAGACGCATTAGAAGGTTGTCCAACAGACTCAATTAAAATTGAAGACGAACCATTTGATGGTGACGCGCTTAAATTTGAATAATAGATATGCTCGGATTCTTAATTTTGTTTAAGGATTCGAGCTTTTTTAGTTTAATAAAAAATTTTATCTATGACCCTACTGATGATGTATTCAATATATGTATATAAAGAATGCTCTCTAAACTAAGAAACGTTGATTTAACTTAGAATAGAGAGCATGTGTTTTATTTTAAAATATTTTTAAGACGTCTATAGAGTAAAACAAAGATAACTGAAATGACGAGACCTTTGATAATATTAAATGGAATCACTCCAGAAACGATCACAATTTTGACGTTTTTCACAACGTCACCTAAATTGAAGATCATTCCATATAAAGGAAGTAACACGAAATAATTGAGGATACTTAATACAATTGTCATCACAATGGTACCAACAATTAATCCATTTATTAATGAACGTGAGGTACGTTTTCTCACATAAACATAGTAAGCAGATAACAAGAAACTTACACCTGCTAAGAAATTCGCTACTGGACCTACTGGGTCACTCATGTTAAATAGAAAATTTAAGATGTTTTTAATGAGAGCCACGATCACACCTGCGAGTGGTCCTAATATGAACGTAGCAAGTAGTGTTGGAACATCACTAAAATCTAATGTTAAATACGGCGGTAAGAAAGGTATTGGAAACTTAATGAAAGTTAACACAAACGCTACCGCACTTAACATACTAATGGTAATTAGACGTTTATTTTGTTGCATATTCAATTTTCTCCTTCCATTCATCTTGCACAGAAAAGGAGGAAATTTGCACAACAAAAAACCTCCATCTTCTCCCATCCAGACTATACTGTCGGCTTCAGATTTTCACTGAATCAAGAAGTGAAGTAAAATATATGTTTCTTACTTCACTTCGTCGCAGGCTTAAATTACTGCCGGTTGGGAATTACACCCTACCCCGAAGATGAATATTTATAATGATTTTATTTAAAATTTATATTACACGATAAAATCTATAAACTCAACGACTCTGCTTAGTTATTTTCAATGTGTGGTTGAGGCAATTTAATAATAAATGTCGTGCCTTTACCTAGCTCACTTTCAACTTCAATTTTGCCACCATGTTCTTCGATAATCATTTTACAAATAAAGAGTCCTAAACCTGTACCTTGTTTACCGCGTTTTCGGGAAGCGTCAACTTTGTAGAAGCGGTCAAAGACTTGTTGTAAATGTTCGGGTGCAATACCCGTTCCAGTGTCACTAATATATAAGATGTTATAACGATTATCTTTGGCAGTAGTTACTGCAATGGTATCACCAGGTTGCGTATATCTAGATGCATTGTCAATCAGATTGGTTAGAACTTGGTCCATGCGGTCCATATCATAATCCCACAACTGATTATCATTGCCTGAATTAAATTCCATTGTGAGATCTAAATCTTCAGCTTGCATTCGGTATTTGGCTTTCATTTTATTTAAAAGGTCATCAATGGGTTGAACTTCTTTCTCTACTGATAAACCTTCTGCATCCATGCGTGCAACATTTAGTAACTCGTTGACAAGACGATTTAAACGCTTAGATTCATCTAACACGACAGCAAGAGAATCTCGTATTTCGTCTGGTTCAGTTACAACACCATCAACAATGGATTCAGTGTAACCTTGTAACAATGATATGGGCGTACGTAATTCATGAGAGACATTTGCGATAAAGTCTTTCTTCATTTGATCCAAGTTATGTTCATTTGTCATGTCTCGTATAATCACCACGATACCGCTTCTGCCATTAGGTTGAATACGATTAATATAACTTGTGATAAAGACGTAATATCTCGTATTAATTTCTATTTCTTGGAATTCTGTACCTTCAGATTTAAATGTTTGTTCGATTTGTTTTTCGATTAATTCTTTTGAAAAGTCATCAATGTTATGGATGATATCATCAGCCATTTTATTTGATATTATGACATCACGTTGATCATTTATGCCTAGTACCCCTTCAACCATGGAATTGATAAGGCTATCTCTAATATTTTTAGAAGATGATAATGCTTCGATATGTTCTTGAATTTCATAATTCATATTATTAAAAGCTCTTGATAAATCACCTATTTCATCTTTGGTTTTGACTGATGAGATATGGCTATAATCACCTTCTGAAACTTTTTGAGCCTGTGTTTTTAATTGGCGAAGTGGTTTCGTTATTTTATTAGATAGGAAAAATGCGAAAATGGTACTTGCAGCAATAAAGATAATAGCTGTTATTAAGATGATAATTGTAATAGCATTATTCGTATCTTCGATAGATTTTAAGTCTTTATAGATAAATACACCACTATGTTTACCGTGTGCGTCTTTTTGAGCTTTCATCGGATAACCCAGGAGAATATAAGACTGAGTATCACCATGATTTTTTATAGTGACATTTTGAGTTTCAAATTCACCTTTTTGGAAGACCTTTTTAAAATTATCGTTATGCTTAATTTCTTTAAGCATTTGAATTTTAGTATTATTATACGATGATGCTGGCTTATCATTAAAATCTTTCATAATAATAAGTCCACCAGGCCCATCTATTAACTTTTGACTGTTTTGAATGGCAAGAGATTTATTTTTTGATTTCTCTACGAGTGAACTAATTCTTTTGGCATCTTCTTTGATAGAATTTTCAGTTTCTTGCGTGAAATAATATTGGATAAATGTGATTAGGGATACACTTAATAAAATTAAAACTGTCGCCACTATTAAAATAATAGTTAACCACAGTTTTATAACTACACTATTTAGTCGGTTCATCACTGGCTTTAACCTCGAATTTATAACCGACGCCCCAAACAGTTTGTATCATTTGAGCTGCATCGTTAGACACACGATTTAATTTTTCTCTTAAACGCTTAACATGTGTATCCACTGTTCGCAAGTCGCCATAAAATTCATAATGCCAAACCTCTTTAAGTAATTGTTCACGATCAAACACTTTATTTGGTGTCTTAGCTAAATAAATTAATAATTCATATTCTTTAGGTGTTAAATTCACCTGTTCGTTGTCTGCAAGTACTCTATGTGCGTCATTATCAATAACTAAATGATTAAATTCGATAATGTCTCGTGCATGTGGTTCGCTTTGTTCAGAGTTTGCAGACTGTGTACGTCTTAATAAAGCTTTTACTCTTAATACGACTTCTCGTGGTGAAAATGGTTTAACAATGTAGTCGTCAGCACCAGATTCAAATCCTTCAACGCGATTTGTCTCTTCACCTTTAGCCGTAAGCATAATAATAGGCGTTTCTTTATGTTCTCTTAGTTTAGAAGCAACTTCTATACCATCCATTTCTGGAAGCATTAAATCTAAAAGAATGCACGCATAGTTATTCTCCATCGCAAGCTCATAAGCCTCTTTCCCATTACTTGCTTCATGGATTTCAAAAGATTCTCTTTCTAAATATAATTTAAGTAATCTTCTGATTCTGTCTTCATCATCAACGATTAAAATTTCGTTAGCCATAATACTTTATACCTCCTACACATGCTGTTCAAATTCATTTGTTATTATAGCATAGGTTGAACAGATTAAGTGATTGATAGATAAAACTTTGTGAAAAAAATCTCAAACTTATTGGTAAAAACATATTATTTGTGTTTATTTACCATTTTCCGCTAAATGTCTTAACGTTTTTACTTCGTGCGGGGTTAAGACGCGTCCTTCACCAGCATTTAAACCTTTCAAATCTAAAGGCCCGAATTGAATACGTGTTAATTTATTCACTTGATGACCAAAATGCTCGAACATGCGACGCACTTGTCTATTTCTTCCTTCGCTAATTGTAATTTCAACTAAGGTTGTATTCTTTTCTTTATCTTGCTTTTTGATTTTAACTTGAGCAGGTTGTGTAAATCCATCTTCTAACTGGATACCTTTTTCTAGTTCTTTGACTTCTTCTCTCATTAAATAACCTTTGAGTTTAGCGACATATTTCTTTTTGATGTGATAACGAGGATGTGTCATTAAATTTGTGAATTCTCCATCGTTAGTTAAAAGTAAAATCCCAGACGTATCATAATCTAAACGACCTACTGGATAAATACGTGTTTCAATATCATCAAAATAATCTGTTACAACCGTGCGACCACGATCGTCTGAAACGCTCGTGATGACTTGTGTAGGTTTATAAAATAGAATATACATTTTATCTTCTTGTTCTATTTTTATGCCTTCAACTTCTACAGTATCTGAATTAGAGACCTTTGTTCCTAATTCAGTAACGACTTGACCGTTAACACTAACCTTTCCTTCAGTGATGAGTGTTTCAGCTTTGCGTCGTGACGTATACCCGCTATTCGCTATCCTCTTTTGTAATCTTTCTTGTTCTTTACTCATTTGAATCTCCTTTTTGGTTGACTAAATTACTGAAGAATTCGTCCATTTCTTCATCATCCTCTTCAGTAGTTGGTAATGCTTCAAGATTTTCTATTCCAAAAACATTTAAGAATAAATCCGTCGTAATTAAATGATGACTCCTAGAATGATCGACATCTTTAGCTTCTACTAATCCTCTTGCAATGAGTGTCTTAACTGCACCGTCAGAATTAATACCTCTAATCATTTCAATATCGCTACGTGTAAGTGGTTGGTTATAAGCGATAATGGACAGTGTTTCCATTGCAGCTTGGGATAATTTCATTTTAGATTTTTGCTCAATTAATTGTTCAATGTATGAAGAAGCATCTTTTTTTGTTGTTAAAACATACGTTGTACCGAATTTTTGGATAACCAAACCTGAAGATTGATAAGATTGAATTAAATTTTCAAGTTCATTTTTATCTACATCTAATATCTCCATTAATTGTTTTTGGTCTAATCCTTCGTCACCAGAAGTATAAAGTAATGCTTCTAATATTCCTTGGTTATCCAATGTTGTAATTCACTCCTCTAATGATATCGATGTCTTCAAATTGATGTTGTTGATTAATATTAACGATGCCAGATTTAGACATTTCTAAAATGGCTAAAAAGTGTGTGACCACTTGTTCCACAGGTTCATGAAACGTGAATAAACTAAAGAAATTAAATGATTCATGTTCTTTCAAACGGTTTGTAACTTGTTCAGTTGCTTGTTGAATCGTAAATGTTTCTTTTTTTATCTCAACAGATTTAGGTGTATTAAGCTCAACTCTATTTTTTACTCTTTGGTATGCAACGATGAGTTCTGTTAAATCAATCGTTTGATTAGGATCCCAAGATTCATCAGTTTCTAAATGAGATAAATCAGTAGGATACTTTGTGTAATAGCAATCACGTTCATTTTTCATATCATTCAATATTTCTGTATATTCCTTATAATTTTGATATTCGATTAATCGTCCTACTAAATCTTCACGCGGATCTTCTTCTATGTCATCTTCTACGCTTGTTTGAGGCAGTAATAACTTACTTTTAATCATTAAAAGTTCAGACGCCATGACTAAATATTCGCTCGCAATATTGATTTCAAGTTGATTCATCGCGTGTACATATTGCATATATTGTTCGGTTAAAGCTTTCATAGGAATATCATAAATATCAATTTCAAATTTTTGAATCAAATGCAATAACAAGTCTAACGGCCCATTAAATGCATCGAGTTTTACTTCATACATCGTATCTACCTCTATCTCATGTTGCATCTTAAGTGCATATTTCACACAAATATTATAGCATGAATACATATAACTTTTAAATTATGGGTGAATGATTATGGAAGATGCGTTAATTCATTTTTATTATCAATTTCATAAGAACCAACATTACTTTCTGTGTCATGATATTTTAGAAGAAGCTTGGAAAGCGTATCCCTCTTTTTCTAAAAATGACGCCGTCGTGAGTTTAATCCTCTTTGCGACAGCTTGTTATCATTATCGACGCGGTAATCATAAAGGTGCTTTGAAATCTTATGAAAAGTCTCTTTCTGTCATTAGCAATGCTGCAGATTCAGAACAATTACATCTCGACATCCACGATTATAAAAATTTAATTCGACATCAAATAACATCTTTAAGGGAAAATCAACCATTTGTCCCAGTCAAGTTGCCTTTAGAGACATCCTTTTATCAATATATCAAAAAGGTATATCCTAATTATATTTTTACATCATTTGTCATATCAGAGCCGTATATTGTTCACCATCATTTGAAAAGAGACCGTTCAGAAGTTATTCAAGCTCGGGAAGAAGCGAAACAACTTCGTCATAAAAAATTGCAACAACCTTATAATACATTAAAAGACCAATAAACGTTTGATGATGAGATGTTATCAATACGTTTATTGGTCTTTTAAATTAAGACTATGCTCTTGGATGGAATTGATTATACATTTTTCTAATTTGTGATTTAGAGACGTGAGTGTACAATTGTGTGGTAGAAATATCGGAATGTCCTAACATTTCTTGTACAGCTCTCAAATCTGCGCCATTTTCAAGTAAATGTGTAGCAAACGAATGTCGTAATGTATGTGGTGTTAATGTTTTATTAATATTGGCTTTGATACCGTTTTGTTTAATCATTTTCCAAATACCCTGACGAGATAGTGGTTTACCGTGCATATTGAGAAATAACACATGTGTTACTGTTTGTTTCAATAATTGAGGGCGAATCGTTTCGATATAAGTTGTTAAATATTCAATTACAGCATCACCTAACGGAACAATACGTTCTTTATTTCCTTTACCGAAGACTCTAACGAACCCCATCATTAGATTAACGTCTTCTACTTCCAATTGAATAATTTCAGATACTCGCATCCCTGTCGCATATAACAGTTCTAACATCGTACGATCACGGTAGCCATTATTCTTAGTTAAATCAGGTGTTTCTAGTAAATCTAAAACTTCTTGTACTTCTAGCACATCAGGAAGTTTCTTCTCATATTTAGGTGTCTCAATAAGAACTGTAGGGTCTTTCGCTGCATACTTCTCTCTTAATGCAAATTGGTGAAAGCTTCTTATTGTTGAGATAAAACGTGCTAATGATTTCGACGATTGACCTAAATCGATTAAATGTCCTAAACATTCTTGAATCACTTGGCGATCTACGAAATCAATATGTGTAATCTTTCGTTCCTCGAGATACGTTTTATATTTGTTTAAATCTCTACGGTACGCACCAATCGTATTACTACTCAAACCCTTTTCGATTTGGATGAAATTTAAATATTCTTCGATAATTGTATTCATGTCAGCACCTCTATTGAAGCGGTGGCTTCTTTCAAACTTAATTAAATACGCATTGCTTATTATGAAAATGAAAGGTCTTAGCCTTTACCTTTCGCTTGGCAATCTGAACAAACACCATGGAAAGTGAGTCGGTGATCTAAAATTTTAAAATTAAATTCATTCTCCACACGATTCTCAACTTCAGGCAAAAGGTCTTCATCGATTTCGTCTACTTTCCCACATTCCATGCAAACTAAATGATGATGGAAGTGTTTAGCCCCTTCTTTACGTAAATCGAAGCGTGCCACGCCGTCACCGAAATTGATTTTATCAACAACTTTAAGTTCTGCTAAGAGTTCTAAAGTTCTATATACAGTAGCTAAACCAATTTCAGGTGCTTTATCTTTTACTTTTAAATAGACATCTTCAGCACTAAGATGATCTTTCTCGTTTTCAATTAATACTCTAACTGTCGCCTCTCGTTGTGGAGTTAATTTATAAGATGATTGCTGTAATTGTTGCTTCACGCGATTTAAACGTTCTTCCACGGAGGCCTCACTCCTCTACTAAGAATTATAATCATTTTAATTTAATCTATGATTCACTAAATAAAATATCAATATTCTCAATAAAAAGCAAGGGATTACGATACTTATTTAGAATGATTATAATTTAATAATAGATGCTGTAAAGCGATAATCGTTTTAGCATCCTCAAGTTCCTTGTTTTCTAGCATTGTTTTCACATTCTCAATAGACACTTTATGTAGTTCTACAAATTCATCTTCGTCTAAATTCATTTCTCCTTCAGTGAGTTGATCTGTGAAATAGATTGATAATTTTTCGCTTGAAAATCCTGGAGAACCATACATATCTGTAACGAATTCAAGATCAGATGCAATGTAGCCCGTTTCTTCTTGTAGTTCGCGTTTTGCTGCTTCTTCTCGTTCTTCGCCCTTTTCAAGTTTGCCAGCTGGTATTTCGAGTAAAGGCTTTTCTGCAGGCTTTCTAAATTGTTTGACTAGGAGCACTTCATTTTCAGGTGTAACTGCACATACTGCAACTGCACCGTTGTGATACACTAGCTCACGTTTAGAGGTACTGCCATCGGGTAATTCAACATCATGTACTTCTAAATCGATAATCTTACCATTATATATTACAGTTCTATCAATCGTTTTTTCATTTAATCTCATATTAAAACACGTCCCTTTTATTTATATTTATTAATTGGTAAACTGAATGCGTCAGTTAAAGTGTATCGAAAGGAGAATGGACTTGCAAAAAAATATTTTGAAAAGTGGCATCGAAATTTCTGAACTTGGATTAGGTTGCATGAGTTTAGGTACAGATTATAAAAAAGCACAACCTATCATTGAAAGCGCAATTGAAAATGGAATCACGTATTTTGATACAGCGGATATGTATGATCAAGGTATCAATGAAGAAATTGTAGGAAAAGCATTAAAGAAATATCAAAATCGTGATGACATCGTTATCGGTACGAAAGTCGGCAATCGACTAACTGACGATGGAAACATAACATGGGATCCTTCTAAGAAACATATTAAAGAAGGTGTTAAAGGTTCACTTCAACGATTAGGTTTAGATCATATCGATTTATACCAATTACATGGTGGTACTATTGATGATCCATTAGATGAAACAATTAGTGCATTTGATGAATTAAAACAAGAAGGTATCATTCGTGCGTATGGAATTTCTTCTATCCGACCTAATGTCATAGATTACTATTTAAAGCATAGCCAAATCGAAACATTAATGTCTCAATTTAATTTAATTGATAATCGACCAGAAAATCTTTTAGATGCTGTTCATGAGAAACAAGTTAAAGTGCTTGCACGTGGACCTGTATTTAAAGGTTTATTGACATCTAATAGTGTGAATGCATTAGACCAGAAATTCCAAGATGGTATTTTTGATTATACGCATGATGAGTTAGGTGAAGTCATTGCATCTGTTAAAGAAATTGAAAGTAATTTAAGTGCCCTTTCTTTCAAATATTTAACTTCTCACGATGCACTTGGTTCAATTATTGTGGGCGCAAGCAGTGTTGAACAATTAGAAGAAAATGTGCGTAATTTTAATAAAGATGTGAGCTTAGACCAAATCAAATCAGCACGCGACCGCGTGAAAAATATAGAATATACGCAACATTTAAAATAGATAAATTAATAAGCGAAGATGTTCCGGTATGAACACACTGAGTAGAATTAAAAATATTACTTTTGTGGGCCCATGACTTAAGAACGTCTTCGCTTTTTTATATTTTAAGAACGGTGATTGTGCGCCTATTCTTTAGTTTTAAAGAATTTAGGCAATAACTTTTCAAGTGTTCGTGGTGCAAGTTGATAGAATTTCAGTAATTTATGCATCCATGCAGGCTGGTTAATCTCCGCTTTGTTCTTTAATATGCCTTCCACAATACGTGTAGCCAGTTGTTCTGAATCAATCATGATGAACTTATATTTGTTAAAGAATGAGAGTGTTGGATCTGCCTTTTCATGGAAAGGTGTATCAATTGGACCAGGATTGACAGTCATGATATGAAATTGCGGTTCTTCAATTCGTAAAGCATTTAACACGGCATTGAATGCTGCTTTAGATGCGCCGTAGTGTGCTGCGTTCGCTTGTGTCACAAACGCAGCTTGACTAGATATTCCGACAATATGTGCATGTTGAACGAATTGAGGTCGTAAAACTTTGTATAACAAATTAAAACCAATCAGATTGACATCATACGTTTCAATCATTTCCTCTGCAGTATAGTTATCGATGGATTTGAAGTAGCCTAATCCAGAACTGTAGATGAGCCCGTCAACAGGCGTTTTGATTTTACCTTCTAATTGCGAAATGTCTTCCCTATGTTGTAAATTGCATTGAATGCCTTTGACATGCTTCTGATCATTTTGAAAATCAATTTGATTAAACTTTTCTATATTTCTAGCTAGAACAGTTACATGTGCGCCTCTTTTTAGAAGTTGTTTAACAATGTCTAATCCTAACCCGCTCGTACCACCTGTAACTATGTAATGTTTACCTATCATTTTCATCGTCCTTTTTAAATGTTTAATTTATGTTTATTGCGTTAATTTTTATTAGAAAAATCAAGTAATATCAGGGCTTGAACGTGAGATATTACTTGATTAAGATATGTGTTAATATGTACTTATAATCTTAAGGCAAGATAAAACAATAATCAAAAATGACGAAGGTGATGTGGTTAAAATGAAACTTGTATTTTATGGCGCAGGTAATATGGCACAAGCTATTTTTACTGGAATTATTAATTCAAGTAATTTAGGTGCTGACGATATTTATTTAACGAATAAATCAAATGAACAAGCTTTAAAAGATTTTGCGGAACGATTAGGTGTGAATTATAGCTATGATGATGCAGAATTGTTAAAAGATGCGGATTACGTATTTTTAGGAACAAAACCTCACGATTTTGAAGCTTTAGCGGAAAGAATTAGAGATGACATTACAGAAGACAATCGCTTTATTTCAATTATGGCAGGACTTTCTATTGATTATATTAGAGAACAGTTGAATACTAATAATCCTTTAGCACGTATTATGCCGAACACGAATGCACAGGTTGGTCATTCTGTTACAGGTATTAGTTTCTCTAACAACTTTGGTCCTAAATCAAAAGACGAAGTGAATGAATTGGTTAACGCATTTGGTTCTGTGATTGAAGTTTCTGAAGACCATTTACATCAAGTAACAGCGATTACAGGAAGCGGACCAGCATTCTTATATCACGTTTTTGAACAATATGTTAAAGCGGGTACTGAATTAGGTTTAGAAAGAGATCAAGTTGAGGAATCGATACGTAATTTAATTATCGGTACAAGTAAGATGATTGAACGTTCTGATTTAAGCATGGAACAATTAAGAAAGAATATCACATCTAAAGGTGGTACGACACAAGCAGGATTAGATGCCCTATCTCAATATGATATTGTATCTATGTTTGAAGATTGTTTAGGAGCAGCCGTAAATCGAAGTGTTGAATTATCTAAAAAAGAATCAGAATAAATTAAAAAACGCTTTTCTCTCTATTATAAAGGTGTGATGAGAAAAGCGTTTGTTTTATATTTTATAAGTATCAAAATCTTTAACAAAATAAAAATTTGGTACATCTGATTGATTATTTAATGCTTCATAAATAGATTCAACTTCTTCAATGTTATAACGATTACTAATGTGTGTGATTAAACTTTTTCTTACATTCGCATTCTTGATTAAGTCGAATACATCATCTATATGACTGTGATGATAGTTGTTGGCGAGTGTCTTTTCACCTTCAATGTAAGTTGATTCATGAATCATGACATCAGCATCTTTAGCTAAAATATATTCATTGTCGCAAGGTTTCGTATCACCGAATATTGCTACGACAGGACCTGGTTTCGCTGCACCTTTGAAATCTGATGATTGATACATTAAACCGTTATGTTCGAAAGTATCTTGAACCTTAACTTCTTGATATTTAGGTCCAGGATCTAATCCTATCGCTTTTAATGCTTCCACATCAATGGTACCTGGTGTTGTGGGTGCTTCAATACGATAACCGTATGATGTGATACCATGATTAAGTAATTCGGCTTTAACCGTAAACCCTTCATGATGATATGTAAATTGTTGATTTATTTCGATGTACGTAATTGGATAATTGAGATGTGATTCGGATAATTTTAAAGAAGTTTCTATGTAATTTTGAATTCCTTTAGGTCCGATTAAAGTTAACGGTTTATTCTCCCCACCTTGGAAAGAACGACTTGTTAATAATCCAGGAAGACCAAATATATGATCGCCATGCATATGAGTGATAAAGATATGGTCTACCTTTCCTAACTTAATAGAATGATGTAAGATTTGGTGTTGCGTTCCTTCGCCCACATCAAATAACCATACTGAATTTGAATATGGTTCTAAGTTTAAAGCGATGGATTGTGTATTTCTCTCTTTAGTCGGTAGCCCTGCACTCGTACCGAAAAATGTAACTTCCATGCATGATCCTCCTCTTCTTCATATATTCTATCACATGTTGCGATCATTTTTTAACTGTCATTTATTTGTTGGATCATCTCTATTCATACGTTTTATTGAATTATTAGTTCCTTATGCTTGCTATTTCGGAGATTTAATTTGTATTGTTAAGGTATGAGGGAGTGAGACAGAAATATAATTTATC